>RAYQ01000053.1 GCA_003612395.1 Parablautia intestinalis
CCAAACTTTTTTGCAGTAAAAAGCCGGATTTGTAATCTTTTTTGCAAAAAGTTTGGATTTCTCCTAAGTTTGGATTTATGGATATGTGCATAACCGGCTATTACGTCATAGATAACTTCATAAGATAGCCAGTTATATATCATTTCCACAATGTAATGCCAAGGGACAGCGTTTTAGATTACTTCCCATGATTATCTTCCGCCATACCTATAGCATTTTATTTTCAAAAAAATAGCCGACAAACTGTGATTCCTCACAAGTCTGTCGGCTCTGCGTCTATGCGCCTGGCTCTTTGATGATATATTTGTTCTTCCCTACAAATGGGAATTTTGAATTATCTTTTAATATAATTTTGATATGGCTTATTATTAAGTGATACTTTACAGCCTAATTTTTTAGCAAATACTTTCATAAACAATTTATTTACTGGACTTACTACATTGTAGAGAAAGATTTCTTTTTTAGAAAAATATTCTGGTTTCGCAAAGTCATTTACCACTTCTTTATGAAAGTAATTGTTTTGCGCATAATATTTCCCCATGTTATAAAAAGGTTCTGTCATTTGTTTTCTCATTTTACTGCCTATAAAACTAACTGCAAACATACCACCTTTTAATAGAGTTCCGCTGTACTCACATCCTAATAAAGATGGCAATGTTTCTAAATATGATTCACAACACCTTAATTGGGATGCCTCAACAAACCCGCCCTGTAATAAAAATCCTATTTTGGTATTACTATTTTGCTTTGGTTTTAATGTTTCTAAAAATTCAGCCATAATTCCGGGAATACACTCTACATATAATGGTAAAGCAAACAAAATATTATCATTTTCATAGAATTTTTTTCTAATAATTTCCCATTCATTTCTTTTATATAAATATAATGTCTCTGTTGTGTTTCCACATAATTCATATCCCTTTTTAAATTCATCTAATATTTTATCTGTATTACTTTTTTCTTTCACTCTGGGAGTACAGCTAATCATTAATAAGTCCATTTAAAATTTCCTCCTCATTCTCAATGTTATATGTGCCAAGTGATGTGCCTTCAATATTTATCATCACTCTTTCAAACCATTTTTCTAAAAATTCCTGATCCCCATTTCCTTTATATATCAACCCCATTTTATAATGCTTTTTATATCTGGGGTAATGCCTCATTTGTCCATTTTTAAATCGCAAATTCATTGTCGCAAGAGGTAATATTCTATCAAGCATATTTTTTAACTTATAAGATACAAAGCCCAATTTCAAATCGGTTATAAAAATAACTTGATCGGATTGTAAAAATTTTATAAGCAATTTTTCATAATCATCTTTAATAGTGCATATTCCGGGTGTTACAAGCCAACAACGATTACAACCTATACAACCTTTTATATTCATATCTTCTGCATAAATAATTTCAACATCATTTATGTTTTTTTGCATATTCTCTATTATTTTTTTATTACATAAGTCATCTTTCTTAAGCACTGAAATAATTAAATTCATAAACCCATCTCCCGTCCAAATTTAAGTTTGTCGCTTTGTGAATCAGCTTTTCATTTTTGCTCATTCTTTTTTTTGCTTCCTTACTGAAAAAATAATTGTATTGTTTTTTCACAATAAGTTTCCTTCTTCTATCAGATGCATTGTTCCAAAATAGGCATTGGACAATCTTTTTTTACAATATTCTTCGTCATAAACCATTGCATTATTAGCAAGCAGACTGGCTATTCCATGTGTTACTAAAACAATTTGGGAAAGTAAAGTATATGCCTGTCGATTGTCTACCTTTGCTTGTCTCTTCAAAATAGAATATAAAGAACCAAAATTTTCCCCTGTAAGCCAATCAGAAAGGGAAACGCCTGCATAATAGTTTGAATGAAACAAAAAGCGAAAAAGATTTTTTTCTTCTACGGCAAATTGAATATGTCTCATACCCACTTCCAACATAGGGCGTTCGTAATTGCCGCTTAAATTTGTTACATAGTTAATATGAAATTCGCTTGCTTTTTTATGTACTGCAATTCGGACATCTTCAATCGTTTTAAAATGATATAAAACGGGCTGTGTTGAACAGCCGAGTTTTTGCGAAACTGTCCGGGCGTTTATGTTTTCCGCTCCCATTTCTTTTGCAATTTCAAAAGCTGCGTCTATAATCATTTCTTTTGTTACTTTCGCGATTGCTGGCATATTTGCCCCCATTTATAATTTGCATTATTTATACCTTTAATTATATATAATGCAAATTATAATTCAAGGTAATCTTTCTGTCAATTCCTCATGCTAAACTTTCACCCAATTTTCACCTTTCCGAAAAACGGTAAAGCAGTAAATTGTTCTATTTATTTCTAAATATGATGTAATTTTTCCATGTGTATATTTGCCCTCACTCAAACCAAACTCCGAGTCATAATATTTATTATCATAAAGCAGTGTCCAATGTGTATATCCTGCATCTTTAGGAAAAGGATACCCTTTTCCTAAAGATGCCCGTCCGCGCTATGGCTTGCCGGACAGATTTTGCTTGTTGGGGCGTTGGTCGCCAGCGTTGACCGTTTAACACCGACCGAGCCGGCAGGCGAGATGTATCCCAAACCCTCTTGAAAACCCTCTCACTACTTGCAACACCGCATAAGGTGATTTTGACGGAGTTTTGAGAGAAATTCTTCAAAAAGTTTTCCTTGTTCCTTAATACGGGGAAGTTCGGGAAATGCAAAATATAAATAAAGAATAACAGAGGTTTTTCAAGCTGTAATATGGTTTCAGAATATGTCTATACAATTCTATCAGTTAGCTAAAATACTTCCTATAATGTAACGAATGATTTTTGGGGTATACAGCATTGCTAAATCAAGCTCCCTACTTGACAACAACTACCAATCGTGCTACTATTTGATTTGCGAATACATATTACGAATATTCGCAAATAAAGCTCAACAGAAAGGAGAAGTGAATCTATGCCGTCAAAGCCAGTCCTTTCGGACGCTGATAAAAAAGCA
The DNA here is from genome assembly GCA_003612395.1 of Parablautia intestinalis. GTDB lineage: Bacteria > Bacillota > Clostridia > Lachnospirales > Lachnospiraceae > Suilimivivens > Suilimivivens intestinalis. The sequence goes on from RAYQ01000053.1 coordinate 2,990, forward strand.
ATCCGCAAAAAGCTGGAAGAACTATGCGAGGAATGTTGGATAGCGCAAGGGTATAAAAAGACAAGCATTAAAAATCTCTGCGACAAAGCAGTTATATCTATCGGCACTTTTTATACACTCTACCCGACAAAAGAAGATTTATTCCTTGAAACAATCTCAGACATACAAAGGAGGTTGACAGAAAAAATTATCGGCATAAACAGGAACCGCCGGACGAAAGAGGGATTTGCACAGTCTATGAAAAGGCTTTTCCGGGAATACGACAGCAAGCCGTTCCTCTACAATGTCAATACGCCGGATTTTCAGTCTTTTGTAACAAAGCTGCCGGAAGAAACGATTAAGAAAATCAAGTTTGACAGTTTCGATTTTTTCAGACAGGTTATTCATGCCGCAGACCTCAATCTGAAAATGGAAGAAACACAGGCGTATGGGATTTTGAGTGCGCTGCTGTCAACAATCAATGCAAAAGAAACCCTTTCCGTCACTTGTGACTATTTCACTGTTTTTGATTTTATGGTGGATAGCCTTGTAGCAGATATTTTTGAGTAAAGGAGATAGATTGAAAAATCAGAGATTTTTCAATTGGCAAATTTGTGCAGAGGCACAAATTTGCAGGATTTTGAAAGAATGGAGGCTAAAAAATGAACTTTCCAATTCCCGACTTTGTACCCGTTCCAAGTGCCGAAATCATGCAGACTATTAGGGTCGTATCATTGATTGTCGGTATCTGCCTTGTGGGTGTGGGATTGCTTTTCCAATTTCTTTTTAAAAAAAATTTTTTCTGCAACAAGAAAAAAGAAAAGAAAGCCACAGCCTTATGGGTTGTCATAGGCATTGGCGTGTTACTCATTGCAAATCACGGCATACAGTTATTATTTTAGGAGGGCAAAATGATTAAAGAAGTAAACAGGGCTTGCGAAAAGCTGAATGACACACTGGGAATATCCGTAGAGCTACCCAACCCGAAAAAGAAAGCGTTGAAAACGGCAGCGGTATGTAACCTGGTTGTCGGCGCTGGTCTTGTGGCGGCAGGAATCCTTTTTCCGTCAAAATCTTGTGCATTATTAGGTGGTATCAGCGTTATCAGCAGTGCTGTACTGAATAAGGAAAGCAAGAGTAAAACCCATGAATCCTAACGAGAGCGAGCAATTCAAATGGTTATTATGCCCTGTTTGTGGGAGCAAGACACGCATTAAAATGCGGTCAGATACAGAGCTTCGGAATTTCCCGCTGTTCTGTCCCAAATGTAAGCAGGAAATGATAATCTGCGTAAAAGATTATAATGTATTAGTTATCAAAGAGCCAGACGCACAGACGCAGAGCCGATAACACGCAGATTTGAACTGCTGTTATTGGCTCTATTTTTGATAATTCAATCTAATCTGCTGAACGATGGAAAAGAAAAAAGATTCCCCACAAAAGGCAGCCCTTCGGGACATGATGTCCATCATTCTGGAAGGAGCCTTGGAGCAGGAAATGGGCGAAGAGCCTGGCTGCAGTAAATACGATTACCGGAACAAAGACACGGACAACAGCAGAAACGGCCATTCCCAGAATACAGTCACACAGGATATGGAAGAAAAAATCATTTCCATGTATGCCAAAGGAATGACAGCAAACGATATCGAAAGCCATATGAGGGAGCTGTATGATATCGGAATTTCTGACAGTACAATCAGCAGGATCACAGACAACCTCCCCATCGTAAAAGAATGGCAGGAAAGGCCGCTGGAGAGTGTTTACGCTGTTGTATTCATGGATGCCATCCATTACCATGTACGCAGCGAAGGACGGATTGTAAAACGTGCGGTTTATATTGCAATTGGGATCGATATGGAAGGCCACAAAGACGTTCTTGGTATGTATGTTGGTCAGAATGAAAGTGCGAAATTCTGGCTCTCTGTCTTGAATGGGTTGAAAAACCGTGGGGTGGAAGACATCCTGAACGCTTGCGTGGATGGGCTGACTGGATTTCCGCAGGCAATTGAGGCAGTTTTTCCACAGACAGAGAGCCGGCAGTGTATCATCCATCAGATACGAAATACAACAAAATTTGTTTCCTATAAGGAGCTCAAACCCCTGATGGCTGATTTAAAGCGTGTATATGCGGCGCCAACAGAAGAGAGAGCACTGGCGGAGCTGGACAGTTTTGATGAGAAATGGAGCGGGAAATACCTGAAAATAGCAAAATCATGGAAAGATAACCGGGCAAATCTTTCGACTTATTTTAAGTACCCAGAGGCTGTCAGATGCCTGTTCTACACAAACAATACAATAGAGGGATTTAACCGCCGGCTGCGGAAGGTAACGTAATCGAAAACAGTATTTCCATCCGATGACAGTCTGTTGAAAATGCTGTATCTGGCCATGACAGACATCACGAAGAAATGGACCGGTCATCGCCAGGACCGGGGACAGATCCATTCCCGGTTGGAGATATTTTTTGAGGAAAGGCTATCCGGATTATAAGCAGCTGCCGGTTTTACAGGGCTGGCTGAGTCAGCCCTACTTGACATGTCCGGAAGCAGCATTATAATACAAGTTAGGGCAGAACCTTAAAAAAATTGGCTCTGCCCACAGTAACTAATGACATATCTTATATCAGTTTTTAACGTTTACACAAAATTTGAAACTTTCTCGACTTATTATGTAAAATGCTTCCCATTTTATTTTTTCCCATTCTTCCATTTCATCCATACCCGCCAAAATATTCAGTGAGACATTTAACGCTTTTGCAATCCTGATAAATGTCTCCATATACATTCCGCTTCTCCCTGCCTCCACCTTCTGTATTCCTTTTGGGGAAAGCAGGGCTTTCTCGGCTAGTTCTTCCTGTGTCATACCTTTTTCCATTCTCATACGGCGTATATTATCACCAATTACCCAATATGATATTTCCATGAGAGTAGCCTCTTTTATCTAGTTACTTTTAGTAAATCTTTCTACAAAAATATATCATAAGTTAAAGCCATATGATCATACATGTAACAATTATCACTTTACATGTAACTTTTTGCACCCTATCCTATTCCCTTTCCAAATAATATTTGGGTAATCCCCAAAATCTTCATGCTGGTATTTCAAATTGTTTTGCATTTCCTAGCAGCATGGTAAGCTTTATCTAAACAAAAAACTTGCCAGGCATTGAAAACCCTTTTCTCCTTTTCAGTACCTGGCAATTACTTAATATATCAGCCATTAAATATTTCTGAATTAACCTTATCGCAAAGTATCTTTCTGCCTTCCCTAAAACTGATTGTATTATTACAAAAATGGCATGAATAGAAAAAATTTCCATTGTTCCCATTTACGTTTAGGCTCATGCCTTCCCCACATACCGGACAGGCCACATGCACTGTTCGTGAAGACCAGTAAGTACCCCGGAACTGATTAACCCCCAATACGAGTACGATAACCTGATTGACACCCCCTGCCCTAAGTTCCCGGATACATTCCTGTATAGTTGCTCCTGTCGTAATAACATCATCTATCATTACAATATTTTTCCCCTCCAGGCCTGGACCACATCTAAACGCTCCCCCTATATTCTTCTGCCTTTCAGATGCTGATAAACGCTTCTGTGTCGGATAATCTCTTATACATGTAAAACTGCTTCCAAAATTGCCAATACAGCACTTTTCCGCTATCATCTCAAGGATTCCTTCAAACCGATCATCCTGATTTGAACGGGCTGGTACTGCTACAATGCCATCTATCTTATACTTTCCTTGTAACGCTTTTACTACACGCCCATAAATCTCTGCAAAAGTACCATCAAACTTTCGATAGTATCCTTTTCCTTCCTTTTTGTTTAAAAGAATCGCTGTTGAATAGGGATGCAGCTGGTTCATATAATGTCCGCGGCCAAAATATCTCCCCAGCATATACATAGGAATACTATTTCCATCCACATAAAACTGTACAGGAGCCGTAAGCCCTCTTTTACCCGCTTCCGGAAAAATTGCGGTCTCTCCCAAAAAACCGGACACTTGATTTAAAAGCAGTCCTTTAAGTGAATTAACATCCGGGCATATAAAATCAGGCGCCCGGCTGGCATCTAAATAAGTCACCCTGCGTGTCACCCATATCGTACCGCCTAAAAATCCCATTGCCCTTTCAAGAAAAGAGCAGTCCATGGATATGTATGCTACCTCTGTAGGCTGTAGCCCCATAATATCCAATGCTCTTTCATGTGTTGCCTGGTTTGGCGCAAACATCTGCTGGAAATCTTCTATCCAATAAACGGACCGCCATCCATAAGCTTTTTCCGCCGTCTCTGCCGTCTGTCCATTCATAGCCAAAAACAGGCACTTGTACCTGTCCATCAGTTCTGACCAAATGCCTGTTTCCATATATCTAAAACTATCAAAATCAATTATCAGCCCTTTTAATTCTGATATACACCTGAACATAGCGGCTATCCCTCCATGATAATCTGTTCCATCCACTCCGGCTCGTCATTTTGAGAAGGGATTCCTTTTAATTCATGCAGGTAGCCATATAACGTCTGCTGTTCGTTTTCCTCCTGCCAGTCAGGTTTAAAAATATTATTTTCTGCCAGAGCCCTAAGTACTTCCGTAGGATTTTTTACCACTATTGCACCCTTTTTCACATATTTTGCCGGCCATGTGACTTTTTCCAGCCTTAAAGCGCTCTCCGGAAGCATGATCTGTCTTCCCTGCTTTAAGGCAAAATCTGCCTGCTTTAAGGCTCCGGATGTCTCCCCTGCCTCCATGATAACAGTTGCCAGTGAGAGCCCGCTCATCACGCCGTTTCTCATGGGGAAAAACCATCTCTGAGTTTCGCTTGCCGGTGAAAACTGCGACACTACAAGCCCTCTTTTTTCAATCTCAAGCTGTACTTCCCTGTTTTCAGCCGGATAATACTGGTTCAGGTTCGTCCCTATTACCGCAATCGTATTATAACCTTTTTCCAATGCCGCCTTATGTGCTGTTACATCAATCCCCCTGGCAAGCCCTGATACCACCGTGATTCCGTTTTTCCCTAATGCCACAGCCAGACGCTTTGTATTGTCTTTTGCATTTTCCGAAGCGTGCCTGGAGCCTACCAGCGCCACCGTCCTTGTTTCATATAAAAGTGACTTTTTCCCCCTGATATACAAAAAACGGGGAGTCCGTGCTGTTCTGGCAAGAAGGGGCGGATAGTCTTCATTTCCGCGCTTTATAATATCATCTTCCTCGTTAAGACCCTGGAACATTTTTTTTGCCTTATGATATTCTTTCAGCAAAACAGAATCCTCCACATGGAAAAATTCTGCATACCCTCTGCATACCTCTGGAAGGTCCATCGGCGCATCAAGTTCCGCCTGCTTTCCAAAAGCTTCAAAATCCGGTTCAAGCCCCAGCTCCGTATTATTTAATACATTCATCAGCGTAGCGTAATTAAGCGCTTCCTGCTTCACACTTGTATCTATAGTAAACATTGCTTCTGCCCTCCATTTATTCACAGCGGCATCACTTTCCTCATATTATGATGGTATCTCATAGATTTCAGATTGTCAATTTTTATCACCTAAAATAAACTTAACTGCCTATATTCTTTCCCCCCCACTTATCTTCTTCTGTAGCCTTTTAAAACTACATAATTTTCTCATCCCGCGATACAACCTTCTGGATATAGATAGTTTCTATTGTGTCTTCACCAGCCTGAAAACGGAAACGGATTGGGGTAATACTGCCCATTGTGTCTCCATCCCTCAAATCATCTGGATTGGAATATATACAGGGGGATGGCATTCCTATTTTATTCTATCCTTTCCTGTTTACACCTTATTTCATTCCTTCTCGTCTTCTTTTCCAAACATAGGTTTGTATTAATATTAGCAAACGCATGTTTGTTTGTAAAGTGGAAATAAGTAGCAGGAAAACTGTCGATAAATAAATATGCCATAATAATCAACTTTTGCCGGCATAGCCTTATGATGAGAATATTGTCTGTCTTACGACAGACAAAAGGGGAACCAACAATTCCCCTTCACAAGCTTCGCTTGCTACCCTTTAGTGAACTTTGTGTTCAGATAAAAGCCAAAGTACGGCTTTTATCTGAACACAAAGTCTATAAATGCCCCCACTATTCTGTATATATCCGCCAAACCTGTTATCATGTCATCCTTCTAATTTGACCAATCCATAAACTCCTGTAAGCCGACTTTTCTTCTCCTTGCAATTTTTTGCTAAAAGTTTCTTCCAAAAATAAGAAAGTCTATATCCGTTTTTTCCAAAAGTTAATCCTAAATTATTCATGGCAGTATAAGCTCGTATAAAATCCGCCGTAGCTACCGTTACAACCACTCCAAATATCTCACTCTGTCTACCACAAGGCAGCCGAAAAATGGATTGACTTCTTCTCTGATATGTTTAAAGGTTTATTGTGGTTGTCAAGATTCATTAATAGTTACTATTCCAATTGTGGATGCAGGTTACGGATATTTTCCAGTGCCTCGCAGAGTTCTTTCTTGTAGGACAGCTGCTACACAGTTTGAAATATTTATATCGCACTGATTTTACCACTCTTTCGGCTATTTTCAGTAACTTTAAACGAATAGTATCTATACGCTGCTTTCTCATACTGACAATGAGGGCCAGCCGCCTAAACCAGTTAAATAAATTATAAGCTAATATATAATTCAAAAGTGGGTTCGCATTTACCAGCTTTAAGGAACTACTTACAGAGGCAAATTCAAAACTGCTTTTTCCTTTCTAGATGGAATTTTCCATCCAGCTCCTTCCGCAATAGAACTGGATTGCCTGGTAAGATCCCATTTCCATTGTTGTGACGATAAAGATGTCACCTCCGTCAAAATTTATTTTAATCTGACTATTGCTTTCTAAGCTTACGGTATTTAGAACATTCCTATAATAGCCTTTTCTTTGGTTTTAATTTGGATTGAGCATCTAAATTTCTATAGATTGAAGTCTTTTTCTATTTACTTAAAAGGTGAAAAGCAATAATCGATAAAATACTGTAACTATACGGATTTCAGCAGTTGATGCTAGCGTTTCGCGGATAATTCAGGATGAATATTCCGGTTGCCCAGATCCGGTATTCTGGCTGGCATTGAGTCACCGGTTTTGCTTAGATGACATTATGAAGGCGAGTATATTGGGGCAAGCCCTTGCCGCATCAATGGTGCGATAACAGGCTATACTTTACAACTTACGCCGGACAGGCAGCCCAATTGCGTTTAGATTATTCCCTTAACTCAACCCTTTGTTTTACAGATTACTGTATTGTCTTATATTATGCCAACATCAAGCTTATATCCCCCTTCCTCATTTATCCTTTAATCTATCCGTTGGTATTTCCAGTTCATATATAAACAAAACAAGGAGCCTTTGACATAATGTCATAGCTCCTTATTATTGATCTATCAAAAGAGTTTAAAAAGTGCTTTCCACATATCTATATATTTTTTATCAATACTGTCTTTTCCAATCTTTATTAGTCTGTTCTTGGCATATTTAGCCAAATTAACTTTCCATGCTCCTGTTTCCAAAATTATGCCATTCCTAGAAGCAAATTCTTCTATTTGCGGAACTATAGGCTTTTCTTCATTATAACCATCTGCAAATACCTCATCCTCTACTTGAGAAAACATCTTATCAATAGCCTTCTCAAAAATATTAAATGGAATAAGATCCTCTATTTCTGCTCCTTCCTTTTTTGTTATATTTTCAATCTCTATTACACTCTTAGGACTATCTTTATATATACCCGCACGCAAGTTTTTGGCAGCATTTTTTCCAATATTATCTGAATCCACTATGGTCACAGGTATCTCATTATTTTTTCCACCTACAATACTAATTACCCCTGAAACACCTTTTACTCCACCAGAAGGAATAAACATAATATCCGTTTCTGGCTTAATTAGTCCTTCACGTATAAGAAATATTTTAATCCCATTGAGATAAAATTGATCTGATACACCTTCTATAACTACATTTTTACTACCCTGTAATAACATATCTGAAACACTTAATCCCAATGCCGCATGGACAGCATATATAGATTTTGTATTTAGTGGCCCTGCATTTTCTCTCAAATTACTCGATGCAACCGTTTTACCGTTACCATTAGAATAAACAACCCTACATCTATCAATACTTGTAGTATCAACAATGAACGGCGAATGTGTTGTATTTATAATCTGATTGTTCTTCGCTAATTCATTGAAAAAATTTGCCAAATCTTTTTGGGCCATCGGATGTAAAGTCAAACCTTCCTCATCCAATAATATAATTGCATTTTTATTTTCTTCCTGACTTTCAACTAGGAAAATTAAATAAAAACTCAAAAACCATTGCAGTCCTGTACTCCGAAGTTCCAGATCCACTTCATCTGCTCTTAAGTTGTCCGAAACAAGAATACTAAAATATTCTCCATCTGCTTCCAATCGAAAAGCGTATTCACCTTGTTTCCACCACTCCTTAAATTGTCTGGTCAGTTTTGCAGATGCAGATTGCAGCAAAATACTCCTTTTCTCTTTATTGTCTTGTGATTTTTTTATATCTGCCTCTGTTATACCCTCATTAGGACGTGCATTCTGTTTGGGTTTGGGATCAGCTCCTAACTCCAATATTTCTTTAGGATCCAAATTAACAAAATCAAATAATACACGCAATGTCCTAACTTGATCCTCTCTAATCGTAATACCTACGACACTTTCACCGTTAAGCCATTTAACAGCATACGGCAAATATATTTTAGATGATAAATTACCATAATTTGAATAATATACAAATTTGGGCAGTTCTTTAGCCAAGCAAACAGGCAGTTCAATAAGATCCGGCTTCTCATCACTTTCTTCGCCACTAGAATCTGTTGTTTCAATCAGATCCGGTTGACCGCTAATATATTCATATAATCTTTTTCCACTGTAATACCTTGTAACAGAGAAAACAAATCCTTCATCAATTTTGTACCCTGTTTGTTCAGAGATAGATGAAGCTTCACCCTCAACCTCAAATGTCGCTATAACAAAAGGCACCTCTCCAGGTTTTTCTCGTAGTTCACTTAGTTCTGATACAGGCATATCATGCAACATATCTATTTCTCCCCCACGCGCTGGATTTAATTTCCAAAGTGCCAATAAGAGATTTGATTTGTAAGCGTCAAACCATACGCCACAGAATAAAGCAACGCCGCTTTTCAGCGGCGTGGTTTTCTGCATATATCGGGTAA
>RAYQ01000054.1 GCA_003612395.1 Parablautia intestinalis
TAACAGCTTAAGCAACAAGATGGATAACATCCTAGCTGGTTGTTAGGAATATCAACCATAAATACATTGTAGTAGAGGCAAAACCGGAAGTGTATTTATTCTATTCCCGTGTAGGCGGGAAATATGTGAAACTGACAGAGCCTGCTCTTGATAAGCGGATAAAAATGTATGCGGCGGACGCCCACAAAAAATGTCTGGAGGTTCCACTGAATACCCATGCCCACCAGTTCCGCCATGCCAAAGCCATCCATTGGCTGGAGGATGGCATGAACATCATACAGAACAGCTTTCTTCTTGGTCATGCAAGCCTGGTTACAACCATGCGGTATCTGGATATAACAACGGATGATAAACGGAAAGCACTTGCTACACTGGAAGGTGAAAAAGAAAAGAATGTCACCAAAAAATGGAAAGATGGCAATGGCTCATTGGCCGACTACGGCGGAATCCCACTCCCTTCTTCATATTTCTTTTTTTGTAGTATTTGTTTCAATTTGTCGGATATAGTACTAAATTATTATTTTAGGCAGACTTTTGTTGCTGCTTATGGGAGAAAAGAACCAATAGCAACTTAAAGTTGCGGAATTGTCAGAGTTGAATGATAGACATTTTGAGCCATTATGCTACTATGGCGAGAACAAGGAGGAAAAAATATGACATTCGGAGAAAAGCTGTATAAGCTACGGAAGTCACAAGGACTTTCACAGGAAGCACTGGCAGAAAAATTAAACACAAGCAGACAGGCAGTAAGCAAATGGGAAAATAACAATGGTTATCCCGAAACAGAAAAGATAATCTTAATCAGCAAAATATTTCAAGTAAAATTAGATGACCTATTGCTTGATGACAGGGCGATTGGTTCAGATAATGAAAAAAAATTACAGGAAGAAACGAAAGAATTTTATGTAAGCAGGGAAACAGCAAATGGCTTTCTGTTCTATTACAAAAGAAAATTTTTGCTGTTGGCTACGGCGTGTGGAATTGCGTTAGGCTGTAATTCAGTATCTTATACTTCCACGGAACATTACTTTTTTGCTTCCAGTGTTGCGCCAATACTTACAACCATATCTATTATGCTCTTACTTGCTGTTGTGATCTACATTGCGTTGAAACAAAATCCGTATAGGGTTCTTCGGAAAAAGGAACTTGTATTTGCGGAGGAAGTGCGAAAGGAAATACAGGAAGAATTTCTTAAAATGAAGAAAATGTTGGTTGGAGGTATTGCGCTTGGTCTTTTGATATTTGTAGCTGTTGGCAGCGGCCTAGGGCTTCCTGTATTTGAGAGTATGAAGTATATGGATATTCTGTTTTGTATTACTTTCTCCATGATTTTAAGCGGTATTGGCAGCTTTATCACATTTTTTTGTATAGGAATTTACTGGTCTTATTCCATACTGCTCCGAAATCAGAATGAAAAAAATATCTGATTTATTAGAATCCAATATTTAAGCAGAAGAAAGGAATGGTGGGATATTATGGCGAGAAACCATTTTATTGAGGTTAAAAACCTTGTAAAGAATTATGGCACGGGAAATATAAAAGTTACCGCTGTTGACAATGTAAGTTTCTATGTAGATAAGGGGGCTTTTATTGGAATCATGGGTGCTTCCGGTTCGGGAAAAACGACCATATTAAATATTTTGTCTACCATAGACAGAATGTCCGGCGGGCAGGTTCTTTATGACATGGCTGATATTTCCCAAATGACCGAGGAGGAATTATCAGATTTCCGGCAGGAAAACCTTGGATTTGTCTTTCAAGATTATAACCTGCTGGATACATTGAGTATTGAAGAAAATATCATGCTCCCTATGGCTCTTTGTAGGCATAAAACGAGCAAAGCTCGTTTGAAAGAAGAAATTGAAAGCAGAGTAAAGAGTATATCAGAAACTTTACATATCTGCGACATTTTAAGCAAATTCCCGTATGAAGTGTCCGGCGGACAAAAACAGCGGGCGGCTTGTGCGAGGGCACTTGTTAATAATCCCAAACTGATTCTTGCTGATGAACCAACGGGGGCACTGGATTCAAACTCGTCTGCTATGCTTCTTCATACTTTACAGATTATGAACAGGGAATTAGGCGCAACGATTTTAATGGTAACGCATGATGTGTTTTCAGCCTGTTATTGTGAAAAGATTTTGTTTTTAAATGACGGTAAGATATGCTCTGAATTGGAGCGGGAAAATATGGATAAAAAAGAGTATTTAAACCGTATTCTTGATATGCAGTTCAAAATCGGGGGTGATGATATTTATGCTGAATAAACTTGCATTACGAAATGCCCGCAGGCTGTGGAAAGATTATCTGAATTACTTTCTAACCTTGTGTATGATAACAGCCCTTACTTTTTCCTTTCATTCTTTGCTGTTTTCAAAGGATATTTACGAAATGATTCATTTTGGAAACAACGGGGAGCTTTCTACGGCAGGAACAATGTTAGTTACATTTATGGCAGTTTCCACAGTGGCAATCCTTATGATTGTTGCGTGGCTGATAAACTATATGACACGTTTTATTTTAGAAAAAAGAAGCCGGGAATTTGCGATTTACTTATTATCGGGAATGAAGAAAAAGCAGATTGCAGCCCTTTACATGAAAGAAAATTTTTATCTTGGAATATCCGCTCTTTTTGCCGGATTGCTTTTGGGGAGCGGGTTACAGCAGATATTATTTTATGTTTTTTATAAAAGTATCGGGAAAAATTACAGGGTAAATATAGAAATATCAGCAGGAAGCATCTTATTGACAATTATCCTGTATGGGGCGTGTTTTATGATTGCCCTTTTTCGGAATAAGAAGAAATTCTTCAATATGGAAATCATAAGTCTACTTAACATGGACAGGCAGAATGAAACAGTAAACGAGAAAAGAAATGCTATATGGAAATGGTTATTCTATCTTTCCATAGGAAATGTATTGTTTTTGTATTTTCTCATTTTTACCGGAAGGATAACAAAATGGGCGGCAGTATTTGAAATGATTGGGCTTGTCTTTACATTTTACTTTTTCTATTTAGGGCTTTCGGCTTTTTTGATGAAATATATAAAAAGCAAAGGGAGCTTGATTTATAAAAAAGACTGTTTGTTTTTAATGCGTCAGTTTTCCTCTAAAATGCGGAATACGTGTTTTGTATTGGGAACACTAAGCCTGTTATTTATGTTTGCTTTAGTAGGAAGTTCGCTTGCATTTATGCTAAGTGATTATCAAAACAAGCAATTAAATGTGGAATATCCCTTTGATATTATTTTAATCAGTGACAACACAGAAAACGATTTTGTCAAAGAAGGAACACTGATAAATGAAAATACCGTTCCACGGTCGACACTGAAATATTGTGTCTATCAAAACGGAACAAGTGAAATGGTTGATTATCTGTATCAGAATTTAAGGTTATTTTCCGATAAGGACAGCGATCCGGCTATGGCAGAGGGAAGAAAAGCCGCCGCTTATTACGATTATGATGTATATATGGGAATCACTGATTATAACAGTTTACGGAAAATGCTTGGGCTAACGCCAGTTGCTTTGCAGGATAACCAATATTTAATCCATATGCCAAACCGTGTATATCAAGAAATTAAAGATAGGAGTGAAAAGCCCCAGAACAGTTTACATATAGGGCTGGATTTTGCAGGATTTATGACTGAGGGTTTTGCACAGAACGGACATAATGGAACGGATTTTTTACTGGTTGTGCCGGATAAAAGACTTGCAGGAATGAAAAAATATTTTTCACTTATGGCAGTTATGGCAAGCGGAAATGTGCCGGAAAATTTATCAGAAAGTCTGTATGAATCAGCCGGAAAAATAAGAGGGTATGATGAATTGGCTGATTATATAAAAATCGGAAGTGAGGAACTTTTTTTAATGCCCGCCACAATACAGGTTAAGAGCCGGGAAGTCTTGGAACTAAAGTTTTTAATGAGTACCTTGTCATTTCCGCTATTTTATATAGGACTGGTATTTTTATGCGTTGCGTTTACTGTCCTTTCCGTCCAGCAGTTAAGCGATTCCAATAAATACAAATTCCGCTATCAGATTTTGAACAAACTGGGAATCGGAAAGAAAAAAATCAGAAACGTAGTGGCAAAACAACTGTTTTTATACTACTTATGCCCGGTTATCCTTTCGGTTATTATCAGTGCGGTATTTATATTGTATGTTGGACGGCAATTTGTGATATACACAGGAATCCACACAGAATGGATATTATATTTTGGTATTTCATTCGTTAGTTTTCTTGGGATATATGTCTTGTATTTTGCAGTAACGTATTTCCAATTTAATAAAAACATCGAGCCATAATCTAAGGGCATTGAAAATCAAAGAAATATATTTTTAATGGTGCTTAGAGGGGCTATGGTATTTCAAAATACAATCGCCCCTTTTCAGCATAAATGCAACTGTAAACAATGCACCGCCCCATGTGGGAGAAAAAAGCTAAAACTGATGTTGTATCATTTTAGTTGACACCTTATACTCAAGGATTTGATGTATAATCAAAGAGAAATAAGGAGGCAACTACAATGGCAAAAAAACAACGGAAATACGACATGGAATACAAGCTCCAGGCCGTAAAACCGGCAAAGGAACTTGGCGGCGCAAAAGCGGCTGACGAATTAGGAATCCCTGAAAACACTATATATGCATGGACGAAGGCAGCAAGGGAGGGACGGCTGGATGTTGGTCCTGGTTCGCATACGCCACAGACGGCCTTGAGCCTCGCAGAGGAGCTGGCTCTCCTGCGCAGACAGGCCAAGGAGCAGGAAAAAGAAATCCGCCGTTTGAAAGAGGAAAACGAATTCCTTGAGGAAGCAAGCGCTTTTTTCGCTGCCAGCCGTCGGAAGTCTGCAAAAGGCAGAGAATGATGTTCCCCGCCATAAAAACTGAGGACAGCGTTATCAAGGGAAAGATTTCTTTCTGCTGCCGGATGCTGAAAGTAACGCGGCAGGGATTTTATAAATATCCGGCAAACAAAGACCGGCCGTGGAAATATCAGGATTTAGCAGACGCAATGCGGACGATCGTGTCAGAGGACGAATGCAATGATACCTATGGGCGGATCCGCATGTACCAGGCTCTTCTTCTGAGACAGCCCGAAGACATCCCTATTCCCAGTGAGAGGACGGTTTACTGCGTCATGGAGGAAATCGGACTCAGCCACCGTCCGAAACGCAGGCCAAATGGGATCACAAAAGCTGACCGCGAAGCGCGCAAATCCGATGACCTGCTGAGGCGGGATTTTACATCCACAGAGCCGTTGGAAAAATGCGTCACGGACATAACTGAAATCAAGGCAAAAGACGGAAAACTCTATGTATCTGCCATATTTGACTGCTTTGACGCTGCAGTCCCCGGCCTGGCAATGGGGACAAACATGAAAGCGTCATTATGTGAGAGGACACTTGACAACGCCATCTGCTCCTATCCGGGATTGAGGGGAGCCGTCATCCACTCAGACCGTGGAACACAGTACACCAGCGAAACCTACCGTAAAGCGGTTGCTAAATACGGCATCCGTCAGAGCATGAACAGTGCCGGGAGACGCTGCCACGACAATGCCCGTTGTGAGAGCATGCGGGCGAGGATGAAAGAGGAACTTCTCTATGGTCGCCATAATGCAGAAGAATTGACCATTGAGGAACTAAAGACATTCCTCTGGAGATACTTCATCAGCTGCTGGAATAACAGGAGGATATGCTCAGCCAATGAAGGACTTCCTCCTATGGTCAAGCGGCAGAGATATTATGAATCTCTGGGCAATACTGCTTAGACATTAATATCCTTGTAAAAAAAGTGTCAACCAATATTGACAATATCATTTACAGTGGAAGAAATTAATTTGATGTGCGTGTTTGAGGGGAAGGACAGGACGGGCATGACCGCCGATATAAAGAACGTAATCCCCCACATACAGGACAGAGATATGGTGGAGCTTGCAGAGCAGGTCATTGGAAAACTGGAAGCCATGAGCGATGAGGAATTTGCAGGGGTAGCACTGGAAGCAGCGGAGTGATTAACGCGAATCTTTTATAGCATTATTCGACATAACGTGCTATAATTCTCTTAGTCAGATTAGAACGAGTAGGGATAGTCTGCGGTTGTCCTTTCTGGAAACGGAAAGGAGGTCGGTATGAATACGTTAGAAGTGCTTACGTTAGTGCTGGTAATTTTTGCAGCCTTGACATACATAGACAATAGACACAACCGCAAGTAACGGAAAGGCTATCCTCTACTGCGAATAGAGAATAGCCATTGATCCGTTTGTTTTTCTAAAATTGATTACTCGTTTCCGATTGAACAACCGTCGGACATGCTTGAATCCTTCGGTTTCTATGATGATTATAAACCAACACTGCGGATTTTGCAAGAGGGTTTAGGAGATAGGGGAGCTTCGGAGCTCCTATTTTTTTGCGGCTTTGTAGATTATCTTACATGAAAACGGCCTTGGCTGCAAGAAATTTTTCTGATTTTATATATAGTGTAGGAAGGAAAGAGAAATCTTGAATGATATAATGTGTATGGAGCAGAGTGTCGAAATACGGCAGAAAAACCGTTATTTTGCTGAATATAACATATCCGCAACTCAAAGTTGACAATGTTCCATTCAGAAAAGATAGAAAGTTACAATCTAATCCGATAAGATTGACCTATCAAAACAAACCAAGGAGGACACATATGACATTCGGAGAAAAATTGTTTAAGTTAAGAAAAGAAAAAGGGCTTTCACAGGAAGCACTTGCTGAACAAATCGGAACAACCAGACAGGCGGTTAGCAAGTGGGAAAATAATCAAGGATTTCCGGAAACAGAAAAATTATTACAATTATCCAATATCTTTAAAACGTCTATAGACGTTCTGTTGAAAGATGAGAAATCCTCTAACACTGTAAACGAGAGAGGCTATTATGTAAGCAAGGAAATGGCAACAGGATTTATCGCAAACCAGAAAAAAATATGTAGATATGTTGGTATAGGATTTATGTCGTGGGCGTTGGTGGGAATACCCTATGTCATGTTTACATCTAATTTGACATGGCGTTTCTTGGGAATGGCTATTTTTATTATCATAGGCATTAGTTCTTTTGTTTTAGGCTCATTTTCGGAACAAGAACAATATAAAGTCTTGAGAGAAGAACCTCTAATACTTGATTATGTGTATTTGCAAGAATTATCTAATGCGTATCAAGCAAAAAGGAGAATTTATGTCGCTATGTCCGTTCCAAGTATTATTTTATTTATAGTCGGTATTCTGGCAGTGTCTTTAACTAAGAGCGGAAAGTTTGATTGGTCAGAGTACCATTCGTTTGTGTTTTTAGGTCTGGCAATAGGACTTTTTGGATTTTGCTATTTTATTGGAGTTATGGGGGCTTACGAATTGCTGATTAAAAATGAGCAATATTCTTCTTGCTTATCGTTCAAGATAAAACGCAAAATAAAAGATAAAATCAATAATCTTTAATATCGTGTTACCGCTGACGGCTTCACCCAGTTTTACTGGCGGATAAACCGCCCCATGTGGGAGAAAGGGGGAAATTTCTATGAAAAGTTCTACCCTCTAAGCACATCAGACGAAGCTCTCAAATCACCTTACGAACAATACCCCGTTACAATCTGCGGTCAGACAATTATCCTCACCAATGGAGAACTTGCCGCCGCCCTGTTATCTCTGCCGGAGAAGAACCGGGAAATCATTTCTCTTTACTTTTTCGGGCATTACACACAGCGGGAAATCGGGGAAATGTATGGACGCTGCCGGAGTACGACCGGATATCAAATCCGCAGGACTTTACAGCTTCTGTACAAAGAAATGGAGGTGCTTTCACATGGGGAATCCGAGCCTTTTACCCTATGAAATGATTGTCCGGGTGACCAGCGGAGAGCCGGAAGCCATGGACGAGGTTTTACGGCATTACAGCAAGCGAATCCGAATCGCCGCCATTGAAAACGGGCATATCGACAGGGATACAGAGGACAGCATAAAATCCCGGCTTGTTGCCGCATTATTCAAGTTTCGTTTTGATGAACAGGAAGTATAAGAAATCGCTTTCATTTTTGGGAAAACGGATATATAATAAAGCGCAGACAAATTGGGATTTGGGAGGTATTCATTTTGAAAAAAATTGGTATTACAATTTTAAAATCCATAGGCTTTTTTCTGGGATGGGCAATATTGGTTTCTATATTGCCGTTATCATCTTCAAAGGAACAAGCTATATGGAGATTATGGGCAGAAATTACACCTTTATTGGCAGTAGCAGCTTTTACTCTCATCTTTTGGCTTGCTGAAAAGAAAAATGTAAAGTTACATTTATTCGATAATCCAGTAAAGGGAATGGTATTGGGAGTAATCGCAGGGATTGCATGGTTAGCTATCCCTGTTTTGATAATGTATGTAGCAAAAATTATCCATGTTGACGGAACTAACTTAATTAACCTATTCCCTGTTTGGGTGCTGGCAGTATTTCTAAATACCATTATGCAGGAACTTCTTGTTCGTGGTTATTTGTATCAAATGCTTAAGCAAAAGCACAATATAATTGTTGCTACGATTGTGACAACAATACTTTTTACAGTATTGCATGGAGGGGCATTTGAAGCGGGGATTATTCCCGTTTTAAATGTACTTACTATGAGTTTGCTTATGATAGTAGTTCTTGAATATAGTGGCTCTATTATAGCACCAATTATTATGCACTTTTTGTGGAATGGAATTGGTGCATTAGTTTTAGGTGGTGTGTCACTTGCTGATGACTATCCAAATCTGTTTGTTACGACTTTTACTGGAAGCGATATTTTGTCCGGTGGAATTTGCAAAATTGAAGGAAGCATTATTGTTTTAATTGTCAATGTGATTTTGATTGCATTTTTTATATTTATACAAAAGAAAAAAACATAAGCATAGATTCCGGTTTATCGAGCCACGCTCCCAACTAAATACCACCAGCACAAAACCGCTGCTACATGGAAACATATATCATGCAACAGCGGTTTTCTTATTTCCGCTCCTTTCTCTGAGCGACATAGCTTTTGAAGAATTTCGATTTTTCAAGGATATGTATAAGTTGCAGGAACTCCGCATCAGACAGCTTGCTATAATTGATACCCAGCCGCTTGCAGTAAAGCGCAGCCTGTTTTTCAAGGGGACTTCCCTTGAGATCTGCAACATCCTTCAAATCCTGCTTCAATTCTTCGGAAATGGTAGTTGGCGGTGCGCTTTCATTGTCAGACTTGTGTACAGAACGGATATCACGGATGATTACACTTATATCGTCCTGTATCATGTGGCTGAAATATTCGTTATCCTCAATGTGTGCAACCTGTAAAATCCGGAGGTGCGGGTCATCTTCCCCAGGGCGGCAGCGTTCTATAATTTCGTGCCGGATGGTATCGACAAGGGAGTTGAGGTTTTGAAGCTGCATGGAGGCAATCCCATCCACGTAAACCTCAATATCAGTCAAAAACTTTATAAAATCCTTGTGGGTGGCAAGTTCGCATAGCAGACGGTTGTTGATCCGGCCGCTTTTCAGAAGCGCAACCATTTCATCACTCAAATGTAGTTCTGTTAAAGGCGTGTTGGCCTACTCCCTGTTTTCTGTCCGGCATAACAGATAATCAATAGACACCCCATAAAAATCTGCCAGCGTGATAAGGTTGCCATGACTGATTTCTTTATTATCTTTGGATTCATAGCTGGCAAGGGCAGATTTTGAAATCTGTGTCAGTCGTGCCAGTTCTTCCAGATTCAGCCCTTTGTCCTTGTGCAGATCCTCAAGGCGTTCCTGTATGGTAGTCGCTCCTTTCATAGGCGCACGCTCCTTTCCGGCTGCTGCTTCCCTGTCGCTCAACTGGATTATACCATATTTTCCATAATCGTGAATATTTCTGATATTTGCCCTTAATTCCTGCTTTGTGGACATACGGCACAAGGTTCAAAAATGCTCCATGATATAGGCAGTTCATCGATGGATTATTCCAATCGAATGACCGGCCTGTATGGGATATGCTCCCCGGCGATGTAGCGCGACGATTTTCGGCAGAGAAACGGAGGAACCCCGACCGGAACGAGCGTACCAAGCGGAGTGAAACGCCGCCAAAGAGGGGGCAGGAACGACAGCAGAGAGTACCGGCAAAAATGAACACCGAAACATAACAATCTCACAGGGCATAGTCTGCCCTGCCCGTAATACCAAGGGGGATTTTGGGGCGGCTCTTCTATGAAGGAGGCACTATGCCGAGAATGTCAAAGAAGTTGAAGAGAGAGCTTGCTTTCTTCCTGAACGACCGGGGACGCAGAAGGGGAACCGAGGACAGCAACGGGATTCTGTTTATCCGCGTCCCTGTCATCCATGCCAGCAGCAGAAGCGGCTTCTGGATGAACACATGGTGCGTTTTGTAGCTGACCATGAAATGCTGGGAGGTGCGGGATGACGGTCTGGCCGCAGAATGGAGAAAGCTGTCCGGAAAGCTGCCGTAAACTGTGAGGTGAATAATTGTGTATACAATTGGACCAGTGACAGGAAAACGGGTAGGTTTGCGACAGCAAACGAGGTCAAATCTGCGACATCTCATGAAGTTATTAACAACAATATAAGTTCAATAAAAATGATGAATATCTAACAACTCCCTATACGGTATATCCGATTATGAAGCGGCTGAAAGTATTCAACAGTATGGTGCCCTTTTGATATGGAGAACAGCCAGTTTGTGAAAGTGTTGTCGGAGCATGGCTTTTTAGTCATTTATAGCCATATAAAAATAGGGCAGGATTTCTTATTAATGGAAGTGCCAGAATGTAACTATTTTATCAGTAATCTCCCGTACAGTCAAAAAGGCAAGGTGTTGGAAAGGCTGTGTCTCAGCCCAAGAGTAAATTATATTGGCATGGAGAGAAAAGCAAACGAAAGAGCGCCATTTCAAAGTGGCTATATTTGCAGCGAAATATGCAGTAAACAACTGGAGTTTGATTATATGGAAATTCATAAAAAAGGAGAGGGAGCTAATGGATAAATTTACGGTGGAAGAAATCAATTTGATGTGCGTGTTTGAGGGGCAGGACAGGACGGGTATGATTGCAGACATAAAGAACGTGATCCCCCACATACAGGACAGCGATATAGTGGAGCTTGCCGGACAGGTCTTGGGGAACTGGAAACCATGAGCGATGCGGAATTTGCAGAGGTGGCATTGGAAACGGCAGAGTGATTAACGCAAATCGTTTATGTATAATTCGACATAACATGCTATAATTCTCTTAGTCAGATTAGAACGAGTAGGGATAGTCTGCGGTTGCCCTTTCTGGAAACGGAAAGGAGGTCGGTATGAACACACTTGAGATACTTACACTGCTGTTGGTCATTTTCGCAGCATTATGTATAGCTTTCCATAACAACGCGAAAAGGAAAAGAACAAAGGTCAATAAATCCTTAAAATCAAAATGATTTTCATAGGCATCACCCTCATTCTGTAAAAATGAGAGGTCAGCCCACCCTGCAACACGGTTGTTCTTGTGGAGTATTCTATCATAGAGTAGGGGCAAAGACAATCGTAATTTAATGGATTTTGTTTGAAAGTGCATAAAAGGTAATAGTATTATTTTGAAAAAATTTTCGTAATAATCAGTTGTTTCATTCTTTCTAATCGGTAGTGTAAAATAGTTTGTGTCTTTGGAAAAAAATACCTCTTTTTGGGTAAGAATCAAGATATGACAATTCTTA
>RAYQ01000055.1 GCA_003612395.1 Parablautia intestinalis
CCGGAGGCTCTGCATTGCCGGATCACATCCAGCCAGTATTGAAGTTTTACCTGTTTATCCGGAGTCAAAGTGGAAATGTCCATGGGTATTCTCCTTTATCTGGATTTAGAGTTTTGGGAGTGAACCCTAAAAACTCTAACCCTGATTTTACAGGAGAACGCCATATATTTCACTACACGTTCTTATTTGACGCTTACGAAACAAAAATCGAATTACAGTTGATTAAATTGTCGGAGATACAGTCGCAGGAAGTTTCATGGCTGTGGTTTCCGTTTATCCCTTATGGCAAGCTGACAATCGTACAAGGCGATCCGGGGGACGGAAAGACAACATTTGTGCTGAACATAACGGCGAAGCTGTCTAAGGGAGAAAGTTTAGACAGTGGAATGAATTTTACAGAGCCTTTGAATGTAATCTATCAGAGTGCGGAGGACGGTCTTGCCGATACGGTAAAGCCCCGCTTAGAACAGGCAGGGGCAGGCTGTGAGAAAATCTCGGTCATTGATGAAAAGATAAAATCCCTTTCCATGATAGATGAACGCTTGGAAGCTGTTATAAAGACAGGCGCAAAGCTGCTGATTTTAGACCCGATACAAGCCTATTTGGGCGGCGGTATGGATAATGAACCAATCCAGCAAGCTGGATTGGCAAATGAAGCAAGGGATATGACGAAGAAATTAGCGGCACTGGCAGAGAAATACCAGTGTGCGATTGTCCTTGGAGACGATTGGAACAATCGGCTTGGGCATAATGAACAATGCGAACAAAGTTCGCATCGGCGGCAGGAAATAAAGCGGCATACCGGGGAATGGGTTCGATTGATTTCTTTGCAGTTGCTAGAAGCGTTCTCTTAGTCGGCAGGGTTGAGGGAGAAGAAAATATAAGGGCTGTGGTGCAGATTAAAAACAACCTTGCGGCGTTCGGACACCCAAAAGCGTTTGCACTGTCGGAGGACGGTTTTAGGTGGCTCGGGGATTATGAGATTACCGCTGATGAAGTGTTAGGCGGCATTGCCCCAAAAGCCAGTCAAATAAATTTGACTCTCGCGGCAGTCGCCAAATGGATATGCAAGCATATCCGCTTGGCTCGTTGCTCGCGGAAATAAAATGGAACAGGCGAAACGATTACTCCGGGAACTGGCAGAAACAAACAATGCCATACAGAGTAATGAGATTTTTAATCTTGCGGAGGAACAGGGCATATCAAAACGGACACTGGAAAATGCGAAAAAAGAATTAGGTGTCCGGGCGAAGCGCATAAACAACACATGGTATTGGGAACTGGATAAAATCAGACATTGACGGACAGGCAAGGCAACAGCGCAACAATGCAGGGTATTAAAATTTTGCAGTCTTGGAATTGCGTTCTTGAAGATTGCAAGGTTGCAAAAATTATAGACATTGCAATGTTGCGGTGTTGGGAGAGAGTCGGAAAGCGGCGGTATCAAGGCGGCGAAAAGCCGCCCCGTCCGTTAGGACGGTAGCCCCCGGCAGGGCGCAAAACCTGCTTGCAGGTTGCATTTTTGTTGGCGTAGCTGACAAAAGTGCTTTTGCGTTACTTTCGCAGAAAGTAACAAAGGCTATGCGCCGTATCCGGCGCTCATTACCCGATAGGGAGAAAGGGAAATTGATTGAAGCGGACTATCAGCGTTATGACAGGGAAAGGCTCTGTCAACAGTTGATAGTGGAACGGTAAAGGCATTAGAACAGGCAGAACGAGCAAAAAAACGCCCGAAACGTGCCTTTGAAATGAGCCGATAGGAAAAGGGGGATTGATAGGATATGACGGATATGGAAAAGAAAGTTATGATACGGCTGTGTGCTAAAATCGTAGCAGATACAGACCTTTACGAAACGGACAAGGAAGTGCAAAATCTGATAGACTGGGTATGTTTGTCGGAGCAGATAAAAGAGAACAATAATACAATCCGCAATTTGACCGGGGAATATAAGAAGATAGAGCCGGATTGCCGGGAGGGAGTGAGGGCGCAGTTGGAACGCATGAAAGAACTCTGCAAAGAGCGCAATAATCTTTATCAGAAACAGAACGACTTAAAAGGGCAGAAACAGAAAATTGAGAAGTCGTTGGAACGATAAGAAATGTGGGGCGTGGCGGTTGCTATGCCCTGTATTTTATAGTGGCAAGTACAGAGAGAAAGTGCTATAATCGAAAGAATGATTTAGGATATAGGAGATGAAACGGCATGGAAATAAATATTGAGGATAATTTTTCGCTGTTATTTGATAAAAATAATAATACGGCATACAAGGCATTGCAGACGTTACAGAAAGAATGTGAGGAATCTGACAAGGTATATTATTGTATGGATAAGTTAGCCGATATGATTGACAATGATAATTCCTACATTCGGACAAGAGGGCTTACGCTGATTGCCTATAACGCTAAATGGGATAAAGATAATAAAATTGATGAAATCATAGACGAATATTTGAGGCATATAGAAGATGTTAAGCCGATAACGGCAAGACAGTGTATAAAATTACTGCCTATGATAGCCCAAAATAAGCCGGAATTAAAAGAAGATATTGTATCGGCACTACAAAAAGCAGATATATCTATTTATGCAGGCAGTATGCAACCATTGGTCTATAAGGATATTCAAAATTCTTTGGCAGAGATAGAGAAGCTATAAATTAATTGGGATTTTAAGGAGTGTGGAGTAATGAATAACTGGTTTACAATAGATAAAATTGATGTAAATACATATATTATCAGTGAATACCGGCATTGGGAGGAAACGCATTGCTATCTGTTGAATGGAAATACCCGAAGTCTGCTTATTGATACGGGGCTTGGCATTTCCAATATCTATAAGGAAGTGCTGAAACTTACCGATAAGCCAATTACGGCAGTAGCAACGCATATTCATTGGGATCATATTGGAGGGCATAAGTATTTCACAGATTTTTATGCTCATGCTGATGAATTGGATTGGCTGAATGGTAAATTTCCTTTATCAATCGAAACGATAAGAGAGATGGTCGTAGACCGCTGTGATTTACCCGAAGGTTTTTGTGTGAGCGATTATGAATTGTTTCAGGGTATGCCAACAAAAGTTCTGACAGACCATGACATCATTGATATTGGCGGCAGAGAAATTGAAGTGCTGCATACTCCCGGACACTCTCCGGGGCATTTGTGCTTTTGGGAAAACGCAGGGGATATTTATTTACAGGCGATTTGGTATATAAAGATATTCTGTTTGCTTATTATCCGTCTACTGACCCGGAGGCATACCTCGATTCTTTAGAAAAAGTTGCGGCATTGCCTGTGAAGAAAGTGTTTCCGGCACACCATTCATTGGATATAGAACCGGAAATCTTAATTCGTATGCGGGAAGCGTTTAGAAATCTCAAGGCGGACGGAAAACTTCATCATGGCAGTGGGACATTTGATTATGGAGATTGGGGAGTATGGTTATAGGAAATAGGCTGCGACAAAGGTAATGCTCCTTTTGGTGATGATTGCTACATGGTGCTAGCACCATGTAAGTTAGAGCAGATAAGGGAAATGATAATATGGCAGTTTGCAGTTATAGGCGGATTGCCATATTTTTGTGGAAAAATGGGCGGTTATGTGGTAATATATAGGTGCAAAGATAAAAACACAACGCAAGGCAAACTTGCAGAACTGGTAGGTAGTCCAGTCGCACCGATTTGGTGTAAGTAGCCCTCCCTCCTTAGGGTCGTCCGTTCTTTGTTCATTACAATCATTTTAAGGAGGAATTGTCATGGACAAAGTATCGGGAAAGTTGACAGTATTTTTTGAACAATCCTTTTGGATGGGAGTGTTTGAACGTGTATCAGAGGGACGGCTATCTGTGTGTAAGGTTACGTTTGGTGCAGAGCCCAAAGACTATGAGGTTTATGAGTTTGTTCTGAAAAATTACTACTGGTTACGATTTAGTCCAGCTGTGGCAACTGATGTAAAAGAAGCTGGTCGCAATTCTAAACGGGTACAACGTGAAGTGCGGAAACAGGTACAGAATACTGGGATAGGAACAAAATCACAACAGGCTTTGAAATTACAGCAGGAGCAGTCGAAAACTGAACGTAAGATTGTGAACCGGGAACAACGGGAAGCAGAGAAACAACGGCAGTTTGAACTGAAACAGCGGAAAAGGAAAGAGAGGCATAGAGGTAGATAATCTCTTTATGCTGTAATGTAATTGATGGAATTAGGAACCGTAGGTTTAGAGGGAAGGGATAAATATGGAAAAAATAAAAGTTCATGAGTTGGCTAAACAGTATGGGTTAACCAATATGCAAATGATGGATTTTTTGGCAAATAATGAAATTGAGGTTCAAAATCCTGAATCATTAGTAGACATATCTTTTGCTGGAGATATAATAAAAAAATTGGAAACAAAAAAGAATTTAGGAGAACATAAGAATAAAACCTCATTGAAGAGTATAAAGATAGAAGGTTTATTTGGAAAGTATAATTATAATATAGAATTTAAAAATGATATTTTTATATGGGTTTCGGAGAATGGGGTAGGCAAGACAACGATTTTAAATATTATTGTTGCGCTTTTAAATGCGGATAGAAAAACTCTTGCAGAAACATATTTTAAAAAAGTAATGCTCACAATAGATGGGAAAACATTTGTTATTGATAAAACAAATATAAGAAATAATTATCTGGAGCCTAAGTATATTGAAAGACTTCTAAATGAACTTAGAGAGTATATGCCAATTCAGTATTATGCGCATATTAGAGATGAATATAGGAGATTTGGAAAAATTGATTTTGAGGAATTGAATTATTTAATTCATAGATTTGCAGATAGGGAAGGAGTAGCATATTCACATCAAAGGAGATTAATGTACAAATTGAGAGAATTGCAAGAAATGCAGTTTAATGACATTTCAGATGTATTATATGAAATAAAAAACAAATTAACGGAGGAAATATTATTTTATCCGACTTACAGACGTATAGAAATATCATTAGATAAAGTATTTATTAATTCTACATCTCATAGTAATGGAGAATTAATTAAATATATAGGTTTTGGTATGGAGGATGTTAAAAGGAGGATAAATGAATTGTTGGATAAAATGGGTAAAGATGCCAATAATTCTTATATTGAAATGAATGGTTCGATTATTAGCGATTTGCTTAAGAATTCGAGTATCGCAGAATTAGCAAAGAATATACCACAAATCAACCGTCATAAAGTGGAAGTGGTTATAAAAAGAATAGGAGAGGAACGAATTGAAAATATAGATAAGTTGAAAGAGTTTGTGAACGGAAAAAAGGATACTCCCAATGAAGATTTTTTAATATTTTACTTAGATAAACTGGTAAAAATATACGATAGTCAAAAAGCAATAGATGATAAATTGTCAAATTTTGCAAAAGTTTGTACTAAATATTTGTCAGGAAAAAAAGTGATATATGATGAGGCTATGTTGTCTTTAGATATATTTGATATTGATGAACAAAAAATT
Source organism: Parablautia intestinalis (assembly GCA_003612395.1). Classification (GTDB taxonomy): domain Bacteria; phylum Bacillota; class Clostridia; order Lachnospirales; family Lachnospiraceae; genus Suilimivivens; species Suilimivivens intestinalis. The sequence continues at coordinate 5,478 of RAYQ01000055.1, forward strand.
GATTTTGATGATTTATCTTCTGGTGAAAAGCAGATTGTATCTATTTTTTCAAAAGTGTATTTAGACGTTACCACTTCGAGTATTTTTGTAATTGACGAGCCTGAGATTTCTTTGTCTATTGAATGGCAAAAAGAATTTTTAGTAGATGTATACAATTCAGGTAAAGTTGCATTGCTAATTGCAACAACACATTCACCTTTTATATTCAAAAATGAGTTTAGGGAGTTTACAACAGAAATTGATATGTACAAAGAGGAGAAAGAAGTAGATGGAATTGTTAAAACAGATGGAGGAAGAATGTGATTGCATTGAAGTAATATTTCAAGATTATATTCAGTCAAGGAGTGCAAAGAGAATTTTTTTATTTTTTGAGGGGAAAGATGATTATAAATATTATTGGTGTAGATTATCTCTATATATTGGAGAAAAGCCATATAAGAAATATAATTGTAATGGCAAAAGAAATGTGCTAATTATTTATGAGATGATAAAAAGAAAAACTCAACAAAGGGAGCAGGAGAAAATTCTTTATTTTATAGATAAGGATTTTGATAAGCAAAATATTATACCAGATGATATATATATGCTTCCTACATATGCTATTGAAAATTTATATATTTCTGATAAAGCTATTGAGAATATGATTATTGGAGAGTTTGGATTTTCGGGTGAAATGGATGTGGAAGATAAGAACGATTTAAGCATTGCAGTAAAATATCTTGTTACAAAAAGAGATGAAATTATTGAATCAATGATATATGCTAATGCATGGTATTCTTTACAAAAAAACAAAGTAAACAAACCCCCGTATCCTAAGCTTTCAGCTATTAAAGAATATTGCACAATTAAAAATATTAACGATAAATCAATATTGCAAAACTTAGTCCCCAATTCCATATCTGTTTCAGATGAGGAAATGGAAAAAGAGATTAATTATTTAAGAGAAAAACCTCATGAAAGATTAAGGGGTAAATATTTTGAACAAACAATGCCGCATTATATTATGGATGTGTTTGCCGATTCAAACAAAAAGGTGGATAGAAAAATGTTTTCCAAAAGGAGAAAAGTTAATCTTAATATTGGTGTAGATAATATGGTTTCGGTTTTATCAAATTATGCGGATGTTCCAAATGATCTACTCTCTTATATTATTAAGAGATTTCAAGTAGATGTGGGTAGTTAAAAATATTTAGCTTGTAATATAATTGGTATGGCAACATTTTGGCAACAGAAAATCAGCAAGCCATAATAAATGATGTAATTGAAGTAAAAACAGGCGTGTATTTGTATAAAACTTAAACAAATATAGTTAAGAACAACAAAGGACACGCCGAGTTCGAATAGTCGCTACAAGTCTGGGAAGCCTTATAAACAGGGCGTTCCCGGGCTTTTCTTTTTATACTGCTACTATTTTGCTACTAAACGCAACTACTCTGTTCCGCATCATTTTATTGTAGCTTGCATTTTCCAAACAATATTTGGAAAATTAAATAACTTTTCTTTGGGGCATAGGGATAACTTTTCCCGGTGCTGTTTCCTTTGGCAGTGGCGCCGGTCCGTATGGAAGTCCTGTATTGGCGTATACTGTATCCGAAGTAGCTAAACTGTCAAACGTGCCATCATCATAGGAAATTCCCATAGTTTCAAGTAAAGGGTTACTCGTTGGCGGCTCCGGTGTCGGTGCAACACCAACGGTTGCCGCAAGCTGTTCCAGATTGCTGACAAGTTCCTGCTGTTTGTGCGGAAACAGATGGGAGTAAGTATTCAGTGTTGTGGATACTTTTTCGTGTCCCAGTCTGTCAGCGAGGATAAGTGCATCACAGCCTTGGTTGATAAGTAAACTGGCGTGCGAGTGCCTAAGTCATGAAACTTGCTTTTGAATTTATATTGCACTATTTCTTTGATTTTTGAAATAAACTCAATAAATTGCACTTCATTTATTTCAATATTAATGATATACTGAAAATAGATTTTTACTATTGAGGTATATGAGATGATTCCTTATACTGGAGATTACATTGAACATATTGATGGTAGCATAAATAATTTTAAATATTACACATTTACCCCACGTCCTCTGATGCATGGGGATATGTATAAAATGGACGATGAACTATCTGCCTTGCTAATTGAAGTTCATCGAAATATTGGATTTTTAAAGGGACTTTTTAAGTATGCCCCAAATAGAGAAGCGTTCGTCGAATTAATGCTATTAAAAGAATGCACATATTCCCGAATGATTGATTACGATACTCTCACTTTTCACGAGGTACTTGCCAGTCGCGGGAGTGGTAAAAACGATATTGCATCAATTACTAATCTCAAACTGGCATACAAGAAAGCGATAGATAGGACAATTTCAGCTCCAGTTCTAAGTGAACTTTGCGGAATTGCATTATATGGTGATGTAGTTAGCAAGCCAATTGATATTAGGGACAAACAGACTTTTTTATTGGGTGTCAGGACGAACCTTAGATCTTACAACCCTACAGCCCCTGACGCAGTTTTGCCAGCGCTGGCCGATATTTCTGCTTATCTATATAATGACAAAGACACTGATCCGTTAATTAAGGCTGCATTAGTGCATTATCAGTTTGAGATGATACATTCATTTGAGAGATATAACGGGATTGTAGGACGAATCATTGTTCCAACGATATTGTGCAATATCGTTGGAGAAGCAAGACCGCTAATATGTCTGTCCGAGTATTTGTATCACAACAAGAATGAATACTTCGACTTGCTTCAAACTACTCAATACAGTGGTGGTTATATTCGGTGGATCAAATTTTGTGTAAATGCTATAAATGAAACTGCAAAACGGTCAGCTCAGTTACTGATACAGTATGAAGATATTGTAGCAAAAGATATAAAACAATTAGAAGATATACAGTTGCTACCCAAAAGTGTTTGGCGTGTATATAATTATCTTAAGCTTTTTCCTGTGACTAGCATTTCCCATGCCGCCACACAGTTGGGAAGTTCGTTCAATTCAATCTCAAATGCCCTGCACTTGTTGAGTTCGAATGGCATCGTCACTCAAGAAAACGACAACATGAGGAATCGTATTTGGAAGTATACTGCGCTTGCATCCCATTTGATATAAGATTAATGTTCGTTTTAAGGGAATATTCGATAAGATTAAATTATTGGCTCTTTATTCCTGAACTTTAGGCAGCGATAAATATCTAAGATTTGGAGGACATAATGACGCAATCAAATATCATCATGTACACTACAGAAGATGGAGTCATAAAAATAGAAGTTACATTTGACCATGATACAGTTTGGCTTTCTATAGATCAAATGGCGGAATTATTTCAACGGGATAAAAGCGTAATTGGAAAACATGTAAGAAATATTTTTAAAGAAGGAGAATTGGAAAAAGAAGCAGTTTGGGCAAAATTTGCCTACACTGCTTCTGACGGCAAGACCTATCAGGTGGATTTCTATAATTTAGATGTTATTATTTCCGTTGGTTATCGGGTAAAATCCCTGAGAGGAACACAGTTTAGAATATGGGCTACTTCTATTTTGAAGGAATATATGAAAAAAGGGTTCGCATTAGATGATGATCGGCTTAAGAATCTCGGAGGCGGAAACTATTTTGATGAATTGTTAGCTCGTATCCGTGATATTCGTTCTTCTGAAAAAGTATTTTGGAGAAAAGTTCTGGAAATATATGCAACAAGTATTGATTATGACCCAAAAGCAGAAAGTTCAATTATATTTTTTAAGCAGGTACAAAATAAAATGCACTGGGCGGCTCATAAGCACACGGCGGCAGAAGTAATCTATCAGCGGGCAGATGCAGATAAGGACAATATGGGATTAACAGCGTGGGCTGGAAAGGAAATTAAACGTTCTGATGTAGGGATCGCAAAGAATTATTTAAGCGAAAAAGAAATAGATGCGCTAAATAAAATTGTTACGGCGTATTTAGATATTGCGGAAGTCCATGCCTTGAATCAAGAACCCATGTATATGAAAGACTGGCTAGAAACAATTGATGACTATCTGAAAATGACAAGAAGGGATATTTTAACCACAAAAGGAAGAGTTACACATAAACAGGCTCTTGAAAAGGCGCATGGAGAGTACGAGAAATATCGAAAAAAGCAGAAGGATATCCTTTCTCCTGTGGAATGTCATTTTCTTGAAAGTATAGAAGAATTACAAGAGTTGGAAGAAAAGAATTAAATCCATTACCTTATACTCTTTGATGTTATATGTATCAGATGGATGACGAATTGGCTGTTTTACTGATTGAAGCCCACAGGAATATTGGTTTTCTGGAAGGGTTTGCTAATACATTCGATAGGAGATGAAATAAATATGAGCAACTATGCAATTATTCTTGGTGTTGATAAATATAAATATGCTTCCGCATTACCATCTTGTGAAAATGATGCCAATCTTATGGAGGGATTACTAACAGCAACAGGAAAATATAAAGTGTTGCGAATAGCAAATAATGCGGCAAAGCATCAAATACAAGAAGAAATATCTTCTTTTTTACCCATAGATTCTACAGATATTGGTGAGGTTTTGTTTTATTTTAGTGGTCATGGAAAACAGGATGAACAGGGTATGCATTATGCATTGTGCGATACCGATGTAAGTAAAATCAATAGTACTTCTCTCAACAACTCTGAACTTGATGATATTATTCGAAAATGTGCTCCTAAGCTATATGTCAAAATCATTGATGCTTGCCAATCTGGGGTTGCCTACATAAAAGGCATTGATGAAATAGATGGCGATTTCAAGTGCATTGAAGCAAAAGGATTTGAGAATTGTATTTTCATATATTCGTCATTAAAATCTCAATCATCTTATGCTGAGGATCTTTATAGTAAATTTACAAAAGCTATCATAGATGCCGTTGAAAGTATATCAGCACCAGCCGTAAAATTTACAGACATTCAAAATTACTTGAGTGACATTTTCAATTCAGCAGGAGGCATACAGACTCCATATTTTAGCACGCAGTGTGATGGCACGGAGTTGTTTTTTGAAAAAAACTCAAATGTATTAGCGTATTTACAAAGCCTTCATCCAGAAACTTCTGATATCAACGATAATTCGCAGTCGAACATTGATGCTGTTAAAGCGTATTTAGGTAAATGCCGGGATGATGGTGATGTGAAATCAATGCTTGAGAAAATTCAAGATGCTCTAAATAATTGGAAATTGGAACACAGCTTTTTGAATGAGTTTTATGAATGTGAGTGCAAAACAAATTTTCCTTATGAATACCATAGATACCATGAAGATACCAGTCTTGTGAAAATGTTACATGGCAGGATGGAAAAGGAAAATTTGTTTATTGAAGTGGAGTATACCTCCGTCAAAAAACAAAATCCTCTGGTGGAATCTCTTTTTTCAGGCTATAAGGATATTCCTGTATCATATCAATCCGTGGCAAATCAACTTCCATCTGTTTTTGCTATCCACTTTAAGGCCTCGGATAGCAATTTGCCCGACTATGTAGTACCATTTATTTTTGTATATAGCCCTACTTTCTTCTATGTTTTTACATGCACAAAACAATTTGTCCGAAAGGGCTGGAAAGAATATGAAAATGGTCGTTACACAAAATATGTTTACACAAAATTTGAATATGATAGTTTCAATGAATCGGATTGGTATCGTTATCAGATAAAGCGTTTACAGGAAACTGTTGACTTTATTGAAAAAACATTACTTGAATATATTGAACCCAAATAACTTTTCTACTCAATTCAACAGATGGTATCTGTTAAATCAAAGAAAGTGCTAACAATCCAGAAAATGCCAGCGACCGGCTGGCATTTTCAAATCGGAACCTAGTATACAGGTATATATTTTTTGTCGTAGGTTTGACATACGGGTGGCGGATGTCATGAATCCGTATCCGCTTAACGCCTGTTTTCTTACAGCCCCGCTCCATTTCATGAGAGAGAAAGT
>RAYQ01000056.1 GCA_003612395.1 Parablautia intestinalis
GCTTATGCCTGACCTGCTTCGGTCTCGGATACGCCATCGGAAGCAAGGATAATAATAAACCACAAAAATAGCCGCCCCACAGTCTGCAAAACTAAGGCGACTATTTTTGTTGACCTAAATTCGGACTAGCCGTCTATCGGCAGTACCTTTATGTAAATATATCTTAGCAGATTTATATGGAATTGTCAAACGCTGCGGAGCTTTCCACTGAAATCATTTTATAGCGGATTCCGCATAAAAGCAAGGAAATCTTGTCGAATCCCGTTTGTCGAATGTCGAATTGGGTGGGGTAAATGGGGTAAAAAGGGGTAAATCACTTACCCCTGGGGTAAAAGTCATCAAAATCTCACAGCGGCACAGGCGGCTATTTCCAAATGATGCCATAGGATTTGGGGTACTCGCAGGCGAAAGTATTGAAGAATGGCTTAAAATAAGCTGAAAGCAAGGCTTTCAGCTAGGCTTTTTAGGTTTGGTGGGGTTCATCACGGTGGGTGGTGGACCCCAATTTTTTTGTTTTTGAATGCCGCTGATAGGATGGCGATAGGGGAAAAAATCGTACTATCAGGCAAAAGTATACTTTCACGCAAAAGTCCGGGGTTTCCGTGATAATACAGATATTCATATTAAATTACAGGAATAATATCTGATATTTTCTATCATATTTTTCCATGAAACAGATAAGGATTAAAAAATATTCCTGAAACAGAAGTTGAAGATAAAGGCGGACAGTGGCATAATAAAAACCATACTCCCAAAGAAAGGGGAATTTGTATGGATAAGATTCTGGTGGTTGAAGATAACATGGAACTGTCTGATACCCTCTGCCGCAACCTGCAGGCGGAGGGCTTCACGCCATATGCTGCATTAAGTCTCGCGCAGGCCCGGAAATATTTGGACAGCGGGATTGATTTATGTCTGCTGGATATAAACCTGCCGGATGGTGACGGGTTTGCTTTCTGCCGCAGCTTAAGTGAAAATACAGCTATTCCCGTCATTTTGCTGACGGTGCGGGACGGGGCGCAGGACATGGTGCGGGGGCTGTCCATTGGGGCGGATGACTATGTGGCGAAGCCTTTCCGCATGGATGTCCTTGTGTCAAGGATACGGGCTCTGCTGCGCAGGGTGAGGAACCGCAGGCCGGAGGACGGAAGCCTTTACTGCGGGGATGTCTGCATCAACAAAAAGACATCCAAAGTCTATAAAAAAGACTGCCCGGTAGAGTTGACACCGAATGAATACCAGCTCCTTCTTCTGCTTCTGGAGCATAAGAACCAGACCATTACCCGTGAGCAGATTTTGGAAAAGCTGTGGGATGTGGATGGCAATTATGTCAATGACAATACGCTTACCACGCTGGTAAAGCGCCTGCGGCAGAAGGTGGAGGATCATCCGCAGATGCCAAAAATCCTCCTGACAGTCCGTGGATTTGGGTATAAGGCGGTGGACTATGAGGGATAAAAAGAAGGGGAACAGGATTTTAATATGCGGGATTGTGCTTTCCATCTGCCTGTTCGTTCTGGCAGGCGGTGTTATCCTACACCTGTCAGAAACATTTATCAGAAACGGTATTGCGGATATGGCCGGGGCTGTGGGGATTGCCGCTCCGGAACAGCTCGACGGTGTCATGCACCTATACAAGTCTGGCGATGGCCTGAGGGATGCGGGGGAAGAAATCTTAAGGCAGTACGGTTATGGGAGGGATGTATATTCTTTTGTTCCGGCATGGTATGGGGCAGCGGCATATGCCATCCCTTTCTGTATCATACTGGTCATGCTGTTTTCTTTTGGGCTTTACTGGAGGCACAGGATTAAGGAGGCAGAGAAACGGACAGTGGCGCTTTCCGGCTATCTGGACAGGATCATGGAAGGGCAGTACGACACCCTGATGAAAGATGATACCGGTTCCGCGCTGGGGGACAGCATCTATAAAGCGGTGGTGCTTCTCCGGGAGGAACGGGAGCAGGCACAGAAGGCAAAGAAGAACCTTGCGGACAACATGGCTGACCTGTCCCACCAGTTAAAGACCCCGGCGGCATCCATAGGGCTTACCCTTTCGCTGCTGAAAAAGAAAGCGTGGGATGAAGAAACAAAACAGGACATCATACGGATGGAAGGACAGGTCGGCCACCTCCAGCACCTGGTCGGCTCCATGCTCACCCTGTCAAGACTGGATGCGGGCGTGCTGAAGCTGGAAGAAAAAGAGTTTGACCTGGAGGAAATGCTGGTGGATGCAGTCCAGCCCTTTGTCCGGCAGATGGAAGAAAAGGGGATATGTTTTGGGATACAGGGTGCTGACGGAATTTCGCTTTCCGGGGATTTCGGATGGTGCAGCGAGGCGTTCGGCAATATCATCAAAAACTGCGTGGAGCATACGCCGGAGCAGGGGAATATCCGTATTGCCTGCCGGGACAATCCTATCTATACGGAAATCGTTATTCAGGACAGCGGCAGGGGATTTGATGAAGCAGACCTTCCCCACTTGTTTGAGCGGTTTTACCGGGGCGCAGGCTCTTCCAAAGATAGTGCAGGAATCGGGCTTTCCCTGGCAAAATCCATCATTGAGAAAGAAAACGGGACAGTCACGGCAGAAAATACACAGACAGGGGGCGCAGGATTCTATATAAAATTTTACCATTGTCACCGAATTAGCACATAAGGGTGGTAGTATGTAAGGAAGTTCCAAGCCCTGTGGGGCAGGGTTTGTTACATACTTAAAAACAAGAGAGGTGCTGTTTATGGATATTTTAAGGACCGAGGGGCTGACCAGGCAGTATGGGACGGGGCAGACAATGGTGACGGCTTTGGACCATGTAGACCTGCAGGTGGAAAGGGGACAGTTCGTTGCCATCATCGGGGCGTCCGGCTCCGGCAAGTCAACGCTGCTCCACCTGCTGGGAGGCGTTGACCGCCCTGACGGCGGGAAGATATTTGTGGAAGATGTGGACATAGCGACATTTGGGGAGGAACTGCTGGCGCAATACCGCAGGCGCAAGGTGGGGCTTATCTACCAGTTTTACAACCTTATCCCCACGCTCAGTGTGAAGAAAAACATCTGTCTGCCCATGCTCCTGGATAACAAGGAGCCGGGGAAGGAACGGTTTGATGACATTGTAAGGACATTAGGGCTGGGTGACAGGCTGGAACACCTGCCGGGGCAGCTTTCCGGGGGACAGCAGCAGAGGGCGGCGATCGGGCGGGCATTGATCTACCAGCCAGCGATCCTGCTGGCGGACGAGCCGACAGGGAACCTTGACCGGAAGAATACGGAGGAGATCATCTCCCTGCTGAAACTGTCCAACCGCCAGTATAAACAGACCATCCTGCTGGTCACCCATGATGAGAATGTGGCGCTGGAAGCAGACCGTATCATCAAGATAGAGGATGGGAAGATCATCTCGGATAAGGCGGTGCGGCCATGAACATCATACGGGAATACAGCTTGGATCAGGTGCGTAAAAACCGCCGCACCTCCATTTCCATTATGGTTGCGGTTCTGATCGCTTCCACCTTTTTATGTACATTGCTTGTTTTTGCGCAGAGTTTCTGGAACCAGATGGTACAGCAGCAGATTTATACCTCCGGGGATTGGGATGCGGAGCTTATGGATGTCCCGGCAGACAGGCTTGGCATGGTGAGGGACAATGCAGGCGTAAAAGCCATGTTTGTGAAAGGGGACAACCAGACTGCGTTCCTGCCGGAAGGAACCGCGCTTCCGTATTTTTTGATACAGAACTGCGACAGCAATTACTGGGATGCCATGTATGAAAAGAATATGATTCTGAGAGGGCGCATTCCACAGGCTCCCGGCGAGGTCGTGGTCAGCAAGGATTTCTTTTCGCAGAATCAGACATATGGCATTGGCGACACGCTTGCCGTGGAAATAGACAGCAATGTGCAGACGCACATGGAAGGAAGCCAGCAGAAGGACGCAGACAGCCTGACCATTGTGGGGGAACTGGATGTGTCCGTTTCCTCCGGCTATGAAGGATACCTTGCCTATGGCTTTATGGAGCCGGATGAGCTTTCGCCGGACAGTGAGGTGGTAGTCTACCTCCAGATGGAGCGGAGGGGGAAAGTATATACGGCAGTCCCGCAGATTGCACAGGCGATAGGGTTTCCGAAGGATGAATACGGGAACTACCCGTGCCGCTACCATTCCGCGCTGCTTGCATGGCACGGGGTATATGCGCCGGGGAGTTTTTTCCAGAGTGATGTGCCGAAGCTGTTCTTGGGACTCCTGCTTGCGGCAGGCGCATCGATGGCGGTATTTGCCTATATCATAAGGGGAGCTTTCGGGATTTCGGCGAAACAGAAGATCCATCAGCTTGGCATACTGAAATCTGCGGGGGCGGAGCCGAAACAGATAGGAAGGACGGTCATTTATGAGGCGTGTATCCTTTCGGTTATTCCCATCCTGCTTTCAATGGTTCTGGGATACCTGTTTTCCTTCGGTGTCCTGTCAGCCTATTCCGGTATGACCAGTGAAGTGTTCGGGAGCAGGTTGGAGGTTTCCTTTTCCCCGGTAGCGGCGCTCATGGCGGCAGTGTTTTCCTTTGTTATGGTTCTGCTTGCCGCGCACGGGCCGGCGAAACAGATGTCAAAGATTCTGCCCATAGAGGCAGTGCGCGGGGAGCAGTACAGCATTTCCGTAAAGAAAGCAAAGAGCCATCCCGTATTGGCAAAGCACTTCGGATTCCTTGGGGAGATAGCGGCAAACTCGGTAAATGCGGGCAGAAAACTGTACCATACCTGCATGGTGACGCTTTCCCTGTGTATGCTCCTTGCCTTTGGGTTCCTTGTGGTTTTTACGGCTTCCGATATCAGCAATGCGCAGGCGGAGAATATGAATCATTTTGATGTGAATATCACTCTGGGGACGGGGGAGCGGATAGACGGTGCGCTCCTTGCGGAACTAAAAGCCATGCAAGGGGTACAGGGAATATCTGTTTATGCAAGGGCGAACTGCGCTGTCTGGCTTTCCGGGAGTGACCAGTCGGCAGAATTCCTGCAGGCAGGAGGTTTTGATGCCGCAGACGGCTATATCGTGGAGCGTGACGGGCGTTACCGTATACCGTGTGTGCTGGTGGGGATGGAGCAGGATGCCTATGAAAACGTTCTGCGGGAAGCGGGCATGGAGGCTTTGCCGGAATCTTCCGCCATCATTGTAAACAGTGTGGCAAAGAACCCAGGTGCAAGGGATTATGAGGCAATGCAGGAAACGGTCCCTTACCTGAATCTCCGGCAGGGACAGAGGGTGGAGCTGACAGAGAAGTATTCGGATGATACTCAGGGTGACTATGAATTTACGGTGGATGTTGCGGCAGTGATTCCGTCAATGCCGGAGATCGGGCTTGCTCCTTCGTTTTATACGCTTCCTGTTATCGTGCCGATGGAGGAATATTATGCAATTATCGGGAATTTCAGTGATGAGATGGAGGTTTATAATTACAGGAACTATGTAAATTATGTTGCGCCGGATGGAAAGGATGAAGAAATTCAGGGCGAGGCGGAAAGGATATGCAGCGCTTATCTGGGCAGCAGTGATTTTATGACTTCAAGCAAGACGGAGCGCATGAGGAACCGAGGGAGGATGACAGGGGCGACAATGTTTGTCGTGTGCAGCCTTGCGGCGCTGTTCGGGATTGTGGGCATTTCCTCGGTGCTTTCGGCAATCCTGAACAGCTTAGGCCAGAGGAGGAAGGAATTTGCCATGCTCCGCTCGGCAGGTGTGGATGAAAAGGGAATCCGGCGGCTGCTTGGGATGGAAGGGTTTCTGCTGTCAGTCCGGCCGATGCTGATCGGGCTTCCGATGCTTATCATTGTATGTGCGGCACAGTGCTATATGATGGGAGTGTCTATAGTGGAGTTCCTGTGCGCTTTCCCGGTGTGGGTGCTGTTGATGTACATTGTCATGGTGCTGCTTGTGATCAATGGGATTTATATGCTGGCTTCTAAGAAAATCAGGGATGATGTCATTGTAGAAGCAATCAAGGACGATACAGTATAGGAATCATTGCAGTGATAGAAAACAGTCCGGGAGGCATACAGGCGAAGCACGGAAAATCTGAAATCTTATATGCAGCGCCAGTGGAGTCTTGTCGGGGGAATGGCCGGCACGTTCAGGGAGATGGAATGATAGAGGAGCTAGGGAAAGTATGCGGTATTATCAGTGTGAAAAATATCCAATAGAGTTTGTATTGTCAGAAAATATTGATAAGTGTTTTGACTGCCATAACCATGTAGGGCATTATGTCATATCTCTGGTCATGCAGGGAGAGGTTACGGTTTATCTGGAAAGCAGAAAATTGGTGTGTCATGAAGGCGATGCGTTTACCATCCCTCCTTATGCTATGCATTCGGTATGCCAGGAAAGGGACGCACGTCTGCTGTCTATGTGCATAGGAACAGCCTTTGCCGCAGAGACGGATTCTGAAACAGCGGAAGTCATTGTCCGGGAACTGTTAAATGATGCAGTGGGGCAGGGTATTTTTGGAGAAGCACAGAAAGAAAAGCTTTTACCTTTTGCACGGGCAGTTTTCCGGGGTTGGGATAAGGGTGGGAAAGAGATGGATACAGGCATAAAAAATCTTGCTGACAGGATTACAAGCCACCCGGAATATGAATTGCCTATAGAAACCCTGGCAGCGGATATTTTTGTCAGCAAGTATTATCTCATAAAGAAATTTAAAAGAATCGTGGGGATGACACCGCACCAGTTCTGTATCCAGAACCGCATACGGAAAGCGCAGAGCCTTCTGGATGCGGAACAGGTAATCTGTGGGGTAGCGGCGGAAATGGGATTCTATGACCAGAGCCATTTTGATAAGGCTTTTCAGAAGATTGTCGGGATTTCCCCATCGGAGTATGTTGACTCAAAAAAAGTGATACGGCAGTCTACATAGGACAATTTTTTACAAGACATGGCAGCCTCTGATCAATATAATCTGAGTGTAAGAAAAATCACATATTTTATCGGAGGTGCCAGAATGGATACATTTGAATTATTCAACAATGGGAAATTGGTTCTGCCGGAAAAGGAGGAGGGTTTCGGGGAGATTGCATGGTCGAAGCATCCGACATTTGAAGGGGTGGAGCTGAAGCATATCATCACGGCGAAGGATACAGATGGGAAATTCAGCTACCATTTGGTACGGATTGCGCCCGGCTGCAGTATTGGAAACCATATCCACGAAACCCAATTGGAAACGCATGAGGTGATAAAAGGGCGCGGAAGATGTGTAAATGCAGATAGCGACATTCCGTATGAGGCCGGAACAATCTCCATCATGCAGGCAGGCGTGCCGCATGAAGTTACTGCGGATTCGGAGGGGTTATATCTGTTTGCCAAGTTTATGCCTGCATTATGTTGAACTGAATAAAAGAATCATAAGCAAGACCGCCACAGATGGCCCACTACCATATGCGGCGGTCTGCTATTTCTGAAAAGGCGGAATATCGGTAACTTGATTTTTGGATTGGCTTATTAAGAGGAAAAGGGTATGAAGGAGAGGATTTGTTATGTGGTAGGTGCTGGTGAAAATTTCGGGCTTGATTTCCATCCAGCCACAGGGGATTTTGTGATAGCTGCCGATGCAGGGCTGCGTAATCTGGAGGAGCAAGGTATCAGGACAGACCTTGTGATTGGGGATTTTGATAGTTTAAAATGTGTATCGGAACACCCGAATACCATAGTGTTAAGTGCAGAGAAGGACGATACGGATACACTTGCGGCTGTCCGTGAGGGCATCAGGGCAGGATATACCAGTTTCCACATTTATTGCGGGACAGGCGGGCGCATAGACCACACGGTGGCTAATTTACAGGTGCTTGCTTATTTATCCGCCAACAATATGCGTGATTTCTTATTCGATAATGGCACTGTCATTACGGCAATTACCAATGGCAGTCTTTGTTTTGGGAAAATCCCATGCGGGTATGTATCCGTATTTTCCTGTTCCGAAAAAGCGGAGGGAGTAACCCTGTGCGGTTTGAAATATGAGCTAAATAATGCAACATTGACAAATACATTTCCTATCGGGGTAAGCAACGAGTTTATTGGCAGGGAAAGTAGCATTTCAGTGAGCAGCGGAACTTTATTTATTGTTTTCCCAAAAGAAGCAAAGGAGAGAATCATACAATGAAAAAGGTATTGAGTATTGCAGGCTCTGACTGTAGCGGCGGTGCGGGCATACAGGCAGATTTGAAGACATTTTCCGCACATGGTGTATATGGCATGAGCGTCATTGTGTCAGTTGTGGCAGAAAACACAGGCAGGGTGATTGGCATTCAGGACATCAGCGCGGATATGATTGGCAAACAGATAGATGCCGTTTTTGAGGATATAGAGGTTGATGCGGTGAAAGTCGGTATGCTTTCCACACCGGACTGTATGGAAGAAGCCGCAAAAGCAATCCGCACAATGGGATGCAGGGCGGTTATTGTCAAAGGCGGCCATGCAGCAGGGAATGCGGTGGATGTCCTGTTTGACGGGAAAGAAATCTGTCATTTTGACACCGCCCGGATTGACACAAAAAATACGCATGGAACAGGCTGCATCTTTTCCTCTGCGGTTGCTTCACAGCTTGCGAGGGGCATGGGGATACGGGAGGCAGTCCAGAAAGCAAAGGATTATGTGACAATGGCGATTGAGCATTCCCTTGACATAGGGAAAGGCTGTGGCCCGACACATCATTTCTGGCACCTCTACCAATATGGTCTGTAGGAAGAAAGGGATAGTGGAGAATGAAACTGGATTATTCTTTATACCTTGTAACAGACCGTATGCGTATGAGTACCAGGACTCTGGGAGAAGCAGTGGAGCAGGCAGTCATCGGCGGCTGTACTTTGGTACAGCTTAGGGAAAAAGAGATTCCGGCATTAGATTTTTATATGCTGGCATTGGAAATAAAAAAGATTACCGACAGATATGGCATACCGCTTATCATAAATGACCGTATCGACATTGCTATGGCAACGGGAGCAGACGGTGTACATATCGGGCAGCGGGATATTCCTGCGGATATTGCCCGGAAGGTGATTGGGGGCATCAGCAGGGAAAATGCAATGCTTTTCAGGCCAATGGGAGTTGACGGCCTGGCTGTTGTTTCCGCTGTGATTGCCCAGCCTGATATAAAAAAGTCCGCAGCCGATTTAAAATCACTGTTTTTGGGAAAGGAAGTTATGAATGAACATTGATGCACCTTTGCTGGACAGAGGGAGATAGATATGCTGGAAATGTGGGATTTGTATAATGGCAAAAGAGAAAAAACAGGGAAGGTTCTGCCGCGTGGCGTACCTGTTCCGAAAGGGTTATATCATCTTACAGTCAGCGCATGGATTGTAAACAGTCAGGGGCAGTATCTGCTTTCCCAGCGCCATCCTCAAAAAACATACCCGCTTTGTTGGGAATGTACGGGTGGCTCTGTCCTTGCAGGGGAGGACAGCCTGAGTGGTGCAGTACGGGAAGTCAAAGAAGAATTGGGGATAATTCTAAATCCGTTCAAAGCTGAAATGATCTATCATACCAAGAGGGAGGATATTCAGGAGTTTTATGATGTATGGTTATTTCATGCTGATGTAGATATATCCGAGATAACGATGCAGGAAACAGAAGTTGTCGGTGTCCAGTGGGTAAACCGGGACGGCTTAATTGATATGCTGCATAGCGGAAAGTTACATCCAATGATTGATTATATAGAAGAAATGTTTTAGGACTTGTTATTTGATAAAGGGCAGTATTTAAGCCATATGCGGCGGTCTGCCTGTTGGAAAGCGTGGGAATCAGTCTGCAAATAAAAAGTCAAGCCCCAAAATGATAAACTTTAAAAATTTCGAATGGGATAATATTACGTATCCCAAAAAGACCACCGCAGGACGCTGGTCTGGTAAGAGGGATATACCATTTTTTTAGGCGTTGTCAGCTTCTGT
>RAYQ01000057.1 GCA_003612395.1 Parablautia intestinalis
GACAGCAAATGTCTACATATCTAATTCTTATCAAAAAAGATTTTTACCCATAGACACAAAATTTTTTACAGCCTCCATAAAATTCAATAGTATGATTATTAAGAGAAGCAAACCCAAGACTAAAATCTTTTGTTTTCATAGTATGGCTCTTTAATTCTCCGTCTTTTTTTCTGTATGCATACTTCGATTCAAAAGCAAGGTATCTGTCAGAAACACAATCATTTTCTTCTGCTTTCCAACCCACAATTCCAGTCATGAAATTATCACAGTAATTATTGGCGGTAACAGTCTTATAATTAATCTTTCTGCTATGCTCTGTTTCATCATAGAAAAAAACATACTTCATATTCAACGCCTCTCTACTGATTAATTATCTTATGATTTGCCATAAGGTATTGGGTCTTCAGCAACCATCATCACATTGCCCTCTGTCTCATATTGATAAATCTTTGCCGAAGCAGATGTCTCATTTTTTAAATCTTCTGCTCCTGAATACTCCTCAAAATTCTCTACCTGCTCCATAACCTTATTGAATACTTCCGGGCTATATTGAGGTGGGTATCCATTCTTAACCAAGCATATTTTAATATCCAGCTTTAATTGATTTCTTATATTCTGATTATTAAGCCAGTCTGCAAACGAAGATTTTGTATCAATGATTTCCTTTACTTTTTTGGCTAAGTTTTTGCACTTATCATTGATTACGACACCGTCAACTTCTTGATCTGTCCCATATTCAAAGTTATATTGGTCACGCAGAGAAATCAAAATATCATAGAATGCTTTTTCTTCAAATGTTAAACCAATTTTACGAAAACTTTGTCTGTTCTCGTTCATCTGACGAAGAATAACCAAAGCCTGTTCTGTAGCAATTCTAATAATATCTTCCGATGCCTGTTCCTGTGCTTCTCCGGCTTCTTCAGCAGTAAGATGTTTACGCCTCTCGTGATATTCAGCAATCGTCTTTTCTAACATTTCCTGAAATGACTTTGCAGCCAACTGGTTCACTTTTCCATATTCCTTAATCTGCTCGCGAAGCATTTTCACAAGAAGTTCCAGCTTCGTTGCAGGCATTTTAACATCAGATAATTTTTCAAAGTATTCCGGTGAAAAGATATCTTCTTCCTCGCCGCTTTCGAGAACACTTTCCACCTGATTATATTTCAACGCTTCCTCAACCATCTTTGAAACTGCGCGATTCATGGTATCTGTATCCACTTCACTTGTTCCACTCATTTTACGGACAAAACCAGCTATAGCCATAAAGCATTGTGCAAGTGCAGATTCTTCTTCACCAAGATAGCCAGAAGGCTGACAAATATCAAAAGCAGTTCTCATTCGTTTTACAGTTTTTAGAAAATAAGTTTTAAATGAAACCTTTTGAGAACCTTTATTTCCTTCTGTTCTCAATTCCTGTGTTGATGCAAATACATACTCTGCAGCTTTTGCAAGAAGTCTATAACGTGCGGCGGGGTCACAATCCAGATTTAAGAAAGGTGTTAAGTCATAATCCGTAAACAGAGTTTTTAAGATTTCTAACTCTTCTCTAAACACAGATGTAGCCTGCTCAACATCATCAGACGTAGGCGCAACGGAAGTATCACCGCCATAAATTTTCATTGCTTCACGCATATTATCACGAATTCCGATATAATCAATAACCATACCAAATTCTTTGCCCGGATATTTTCTGTTTACACGGCTGATGGTCTGTATCAACATATGCTTTTTAAGAGGTTTGTCGTTATACAAATACGTAAGACATGGAACGTCAAAACCCGTAATCCACATATCTACAACAATAACCATATGGAGGTTCGATTTTTCCTGTTTAAAAGCAATATCCAGTTCTTCCGAACGCTTATCATTCTTAACCCCTCCTAAATAATTATACATACCTTTTTCATCGTTGCTGCCGACACTCGATACCATTGCAATAAACGGCATTGGTTTTAATTCTTTTAATTCTTCTTCCGTTACAGAAATGCCATCCTGTGTTTTCTTTTCTTCAAACCATTCAGGGTATTTATCCTTAAACTTCTGTAGTAATGCATAAGCAATTTTTCTATTAGAACATACCACCATTGCTTTTTGTACTCTATCCGGGTCACCTGCACAAGCTGAAACATAATGGTCATGAATATCTGTTGCTAGACGCTCAAGTCTGGAAGGCTCGCCTAGAATTACTTCCATAGAACTCATTGCTTTCTTACTTGCTTCGATATCCTCATAGGTTGCACCATCATCAGCACATTTTTTATAATAATTTTCAACTTCTTTCACCTTGTTATTATCAAGCAATACCTTGGCAATACGAGGGTGATACTTGATTGAAACCGTCAAACCGTCTGCAACTGCCTGATCCATTGTATATCGGTCAATTTCATCTCCAAATGTTTGATATGTTTCTGCAATAGGCGTGCCAGTAAATCCAACAAACGTAGCCTGTGGAAATGCTTCTTTCAAAACTTTTGCATATGGCTTTGAAACCATCGCTTTCATATTTTCATCAGCATCTTTACTGAACTGAATTTTCTTAGAATGTTCAAGCTGTGTTCTATGGGCCTCATCAGAAAAACATATGATATTCTGACGCTCATTGATAAGACCGATTTTGTCATCTTCTCTGTCACAAAATTTCTGAATCGTACAGATGTAAAAACCCCCGCTTTGTCTTGCACCAAGTTCCTGTCTTAACTGTGCTCTATTTTTAACAACAGATACTTCACCGAGGTTCAAAAATTCTTTGCTTTTTGTGAATAATTTTGCCCCCTGTTTTTGAAGTTCCTCACGGTCAACAATCAATATAATTGTCGGTGAACCGATTTCCGGTATATCAGTACAACGGAGTGCAAGCTGACGGGCAAGAAAAGCCATTGTGTATGTTTTCCCGCATCCTGTTGCACCAAAGTATGTTCCACCTTTTCCACTACCTGTAATAATAGAATTTACAATGCTTTGTTTCAATAATCTTGCCGCAAAAAACTGTGGGTAACGGCATATGATTTCACGTTCTTCACCATCATAAATACTATCCTGAAAGTAAATATAATCTCTGAAAATTTCGAGGAAACGCGCAGGACTATAAACACCTTTTATCATAGTTTCGGTCTCCGCAAACGGAAGCGTAGATACTGCATCACCATCGTTTACCCGTCTCCAAGCATAGAAATGTTCATATGGTGTGCGTACCGTTCCAAGTCTTGTTTTCACACCGTCAGAAATGCAAGCCAATGGACAATAATGTAACAAGTGAGGAATATCTCGCCAATAACGAATATTAATCTGCTCCCAAGCATCATATACAGTAGCGTGAGCATCAGCAGGATTTTTTAGTTCTATTATGCACAGCGGCATACCATTTACAAACAAAGTCACATCAGGTCTGCGAGTTTCTTTTTGACCATTGTTTGTATATTCTACTGTGAACTGATTTACCACACGGAATATGTTCTTGTCCCAATTTTCAAAATCAATCAGTGGTATCATTTTCGCCAGTCCATATTGCGGCGTAAACTGAACGCCATCAACCATCCAACTATATACTTTATGCAAAGTCGCAAAATCACTTTCACTACCAACAAGGCGGACATTATCAAAAATCTGAGTAACTTCATCTTCCATTAAGTCTGGATTTGTATCGGCTATAAACTTCTTGAAATCAGCCGCAATCAGCACATCTCTTTTAGTTACACGAGAAATATTGTTACCAGAAGAATAAATCCAGCCCTCAGCCTCCAAAAATCCAATAAAGGCATACTCATATTCCGATTCAAAATAACGACCATTATATTCTTTTAATCGAGCCATGGATTACGCCTCCTTTGTTTTTTTCGCCTCTTCTATCGAACCTTTAATAAGAATGGGACAAATATCATTTATTTGTGACTTGAGTTTTTCGTTGATATCTCTTCGCACATTGTAAACATTATATATTTCAACAATTAATTTTTGAACATCTAAATCTGGAACAGGTATTTCTATTTCATAAAAACGATCCATATCTAAATTTGTTCTTATACTTCCATCACTCATAAACCAACCAAGACGATCAACTTCTTTACGAGAAAACCACATCATCACATATTCTGCAAGAATGTTATCATCGATTACCTCTAATACAGCATATGCTGGAGAAATAATTATCGGTTCATTCTTATCAAAAAGTGCTATTCGAATACATTCATCTCTACCTGTCTGCATTCCAGAAAAAACAAATTGACCTTTCTTTACCACTTTATACTTTGAAATATCTACATCATTTGTATTTGCAACAGACGGCATAAATTGTTTCGTAATATTTATCCCTTGAACATTTGTTATTGAACCATTAGCATTTCTACAATCCACTTCTTGGAGAATGGAACCTATATTCTTCTTTTTTGCTTTATGTTTATATTCATCAATCAATGCTTCAAATGATAGTTTCAAATCGTCCAAGCCACGCTCATAGCTTTTCTGATTTTCAAGCATTGCATTATAAACTTTAGCATATTTCTGTTGAATCGAGAACAGTGGAAGCTCAATCTCAATTGATTTAATATCTTCCCAATTATAAAATTCAGTAGAACTTCCCCACGAATTCGTAATAACATATCGGTCAAACTCAGGACGGTTAAAGAACATATATAACCATCTAGTATTTAAAATTTCTTTACAGTCATCTCGAACTTTAAACACAACATAATCTTCTGTACATATAATCGAATCGGCATTGTCATTATATGCAATACTAAACTTCGAACCATTTCGAGAAGTTCTATGATTAAAAACGAACTCACCCGAATTAACAATCTGAAATTTACTCAAATCTCGTCCATTCAAATCTGCTTTTGTTGGCATCAATTGTTTTAAGTTATTTACACCACGGACATCATAAATTCCATATACTAAATCTGTATTTTTGTTTGAGCATAATTCCAAATAATGTCCCAAAATACAATTAGTCAATCCCATAGCCAATCCCCCTAAATGCATCTTCCAGCATCTGCTGGGATTTCTTTTCAGCCTTCATGATTTTTTTCATTTCTGCCTGAACACGAGTCATTTCCTTTTCGTAGTCAATTTCTAAATCATGGTCGACAAATTCAATATATTTACTTGGCGTAAGCGTCCAGCCTTTGGATTCAACTTCTGCAATAGCTACGCTACGATAAAGTTCAGGAATTTCATATTTTGTTCCGTCAGTTCCTTCACTCTGCCATGTATGGTAAATATCTGCTGCTCTTTCAATCTGTTCCGTTACCAAACGTACTTTCTTTTTGCTTTCTCCCTTTACCGAATTTTCTGTCCATGTACGCAAATCCATAAAGAGCATTTCATTCTCACGATTACGCAATGTTCTACCGTGGTAGTTACCGCCCTTTTTATTCTGGTTCAAAACCCATAATGTAACACTGATATCTGTTGTGATAAACAGTTCTCTTGGAAGAACAATAATCGCTTCAACCTTATCATTCTGAATCAGCCTCTTGCGGATTTCTAAAGTATCACTATCATTCAATGCACCATTAGCAAGAAGGAATCCCGCAACTCCATCCGTTTTCTTCAAATGGGAAAGCATATGCAGAATCCATGCATAGTTCGCATTGCTTTCAGGCGGTGTTACATAGTCTGACCAACGTACATCACTCTTTAAATTTTCATCATACCAACCTTTCAGATTGAACGGTGGATTTGCCATAATATAGTTAAAGTATAACCCTTTATGTAAATCGTGTGTAAAGGACGAATCATTTGTTTCACCAAGGTTATGGCTGAGTCCGCGAAGTGCAAGATTCATTTTTGCAAGACGATAAGTAGCTGCGTCCTTTTCCTGTCCATAAATATTGATTTTGTTGATATCACCTTGTTTTGATTTTACAAGAGCGGCGCTCTGAATAAACATGCCACCTGAACCACAGCAAGGATCATATAAAGTGCCGTCATAAGGTTCTATCATTGCTGCAATCAACTGTACAACATCATGAGGCGTATAAAATTCTCCCTCTTCCTTTGTTGCATTAACCGCAAATTCTTTAAGGAAATATTCGTAAACTCGACCGATAAGGTCTTTTTCTTCACCAAATGCCTTATGGCTGATTTTATTTACTTCATCAACAAGTTTCTTAATATCATTTGCGCCAAAATTACGAGTAGTAAACGTACCTTCAATAAAACAGCCTTTTAAATCCTTTGAAGCGGTTGCAATACTATGAAGTGCTGTATCAAGTGCAACATTTAGCCCCGGTGCAGGAGTATTGATGATAGTTGACCACCTTGCTTCAAGAGGCAAATTATATGTTCCATCTGTAAAAGTAGCATCATCAAAGAATGCTGCTCTAATATTTTCATCTTCCGGATCAAGCCCTTGTTCGATTAAAGTCTGACGAAGCCTTTCAATTCCGTCTTCGTATTTCTCACCAATAAAACGTAAAAATACAAGCGTAAGCATCATGTCACGCTTCTCAAAGAAAGAACCCGAGTTACGCGCCGCACGCAGAATATCTCTGCAATTAAATAAAATATTATCTATATTCAATGCTTTTTCAGCAGTTTTCTTCTTCTCCATGCTACTATTCATCCTTTCCCGTCTGTGTCCACTGTTCTTCTAATCCGTTGAAATCAATGTTGTGGATATCACAAAAATCCTTAATCTTTTTCATAGCAGACATATTAGGTTTACTTTTTCCACCTTCCCATCGGTTAATAGATGAAAATGAAACACCAAGTTCTCTGCCAAAAGCCTCCTGTGACAAAAAACATTTCTGACGAATCTTCTTTATTTCTTCTGAATAAGCCATGCTTTTGTTCTCCTTTATTGTCTATACCAATGATATGGCATTATTATAGCATAAAAATGACGAGAGTGTTCTAAAATTTATATAAACCTTCAAACTGATATAAGATAATATTCTTCTGCTTTAAAGTTGAAAATACTTTTTCTTAAATGTTTTGAACTATCCACATACTCTTTGCTTAAGTTTATCCATCAGCCTATAGTTCTGCAGCCAAATTCCATTTGCATTATTTTGCAATATTATAAATCTGTATAGGCACTAACTTTCTGGGTTGTAGTAAATCCATCATCTTCAATACAAGTAGAATTTATTAAGCTTACAATTTGTTCTACAAATACAGCATTTAATGGTATTTTAGTGTAAGTGGAAAATTTATACGGAACTATAATTAACTTTAACGAATATACCTATCATATTTGTAATCCTTCTTTTGCATCCCTTCCTCATAAATCCGGTCAAACACTTCATATCGTTTCTGCTGTTCCATATTAATTTCCAATCTATCGATTACTCTATTAAACAACTTAATTCCAGCAAAATACTCCATATCCCCAAAACTAAATACCTCAGACAATACATCTGTTGAATACTCTGCCATTCTGCCTGCATCAATTCCCAGAAGTTTCATTGTCTCTATTACCCGTTCTGCTCTCTCTCCGATAAATTCTTCCGCTTTCTGCTTCTCATAGTAATCTGACAGAAGTTTTGCCTCCTCATATACGGAATGAAAACCTGTGTCCATATCTATTTTTTCAAAATACGCCCGAACCATCTCAAATGCCGATTCTATTCCCTTTGTATCAAACGGATAACAGAACACTTTTTCAGCCACACTCATTCTCATATAATCAGCTTTGTTTGCGGGCAACTTCATATCAGCCGTATCTCTATCTCCAACATCTGCCGCAATTTCATCAGTAATATCTTCTGAAATCACTTGTGAAACTACCAAATCCTCCGTCTGCCGATGCGGATTCCTTGGTATTTCATCCCTTGTAACTTCTGTTAGCTCATCCATATTCCCAACAGGTATCCGATACTCCAGTTCCGCATCCAGCGTACTTCCATCTCTCTCAAGACACCGTTCCATCGCTTTCAGCTTCTTATGATTATCTTTCTTTTGAAGTTTTACCTGCTCCAGCCGTTCCCGGTAATCGTCCTCCGATGCTTCAAAAAAAGCCAAATCTTCTGCTGTCTTACAGGCTCTTTTCTGCGAAGCTCTGTCCCGATACATTTCTTTCTGTATCTTACACAGTTCCTTGTCCACCCTTTCTAAACGAAACTTCAAATGAACCAAATCCACAAATGATTTCACATCATACTTAACCACCACCAGATACTCTTCCTGTAGCTCATGCATTTTCCGTATCTGCTCATACAGATAAGCTGATTTGTACGTAAAACGCTTTTTCTCTGCCAACCGCAAACGATACATTCGTACATAGCACTTCCTTTGGTATGGTGTAAGAATTGTTTTTCTTATTGGTATTAAAGGCATTGCATGATCCACAGGGAATGCCAGACTTGCATCTCCGTATTTAAACATTGTCTCCAAGTTTTCTCTACAAAAATCCTCTGATATGGTATCCAGTCTTTTAAACCTTTTCATTCCCGGAACCTTTACAGCAATATGCTCTCCCTGCTTTATCTCGAACCCCTGTTTCTCTAACAAGAAAATAAAATGTTCCATATTTTCTGCATGAAGAGCACAGAATCTTGCATCCTGTTCAATCCACTTGGAAAATACCCGTCCTCGCTCCCATTGCGGTCTTGCCATATTTTTAGGCTCTTTGCTATATTCTGCAGGTGTGATATGCAGTCCGTATTCTTCACAGAGTTTATTGGTAATGGGTTGGAATTTATATTTCCAGTCACCCTCGTGATACTGGAACTTATATCCTGTTACCATATTTACACTGTTTATTATAATATGGGCATGAAGATGATTTCTATCTGTGTGAACAGCCACCACAGTCTCATACTCTCCGCCAAATGCCTCTTCTGCAAAACGCATGGCTATATCATACATAATCTCTGGTGTCCCTTCGCCCGGTTTTAGCGATATGACGAAATGATACCCTTGCCTGCCTCCTGTTTTCCCAAACATCTGCTTAGTTGCTTTCATCTGCTCATAGGCAGCATCTGGCAGGCAGTTAATACCGCCTGTCAGATTGGCATTCCCAAGTTTTTTTGGCTGTAGAATATAATTGATGGCATGTTCCAAATGGACATCAATCTTCCCTTTACCGCTTGCCTTCATATGCATTGTCTTGGTTATTGCCATTTGCCCGCCAACTCCTTCATTTTTTCTTTTATTTGTTTCATCAGATGATTTGCATCTTTCATGGTACTGTCAAATACATAGCCACCCCCATTGGCTATTTTGGTCATCTGATTGTAATTATTGCAAAGACCTGAAATCTGACGAATCAGCTCCCGTCTGTCAGATGCAAACGAAGTATCCAATCTGCCGCTATGAGTAATCAGATATCTTACATAATCAGATACTTTCATGTTATTGACTCTGGCATCATACTCTGTCTGCTCACGTTCCCTATCCGACAGCCGAATAGTAAAATTCTTCCTTGGTTCTATGAGCTGTTTTCCTCTTCCTATAAGCAATCCCTTCTTTCATCTATTTTTTATCTGCCATCAGCAAATCTTCAATTTGCCTCAAATCATTTGCAGAGAGAATTTGCCAGATACGTAAAACGCCATGCGTTTCACAAAATCTGGTTAGGGGGATTGAATCCCCCTAAAACCCTCTCTACATATGCCCCTTTCGGGGCAAGTATCTGTAATACTCCATGTACTACCATCATCTGTCTGTAAAACTTACGGTATTACCATATAATAATCTGTATAACATCCGGTATTACTTTTCTGTCCTTTGTAATACCAAGCGTATTAGCTTCTCCTGACCTGTCTTACTACAAATCCGCCAAAAAAGCCATCACATCCTCTGACACATCTTCACAAGAGCTTTCCGGAACTTCTC
>RAYQ01000058.1 GCA_003612395.1 Parablautia intestinalis
AATTATAGTGAATTACTCCAACTCGCAAAGGGCTGGGGTAATTTTATATCTGACCGCATCATTATTTGGCGGTTACTGTCAGAGGAAGAAATACAGGCGATTATGGAGGAATACAAGGACGTCCCTATGGTAAATCCAGACAAAATATATCCCCCTCTGCCGCCTGTCCAGAACGTCACGCCCCTTGTCCGCATCCCAGAGCCGATGAGCATTACCGAGAAAATCGGCGGCACGGAATACACCGTCAACGCCCACTTCCGAAAAGACGGGAGGGATTTGCTTGTAATGCTTACGGATATTTTTCGGCGTGGCGCACAGGGATATGGATTTTATGATGATGGGAATTGGGGTGATGATGACGGGGAATAACAGGCAACGGAAGAATTATCGCTTTAAAGCGTTAAAGTTTAAGGGCAGATGTGGTACACTGTACCTACACTTCACAATACCGTGTCTGCTGTCGGAAAGGAGAACTTTATGAAAAGACAGCAGGAAGAATTTACGGCATTATATTGTAGATTAAGCCAAGATGACGGACGGGAAGGCAAAGCAACAGCATTGTAAACCAGAAAGAATATCTGATGAAATACGCCAAAGAACACGGTTTCCCTAACCCAAAATTCTATGTGGACGACGGCTATACGGGTACGAATTTTGACCGCCCAAGCTTTAAGGAAATGTCGATGGACATTGAAAAAGGGCTTGTAAAGACCGTCATTGTCAAAGACTTATCACGCTTCGGCAGGAACTATATCGAGGTCGGCTCTTACTCCGAAATCATCTACCCCGAAGCGGGCGTGAGGTTCATCGCCATCATGGACAACGTGGACACGGGCAGCCTTGAGAGCAACGAATTTGCCGCCTTTACCAACCTTTTCAACGAATGGTATCCAAAAAGTGATGTGGTATAAAAAAAGTTGACACCATATTCTCAAGGATTTGAGATATAATCAAGAGAATAAGGAGTGAACAAAATGGCAGAAAACAGACAATATGACCACGAATACAAAGTACAGGCAGTGAAGCTCGCTAAAGAAATCGGACAAGCTAAAGCTGCTAAAGAACTGGGAGTTCCCAAAAACACCATGTATGGCTGGGTACGGGCTAACCGTCTTGGCAGTCTTGACCTTGGAGCTGGTTCACAGACTCCACAAAGCGCTATGACGCTTAACGAGGAACTCCTAAAGCTTCGCCGGCAGGTAAAAGAACTGGACAAAGAAAACCGCCGTTTGAAGAAAGAAAATGATTTTCTGGAGGAGGCCAGCGCTTTTTTCGCTGCGGGCCGTCTGAAGTCAGCAAAAACGAAAGAATGAAGTTTATTGCATTAAAAACGAAAGACGGCGAATTAAAAGGGGATATCGCTTTTTTCTGCAGAGTCCTCCATGTCAGCAGACAAGGGTTTTACCAGTATCTTGCAAACAAAGACTGCCCATGGAAATATCAGCCACTGGCGGAGGCCATGAAAGAGATTCTTACGGAAGATGAATGCAATGATACTTATGGCCGTATCCGCATGTATCAGGCATTGACATTGAAGCAGCCAGAAAATGTGAATATTCCCAGTGAACGCACTGTTTACCGTATCATGGAAGAGATCGGAATCAGTCATCATCCCAGACGCAAGCCAAACGGGATCACAAAAGCGGACAGGGAAGCCAGAAAATCAGACGATCTGTTAAAACGTGATTTCCATGCAGAGGAGCCGCTGACAAAATGTGTTACAGATATAACAGAGAGCAAAGCCAGTGATGGAAAACTGTATGTTTCTGCTGTTTTTGACTGTTTTGATTCCAGCGTGGCCGGTCTGGCAATGGATACCAACATGAAGGCACCGTTATGTGTTCAGACACTGGAAAATACTTTTAATGGGTACCCCGGTATCCGTGGAGCCATTATCCATAGTGACAGAGGGAGCCAGTACACCAGCCGGCTTTACCGCGATGCGGTCCGGCAGTACGGCATACAGCAAAGTATGAACAGTGGAGGCGGAAGATGTCATGATAATGCCCGCTGTGAAAGTATGTGGGCAGGGATGAAATCAGAACTGCTGTACGACCGTTATGATACGGAAAAAATAACCACAGATGAACTCAGGACGATTATCTGGAGATATTTCATCAGCTACTGGAATAACCGAAGAATCTGCTCTGCCAACGGAGGGCTTCCTCCTATGGTTAAACGACATCAATACTATGATTCCCTGAAAGAAGCAGCATAGGATACAAAATCCTTGAAGAAAATGTGTCAACTAATCTTGACAAAATCAGAATGAGGCTCCCTCTTCATGATCCTTCAATACTTTTAGTTTGAATTCTTTTGTGTATTTTCTTTTAGACATAGATATGCTCCTCATATGATAGTTTTTGGATATTTCCATTGTCTACCATATGGGGAGCATATCATTTATCAGCGTTTCCAGGATTGTATCCGTTACTCGAACTCTTCCCGAAGTTTTTATCAGCAACTCTCAAATGCTGATATTTCCTACATTTCAGATACATCTATTTCGCCAAATATTACTCTTTTCGCATCGTTTTCAAAGTTTTCAGTAGCAAATTAGTTGCAGTATCTGCACCGATAATTTTCCATCGGCTTGATATAATCTACTTTTTTATTACTTACAACAAATAAATCCATGTGGCTGTCAGGCTATCTATTACACCCGTTGCCACTGTCAAAGCGAAAGGAGCACTGCTATGAGCAACAAACATAAAAATCCAACCATTAGTTTCAGAATCACCGATGCCGAACGAAAACAAATCGAAGCTCGCATTCTTGCCAGTGGAATGATGAAAAAAGATTACTTTGTCCGTTCCTGCATTTACAACCGCATCTGCGTTGTCGGTAAGAAAGAAACCATATATCCTTTAGTACAGACTGTCAATGCGCTGTATCTGCAATTACTTAAAATGCAAAAAGAATTTACCGCAAACGATGTTACTCCTGATGCGCTTCCTTCTTTGGAATCCATTAAGGAATTACAGACTGAATACACCAATATGCTGACAGCTATTATTGACCTGCTGGATGGTGCAAAGTATCTGTGGGAAGGAGACCAGCATGAATAACAATCTTACTTTTCAGTTTGGTATGTACGAACCTGCAACCGATTCCATCATTGTGAACACTGGCGAAAATTCCATTCTTTTTATCCGTTGTAAAGAATGTAATTCCTCTGTTATCTTCGATGATCCCAGTGATGTAGTCTATCTGTACCATTTAGCAGAAGAAACACCGCTTTTATATGCAAAGCTTGCATTGAAAGCAAATGGCTTACAAGATTATGTGAATGCCATAAATGAATTTAATTAACAGCCTGTTTCCTATCTCCATCATTTTTCTTATGATGGAGATAGGCCTCTTAATCCATTCTTATGACATTCATTTGCACTATTCTCTAAAATAAACCTTATTTTTTGTTTTTCCTGCGCCTTTAAGGATATTCAGCTTTTCAGCCTTCAACAACAAACGGCTTGCCGTCTTTATTTCAACTTCCAGCAATTTTGCCGCAGCAGCGCTATTTATTTCTTTATTTGTTTCCAGATAAATCAAAATAATCTGCATTCTTGCTCTTTCCAATTCGGACATTGATTCGGACATTGATTCGGACATTGATTCGGACATTTTCTCTTTTCTTTCAAAACCGTCTCTTATACGGATAATCGCATTCAAATAGGTTCTTTCCTCATCCATATCAAACTCAGGCTCCGGTGAACCATTTTGTTTCAGTTCTCTTAATATTTTAGGAATACCTGTTCCCTTTTTTTCAGATAAATCAATCTCCTTAAATAATTCCCCAATTCTTCTGTTACGATATTTCCTTCCTTTCACTTTGCCTGATACAAAACGTTCAAGATTAATCCATTTCGCAAGTCCGGGATAATTAAGTATCTGAATGCTGTCCACATATATACGGATTTCCACTGGCTCCGGCTCGCGATACGACTTGTGAAATACTGCATTTACCAATGTTTCTTCCAATGCATTATATGGATAGTTAAAATATCGTTCTGCTTCCGCCTGACCCTGAACCTTTACAACTTTTTGTTCAATCACAGTTGTCTTTATATAATTCAAAGCATCCTGAACCTGTCTCCATATTGGTCCTGTAAATATTTTTTCCGTAAAATCATCCGATGCCTCGGCTTCTTCTGAATGAAATCGAATCAGCTCAATATATGCCCCCGGAATCAGCTTCTCCGGATGTTCCGCAAACATCAATACACCGATATTTCTGATATCTAATTCCGTATCTGTCTCATTTGCAACTTCCTGTGCAAGCAGCAGTTCCTCTAACGAACTGCTATTCAGTTCCATCACCAGACTACTGTTGCTCTTCCTGATAAAGTCTTCAAGATATCCTCTCATGATATCATCAATTTTTGCCTTTCTATTGACACGGTCATCAAATGGCACGGAATTAAATTTATCAAACAACTCAGATATTTCGTCCTGTTTCGCATCTGTCGTAAGCGATGCCGGTCTGATCCAATATTTCAAACTTTTGTCAGCTTTTTCGCCATTTTCAACATACACTGATTTCGGCGCCTGATAAGGACCGCTATCACCCGCCGAACACCATAGATATATCATATAAGTTCCTTCATTCTTATAATCAACCACTTCTATTCTTGGAATGTACCTTGGAATAATCTGATTACAGTACTGAAATATTTCCTGCTGTATGGAATCTAGCTTTTCTTTCGGAACACCTTCTAACGGAAATACTGGCATACCATTGCTCTCTTTTACCCCTATGACGATATATCCGCCATTGGTGTTATCATAGTCATTTGCAAAAGCACAAATAGAATGTATAATATCATTTGGATTCCAGCCTGTTTTATACTCTACACGGTCATGCTCAACGACACGCCCTTCTAGTAAAGTTTCTATTTTTAATGGTATCATTCGGATGCCTCTCTTTCTTCTATGAATTATTCATGATAATCTTATTATCCGCAACAAATATTTGCTTATTTCATTTTGGGACATTTCTTCATTACCAGTATTCAAATTGAAATACAAGCCATTTTGGATTATCCAATCTTTTGAATCTTTTTCTTTATATATATCATTCGGTGCCACTCTTTTAAGCAGATTTCATTATTGATGATTGGTAATCCTTACATAAAATATCTAAAATCATACTGTCTATCATAGACCACTAAGTCTTGCTTAGCAACACGGGATAATGCCTTGGCAAAGTCCAGCGTTACAGGCAATATTTTGTATAATCCGTCCCCACTGTTCCAATTCATTTTAGTAAGCATTAGAATTTCATTGACCAATTCTTGTGCCGATGATTTCCCCATAAATCGTCTTACCAATAAAGGAGCAGGTATTCCTCTACCATTTTTATAATAATTCAAATTTTTTCCTGCCAATTCATCATGCTGAACACTTCCATGCGTCCAAATTAAAAATGTGTCCTTGTCAAGTGGAATAACAGTTCCCCTTTGAACGGGAAATGGTGTTGCAGTATCATTCTGAAATCTTATTGTTCTCCATGCAGAAAATTCTTGAATTTGCAACAATTCAATATTATCCACACCTGCAAGCCCATTTGTTATTCCCTCCATTTCTTCCTTTGTAAAGTGTGTTGTCTTATGTATTACAATTCGATTTAATTTATGCAAAGGAACCGATTCGTCATAAATTCTTTTCAAATTATTCATAAGGCGACAAGCATCTCCACTTCTCATATAAGGATTTTTCTGTATAATCTGTGGATCTTTTAGCGGACGCAAGTACAATTCCATGCCATTTCCTTCTGAATCAAATAACTGGCTACAACCAATTGATATTTTTTCATTATTCTTTATTGATTGTACATAACTTAAACCAATATACGCCGTATTATATCTTGTCAGCTTGGGTTTCCATAATTTTCCAATAGCCTTTGCATATATAGCGGTGGAAAGTCCCCACATAATTTTTGCCATATCACTATTGGTATGAACCGATTTTTCTTCTATTATCTGCGTAACAATACCTTTACCAGCGCAATATATTATTAGTGAATCATGCAAATCAAAATAAACATTTTCATTTTTCAGTTCTCTCATTTTACTTAACTGGTTTGGAATATAAATTACCAAAACATCAAATTCATGTTTTTCCCTTTCCATCACATCAATATATTGACAAATCCCGTTAAAGAAATCTTCCGTACTTGCCTTTAAAGCCCCGCCTAAAGGATAACCCCTAAATCTTTTGGTATCATCTCCATTTGGAATATTCAATCCACATCTAAAAACATCTTGAAATCCTATATATTCTGGTAAAAATGCTTTATCCTGCTTTAAAGTTGTTGCATGATGCTTATTCAGTTCATTTAAGTGCCTCCATATATCTGCTGCACATTCTCTAGGTGACAGCACTGCTAATCGAACACTTCGATTTGCATATGATTCTAATGGTCCATAATTAACTAACCCTTTTAATTGATTAACTGCGATGCAACTACCATTTTCATAATCAAAAGCAAGTTCCGTTTCCTTCGCTTGATAACATTTATTGATACTGCCTGTTCCAGCAAATTGTATTCGTTGTGTATTAAACTCCAACACAGCATTTCCTAATTCAAAATTTATTTTCCCTTTCTTTGATAATTTCTGTATCCATATTTCTATCTTTTCATTCATCTGTTTGTTATAGAGTATTGACATTTCACTGTTTACAATGTTCTGATACGCAAATCGTTCTAATTGGGATTTATCATTTTTTAATACATGAACTGTAGGCAATAAATTCATAACTACATTACTATCGACAAATGATAGAGCTATTTTAATTGCATCATAAACAAAACAACCGTTCTTTAAACGCCGGCTATTTTTGTCAAAGTACTTATTTTTTCCAAATGAAGATAAACCCATGCTTAATAAGTTATTTGCTATAATCTCATAAAACATGCCTATGACATCTGAATGTTCCAGTTTCATCATATATATTGGAATATCCATTTCCTCAATATTACTAATATTTTTATCAGCAAAAGCCTCTAAAATACCGCTTTTGCTCCCCAATGTCCATACTTTACCTTTATATAAAATTGCAACACAAGAATTATTTGTTGTTGCCCGCAATTCTTTCCAAGTAGTAATGCTCGAACTAAATACATAACATTTTCTTGGAAACTGCATTGCTGGTAATGCATTCGTTATTACTGTTGCTGTATACTTTCCTATCGCATCATATAAAATATCTTGTTTTTTATCATGACCTTTCCATAGCTCATCGATGCTGGAATTTTCCAAATTCATAGCCAAGTACAAACTATACATAAGGTCATCAAAAGCCTCAATTTCAACTACTGCCGACTGTTCATTAACATTGCAAGCAGTCTCCATAAACTTGCATACTCTTATACTAAGATTACTGCCCTTTGGTTTGCACCAATATACACCTTTCTTTATATCAGCTTCACTGATTAATTCTTCCAGAACAGACATAACAGAATTATCATTGCCAGCATACCCTATAACTATTAATCCATTTTCTTTTATAGATGTTTTCCAAATATCTGCTATTTCATCCTCTAATTTTTGCAATTCTAACTCTGTGTTTTTTAATTTATCAAATAAATAATCTCCATGTAATTTTATTATATTAGGAAATCCTTCATTCAACGAAAATCCAACACTATTGCCAACGGCAGATGATATTGTTTTAATTGAAACACTTGAATCAATTGAATGAACACCAGCTTGCACCAAATCATCAAAATTAGTAGTTGAAACCAAGTCTACTTTCCCATTGATTATCATCTCACCCATACATAAATATCCCAATGATGGTTTTATATCCCGTACTTTATTTTGAATATAATACTCTCGATCTTTTCTTGATGGATAGCACTTTTCAAAATAAAATGAATACTCTTCTGTTGACCATAATTCCGGATATCCCCCTTGTCCATCAAAATATGATTGAATCTCCTTCTGTACATTCTCTTTAGACAAATCACCATACAAACTTGTCCGAATGTTATTGGCTGTACAATACAATGTTCTTTTAAAATCCCATACCATTTGCCCACCAGATGGAATATTCGATGATATGGATGCTCCTGCTCCCAAGAGGAAAGACATACTTTTATCCGGCTTAACCTTAAAACTATTTACAAATGTATTAGTATCTATTGTTTTCATGCTTTCCTCCCGTTCTTGCTTCAAATAATAAAAACTCTTTGATATGGATATGTACCTAACCTATTACCATGCTTTCTATCAATCTTAATCTAGGACAGCCATTCCTATAATCTATAAAATATCAACCAAATACCTTCCATCAATTAGTGAAAATAACACTTTCGCTGGAAACAATCTTTCACCCATATTGGCAAATCCTACAACAGTCATAGTCCAATCGCCATACTCATCCGGTAGTCTATAACACTTCGGCTGTTCATTCTCCAAAATTGTCACCATCGGGGTTCCATTCCGTGAAAACCCCACCGAAAGCACATAAAATTCATTCTGTCCACTATGTAATGTCAACATAGGCTGCTTATTAATATCCTTATAAACCTTTGCACCTCTTTGATTATTAAAACAATCTTTGTCATCATTTGCAATAGGATCAATCGGTAATTTGTTTCCCATAATTTTATAACGCTCGCTCAATCTTTCGCAGACAAAAGCATTATAATACTCTGGTTGCATTTCAAGTTTACTACTACAAATTTCTTCCACATCAGAAAAATGATTCATAAATTGAAGAAGCGCTACAAAAGCCACCAAATCATCTGAATAAATACCAGCATAAGATTTGTACCAATAGTCATTATTTCCACAAATTACTTGATACAATTTTTTATACAAATCAAGTTGCTTTTGATTCAATGCAAACCAACCAGAATCCAAAAGAGTCTTCTTAATTTTCCCGTCTTTATAATCTCCATTTAATGATATCTTCAATGACTGCATCAATCGAGATATTAATCCTACAAGCATGTCTGCCATTCTAAGTCCCACATATTCCCTGGAGTCTTCCTCGGTAACATTTTGAAGTCCTTCATTTATTGCAGCATTCAATGTATGCGCTTCTTCTCCTTCTCGATCAATCATCAGCCTATAATTAACAATATTCATCTCTATCAACAGTTTCTTAAATCCAGCAAACGGCGCAAAATATGCCCAATCTAATGTCTCCAGTGCCTTTGTGTCGTCAAGTAAT
This sequence comes from Parablautia intestinalis, assembly GCA_003612395.1. Taxonomy (GTDB): domain Bacteria; phylum Bacillota; class Clostridia; order Lachnospirales; family Lachnospiraceae; genus Suilimivivens; species Suilimivivens intestinalis. The sequence goes on from RAYQ01000058.1 coordinate 9,184, forward strand.
ACAAGTATTTCTTCAAATGCTTTATTCTCATGTTCTTTCAAAATATTATTAGTCTGATTTTTAATAATCCTATCTTCTAAAAAAGACCATAGTTCATTAACAAATATTTGTGGTTCTTTATAAATTGCTTCTATCACATTTTGTGGTTGATATACATTTATAGCCTTAATAATTGAATATTTCATGTAATCAACATCAACAAACATAGAATTATGATAATTTACAAACAATTGGCTAATAACATATTCTATTTTGCTGAACACAGAGAAATATATAATTATTTTCTCATCAAACAGTGATACAAGGTCTTCATAAAATGGTAGTGTAAAATAGTTTGTGTCTTTGGAAAAAAATACCTCTTTTTGGGTAAGAATCAAGATATGACAATTCTT
>RAYQ01000059.1 GCA_003612395.1 Parablautia intestinalis
AAAATATCAGAAATTTTAAGCTGCGCTGCCAACGGTTCTAACCTGCTTTCCATCTGCTTCTTTGGAGTATTGGAAAGTACAAGGAGCAGATAGATATTATCCCGCAGGGAAAAGTTATCTAACAGGTTGAAGTCCTGAAAGACAAACCCTAAATTTTCGCGCCGGAACCGGGAGATATTGCTGTCCTTGATCTGGGAAATATCCTTTCCGGCAAGCAGGATTTTCCCTCGGTAGGACGGTCTAACGCTGCTAAAAGGTTGAGTAGCGTTGTCTTGCCGGAGCCGCTTTCGCCCATGACAGCAATAAACTCACCCTGTTCTACGCCAAGCGAAATATCTTTCAGTGCTTCCACCTGACTGCCACCAAATCTGGTGCTGTAAATTTTCCGCAGATGCTCCACCATTAGTAAAGTTGTTTTTTTATCATTCATGTATATGTTCCTTTCTGTATTTTGGCTTTACACATAAGAGTATAAAAAAAGCAGGAACCGCCTGCCATAGATTTAGGTGACATTTCCTGCTTAAATGCTCATGTACGGTAAAGAAGCAAGCAACCGAAAACAAGAGATAGACCGCCAGCACCACACTATTCCGAACCAAAGAAACCAAAGACCAAAAGACAAGCATTGTGGAAAAATCTAAACTTTTGGATTTTTCCATAAATCCAAACTTAGGAGAAATCCAAACTTTTTGCAAAAAAGATTACAAATCCGGCTTTTTACTGCTAATGAGCCACAGACATGAGCTTTACCTGTTCTAAACACAGATCGGAATATTGGTTTTCCAACTGCAGGTATTTGAGTGCCATGTCTGCATACCGTGATACCTGCAGCAGCTCCGCTTTCCATTTAGATGGCGTGGTGTCGCCCGTCTGCAGCATCAGGTCCATAGAATAAATGGGTGTCTTTATTTGGTGCGTCCAGAGGGTATAATAATCATCCCTTTCTGCATTTATTTCCCGCCACCTGGTCCGTTCATCCTGCCATGCCTGCAAAGCCCCTTTAATTACCCGCTGATAGTTTTGTTCTAAAAGCGTATCAGCCGCCCACAGATCAGGCATAACCGGATATTCCTTCTGCCCGATATTTTGCAGCCGCTCACATTTCCTGTATATGCGGCGCATATCCCAAAAAGCAAAGGGCAATGTAAACAGGATAAGCAGAAATGTTGTGTATAAAACCGGCTCCATGCGGACATCGTAAAGAAAATATAAAAAGAAATTACACAAAATCAGCCCACAAAACACGACAATCACCTTATATTTTTCCTTCAGATACTGAATCAGAAAATGTTTTTTATCCAACTTGGTAGCCCATGCCTTTCCGGGTGACAATAAAATCCTCAAGACCAATCCCCCTCAGTTTGTTTCGTACTCTTGTCACATTGACCGTGAGCGTGTTATCATCAACAAAAGTATTGTCATTCCACAATGCCTGCATAAGTTCATCACGGGACACATTTTTACCGCTGTGGGTCATAAGCTCTTTCAAAATTATGAAATCATTACGCGACAATTCCAATATTCCTCCCTTGTACTGCAATTTTGCATTATCCAAATCCAACACCACATCACCGCAGGCAACTACATTCATCGCACCTTGAAAATCATAGGTGCGCCGCAGCAGGGAATTAATCTTTGCAAGCAGAAAATTAAGGTCAAATGGTTTTACCACAAAATCATCACCCCCCATGTTCATGGCTAAGATCATGTTCAGATTGTCATTGATGGATGAAATAAAGATGATCGGAACCTTTGAAATCTTTCTTATTTCTTCGCACCAATGATAGCCGTTATAATGCGGAAGCGTTATATCCAGCAGAACAATTTCCGGCTTGAAGCTGATAAACTGATCTGTCACCTGCACGAAGTCTTTCAAATATTCACATTGAAAGCCCCATGCACTTAAAAAATTACTGATGGATTGTGCTGCATTCAAGTCATCTTCTATAATCAAAACTTTATACTGCGTCATAGACATTTCTCCTATTTCCTTTTTTTCAATTATATCATCTATTTTTTTATTCCATCTCCCTGAACGTACCAGCCATTCCCCCGACAAGGCACCACTGGCGCTGCATATAGGATTTCAGATTTTCCGTGCTTTGCCTGTAAGCTTCCCGGACTGTTTCCTATTACTTCGGCAGAAAACCGTTCCCGCTAAAGTAAAAGCGTCCTCTGAATTATACCATAGAAATTATCTGTTTTTCACCCAATGGCACGAAACGACTATTTTTCGGGAATGAAAGGCACAGCTTTACTATTGAGCCCTTCCGCATTTTGTGGAATTATTTCAGCATACATGGTATACTTGCCATATTAGATTTTACGGAGGTGTGGCTGATGAATTTTTCATTATTAGAAGGTTTCCACTCAAAATGGCAGGATATCCTTGTGATTGGGAAAACCACAGAACGGAATGGCATGAAATACCATATTGTCGGCATGACCTTATCCGATGAAGCAAAACTGTATATCATAGAACCATATATGGAACCGGAAAGCCGGAACAGGAAAGGCATCCGTAATCACAGGAGGATGCTGAAAGAGCATGAAAGGCACGGATACAGTTATCTGCATTGCAGTGATCTCTGCCTTGATGATGTGCATCTCAAGATACAGGGCGGCATGGGCAGCCCTATGGATTCTGATAATTATGGAATGATCCAGTTGTTTTTCGATATGATGGGTGCGGGCTGGACAGTTCCCGAATGGCTGAAAGATATAGATTGGGAGAATCTCAGGCTGTTGACGCTGAACATAGCGGAGGTTTCGAAGCTGCCCCACCTTACACCTCAAACACCCATCACGATAACGCACAGGCCAAATCCCATCCAGCACATAATAGAAAAGACAGTTACCCTGAATGTCGGGAAATCCCGTTCTTTCTGTTTCATAGATAGTCATGGGGATGAGGTACTTTGCCATATAAATTCTGTTGCCTTGATAGATGTGTGGAAAAATACGGAAGAAGAATTGAACGATCCCAAACTGGCAGAAAAGTTTACCCCAGAACAGTTAAAACAGGCACGAAAGCAAAGTTATGACGCATTGGAGCAGTGCTGTCCGAAAGGGATGTGCTATATAGGCATAGAATATGAATGCAGTAAAAATTATGACCTTACCTTCTACTCCAAACAATATTTGAAATCCCATCCGGAAACACATCAGGGAAGTTCCCATTTTCTCATGATGCGCTTAAAACCCGATCAGGAAACAGGAACGCGCGGACTTCCGCTGAAAGGCTGTGTGATACAAACACCAGTTCCCTCGGATACCATCAAAATTCCTGCGGAACTGTTTTTATACCATGAAAGAGTTGATGAGTGGACTGAAACTATTTTGTAAAAATGAAATGCTAAAACAGCCCTTTCCCCCGTTATCATTTATCCATTCAATTTTTACCCTTTTTTCTCATATACAAACAGGCAAAACTCCAAACTATCACGGAAACTCATATACAAACACGAAAACTCCGGGCAGTTTCCGTGTTTGTACCATATCCCCCATTTTTCAACAGCATTTTCCGTCAAGCTAATACACCTTTCAGCCAAAACCGCCAATATCTTACTCCTTTTTACCTTTCCGTTTTATACTATCACGGAAACCTCTGACTTTTGCGTGAAAGTATACTTTTGCCTGATAGTACGATTTTTGCCCTTATCGCCATCCTATCAGCGGCATCAAAAACGCAAAAAAGAGAGGCCCACCACCCACCATGATGAACCCCACCAAGCCTTAAAATTCTTGATTTTAAGCCATTCTTCAATACTTTCGCCTACGAGTACCCAAATTCCTATGGCATCAATTGGAAATTGCCGCCTGTGCCGCTGTTAGATTATGATGACTTTTACCCCTCTTTACCCCACCCAATTCGACTTTCGACAAACGGGATTCGACAAAATTTCCTTGCTTTTATGCGGAATCCGGCATAAAATGATTTCAGCGGAATTTTTCATTTTTATTGACATATTTCCCGCAAAAACGTATAATAATATCAGAGATGGGAAACCATCGTCAGGAGAGTTCCTGCCAGACAGTGGAAAACTTTATATTCAGGAGAGTTCCTGCCAGATAGTGGAAAACTTTATCAATCAGGAGATTCCCTGCCAGACAGTGGGAAACTTTAAAATCAAAGGGTGATCGCTATGATCGCCCTTTTCTTTGCAGGAGATACCAATGAGCGAACTAAAACTATATGAAATATCTGAGGAATACATCTCATATATCAGTACCGTTGAAAAAAATGTTTTTTCCTCAAAGGAAAATGATCGGAACCATACACGGAAGTATCTGGGCATTGTATACAGCATTAACGGGTATAACTATTACATCCCCCTTTCCTCGCCTAAAAATTCTGATTACCGAATGGAAAATGGAGTACAGAAAATCCGCGGAAGCATTGTCCCCATCATCCGCATTACATCCCAATCCTCATCCGGGGAACTGGAATTAAAGGGAACTTTGAAACTGAGCAATATGATTCCTGTTCCTGCATCGGAATTAACCCTATATGACGTGGAGCATGAACAAGATTTATTTTATAAGGCTCTCATACATAAGGAAATGCTTTTTATCCGTAAAAACAAAAACAAAATCGTCCAGAATGCAAAAATTCTGTACAAACAGAAAAAGGAAAACAATCCTGCCATCGGATATCTGAAAAGCACGGTTGATTTTACATTGCTTGAACAGATGCATGATAAATTTATAGAAAAGAAAAACAATTAGCCAAAAAGTCGGACGCTACAAGCGGTTTTCCGGCTTTTTTCTTTTTCCGCTTGCAATCCCGCCAAAACAGAGGTAAGCTACGACACCACGGAAGGAGGGATTGGATTGGAAAAGGATTCTGCATTATACCAATTGATGGATACCCGCATGCACAGCGTCATGAACGGTATCGTGAGCAGTGACGGGGAATACCAGGCGATTCTCCGCAAGTCGGACATATACTCCGGCGAACTGGACAGGATGGATTTATCAAAAGAAATCCGGCTGCTGATTGACCGCTACGTCAGCGAGCAGAACGCTCTCGGCTCCCGGTTTGGGATGCTCGCCTACCTGTTGGGATTTTCCGACTGCAAGGCCATGTTTTTAGGGAAATGCCTGCCGACAGAAGCAAAAGAAATGACCTCAGAACTGTAACCGCAAATCGGTGACAGGGCGGAAAGGCTGCGCCACAGCCCTTCCGCCCTGTCCCTCTTTCGTTTTAAATGAATATCCATACCTCCAGTTCCGCGTACCTGTTGGACTTTGACCACTGCGGGTGCTTCCTGAACCACGCCCGCTCGTCATCCGGCGTGACCGTTATCTTCTTGAAATAAACGGGGGAACCAGCATCATCCAGTCCCCCTCCCGCATCGGGGCTTAGGTTTAGGAGCCACTCAAAGCGGTCTTCGTAAACCCTCACCCCTGACACATATTTATCCATCTCCTCTTCTGAAAATTCCCCGTCCTCCGGCATGGAGAACTGCCCCATGAGCCTTTGCAGGTTTTCCAGCTTGCCGCTCACGTCTGCCTCCGTGTATTATTCTTTAGATTATCTACATCCCAAGCATTTCGAGAACTACAACATTATGGCGTGATTGAAAAAATGCGGCGAGGTTATTTTGTAACTGCGGATGAAGCGGTTGTAATGGCTTATCGTCAACAATATCTTACAACCATTGAGAAAAAATATCTTGTTGCAAAAGCAAAAGTAGAAATCTGAAACAGTAATATTAAAGCTATCCTGCCCCGCCCGACGGGGAAAGAAAAAACCGTTGCGGGGCAGATGGCTTTGTGCGCTCATTTCACCAATATGCCCTGACGGCGGTTTTGAACATATTTCAAAGCCGCCGCTTTTTTGCAAAGGAGTGATGATTGTGTACTGAAACGGCGGCTTTAGGAGGGAGCCGCTGTGTTAATTATTTCAAATGTTCATGAGTTTCATCAATTAAAAAAAGCATAGATCCTCCTCCGGGTTATTCCGGTTATGTATGCGAAATTTGTTGGAACTTCAACCATTATGTCATTTCATGCGTCCGCGTGGTCTTGTGCCACTCGGGCGTTTTTGCGTTCTCTTGGCATAACTTCGGGCCATGTTGGCCCGAGGTCGTACCCCGGTGTCGCTCTCCGCCACCTTCGTTTCGGCTACCCGTCAACCCGAACACCCGAAACGGAGGTATTTATGAAAGTTATCAATCTGCGGGATATTTACCCTCATTATACACAGGATTGTTTTGTTGAAGTAACTGACGAAGTGGCCGATCTGTTTTCCGAGTTCGACCACAAAGAGGCGGCTTACCGTCTGCGTACATACCGGCACAAGGCGTACTACTCCCTTGACCGGAATGACGGCATTGAGCATGAGGCTCTTTTCGTTGCACTTTCTCCGCATGAGTTGTATGAGCGTAAGGTGACTATGCAGGAACTCCATGCCGCCATTTCCCGGCTGCCGGATAAGCAGGCAAAACGTATTTACGCCCATTTCATTCTTGGCATGGCCAAAAAGGATATTGCCCGGGCAGAAGGCGTTCATGAGAAAGTCGTGCGGGTCGCCATTGAGCGCGGTCTGATTGGAGCGCATACAGGCGATTGCAAAATCTTCCTCACCGCAATTCAGAGAGGAAATGCGGTAATCGTCACGGATAACAAGCTGCCCGTTTCCGTCCAGTGTGGGCTTCATGGTAAACTCGTCATGCTCAAAGGTTAGGTACTGCTCGGCAGCTCCGTAATCGGCATTTTTAGAGCTGATATGTTTGAATGTTGCCAACGGCTTCACCTACTTTCTGCAAGACTTCAAACTTCAAAGCGGCAAGCTCCGCTGTGGCGGCTCGTACCTCTTGGGAGAGGGCGTTATAGGGTGCGCCGTACTCATTCAGACAGCGGGCAATCTGATTCAGATTCCCGCCGATTTTCCCGTACTCGGCTGTGAGTTTCCCAACGGCAGAAAGCAGTTCATCATTGACCGGGGAAACAGTGATAACCGGGCGTATGCTTGATTTGATTAGGGCTTGCCGGATATATTCAGACTGGCTCATTTTGCAGAGGGTGACACGCTCGGAAAACCCGGCGTATTCTTCCTCGGTCAAGCGTGTTTTGATTACCCGGTGGCGGTGGGGCGTGTTATATCTTTTCATGGCTGTGAACCTCCTTTCGTGGGTGGATTTTTTCAAGCGGCGCAAGCCGCAAAAAGGCGGGCTTGGGGTGGCAACCCCAACAAGATTCCCGCAGGACAAATTGAGCCGATAGGCGAAATTTGGTACTGTGGTAGAATCTTGCTCTAAGAAAGCGGCGGCTTCCTCTGTGTGGGCTTCCCTCAATACCTTTAGTGCCGCAAGCGGGGATTTTGCCAAAGTAACGGCGATATTTCTCCCCCTACTACCTACAACACCACGCAAAGCAAAAATGACGGAGATTTGCGGAAATTTCCCTCTATTCCTTACAAAACCGCACAAGCCGGAATAGGCGGGAATTTGTAAAAATTTCTTTTCTCCCGCACTCCACGGACAGCCTGCGGATTTGCCAAACAGGAGAGGAAATTTCTTTCTATCCCTCTTTGCACTGCATAATACTGGCGATTTTCCAAAATGCCAAAAATGGGCGCAAAAAAACAGGAAACCTTTTCTTGATTTCCTGTCTTGGTGTGCCGTTCTATGTAACAGCGATTGTTTTATTTTCTGTTGACTATAATCTACAAACGGGAAATTACTTTTCTAATAATTTCAAAAACCTCTTATCATTCATCTGCTCGTTTGTAATATAGTTACCATCTAAAAATAATGCATAAGTTGTAATTGGTGTTGGAGCGTTTTGTGCGTCCTCCTTGTTCTGTAAGTGAACCGACTTGAATTGTATAGATTTTTCTTTCGCAATGTTTTCAATTACAGGAATGTATTTTGCATTAAACGGACACTGATTGGTGTAATACAGAACATATCCCATCTCATCAATATGAGGGTGCTTTGCACATTCTTTGAATTTTGGCAATAAAGCATTTTCGGTAAAAGATAAATGCCATAACTGAATACCGTTATCCGCTTCATCGCTGACGTCAAACCCTTTGTATTTTAAAAATTTAGGGTCTGCCAGAAATGGTTTTTTCTTTGCCGCAGATAATATACATAGTCCTTTTTTTCCTTTGTTTTTGCTATCCTCAATGCAGATATTCAGTAGTTCCGCCCCATAGCCATGTCCTTTAAAAGAACCGGCTACCCATAAACAGTCAATATACATATAGCCATCTGCGACAATGGGATTCCAAGCATTTTCAGCGGGTATATATTCAATAAAACACTTTCCTCGTTGTTCACTTTTTAAAAAAACCAAACCATCATCAAAACGTTCTTTTAACCATTCTTTTTTTGATGACACTTGAATATCATTATTGTTTGAAATTGCACAACATATATGCTCTTTTTCTATATTCTCATTTGTTACTCTGATATATTCCATAAGCACACCTCTGTAATTTTTTTAGCGTTGCTCTATTATACCTCCATTTTTTCAAAAATGAAAGCAATTCCTTATACTTCCTGCCCATCAAAACGAAATTTGAATAGGGAAGCAACAAGCCGCTGTTTTATGCTGTCCTCGGTATCTCTGTCGATATGCCCGTTTTCAATGGCGGCAATTCGGATACGCTTGCTGTAATGCCGTAAAACCTCGTCCACGGCTTCCGGCTCTCCGCTGGTTGCCCGGACAATCGTTTCATAGGGCAAAAGGTTCGGATTCCCCATGTGAAAGCACCTCCATTTCTTTATGCAGGAGCTGTAAAGTCCTGCGGATTTGATACCCGGTCGTACTCCGGCAGCGTCCGTACATTTCCCCAATTTCCTGCTGTGTGTAATGCCCGAAAAAGTAAAGGAAAATAATTTCCCGGTTCTTCTCCGGCAAAGATAACAGGGCGGCGGCAAGTTCCCTATTGGTGAGGATAACTGTCTGACCGCATATCGTTATAGGGTGTTCTTCATAGGGTGCTTCAAAATATTCATCTGTTGTGCCTAAAGGGTAAAACTTTTCTTCTGTGAGGTATGACCCGTCCCCGCCAGAATAGACACCTTAAACGAAAGGATTCTATCCGGTTCTTAGTTTTTCTAACTTTTTCTT
>RAYQ01000060.1 GCA_003612395.1 Parablautia intestinalis
CCATAATCTCTCCTCCTGACTTTCTGGATAGATTATACCACTCGTTCTATGTGTCTATCAAATGGGGTATAAGGCAATATCCTATGACCTTGTGGGAATACTCCCCGCGTCCTTGTTGAACGACTTACAAAACGGGGAAACGGTATAGCCAACGCTACGCCGTTTCCAAAAAACAAATCTAATACTGTCTTACGAGTATCTAACTTACGACGGCTTTTTTTCTTTTGCCGTCGTGCGGCAGATTTGCTATTAACTTAGCAGACGTTATTCTTCACTGAATTATTTTGGTAAGGTATATTGCTCTTGAACAGCTATCGGAAGCTCGTCATATTGTATCTCGCTCCATTCGAGGACACCGCGAATAGGCATTACCGTCAGACGAATAAAAGCGTACTCTTTCAATTCCCTTGACGTTCCAAAGGTAATGTCCTTTTCGTTTCCGTCCTCGTCATAGCAGCGCAGCGTATAGGAGAAATCCATGCTCCCTTCGAAGTTAATTACACCTCCGGCAGATTCCGTCTGTTCGATCTTGCTGTTGTCAATCTGCGAATAATAGTAGGTGCTGCCTGCCCCTGAAAGCAGAAAAACGCCAAAACAAATTACAATTAAAAAGACAACACCAATTCCAAATAATATTTTTTTCTTCATGTGAAAGCCCTCCTGTTACCAACCTTTTTTGGGAACGGTTTTTTTTACCTTTTTTACGATTTTTGCCGACGAAGCATTTTTTGTTGTGGCTACAATAGCCGCAGAAATCAATAAAACAGTAATCATGCTAATACTACATAATCCAATATTCCAATATACGGCTGCGTCGTAGCTCCGATACTGAATTAGTCCCATACTTGCTGTTATAGGATAGATGTTTGCAAGCGTCATGTTTCCTGCCGCAAACATTCCTCCATAACCATAGACAAATGCAAGAATGACACCTATCATGTGTCCGTTAGGGATACGGGCGGTAAAGGCTATAATCGGCGTTACGGCTATATATAAAAATAAAGTATTAAGAGTAATCTGTATCAAAGCCTGTATTACGGCTGTTGCCGAAAATCCCGGAAAGCCAACAAGTAATTCCGCAGCGACAGTAAAAGCCGTACTCGCTATACCCAAAAATACGGACAGGAAGCCGCAAATAATCAGTTTTCCTCCAATCAACGCGGGATAGGAAACAGGTATTGTCATAATGCTCTTTAAGGTATCATCAGATTTCTCACGCGCAATAACATATCCTGCAATCAGAGTAATACACATAGGAAAAATGGTTGTCGTATTATTTTGAATGACCCGCTCTGCCAAATGCGGAAACGTCCAAACTGTACCGTCTAATGCGGTAGAACTAAAAAGAGTAATTCCGACAGAAAGAAACATTAACAGAACACCTGCCCAAATGACATGGTATCTCTTTAGCTTCCATAATTCTGTTTTGATAATCCGACACATCATTATTCCCCCCTTTTCTTGTATAAGAAATCTATTAAATAGATTGATATAACAGCCATTAGCCCTAAAATGAGAACCGTCTGAAAGGTTGACGGAATAATCTTTTCCAAAGCTGTTACGTTTAATGGAAACCCGTGTTTTACCATATCTCCCGCACCCCAGAGCGTTGTCATGGGGATCGGCAGAAGCCAACATAACCATTTAGGCAATGTCCCGAATAGTGTTTCAACGGTAAGGCTTGCCACACTGTAAAACACACATAATAAAATGGAAAAAATATATGTCTTGCTGAAAAAAACAACAAGTACAATTATAGGCAAAGTTCCTGCTGTAATAAAAATACCAAGCTCGATTGCAACTAATAGTTTATAGGCAATCCCATGTATTTCCATTGAGAAACTACCACAAATAACAGTAGCAAACATGGAAGCAAGACAAAAAATAATTCCAAAAGCAAACAGGACAATGATTTTTGCCATAATCAGTTGAGTACTTGTTATCGGGATTGTGCGTAAATTTTTGAACGTGTCATTATCACGCTCCATAAAAAACAACATAGCAGCAATGACCCCAATAATACATGGCAGAAGAAAGATAACACCATATCCCATAACCATATTGAATAATCCGTCAAAAAGAACCGTTTTGTTCGGATACCGTTCCAGCATCCTCGGTGTTGCCATAAGGAATGTGATAGGAATAGGGAATAAAAAGGCAGACAAAAACACAAAAGGGATAAATTTCTTTCTCTTTAATTTCATAAATTCACACTTTATAAGATCAAGCAATCCCTTCACCCCCTGTTACACGCTTAAAATAATCTTCAAGGCTTTCTTCGCAGATATAGGCTTCTGATACGGTAAGCCCGTTTTCGACAAAGGCGGTTACAATTTCCCCGACAGAAATATCTAAATTATGCAGACGCATCTTGTAGTCGTCCTGTATGGTAAACTGCGTTTCATGGAAACCTCGTTCTAAAATTCTTGCCGCCTGTGTTGTACTGGAAACGGTAAAACGGATATGTCTGCTGCTCTTTGCTTCCAGCTCTGCAAGGCTTTCTTCCTCCAATAATGCACCGTGGTCGATAATTCCTATATCATCAGCCAGCAATGCAATCTCGGAAAGAATATGGCTGGAAATCAGTATCGTTTTCCCTCTTTCCGTGCAGAGATCACGGATAAAAGAGCGCACTTCTGCAATTCCAATCGGGTCAAGACCGTTAATCGGTTCGTCTAAAATCAAAAGCTCCGGGTCGTGCATAATGGCAAGGGCAATCGCCAGTCGCTGCTTCATTCCAAGCGAATATTGTGAGAACAGCTTTTTGTCTTTATAGGGAAGCCCCACTAAATCAAGTGCATTTTTAATTGCATTGCGGTTCGGCACTCCCCGCAGGGTAGCAAAAATGCGCAGGTTTTCAGTGGCAGTCAGATTAGGATAGAAGCCGGGGGATTCAATCAGACTGCCAATCCGGGGCAGTAGCTTTTTCTCATTTGTCCGTAAAGGCTTTCCCCATATTGCCACTTCCCCGGAAGTGGGCTGTGTCAGCCCAAGCAGCATTTTCATTGTTGTTGTTTTTCCAGCTCCGTTTCTGCCAAGCAGACCATAGATACGCCCTTGCTGGACATGGATATTCAAATCTGCAACGCTTTTTTGTGTTCCGTATTGTTTTGTAAGATTTTTTGTTTCAATTACATATTTACTCATTGCGAAACCTCCTTTTCATATTTGCTATTCTATCACTCTAACCTTGCCAAAACCTTGCCGAAACCTTGCTTTTTTCATGCTTTTACAGTTAGGCAAAGTTTGATAAAACTGAAAAATCCCCGTATTATTACAGGGATTTTGGAAGTAATAAGGTAAATGTAGTCCCTCTGTTGGGAGTGCTGCAGGCGGTAATCGTTCCTTTGTGGGCAGCTACAAGTTCTTTTACGATTGATAAACCTAATCCATTTCCACCAGCAGACCGTGACTGATCGCATTGGTACATTCTTTCAAAAATATGTGGAAGATGATCGGGGGATATTCCTTTTCCATTATCTGTTATAGTGATTTTAGCTTGTAGGTCATTTTCAAAAACATGGAATATTATTTTAGTTCCCTTGCTATGGATAAGGACATTCTGCAACAGATTGTTGAGGATGCGGCTATAAGCGTTTGTATCTATACGCATAAGATATTCTGTTTCCGGTATATCAAACACATAGTCAAAATTACTATTTTCTAAAACAGAAATCCAGTCAACTATAATATTCCGGGATAATTCGTTTAGGTCAGAAATTTCAAAATGAAAAATCTGTTCCCCGGAGTCCAGCTTTACCCACTCAAAGAGATTTTCCACAAAATGCTTTAGGTAATGAGCTTTCTCAAATGCGACATGAACATATTCGTCTTTTTCTGCTCCTGCAACTATCTTACATTCTATTGCTTCCAAATAACCAACCAAAGAAGCAAGGGGGGTTTTTACATCATGGGAAATACTTGTCATTAACCGTTTATACGCCTGTTCAGATTGTTTTTGCCTAATAAGCTGCGTTTGGCTGTTCATTGCAATATCGTTAATGCCATAGCAGATTTTTCTTGTCATATCGTTTCTTTTAGCCAACATACGGTGGTTTAAATTCCCGGATTTTATATCTTCAAGGGCTTCTTCGATAATAGATAGTTGTCCCCGTACACGCCTAAGTTTTGCGACAAGAAACAAGATAAATAGAATTGCGATGCAAAACGCAATCAATAAAAACAGATTAACATTCATGTTATGCCTCCATGTTAAAACGATAGCCAACGCCACGGACGGTTAAAATATAAAAAGGATGTTCCGGGTCTGGTTCAATTTTTTTTCGTAATTTGCTGATAAAAGACATGATATTGCTATCATCAAAAGCATATTCTTCCTCCCATACATGGGTATAAATCTGCTTTTTCGTAAATACTTTCCCTTTGTTCGCCGCAAGAAAAGAGAGCAGATCAAATTCTTTTCCTGTAAGCTCCACTTGTACGTCGTTCATAAAAACAAGACGATTAAGATTATCAATCGTCATTCCTTGAAACACCATACAATCCGTTTCGGTGCTGGAAGTTGGATTGAGCAGGGTATAACGCCGGATAAGGGAATTTACACGCGCCATAAGCTCGTTAATGCTAAATGGCTTTGTCAGATAATCGTCTGCCCCCATTCGCAAGCCGGACACTTTATCTTCCTCGCCGCTTTTGGCAGTAAGCATAAGTACGGGAACATTGCTTGTCTGCCGTATTTGCTGCAACACTTGAAATCCGTCTAAATCGGGCATCATAATATCAAGAATGATAAGGGAACAGGTATTTTTGTTTTCCTCCAATATATGCAAGCCCTCTATACCGCCGCCTGCAACAACCGCAGTAAGGTTTTCCTGCTCTACGCATTTTTTCATAAGTGTGCAAAGCTCTTTATCATCATCAATAATTAAAACTTTATTCATGGTTTTTCTTCCTTTCTGCTTTCAACCGGGCATCTGTTGGCTTCTCTGCGTCCTTTGGTATCAGCCATAGCCGACTAAATTTTGCCACACCCGGTATGCGGTTTTCCTCACATAGCTTTTGTACCCGTCTTTCTGAAATGCCCCATTTTTTCGCTGCTTCCGGGGCAGAAATAAACTCTAACATCGTCATTCACCCTTTCTCTAACCTCAATCAGTATAATTATATGCGTCCAGCCGAATAACTTCAAGATATTTTTTGCTAAGTTTGTGAATTATTTTGGCTAATTGATAGAACTGTATAGACATATCCAAAAAGAAAGGTGAACAGTAAAATGTAATAGGGTGAATGAATATGGCAAAAAGACCAGTACCACGATACGATTTTAAGGCTTTTGGGGAAGCAATCAAAGCGGCGCGTAAGGGGCGTAAGGAAAGCAGGAAAAAGGTGTGCGACGAAATGTATATATCTCCACGTTACCTTGCGAATATTGAAAACAAGGGGCAGCACCCCAGCGTACAGATATTCTTTGAGCTTATGCTCCGCTATGATATATCCGTAGATCAGTTCCTTTTTTCGGAAAAGGAAGCGGAAAAGTCCACGCAGCGGCGGCAGCTTGACGCACTTCTTGACAGCATGGATAAAAAAGATTTAACGATTATCACCGCTACGGCAAAAGGAATACAGGAAACCAAAGGGACAGACGATTAGACCGCTGTTCCCTTTTTCCGTTGCTGTTTAGGATAATTGCAGCCGTTTTTGTGCTGCAATATTTTTTTGCGCCAAATTCAGAGAAAAATGCAACAAATAAGCTCTTTTCAAGGGGATAGTGAGTAGAATAGCAAGCATAGGAAAAGAGTACCCTTTTCCGTATTTCTGCCCGCCCGGTCGGTCAGAAATGGCTTGTTGGGAAGTGTCCCAAACCCTCTATGAGAACGGAAAGGAGCGAAAACCCATGAACGGACGCAAAAGGACAATACAGGTCAAATTCTATGTGACAGAGGAAGAAAGGAAACTGATTGAGGAAAAAATGAAGCTTGTCCCCACAAGCAACATGGCGGCGTATCTGCGCAAGATCGCCATTGACGGGTACATTATCCAAGTAGACCACACGGACATAAAGGCAATGACAGCGGAGATACAGAAAATCGGGGTGAATGTCAATCAGATCGCACGTCGCGTAAACGCGACGGGGAACGCCTACAAAGAGGATATAGAGGAAATCAAGGGGGTGCTTGCGGAAATATGGCGGTTACAAAGATTAAGCCTGTTAAAAGTACTCTAAGCAAAGCCCTTGATTATATCGAAAACCCGGACAAGACGGACGGAAAAATGCTTGTGTCCTCTTTCGGGTGCAGCTATGAAACGGCAGATATTGAGTTTGGCTATACCCTCTCGCAAGCGCGGGATAAGGGCAGCAATTTAGCTTTTCACTTGATACAGTCCTTTGCGCCGGGGGAAGTGGACTATGAGAAAGCCCATGAGATCGGGCGGCAGCTTGCCGACGCGGTAACAAAGGGGCAGCATGAATATGTACTCACGACGCACATTGACAAGGGGCATATCCATAATCACATTATTTTCTGCGCGGTCAACTTCGTAGATCATCACAAGTACGTTTCCAACAAGCGGACATATTACGGCATACGGAATATGAGCGACAAGCTGTGCCGGGACAACGGGCTTTCCGTGGTCGTCCCCGGCAAGGGCAGCAAGGGAAAGAGCTATGCGGAGTATCAAGCGGAGAAAACCGGGACAAGCTGGAAAGGCAAGCTGAAAATCGCCGTGGACGCGCTCATTCCCCAAGTTTCCAGCTTTGAGGAACTATTGCAGCGGTTACAGGCGGCGGGCTATGAGATCAAGCCGGGAAAATATGTGTCATGCCGCGCACCGGGGCAGGAACGGTTTACCCGCCTTAAAACCCTCGGCGCGGACTATACAGAGGAAGCCATAAGGGAACGGATAGCGGGCAAACGCACCCGCGCCGCCAAAGCTCCAAAGGCAGAGCGCAGGGGCGTTAATCTTCTCATTGATATTGAGAACAGTATCAAGGCACAACAAAGCCGGGGCTATGAACAGTGGGCGAAAATCCACAATCTAAAACAGGCGGCAAAGACTATGAATTTCCTTACCGAAAATAAGATTGAGCAGTACGCCAATCTGCTATCCCGGATAGAGGAAATCACCACGGCAAGCGAACAGGCAGGGGACAGTCTAAAGGAAGTGGAAAAGCGGCTTTCTGATATGGCATTGCTGATTAAGAACGTCACTACCTACCAAAAGACAAAGCCCCTCTATGAAGCCTACTGCAAAGCCCGGAACAAGGAGAAGTACCGGGCAGAGCATGAACGGGGTATTATCCTCCATGAAGCGGCGGTAAAAGCACTAAAGGCGGTGCAGATCGGCGGCAAGCTCCCCAGCGTCCCCGCCCTGCAAGCAGAGTATGAAAAGCTCCAAGCGCAGAAAGAAAGCCTTTATGCCGACTATGGCAAGCTGAAAAAACAGGTACAGGAATATGATATTATCAAGCGGAACATAGACAGCATTTTACAGGCAGAGAAGCAGCCGGAACGGGAGAAAGGAAAGGAACGGGAATAATTATGAAAATTACAAACATTCAGACTTGTTACAGGATAACATTAGAAAATGGCAGCTATGGCATGGAAACCTATATTGATGTAGGCAGTAAACTTAAAATTACTTTTGATAACGGAGCAATACTTATAGGCTATATGGTGCGCGTGGAATATGGAGATTACCCCAAAGAAAATGATTTTTTCATCATAAACGCAGGGAATGGTGAGTTTTACGGCGCAATGGTAGACAGAATAACGGATATAGAAGAACTGTCCGAATAAAAAGAAAACCGGGACGCGGCAGCTATCAGATAGCCACCGCGCCCCGGTTTTCTTATGGGTGCAGAGATTGGTTTGTGACGCAATAGAACGCCATTTTCGGGGGTAAAGGTATAAATTGATTATTCTAAAGCTTGGGAGCCACTAATTTAAAGCTTGAGAGCCACCCGAATCCAGTGTATTTAAAAGCTTGAG
>RAYQ01000061.1 GCA_003612395.1 Parablautia intestinalis
CCGGAGGCTCTGCATTGCCGGATCACATCCAGCCAGTATTGAAGTTTTACCTGTTTATCCGGAGTCAAAGTGGAAATATCCATGGGTATTCTCCTTTATCTGGATTTAGAGTTTTGGGAGTGGACTCTAAAAACTCTAACCCCAAGTTTACAGGAGAACACCATATATTTCACTACACGTTCTTATTTGACGCTTACTTTGTAACCGCCTGCCGCGATACGCCAAGTTTCTCAGAAAGCTGTTCCGGCGACATACCTGCCTGCTTACGGATAGATTTTATTTTTTCTCCTAATGTAATATGATTCCTCCAAAAGTTTATCTTTGTTTTTCCTCTTTGCTCTTGATATATCGAGTATAGAAAAACAGAGATTACATTACAAGCAGTCAGAGGATCCATTTCGTTTTTTTATGCTACTTTGCGTGGCATTTCTTTACTTCTGGTTTTTCTAATGCGCATGTAAATGCAGTGCTGACCTTTTAGAGAGAATAATTTACACAGCTGGAATTTGCACAACTTTGTTATTGTGTTCCTGTCAACTTTTTAATTGCTTCTTCTTTGGTTGCCACAAAAAAGAAGTCATTCCCGTTATTTGATTCGAAAATAAAGTCTTTTAATGGTTTACTTGTATAATGTGAATAGTCCCCATAAATGGCAATTCTGACATGATAATTGATAAATTTTTGAAGTATTTCTCCTGCCATACCGCTGCTAAGAATAAAAAATTCCTCATCTACTGCCGACTTACTAATTACTATATTAGTAGTACCCGCTTCATACTTAACTGTCATTGCCAGCTCTAAAGCGGATTGTGTATCAGCAATTAGCTTTCTTTCACTGGAAATAACTGCAATATCTGTTCCATTGTTTTTCAAGTGTTCAATATTCATAATTTCCTCCTCATTTGCAATGCAAATTCCAGTTGAAACCGTATTCTATCTAAAATATGATAAACTGTCAAGCGTCACAATAAAGGAGCCCGTCAACTTCGCATATTTTGCAGCGGGTTCCTTTTGGTATGGCGCGCACTGCTGTCTTGCCTCCGGTCAGACATTAACCACATCATTTTTATCTTCCTGAAAAGAAATCTGTATCATAGTTCCTTGCCTGGGGCTGCTTTGCAGGTCAATTTTTCCATTCAAATATTGTACAGCGTGTTTCACAATGGAAAGCCCTAAACCCGTTCCGCCGGATTCTTTAGAGCGGCTCTTGTCTACCCGGTAAAACCGTTCGAATATCCTTGCCTGATGTTCCGGTGGTATGCCAATCCCTGAATCCTTCACAGCAATCACAGCATTGTTTTCCTGCCTGCTTATGGCTACTTCTACCGTACCGCCGTTTTTATTATATTTGATAGCATTATCGCAAAGGTTAAATATAATTTCTGCCAAAAGCCGCCGGACACTTTTTACACTGACTGTTCCCCCTGTTAAAGTCACTTCAATATCTTTTGCCGCCGCTATATCTGCCAGCCCTGCCATCACATCAGATGCGACTTCATATAAATCAACATTTTCAAAAGGCATATCACACTTCTCGTCCAGCCTCGATAAACGGATAATATCATCAATCAGTGTTACAAGCCGTCCTGCCTCTGTGCGGATATGACCTACGAAACGTGTCATATCCTCCGGTTTCACAAGACCGTTTTCCATTAGTTCCGCACTCCCCATTATGGATTGTAACGGTGTTTTGAGTTCATGAGATACATTGGCAGTAAATTCTCGCCTGTTTCTCTCCGCAAAAGCCGCTTCCGTTATGTCAAAAGCCAGTATAACCGCCCCAATCACGGAACCGTTTGATTCAATCCGGTTGATATGGATCTGGTATTCTTTCCCCTCACGTTCCATACGGGTTTCGCTGTGTCCACTTAAAAATGCGTCTTGTATTGCGCGACTTACATCATGGTTTCGTTCCACTGTCAGGAAATCTTTTCCTTTACAAAAATGGCTTGTATGGAACAGCTTCAGCGCAGCAGGATTGATGTTCAGAATGATGTTTTTTTCGTTCAAAAGGACAAGCCCTTCTGTCATGCCGTACGTAATCTGTGTAAATTCATCATTTTTTCTTTGAAGTTCCGACAACTGCATATCAATCTGCCTGTGCTGCTTATTGATACGGTTTAGCAGGGGAGCTAATTCCTCATAAGTATTGTTTTCCAACGGCTTTTCTAAATCAAGGCTGTTCAGTGGCTCCATGATATGTTTGGAAATATGACTTGCTAATATTCCCGATAAAATAAGAGCTACAACAACTACGATCAGAATTGGTTGTATCATCCCCAAAACAAGCACCCATATTGTAACGCTTCTGACAGAAATCCTTAATACCGATCCATCATTAAGCCGTCTTGCACAGTAAAGTGTTTTCTCTAAAAGCGTTGTGGAATAGCGTGAACTTTTTCCCTCTTTATTTCGCAGAGCTTCCTGTATTTCTTCCCTGTCTGCATGGTTCTCCATACCTTCCCCATCAGACTGTGTATCATATATGACCTCTCCATTCTCAGCAACCCATGTCAAACGGTATTCCTTTGACTGTAATTCCTCCAGATAGTCCCGTCCATCCCATTCAACAGCTATGACAGCTAAAGACAGCTCGTCCTCTAACTGTTTCTCCTGGACATTACTGAAATAACGGTAAAGACACCCCATGATGATGACAAGGCTTGCTATCAGGACAGCCCCTGCCACAACCATGATTGATTTAAAAATTTTCTTTGTCATGCCTGCACCTCTAATCTGTAGCCAACCCCACGCACTGTTTCAATCATTTTCCCGTAATCTCTCAATTTCACACGCAAGGTTCGGATATGCATATCAATCGTCCTTGTTTCACCGACATAATCAGCACCCCATATATCACCAAAAAGCTGGTCACGGGTAAATGCAATGCCAGGGCGGGAAAGAAAAAGCCGGAGAAGTTCAAATTCTTTTAAAGTAAGCTGAATTCTTTCATTGTCAATCGTAACCGTATGCTCATCTAAATTTACCACAAGGCTTCCAGCTTTCAAAAGACGGTCTGCCTCCGCAGGATTACACCGGCGGAGTACAGCCTTCACCCGTGAAACCATTTCCATCATCCCAAAAGGCTTTACAAGATAATCATCCGCCCCCAGATCAAGGCTCTGGACTTTATCATATTCCATGCCTTTTGCTGTTGCCATGATAACAGGAATTCTGCAAGTGTCAGGATTGCTTTTTAAAAATTTCAGCAGTTCCACGCCATCCTCCCCGGGCAGCATAATATCAAGAATAATTAAATCCGGTTTACGACTGGATAAAGCGTCACGAAAGACACACGCATCTGAAAATCCCTCTGCTTCAAAATCCGTGGAATTAAGTGTATATACTTCAATATCCCGAATACTCGCATCATCCTCTACACACCATATTTTCATAGACCTACTCCCAAAAATCGCTTATTTTTTGTGTTCTCCCGTCACTGAAAAAGCCACCCACTCTGCAATATTTACCGCATGATCCCCAATACGCTCAAAATATTTGGCAATCATCAGTAAATCCAGTGCATATCCTCCGTCTGTCGGTTTTTCTGCTATCAACTTAATCAGTGATGACTTGACCTGTAAAAATAAATCATCAACCACATCATCACGGTCAATTGCAGCGCCAGCCAGTATAATATCCTGCTTTACAAAAGCATCAATGCTCTCTGTAACCATTTGGCTCGCCGCATCTGCCATAAACCGGATTTGTTCACACTCCCCACCAGTCCTTCCGCCAAGAAATGTAATAATTTCCGCAATATCCGCTGCCTGTGTTCCGATACGCTCCATATCGGTAATCATTTTAAGGGCTGCGGAAATCTGCCTCAAATCCCTTGCCACTGGCTGTTGCTGTAACAACAGTTTCAGGCACAGCGTTTCTATTGTACGCTCCATCCGGTTAATTTCCCCGTCAAGGGATAAAACCTTGTCCGTCAGCTTTATATCGCCCATGGTCAACGCTTTTGAAGCAACGGCAATCGCTTCCTCACACATTGCCCCCATTTGGGTAAGCTCCTTATTCAGTATAGCAAGCTGTTCATCAAAACGACTTCTCATTATCCAAACCTCCCCGTAATATAATCCTCCGTCCGTTTATCCTTTGGCTGCTCAAACATCTTTTCTGTATTTCCATATTCAATTAAATCACCAAGGAGAAAGAAAGCCGTATTATCGGAAATCCGCACAGCTTGCTGCATATTGTGCGTTACGATTATAATAGTATACTTATTCTTAAGTTCCATTGCAAGTTCCTCTATTTTAGATGTGGAAATCGGGTCAAGTGCGCTTGTAGGCTCATCCATCAGAAGAACATCCGGTTCCACTGCTAACGCACGGGCAATGCAGAGCCGCTGCTGTTGGCCTCCCGACAATCCCAATGCCGATTTTTTCAGCCTGTCTTTTACTTCCTCCCATATTGCAGCCCCACGCAGGGAATGCTCCACTATATCGTCCAGTTTAGCCTTGTTTTTGATTCCGTGTGTCCTCGGCCCGTAAGCAATATTGTCATAAATGCTCATGGGAAAAGGGTTCGGCTTTTGAAAAACCATGCCGATACTGCGGCGCAGTTCATTAACATCAACATCCTTATCAAAAATATTCTGGTTCCTGTAACACACTTCCCCCGTAATCCTCACACCATTGATAAGGTCATTCATCCGGTTTAAAGATTTAAGAAAAGTTGACT
Source organism: Parablautia intestinalis (assembly GCA_003612395.1). Classification (GTDB taxonomy): domain Bacteria; phylum Bacillota; class Clostridia; order Lachnospirales; family Lachnospiraceae; genus Suilimivivens; species Suilimivivens intestinalis. The sequence goes on from RAYQ01000061.1 coordinate 4,687, forward strand.
TTCCACACCCGGAAGGGCCGATCAGAGCTGTAATGCTCCGTTCCTCAATCTCAATATTTATATCTTTCAAAGCCTGTGTACTGCCATACCAAAGACACAGTTCTTTTACCGTCATAACATGATTCATATGTTTTCTCCATTTCATTTCGGTCGGCGCAAAACCAACGTCCCCCGGACATCGTGCGCCCTTTTCCGGAAGTAACTGCCCACCAGTGTAGCTGACAGATTGATAAATACAGTCAAAATCATCAGGATAGCGGCAATCGCAAAGGCAATGCCAAATTCTCCATTTTCTTTTGCATAGACATACAATGCAACCGTCAGTGTTGCCCCTGCGCTGCCAAGCCCTTCAAAAATCCCATTCAAGGCATGGGCAAAACCTGCCGTAAAAAGAAGCGCCGCTGATTCCCCAAGGATACGCCCAACTGACAGGATGCATCCCGTTATTACACCATCGATACAACCGGGAAGCACAACGGTATAAATCACACGCCATTTTCCAGCCCCAAGTCCGAAAGCGCCTTCACGAAAGCTTGCCGGCACCGTTTTCAAACTCTCCTGTGTGGTACGCATAACAATAGGCAGATTCATGATTACCAGTGTAAACGCCCCTGCTAAGAGGGAAGTTTTCATGCCAAAAAACTGACAAAAAAACAGCATACCTACAAGCCCGTAAATAATAGACGGAATTCCTGATAAGGTTTCGGCGGCATATTCAATTATGTCTGCCAGCTTCTTGTTTTTAGCATATTCCGTAAGGTAAATAGCTGCTCCTGCTCCAAGCGGGAGAACAACTGCCAAGGTTGCAGCCACTATATAGACCGTGTTAAGAATATCCGGCAAAATCCCTATACGCTCAGACAGATAACTCGGCTTCGTAGTAATCAGTTCCCATGATACATCAGGCAATCCCTTACATAGCACATAACCAATTAAAAGTATTACCAATGCACAAGTGATACTTGCGGAAATTCCCATCAGAACACGCATGACAGCAATATAGGTTTTCCTTTTAAGGGAAATTGATTTTTTTTGCATTTTAACTACTCCTTACTGTGTTTCAAAAAGAAATTCAATACAGCATTGATCAACATGATAAAGAGGAACAGCACCAGCGCAATTGAAAACAATGCCTGTTTTTGTAAACTGCCATCAGCCGCATAAGACATTTCACTTGCCACAGCAGTTGTAAGGAAACGGACACTCTGAAAAACTTTCGGCATATTTGGTGCGTTCCCTGCCACCATCATAATTGCCATTGCCTCGCCAATAGCTCTGCCAACACCTAACACGACAGCCGCCGCAATGCCGCTTTTGGCCGCTGGAACAGATACCCGGAAATATGTTTCAACCGGTGTTGCGCCAAGGGCAAGGGAAGCATCCTCATATTCCCTTGGAACTGCTTCTAATGCCGTAAGCGACACTTTGATAATTGACGGCAAAATCATAATAGCAAGTACAATAATAGCTGCAAGCAGGCTGGCTCCATCCGGAATATGGAAAACAATCCGTATCCCCGGAACAAGCACCATCATACCTACAAGCCCATAAACTACTGAGGGAATACCTGCCAGCAAACTGACTGCCGCTTCAATCACAATCTTTACTTTTAGCGGCGCAATCTTAGCAAGATAAACCGCTGTCATAAAGCCAATCGGCACTCCGGCCACGATTGCCCCAGCCGTTCCATAAATACTGGTAAGGATAAACGGAAAAATCCCATACTGCGGCTCTACTGCTGTAGATGCCCATTTCCTCCCAAAAAGAAAATTCAGAATGCCTATTTTACGGATAGCCGGAATTCCGGATATGACAAGATAAACCGTAATCAGAAGTACACATCCAACCGTAATCAGGCCAAGTATCAGGAATATGCCATGTATGGCATTCTCCATGAGCCGCTTTCTGTTCTTCATTTGACTCCACCTTTCACAAAACCATTAATAATCCGCAGGATTATTTATTTACCGGCACAGCGCCCGCAGAAGATATAATCTCATTTGCTTCAGATGAAGTAATATAATCAAAGAACTTCTGTGCTGTTTCTGAGAGTACTGCACTGCTTTTTGTTACCAATACAAAAGGACGCTGTACTTCATAGCTTCCATCATTTACTGTTTCTTCCGTAGGTACAATACCGCCAACCAAAAGAGCTTTTACCGTTTCTTTTACAGATGCAAGGGAGGCATACCCGATTGCCGCCGGATTACTTGCCACCGCCCCCATCACATCTCCGGTAGAGGTAAGCTCCTGACGGTATTTGCAGGCATCTTTTGTGCCTGTAATAGATTCAAAACCATCTCTTGTACCGCTCCCTGCTTCACGGCCAATCAGAACAATCTCCAGAGCATCACCGCCTATGTCTTTCCAGTTCGTAATTTCACCCATGTAAATCTTTCCAATCGTTTCAAGGTCAAGGTTATTCACCGGATTATCCGGATTTACAATAACAGCTATGCCATCAAGGGCAAGTACCGTTTCAGTCAATCCTTGTGCTTTTTCTTCGTCATTCAAATTACGGCTGGAAAGACCTATGTCACAGCGTCCCTCTGCTACTGCCGTAATGCCGGAGCCGGAACCGGTAGGGTTATATGTAAAGGTTGCCCCGGAATTGTTTTGCTCAAAGACTTCTCCCAAAGCGCCGATTACCTTTTCCATAGAGGTTGAGCCATCCGTAGATACTGTGCCGCTGCCCTTTTTTCCACATCCTGTCATAGCTGCCATCGCAAGTGATGCCATCGTAATAAAAGTAATAAATTTTTTCACAATAATCTTCTCCTTTTCTTTGTCATATTTTGTTCTACACATATTATGATAGGCGCTGCCTGTAAAATAAAAAACACAACTTTTGTCAAATTTCTGTAAAATTGACATAGCTATCATAAAATTGCATTATGGAAAAATCTAAACTTTTGGATTTTTCCATAAATCCAAACTTAGGAGAAATCCAAACTTTTTGCAAAAAAGATTAC
>RAYQ01000005.1 GCA_003612395.1 Parablautia intestinalis
GACAGCAAATGTCTACATATCTAATTCTTATCAAAAAAGATTTTTACCCATAGACACAAAATTTTTTACAGCCTCTCTTTCTTCGCTCTTGGCAAAGAATTTCAAGTGCTAAATGCCTTTGTTCTCTCATGATTTCACACCTCCTTCCCTTAATAGGTAATTAAATCTTAATAGAAAAAGGATAACTATAAAAGTCCGTTATTGGCTCGATAATGGACGCATAAAGGGTACATAAAGGACACTTTATATTATTTCTTAATTATCTAGGAAATCACCGCTTGCGTGTTTTCCCGATAATCCGCCTTACTTCTGATGTTTTCATGCAATGTATATTCCTGCTGCCTGTCACGTCATTTATATAGCCCTTTTTCAGATAGATAAAATATCCCTCGTCTTTGGTATAGGATAAATCTTCTATCATTTCATAATATTTTCTTGGCACTTGCCACTTTTCAAGCATCCGCTCCTGTTCCGCATTAAACCCCTGCTTCTTTTCTGCCATTCTGCTTGTACCGCCCGCAAGGTCATTGCAGACAAGCATATAGAGATATTCATTGACACTTGCCCCTATTTCAGAGCATACGCCCTTTATCCTGTCCTTTTCGCCTTTGGGAATAACAAGGTTTATCCTGTCGTAATGCTCTTTGATATGCTGATTTTTATATGATGTTCGTGTCATAGCTTCGCCCCCTTTGCTATCTATGATATTTTTTGAGAACCTGCATAATAAGAAACATATCAAAACAGCTATTTTAACTGCAAATTCCCTTGTTTACTGGCTTTTAAGCATTTTAGCAAAGTCTTACGCAAGACACAACACAGAAACTATCTATAAATGGTGCTGTACTGGTGTTGTAGTGGTGCTATATGGTAAATTTTATGGCATTTTATGAAAATTATTGAACACTTAAAAAACAAAGAAAACCCCCGAAAATTCTAGACTTTCGGGAGTTTTTAAGTCTTTTTGAAATTGTAATAAAATTATCTCTTGGAGAACTGAGGTGCACGGCGTGCTGCTTTGAGACCATATTTCTTTCTTTCTTTCATACGGGGATCTCTGGTTAAGAAACCTGCCTTTTTAAGCACTGGTCTGTAGTCTGCATCTACCTGGAGCAATGCTCTGGAAATGCCATGCCTGATTGCACCGGCCTGGCCTGTATAGCCGCCGCCGCGAACATTTACCAGCACATCATATTTATCAACGGTATCAGTTGTAACCATGGGCTGACGAACAATAACCTTTAATGTTTCCAGTCCAAAGTACTCATCTATAGGTCTTTTATTGATAATAATTTCACCTTTTCCAGGCATTAAATATACTCTGGCAACTGATTTTTTTCTTCTACCTGTTCCGTAGAATCTTGCTGAATTAGCCATTTTAATCTTCTCCTTTCAGTCCCTCTTAAAATGTTAATACTTCGGGCTTCTGAGCTGCATGGGGATGCTCAGGACCTGCATATACATGAAGCTTTTTAAACATCTCTCTTCCTAAAGGTCCCTTGGGAAGCATGCCTTTAACAGCAAGCTCTACTACCTTTTCAGGCTTCTTGGCCATCATCTCACGTAAAGTAGTTTCCTTTACGCCGCCAACATAATCTGTATGACGGAAATAAATTTTCTGATCCAATTTTCTGCCTGTCACTTTTATTTTATCAGCATTTACAATAATCACATAATCGCCTGTATCAATATGCGGCGTAAAGATTGCTTTATGCTTACCTCTTAAAATTTTAGCCACTTCTGAGGTCAGACGCCCCAGTGTCTTATTTGCAGCATCTACTACATACCACTTTCTGTCAATTGTAGCAGGGCTTGCCATAAATGTTTTCATGATATTACCTCCATTAAGCTTGTTGCCTCCTGATCTTTCTCCATGCACCATGCAGATGTCCGGGCCGCACAGTTCATTTCAAAACATCCTTGGATACTCTATTCATAACACTCTGCCTAGGGATATGATGAAATTCATTACACAGATGCGCGCTTCGCATTCATTCAGCTACTATTTTTATATATAAATATTCATCAGGCAGAATATTACCTCACACCGTCACATTTAGATATTATATTATACGCTTTCGCGTGTGTCAATCGAATTTATCATGAATTTTACAGTATTTCTAAGCATGATTGTTATCAAACATGCAAAGACTACTTTTGTGCTCCCTTTACTATTGAATAATTAAAATTTTTCATGTACTTATTGCTTTCTAAAGCGGTGTCGTTTAAACTATGCATAAGGCTTTTTCTTTATTATTGTTTTGGCCGGATGCTTAAAACATACGCCTTTTTCGTGTATCAATTTATACTACTGTTTAAATTGTACACATAAGTCAGCAATCCCGCTGCAAGCAACAGGATGGCGGCCCCCGCGGCATTCGCCAAATGCCTATGAGATGCTTTTTATCTCTATGAGATGCTTTTTATCTCTATGAGATGCTTTTTATCTCTATGAGATGCTTTATCTCTATGAGATGCTTTGCATCCCTATGAACAGCCGCCCGGCTCATTGCCTGCGGAAATCAATTAATTTATCGGAGGTATTCCCATGATAACAAATGACATACTTTACGTTGGCGTAGACGACAGGGATATTGATCTTTTCGAAGGTCAGTTTGTTGTTCCCAACGGTATTGCTTACAATTCCTACGTCATACTTGATGACAAAATTGCCGTAATGGACACAGTCGATAAAAGGAAGGGTACAGAATATCTGTTAAACCTTGAAAAGGCCCTGGGTGACAGGCTTCCTGACTATCTGATTGTTTCCCACGTGGAACCTGACCATGCATCCAGCATCAGACTTTTTCTTGACAAATATCCGAAAACGCAGCTGGTGGGCAATGCAAAAACATTCCAGTTTCTTGCACAATATTTCGATTTGAATTTCGACTCCGTTCTCACTGTCAGGGAAGGGGATACGCTTCTTCTTGGAAAGCATGAGCTGCATTTTATTTTTGCTCCCATGGTTCACTGGCCGGAAGTAATGTTTACTTACGACAGCTGTGACAAGGTTTTATTCAGTGCAGATGCTTTTGGAAAGTTCGGTGCCTTAGATGCCAATGAGGACTGGACCTGTGAGGCCAGAAGGTACTATTTTAATATTGTAGGAAAGTTCGGCATGCCTGTACAGACTGTGCTGAAAAAAGCCGCTGCCCTGGACATCCGTATTATCTGTCCGCTGCACGGCCCCATCCTCTCCGAAAATTTAGGAAAATATTTAGACAAGTACAATACATGGAGCAGCTATGAACCGGAATCAGAGGGAGTTTTTATTGCCTGTGCTTCCCTCCATGGCAACACGAAGGATGCCGCTTTTGCATTAAAAGAAATGCTCTTATCTAAGGGCTGTCCTAAGGTTGTCATTTCTGATCTTGCCAGAGATGATATGACAGAAGCGCTGGAAGATGCTTTCCGCTATGGCAAAATTGTCCTTGCTGCCTCCTCCTACAATGGCGGTGTTATGCCTTTTATGGAAGATTTCCTTCACCATCTTAAAGGAAAAAACTATCAAAAAAGAACGGTTGCTTTAATTGAGAATGGTACCTGGGCTCCTTCGGCCAATAAAGCAATGACGGAAATTCTTTCCCAGATGAAAGATATTACTATTTTAGATACTGCCATCACTCTTCGGGGCACTATGAAAGCCGAAGATAAGAAGGCCCTTGCATCATTGGCGGACAGGCTTTGCACTTCCTAAATAGAAAGGCTTCAGAAAATCCGGAAAATGGACGATATATTCTATGAAACTATTAAAGTTTAAATTTGTCCAGGGAGGGATAAGTCAAAGCATACGGAGATGAAAAGCTTTATAAAGTTCAGGCGGTCACGGTGATTCCGCCTCTCAAGAGGATATCCTCAAGAGAACAACGTCACCAGTCCAAACAGAATTCTTCCGGCGCAATTGTCAGAAGTTTTACAAAAGCATTGGAAGAAGCGTGTGAAAAGGAGCAGCAAAAAGATATTCATATCCAGACCACCGGATATACAAAAGATGCTCTTCCTTTTTACCACTTAGTCAGTATGAGAGAATACTGCTAAAAGTTATACGGTTTCTTTGTCAGATGAAAGGAATATTGATTTAAACACAAGATGCCTGCAGGCCAAATCCCTTGCCATAAACAGCAAGTGTATGTCTGCAGGCATCCTTCATTTTGGTTTTTATGCCTTTCTTTTCTTGATAAAAGAAAGAATTTCTTCCTTCTCAGGCATCACACAAAGTGCGCCTTTTCGTGTGGTAATGATAGACGCCGCCGCATTGGCAAATGTCAGAAGTTCTTCCAGATTTTCTTTCGTCAGTCCTTCAAGACCATGCTCTAATACATAATTCAGTTCACATGCACAGAACGTATCACCTGCTCCGGTTGTCTCTATGGTATCCGGATTGACAAACCCTGCTGCCTGTGCCTGAATGTCCTGATAGTAAGCCCGGCTCCCATCTTTTCCCAGTGTGGCAAAAATAAGGGGAATTCCAAACCTGTCGCGGATTTCCTTTATTCCCTCATCAATATCCTTCTTTCCTGTCATAAATTCAATTTCATTGTCCGATATTTTTAAAATATCGCAAACGCTCATTCCATAAGCAATCATTTCTTTTGCCTTGTCAAGAGAGCTCCAAAGAGGCGGGCGCAAGTTTGGATCAAATGACAAAATACAGCCGCTCTCTTTTGCGGTTTCAATTGCTTTTTTGGTTGCCTTCTCCACAATCGGATCTGTCATAGATAAAGTGCCAAAGTGAAAAACTTCAGCTTCCCGAATCATTTCTTCCGCTATTTCCTCTGCCTTCAGCATCATGTCCGCTCCCGGATTCCGGTAAAAAGAGAAATCTCTGTCCCCGTCTGCAAAGGTTTGAACAAAGGCAAGTGTCGTATGTACCTCATCATCTTTTTTCAGTCCCTTTAAATCAATCCCCGTGCTTCCAGCTCTTTCCTCCAGCATTTTGCCAAACATATCATTGCCGACTTTGCCAATGAAAGCTGTTCTCTTCCCAAGCTTTTGCAGCATGGCAAGCACATTGCAGGGTGCCCCTCCGGGATTTGCCTCAAATAACGGATTCCCCTGACCACTTTCCCCATTCATCGTAAAATCAATTAACAGCTCTCCTAACGCCACAACGTCATACTTTCTTGTCATAACCTACCTCCATTACCTCACTGTTACATTCCTGCTTCTGCCCGCATACAACCCCCGACTATCTTTTTGTATTGTAAAACCAAACCATCTAAAAGTCAAATTCCATCTTCATCTCTTTTTCTGCACAACCGGATATTCTCCTTCCTCCGGACAGGCGATGTCAATCACACAGCTCTCTCCCACAGGCAGAAAAAATGACGCGTAAGCAGGGACGAAAACTTCTATTTTGCTGTCCTTTTGAAGGGTACCGGAAGAATCCTCTTTCACCAGCACCGTATAAATGCTTCCCGGCTCCTCCTGCGCATTTTCATCTGCCCTGACAGACATATCTGTAATCTCAACTACTATCTCCTCAAGGACAGTCCCTGCAGGCAGCAGCGGCATTCCCATGCCCGCCTCCAGGTCTTTTGTTTTCTTTGCTTCTTCGTCTTCACCTGCCTCCTGCTTTTCCCCGCTAAGCTTTGCAGCGGATAAAGAGTCACTGCCAGCCACATCTTCTTCTACCTCTGCCGCTGCCTGCGCCCGGGCTTCTCCCATGTCAGCCAGCGCATTTTCCGCTGTTTCTGTGCCTGCTCCTCCGTCCGCTGTCCCGGCACCTGCAGTACCACCTGCTGATATGCCATTCTCCACTGCCGCGGCTGCTTCCGGCTGCGCTGCTTCTTCCATCTTTTCCGTTTCCTCTGGCATTGCCATATCTGCGGCGGCTTCCTCTGTCTCCTGCGTTTCTTCTATCCTCTGCTCTTCTTCCAGGATCTGAGCCTCCTTACTTCCATCCGCCATCATTCCCCCGGAAAATGACTTTTCTCCTGACCTTTTCAAAAAAACGGCTGCAGGTAAAATGACTGCCATGCACAAAACAGCTGCCGCAATCCCTGTGTATTTTCCGGCAAATACCCTTATTTTTTTATACGTTGTTTTTTCTTTGTTCCCGGATTTTCCCGTATTTGCTTCATCAGATTTATCACTGACTATTTGTTTTTGGATATCTTTCCCAATGTCCTTACTTATATCAGTTTTCTTTGGTGCGGATTTTTCCGTAAGGCCGGCTTCAATTCTGTCCCATAAATCGGGAGCTTCCATTTGCGCCAGCTCTTTATAAGCCTGTTCAAAATTCTTACTCATATCCACACCTCCTTAGCTTCTTCATTGCATTTTGGTACTTCCAGGTTACTGTGCCCATAGGAATTTCCATATGTGCGGCAATTTCCTTAAAGGTAAGCTCCCCTAATACTTTTAAGCTGACAATCTGCCTCTCTGCAGGCTTTAGCATTTCAAGAGCCCTGGTAACTGTCATAGCTCCAATTACTTCCTGCTCTACGCCATTTTCCCCCTGGGGCATATAGTTTCCCTTCTTTTGTCCCCCATCTTCGGGCTCCGTGCCCAAATCCTGCAGTAAAGCTGTAAGCTCCTCCCTGCGGTGCTTTCTCAAAAAATCAATTGCCATGTTTCTTGCCATAGCTGCCAGATAGCCTCTGTGTCCGTTGCCGGGCTTAAACTGCTCAGCCCGCTCCCAGAGCCTTATAAAAAAATCGCTGGTCACATCCTCCGCATTTTCTTTGTTCTGCAGCACCTCGTAAATGATCCGGTAAACATATCCCGCATAATTTTCATAAATTTCCTTTAATGCGTTCTTATCTCCCTGAACCATACGCGCCACAGCTTCCTCAAATTGACGTTCATTCACTCTCTTTTCCCTCTTTTTTGGTACGTTTATGCCGGGTCATTTTATGGAAAAAGTTGTTGCCGGAAAAAGGATGTCCCTTTCCTGACAACAACTCTGTATTCCAAAAAGCTGTATCTCACAGCTGGCTTTCTTTGCCTTTCGGCCGTTGCCCCTGCGGGCGCCATTCCGGTTTTATAATGCCTTAATCCTGTTAACTGCTTCCACCGTATTTTCATAGCTTCCAAAGGCTGTCAGTCTGAAATAGGTCTCTCCGCTTGGCCCGAAGCCCGAACCGGGGGTTCCCACCACGTTTGCCTTTTCAAGCAGATAATCAAAAAACTCCCAGCTGGTCATGCCGTCAGGCGCTTTCAACCAGATATACGGCGCATTCACGCCGCCTGATACCGTATAACCGGCGCTCTTTAAGCCCTCTAAAATATATTTTGCATTATTCATGTAATAGGCTACCTGCTCTTTCAGCTGTACCTTCCCCTCCTGTGAGTATACCGCTTCGCCTGCACGCTGCACAATATAGGGGGCGCCGTTGTACTTTGTTCCATGTCTTCTGGCCCATAAGGAATGCAAAGCGACCTCTCCGCACTTTAACTCTTTGGGAATTACCGTAAATCCAAGACGCACTCCTGTAAATCCCGCATTTTTGGAAAAAGAACGCAGCTCAATGGCACAGCTTTCCGCTCCCTTGCACTCGTAAATCGTGTGCGGTACATCTTCCTCTGAAATGTATGCTTCATAAGCCGCATCATAGATAATGACAGCTCCCACCTTATTTGCATAATCCACCCATTCCTGAAGCCGGGATTTCGTGATAGTTGCTCCTGTGGGATTGTTCGGGAAACAAAGATAAATCAAATCCGGCGTTTCCTTTGGCAGCTCCGGTGCAAAATGATTCTCCGCCACACAGGGCATGTAAATCACATCACTCCACACTTCTTTGACACTATCATACACACCGGTTCTTCCTGCCATCACATTAGTGTCCACATAAACCGGGTAAACCGGATCACAGACAGCAATCTTATTGTCCACGCTGAAAATCTCCTGGATATTTCCCGCATCACATTTAGCCCCGTCCGATATAAAAATCTCGTCAGCCGAAATCCCGCATCCTCTTGCCTTATAATCATTATCCGCAATGGCCTGGCGCAAAAACTCATAGCCAAGATCCGGCGCATACCCTTTGAAGGTTTCCGCCTGCGCCATCTCATCCACCGCCCCATGAAGGGCTTTAATGATAGCCGGCGCCAAAGGCTGGGTCACATCGCCTATTCCCAGGCGGATAATTTTCTTATCGGGATTTTGCGCCGCAAAGGCATTCACCTTTTTCCCAATTGTTGAAAACAAATAACTTCCGGGGAGCTTTAAATAATTGTCATTTAACTTAAACATATTACCTCCTTTATCACCGTGCTGTCACTTTGTGGCAGCTTATTTATCACAATAATCCGGCCCGTAAAACGCGGCAGCGTTTGTGCAAGCTTACTGCAGGCCTTGCTGCATTCTTGCTGTTATTGGTATCCTACAGACCGCTTATAGTAAGGTCTGTTTCACCTTCAAATACAGTAACTGCAGGACCGGTCATGTAAATCAGATTTTCCTTTCTGTCCCACTGAATCTGCAGGCTGCCACCTAACAGTTTAACAGTTACCTGTTCCTGCGTCAAACCATTTAATATGCAGGCCGCCACCGCAGCGCAGGCGCCTGTGCCGCATGCCAGCGTTTCCCCTGTTCCTCTCTCCCAAACCCGCATCTGTATATTTTCTCTGTCCAGCACTTTCACAAATTCCGTATTGGTCCGCTTGGGAAAGCGCACATGGTTCTCAAAAAGCGGTCCGATTTTTTCCAGAGGAAGCTGCGCTATTTCATCCATAAAAATAACCGCGTGGGGATTTCCCATTGACACACATGTCATTTGGTATTCCTTGTCATCCACCTCAATCCTCTCTCCGATTACCTCCCCGCTGCCGGCAACCACCGGAATTTCCTCCGCTTTCAGCAGTGGGGAGCCCATATTAACCTTAACAGCTAATACTTTTTCATTTTCCGTAAACAGCGTAAGGTATTTGATTTTGCCACAGCTTATTACACTGATTTGCGTTTTGTCCGTTAAGCCTTTGTCGTAGACATACTTTCCCACACAGCGGATGCCGTTTCCGCACATTTCCGCCCGGGAGCCGTCCATATTGTACATCTCCATCTCAAAATCCGCTTCCTTAGAGGGATTAATAAAAATAACTCCGTCCCCCCCTATCCCAAAGTGCCTGTCGCTAAGCTGCCTTACCACTTCAGGCTTCCTGTTCTTTGGTATGTTTTCTTTGCTTCCATCCACATAAATATAATCGTTACCACAGCCATGCATTTTTGTAAATTTCATTTTCATAACCATGCTTCCTTTCTCAACCTGCCAATTCACGACAACAAAAAGCAATCGTTTTTTGTTGTATGAAGCTCTCAGGCACAATATTTGTTTGTGACTCCGATGCAAATCATCATACCACATTTTTCCCAATGTATGTATGGTTTTCCTTGGGATTGGCTATGCAAAAAATGCTCTTTTAATTCCTGATTTTTATTTCAGGCGTACCGTATGAGTGACAAGATACCTGTCCCCGGCAAGCTCCTCTATTTCCAGATTCATTCCACAGACAGATGCGGAGATTGCGGTCATGGCATTATCCATATAACCCTCACGAAAAGTCTCCTTTTGATAGGCCGTATATAATTCCTGTGCAAGCTCTATGCCTTCCACCACATTATAAAATTCATAATTTCCCTGCCCTGTTTCCACAATCCGGTTATAGCAGTCTTCATAATAATCAGACAGGCTGTGCAAAACCTCTTCCCCGCTTATTCCAATGTCCTCAATATCCTTTAATTCCCCTCTGCCTTCTGCAGGCAGCGTTTCCATTATCTCTTCTTCCCGGCTTTGTCCGCTTTGCGCTTTCTGAACTCCCGGCTGGTCAGGCTCCCGATAGGTTTGTCCATTGCAGGGAGGAAGGTATACAGATAATTCCCTTCTCACATGGGTGGCCCCGTAATCTGCATCGGTTTTATTAAAATAATCATAGCTAACGCTCTCCGTCTCCGTATCATCCCAGGTGGTATCCACATTGTAATATCCATCCTCTAATTTTACAATATTCCACGCATGGTTTTCCCCTGCAAAACCGGTACAGTAATAGCATGGTATCCCAAGCTGTTGTAACAGATACTGGTATGCCCTGGCATACCCTGCACATACGGTTTGTCCGTTTACAAGCCCGCTGTAAGCGCTTTGATTCATCTGTGCGCCCATATTATAAGAAATTTTCTCTATCAGCGCGTCATGAACATACCTTTCCTTTTCGTAGTCATTTTGAAGTCCGCCTGCGCCGGATAAAACAGAATTTGCATTTTCACTAAAAACTGCCTTGGACTTTTCCAAATCCAATGCAGTCTGGTTAAACCGCAAATCAATTTCCACACACTGGCCATTTCTCTTATACTTGCATAAGTAAGCCGTATCCAGCCAAAAAAGCGCCGGATGATCATTATATACCGCCTGAAAAACTGCCTTAAGCTGTTCTGCAGATATATCCTCTACAGGCGCAAACATCTGGGTCAAATCATTGGCATTTGCATAAATCTGCCTGTAAACATGCTTTCCCTTTTCATCCAGCATGGCATAATAAGGATACCAGAGTGCGTCAAATGTAAGGCCATCCCCCGTATTGCCCACGCCAAGCTGGGTCTGTAACAGTTCTGCAACCTCATCTTCAACCTGCTCTCTTTCATCCTGCACTTCCTGATAGCCATTTTTACCGGCCACATTTTCCGGCACAGACAGTTCTGATTCCCGGGGCGGAATATAGTCCCTGTTAATATCCTCCGCCAGCCCTTCCTGCCCGGCCGGCAGATTGAAATCCCCGTCCGGTGCTTCGTCTGTTTCATCTCCGCTTCCAATATCTGATTCGGCTTCCCCTCCGTTTCCGGCATCTGACTCTATAGCGTAAATGGTGCCAAACTGCGTTTTCCCATCAGGGCTTACTTCCCCGAAGGCTTCTGTTTCTTTATCTGAATATAAAAAATCTGCTACCGACTTTGTCACATCCGGGCGAAAGGCACACAGAATCACAAAGCCGCAAAACAGTGAAAACAATATTAAAAATAAAATACCCAGTTTCTTTAGAAATTTCATTTTTTCCCCGTTTCTGCGCTGTTTTAATGCGCAAAGCAATATATGACTTACAAGTTTGCATCGGGCACACCCGCTGCGGGCCTTTTTGCAGCGCTGCACCAGCAGACAGTCTGCCGCATACCACAAATCCTGCCTGCAAACCTGCGTATCAAACACTTTCACGCTGCGAGAGCCAGCTTATTGAACAAACGCCGATACGCTTCGCGAGTCGTCTTATTGAACAAACGCCGACACGCTTCGCGAGTCGTCTTATTGTAATAAAAACAGCCCTCCGCTACAGAGGGCCGTTATTTCCGCCTTTTATATTATAAGCGACTTTAAAATTTCGCCTCCGGTCCTGCATAAACAACTTGCCGGCTTATCTCTGCACCCGTGCGCCTGCGCCGCCCATTATCCCTTCAACCTCTTTTTTGCTGGCCATAGTGGTATCCCCCGGCGTAGTCATGGCAAGGGCTCCATGGGCAGCTCCGTAATTAACTGCCAGTTCCGCATCTTCCGTGGTCATTAACCCATAAATCAGGCCGGACGCAAAAGAATCACCGCCGCCTACCCTGTCCATGATTTCCAGTCCCTTGTAATCCTTAGCCTTATAAATCTCTCCATCCGCCCAGCAGATAGCGCTCCAGTCATTAACCGTAGCTGTCTTTACCTCGCGAAGGGTTGTTGCCACCGCCTTAAAATTCGGATAAGTCTTTGCTGCATGGTTGATCATTTTTTTATATCCGTCCAGATTAAGCTCCTTTAGGTTCTCGTCATTTCCTTCGATTTCAAAGCCAAGGCATGCTGTGAAATCTTCCTCATTTCCTATCATCACGTCAACATATCCGGCAATTTCTTTATTAACCTCCTGGGCCTTAGCCTGTCCGCCAATTGCACTCCACATGGAAGGACGGTAATTAAGATCATAAGACACCACGGTTCCATACTTTTTAGCTGTCTTAATGGCTGCAATAACTGTCTCGCAGGACTGCTCTGACAAAGCCGCATAAATGCCGCCTGTGTGTAACCAGCGCACCCCCAGCTCGCCAAAAATATAATCAAAATCAAAGTCCTGCGGTGTTGCCTTGGAAATTGCAGTGTTTGCCCTGTCAGAGCAGCCTACCGCTCCCCGTATGCCAAAGCCTCTCTCCGTAAAGTTCAAACCATTCCTGCAAATCCTGCCAATTCCGTCTGTTTTCATCCATTTAATCAAAGAAGTGTCCACACCTCCCTGAAGGATAAAATCTTCCATCAGCATTCCTACTTCATTATCTGCAAATGCCGTGATGACACCGGTTTTCATTCCAAAGCAGCGCCGCAGACCACGAACTACATTGTATTCTCCGCCGCCTTCCCATGCGCGGAAACTCCTTGCAGTACGGATTCTGCCCTCTCCCGGATCTAATCTGAGCATAACCTCACCCAATGACACCGCATCAAATTTGCATTCCTCTGGTGCTCTTAAATTTAAATTCATATTTCCCTCATTTCTGCGAGGTGAACAAAGTTCACCTTTGCTTACAATAAGCTGGCCCGCGAAGCGTGACAGCGTTTGTTATTTGTATAAAGCCATATATGCTTACGAATTTGTGACAGGCAGCGCGCAGCCGCAAGACTCGTGATTGAAAATATTTTATTTTCAATCTTACCCTCCTGCCTGTCCCGGATTCTGCCTGTCAGAGACTAAATACTCGTTTGAGTACGCAGTACTAGCTGCGAATGTCTGCTGCAAGCTGCGCTGCTTCTTTGGCCAACTCACAGATCTTTGTAAAGTCGCCGGCCTTAATCAAATCGCCCTTTACCATCCAGCTGCCTCCGCAGCATAAAATCTTCGGAAAGTCAAGATAATCCTTTAAGTTCTTTGCGCTGATTCCGCCTGTAGGCATAAATTTCACCATAGTGTAAGGAGCCGCCATTGCCTTAATCATGGCAATCCCGCCTGCCTGCTCCGCAGGAAAAAACTTAACCACCTTAAGTCCGCGCTTTACAGCCTGTGCCACTTCCGAGGGTGTTACACAGCCGGGAAAAACAGGAATTTCTTTTTCCAGACAGTAATCAACAATTTCCCCGTCAAATCCCGGGCTGACGATAAATTTTGCACCTGCGCCCACAGCACGGTCTACCTGCTCCTTTGTAAGAACTGTACCTGCACCAACCAGCATATCAGGATATTTTTCACTCATCAGACGAATAGAGTCCTCTGCTGCCTGTGTACGAAACGTCACTTCCGCACAGGGCAAACCGCCATTTATCAAAGCCTCTGCCAGTGGAAGTGCATCTTTTACATCATCCAGAACCACCACAGGGACTACCCCCAGTTCATAAAAACGTTCTTCAATTGTTTTCATTTCCGTATCCTTTCTATTTGTTTTATAATATAATCAAAACCTAAATTTTTCATGCTGTCAAGGCTAAATTAAGATAAATTCTAATATCTGTAGTATGGACTTCCTCCACAACAAAGTCCCCCGCCTCCGCAACAAAGATTGCAGAGCAGGTTTGCAATGCACAATTTCAGGCAAAGTCCATTGCCTCCCATGTAAGGCTGACCATAAGTATATTGTCTTTGCCTGTACCAGGTGCCTCCGTTTTCAAACTGATAAACCAAAGCGCTGTAGTCCCGGTTGCCCGGCTCAAGGGCCTGGGCCCTTCTTGCATGTTCAAGGGCGGATACCTGGTTTCCAAGGCCGGCGTGGGCTAATGCGCTGTAATAGTACCATCTGGCGCCGCGCGTGCTCTCCTCCATACCGTCAAGCACATTTCTGGCTTCTTTATAATAGCCGTTCCTCACATAATTGCCTGCCGCCCGAAGATGTCCGTCTTCTTCGTAGCCGGTTCCCATACCGCCATAGGTGCCGCCAAAACCCCCAAAATCGCCAAAGCCTCCGAATCCTCCATATCCCCCTGCATTCCCATATGATCCGCCTGAACTGCCCTGCTGATAGCTGTACCCCTGCGTCCGCTCTTTCATAATCTGCTGGTAAGCCTGCTGTATTTCCTTAAACTTTTCTTCAGCATCCTCCCTGTGCGGATTATTGATGTTGGCATCAGGATGATATTTCCTGCTGAGCGCCTTATATGCCTTTTTTATTTCTTCCTCTGTAGCATTTCTGGAAATGCCCAGAACTTCATATGGATCACGCATTTTTTACTCCCTGGCTGCCATTTGCCGCACCTGCCGTATTTCCTTCCCGCTTTGCCCGTACCGCTTCATATCTGTACCAGACCCCTGAATAAAGGATATTTCTTAAAATGTCCACGTTGTCTATAAGCGGAAGCTTCTCAAATTCTTTACAGCACTCTGCCATAATCATGGTAAGGATCATGCTGATTTCTTCTTCAAAATCCGGATCGTTAAATTTTTTGATAAGAGGGTTATACCTCCCCTGTTTGATATCCTCCTCAATATCCTCATACGCATCAAGCAGGTAAATAAACTTTCCCAGGTAAAACCCCATGCCCCTTAAGCTGCTCTGCCACTCATCCTCCCAGACAGCCATGATTTCGCCCATTATGCTGCCAAAAATTCCTGCCATTTGGTCAATATCCTGATTTTTCTTTTTCTCCTGTATGGACAACTCCCGCATCAGATGATCTATTCTTCTTACTTTTTCCTCGTATACAGCGCTTATCTTTCGCTGAGAGCTTTTCATCAGCTTTCCATATAAAAGACGGGTCAGCTTTTTTTCATCCACCCAGTCGTCTTTGCACTTATAGCAGGCAAGCAAAATATTCATATCCGCCCCGTAGGACGAAAATATGTTATCCCTTACCGTATGTTTTTCGAAGGGATGGGCAATGCATTTTGCCCCGCTTACCTTTGTCTCCGGCTCATATAAACTGCTGAGCAGCATCACCAGAAATGTCATATCATACGTAAGGCAAAGCTGCCCCAGTTTACCATATTGCCTGTGCAGTGCCTGGCAAAGCCCGCAATAATAGGAATGGTAAATATCAAACTCCTTGAACTTCATATCCCCCTTATTGATAATAATATATCCGAACATGACTTTCTCCTGTTTGAATTATTTTTATTTCAGCTTCTTTTGATAAAAGTCCGGCCGCACTTTGGACATCTGATTTCAATTTTGCCTTTTCCTCTTGGAATCCTGATTTTTTGTCTGCAGGACGGGCATTTGTAAATGTGATGTGTCCTGCGCTGGCTCATATCACGTTTCCAGCTTGCAAAACGCTGCCTTACCCTGTATTCATACCGCATATAGACATTGTTTTCCTCTCTGCGCTTATAAACATTCTTAGACAGCATCCTGAAATAGGCATATACTAATATTCCTATCCCTATCACATAAAAAATCCCGGCACCAAATAAGGATACGACAAAACACACCAGTGCTAAAATCATCAAAAAGCGGTTGAACTGATCACTCCCGTATCTTCCCTGCATAAAACGATAAAATTTTTCTCTCAATGTAATCCCATGCCTTTCCATTACCTGCAAATTTGATCTGGCGGCGCAAACGTACCTGCACGTTTCGTTTTTAAGTTCTTTTTTCATCCTACTTCTTTCTTTGTCATAAATCAATAAACGTAATATAAAGGAATCTAAAGAATTTCTAAAAGAAAGAAGCAGGCAATGCCTGCTCCTGAACCCTCCTTAACACACAAAATACCTGCCTGCATAAATGCATCATCTCTTTCCATGCGGTCAGCCGCCGGTAAATCAACAACCTCACCGCAAAGCAGCAGGCTGTCCGACCCTCACGGCATTCGCCAAATGTCTATGAAATGCTATGCATGTCTATGAGATGCTTCGCTTCTCTAATAGGCAGCCGCCCGGCTCATTGCCCGCGGGAATAAATGCACCGGCAAAAGTTTAATCTTCAATATCCTGATCCGCCGCTACAGCTGACACCACAGAAGATACTACAGATACGATAACCGCAATAATAATAATTAACAGACCTCCGCCCAATATAACAAATTCCATCTCCAAACCTCCTCAAGCTAAAGTTTGTTTCAATGTTATTATTGTACTAAATAAACCGCATTTTTTCAACCATAAAATATACCGATTTATATATTGAAACTTTACAGCAAAATGAGTATAATAAACTTAAAACCTGACCGGTTTAAATAAAATGGATTTATAATGAAGAAAGAAAGGAAAAATTACCATGCGGAAGAAACGATTTTTAATAATAACATTCATTGGCATTTTCCTTGCCACAGCTTTTGCAGCATCTGTGACGCTTCCGGTTTCTGCCCATCACGGCGGCAGACATCATCATAACAGGCAGCAGAGGCAGAATGCTCCTGCTAACTGTGGAGTATGTCCGGATGAAAACTGTACTGTTGCAGGAAGGCATACGCATAATGGCGCGGCCTATTGTGGCTATAATCACGAAAACGGTATCTGTAACGGTTCCTGCGCTCCACTGTGTGAAGATGCAGGCTGCACCCTCCAGGGACGGCACACTCATAACGGCACAGCTTACTGCGGTTATGGACATGAAAGCGGATTCTGCAACGGCTCCTGCGCTTCTATATGCGAAGATCCAAACTGCACTCTGGCAGGTAGACATACACATAACGGCGTTGCCTATTGCGGCTATGCCCATGAGAGCGGTTTTTGTGACGGTTCCTGCGTCCCGCTGTGCGTAAACAGCGACTGCACTGTTGCAGGAAAGCATATTCATGATGGCATCACCTACTGCGGATACGACCATGAAAGCGGATTTTGCAATGGTTCCTGCACTGCCGGCTATAGTTATTCATAACATCAAACTCTATGCCCCGCTGCTTGCGGCGGGGCTATTGACTTAAAAAATCATATTTTACAAGTGTCAGACCGCATGCCTGTGCCGTAGGACCTGCCATTTGACGGTTCTTTGCTTCTAAAATTGTCTTTACATTTTCCGGACTGATATTTCCCCGTCCTGCTTCCATAAGCGTTCCTGCTATAATCCTTACCATGTTATAGAGAAAACCGCTGCCACACACTCTGATAACAATCTCATCTCCCGTTTTTTCTACCGCAAGTTCATAAATTGTCCTGACCGTAGACTCTACTACCGCGCCTGACGCACAGAAACTTTTAAAATCATGCTCTCCTGTCAGATAAGCGGCTGCCTGCCGCATTTTTTGTACGTCCAAAGGGACATAGGTAAAATGAGCGTACAATCTTTTGGTGGGAATAGGAAAGCGCGTATTGAGTATTCTGTATTCATAGGTTTTACGGCTGTTACAGTGTCTTGGATGAAAATCACCCTCCACTTCCTCAGAGCTCTGTATTCTGATATCCTCAGGCAGTCTCTGGTTTAATGCATAGGAAATCTTATCTGCCGGAATGCAGGTATCTGTGTCAAATACTGCCACATTGCACAGGGCATGTACACCGGAATCTGTTCTGCTCGCCCCAATCACCTGCACTTCCTCTTGTAAAAGAGAGCCCAAAGCGCTGTTCAATTCTCCCTCTATCGTGCGGCTTCCCGGCTGGAACTGCCAGCCATGATACGCCGTGCCATCGTAAGCCACCACAAGTTTTACTCTTTTCATAGCCCTCCATGCCGGTGCCGGATTATAACCGGGCAGGGGAGATTCTATCCCTGCCTGCCGCGCGGCCCGCACACCACTTTAACGGCATACTTCCTCTGCACGGGCCTGTGCATTTAAAACAGCACGAATTCTTACAACAAAATTTTTCCAAACGCTATGCACAGCACCAGGTAGCAAAATACTGCCCCATATGCCAGCCTGTCTCTTTTTTGATAAATAAGAGGCTTCATTTTAGTCCGGTTCCCGCCGCCTCTGTAGCACCTTGACTCCATCGCCATGGCCAAATCATTTGCCCGGCGAAATGCCGATATAAACAAAGGTACCAGTAAAGGCACAAGACTTTTTACCTTTTTGATCAGATTACCGCTTTCAAAATCAGCGCCTCTTGCCATTTGCGCTTTCATAATTTTGTCCGTTTCCTCCAGTAAAATGGGAATAAAACGCAGGGCGATAGACATCATCATTGCAATTTCGTGGACAGGCACTTTCACTACCCTCAAAGGACCAAGCAGCTTTTCCATACCGTCTGTCAACTGGTTGGGCGTTGTGGTAAGAGTCATCACCGATGAGCCCATCAGAAGGAACACAAGGCGCACCGCCATAAACACCGCCTGCCGTATACCCTCTCTGGTAATCTGCAGCTTCCAGACGGACACCACCACTTCACCAGGCGTCAGGAAGAGATTAAAAATCAGCGCTATGAGCAGCAGAAATAAAATGGATTTCATCCCTCTGACCATAAATTTAACAGGCACCTTCGACAATTTAACCACCAGCGCTAAAAAAAGACCCGCCAGTATATAGCCCACAAAGTTATCCACTACAAAAAGAGAAACGATATAGCATACGGTAGTAACCAGCTTAACCCTTGGATCAAGCCTGTGTATAACCGAATCCGTCTGATAATATTGTCCCAGTGTTATATCTCTTAACATTTTATAACCATGCTCCTTTCTCTATTTGTGAGTTCCCGACAACGAAAGGCGTACGCTTTTTTGTATGAAGCTCTAAAGCACAATACACAGGACGAATGAATTCGCCAGTTAAATGCTCCGCAGCAGGCTGGCGGGGGCATCATATTCACTTCAGCGCATCAAGGATTGCTCTTCTTGCTTCCTCTATAGTAATAATATCTGTATCCACATCAAACCCGCTTTTTTTCAGTTCCTGCATAATATAAGTCACCTGAGGCGCGGCAAGGCCAACCTCCTCAAGCTCCCTGTAATGACGAAACACCTCTCTCGGTTCATTGTCAAACATAACCTGTCCCTTGTTCATGACAATGATCCTGTCCACATATTTTGCCACATCCTCCATACTGTGGGAGACAAGTATAACCGTCATACCTGTTTCTTCACGCAGCCTGGCAATCTGATCCAAAATCTCATCCCGTCCTTTCGGATCAAGGCCAGCCGTAGGTTCGTCCAGGATCAAAACCTCCGGCTGCATGGCAAGCACCCCTGCAATTGCTACCCGGCGCTTTTGTCCCCCCGACAAATCAAAAGGCGACTGATAAAAATATTCATCCTCAAGGCCCACCTGTTTTAAGGCCGCATAAGAGCGAAGCTCCACTTCTTTTTTATCCAGACCAAGATTTTTGGGGCCAAAGCACACATCCGAAAAAACATCAATCTCAAACAATTGGTGCTCCGGATACTGAAAGACCAGTCCCACCTTGCTGCGCAGTTCCTTCTTATTATAATCATTATCATGAATATCTGCGCCGTTATAGTAAATATTACCGCCGGTGGGCGCAAGCAGACCGTTCAGGTGCTGTACCAGCGTGGATTTTCCCGAACCGGTATGACCGATTAATCCTATGAACTGCCCGTCCGGAATCACCAGATTAATATCCTTAAGAGCCGCAAATTCCATGGCTGTACCCGCCTCATATACATGGCTTACATGATCCAAAATAATCGACATCTTTGCCTCCATCCTTTATATTTCCTGCCCCCTGCACGCAACAGGCAAAACCTGTTGTCATATATCGCAGGCTGCGCCTGTCTTTATGGCTGATTTCCACCATTTACCACATTGACAGTTGGCCTAGCCCCAGCCCCTGCGCCGTCTTATAGCGCTAAGAGATGCCACCAGTTCCTCACAGGTCAGTATACCGGCCGGAATAGCAAGACCGCTTTCCCGAAGCTCATGGGCAAGTAAGGTAACCTGGGGCACATCCAGGCGCAAAGATTTCAGCTTTTCCACCTGGCTGAAAATTTCTTTCGGACTTCCCTCCATGGCAATTTTCCCTTTGTCCATCACAAAAACCTTATTTGCATAAATAATTTCTTCCATGTAATGGGTAATCAGGATTATCGTAATTTCCTCCACATCATTTAAGGCCCTCACCGCACGTATAACTTCTCTGCGTCCATTGGGATCCAGCATAGCTGTCGGCTCATCTAACACAATGCATTTGGGATGCATTGCAATGACGCCTGCAATTGAAACTCTCTGTTTCTGTCCTCCTGAGAGTTTATTGGGAGAGTATTTTCTAAATTCATACATACCCACCGCCTTTAGACTTTCCTCCACTCTCTGCCAGATTTCCTGTGTTGGCACGCCAAGATTTTCAGGACCAAAACCCACATCCTCCTCCACAACCTGACCGATAATCTGATTATCAGGATTCTGGAATACCATACCCGCCTCCTGCCTGATATCCCAGAGATTGGCATCCTCACAGGTGTCCTTTCCATCTACCCATACAGTGCCCTCCGTAGGATAATGAATTGCATTAATGTGTTTGGCAAGAGTGGACTTCCCGGAGCCGTTGTGACCAAGTATTGCTATGAAATCTCCCTGACCAACAGAAAGATTTACATCATCCACCGCGCGGGTGATTCCCTCCACATTTCCTTCTTCATCTCGCCTAATATATTCAAATACCAGATTTTTGGTTTCTACAATTCCCATTTTGCTTTCCTTTTTGGCTTTTCCAACTTTATCCGCCCTATATTGTACAGGATATTGTTTTTATTTGCAATAGAATGTGTTTTATCGTATGATTACTTTAATAACAGTTCTGCCAAGGCTTAGGCATAAGGTATCTTCTGGTGCCTTATGAATGGCATAGCTGAACTGTCACTTACTTTAGGCATTGATAAAAGGATATCTGAAACACAGGCATTCTTTGTTATGACTTGTGCGCCCGCCAAAGCGGGCAGATGGGAGTTCATATGAAAAAGGGAATGGGAACGCTTATTTTTTTGACGGCAATGATTCTGGTTTGTTCCGTAGCGGCCAGGCTTCTTACAAGAGGGGAAACCCTCTCAGAATATGCTGACGCGAATCCCGATATTGCTTATGCAACGCCGAAGGGAACGGGCGAAGCCGCGCCTTTGGCCGAAAATATAAAAGAGAGTCCCGAGGCTGCTTCCCCGAAACAGACCTCGTCTACGTCCATATCTTCTCCTGCCAGAACGCCCGAAGCGGTCATGACATCTCCTGACGGAAACACTTCGGCGCCGCCAGAGGACGGAATAGCTCCCTCCTCTGCCCCTGATTCCTGGCAGGATTTATCTCCCATTGAGGAAGAAACCTCTGACAGCGTACATTATCAGGACGGCTTCTTTTACCAGCCCCTGACAGACAGGGTGATTGCACGTATTACCGGTATTTCTTACCCTGTTAAGGAAACCCTTGCGCCTACCTGTTCCTTAAAAGTGGTAAACGTGGTTCCTGATGACGAAAAACTGGCAGTTGATTATGAGGATCTGCGCTATTTGAATGTGCTTTATTATGATTTTAACGGCGAGGTCCAAACGGGCGAATTAATTTGCAATAAGGGGATCGCACAGGATCTGATTGAGATTTTTTATGAACTGTATCTGAATGAATATCAAATAGAGAAAATAAGGCTGATTGACTCTTATGGCGGTGACGACACGGCGTCCATGCTGGATAACAATACCTCCTGCTTTAACTACAGGGTAGTGGACGGAACGAACAGTCTGTCCAAGCATGCTTTAGGCTGTGCCATAGATATAAACCCTTTTTATAATCCTTATGTGGTATTTAACAGGAACGGAAGCGGTGAAACCTATATTTCCCCTTCCGGCAGTGAAAAATATGCCGACCGCACCCAAAATTTCCCTTACAAAATTGACGAGACGGATCTGTGCTATAAGTTGTTTACGGCCCGCGGCTTTACCTGGGGTGGAAATTGGAATTCCAGCAAGGATTACCAGCACTTTCAAAAAGTTGTTAACTGAAGGAGAAAAATTATGCGAGCAAGTTCCATGTGTATATCCTGCATTTTATCCAGGCAGGAAAAATTAATCAGATCTTTTCAGGATGAGGACAAAAAATCCCTGTATATGCATCAGGTATTGGAAATTTTATATTATCATGGGCAAACCGCGCCAGCGCCATGGCTTGCCACCCTGATTGACCGGCTATACAAAGACTTTTGGGGCCCCCTGGAAGATTTTGGCCCTCAAAAACATAAATATAATCAGCTGCTTCTCGGACTGGAGGATGAAATAGAACAAAGCATACGTTCCTCTGCAGATCCTGTTAAAGAATGTATTAAATATGTGTGTGCGGCAAATTATATTGACTTTTCTGCTGTTGAAAATGTAAATGAGGACACCTTAAAAAAACTTCTTGCAAAGGCGCCTTTTGAGACAGTTTCGGATGATGAATACACAGCGTTCCAAAAAGATTTAGGCGCAGCAGGCACCCTTGCCTATCTAACGGATAATTGCGGGGAAATTGTTTTGGATAAACTGTTTATCAAATGTCTGAAAGAAACTTATCCTCATTTGCAGATTACCGTCATTTTGAGAGGGGAAGATGTTCTAAATGACGCCACGCTGGCAGACGCTGAGGAAGTGGGCCTTACAAATCTTGTGCCCAGCATCGGAAACGGCAGTGGTACGCCCGGTACTGTTTTAAAGGAATTAAGCTCCGATGCAAGGCAGATTTTATCAGATGCCGATCTGGTAATCTCAAAAGGTCAGGGTAATTTTGAGAGCCTGTACGCTGAAGGACTCAACCCATATTATTTATTTTTATGCAAATGCGAGCTGTTTGTCCGCAGATTCGGGTTAAAGCAGTTTGAGGCTGTGTTTAAAAAGGAAGAAAGGATTCATATTAACGCATCCCCTGCTGCCCGTCATTTTTAATTATCCCTATGGCATCCACCATTTTTCTGCCGGACAATAAATACTTTTTCATTTCCCTCTGGAGGGAAGTATTTTCAGGCAGATCTTCAAACGCAATATCAGGCCTTTTAAAGACCCATGTAATATATTCGGAATCCTCCGCAATTCCTACTGTTTCTATGTCAAAAAGCTCCTGAAAACCTAAAATACGGGACCCTTTGGGAAGCAGCTCTTTTAGGGTTGGAGAAAGGAGCCACGAGCAGCAGCGCATCTTAGCCGATCCGTAAACCGGATATTTTTCTTTAAAAAATTCTCTTGCCCTGTGCAGGGATTCCAATAGGCTATCTCTCTCCAGCCTGGCATCCGATGGTATGTGCAGGTCAATAATATTTATTTGCTGATCCGGGCGCATTTCATACTCTAACTCACCAATTCGCAAAAGCTGCCCTGCAATCTGTCTGGATGTCCACCATTCCCTGTCGAAAGCATAATTTCCGTAACCTTCTTTGTGTTCTCCCATAAACCTGCTAAAGCACTTCATCGTGTCAACAAAAATCTGCTCCGGAATTCCCTGCTTTACATAATTTTCCCATGTTTTCAGCCCACAGCGCAGCATACAGGCAAGCATTTTAATCCCCTGCGGATCCTGTCCCAAATACGCTTTGATTTCCCCAAGCCCTTCATCCCATGAAGCTCTGTGAAAAAGTTTCTCCATAGCCGCCTCAACAGGCGTATAGTCAGTCTGCGCATCAAAGTCTCTAACCTGTGCCGTTACTTCCTTTGGAATATCAATCCTTTCACATAATTCCATTATATTATTCATTATTTTCCGTTCTCCTTTTTCAATTTATCCGATTCTCTGCCTGACATTTACCACCTGCTATAAAACTTTTTTTAATTTCATTCCCAATTTTCTGAGCCAGAATGTATGAACATCTTCAGCCGGCACAAATACCGGCGTCCAGCGAAAGCTTCCCTGCTGCCAGGCAAAGGATATCCGCATTGCAGTGCCCCCTTTAAGCCGGTTAAACTGTACGTAATAAGCGCTTCCGTAAGCCTCTTTTCCAACATCCGCCCAGACACCGCCCCTTGAGCCTCTGAAAGTAAATAAATATCCCTCCTGCTCTTTCACCCAGTCATAACAATATAAGTCGGTAATATTGACATGTGTCATATATTCCTGACAATCCTCCAAAGAATAGTGCGTCTCATAATAAAAATCCTGAACAATACTTTCAAACACACCCCTTGCCATCTGTAACGGCATATACATTTCATTTTCCACCGTCACATCAATCACGTTCTTTTTGTTCCAGCCCGCATAAATTCTTCCATCCAAAATGGGGAAATAGCCAAGCTTAAGCTTTCTTCCTCCAAAGGCATTTTGCAGCACCCCAAGCCGGAAAGAGTCCTCCCCCACTGTGCCAATATAGTAAGCGCACATTCCATGAAGGTTTACTGCCAGCGGTGATATAGTGACCGTTCTAAGCCGCTGCGTAATAATTTGGGCGCTGTTGACCGTTTTGTAATACCACTTATCCGTTTCCATGAATCCTTTCCTATACCCCTGTATATCGCAAGCTGTGACTGCGGTACTGCCCAATAAGCGCTGCCAGGCTTCGCAAGCCGGCTTATTGTAACAAACATTGTCACACCATAGTATAACCTAAACCATGATCCCTGTCACCCTTCACCTGCCATAAAAATATAAAATACTATATATTGATATTTTTTTATTTGATATCTACATTTTTGATATTGTACGCCTGCCGGGGATGGCTTATAATAAAAGTTACGAGTTTTAGGGAGATAAGGTTGAACAAGTTCCAAACTGAACTTATTCAGTGGGAATTTGTGCCGAGGCGTCACAAATTCCATAATGGAAGAGCGAAATCTGACATTTCGCCCGTCTCCTTCGCATAAAACGCTTCGGAATGGAGGAAAAGATGACAGAACAGGAAAAAATGAAAAAAGGCTATCTATGGCTGGATGATGAGGAAAACATGGATTTGCAGGCACACACGAAAAGTCTTGTGCGGAAGTTTAACACCCTGCCCCCTGAGGATATGGAGGGACGCGAAGCTCTTTTGAAGGACATATTTGGAAACGTTGGCGAAAATGTATGGATTGTGCCGCCCCTTACGGCTGCTGTTGGAAAATATGTGTCAATCGGTGAGGGCACCTATGCCAACATGAATTTAACTTTAATTGATGACTGGCAAATTACCATAGGAAAACATGTCCTTATCGGCCCGAATGTAACCTTATGTACAACAGGCCATTCCATCCATCCAAAACATCGCGCAGACGGCATGTATTCCTTCCCAATTACCATTGAGGACAATGTATGGCTTGGCGCCAACGTTATTGTTTTGCCCGGTGTTACCATTGGTGAAAATTCTGTCATCGGAGCCGGTTCCGTGGTGACAAAAGATATACCTGCAAACGTAATAGCGTTTGGAAGTCCATGCAAAGTATACCGGGAAATCAATGACCACGATGCTGAATATTATTTTAGAGACAGACGATTTGACGAACAGCCGGAATAATTATCAAAAAGCAGGAGAAAAAACGGCCACGCATATTGGCGTGGCCGTTTTTGTTACAATAAGCCGGCTTACGAAGCGTGACAGCGTTTGTTTCTTTCCTGTCTCTTTTTCCTGTTACTTTAAAGTAAGTTTAAAAAGTCTGGCTGTCTTCTCCCTGGGCATATGAACAGACAAAATTCCATTCCCGTATTTATATTCGCAGTTCGCCTTTCCGGGGTAGATCACCTCCACCCGTCCGATTTCCTTTCCGAACGCAAGCGGTATTTTTACATCCTGCGTCTTAGGCGCAAATACGGATAAATAAACCGTATCTTCTCTGCGAAGTCCATAAGCCAGTGCATCCTGTCTGATATTACCAAATCCTAACGGGAAAAATGGCACCGCCTCTTTCACATCCTCCCGTATATCCTTATATAATGCAATGCCCTCCTGCATCAGTCTGATGCTGTTTTCACTCAGTTTCCACACCATACCGCTGATATAAGGGCGCAGAAGCAGACCGTTTACCATATTATAGATTACATGTTCTTCCTCATCCTCATAAGGGTATACCCACATGCCGGCCTGCTCCGGCGTCACAGCGCTGGCCACATTTGCCGCAATATAAGAGTTATAAATATAATCTGTCTGATCGCTGGTAGACTGCAGGCTAAGGAGCCTCAGCATCCCGTAATCCATACGCTGTCCGCCTGAACCACAGTTCTCAACCACAAGCTCCGGATGTCTTGCAAACAGATCCTCATACCACTGATACAGGCATCTGTAGTGCTCCATAATTGCATCGGAACAACTGTCTGTGTATAAATCACTCCCATATCCCATCGTCACATTGTAATCAATTTTGAAATAGCCCACTCCATAGTCCCTAATCAAGCGTTCTACAACATCACTGCAATATTTGCGTACTTCAGGGTTCCGGAAATCCAAAAGATATCTCTTGTTGTCGATATGCCGCCTGCCATGCCGGCAGATAAACCAGTCGTCAGGTAATTTTGATGCCAGTTCACAGGCAACCCCCATAACCTCAATCTCAAGCCACAGCCCCATAACCATGTTCTTACTCTTGGCATATTCGCAGATTGACTTAAGCCCGTTGGGGAAACGCTGTGGACATTCTATCCACTCACCGACCCTGTCCCACCAATATCCTTTGTCATACCATCCACAGTCCAGGCAATAATATTCGCATCCCATCTCAGCGGCCTTATCAATGATCATCCTCTCTCTTTCATCAGTGGGATCTCCCATCAGACAGTTCATGTAATCATTAAATACCACATTCAATTTTTCATCATCTGCATTGGGCCTTCGAATTTTTCTGCGGTATGCGGTTAATACTGCAACTGCCTTACTGATATCTCCCTGTACCACGCCAAAGGCCGCCGGTACCGTAGTGAAAGTCTCACCCGGTTTTAGATTTTTCCACCATCCGTTCTCCGCTTCTGTGGGACCGCTTAAGGCAAGGTAAAGCCTGGCGCCCGGTTCAGTGCCGTACTCCACAAGCCACTGTCCCGAATGCTCAATCTGAAAACAATAGCTTTCTCCTGTTTCCCTGTCATGGGTAAGTCCCATGGGCAGATATTCGCAGGAAGACCAGGAACTTCTTCCTCCATAGCAGTAACGGTTATTGCCGAATCCCGGCATATTGAAGCCGTCTACAGTCATACCGGGAAGATTTAAGTTTCGAATATCATCCTTCTTCCACTGTGCTTCACAGCCCCAGCCGTTTAGCGGGGTATAAATATCCGTTTTCTCTCCATAAGGAAGGCTTCCATTATTACAAAGCTCTCTGTAAATAAAAGAAGATACATACTCCAGACCAATTTCCTCCGCACCCTGATTGCTTAACTGTGTCCATACCTGAACAACAGGCACTCCATCAAAGAATTTCATATGATAGACAGCCTGCATTCCATACTCTGTCTGCAGGTTAATCTGCAGTTCCTTTCCCTTCTCCCATCTTTCCAATTTGTGTTCCACATAATGGAAGTCCAAAGATGCACTGCTGAAGTTGTGCTTATAGGCATGCATGGCCCTGGTACTCTTTCCCGTAACCTGCACCTCTAAAAGAGGGCTGATAATTTCCGGATCTTCCTGTATTTTTGTTTTTACATTATCTTGTACAGGATGAAGCCCATTCAACTCCACCACCCCGTCTTCCCGGATATGAAACGATACCGAAAGACCGTTTTCCTGAATCATAATACTTTTATTCATCTGTTTCCATACCTCCTGCTTTTTTCCAAATATGCTTTTCTTTTATTCCAAATACCACGGAAGACCGTTTTCATCTCCATATTTTTCCCGTTCCGCCGACAGATAGCCTTTCAGTACCCTTTCAATCAGAAAAGAAGCTCCATAGGCGTAAATTCCGGGCAAAATTCCCAGAAAAAAAGGGAACAGGTAGATAAAAAAGCAAATGCCCAAAAGCATTACAAGCAAAACTCCCGTAGTGATAAAATGCCTTATCGACATATGCAGTGCATACTGAAGCAAACCGCTTATTTTAAACTGAAACCTTGACAACACCGGAAAGATGTACGGCAGGGTAAATAAAAATGGCGCCACTATCATGATTCCTGCCAGAACTACAATATATGGGTTCAAACCAGACTCTCCAAATCTTACAAAATTCATAAAAAGCACAAGAACTATCCCATATGCCAGATAAAGAATAGTAAGTCCGATTCCCTGCCATAAGTTAAGGCGGAAAGCATACAAAAATGATTTCGTAACAGTTTCCCTTTTTCTCCGGACTACCTTTACCACCGTATAATACAAGGCTGCACTGGCCGGTCCGATGGTAATGACTGGCGCCGAAAATACAAGCCACAAAAAACCGGCCACCAGTAAATCCGTTATCTGATCCGCTATATTAAAAACCGGGGAATCCATTGAGAATTTCAATTTCTGCACCTCTTCTATGCACACCATTAATATTATGTAACCTGACATCTGTTACAAGTTTTTATCAAACTCCTGCTTAAGGCTCCTATCCCTTTACTGCGCCTTCTACCTGCCCCTGAATAAAATATTTCTGCAGGAATAAATATACGATTACCAGCGGCATCATGCCAATAACCGCTGTGGCTGCAGCCGCGCCGTAATCATTGGATACGGCCGAAAAGAATGTCTTAATGACCAGCGTAATGGTCCGCATGGATGTCTTTTGCAGAAAGTAATAGGAATACGTATACTCATTCCACACACCCACTCCCTGTAAAATAATTACGGTTACTGTGACTGTTTTAAGCTGTGGGAGAATAATCCTGAAAAATACCTGAAGGTTGCTTGCCCCGTCAATAGCCGCTGCCTCATCAAGGGCCACCGGAATAGATGAAATAAAATTCGTATACAGGAAGATAACCAGCGGCAGACCGAACGCGCTAAGTACCAGTACCATGCCCCAATAGGTAGATGTTGCGTGAATGGTGGACATAGTAGAATAAATACCCACCAATATTGTCAGCGGCGTAATCATCATAACTGACATAATCAGACTTCTTACCACCTCGTTTAATTTGGACTGATTGCGTGCCAGGGCATATGCTGCCATACATCCTACCACAATTTCCAAAAGCAGTACAAGCACAGTAATAATGATACAGTTTTTAATACCTGTAAAAATCTCACCGCTTTCGATAACCTTCCGGAAGTTTTCCCAGTAAATAGGATTAGGAAACTGAATTCTGGATGATGTATCGCTGAAAGAACGAAGCGATACATTAATAATCACATAAAAAGGAAACAGATAAATAATCAGCAAAAACAAACTGATCAAATACTTCCACCAGTCCTTTGCCCGAAATGGCATTCTGTCGTCTTCAAACATGGCCGGCTCAGCGTTAACCTTTAATTTTTTACCTTTTGCCATTAGAGTTCAACCTCCTTTTTCCGGAAAAATGCGTTGACAATCATGGAAATCACCATAATCATAAGAAACGAAAACACACCGATTGCCGCTGCGTAGCCGGCACGCTCGGCATCAAAGTAACGGTTTGCAATATAAGTTGCCAGAGAATGAGTCTTTTTGGCAGGTCCGCCGTCTGTTAAAGCAATGATAACATCATAAAGCTTCAGGCCGCCAATCAGATTATAAATTACAGAGGAAGACAGCGCCGGGATTAATAACGGCAGGATAATATAACGGAATCTTTCCCATGCAGAAGCACCGTCCACAGTTGCCGCTTCTATATATGACTGGGACACCCCCTGAATACCGGCCAGATAGATAACCATACTGACACCTACGAACTGCCATGTATTGATAAAGACGATAACGCCAATAGCGGAAGTACCGTTTCCAAGCCAATCGTAACCTGCCATGCCAAACGCAGACATAATATCATTGATTACACCGCCTTTAAGCTGGAAAAAGAAATACATAATGTACCCCATAACCAACCCTGATATCATGGCAGGCATGTAAATAACTGTCCTGATAATTCCCCTGCCTTTAAACTTCGTATTTAAAAACATTGCCATGGTAAGGCCGATTACCTGTTGAAGAAAGGTACACACAAAACCATAAACAAGCGTATTACGCAGAGATGAAATGAAAACCTTATCCTTAAACATAGAAATATAATTTGAAATGCCAACAAAGTCTTTGCTTACAGAATAACCGTTCCATTTAAAAAAAGACAAATAAACCGCATAACACAGGGGATACGCGATAAAGGCCAGCATGATGATAACCGCCGGCATATAAAACCAGTTGAGTTTTCGTTTTCTTTTGCCAGTCATAAACCCTCCTATCCGTATAGATAACAAAACCAAACCGCCGCCGGCCCGTTTTGTCTGTCGGAATATAAAAAGAGCTCCGTCCCCGAAAAAACGCCAGGCGTTCCTGTCAAGTCCGGAGCCCTTTTTATTAAGTGCCAATATTGCTTACGGGTTTTTAGTTACCCATTAAGTCACTGTAGTTATCCTGAACCATTCCCATAGCTTCCTCCTTGCTTCCCTCCGGGTCGCCATCTGCAAGAAGCGTTCCTAAGGAATCGCCCATTACACTCCACATACCGCTGGGAAGATATTCACGGTCAAAAAAGTTATCATAAATCAAATCACCGTCAAACTGGGACTGTGCTTCTTTGAAAGCGTTGGTGGTATAAGCTGCCAGATCATTATCATCCAGTACCGTATCCGTAAGTCCCGGGATACCGCCGTCAATCTTAACAACCTGCACTGCAATTTCCGGACGTGCCAGATACTCTAAAAGCTGTTTGCACTCATCTGCATACTCCGTATCCTTCCAGATACCAAAGCAGCTGAAGTTGCCTTCGCCTGTGCCAAAGTAGGATGCAGCGCTCTCATCTTTAGCCGGAACAGGCAAAATGCCAATATTAGCTTCCTCATTATAAGCAAGGATAGAGGGAATCATCTCTGTAGAGTATAATGCAAAACCGCCTTCTCCATTGGCAAGAGCACTGCAGATATCATCCTTTTTGCCGCTTACATAGTCCTCATTAAAATAGCCGGATGTAAACCAGTCGCTAACCATCTGGAAACTGTCCGCTCCATCTGTTGTAAAGTCAAAAGAACCATCCTGTAAAGCGGCTGCTTTGTTGTCTGCGATATCACTGTTGGAATATAGCGTAGGCCAGATTACCTCTAACATATACGCATCAAAAGCATCTCCCAAGCATAATTCAATAGGTGTTGCATCTGTATTGTCTGCAATTGCCTGACATGCTGCATTGAAATCATCCCATGTACGAATAGCGGTGGGATCCACACCTGCTGATTCCAGAACATCTTTATTATACATAATGGCTGCTACTGCCTGTGTAATAGGTAAAATAAATAGCTCGCCGTTATCATTGGTGATAACATCCTTAAGCCCTGCGTCAATATTTGCAACCCATGGCTGATCGCTTAAATCCATCATGTACTCGCTGTAACGAATAATACTCCATCCATGGGTCACCCACATATCAGGCAGATCGCCTGATGACATACGTGTTTTCATAGCTGACTCATAATCATCACCACCATTATAGATTGTGACATTGATTCCTGTCTCCGCCGTAAAATCTTTGATCAGTCCTTCAAAAACAGCAAAATCCTCTGTTGCCAGATTGTATGCAAGCTCAAGCCCGCTTCCCTCCCCACTGCCGGACGCCTCTTCGCTTCCGTCATCTTCACTGGCGGTATCTTCACCGGCAGTTTCATCATTTCCGGCATCTAATGAGGCATCACCGCCTGAAGTATCTGCTGCCTCATTAGATGCGCTGTCTGAACCGCCGCAGGCAACTAACGATAATGCCATTGCCGCACATAACAGTCCGCTAATTAATCTTTTTTTCATACTTATCCTCCATTCTTGTCAATAGCCCGCAAGTTTGGAAGAAGAATGCCTGTTTTACAAGGCATTCTTCTTGCGCGAAGACGGTTTGCCTGCAAACCTTAAAATTTCTTAGTACGCGTCTTTTGCGGACTTAGAAATTTTCTTCACGCTATCCTCCATTCTTGTCAATAACCCGCAAATTTGGACCGGAGCACAAATTTGCATAACCGAAATTGAAATTGCCCAATTTCACTGCCAGCAGCATTTATAATAGCCGCACATTTACTTCTCTTTCTCTGCGCATTAGAAATTATATTGTGCAAACTATATATTTTTTTCGACTTCTACCATGGTTACTTGACATTATAACAGACCACATTTTATAATAATTCATATTTAACATTTAAAACCACACAATTATTGCTAATGTGTAGATGATCTGCAAGCTATTGAAAACCTAGAGGGTTCATATGTTTTACGAAAACAAACCGGATTTCTTTCTCCTGTACAATGAAACAACACCCCTGCAATACCCGCTTCATATTCATTCTTATATTGAATATGTCCATGTTATAAGCGGTCTTATTGAAATGCAGATTGGAGATGAAGTTTATACCTTAAAGCCCGGAGACATTGCTTTTATTTTCCCTAATGTACCTCATAAATATCACACCCTTTCAGCCTCCCATGACACCCAGTTCTACATTATGAACTCCTCTGTGGATATTCTGCCCATGCACAAAATGGAACTGTTAGGCAAATATCCCCATATGCCGGTTGTTCATCCGGATCCATTGCATAAAGATGTCCTGTACGCAGAAAGGCGGCTTTTTGAGATAACCTTAGAGGAAGAAAATACGCCTCTCATTTCTTCCCTGACTTCGCTCATTTTATGCCATATTTTCCCGTTACTGCAACTCAACGATTTTGAAAATACCCCCCCCCTGGATCTCACCTGCAAAATTATCGCTTACATTGGAAACAATTTTCAGGAAGAAATCACCCTGCCCCTGCTTGCCAAAAAATTTGGCATAGGGAAATACACGCTCTCCCGCATCTTCTCTAATGTACTGGGAATCAGCCTTCCATCCTATCTGAATTCCCTGAGAATCGAATATGCTGTTTACCTTCTGCAGCGCACGGATATGGATATCATCAATGTTGCCATAGAATCAGGCTACCATAACCAGCAAACCTTTAACCGAATCTTTAAAAATGCAAAAGGATGTACACCAAAAGAGTACAGACAATCACACAGGCAGGCAGTTACACGGCAATTGAATACAGGCTTAAATTCCTCCCGCCAGGAGAGCTGCGGCGCTTACAATCCTCTGAACAATCCTTAACTAAAAAATTCAATAAACCCGCTATCAAATCTGGAATTTCAAATACCCTTCACTTTTCACATACTTGCGAAACTGAACGGGTGACATACCCATATGTTTCTTAAAAACTTTTTGGAAGTAATTCGTAGATGAAAATCCGCAGGAGGCGCTGATTTGGGCAAGGGATGTGGAACTTGCGCCCAGCATGTCCACAGCTTTTTCAAGGCGCAGCTTCGTCAGGTATTCATTTGGCCTTGTCCCCGTAATTTTGTAAAATTCACGGGACAAATGGCTCTGGCTCACATGGCAGAAAGCCGCCACATCGCAAATCCCTATTGGCTGTGCAAACATTTTTTCCATACAGGATTTTGCGTTATTAATCAATGTTGTACTCATCTTTTCTTTTTCCCTGTCAACGCTGCACAGCGCGCAAAGAAACGAAAAAACCATGCTTCCCAGTAAAAACGGGCTTTGATTTTGTCTTTTGGCCTGCGCATGAATTTCAAACATTAATTCCACTGCCAGACTGTAAATTGGCAGCTCAATAATTTTTCCCAAATGTCCTTCGATATACCTGCAATATTCTTCTGCCGGCCCGCATTCAAAAAGCATATAGATAAATTCCCAGGGCTCCTCATTTTTCTTTTCATCAAAATAATAGCATTCCGGCCCCGGCATCTTAAGAAAAAAACCTGTTCCTTTGCGGATCACCAGTTCTTCTCCTTCTATTCTTACCATACCGCTGCCATTTAAAGTATACTGGAAAAGATAGCAGTCAGGGCGCCTGCTGTTATCCCAATAATAAGCGTCTGTACTGCATCTCTCCTTTCCTACAGCATTTAAACGCACCACCGGATGCTCCACATCATTTAAAAAATGAAAAGCATAATTATCTTTCCAATCCTTTTTCCCTGATATTTTCTCTCTTTCACACATCAAAAATTTACCTCTTTTATCAAATAGTTACCATTGCAAATTTCATGTACCTCTTCTATGATCAAAATCAGAAGCCTGTCCGTAAGGTTTATTATAATCTGAGCATAGCACAGGGCTTAAGAAACGTAAACAACAAACGCTGACTCCGCTTAGCAGGCAGCTCAGCTTATTGTAATCAAAAAATAGCACAAGGAGGAAATTTTTATGTCATTTAAAGTAGCATTTATCGGCGCGGGGAGCATTGGTTTTACCAGAGGACTTTTAACCGACCTTTTGAGCGTACCCGAATTTCATGATATCGAGGTAGCCTTTACCGATATAAACCCCGATAATCTGCGCATGGTTACGCAACTGTGTCAGAGAGATATTAACGAAAACGGCCTGCATATTAAAATTCATGCGACTCTGGATCGCAGGGAGGCTTTTAAGGACGCCAAATATGTTATTAACTGTGTCCGAATCGGCATGCTGGAGGCTTTTGCAACAGATGTGGAAATCCCTTTAAAATACGGCATCGACCAGTGCGTGGGCGATACCCTGTGCATCGGCGGCATTATGTACGGCCAGCGCGGCATTCCGGCCCTGCTTTCTTTCTGCAGGGATATCAGGGAGGTGGCGGCTCCCGGCTGCATTCTGCTCAACTATTCCAATCCCAATGCAATGCTCACCTGGGCCTGCAACAAATATGGAAAGGTAAAGACTTACGGTCTGTGTCACGGGGTACAGCACGGGCACGAGCAGATCGCCAAAGCCCTTGGCCGGGATAAGAAGGATGTGGATATCATCTGCGCAGGCTTAAATCATCAGACCTGGTATATCAGTGTAAAAACAGACGGAACAGAACGTACGGGCGAACTCTATGAGCTGATGAAAAAAGCCGAATTTGCAAAGGATGAAAATATCCGTCTGGATGTGATGAAGAATTTCGGCTATTACTCCACAGAGTCCAACGGGCATCTTTCCGAATATCTGATGTGGTACAGGAAACGCCCTGAGGATATGGAGAAATGGATTAATTACAGCAACTGGATTCAGGGCGAGACAGCCGGTTACCTGCGGGTCTGCAAGGAAAGCCGCAACTGGTTCGAGACGGATTTCCCCAACTGGGTTAAAGAGCCTGCCAAAAAATTCTCGCCAAAAACACGCTCCAGCGAGCACGGCAGCTATATTATCGAAAGTCTGGAGACCGGACGTGTATACAGAGGTCATTTTAACATTATGAATGAAGGTACCATCACAAACCTGCCTGACGAATGTGTGGTGGAGGTACCCTGCTATGTGGATTATAACGGCATTTCCGTTCCCAGGGTCGGCGATCTGCCATTGGGATGCGCGGCTATCTGTTCCCAGAGCGTCTGGGTACAGAAACTGGCAGTGGAAGCTGCGGTACATGCAGATCTTAACCTGCTCTATCAGGCTGCCATGATGGATCCTTTAACAGGCGCCGTATGTACCCCTGATGAAATTAAGCAGATGGTAGATGAGATGCTTGTTGCAGGAGAGCAGTGGCTGCCCCAGTATCAGGATGTGATTGCAGGCGCTAAAAAACGTCTGGAAGCAAAATCCGTTCCTTACCGCCCCGTAAAGGGATTTAGTCTAAAGACCAAAACAATCGAGGAAATGGCACAGGAAAAGGAAAAATACAGAGCTATGGCCGGAGCTGCCGCGAAAGAAAACGTATAACTTCTTGTAGCCTCACCGGTTTTGCGGTAGAATAGGATACATGAAATTGAAAGTATCTTAGCCTTATAGAAAAATATGTACGCCGGGATGATGGTCATGAAATCAAAAAAAGGAAAAGAATTATGTAATTTATTGTCGGCCATTGCCGCTGTCCTTATGGTTTATGGATTATTCACTGTGCTGGGAATTGGCTGTCCCATCAAGTTTATCACAGGTATTTCCTGTATGGGATGCGGCATGACCAGAGCATGGCTGTCCGTACTATGCCTTGATTTCAAAAGCGCATTTTACTATCATCCCGGCTTTTGGATTCCTCCGCTTGTTATAATTTTTTTATACCTCAAAAATAAAAATAATATAAAAAAATATAAACTTTTTATGTTTACAGCTATTGCTGTTTTTGTTATAATTTACTTCGTCAGACTTATATGGTCAGACAATGACATTGTTGTTTTCCAGCCGGAAAACAGTATTTTGTCAAAAATCATACAAAAATTTATATTTTTATGAGGAGGATACTATGTTTTGTAAAAAATGCGGAAAAGAGGTACCTGACAACACAAAATACTGCCCTGGCTGTGGAGCTGATCTTTCCCTGGAAGGAAGAGTAGCAAGCGCTGCCAACAATGTATTTCATGCTACGGAAGAAGAATTGAAAAGTTCCATAAATGAAGTACATCAGTCTTTCAGCGGACAGCAGACATCCGGCGGCGGCAGAAGGCTTAAAGATGACAGAGGACTGCTGTCTTATATCCTGCTTTCTTTGATTACATGCGGTATTTACAGTTACTACTTTATTTACAAAATGGCTGCTGATGTAAACGTTGCCTGTGAAGGCGATGGGGAAGAAACTGCCGGACTGGTTGCTTTTATTCTCTTATCATTTATCACCTGTGGCATTTATGCATGGTTCTGGTATTACAAGTTAGGAAACCGGTTAGCAGCTAATGCCCCACGCTACGGCCTTTCTTTTCAGGAAAATGGTACCACAATTCTGTTATGGTTAATTTTTGGCGCGTTCTTATGCGGCATTGGACCATTTGTTGCAATGTACATATTAATTAAAAATACAAATCAAATTTGTAATGCCTATAACAGGTCTCACAATTTATAAGATTGGGAATTTATAAGAAACAGATTTTATAAATTCAAATTTTGTGAATTAGCAATTTTAAGTATAAGCGGAGAAATTTTCAGTAAATGTGATTTCTCCGCTTTTTAATTCTATTTCTTCTGTGAAATTTTCGTGTAATTCTTCTGCAGAGAATTTGCCTTTCCTTTTGTTCATCATCGGTGCCGCAGGCCCAATCGTTATATGCGATAAAATCATTTTTGGTTTCCGCATAATCACGCCCCTGCATTGCAAGTTCAGTATGCCACTTTTTTTCCAAACCTTCATGCCTGCATAACTTCTGATAATCCATGCCGTAAATATAAAGCCCGCATCACTCAAATTCTCTGTTTGCATCAATGCATACAACATATCCATGCGGTTTTGCAAACCGAATCATCTTCTGTATAAAAGCTGATGGATTGTCCAAATGCCTGAAAACAGCCTTATTTTACATGGTTAGAAGGTTTATTGTATGCTTGAAGAAATGTCATTCCCTGAACATGAATATGAGTCAATTCAAAATTATTTAAATGAGTAAGGGTATTGTTATACCACAAGGGTATATAAAGAAGTTGGGAAATATAAAGTAGGGAATTATATATTGCCCCATGGGGTGATGTGTTGAAAATAGACGAAGTTAAAACATACTGGAAAGTATCAGATCGTCCTTTCTATGACGAAATGAATCATGACGAAAAGATAGAAATCCATAAGTATTCTGAAGATGCAGGATTGCCATATGAATTTATAAAATTTTCTAAAAGTACAGTATGATTATTGGGGAACAGAAGAAATACTGAAGAAATAGCACCATATTAAAGGTCAATTATAATACAGATATGAAGAATCTTATATTCTCAAGAAAAAAAGTGTTTGCAGGATCTTTGCTGCCATATTGGATTGTAGTCGGAATTAGTAAAGTTGCCTTTATGCAGAAGTATAACTTTGACGGAGATTTGTGTGAAATGAGTGCGGGGGGAATACCCATTTCAAGGATAACTGTTGAAGAACTTGATAAAATTGGCATCAGAATAAATAGCAGACAAATTAAAGAGATTTCAGTTGCAGATGCTGTAAATAATTTATTTGTAAGCACGATGGATGGATGTCTTTCGAATGAAATCTATGTAGATGATTGCCAGAAAACCAATGAAGGCCGGATAACTATAAATACAAAAGGCGGATGATGCCTAAGCGAAACAGAGCGATAAAGCAAAAAAATTATTCTATGAGCTAAAGAACAAATCTATTTAAAAAAAAATTTAAATAACTATTTACTTTCTTATATATGTTATATATAATCTATTTAAAGATTTATTGAAATAGGAGGCGGTATATTGGCGGTAAATGAGATACTTGCGGCATTAGCAGATGAAAATCGAAGAAAAATTTTGCAGAAATTAAAAGAGGGAAAAATAAATTCCGGCGATTTAGCAAATGCCCTGAGCATGACACCGCAAGCCCTGTCATATCACTTATCAAAATTAAAAAAGGCGGATTTGATTTATGAAACAAAATATAAGAATTTTATTTATTATGAATTGAATTTGTCTGTCCTTGATGAAACTATCATGTGGATTAACGAGTTAAGAGGAGGTCAGAAATGAAAAAAAAGGAAATAGTATGTTATATTTTGATGTATCTTCCATTAGTAGTTGCCTTGATTGCATTGCCACATCTTCCCGAAAAAATCCCGGCACATTATGGATTTGATAATCAGGTTGACCGCTGGGGGAGTAAATATGAGGCTTTGCTGTTTCCAATAGCAAGTCTTTTCATAGGATATTATCTGCTTGGAATGGCAAAACTGGCGGCGAAGAAGGAAGAACATGGGGAAAACAATAAAAATGTTATAATTATTACTGGGATTTTAATATTAATGTTGTTTAATGCTTTGAATGCCTATTCCCTTTACACAAGCTTTAACAAAGTAGAAAATTTATCATCTGCTTCATTGGATATTGGTCAGCTTGTTTTTGGTATCATTGGTATCTTAATGATTGTTACAGGAAATCTCATGCCTAAGTTGCGGATGAACTCTATGATAGGATTGAGGACACATTGGAGCATGAAAAATGAAGTAACATGGAAAAAAAGCCAGCATATAGGAGGAATTTCCTTTATCATTGGAGGAGTGATTATAATATGCATTTGTATAGCTCTGAAAGGGACTCCCTGTTTATTATCTGTTTCAGGAGTATGGGCAATTCTGATAGTTACAGATGTTTTCTTAACATATAGGATTGCTAAAATCAACTAAATAAATTATAAATTTTGATTTTCTAAGTCTAAGAGAAAAATTCATGTTTGTGAAAAAATCCGCACTTTCTATTTGTCAGAAAGTTGCGGATTTCCTATAAAAATCAGTTGTTTTCAATTCCTTATCTGTCTTCCCTCATGATTCATATGATACCCTTCCTTATAAATCAGTTCGGAAACCGGCACAAAAGTATATCCTTCATTTTTCAGGGTGGCAATTAACGTATCCAGTGCCTGGGCCGTGTATTTTGCGCCATTGTGGCACAAAATAATACTCCCGTTCCCTAAGTGCTTGTGCTGGGTTACTGTTTTTATGATGGAATCTACGCCATAATCTTTCCAGTCAAGGGAATCCACATCCCACTGAATGGTATAATATCCGCAATCCTTTGCCACATTCACCACTGCGTTGTCATAGTCCCCATACGGCGGCCTGAATAAAAACATATCATATCCCGTCAGCTCCTGTACCTTCGTATGCACCTGCATGAGTTCTTCCTTTTTTTCTTCATCGGACAGTTGGCTCATATTTTTGTGGTTTTCGCTGTGATTTCCCAGATCATGGCCTGCGGCAAGAATGGCTTTCACATCATCCGGATAGCTTTCTACCCATCCCCCTGTCATAAAAAAGGTTACATGTACATCATGCTTTTGCAAAATTTCAAGAATTTTTGCTGTATCCTCGTTACCCCAGGGGGATGAGTGGTTGATGGACTTAAACCGGCATCCCTTATGCTTTATCAGAAAAATTATAGATAATTTTAACAATATTATTCTCGTAAACATAAATCATGGAAATCATTTCCGTCACGATTTCCCTGTCAAGGCTGCCGAGCTGCTCAAGCCGCATCAGTCTTTCTATCCAGGCGTTTTGAGAGAAGCTTTGTCCTTCCTTCTCTCCATTCATAAGGTCAATCTTTAGCCGGGCATCCAGTATCTGATTTTCATATTTTTCCTGGTATCTTAAATAATCTTCCTTTGAAATAATTCCATCTGAATAATCTTCGTAAGCCTGCTCCTTTTTCCTTGTAAAACGGTTGATTTCTAACTGGTATTCCTGTATACCGTCCGGTAAATCGGCCCTGCTTCTTTTCTGTTTATTTTGTTCTTCTTCTATCAGCAATTTAATATCTTTTACAGACTTTATAATGTAATTCAGGTCATTTAAAACAATTTCCTCCAGCTCCCTTTCCGTAATCCTGTGGATGGTGCAAAGCTTATTTCCATAACGGTTATAACTCCCGCAGTTAAAGCAGTCATCACCCTTACGCTTCAGTTTTACCATGGCCCGCCCACAGTCGCCGCATTTTAAAAAGCCGGCAAATATATGTATACTGCCGTCTAAGCCAGTCTGTCTGGCATTTCTTTTAAGCAGAACCTGAACCTTTTCCCATGTTTCCTTATCTATTATAGGTCTGTGGGTATTTTCAACCACAATCCATTTATCCCGCGGAA
Source organism: Parablautia intestinalis (assembly GCA_003612395.1). Classification (GTDB taxonomy): domain Bacteria; phylum Bacillota; class Clostridia; order Lachnospirales; family Lachnospiraceae; genus Suilimivivens; species Suilimivivens intestinalis. Next base: position 40,208 of record RAYQ01000005.1, read on the forward strand.
GGGAAACCGCACTTTTTTTGCAGATTTGCCGAAAGCTTTTGTTCTGGACCATATTTCCAATGTATATTTCATTCTGAAGGATTCTGCGCACCGTAGAATAAGTCCAGTAAAGTGTGGTGGAAAGCCGGTTGCCGTTGTGGTAATGAAGTCCGCATCTTTTTTTGTATTCGGCCGGACATGGAATTCCCTCATCGTTCAGCCGCCTGGCTATAGTATTTTGCCCCAGACCGCTTAAATACATAGAAAAAATGCGCCTCACAATCTCCGCGGCATAGTCATCCACCTCCAGCTTATTGTGATCCTCCTTTGATTTTTTATAGCCAAAGCAGGCAAATGCACCGATAAATTGCCCGTTACTTTGTTTGGTTCTAAAGGTTGAGCGAACCTTCTTGGAAATATCCCTTGGGTAAAAACCGTTGAACATGTTTTTTACATCAATCATCATGGTATCGCTGATATCAATATCGTAATACTGCTTGTCAATTCCATCATTTACCGCAATAAAGCGCACCTTTTTGTCAGGAAAGTATTCATTGACATACTCCGATACCTTTGGCATGTTCCTGCCAAGCCGGGATAAATCCTTTACAATAACACATTCCACTTTTTTGTCCTCTATATCCTGAAGCATTCTCTGAAACCCCGGACGGATAAAGTTAGTACCTGTATAGCCATCGTCAATGTACACATCATACAGGTGCAAATCTCTTTGCTTTTTCACAAACTCAGTCAGCAGCATTCTCTGGTTTGCCACGCTTAAGCTTTCAGACTTGTCGCCATCTTCCTTAGAAAGCCGGATGTACACAGCCGCATTCAGCCTTATCTCCTCTTCCTTTCTCCCGTCCTTACCTGTCATATTTCCCCTGGCCGGCTGCGTCACTTTTCCCATGTTCCCATAATTCCTTTTTTTCACAGGCATCTTTCATATGATGACGGATGATACGCCTTACCAGTTCTTCAGCATCGTACAGGCATTGATACTCCCTGATCACGGTATAGCTCTTATTTGGTGTGGCCATTTTATACCCCCTGAAAATTCTATTTCTATTATATATATGCAAATAATGTCAGACAAAATAACATTCGCTTAAGGCTCAAATGAACGTATTCCAATATTTCTCATACTTTTCTCTAAACCTCTCCTGATACCCCGCCGTCACGGACAAAGACCGGTTGTCTATTTCAATTTTATTTTTTCTTACGGATTGAATGTACTTCATATTTACAATACAGCTTTTACTGATCCGCACAAAGCTGCCGTCCAGTTTTTCCAGATCCTTTTGAAGCTCGTCAAGTTTTTGGTAATAATGAGTGGGCATTTTCTCCAAATCCCCGACTATGTAGATTGCTCTCGCCACCGAATAATAATATCTTATTTTTCTAAGTTCTACATGGTATTTTTTTCGTTTAAAGGTAAACGTCCAGATCTCTCTTCCGCTGATTCTCCTGACCGCCGCCTCAAGACAATCAGCGAGCTGTCTCTCTAACCCGGGTATATCCGCCGCATCCTTTGGAATAAACCGGAATGGCTCTGCCTGAACCATGTCAACATAGTAATCATCATAAGCTGAAATATAGATCATCAGCGATTTTGGATACATGGCCTTTATGGTTTTCCCAAGCATCATCCCATTTTTTTCTCCCAGTTTAATATCCATATAAACAATATCCGGTTTATGCTCACGACAATATTCCAGCAATTCCTGCCCACATGCAAACCCTGTAACAGTTATTTGGTAGAGATCAGCATACTTATCAAGCAGCAATATAACAAGTTTAAGAAATTCTTTGTTGTCATCACAAACCAAAACGTCATACATTGATATATCCTCCCGTCTGTCATAAAGACGGCTTACAGTACTGCAATTCAGGTATGAAGGCGCCAGTATTCCGCACATTTTTCAATAAAATCTTTCTGATACTTCGCCGTTATGGTAAACACTTTATGGTCTATTTCCACCTTATTTTTTTCCATATACTTAATGTACTTTATATTGACAATATGCCTCTTGCTTATTCTGACAAAGTTTCCGTCTATCCTTTCCAGTTCTTTCTCAAGCTCATCCATCCTGCCGTAGTAATAATCGGGCGCATCGTCCAGGTTTCCTGCTATATGTATGGTTCTTGCCATGGAATAAAAATACTGTATTTTTCTGAGTTCAATATAATATTTCTTTCTGTCAAAGACAAAGCTAAAGGTTTCCCTTCCATTTATTCTTTTCATCGCCGCCTCAAGGGTATCTGCAATTTGTTTTTCCAGCCTCGGTATATCGGAAGCATCCTTGGAAATAAACCGGAAAGGCTCTGCCTGGACCATATCAACATAGTAATCATCATAGGCCGAAACATAGACAGTCAGTGCCCTGGGATTCACTGCCTTTATAGCCTTTGCCAGGGACATTCCATTTTCTCTTCCAACCACAATATCCATATAAATAAGGTCAAACTTATTATTCCAGCAGTGAGCCAGCAAGTCCTGTCCACCCGCACATCCTGTCACCACAGCGTCATAGGACCCCGCATATTTTTCCAAAAGTAATATCATCAGCTTAAGAAATTCCCTGTTGTCATCGCAAACTAAAATACGATACATCTTAATCCTCCATGTTCCAATAGTCTGTCCACAATTTATTATACCGTGATGATATTGTTCCATATTAGGTATATTAAGTAATATTTCCTCTCTTTTCGGAGGATGGCTGAGCTGTTATCAATCTGAAAGTTCAGCCCGTGCCATTCATAAAAACACACAAAATATATTATTTTGCTTTGCATTGTGTTGACAAATTACGAATTATGTGTTACTTTCTCTCTATAGAAAGGAGTATTATATGGCAAATTTAAATATTCGTGTAGATGACAATTTAAAGCAGCAGGCAGAACTGATTTTTTCCGATCTGGGCATCAGTCTTTCAGCCGCAACCACCATGTTTTTAAAGCAGGTGGTACGTTACAATGGCATTCCCTTCGAGCTCCGCGCTGATCCTTTTTATTCTGCGGAAAATCAGGCTCGTCTATCCATTGCCAAAGAACGCATGGAACAAACCGGCGGCACTGTTCACGAATTGATTGAGGTGGATCATGATTAAAGCATGGGACGATTTTGCCTGGGAAGACTATCTTTACTGGCAAAAGCAGGACAAAAAAACATTAAAGCGTATTAACATGTTGTTGCAGGACATCGATCGCAATGGATATTCCGGGATCGGAAAGCCTGAACCCCTAAAGGGCAATCTGCAGGGATACTGGAGCCGCCGGATAGATGATGTTAACCGCCTTGTATACCGTATTATAGATAACCGGATTGAAATCCTGCAATGCCGTTCCCACTACAGTATCAGATAGACATCCATGTGGCTGCAGACCATATAATCCGAACTGCTGACTTTTATCATAACGCTTTAGCCTTTGGCAAAATGGCCGACTTTTTCATTCCATCTATATAGCGCTATGGGTATATAATACTTGAAGTAATTCCATCAAATCAATAGTGCCGAAAATGGTACTTCCTCCTAAAAGCCCTTATTTTTCCGGTTTTTTTATTCATACTGACGATCTTCATGTAAAAAAAATACTGTTTGATGTAAAACATTCTATTTTCAGTCATAAAAATTTCGTTACTAATTTTAAGGCTGCAGACAACAGATAGCGCGCTTCATAAGTCAGCTTATTGTGATGCAAAGCAGGGCCGATAAATTGTGGTCTTATCTCACAATTTATCAGCCCCGTCCGTAAAATAACCCTGTATAATATTAAAGTCGGTCTTAACCTTCATCTTCGATCAATGTATTATCCGCCAGTATTTCCGGCTTATATTTCATACTGTCCGCTTCGGTAATTTCTCTGATTACCCTGCATGGGACACCTGCGGCAAAGCTGCCAGAAGGAATATCCTTTGTCACCACACTGCCTGCGCCAATCACACAGTTATCCCCAATCGTTACGCCAGGACAGACCGTCACACCAGCGCCGAACCAGCAGTCGTTTCCGATATGCACGCTCTTCGCATAGCAAAGGCGTTTTACCTCCCCCTGTGCTGTAAGTATTTCCCGCCGTTCCTTTGCACACATGGGATGAATTGGCGTTACAATTGTAACGTTGGGTCCAAAATTGCAATTATCTCCAATCGTAACCTCCGCATCATCCTGAATAGTCAGATTAAAATTTCCAAAAAAGTTTTTTCCAATTTTTGTATGTTTTCCATAATGGAAAGCAACAGGTCCCTGTATAAAACTGCCCTCGCCAAATTCGTCAACCATTTCACAGAGAATTGCCGCGCGTTTTTCGGTTTCATCCTCATAGGTTTTGTTATAGTCCACATTAAGATTATGGGTCCTTTTCTTAATGGCTTTCAATTCGGGATCGCCGGGACAAAATAAAATACCTGCTTTGATTTTTTCTTCTTCTCTCATTACCGTGTATCTCCTGCTGCCTTAGTAAACAACGGCCAGCACGCTCTGCGGGCTGCCCTTAATATTAAACAACGGATGCCACGCTTAACCAGCCATCCTTATGTTAAATAAAACGCTGCCACACTTCGCGGACCAGCTTATATGATAAATGGAAGAATGCCTGTTTTTCAAGGCATTCTTCCTAATTAAGAAAGTATGAAAAAGGGATAAAAATTTTAACTCTTACATCAGTATCAGCTTCCGGATAAAGTCAATGGTGTAATCCACGCCCTTATCTCCCAGCTCGCCCTTCCAATTTGCAGAGTGCGGCTCAATGCTCAGGCCTTCCTGATAGCCTTTCGCATATAAGACAGCCAGAAATGCACCCCAGTTGGTCATATCCATTCCTGCAGGCGGATCGTCAAAACGTTCTCCGTCAATTGTAAGCGCTCCCTTGATATGAACATGGATAAAACGATCACCCCAGTCCCTTGCCTCCTGCATATAATCGCCACCGGCATAAATGCAGTGGGAAGTATCATATTTAATATATAAGTCTTTCAAATACCCGTGGATCACCTTAAATGCCATGGGATCGCAGACAAAATTGTTCCATCTGCAGTTGTAGGTGGCAATCCTGACACCCTTTTGTTTCCCGTAGGCAATCAGCTTTTCAAAATAAGAAATTGCCAGAGAGCAGTTCTCATAATAGGAAAGTTCATCCACATAATTACATCCTGTAATGTAAATAGTACAGCCCAGCTTCTGTGCCGCATCAATAAGCCGGCATTCCAGGGACAACTCATCCTCGCAAATACCTTCTTTGCAGATACGTCCACTTCCCCAGCGGCCGATTGCACGGACAGGCAGCTCATATTTATCACTGTATCCCTTTACCTCATCTACATGAGCCAGAAATTCTTCTGCACGGTCATTCACATCCAGCTCCACAAAGGAAAGACCTTTTTCCTTTACGTTAATAAAATCTTCTTCCTTAATCCAGGAAATAATCCCAAGTGTCATTTTAAGCCTCCCTGTTTCCAACAGTACGCAAATTTAAACTTCTGACAAAATTTTTGAATTAAAAAATGAATTTATTCAAAATAAATTGTCTTGCCTGTCTTTGCAGATTCATAAATTGCCTCCAGAATCTGTGTCACAACCATAGCCTGCTCCGGAAGTACGGTAAGCGGCTTTCCGTCCACAATTGCCCCGTAAAATACCTTCTGCTCCTCGTCCTCAGGTCTTTCGGCATCTCCGTCATAGAATGCAACACCGGCAGCGTCCAGAGCCGGCTTCTCAACGCACTGCCTGCCATACTGTATGCGGTTAATGCGCAGCCCGTCTTTCATATCAACCCCTGCCTTTGTTCCGCACAGGGTTGTTTTCGCCTCGTCAACTTCCAGGCTGTTAAGCGCCCAGGCTGCTTCCAAATGAATGGTTGCGCCGTTTTTCATCTTGATAAAGCCAAATGCGGAATCCTCTACCGTAAAGATCTCCGGATCCCAGTCACCCCACGCATTTCCGGTATCCTTCTGGTCTGCCAGCTTGCGGAATACGGATCCGGTTACGGATGCCGGTTCATAATTATCCATCATCCACAGTGTCAAATCAAGAGCATGGGTACCGATATCAATAAGAGGACCGCCGCCCTGTTTCTCTGCATCCAAAAATACGCCCCAGGTAGGAACTGCCCTTCTGCGGATTGCATGAGCCTTTGCATAATAAACCTCACCCAGATCGCCGTTCACACATGCTTTTTTCAGATATTGGGAATCGCCTCTGTAACGGTTCTGGTATCCTATGGTCAGAATCTTTCCGGTTTCCTTTGCTGTCTTAACCATCTCCTGCGCTTCTGCAAAGGTCTTTGCCATAGGCTTTTCACACAAAACATGCTTGCCCGCCTTCATAGCCGCAATGGCAACAGGCGCATGGGAACTATTTGGTGTAAGTACATACACCGCATCTAAATCTTCCTTAATCAATTCCTGATAATCCGTATAAACACGGGCATCCGGCGTGCCATACTCTTCCTTTGCCTTTTGGGCGCGCTCCTCAATCAAATCGCAAAATGCCACAATGTTAAAATTGCCAACTCTTTTCATAGCAGGCAGGTGTTTATTGTTTGCAATGCCACCGCAGCCTACAACACCAACATTTAATACTTTCATGATTTTCTTCCTCCTTCTTACGCCTTTTGGCGTTCTCTTTTCATCTTTGCCTTTCATACTTTATCAGCCTGTCAATTGAACACAGGTCCTTGCGCTTTTGTAAGAAGAATCGCCCTGCGATTCTTCGAGAAATGACTTAGTTACACTTAGGCTGTGTCCTTTACAGCCTTAGCGTAACTTCATTTCTTTTTATGCATTTAAGGCTCTTTTCCATGTTCTCCATGGGAGTTCCGAATGTATGGGTATCCTGCTCAATAACCAGCCATTTTGCACCGCTCTCCACAGCCGCAGGCACAACCGCATCTGCACCAACCTCGCCGTCACCTACTGCCACCAGCACCACTTCTCCATCTTTGCGGATAAAGTCCTTTACATGTACAAGAGGGCAGCGCCCTTTGTATTTGTTAAGGTAGGTAACCGGATCCGCACCGCCGACCTTCACCCAGCAAAGGTCAAGCTCTGTCTTCAGATCGTCTGCGGAGATTGTCTCATAGAGCGCATCTAACTGATAACCTCCATCAGCTGTCTTTTCAAATTCAAAATTATGGTTGTGATAGACAAGCTCCATCCCTGCTTCACGGCACTTTTGGGATATCTTAACAATATTATCTAATGTTTCCTGATATCTGCTGCCGCCGTACCATCTTTCTTTGTCCAGATAAGGGATTGCCACATACTTACAGCCTATCTCCCTGTAAGTCTCCACTGTCTTATCCAGCTCCTGCTCAAACTCGGCAATGGGTACATGAGCGCTTATTGCCTGTAAGCCAACCCGATCCAGGCAGTCCCGGATCTCTTTTGCAGACTTTCCATAAAGTCCTGCAAGCTCCACGCCGTCATATCCCATATCTGCAAGCTGCTGCATAGTTTTTTCAAAATCTGCCGCCGCCTCATCACGCACAGAATACACCTGTGCCGCAACTGGTAAATTCATATTCATAACCCTATCCTTTCCGTAACCAGCGACATCTGGTATTCCGTACTTAAAGTTCCTGTGCAAATATTCCGTGCTTGTGCAATCGGGAAAACAGACCGAAATATCTGCGCAAGGGTTTTCAGTACGGAGTACCAGGCCGCAGGTACAAATATCATATTCCTGTCATTCCTCAAAGTAAATAACCTGCCTCTTCTTTGCGGATTCAAAAATGGCTTCCATCACGCTCATAACCCGGGCCACTTCATTAAGCTTAATCAGGCTTTCCTCACGCCCTTCCAGTACGGCCATCACGTTTCGGTAAAAATCACGGATATCGCTCTTTTCCTCAGGGCGGGACTCTGTAAAAATACTGTCCTCCCGCCGCGGCGCCATCGTCTTTGTAAGACCGGCAGCCGTCCGCACCGGAACCACATCCTCTTCATCCGCACCGCAGGCCCGCACAATTTTAAGGTCCTCCCCCCAGTCCCCAATCATTGCCGTGCCGTCCGTTCCCAGTACATACCAGCGGGGAAGGCTGATAAAATTGCTTGTCCCCACCTCCACGATCATATGAATTCCGTTTGCAAATCCCAAATCTGCCGTAAACCCGTCATCCACCAGCTGATTGGTCACATTGGTCAGGGTTGCATACACTGTATTAAGAGCTACTCCGGGGAAAAGCATAAGCGCCTGATCTAAGAGATGAACCCCCCAGTCTAACACCATTCCTCCTCCGTGTTCCGGCTCCTGCCGCCAGTCTCCCGGTATTCCCCGGGAACCGTGCACTCTGGATTCCAGCCTGAATACCTCACCCAGAGTACCTTCCGCCATAAGCTTTTTTACCGTGAGAAAATCCTCATCCCAGCGGCGGTTTTGATGTACGGTCAAAAACCGCCCATACTTTTTGGATGCGTCAATCATCTCCTGCAGATCCGCCGTTTGCAATGTAACAGGCTTTTCACTAACCACGTTTTTCCCGGCCTTCATTGCCTCTATCGCAATACTTTTATGTACATCATTAGGGGTTGCTATCAGCACCAGATCCACCTTTTCGTCAGCCAAAAGCTCCTCCTGGCTTTCATATACATGAATCTGCCGGGAACGGGCATATTCACGCCGTTCCTCTCTGATATCCCAGATGCCGGCCACAGACATCTCATCCAGCTTTTCAATCAAATCATAATGCCAGCCCGCCATGCCGCCGAAGCCGACCATTGCCAAAGTATGCTTTTTCATGCCCAGTACATGCTTCCTCTCTCTTCAAAAATTAATACATTTTTAAGACATTCAATTGCCTTAAGCAGTCCTTCTCTTCCGGACATCAGGCTATCCTCATGTTCGATGCTGATAGCATAATCGTATCCTGCCAGACGCAGCTCGGAGGCGATTGCTTTCCAGAATTCTTCCCCATTGCCATATCCCACAGAACGGAAAATCCAGGAACGCTCAATCTCATTGCCGTAATGTGTTGTATCCAAAACGCCGTTAACTGCCGTATTGACAGCATCTATCTTTGTATCCTTTGCATGGAAATGGAACAGGGCTCCTGCCTTTCCAAGCTCTCTGATACACACACAAGGGTCCATTCCCTGCCAGATTAAGTGGCTGGGATCAAAGTTTGCACCGATTTCCGGTCCCACTGCCTCACGCAGACGCAGCAATGTTCTGGTATTATACACACAGAATCCCGGATGCAGCTCCAAAGCAATTTTGTGTATGCCGTGCTCTTTTGCAAAGGCTATCTTCTTTTTCCAGTAGGGAATCAAAACCTCATTCCACTGGTATTCCAAAACTTCGGAAAAATCATCGGGCCACGGGCATGTTACCCAGTTAGGCATCTTATCTGCCGGGCTTCCTCCGGGACAGCCGGAAAAGGTATTTACCACAGGAACACCAAGTTTTTCCGCAAGTAAAATTGCATTGGTCAGATCGTCATCAAATTTCTTTGCAATTTCCGGATTTGGATGCACCATATTTCCATGACTGCTCAGTGCGCTGATCTCCAGATTATGCTTATGGATGGTATCCAAAAATTCTTTCTGCTTTTTCTCATCTGCTAAAAGCTCCGCCGCATCGCAGTGAGCCTTTCCCGGGAAGCCGCCGCATCCGATTTCCACCATCTGCACACCGTTCGCCTCCAAAAAGCTGCACGCCTCATCTAATGCCATGTCACCAAGCACTACAGTAAAAGTTCCTAATTTCATTTCTTTACCCTCCTGTTAATTGTAACTTATTGCCGACAACTCTGTTTTTACGCATACAAAAATGTATATTTCTGTATTGCGGAAATTGAATTTATTATACAAAAAGACAGCAGAAAAAAGATAGCTTTCTTCTGCTGTAAACTCATACGATCCTGCTATTTTATTTTTTCTTTACTTCTGTAGGCGTACATCCGAAATATTTTCGGAACATGCGCCCAAAGTTATTATAATCCAGAAAGCCAACGGCCTCCGCTGCCTCCGTGGCCGTAAAGCCTTCTTTCTTTAAAAGCTTCATCGCCTTATTTAACCGAATCTCTTTGATATACTGCAGCGGAGAAACCCCTGCGCTTTCCTTAAAAATATGGCAGAAGCGCCCTTCACTTAAATGCACCAGCTCCGCAAGCTCCTGATTGGATATGACTTCCGTGTAATGGTTTTCAATATACTGGTAGACGGTATTAAGCCGCTCCAGCTTTTTGCGCCTTTTTAAAACATCTTCCTCCGAAAGCATCTCCACCGCATCATTGCGGGCCAGATAAGTGACAAGCTTTAAAAGCTCTCCTTTACAGACCAGCTGATAGCCGATTTCCTTCCTCATATATTCTTCATGTATGCGCAGCATGATTCTGGATATCTCATCATCACCGGAAATCAGCGGGCAAAAAATGATATTCTTGTCCGCAAATTCTCTGGAAAAATCCTCCATGTCAAAAATGGCCACCATGGTTTCCATTACCCCGCCCCTGCAATAACCCTCATGGAGCACATTGCTGTTTACAATCACAAGAGCGCCTTCGCCAGCCACCATCTCTTCCTGCTCTAACCTAAGAACCGTCTGGCCGCGCACCACATAATGAAGCTCAATCTGTTCATGCCAGTGTACGCCAAAATACTTTCCCTTGTTCTGACATCTGTTAACCATCAGCTGGATCGGAAATTCCTTATCCTTCAATATTTTCTTTTCATAAAGTTCCAGTTTCCGTTCCATTAACGTACCTTTTTTCAACCTACTTTTATGGAAAACCCCTCATATATTCCGACCGGCACATCTTGGCCAAAGTTGTATTGCTCCACCGTGTCCGTTTCAAACCCATAAACTGAAACCATCTGTTTTTCCGGATCCACAATCCAGTACTCTCTGACACCTGCCATGCGGTATTTAAACAGCTTCGTCATATAATCTCTCGATTTGCTGCTTTGTGAAACGATTTCAATTATCCAGTCGGGGGCGCCATGACAGCCTTTTTCATCCAGTTTAGACCCGTCACAGATTACGGAAATATCCGGTTCCACATAATTGATATTATCATTGTTCAAAAATACGGCAAAGGGAGCCGCCAAAATCTGGCATTCTCCATGTTTACTGTCAATATAATTGGCAATTGCCTGATGTAATTTGCCGCTTATCCGCTGATGAGTCCAGCCTGGCGGAGACATGTAATATATCTCTCCGTCAATCAGTTCCGCACGCTCTCCATCCGGCAGGGCGTAAATATCCTCTATGGTATAAATTTCTTCTTTTCTCAATGCATCCATCTTTACCTCATTTCTGCAGGGTAAACTTTGTTTACCTTTACATCATTTGCACGTAACGGATCTGCGTCAGGCAGCGCCTGCGATTTAATCTTATTATAGACAATATATGCGTCAAGTACAACCGTTTTCCATCAGCAGGTCATTCCCCCAGGCCGCGTCAAAGCTTAGGGCAACTTTTTTCTCATCCGTCTCCACACAGTAAATTGGCAGTTCCCGCCCGTCCACGCTGTTGCTTACGATCACGCTTTCTCCTGCGGTCACAAGCACCCCCCGCAGCACTGCAAAAGCTGCCAGCGCAAATGCCCCATATTTAATTCCCAGAAGAACTCTCTGCCTTGCATACTCCTCTCCGCTTTGCCCTTCCTTCCTTGGAGGAAAGATTTTAACCATCTGCTTTACCTTTTCTATGTACTTTTTCATGAAGTCCTCCTTCTTACTATAGTTAACGATATTAAAAATTTCGTTTTCGACCTGCAAAAGCTTCCGTATATGACTTTGGCAGAAGGCGGAAACAAAATTTGTTATGTCGTTTACTATATAATGCCCGTCATAAATTTTGTTACATTTTATGACAGGGAAGTTTGGACATATGTCAGCCATATTTGATTTTATAAGATTTATTGCAATATCGCGCTGTTATGCCTCCTGACTTTTGATAATCTGCCTGATAGCTTCAAACATATAAGGCTTCAATTCCTCAATCTCCACCGGCTCGCCATATAAAATAGAACTGTAGCAGGTAGAGCTTACAAATTCCACAATCATAAATAAGAGCACCTCCGGATTCTTAAAAGTCCGCGGTGAGTTTTCCAAAACCCTGTAAATATTATAAAAATCCACATCGGAATTATCTCCGGAGCTGATCAGTTCATTCTTAAAAATCCCCCAGCTTAAATTTTTCGAAATAAAATGCAGCAGGGACTTGTCCTCATGAAACTGTCCCAGCACATGGTCCACCAAAAAAATAATCCGATCCTCTAAATCCGTAAGCCCGGTTTTCGCAAGAGCCTCGTCCGCAGCAGTAAAAATAAGCGTTGCCTTGTGGGCAATCAACTTGTTGCGGATATCATATTTATCTTTAAAATAAAGATAAAAAGTCCCCTTAGCCACCCCTGCGGCTTCCACAATATTATTAATAGTCGTCTTATGAATCCCCTGCGTGGTAAACAGCTCAAACGCAGTATTCAAAAGCGCCTCACGCTTCTTTTTCTTATTCAAATCAATTTTTCCCATTTAAATAACCATGCTTCCTTTCCCAGCCTGCGAATCTCTCCTCCCATCCGGCCCCGGCTGCATAAATCTTTTCGTCATCTAAACTCGAAAACCCGCGCTTTCAGCGCTCTATGCCCGATTTCATCGGGCGCTTTCTCGTTAATGCCGCAGGAAAAGTAAATGTTGGCTTCGCCACCGCTTCCTTTTCCTTTGCGGCTATTATAAAATAAAGTGCTCTGTTTTTTAATACTTTTTTTATATTTTTATTATTGACCAATAGTCATTTTTATGTATAATACAAAATATATAATAAATGACTGATAGTCATATCCTAAAAGAAGGAAGTGTATTTTATGGAAAAATTCGGAAAAAAGGTAGTGCAGCTCAGAATACCCATTTTCATTTTGGGGCTGATTCTCCTACTCCCCTCTTTCATCGGCTACGTAAACACCAAAGTCAACTACGACATCCTATCCTATCTGCCCGGGGACATTGAGACGATGATCGGGCAGGATATTCTGGTAGACGAGTTCGGCACAGGCGCCTTTTCCATGTTTGTGGTCCAGGGAATGGAACCTAAAGAAAGCGCCCGGCTGAAACAGGAGATCGAACAGATTGACCATGTGGAAAAAGTCATCTGGTACGATTCCGTTATGGATCTTTCCGTCCCGATGGAAATGATGCCGGATGAACTTTATAAAGCCTTTAACAGCGGGGACGCCACCATGATGGCGATCATATTTGATGAAACCACATCCGCGGACGGGACCATGCAGGCCATAGAGAATATCCGGAAAGCGGCGGATAAGAACTGCTTTTTAAGCGGAATGTCAGCTGTTGTGACAGATACCAAAAATCTGTCGGAGGCGGAAGCTCCCATTTACGTGTGCATTGCAGTACTGCTCTCCTGCCTGGTTTTGTCCCTGACAATGGATTCCTTCCTTATTCCCTTTCTGTTTTTGCTCAGTATTGGGACGGCCATTGTCTATAATCTTGGCAGCAATATTTTTATGGGGCAGATATCCTATATTACCAAAGCGTTAAGCGCCGTGCTGCAGCTTGGCGTCACCATGGATTACTCCATTTTCCTGTGGCACAGCTATCAGGAAAACAGAGGGAAAATACCGGATAAGAAGGATGCCATGGCAAAGGCCATCAGCGAAACCATCACCTCGGTGGTAAGCAGCTCCATGACCACAGTGGCAGGCTTTATTGCCCTGTGCTTTATGAGCTTTACCCTGGGGATGGATTTGGGAATTGTGATGGCCAAAGGTGTTGTGTTTGGCGTAATCACATGCGTTACCCTACTCCCTTCCCTGATTTTGATCTTTGACAGGGCACTGGAAAAAACCAGACACAAAGCGCTGCTGCCCGACTTAAACGGCACAGGCGCCTTTATTGCAAAGCATTACAAGATATTTATGGCCTTGTTTGTCATTTTTTTGCTCCCGGCTATTTGGGGTTATCGGAATACAAAGGTTTACTATAATCTGGATGAAACCCTTCCTAAAGATCTTCCCAGTATCATAGCAAACAGTAAACTGGAGGAGTCCTTTGACATGAACGCCACCCATATGCTTGTGCTTAGCGCGGATCTTCCCGCTAAAGATGTCCGGCACATGACGGATGAGATGAAGCACACAGAGGGCGTAAACTGGGTACTTGGGCTTAATGCTCTTAAGAGCGATTTTATCCCGGAAGATATGGTACCTCCCGATATGACCGAGTCCCTGGTAAGCGAAAACTGGCAGCTTCTGCTCATCGGTTCCCAGTACAAGGTGGCCTCTGATGAAGTTAATACTCAGTGTGAGGCCTTAAGCGCAATCTGTAAAAAATATGATAAAGCCGGTATGCTTGTGGGTGAAGCGCCCTGTACCAGGGATTTAATTGAAATCACGGATAAAGATTTTAATACCGTCAGCATTGTATCCATAGGGATTATTTTTATCATTATTTTACTGGTATTCCGTTCCCTTTCCCTGCCGGTTATCCTGGTATCCGTCATAGAGATGGCCATTTTTGTAAATATGGGAATTCCTTATTACACCAAAACAGAAATTCCTTTTATTGCATCCGTGGTAATCGGCACGATCCAGTTAGGCGCCACCGTTGACTATGCTATTTTAATGACTACCAGATACAGGAAGCAGCGCTATGACGGCGTTGAAAAGATAACAGCTGTTGCGGATGCCTGCCAGAGCAGCATAAAATCCATTATGGTCAGCGCACTGTCCTTTTTTGCAGCGACCTTTGGCGTTGGCTTGTATTCCAATATTGATATGATCAGCTCCCTGTGCACCCTGATGGCCCGCGGAGCGCTGATCAGCATGGCGGCGGTTATTCTCATATTGCCTTCCATGTTTATGGTATTTGATAAAATCATAATCAAACATACAAAAGAAAAAAGAAAGCTCACCCACATCATCCCAATGCCGTTAAGTTAATGGCTGCAGATATCCCGTTTATTGCTTTGGGAACAAAAAGACATAAAAATATATCTTGTAACGAAAAATATGACTGTAAAGCAGAAAGGTATGGTAATAGATATGAAGAAAAGTAAAAAAAACATAAAAAGAACTTTGTGTTTGATCTTAAGTGCATCCATGAGCCTTACACTTGCAGGCTGCGGCAAAGAGGAAACATCCCCGTCTGCCATCACGGACAAAAATCAGGAGATCATTTTAGAGCAAGTACTGGGCGCCCAGGTAAACCCCTCTCACAGCAGTAAGGCCGGGAAAGAAGAAACCGTTTACGTGCTTGCAGACGCAAAAGGCGGCGTAAATCAGGTTATTGTCAGCGACTGGCTAAAAAACAGCGGTGGAGGACAAAACCTTACAGACTGCTCTGATCTGACCGGCATCCGTAATATAAAAGGATACGAAACCTATGAGATGGACGAAAAGGGCAATATCATCTGGAATGCACAGGGGTCTGATATTTATTATCAGGGCACCACCAATAAAGAGCTTCCTGTTAAAGTTCAAATTTCCTATCAGCTGGACGGAAAGGAAATAGCCCCTGAGGAATTAGCCGGAAAAAGCGGCAGAGTGACCATCCGCATGGACTATGAAAACAGCGAAACCAGGAAAGTGGATATCGGAGGAAAAGAGCAGGAAATCAAAGTGCCCTTTGCTATGATATCCGGCATGATACTGCCTCAGGATACCTTTTCCAACATTGAAGTGACCAACGCAAGGCTTCTTTCCGAGGGCAACAACTCCGTCATAATCGGCGTAGCTTTCCCTGGACTTAAGGAAAGCATTGATGCGGAAGGCTTAAAAGAAAAATTGAAGGATAAACAGGATGATAAAGAGGGAATCGGGAATCCGGATGAGCTAAAAATTCCCGACTATATCGAAATCACGGCGGATACAGAAAACTTTGAGCTGGGAATGACCATGACCGTGGCCATGAGCGACATTCTCTCCGATATTGAGCTGACAGATTCTTTTGATCTTTCAAGTCTCAATGATTCCATGGACGATTTGCAGGATGCCTCAAATCAGTTAAAGGATGGCGGCACAGAGCTCAAAGACGGTACTTTGAAGTTAAAGGACGGCAGCAGCGAGCTTCTCTCCGGAACACAGGAACTTTGGGACGGCACCGTAAAATTAAAAGACGGCACCCGGGAGCTTTCTGATAAGTCAGGTGATTTGGATGAAGGCGCCCGGAAACTGGATGAGGGGGCCCTGGCTCTTTACGAAGGAACCACTTCCCTGAAAGACGGCGTACAAAAACTAACCTCCGGAACAAACGCTTTGCAGGACGGTAGTCAAAAACTGGCGGAAGGGACAGGAAGTCTGGCGGTTGGCGCCAAAAATCTCAATGACGGAGCCCATCTTGTAAAGGACGGGGTAAATCAGGTTGCAGTGCAAATGAATACTTTAAAGGCCGGTATTGGCACACCGGTATCATCCCCTGCCGAATTTGATCCCTCTAACCCCACAACCCTGCTGCAGGTTTCTTACCTGCTAAACCAGTCCATGAAAGCTGTAAGCCAGTCAGAAGGACTCTCTGAGGCATATTATAATGGTATTCTGGCCAAATTAGAACAGCAGACTGCACAGGCCCAGGCTGATTTGGACGCAGCACAGGCAAATCTTGCTTCGGCTAAGGGCCAGGCAGATTCGGCCAGGTCCTGTCTGGTTCAGGCCTGTCAGGCCGACACCCGGGAAGTAGAGGTCGTAACCGGCACCCATATGGAGGAGGAAAGCCATGAAGTAACCGTTGATGCACCCGTATATATGACAACAAAAGTGATAACCGAAAGCATCGTCTCGTCAGAAGAGGAAGAAAGCGAAGATATCGTTGAACAGTCAACAGATGAAAACACGGAAACCTATACACAGTCTTATACGGAAACTGTCACAACCCAGACAGAAGTTGTGGATACGGAAACAATTTCCGTACAAAGCGTAGACGTAGACAATATCCGGCAGAGTGTGGATGCCTATCAATCCGCCCTTGAGGACGTGGCCCTCTATGAGGCCCAGGTACAGGCATATGAAATGAAGGTTTCCTCTCTGCGGGATGATCTTGCCGCAGCCGAGGCTTTTAAACAACAGCAGGAAGCCTTAGTCCAAAAATGGGGAACATCCATTTATTTAGGAGCTGTTATGGAGCAGAAACTTAGCGAAATCTCCGGTCAGTTAAATTCTCAGGAAAGCGCTGGCGGCATGGCAGCACTGGTAAAGGGCGCAGGCGATTTGGCAGACGGAACCCAGACCGCACTGGCAGGGGCAGCCGAATTAAACAGCGGCGCCAACGAATTAAAGAAAGGAATAGACACCTTAAGTGATGGAGCAGATGAACTGGCAGATGGCGCTGACAGTTTAAATGACGGCGCCGCAACCTTAAAAAATGGTACCGGAGAATTGAAAGACGGTACCGGAAAATTAGTGGAAGGCGTCACAACATTAAATGACGGCGCAGGGGAATTAAAGGATGGCGCTGATGCCTTGAAAGAAGGTGTACTTACTTTGGATGAAGGTGTTGGAGATCTGGACGAAGGCGCCCTTGCCCTGGTGGACGGCATTTTCCAATTTGATGAGGAAGGCATCAGTAAATTGACAGACCTTTTCGGAGATGATGTACAGGATGTGGTTGACCGGTTAGAAGCAGTATCAAATGCCGGAAAGGAATATAATACCTTCACCAGACTTCCTGAAAATGTGGATGGCAGTGTGAAATTCATTATCAAAACGGAGGCTGTAAAGTCAGAAACACCGTAATAAACTGACGGTCATCATCCTTACAAAAAGGTCGGGCAAAGTATATTTTAGAAATCCGCTTACTATATTCAGGTAATCTAAATCTTAAGCATTACCCAGTAGATAAATTTCCGGAATATTAAATTCCAGTTCCTGATAAAGCGAATTTTCTTCCTCCAGGGCTTCAACTTTCAAGATGCCTTCTGAAAAGCTCTTAACCTTAGCGCCAGTCAGCACTTCCACACCGTTATAAGGGAGCAGGCGTCCCAGCATATCCTTGTTTGCGTGGCAGAGAGGTCCGTGTACCGCCATCAGCTTATCAAGAGCCTCCACAATCGTTCCCTTTTTGCCCTGCTGTGCCAGCCAGAGGGCGGTCTCGCAGCCTGCCACGCCGCCTGCAATCAAAACCCTTTTTGCCTGCAGGATCGGCTCATAGGCAGTTACCCGCTCTCTGGCAGCCTGGGGATTCACCCACAGTTGATCATGGAATACGCCTGCATATGCCCCATACAGCCTTCCTGGCAGGAAATGCAGGGACGAATCTCCTCATATTTTCCGGCCCGCAGCTTGTTTACATAATCAGGATCCGCCAAACCCAAAGGTCCCATGGGCGCTAAAGAAAACCTGTCTTTAATTATTACCGTTCCGATTTTAACCGGTGTAAATAAATTTTTCTATTTCAATGTAGTCTCCTTTCCATATAGTCCTTAAATAAATACTTTCGATGCAGCAGGCTGTCAAACGCTGTCACGCTGCGCGAGCCAGCTTATTGAAATCAAGTAGGGAAACGTGGCCGCAGTGCCCGTGGGTAAAATAACGCTCAGCTCTTCCATCACCCTCTCTTTCCCGTTCTGTTCACAGGGCCTGCTCATAAGATATGGAAGACATTCAGTACCTCCTTATCTCATAATTCGGCCTGTCTGGTCATATTGGATTCATTTTATAAAGTATATATTATTTTTGGATCTAATTCTAATGAATCTGACGCGGTGTGCCTTTTTATGTTTTCTTTTTTTGCTTTTTTAGAAGATGGTTTTATGGTTATCTGCAATAAAATGTGATGACTTTAACTTTTCTCCACGTACCTTTCCGCCAGCCGCAGCGCATAGGCAACAGGCATAATCAGTATACCACAGAAAAAATTACTGACGCCGTGAATGCAGTCCCAGGGCAGCCCTGCGGCAATCCAGGCGAGAGTTTCTTTCAAATTAAGTCCATATAAAACGGCCTGTACAGGCGCATACAATGTTCCAAATAAAAACCCGTGAACCGCACACACTGCCATATATACAAAAATCTTTATTCTGGAAGGCATTTTCTTTGGGAGCAGCATCACTATCCCCCAAAGAACCGTCCATAAGTATAAATAGGGAATCCACCATGCGGCAAACCCGCAGAAAATACCGTTTAAAATTACATAAATATAAATTGGGTACAAGGCTTTTTTTCTGTAAACAATGGTATAGGCAATTGTCAGCACCCCCAGCAGATGTATGTTTGGCAACACTTCCATAACCATCTTCGATACATACATAACAGCCCCAAGCATTCCAAACACAGCAATTTCCCTAATCGTAAGCTTCATGCTCTTTGCCCTCACACATTGCTCAGGAACTTTATTCTACTTTAAAGGAGTAACTGTTCCCCTCCTCTATCGCCGTAGCGTCAACACCCGCTGTGGCATATTCATCGTTAATGTAAAATGCCCAGTATACGCCGTCTTTGTCGTAATCAGCCGTTATACCGTTAACTGTCTTTACATAAAGGCCATATTCACCTTCATCCCCGGAAATTAATCCGATTTCCACCAGTGCTTCTCCCACGGTTTCCTGATCCGTATGAATCTCAAATCTGGTCTCGTTTCCTTCCTTATCGGCTACAGTTAACGCGAACTGTCTGCTGCCCTCTCCCAGCACACTGCCATCTTCCCAGACGGTCTGCTCATCGCTTGCGGCTTCCTGCTTACTTCCGGTATTTCCATTACAGCCTGTTATTCCCAGCGCCACAGCCACCAGCAACGCCATGCAGATAAGAAGTAATCCTGATTTTTTGTTCCGTTTCATTTTCATTGTAATAACCATGCCCTTTCCACGGCCTGCAAACTTTCATACATACACAGTATGTATTGCGCAGGCACTATATTTTATTTTCCTGTTACATAACAATGGCTGCCACCAGAGGGATCGTCACAACTGACAGAATCGTGGTAAGCGCAACCCCCTTTGATGCCATTTCATAATCCCCTTCATATTGCTGTGCCAGCATTGCCGTCATGCTGCCTACCGGCGTGGCCAGCATCACCATACATACGCCGCAGATAATTTCATTGCTTACAAACTGACGTATCAATAATACACCCGCTGCCGGGATAATCACAAGCTTAATCAGTGAAAACAAAAGCAGCTTTCCATCCGTAAATAATTTTTTTAAGTCAATTGTTGCAAGCGATGCGCCAATGATCATCATGCTTAAAGGAGCCGTCAGATTACTCAGATTCGTCACGGTGGTCTCCACAAAAGCGGGGAGCGGAATATTAAAGAAATAGATAATAATGGATACTATACAGGCCACCATACCTACATTGAGTACCTTTCCAAGCAGCGCAGATTTTTCCTGTTTTTTCTTTCCCGCAGACATGGCGGATATCCCGTAAGTATAAATCAGCACATTGTAAGGAACCATAAACAAAGATGCATATAGCAGTGCGCCATTTCCATACAGCGCACTGATTACCGGAAATCCCATAAATCCGATATTTGAAAAAACCGTCATTGCCCGGTAGGTGCCCCGGCTTTCTTTTTCCACCCGCAGCAGCAGCGGCAGGAGAGCTGCAAGTATCAGCAACAGTCCATACATGACAACCACGATAATAATCGTCTGTCCCAGCTCGCTTCCCTGTATTTTTTCTTCTCCCATGCATCCGGTCAGAACCAGCGCCGGATTTGCAATGTTCACCACTATTGCGGAGAGCTTTTTGCTCACTTCATCCGTTATCACTGATTTTTTGTAACAAAAGTACCCGATTGCCATCAAAATAAAAAGTACCAGCATCTGTTGTAAAAGCAACATAAAAGTAACCTTACCCCCTTCTAAGCCTCCAAATTTTTATCTCTTTTGTGCCCTGCCATAACACATGACAGCTGCATTTATCTTTCCCTTCCTGCTTATACCCTGCTGCCCCAGGTACTCGAATTTTCCATATCCCCTTGCGCTTATGATATCCCCTTTTTTCAAAATCTGGCTGTTATTTTCGCAAAACCGGCCTCCCACAAACACCTTTTTCTGCCTGAACAGGTCCGCGGCCCCGCTTCGCGTAAGTCCGTACACCTTTGCCAGCACACCGTCTATCCGTTCGGAGGATATCTGTATTTTAAGCTCCTGCCTGTCCAAAGCCGGCAGGCCCGGAACCTCTTTTGCCCTAATACACTTAACAGAGGTATGCTTAATTTTATTTAGGTTTTCTATTATAAAATCCGCCATTTTCTCCAGGCAGAAAATGTAACCGGTATTATCTTTCAGCCAGATGTCACCAAGGGTGCTTCTCTCAATGCCAAGGTTCATAAGCGCGCCGAGAAAATCCCTGTGCGTAAGCGCATCTGCAAATTTAGCTGCCAGAGGGCTTACTTCGATACAGGCAATTGGAAATTCCTCCTCATAGCCAAGATCCTGCGCCCTGCCAAACCGCACCATAACCCGCTCGCAAAATTCGCTTCCTCCCCAGACTTTGTATGGGACATAGGACAGCTCCTTTTCCATCTCGTAAAAGCACGCCAGGTCAGCCAGACCAAGAAATCCCGTAAAGGTATATTGATTATTTTGGTAGCATTTACGGGCAAGATCCCGAATACGCTTTTTTAGTAAGTCATCTGTTTCCATATGCATCCTCTAATTTGTACTTCTTTTATTACTTAAATACATACAATGTGTTAAAATATTATGAAACAGGAAGGAGAAAAGCCATGAATTTTTCAGACGCTGTTAAAAGTATCATAAAACCTCATAAGCATGACCGGCTTTCACCGCTCTTTACCAAGTGGGGTGAAAGCATTGATACGGCCAATGTGCTTTCTGAATATCCCCGTCCCCAAATGCGGCGGGACAGCTTTATTTCTCTTAACGGCTACTGGGATTACGCCATCACCGACAGCCCTTCCATTCCCGCCGGATTTGAAGGGAAAATTCTGGTTCCCTTTTCTCCGGAAGCTGCCCTGTCAGGTGTAAACAGGCAGCTAAAGCCTGATAAATTTCTCTGGTACAGGACAGTTCTTCCCGATGCGTGTGAGCAAACCGCACCAGGTATGCGCCTGCTTCTCCACTTTGGCGCAGTAGATTATGAGGCGGAGGTTTTCGTAAACGGAACTTTGGCCGCTGCCCATCGGGGCGGCTATCTCCCCTTTCACGCCGATATCACGGATCTGCTGAAAGGCTCCGGCAATGAACTTCTCCTAAAGGTTAAGGATACCACAGGTCTTAAAAGTGAGGCAAGAGGAAAACAAACTCTTGCGCGGGGAGGCATTTTTTATACGGCTCAAAGCGGTATCTGGCAGAGCGTGTGGCTGGAACAGGTTCCCCTCTCTTATATAGAAAATCTCTGGTTTGAGACAGACTATGACAAACGCACAGTGACCGCCCGTATTTCTGCCCACAGGACAGGCGAAATTCCTTCCTTTGCCCTGTCCCTTCTGTGCCGGGGACAGGAAATTCCCTGCCTGGTCTCCTGCGAAACTATTTCCGCCCCGGATCCGGGAACCGTCTTCACCGCTTCTCTTTCCTTTACCATACCGGAGGAGTATTTTCACAGCTGGAGCCCCGAAGATCCTTTTTTGTATGATGTGAAACTTACCTTTGGGAGGGACCAGGTACAAAGCTACTTTGCCATGCGCCTTTTTTCCATAGAAAAACCGGAAAATCAGGAAAACACCGCACCTGTTTTTTGCCTGAATCACAAGCCTTACTTTTTGATGGGCGTTTTGGATCAGGGATACTGGCCGGATGGCCTTTATACCGCTCCTGCAGATGAGGCCCTTATTTATGACATTGCTGTCATGAAATCTCTTGGTTTTAATATGCTGCGCAAGCACATCAAGGCAGAGTGCGCCAGATGGTACTATCACTGCGATCGTCTCGGCATGATTGTCTGTCAGGATATGGTAAACGGTGGAAGCCGCTATCACATGCCGGTAATCAGCTATCTCCCCACCCTGTTTCCCCGTATGGCATCCCGTCTCAAGGATTCCCATTACGCCATGCTCTCACGGAAGGATATGGCGGCAAGGCAGCAGTGGGAACAGGAATGCTTAGAAACCGTTGCATACCTGAAATTCTTCCCTTCCATCGCCATATGGGTTCCCTTTAACGAGGGATGGGGGCAGTTTGACACCGCCCGTATCACAAACCTGATAAAAGAAGCTGACCCTCACCGTCTGGTTGACTCTGCCAGCGGCTGGTTTGACCAAAACTGCGGTGACTTTATCAGTGTGCACAATTATTTCCGCCCTCTTAGCGTCCCCGTAAAAAAATGGGACAGCCGGGCCTTCTTTTTATCCGAATACGGAGGATATGCCTGCCACATAAAAGGCCATTCCAGTGTAGAAAGGATCTTTGGCTATAAACGTTACAATTCCCTTGCAGACTTTCAAAGCGCTTACCGGAATTTAATCGAAAACTCCCTCATGCCCTTAAAGTCCCGGGGCCTTTGCGCAGCCGTATATACCCAGCTTTCCGATGTGGAAGAGGAAGTAAACGGTATTTTATCCTATGACCGGAAAATCAACAAATTGTTATAACGGATAACTCCGGTAAACATCCTGCGACTTTAACATGCGCTAAACCGCCATCATTCTCTGAAGCTTACGGCGCACATGAATATAGGCAGGGATTAAGAAAGCATCCGCAAATACCCAGGCCATGGGGCCTGCACAGCATGCTCCCGTAAACCCAAGCATTGGAACCAAAATCAGACCGGTTAATGTCCTTGCAATCATCTCAAACACACCGGCTAAAATGGCAAAGGTGCTGAATCCCATTCCCTGTATCATAAAGCGGATAATATTTACCAGCGCCAGAGGAATAAAAAATGCACTGTTAATCACCAAAAGCTTTCTTGCGTTTGCCAGGATTTCCACTTCGCCGGCATCCACAAACAGCATCGCCAAATCCGCCCCAAAGAAATACATCACCACCAGCGCAATCAGGGAATAACATGCCCCAAGTAAAATGCAGGCCTTTAATCCGCTGTCAAGGCGCTCCAGCTTTTTGGCTCCTACGTTCTGCCCCCCATAAGTTGCCATGGTAGAGCCCATCGCTTCAAAAGGGCAGCTGAAAAACATGCTCACCTTACCCCCTGCCGTTACCGAGGCAACCGCCAGAGAGCCCAGTGTATTTACAGAAGTCTGCAAAACAACTCCGCCAATGGCCGTAATCGAATACTGCAGCCCCATAGGAATTCCCATGCCGCAAAGTATCTTCATATAATCATGGTTTACCCGCCATTCTTCCCCTGTTATATGCAGAATTTCAAATTTTTTTATCATATAATAAAGGCATAAAAGTCCGGAAATAAGCTGGGATACCACCGTTGCCACAGCTGCGCCTGCCACACCCATCTTAAAGGCAACAATGCACAAAACGTCCAGCCCGATGTTAAGCCCGGAAGATAACAGTAAAAATAAAAGAGGTGTCCTGGAATCCCCCATGGAACGGATAATACCGGATAAAATGTTGTACAGATAGGTTGCCGGAATGCCAAGAAAAATGATCAGAATATAACTGTAGGCATTCTCAAATATATCTTCCGGTGTATTCATCCATGTCAGAATATTCCTGCAAAGCAGTGCTACCACGATCGTCATGACAAACGCAAATATCATAGAAAGCCATGCACTGTTTGCCACAAACGCTCTCATGGCAGAGTAATCCTTTGCGCCAAACTTCTGTGCTACCGGAATGGCAAATCCGCTGCACACACCACTGCAAAAGCCAATCACCATAAAATTGACAGAGCCCGTAGCCCCAACTCCCGCCAGCGCCTCGACACCCAGAAACTGTCCTACAATAATCGTGTCAACCACACTATAAAACTGTTGGCATAGAAAGCCCAATAAAAGCGGTATCGAAAACCCCAGTATCAGCTTCATGGGCGAACCCACTGTCATGTCTCTTGTCAAATTCTTCGCCATACTCTTATCCTCCTGAAGGCCAAATACGCTCGCGGCATCCTTCCTCTGCAGCCGTCAAGCCCTGGTTAGGACTTGCCTGACACTCTGCTTTTATGCTGCCCTTTTTGCTGCCTGCGAGAATCAAATAAGAGTATAATCATATTTGCTCCAAAAGAATAGTATTATTTTTCACAAAAAAAGAGGAAATCTCCTGCCTATAAAAGTACTTTTTACCTGCACTTGCCAGAAGGCGCAGGCGCAGTAACGAAAGGCAGGCGGATGCTGTGCGCAATCCGCCTGCCTTTCATCCATACAATACAGAAAATCCCTGCTCCCTGTACTGCTATGCTTTTTGACTTTATTCCATTTTAATAACGATTACACTGCAAAAGGATTTTCTGACTGGTACAGCATTCCCTTCGGCCTGTTAAATCCAATCTCCTGCGCCTCTACGCCAATATATTTAAACACTTCAAATAAAGCCTTTCCATAGTGGCCAAAAGCTACCGCTCCATGATGAGGGTAATTGCCTTCGATCAGTACATGACGGTAAAATCTTCCCATCTCGGGAATTGCGAACACGCCAATGCCGCCGAAGGATTTGGTCGCTACCGGCAGAACCTCGCCGTGAGCAATATAGGCACGCAGCTTGCAGTCGGCAGTGGACTGTAAACGGTAGAAGGTAATGTCTCCGGGAACAATATCACCCTCTAACGTCCCGTTGGTAACTTCCACCGGAAGTGACCTTGCCATAATCATCTGATTCTTCATGCTGCATGCCGAGAGCTTCTTAGAGCATGTATTTCCACAGTGGAATCCCATGAAAGTATCTTTATGTGTATATTCAAATTTGCCCTT
Organism: Parablautia intestinalis; assembly: GCA_003612395.1. GTDB lineage: Bacteria > Bacillota > Clostridia > Lachnospirales > Lachnospiraceae > Suilimivivens > Suilimivivens intestinalis. The sequence continues at coordinate 65,863 of RAYQ01000005.1, forward strand.
AATCGCTTCATCATACATATCATCCGGCACGGTGTTGTTGATATCAAGCAGCGTAACAATGTCATCACTTACCGCAGTCCCGATAAACTCGCTTAAAGCTCCGTAAATATCCACTTCACAGGAAACAGGAATTCCCATGCCTGTAAGACGGCTGTTTACATAACAGGGCACAAAGCCAAACTGTGTCTGGAAAGCAGGCCAGCACTTTCCGGCAATGGCGACATACTCGCGATACCCCTTATGAGCCTCCACCCAGTCAAGAAGCGTCAGCTCATACTGTGCCAGCTTACTTAAAATTTCAGGTTTCTTGTTACCCTCTCCAAGCTCCTGCTCCATTTCCTTAATCTTTGCAGGAATTCTCTCATCCCCTTCATGCTTGTTGAAAGCTTCGAACAAGTCAAGCTCGGAATTTTCTTCAATCTCCACGCCCAGATCATAAAGAGGCTTAATAGGCGCATTGCATGCAAGGAAGTTAAGGGGTCTTGGGCCAAAGCTGATGATCTTAAGGCTCTTTAATCCCACAATGGCTCTTGCAATCGGCACAAATTCATGAATCATGTCCGCGCATTCCCCGGCGGTTCCCACAGGGTATTCAGGAATATATGCCTTTACATTACGCAGCCTTAAATTGTAGCTTGCATTTAACATTCCACAGTAAGCATCTCCGCGTCCCCCTACCAGATCGTTTTGAGATTCCTCGGAGGCAGCTACAAACATAGCCGGTCCGTCAAAATGCTTTGCAAGCAGTGTCTCGGAAATCTCAGGTCCAAAATTTCCAAGATATACGCAGAGCGCATTACAGCCCTCTTTCCTGATGTCCTCAAGAGCCTGCACCATATGGATTTCACTTTCCACAATACAGACAGGACACTCGTAGATGTCTGCCGCATCATATTTTGTTTTGTAAGCCTCCACCAGAGCTTTCCTTCTGTTAACGGACAGCTCTTCTGGGAAACAGTCACGGCTTACCGCAACGATTCCGATTTTTACTTTTGGTAAATTGTTCATTTTTCCAATCCTCCTGTTTTATATTTTTTTCATTCCTTAACACAAAGATTTTTGCCTGTAAGTCCCATAGGGCTGCCCTCTGGCAGACCGCCTTGCGGATGACCCAAAAGCCATTTATTCTTAGCAGTCAAATGACCGTCCTCTCCCCCTGCATGGCCTTTTTCCAAATCAAGGTTCGTACCCTTAGGAAGCACAATTGTCACCTTGAATCCCGCCCCGTTAACGCCGCAGGGCGCATAGTGCAGGGTAGTTGCATATATTTCCACTCCGGTCCCCTTCGGCAGCAAAAATGCTTCGGCCTTTGCCGTATCATAGGTAAAATCATCTACAATATCCTGCTGGCTGCCTAAAATCAAAATTGCATCTGTTGCCGCCACATTCACCTCAGAGCTTTTGTGATACTCAAGGGCATTCAGCATGGAATTGTGGCCGTTGCAATAGCCGGTCTGAACGGGCAGCTCCCCAAAGGTTTTCACCGTCAGTTCCTGCGTCACCGGAAGTTCTTCAAGGGCCCTAAGGCCGGGAACATACTCAACGCCCTCCGGCAGAGGCGTCTTCTCCTCCATAACCTTCACAAGGCCGGAAAAATCAATGTCTTTTATTACCTTACCGTATTTTTTGAATCGTTCATCAGTTATACTATAAATCTCCATATTCTACCCCGTTTCTGCGCTGCTATATTGCGCAAATCCATATATAGCTTACAAATTTGTGGATGCAGCGCGGACACAAACAATACATACAACAATTGATAAAATCGGCCGCCAGGCTGATTTTTCAATTTTTGATAATATCAAACAGCGGTTTGCAGGCCGGATATATTTCCTTAAACTGCTGATACCTGGCCTCATATTTTTCCACCAGAGCCGGATCCGGATCCACAGTGTCCACAATCCTGACAATTTTTGCAGCGGCCTCCTCCACGTTCTTATACTCGCCGCAGGCCACGGCTGCCAGCATAGCGCCGCCTAAGGCAGGCCCTTCCTCGCTCTCAATCACATCCACTTTCAAATTCAGAATATTGGCAATCATCTTTTTCCACAGAGGGCTCTTTGCGCCGCCGCCGCAAATCTTTGTCCGTTCCAAATGAATGCCAAGGGATTTTGCAACTTCCAGGGAATCCCGCAGAGCAAAAGCCACCCCTTCTAAAACTGCCTGTGTCATGTCCGACCTTTTGGTATCCATGGTCATGCCGATAAAGGTGCCCCTTGCATTAGGATTGTTGTGAGGGGAGCGCTCCCCCATCAGATAAGGCAGAAAATATACATGATTTTCCCCTAAGCCTGTAATCTCCTGCTGCTCTTTCCCGTATTCTCCTGTTCCGATAATATCTTCCATCCACCATTTATTGCAGGATGCCGCGCTTAACATACAGCCCATCAAATGATAATATCCATCCGCATGTGCAAAAGCATGGAGCGCGTTATAGGTATCCACGCCAAACTTTTTGGAAGAAATAAAAATCGTTCCGCTGGTTCCAAGGGAAATATTGCACATACCTTCCCCCACGGTACCTGTTCCCACTGCTGCCGCTGCATTGTCTCCTGCGCCTGCTGCCACCTTCACATTTTCTGACAGACCTAATGCTTGTGCAATCTCCTTTTTCAGCCTTCCCACACACTCATAACTCTCAAAAAGCTTAGGAAGCATTTCCTCTCTGATCCCGCAAATATCGCACATTTGAGCCGACCATCTGCGGTTTTTCACATCCAGAAGCAGCATACCTGAAGCATCGGAAAAATCCGTGCAGTGCACGCCCGTCAGCTTATAGGCAATATAATCCTTGGGCAGCATGATCTTACGGATTTTTGCAAAGTTTTCCGGCTCCTTGTTTTTGACCCACAAAATTTTAGGCGCCGTAAATCCTGTAAAGGAAATGTTAGCCGTGTACTCTGAGAGCTTTTCTTTTCCTATTACATTATTCAGGTAATCGCACTCCTCAAAGGTTCTGCCATCATTCCATAAGAGCGCCGGGCGGATTACCTCATCATTCTCGTCCAAAATGACAAGCCCGTGCATCTGCCCGCCGAAACTTATTCCGGCAACCTGACTTTTGTCCGCACCCTGAACCAGCTCCTTTATCCCTTCCATCGTCTGTACAAACCAATCCTCCGGTTTTTGTTCCGACCATCCCGGGTTGGGGAAAAAGATCGGATACTCTTTAGACACAATCTTTTGTATCTTTCCTTCCCCGTCCATTAAAAGCAGTTTCACTGCACTGGTTCCCAAATCAACACCTATATACAGCATCATAACCCTCCTTTTTATTTTATAGTTTATAAAGAAACTCCTTTAGTATCTTTATGCCTGTATACCCATTTTATGGTTCCCCTGAAAGTAACAAAGATTGCCTCCTGTAACGATCTCCAATTTGGAATAAAATTTTCTTTTTTCCGGAAGCAGTCCATAGCACATTTCCTCAAACAACAGCTTTATTCCCATATAAGCCTGCCTGCTCAGCTCCTGATAAATCACCGCATCAATAACAGAATCTGCAATATCCTGTTCGATCTCCCCAAACAAGTCAAAACCTACCAGCTTAAGTTCCTTCCTGCCGCAGTCCCGAAGGGCTTTCGCTGCCATATCAAGCCGGTATGTCAAATCAAAAATACCCTTAAGAGCCGGCTCCTTTTCCACACGGCTGCAAACTTCCCGATAAACCGCCTCCCCTTCTGACAGGTCATGCACCACAGGAAGGACCTGACATCCGGAATATTCCTTTATCTTATCCAAAAATCCCTTTAATCTGGCCTGAATATCCTGATTGTTGTGATACTCTCCGGTCACCGGAATAAAAATTTGGCCTTTTTCCGGCAGCATCTTCCCTAAAAGCTCTGCCGCCAGAAAACCGCTTCTGTAATAATCCACACCCACATAGAAATTGCAGAAGCTATCGTCATTGTCTTCAAAATCACGGCTTAAGAGAACAACCCGGCAGTCCATGCTCCTTAAACGGCCTAAAATTTTCTTTATAATCTGCCTGTCGGAAAATGCCAGCACAAAGCTCCTTACCCCCTGTTCCAGCATCTTTTCCACGCCTTCCATCTGCTGCCAAGGCTTTTCCACATCAAATTCCGAAATGATAACGCTCAGCCCGTCATCCCCAAACTCCCTGACTGCCCTGCCAATTCCCTCCCGCACCTTAGGCGAAAAATAATTGGCGCTTCTTGAACGGAATCCGGAATAGCCGATGGTATACTGCCTGTTAAGAGCAAGATTCCTGGCGTTTTTATTCTCAACATAATGATACCTTTCCAAAGCTTCTGTCACTATCGTCCGCGTTCTTTCGCTGACATTTCCTTTACCTTTTAAGACCTTGTATATGGTAGTTCTGGAAATACCAATCTCTGCAGAGATCCCTTCTAAAGTCATCCGTGTAATTTTTTCCATCAGGCACTCTCTTTCATGATGTAATATATAGCTGACAGCCTCCTTGCATCAAAGGATATTTTCTGTAAACTGACAGAAAATTTAGCTAGTATTCTATCAAAATCGCAAAACAAGAACAGGCCAGGCAATGAAATCCGATTGTTAACACGTGTTAAATCTATATTAGCACGTGCACCATGCTCCGTCAATCTAAACCTTTCCTAAAAGGATTAAATTCGTTACGCTCTTTGGGCCAAACACGTACTTATCAGACCTTGGAAAATATCTTTACGCCAGAATCTTAAGAATCAGGAAATATAATCCGATATAAACTTTATTAGGAGTATACGTTTTATTCAGGAGGAATTATAAACTATGGTAATCGTTCATAACATGGCAGCTCTTAATGCCAATCGTATGTTTAATTTGACCAATAAAGAGCAGGCAAAATCCACAGAAAAGTTATCCTCAGGATACAAAATCAACCGTGCAGCAGACGATGCGGCAGGTCTTGCCATATCAGAAAAAATGCGCCGCCAGGTAAGGGGCCTTACCCAGGCCTCGGCCAATTCAGCAGATGGTATTTCCTGTATTCAGACAGCGGAAGGCGCTTTGACAGAGGTGCACGATATGCTCCAGCGCATGAATGAGCTGTCCGTCAAAGGCGCTACGGGAACATTGACTTCGGAAGACCGGGTTTATATTACTTTAGAAGTCAGGGAATTAATGAATGAAATCGATCGTATACACTCTACCACCACTTTTAACGAACAGAATCTTTTAGACGGTAGTTTTCAGGATAAACAGTTGCAGGTAGGGGCGGAATCCGGACAGCATATATCCATTTCTATAGGCAATCTGTCTACTAATGATTTAATTGCAAGCGCTCTTTCCAAAGGGATCATGTATAGGACAGATGTTCATTCTTCTTATTGCCGGGTAACGGAGGCGCCTATCCTACCGCCAAATAAACCTGGCGATCTTTTGTATTGGTATCCTCCCGTGGGATCTAATGCAACATTTGCAAAAGACGAATACCGGGACTATGACGCAGTCCTTCCGGCCTGGGGACTGGACAGCGGTCACTGCCATATTTTAGCGTCTTATGATTTGACTGTTTTTCACAGTTTTTCCTACAATTCAATTACAGACGAGAATATAAAAGACAAGCTTACAAACAATTTTCAGACGAATGCTACGGGTGGCTCCGAGGAGGCTTTGGTTAACGCTCCCGCCTGCACCCACAATTTTGATGCTTTAAATGCATTTACCAAAAGCGCAATATCCGATGTTTCGAGAGTCCGCGCCAATCTGGGCGCTATACAGAACCGTTTGGAACATACCATAAAAAATCTGGATAATGTTGTTGAAAATACCACCGCTGCAGAATCGTCCATCAGAGATACGGATATGGCCACGGAAATGGTAAAGTACTCCAACAGCAATATTATTTCGCAGGCAGGTCAGACCCTGCTGGCTCAGGCCAACCAGACCAAGCAGGGCGTACTGGCTCTACTACAATAGAACGGAGAGAATCTGATCCAAACGATCCTGAAGGCTATGCTCCTTCAGGGTCTTTCTTTTTCCATTCTCCGCTATCTTCACCCGCAGCTCTTCATGCCGCAGATAAAAATCAATTTTGGCAACCGCGTCCTCCATACTTTCGTAGACTACCATTTCCTCTTCATTTACAAAGTGCTCCAGCAATTCCTCCTGATAATTAGACAGTAAAAAGCCTCCTGCCCCCATAATGTCAAAAGCTCTTAAGGGGATCCCTGTCTGAATAATCCTCAGGGAAGGATTTAAGTTAATCTTACTGCAGGCAAAAATCTGAGGCATTTCACGCAGGTAATCCACTTCCCCGCATTTCTTTACATTTTTAATTACTTCACTGTTCTGATAAGAATAAAAGCGTGTGTCATACCGTGCCCCGCACAGACTAAGCAGGATAATTCTGTTTCTCCTTGTAACCTCGCAGGCCATTGCATAATTTAAGGCCTCTCTGCTAAGCCGCACCTTTGTTCCCGGCGCCCTCTGCACATATTGCGTATTAATATCCTGTATCAGATTCTCCGTGATACATTCCTCTAAAAGATAAGCTCCATAAAGATCCGCCTGCACATTTAGCAGCGCATTCAGATATCCCTTTGTATAATCATTGACCGGGGCCATGATTTCCATAAGGCGTGATTCATACAGCTGGCCCACAAAGGACACCTGCGCACCATACCTTTTATATTCTGCATCCGATACGGACAGCTTCATCATTCTTGTCCTGTTTACTCCCAGAGGGAGGTGGTAAACCGTATCAAACCCTGCGTTTTTGTACTTGCCGTATTGTACTTTGTCAAACAGGAACACATAATTAGCAGGATTAGCCAGGGTTTTTTCTATCTGAACCACATTTAAAGGATTGTCATAGCACCACGCAATATACTTTACGCCCTTCTTTTGACATACCTGCGATAAAAGCGGGAAGTAATTGATGCTTAATACCGCATCATAGGCACGTATATCAATGGATTTATCCAGCCATCTTACAAACTCCTCATCCCGGTTCTTATCCTTAAAAAACCATGAAAAGGTATCATAGCTTATTTTCTTTTCCCTGCAAATTGCCAAAACATCTTCTTCCAGATAAGCCTTCCATTCATAAATAAGCAGCTTCATCTCTTTATATCCCCCGCGTCATGAGCCGGCCTGCAATTATCATACAAACAAAGCCCTTTGTTCATAAAAGTTTTTAAGAACAAGTTTCTTCTTCAAATCAGCATTTTCCTTCCAGCATGTCTTATTTTCCACTTCTCTGCGTTATACAAAAAATACAGTGTCAGCAGGTTTTCTCCCAGATAGCCAATATATCTGTCTGCTCTTTCCCATCCCTTTGGAGCGCTCAGCTCCTCGGTCCGCTCCAGTATGGGAAACAGCCATTTGCAGTAGTCCCTTAAAATTTCCCTCTTTGCTATTATGATATTATAATTGTATAGATAGGGCTGCTTTAATATATCAGGAAAATCCCGGGCATACGCAGGCTGTAATTCCTCAAGTGCCTTAAGCATAGCCTCCCAGTCTGATTCCGCAAGATACCTGCTGTGGTGCTCACTGATATCCGGCTCATGAACCGTTGGATAAGGCAGTACCACATCCACATCTTCCTTTTCCATACATAGCAGTTCCTCATCCCCAAGATCCAAAAATCTTCTGTAATGGAATAAGCCCAGATACGGCCTTCCTTTTTCCTCCTGCAGTCTGTTTTTCCACATCCAGTAAAGGGCCGTCAGCTCACAATAATTGACATTCTTAGAGGATATGTTCTCTCCCGTATCATCAGTAATCACAGAAATTTTTTTGTCCGTAAGCGCTGCTCCCACCTGAATAGGGTATACCCGGTCAGGAATCCGGTAATCATTTTTTAGGGGCTTGTCTTTGTGAAACTTTGCCATATAAATTTCTATACTTTCCGGGAACCCGCAGGCTTGTTTCAAAGCCATCCGCTTATCTGCCAAAGAATCATTTTCCGCGGCAGCCGGTGGAATTTTACCTTTTAAGGGAAGGAATTTTCCAATACTTTCAAAATATCTCCCCATCAATGCAGATTCTTTTCCGGAATCCAGGCATATGATGTTTTGAAAGCCTTTCCCCTTAAGCATACGCTCAATCTCCCCCTGAATATCCTCCGGCGTTGCAATTAAAATCCATATATTTTTATCCTTAAAACAGTTAATTTCTTTCACCGGCAGGCCGCAAAGACTGTTTTCATTGCCGGACAGGCTGCTTACCATAAACCCTGTCACTTCGTATTCCGGGTATAATCTTTTTATTGCCAGGCATGCGCCAAGGGCAATACTTTTAGCTCCAAAAATCACGATTTGTTTCATCTTCTTCTATCATCTCCAATATTTTAGCGGCACGGCTTTTCCAGGTGTGCGCAGCCAGTGCTTTTTCATATCCGTTCTTTGCAATCTGCTTTCTTTTTTCTTCACAGGCCAGCAGATTTTTTATCCTGTTTGGCACTTCCTGCAAATGCCCCAGATCAAATAAAATAATGTCCTTCCCATCCACAAAATTTTCTTCCAGATAAGTAGTCCTGTCTGTGACAACCGCAGCCTTTTGCAACATCGCATTGGCAATCCGTTCCGTGAAACCGTCCTTATGCCATCTCATAACATTTAAAGATATCTTTGCCCTTGCATATACGTTAAGCGCGTCCTTTCCGTACACTGCCGGATGCCAAATCAGCCCCGGGCGCCCCTGCATAGGGCACTCCTTCCAGGTCTTACCAAAAACATGCACTGCAATTCCCATTTCTAATAAGATTTTAATAAGCTTATTGCGATAATAATTTGCTAATTCGGTAATCACCCAGCGTTCCTGGTGGAATAAAGCAATTAATTCTTTTTTCGAACATGTTCTGCCAAAAGATGTAAGTACCTCTTCAAATGCCTGCTCAGGCGTTTTTTCCAGATACTTACGCATATATAAGATGTACCGGTTAACCAGATATCCCCTTTGTCTGTCAGTCTTTCTTACAAATTTTAAATTCTCTAAAGGCCCTTCTCCATAGCTTCCAAGAAAAACAACTTCATAATCCTTCCGGTTTGCTTCGCTAAAATCATCCTCTCCTCCGGGTGGCAGAAACCTGGCCGGGCTCTCAAAATATTTTTCTATAAATTTTGCATAATTTCCATCTGGTGTCAGCGAATACAACCGGTATGGCTTTTGATCCAGATAGTTTTTTAACATGATTGGATGGTCAAATAAAAAATTGTATTTAGGTCCCGGCATGTCATCATGAACAAATCTTCCTGTTTCCCATTTTGCATAGAACATGTTGGTCTGCATGCCAATTACTGCCTTAAACCTTCTCTTTACATAAGAACTAATTTCTTTAAAAGACTGCTTTGCCAGATTAAAATACATCACTTTTTGTCCCAACTTTTCAAGGGCATTTCCTAACTGTGCACTGAAGGTATCCAGGATATTATAGCACAGATCACACCCTGTATAAATTAAAACAGGCTGTGTGCAGTCATATATATAGTAAAACGCATCAGTCTGCGCAATCATTTTCTTTAAATATTCCGTCAAAGCCTCTTTTTGGGCGCATAATGACAGAATGCCAAGCACCGCATCATCAAAAACATTCATGGCTGTCAGTTCCTGCCTGTATCTGCCCAGCAAATAGCAGTCTGTTTTCAGACCTTCTTCTATTTCTCCCGCTTCTTTACCTGCAGTTTTCTCTGCCTTCATTTCCCCTTCCCAGGGCATCACCGTTTTCAGCTGTATCCATGCCTCATCCGCATTTTCCTGCTGCAAAAATCTTATACCGTCTTCCCGGTTAAGCAAACGCACTTTATAAACTCCTGCAATGCGAATAAGCAATTCGTACTCCCGTTTCGCCTTAAGCCTGTAGTTTAAGCCGCCAACTGCTCTGAACGCTTCTTTCAAAACCCATATATCACCCTGTACCAGTCTTTCATCCAATAGGATTTCTTCCAATGAGAGTTCTGCTTTCAAATGATTTTCACTGATACAGATTGCTCCCGTTAATTCTGTTTTTTCTTCCATTTCTCCCCCAATGCGTTTTAAAAAACATATACTGCCAGGTACAGGCTGCAATTGGGCACTTTTCTTTGTTAAAATGCAGCCCTTACACAGCCTTTCTCTGACAGTATACTTTAGCTTTGCGGCAATAGCAATAATATATAAATGAAAATGAGAAAAATCAGCTTTCCGGGAGCGTCAGCTACTATTACCATGCGGAAAACTTTTATTACGGGTAATATCCACATTCCTCCCCAAAATAATATCCCACAGCACCGTGATATTTTATATCAACAGTTTTACTATATATTGTCATCTGTAAAATGAATATATGCTTCACCGCATTCCCCTATGTCTTTCGAGTCTTCGGCCCTACACCATGCAATATTTTTCTTTATCACCTTTGCCGGATTCCCTGCTGCTATACAGTTATTGGGAATTTTATTTTTTACCAGACTTTCAGCCCCTATGATGCTGCCGTCTCCAATCAATGTATTGTACAGAATCGTAGCCCTTATCCCGACCCATACATGATTTCCAATTATTATTTTTCTCTTTTTGTTGATTTCCCGTGTGGAATTGATATTTTTTCTTGTCTCTACATCGAAAATAGAATGCGAGCCATCATTGGTCATTAAAATGATATCCATTGAAAACATGCAGTCCCTGCCGATTATACATTCCGTACCCTTACCTGCCGTTAAGGTATATCTTGTCCCGACAGTAAAATCATTTCCAATTTTCAACAAAGATTCGGCAGTTGCTCCAAGTGATCCCTCACCAAAAAACTTTCCATTACTGCCCACCAAAAGTGACGCGTCATCTCCAACAAAAACAGAGCACTTTTCTATCTCTGTCCCATCTCCGATTTCCAGCTTCGAGTTGCTATGTACATATATTGCGCAATCATGCAAATGAACTTCCCGGCCAAGCTTAATCACGGCATTGAAGCCCCGGAAACAAAGCTTTAAGTTCTTATGTTTTCCAAAAAGCTTATTTCCATGCAGATCCTCATAATAATCTTCCGTATCGTGTACAATGCAGTCGCTAAAATAAAAATAATCCAGATCTTTTCTATATCCCCAGCTAACCAGATCATCTTTTATCGACTGGTAAAATCCCAGCGGAACAACCACATAATACTGATTCGCCCTTCCTTCCAGACACTGTTTTGGACGGATATACACATCGTCTATTCTTTTGGCATCACTGTCCACATAAAATGAAATTTTAAGCCCATACCTTTTCTCCAGCCTTTCTTTTATATTGTCCGACTGGTCATACTTCCCCCACAGCACGATTTCACGTTTATCACAATTTGCGTAAACATTATCTACAATATGATCTATCCAGTCTCTCTTTTCCTTCATACATGACTTTTCCTTATTCATTAGATTTCCTTTCTTCATTATCCGTAAGACGGATGTATTCCTCTCCACATTCTACAATATTTTCCGCCATATTTTTACGGCTCCATGCAACATCCGTTCTTACCACCTTTGCCGGAGTTCCTGCCGCTATACAATTATTGGGTATTTTGCCCTTTGCCAGACTTGAAGCCCCTATAATACTCCCGTCTCCAATCTCTGCATTACCCAAAATATTGACGCGCATTCCAATCCATACATGATTTCCAATTATTATTTTTCTCTTTTGGCTGATTTCATAAGTGGAATTTATATTTTCCCCTGTTTTAATGTCAAAAATAGTATGCGCATCATTCGTAAAAAAATATATGTCATAGGAAAACATGCAGTCCTCTCCTATCACACATTCTGTACATTCACATACCGACCACACATATCCTGAACCAATACTGAAATTGTTTCCAATTTTCAATGAAGCATTTTCATACACTCCAATTAACCCGCCAGGCAGCTTTCCGTTACAGCCAACAAAAAAAGAGGCTCCATTTCCAATGGAAAGAACACTCTTTTCTATCTCTGTTTTATCCCCGATTTCTATCTGCGAATCATTGTTCATATATATGATACAATCATTCAGCAAAACATCCTGACCAAATTTAATGGTAGAGTTGAAACCTGTAAAATAGAATTTAACATTTCTATGCTTTCCAATAATCCGGTTTCCATGCAAATCTTCATAGTAGTCGGCAGTATTCTGCACTATACAATCACTGAAATAAAAATAGTCCAAGTCTTTTCTATATCCCCAGCTGACCAAATCATCCTTTAACGACTGATAAAATGCCAGCGGCACAATTACATAATACTGGTCCGCTCTTCCCTTCAGGCATTGTTTTGGGCGAACATGAATATCATCTATTTTGGCGGCATCGCTTTCTACATGAAACGCAGTTTTTATTCCGTATCTTTTCTCCATCCTTTCTGCAATCTCATCAGCTGTTTCATATTTTCCCCACAAAACAACTTCCCTTTTATCATAATACTTATAAACTTCATCTATAATATAGTCAATCCAGTCTCTCTTTTCCTCCATATACGGCTTTTTCCCACTCACACATTTCTCCTTTATATACGCACTTTTTTCACCATGCTTTATCTTCCATTCACCCGTATTTTTATAACATCTTCATCGTCCCATACAGTTTCTCCGTTAAATACACTTCTTTAAACACAATTACCATACTTTCCATGGAGCTTTCCCACTGCTCCAAAGCTCCTCCAAATATTCTTTATCTCTTATAGTATCCATAGGCGACCAAAAACCCTCATGCTTATAAGCCGCCATCTGTCCCTCTTCTGCAATTGCTTCAAAAGGACCTGCCTCCAACATTTTGCTGCCATCTCCCAGATAGTCAAAAACTTTCCTGTCCAGCACCATAAATCCGGCATTTACCCATGCTGAATCTGACCTTGCCTTTTCTTTGAATCCGATTACCTGATTTATTTCATTGTTGATTTTTAATGCCCCAAACCTTCCGGAGGGTTGTGTAGCTGTGATTGTAGCCAATCTTTTATTTAAATGGTGAAAAGCTAACAGCTTCTGTATGTTAACGTTTGATACCCCATCGCCATATGTCAAAAAGAATTCCTGGTCATCTCCAATATAGTCCTTTATCTTTAACACCCGTCCTGCAGTCAGTGTATTTAGCCCTGTATTGGCTAATGTAACTTTCCAGGCCTCGGCAAAAGTCTCATGCACTACGGTTTCTCTGTTTTTCAGCATAAATGTGCTGTCTGATTGATTTACATAATAATTTATAAAATATTCTTTAATGATCTGGCCTTTATAGCCACAACATATGATAAAATCATCAAACCCATAATAGGAGTAAGTTTTCATAATATGCCAGAGAATTGGCTTTCCGCCAATATCAATCATCGGTTTCGGTTTTAATTGTGACTCCTCGCTGATTCGGGTGCCCCTTCCCCCCGCCAAAATCACTACTTTCATATCCAATCCTCTATGCCTTCATCCATGGCGCTATCCCTGCATTCCAAAGGTTCTCTGCCTCTACTAAATCCCGTCTGGTCTCAATGGCTGTCCAAAAGCCATAATGTTTAAACGTAGCTGCCTGTTGCAGCTCAGTCAGCTTTCCAAATAATTCTTTTTCCAAATCATGATTTCCCATCAGGTACTTAAAGATCTTCTTTGAAAAAACAAAACAGTCACCATTAATCCATGCATGATCGTTCTCTACTCTTATTGCGTTGCTAAAATCAAGCTTTCCTTCCGCATCAATCGGCAGCAGCTGCTCCCTTCCCGAAGGCTTCACCATGGCAATTGTTGCCAGCTTCTTCTCATGATAATGAGTTTCCACCAGTAACCGGATATTAATATCAGACAAGCAGTCACCATAAGTGACCAGAAAATCTCCATCTACATATTTTTCTATCTTGCTCACACGCTGGCCGGTTGCAGAAAACAGCCCCGTATCAACTACAGTCACTTTCCAGTCCTCTGTGCGTTTCTTATGTACTTCAATGGTATTATTCTTCAAGTCTACGGTTATATCGGAATCATAAATATAAAAATCCATAAAATACTCTTTTATCATGTCAACTTTATAACCGCCGCATATAATAAATTCCGTCAGCCCATACTCTGAAAAATGTTTCATAATATGCCAAAGAAGGGGTTTCCCGCCAATGTCTACCATTGGTTTAGGTATCCCTTCCCGTTCATGGCTTATTGTACTTTGTAGTCCTCCCGCTAAAATTATGACTTTCATGCTCTTTTATCCACCTCAGTATTTATATTCAACAATCCACGCTCTCCACCAAATCCTGCATGATTTCTGCATGCTTCTCAGGATGCAAAAAGAAATAGTTTGTTTCAATTGTCTCCTCATCTACACGATGGAATTTTCTTAATTTCCCCTTTTCTTTAATCACAAAGCATTGATATCCTGCTGTCGCCAGCAAATCAATAATGTTATTTGGATGATAACCGAATTTTGCAGACCATTTTCTCAGCATTTCCGAGAAAATCACGGGCTTATATTTTTTAATACTTTCTATTCCTCCTTCATATACAAATAATTCCGATCCTTCCACATCACATTTGACAAAGTCAATTGTCCGGATATCGTGGCAGTTCACAAAATCATCTAAACGTTCCATCTTACAGGTAATTTCCCGGGTCTCACTGTTTTCCCGTAAATTCTGCATGGAGGAGGCGCCTGAAGCCACAATATCATAATAGAACTTTAATGTTGTGTCTTCTTTATATAAGCCGATATTATACATATCAACCTTTTCCAGCTTGTTCAATTCCACGTTTCTGTTCAGCTTATTAAAGGTTTCTGTGACCGGCTCAAAAGCATATATTTTCATCTGTGGATTCTGTTTTTTCACATTCATTGTATACCATCCCAGATTTGCTCCCACATCAAAAAATACCCCTTCTTTCATATAACTTACTATTCTGCTCACCATATCCAGTTCTAAAGGTTCATAATCTCCTAAAGATAAAATAGTATTATTAACAGCTCCACTGTCTTTTCTATAAAGTACCATAACTATTTCATACTTCTCCTTACTTAACGGAGAAGCACAACACATTTTAAACAGAACTTCCTTTTCGTTGATCACAATTGAATGTACCAAAGATGTTTTAATCAACTCTCTATATGACAGCAGCTCTTCATAATTTTCAAACAACCTCTGTGCATAACTTTTGACATCAATATCTCCATTAATATAAGATTTTCTGAGCTCTTCTATTCTTATTTTCACTTTTTCCTCCCGGTTCTTAACTGTGTAAATATTTCTTTCTCTTCTCCTCAAAACTTTTAACCGTTCTTCTAAACCCTTCTACCACATCTGTTTCAGGCTTCCAGCCCAAGGCCAAAAGTTTATCAATATTTACTATCGTTCTTTCTATAGCTGTATTCTTTTTTTCACACTCTACCTTAAGCTTTCTTTCCGGGAATGCATCTTTTACTAATTTCACAGCCAGCTCGTATACGGATAAAGTCTCATTCTTATTGACCATATTATATATTTCGCCGCTTTCACCCTCCAATAATATTTTAAAAAAGGCTGTTACAGCATCTGAAACATAGCAAAACGGTCTTACTGAAGCGCCATCGCGCACAATTATATTTTTTCCCTGAATAATTTTAGACACAAAATCCGAATATACATGTCCATCCTTTAAGTCAATACCCGGACCATATGTATGTCCGATACGGACAATTTTAGAAGGCACACCATACTGCCTAAAGTACGCTCTGCATAATGCCTCCCCGGCGCGCTTTCCTTCTGCATAGCAATTTTCTACAGCGCCAAAATCCAGTGAGAAGAAGTCCGCCTCTCTCAGCTCATCTCTCCCCTGCTCCACATTTCCGTAAACTGCGCCGCTGCTGAAAAAGAGGAAACCTTTCACTTTTTTATTTCTTGCGAATTCCAATAAATTATACGTTCCTATTATATTCGCTTTCAATATATCCGCAGGAATTGTTTTAGCACACACCGCCGCTGAATTACCCGCTGCATGTATAACATAATCAACATTACAGTCAACCATAATCGGCTCTTCTACGCTTTGTACATGAAGTATGAAATTCTCATAGGACAGCCATTCCCTAAATCGTTCTTCCGCCTTCTTTCTGTTCCTGCATAGTGCAATGACCTTACACCTGAAGGCTGGAAAACACTTATTTAAAAACATCAGCGTATCTGTCATATAAGAAGCCAAAAAACCATTGGCGCCGGTAATCAGAAAGATTTTGTCCTCACATTCCCCGTATGGCATCCTGCTTATAATACTTCTTAAATCTTCTTCCCTGACTGAATTCATTCCGCTTCCAACCTCATCGTTCTATTTGAATCCCCGGTTCAATTCCCTGAATACTGTTTTTAATTCCATTACAGTAACTGCATCCCTGCAGGTAATCAATTTTTAAATATTCCCGTAATTCTCGTTTTTTATCGCCTATATTTTCATTTATGACTTCTGACATATCAACACTATCGTGCAGACGGCTGTCGATAATTTGCAGATTATTCAAATGCGCTACATGCGCGCAGCGATATATTCTTCCCTTTAACAGCAACATGCAATAAGAATAAGGACAATCCGTAAAAATTTCCTTCAGTTCTTCCTTTGTATAGCTCCTGTCATAAATCCCTCCCATATCTGTCCATGATACATCAGAAATATAACAAGAAATTCCTCTCTCCTTACACACATCATATATTTCTTTTATTTTTGTAGAATATTTACCATAATTGCTTAACCTTAATCTTGCTCCTGTCTCTTTCAATATAGATAACAGTTCTTCATCCGGCATAACAGTTCCGTTTGAAATGACGGTTAACGCTCCTATACGTTTCTGAGCATATCCCCACTTCAGCATCCGTCCGAGATCCTTTTGCAGCAATGGCTCTCCTCCCAAAAAGTTCAAATCGGAAATTTTTTCTACCACTTGCAGAGTATTTTCCAGATTCCTGATTATTTCTTCTGTATCATAATCTTTCGGTTTCTGATATTTCGGTATTAAATGCGAGCAGTCTCTGCACCGTAATGTACATCTTTCTGTAATAAAAACTTCCAGACTCGGCAAAACGATACCCTCACAGCTGCTGCCGGCATAGTAAGGATATTTTTCCAGGAAGTCCGCTACCAGCTCTCTTTCATTTTCGTCATACACAATCTCTTCAACTTTTTTATTTTTTATCAAATTTATGCAGCTATATACTTCTTCATATAGGATTTGCTCTAAATACTGACATGCACTGTCAAATGAACGGGTTAATGCAACCAAAACCATATAACTTCTATTTTCACATAAGGCAGCAGGCTCCTTTACCGGACAACCACAAAATTCCGAATATTTCTTCCCCCTGTCACAAAAAAATTCCACTTTTATCCCCGCAGATTGCAGACATTGATAAATAACCTTTCCTCCTACCGTTGTTCCGTATATAACAATTTTCGAGCCTTTATGAGATTTCCAGTCAAAATCTTTTATTCTCATTTTTATAATCCGCCTTTCTACGAAAAACACCGATGGTGGCATGAAACCTGCCGGACACAAACTTCCATTTCTTATTCTTCTTTGTTATACTGCATCTTGCAGAATGCTGAGCCGAAACTAATCATACATATTGAGGTTTACATATACTTATTCACAAGAAGCATACAATACAGTCTCTGCTTCCCTTGGGCTATGATGTCTTATGTAAAATTTATATCCGAGATCCAGCTTATTGATCCAGTCCAATATATAGCACATATCAGTAGCATTATGATAAATTGCAATAGCTAATCTGGGTTTATCTCTCTTTATGATCGAAACAGCCCCCAAGAGCATATCCAGTTCCCATGATTCAATATCTGCCTTCAAAAAATCTACCTTTTCATCCTGGAAGAAATCATCCAGTGCATATACTTTACTTTCATTTGCTCCCGGTTCCAATGTATAATGGGATCCGATTCCTCCATTCGCAATTTCTTTAAAATACAATACACTGCTTTTCCTGCCCACTCCTCCGGGAATAGGAATGACTGCATCCTCCCGTAAATTCCATTCTTTCTTTAATCTGTTAATTCTTGTCATCAATGCCTGATAATTATTTTTATCGGGCTCAAAAATGTAATACTTTCTAAACATACCAAGCTTTTTAAATAAGTATTGCTCCAATGTATCCCCCACAAAACCTCCGGCATCTACAAAGACTTCTTTTTCATCCGGTATTTGGAACATAGGAAGCGCAAAGTATCCGTTTTCTTCAAATTCCTCATACATCTTGTCTTCGCCGTTTATTCGCTTACAGATCAGGCTTTTATAAATTTTCTTTGATTTTTCATCCGCCAGTAATTCAACATTATTTAAAACAACATTTGCCCACACGCCAAACATAAACTCGTCCACCAGCATATTCTTTACCGATGGCTCCGTTTCCCTTAGCTGTGTTTTTATTTCCTCCAGAAATTGCTGACTTTTTACACAGATCACTACCAGTGGATTCTCAAATGCGGTTATTTCACCTGGTGAAATGATCGGACAATCATTTTTCAATTTTCCCCATGTGTCCGCATCATTATTTGTATAAGCACATATATTAATTTGTGCAATCCGGAATGCATTATCATAAAGCGCTGCCGTGCCCCCTGTCCCCCACACAATAATACTGCATTTTTTAATATCCAATGCTTCAACCTTTTGTTTTAAATATGATATTTTCCCTTCAAAATCCATTTTTACTTTCCTCCAAACCTCCGATATTACGCATGCCCGCCTATTCCATGCCTTGGGAAAGTTCATCACAATAAGCATATAGAGTAGTATCTGTCTCTGTGGGAGTATGATGTCTTATAGAAAATTTATAACCAAGATTTAACTTATCGATCCAATCTAATATATAACACATGTCAGCAGCATTATGGTAAATTGCAATAGCCATTTTAGGCTTATCCCTCTTTATAATGGAAATCGCTCCCAATAGCATATCAGATTCCCATGACTCAATATCCGCTTTTAGAAAACCTATCTTTTTATCACGAAAAAAATCATCCAGGGCATATACTTTGCTTTCACTGCCCCCTGGCTCTGATGTATAATGGGATGCGCTGCTTCCGTTCTCAACTTCCTTAAAATATAGCACACTGCTTTCCTTTCCCACTCCTCCAAAAATGGGAATTACCGCGTCCTTTTGCAAATTCCATTCTCTCTTTAACCTGTCTGTTCTGGCCAATAATGCCTGATAATTATTTTTATCAGGCTCAAAAACATAGTACTCTTTAAACATGCCAAGTTTTTTAAATAAGTACCTCTCCAGTGTATCTCCCACAAACCCCCCTGCATCTACAAAGACTTCTTTTTCATCCGGTATTTGGAACATAGGAAGTGCAAAGTATCCGTTTTCTTCAAATTCTTCGTACATTTTATCTTTGCCGCTTATTCTTTTACTGATTATACTTTTATAAATTTTCTTTGATTTATCGTCTTCCAGCCGTTCAATATTATGTAAAATAATATCCGCCCATATTCCAAACATAAACTCATCTACAAACATATTCTTTACCGATGGCTTCATTTCACTTAACTGCGCCCTAATTTCAGACATAAATTGTGGATTCTTTACACAAATCAATACAAATGGATTCTCAAATGCAGTTATTTCATTTGGTGCAATAATCGGACAATTATTCTTTACGCCTCCCCAAACACCTGCATCATTGCTTGTGTAAGCACAAATATTGAGTTTAGCGGTTTCAAATGCTTTATCATACATTGCAGCCGCTGCTCCTGTGCCCCACACGATCATGCTGCAATTTTTAGCGCATATTTCTTCGGTCTTTGCTTTTAACTCTGATAATTTTTCCTCAAAATCCATTCTTGCGTCCCCAGCCTTCTACATTCAATATACTTAGTTTAAATTAACCTCTTCTATATACGGCCACATTTTCTCTAAGGGGCCTGAAGTTATTTTCCCGTTTTCTCCTACGATCGCCTTTACCCTTGGTGATACCGTTTCTTCCGGCAATACCATAAGTTCACAAAGAATCGGAGTATCATCGTCCATGATTCCTGGCAATACTTTATCCAATTCCTCATTGCTCCCGATTCGACAGGTTTTAAAGCCATACGCCTCAGCTACTTTTATTATATCGGGCATTGTCAGACCGCTCTTTTCGTCACTTGCAACATAGCGCCCTTCAAAGTTATTTCTCTGCATGGCACGAATGCTTGCATACCCATTATTATTCCATATAAAGATCTTTACCGGTAAACTTAGACGATGCAAGGTTTCCAGTTCCTGTATATTCAACTGAAATGCCCCATCCCCGTTGAGTAAAACCGTTCTTCTTTTATCATTCGCAATACAGGAGCCTATTGCATAAGGAAGCCCGAACCCCATAGAGCCAAGTCCCGCGGCATTTTTCATTTTCTGTCCTTTTTTCAGCTGAAAAGCCTGATAAGTGATCTCTCCTGCACCTCCTGAGCTTTCCGGCACTATAACATCATCAGGCCTTAACAGTTTACATAATTCGCCTACGAAATAGTATGCGCTGACATATCCTTTTACTAATTTGTGCTCATCCGTAATAACGGGATATGCATGACGAATCTTTTTACAGTAAGAAAGCCATTCCTGACGTACTTCCATTGTTTCCCGTGTACAGAAAAATTCCCCCCTGGCTTTGATTTTATCTTTCAATGCGCAAAGGAAATAGCCTGCATCGCATACCGCCGCTTCCTCTTTTTCTATCTCCATTCTGGCTATTTCATTCGGATCTATATCCACAATCACTTTCTTTGCTGATTTCCCGAAATTTTTCTCATTGAATGCCGTAACACTTGTATCCAGCCGGCATCCTACGGATAAAATGAAATCTGCAGCCTGCAGGAGCAGGTTCGCTCCCCGGTCCCCCATGATTCCCGGGTGTCCCGCATACAACGGATCATCTTCTGCAAACATATCGATTGTTTTCCATGTTGTCTGTACCGGAAGCTGTAATTCCTTAAGAATTTCATATAATGTATCTGTTGCTCCGGAAAGTTTGACCCCATTTCCGGCAAGCACAAGCGGCTTCTTTGCTCTCTTCAGTAATTCTATTGTTTTATCAACAGCTGAAGTAATATCAGGATATTTTTCCGCCTTCTCACTATAAGCAGCCATATGCTTCTCATCAACCATTGCTGCCTGGACATCTAACGGAATGTCCAGCCACACCGGACCCGGGCGTCCGCCCGTAGCTTTTGCATAAGCCTTTTCCAGATAATATCTGATTTTCTCCGGTTCTAACACCTGCACTGCATATTTTGTAACAGGCTTTACCATCGGAATGATCTGTACTTCCTGGGAACCGATCTGTCTGACCCCTTTATCGCCTACCAGGTCTGCCCTTTTCGACTGTCCGGAAATAATGATCATAGGTGTGGAGTCGATCCACCCTGCCGTTACACCGGTAACTGTGTTGGTAGCTCCCGGTCCGGAAGTCACAAGTACAAGTCCCGGCCTGTTCGTATGCTGTCCATATGCTTCCGCTGCAATCGCCGCTGCCTGCTCATGTAAAAAAACAGTATATTCTATATTGGATTTTCCTAAAGAGTCATCTAAATGCATTGCTCCTCCGCCCGGAAGCATAAAAGCATGCCCAACTCCTTTTTCTTCTAAAAACTGAAATACATAATCTGATAATTTAATCATAGCCGACCTCATTTTGTAATAACCAAAGTACCATTCAAATCAGGTATTGGCACTTTCGCTAAATATATGCCATATTTCTCTTCATATTCATAAACAGCTTTTTTTACCCCCTTTAACGTTGCTGAATTATAATCATGAATTAAAATATATCCTCCTCTGTTCAGACGGGGATAAAAATATTCCAGTCCATCAAAAATTGCCTGCTCGAAATCCACATCTATCGACACAAATGCAAAGTTTTCCTCTAATCCATTCAATGATTCCGGGAACAGGCCTTTCCTGCAAATAATCTTTTCCCTATTTGGCATTCTGCACAACACCTGTTCTATATTAGTATCCTTAAACCACTCTACAAAAGCCGCCCCACAGTTACCTGCCTGCCGCTCCTTTTCCGCTTCACTGGAACGAAAGCCTTCAAATGTATCGAATAAATAACAACTTTTTTCCGGAAATGCTGCATTAATATACTTTGCAAAATCGCCTTTAAAAACACCTAATTCCGCTACCTCACCCGAAATATTTCCCCTCCGAATCTCTTCTGCCAGCAGCTCAAATGTACGGATGCGGTTATAATCATCGGCAAACATATCCTCATGTCTTGTTTTCACTAATAGCGTATGTTTTTTCTCTTCATCCAGCACCATCCCACGGATCACATGATATCTGCTCTTAATTATTTCAACATATTGCTGTGAAAAGATTTGTTCTGCCAGTCTGTAATCTGTATTCATATCTTGAAAAAAATAATTGTTATACACAAAAATAAACTTCGCCAAGTCATACCCAAGTTCCTTCGCCTGCTGATAAATTTCTCCTGCAAAAGCGCTTGCAACTATAATTGCATCATATTGCATGCCAACCGCCTCCTCAGGAGAATATACCTTCTGCTCCAGAAATGTCTTTTTATTTTTATCAATGAATAGCGATATTTTAATACCTGATAATTCCCTTTCTATAAGTTCATGCGCGGCGAATCCACATCCCCATATAAAAATCCTCACGTTTTTCCTCCAAACATTCTATATTCAACATACTCAGCTATCACATGGCCCAGAAAAATATGCGCTTCCTGAACTCTTGGCGTGGTCAATGCCGGAACTTTGATGATATAATCGGCTGCCTGGTCTAATTCCGGATTTTCCAATCCCCCCATTAGCAGCACTGTTACAATGTCATTTTTCTTCGCAAATCTTAACGCTTCAAGCACATTTTTAGACATGCCGCTTGTGGAAATTCCAATCACCATATCCCCCGCATGAGCCTTTGCTTCCAGCTGCCTTGCAAACACTCTTTCAAAGCCATAATCGTTTCCGATGGCTGTCAAAGTCGAGGTATTAACAGAAAGCGCCTCTGCATTCAATCCCGGACGCTCCTTATAAAACCGGCTCACAAACTCTGTTGCAATATGTTGCGCATCAGCGGCGCTTCCACCGTTTCCACATAAAAATACCCCGCCGCCTTTATCAAAAATAGAGATAATGCGGTCTCCTATTTTTATAACTGTATCCATCAATTGCCGATTAGAAGCAAGCTGTTTGAAAATATTCGTATGTTCTTCCAGCCTTCTAAGAAAATAATTTTGAGAAGTCTCTTCATTATTATAATTTTCCAGAATTGAAATAACTTCCCATATACAACCCTTGCCGCCGTCATTTTGCAGAATAATATCTGCTGCGTTTTTGGCTTTATCAATAGCATTGGCAGGACAAATACCCAGGCCTGCATACGTAAGCGGCTCTATATCATATTTACCGTCTCCGATATAACAAATATTTTCTCTGCTTATTCCTGTTCCCTGCTCTATCTGCTGCATAGCTTCTCTTTTGGTTTTATTTCCGCGGTAGAAATATTCCCAGGGAAACCGTTTTTCAAAGTAATTGACAATCTCTGTATCCTCTCCCGTAATTGCAGCCAGCTTAAATCCCCTACGGCTCAGTTCAAAGATTGCATCAATATCTTTCAAATTGATCTGTTTCTGCTCATTTCCGTTAGAGTCAATAATGACAGAACCATCCGTGATAACGCCGTCTATATCCAAAACAATTAATTCAATCATCAAACTATCCTCTGAGTTTCTTTTTCACTTCTTCTTCTGCCAGGGTAAGCACTTTTTCTCCGGTTCCCATAATCTTCTCCGTATCCCTTATGTCCTTAACAAGTTTACAAAGTTCATAGGGTTCTATGGATGCTTTCTGATCGGAACCATACATGCTTCTGTCCAGAGTAATATGCCTTTCAATTGAGGTAGCTCCTGCTGCCACAGCGCACGTGCTTACCAGAGTTCCCGACTCATGTCCACTATACCCCACTTTACATTTGTAGACATCCCCAAGAACCTTGATCAGCTTTAAATTTGCATCTTCTGCAGGCATGGGATAGGTACTGTTACAATGCATCAATTCATAAGGGCAATTGTATTTTTCAAATATTTCAATGGCATGGTCTATCTCCTCCAACGTGCTCATGCCTGTTGCAACAAAAGTATACTTCCCCTCTTTTGCAATTTCTTCCATCAGTTCATCATTCGTGAGCATTGCAGATGCAACCTTATTATACTTGCAGTCATACTGCTGCAGAAATTTTTGAGAATCAATATCCCATGCAGATGCATACCATTCGATTCCCTTTTCCCGGCAGTATTTATCTATTTCGTCATATTCTTTCTTACCAAATTCCAAGCCTTCCTTCTGTTCCCTCTGTGTTTCTCCCCAAGGACTTTTTCTGGGACTTGCAAGGTATTCCCGGGTATACACCTTATCCACAGTTCTTTTTTGGAACTTTACTGCATCACAGCCTGCAACTACTGCCATATCAATCAGCTGTTTTGCCAATTTCAAATCCCCGTTATGATTAATCCCTATTTCTGCTACGATAAATGTGCTCATTTTCGTTACTTCCTTTCCACTGCATTATCATATAGAATGCTACACATAAACAAGGCCGCGCCAGAAGCAGTCAAACTTAAGCGAATTCCATATAAGATAAATCTGCTCCCTTTGCAGCCAATGAATCCAGATATGTTTTTACCTCTGGAACTCCCTTGGGCAAAATAGCTATAATCACAAACGCGCTGTTGTTTTTTAAATATTCGTCTGCCCTGTTCACCGGACATCCACCAAGCTGCTTTGGATTCCCTTCTGTTTTTGTTACCAGAAAACTGTCAACTTTCACATCTAATTCACTCAAAAAAGTAAAACACTCAAAGCCGTCTTTTCCTGCACCATACAGGCAAATCTTATTTCCTGCTTTTCTTTGCTTTTCTATCTCATTTAATAACTTTGCAAAATATTTATTTACTGCAGTTTTATATGGCAATACTGCTACCCAAAAAGCATTACAAAAATTTTCAGGCATGATCAGTCTGATCCACTTTCTATATTTCAGAAAATCTGATATCCTGTAATTTCCGCTCTTTTTGTATTCCAGCAGCTTATATTTAGACAAAAGCCACTTATCCTGTGTTTGAAGAGCAGTCATTTTACTAGTATACTGCTCCGGCAAGGCCATCAGCGTATTTCCCCAGTGTCCCAGGCAAATCCGTACGGATGCACTGTGCCATCCTAATTTTTCATATCTTTTGAAATCAACGAAACATTCTCTTGGGAACTCCAGCTGAATGATCCTTGGATTTTTCAATTCACTCATACGTTCAAAATAATATCCCACATGGCAGTAACCGCAGTTTTCTTCCCGTAAATATTTTTGAGACATATGTTTCCAGTCGGTCCCTTCTAAAAAGGATTCTCTTCTGACAATTGCGGTTCCCAGCCTGGCAAGGCTCAGCGCTGCTTTAGGCAAAAAATCATTCAATTCCAAAATCCTGTTGACTGAAAACCGGCTGGCCCGCATTTCCAGAAAATAAAAATCTCCGTTGGCATCAAGCTGGTCCAATATATATTTAAACGCTGTTTCATTAAATGTAGTGTGGTCATGAATCATCCAGATATAATCATAACTTTTCTTCATCATTTCTTCATATATCAGATATATCTTTTTACTTGCACTTGTATATATCCCAAGATCACATTTTTGATAGAACAAATTCTTATATCCCTGATTCATATATTTCTCTACAATCAGCTCTGTTTCCATACTTTCGCTGGAATCAAAAATCCCCAATTCCGTGGAATACCTATTCAAAAATACAAGTTCTTTTTCCAGCACCTCGGAAATAGCCTCCGGCCTGTTGTATGTAAGAATACAAATACACAATTTATTCATTAATTTATTTTATACCTCTTTGTATTTAAACAGTTTATTACTTTTCTATTTTGAAAACATAAATACAGACACAATCTTCTTGTATGGATCACTTAAATGTTAAGGCAAATATGCATAAATATACATAAATTATGCAGTCCCAAAACCTATACTTTTTGGTATTGAATTAAAAAGCACTTAAAACAAATAGATTTTAACACATTATAATCAAAAATTCAAGCGTTTCTGATTTCCAGAATGTGCAATTTGACCGGAGAAAAAGTTGTCCCAAAAAGTATAGTTAACTATACAGCAAAACAAATCACTTAAAACTCAAAATCATACAAAAATAAAAGATGCGTAATTCTACTTATGATTACAAAACATCTTTAAAAGTTGAGGTGGCATAATGAACTATATCATCTATGGGATTAATAGGGTTGCGCGTGATTTCCTATATATATTTGACAATTTAAGCATAAAGTACCTCACGGATAATGAGATATCTTCGCATACTCAATGGGGATTTGATGTTTATGAATTGCAACATGCTCTTAAGGATAATTGCTATGACAAAATAATCGTATGCGATTTTGAAAAAGGGGAAAAAATAAAAGAACTCCAAAGTTTAGGACTTAAATATGGAAAAGACTATGTATTAGAGGAAGATTTTTTTATTCAATTAGATGATTTTTCTTTGCCTGGAAATAAACCAATCGCCGTATGGGGAACAGGAAATATGGCTCATAAACTAATGGAAGATGCTACTGACTTTATGCCTGATATTTTTATAGACAGTAACAAAAGCAGCGAAGTGTTTTATGAAAGAAAAGTATATTTTCCTGATGAAATTCAATTAAAAGATTATTATATCGTGATTGCAATTGCAAAATCTGCAGAAGTCAGAAATGTTTTAGAAAACAATCATTTAAAAGAATATGAAGATTTTTGTTCCTTCCATACTATTTTAGGGCGTCCTTCGGAAATGCTAAGAAAAACCATTTTTGATGATAAATATTATGAACTGGAATGCCACACAATGCTTAATCATCTGGAGATTTTAAATAGTGGTGCATCAAGATGTTGTTGCACAACTTTTGTTGCGCAGGATCTGGATAATATTTTATCAAAACAAAGCTCTGACGTATGGAGATCAAATTTACATAAAATAATGTGTTTGTCTATTGAAAACCGCACATATAGCTTCTGTGATAAGAACATGTGTCCACTATTTGTCGATAAAAGTTCTCGAAAAAAAGCAGAAAAAAAATCTATTGACTGGGATTATAAGAATATGTCTGATACCCCGGAAGTTCTTGCCCTTGGATATGATCCCTCATGTAATTTAGCTTGCACGACATGTAGAAAGTCAACATATTTTGTACAGGGAAATGATAAAAAAACAGTAGATGCAATAACATCCTTAATAAAGGCAGAGTATTTAGAAAAATGCAAATTCCTTATACTGGCTGGAGATGGAGAAGTATTTGCAAGTCCCGCTTACAAAGCAATTTATGAAGATCCAAAATGCAATCCGGAATATATCAGATTGCTTACAAATGGTATTCTTTTTACACCCCGAAACTGGGCTGCTTTTAAAGCTAATAAAACTTCAAAAATAATGATGACAGTGTCTATTGATGCAGCAACGGCGGAAAGTTATGAACAAATACGGTGTAATGGTAACTTTGAAGTATTAAAAAAGAATATGGTGTTTGCGTCAAAACTGAGAAAAAAAGGTGAATTATCCTATTTAAGATTTAATTTTGTTGTTCAGAAGAAAAATTATTTAGAAATGGCCTCTTTTGTTAAATGGGGGGAGAAGTTAGGCGTTGATGAAATATTTTTTACAAAGATTTTAAATTGGGGAACATATTCAAAGGAAGAATTTGCTGAAATCAGCATGATGCAGGAAGATGAAGTAACACCGAAGCCGGAATTGATAGAAGTACTAAACGATCCAATTATAAAAAACAGTACTATTGTAGATTTGGGAACAATCCAATATATGCATAAGCTTGATGAAGTTAACATTGTAGAAAATTATTACAAATGGGAGCTGGAAAAGAGAGGCGGCAAGTTGTTTCAATGAAAGTGATTGCAATGTATCTTCCACAATTCCATAAGGTAAAAGAAAATGATTTGTGGTGGGGAGAAGGCTTTTCTGACTGGGTATCTGCCCAAAACACCACAGCTTGTTTTGAAGGACATTATCAACCCCACTTACCATTAAATAATTATTACTATGATTTAATGCAGAAAGAAACAATGCAATGGCAGGCTGATATGATGCATAAATATGGCGTAGATGGTATGTGTATATATCATTATTGGTTTGAAAATGGCAGACGTATTCTGGAGAAGCCCGCAGAGAATCTTTTGAAATGGAAAGATATAGATATGCCCTTTTGCTTTTGTTGGGCTAATGAAACATGGGCGCGTTCATGGGGAAACATTAAAGAGGCTAACAGCTGGACAAACGTACTGGAGGTAAAAGGAGATAACGAAAGGGCAATCCTTTTGAATCAGGATTATGGGGATGTAAATTCATGGAAAGAACACTTTGATTATTTATATCCATTTTTTAAGGATTCCCGCTATATAAAAATTGACGGAAGACCTCTATTTTTAATATATAAATCTAAACTTTTGACCTGTCTTAAAGATATGCTGGACTGTTGGAGAAAATGGGCAAAGGAAAAGGGATTCCCTGATTTATATATTATTGGATGCAATTGTTCTGGTAATGAATTTTTATATCTGGATGCTGAACTTTATCATGAACCTCTTCGCGGTAGCAGAGGCCTTGTAGAAAATCTGTTTGATAGTGATATTAAAAGGATTGATTATTCTGCGGTATGGAATAACATCCTGAGTGAACCGCCTAAAGACAACACCTATTATGGCGCTTTTGTAGGATACGATGATACCCCAAGGCGTGGTATTGAGGGTGTGGTGGTTGAAAATGGAAGCCCGGAATTATTCGGCGATTTTCTTACAAAACTCATGGCCAAAAATGCTGCTCAGGGAAATGATATTACATTCATAAATGCATGGAATGAATGGGGTGAAGGTATGCATTTGGAGCCTGACCAAAAATACGGATTGGGCTTTTTGGAACAAATCAATATTTCTAAAAATAAATATCATAGTATATCGTTACAAAACCATACGGATAATAAAAAAATACAGGCATTGCAAAAACGTTCAGACAAGTTTGAATTGTATTTAAACGATTTAGATATATGGATGACTTTAAGGGAGCAGCATCGCAATTTAAGTTACCTCTTATTGGAAAAAAATATACATACGATAGCGATTTATGGTTTCGGAATTATGGGAAAGCATTTAAAGCAGGAATTGGAAGAATCGAATGTCAATTGTTTATATATAATTGATAGGCAAAAAGAAAAGATCCATGCAGATCTTCCTGTGTATTCCCCTTTAGAAACGTTACCAAACGTTGATAGCATTATAGTAAGTTCGTATTATTTTATTTCTGAGATAAGCTTGGAATGTAAATACCCACTCATTTCTTTGGGCGACTTGCTTCATGAGGAGTATAGCAGACTAAAATGACAAAGAATAATGACAATCATAAATGCAGAGAACTAATCTCGGTAATTGTTCCGGTATATAACGTTGTAAACTATCTTGAGAAATGTGTAAATAGTATTATTGTTCAGACGTACAAGACACTCGAAATTATTTTAGTAGACGATGGTTCAACAGATGGTTCCGGCAAATTATGCGACAGTCTGAAACTAAAAGATAAAAGAATACATGTCATTCATCAAAGCAATTCCGGAAGCACTTCCGCCCGAAATGCCGGGTTGAAAAATGCATCTGGCAGCCTTGTCGGATTCGTGGATAGTGATGACTGGATAGAACCTGATATGTATGAAAAATTAGTTGAAGCATTGCATCATGATGATGCGGATATTGCAGTAGGACGCCAATTTATAAACAGAGAAAATGCAGAGTATGTAGAAGCTCACAGAAGTGTTTTCAAGGGATGTTACCACAAAAGAGAAAAAATACTACCACATCATATAATCTATTCAGATGATTATGTAAGTAAAGGGATATCGCCTAATTTGGTTGATAAATTATTTAAAAAAGAATTGTTGCTGAAATATCAATCGATAGTCAATCCAAATACGAAATATGCTGAAGATGATATTTGCGTCTATTCCTGCATTTTAAATGCAAATTGCGTGACATTTATAGATGAAGCGGTATATCACTATCTCCAGCATGAAGGCTCTGTTACTAAGAAGTCCGATGAAGATTATTTTTCCAAAATAACTCTTTTTTATCACCAGATGAAAGCTGTATTTGAACAACAAGAGGAAGCAGAGTTACTAATAGGAAAACTCAAACGTTATATGCTTGAATTTATACTGCGTGGCGTCAATACGTCTTTTGGCTTTGGATATGGCAATATAATTCCATTTTACTATCCCGACCAAAAAAGGCTTATTGATAGAGGTTATAAACAGATTATTTTATATGGAGCGGGAAATGTAGGGCGTGATTTCTATCAAAACTTCTTACAAACAGGAATCATAGAAGTTGTATTATGGGTGGATAAAAATAGTAACGAGTATAAAAAATCAGGATATGATGTCAGCCTGCCGAATGAAATAGCTCAGGTGCAATCATATGATGCAGTTGTAATTGCTGTTGAAAATGATTCTGTTGCAAAACGGATTTCAAATGAACTGCATAAAATGTACGGAATAGCAAAGGACAAGATATTATATAGCAGGCCTAAAAAATTTATAGAGGAATTAGGTACATAAATATGGAAGCAAAAAAAATCATGATATTTGGAGCCGGGTTTTACGGGAAAATGGCGTTTGAACAATATCCTCCTGATAGAGTTACTTTTTTTATTGATAATGATAAAGATAAACAAGGAACTTTCTTTTGCGGGAAAGAAATAATAAGTCCATTGGAAGCATTACATTATAAGGATTGCTTTCATATTCTTGTTGCCAGCTTATACTCTGAAAGTATGCTCTCCCAGCTCAAAGAATTAGGATTCACAGACTACTCTTCTTACTTTGATACCGTACATGGATTTTATGAAACCAATGAGCTGATCGTAAATCCTTATATTGTTAATGCAGCCGCTCAGACAGAACAGCAATGGTCAGCCCAACCACAGCTTGATTATGCAAGGCAAGAAGTATTCCACGCGGTTGAAAATTTATACAAAAACCAACCATTATTTAACCATATTGAAATAGAAACTATTAACAGGTGTAATGGAAATTGTTCTTTTTGCCCTGTGAATCATAATGTTGACCCACGTGAAAAGGCCGTTATGTCTGAAGGCATGTTTTATAGTATTGTACAACAACTGGAAGAAATACAATATACTGGCAGATTCACCACATTTTCAAACAATGAGCCTCTCTTGGATGAGAGAATAATAGCGTTCAATAAATATGCACGGATGCATTTGCCAAAAGCCAGAATGCATTTGTTTACAAACGGAACATTGTTAACAATTGAAAAATTTATTGCTCTTACAGAAATTCTGGACGAACTTATAATTGACAACTACCAGCAGGATCTAAAACTTATAAAGCCTTGTTTGGAAATACAAGAGTATTGTGAAAACCACCCTGAATTACTGTCAAAGGTAACTATAGTGCTTCGAAAGCCAAATGAAATACTAACCACCAGAGGTGGGGATGCTCCAAACAGAAAAGATTTCATTGAATATCCAAATGATCGTTGCATTTTGCCATTCAAGCAGATGATAATTCGTCCGACAGGGGATGTATCCCTTTGCTGTAATGATGCTACCGGAAGGTTTACGCTCGGAAATATTGCGGAAGAGTCGCTTTTAGACATATGGTATGGACCTAAATTTCAGATGGTGCGTAAATGCTTGTATGATGGACGTGAAAATTGGGGGAACTGCAAGTATTGCGACACATTTTCGATGGGGTGAAACATATGGATAATTTAATCAGTGTCATAGTTCCTATTTATAATGTTGATCGATATTTACGACAATGCATAGAAAGTATTTGCAGGCAGACTTATCAGAAACTTGAAATCATATTGGTGGATGATGGTTCAACAGACGATAGTGCTTATATTTGTGATGAGTATGCAGAACAGGATTCCAGAATAAAGGTACTGCATAAAAAAAATGAAGGATTAGTTAAGGCGCGCAAAGATGGTTTGATGCTGTCATCTGGTCAATTTATTGCTTATGTAGATGGCGATGACTGGATAGAACCTGATATGTATAAGTGTATGTATCAGATAATGGAAAGCCAAGATGTGGACATTGTTATGTGCGGCCGTTATGAAGACACAGGTGATATCAGCAAAGCAATTTTTCATGGAGTTCCAGAAAAGCGTTATGGGAAAGAACAGTTATTGGATGAAATATATCCCCGAATGATAGTAAATCATACTTTCTTTGAATGGGGTATCTTTCCAAGTGTATGGGACAAGCTGTTTCATCGGGAATGTGTAGAAAGGTTTCAGCTGACTGTAGATGAACAAATTATTATGGGAGAAGATGCTGCCTGTACGTATCCTTGTCTTCTGAATGCAAACAGTATCTATGTGGTGCATAAATGCCTCTATCATTATAGACAGACACCAACGTCTATGATTAAAAATATTCAAAATTATAAATTAGAGCGGAATCAATTTCAATCGTTATATCACACAGTGCTACAGACCCTTGAAAAGTCTATGACAATATATGACTTGAGGGAGCAGTGGAAAAAGTATGTCTTGTTTCTGATGGTGCCCCGGGCGGATGGGTTATATAAGGGCTATGAAAAGCTGAATTTTTTGTTTCCATTCCCTCACGTCAAAAGAGGCAGCAAAATTATCTTATATGGAGCCGGAACCTATGGACAAAGATTATATAACTATTTAAGCAAAACAGGATTCTGCAAGGTGGTGGGATGGGTAGACCGAAATTATATTCAGCTTCAAAGAATGGGTTTACCTGTAAATGCACCATCTTTCATTTCCGAAATGCAATATGATGCCATTGTGATTGCAAACATGTATAAAAAATCAAGGACTCTTCTATATCATGAGTTAAGTAAGAAATATCCAGTGGATGCAATTCATTTAATTGACGAAAGGCTTATTTTTTCCAGCTTGACGATAAAAGCATTTGGTTTGGAATAGAAAGAGAAACACAATGAGGTAAGTTCAGATGAGATTTCTTATACTTGGGGGAAGTGGATATCTTGGCTCTAAAATGGTAAATGAACTGGCCGCAGACAAGCATTACATTGTAGCCACCAAAAGAATGGAATCCAATACAGACAGAGTAAACTCTAATAATGTTTTATGGATTCCGGCGCATACAGATGCTGTTAAAACGGCAATGCTATATGAACCTGAGCCGTTTGACTGGGTATTAAATATGGCCTGCAATTATGGAAAAAGCAATATGCTATATAATAATTGTATTGCAGCGAACTTCCTGTTTCCGCTTGAAATATTAAATCTTGCGATAGAATTCGGAGTTCGCAATTATCTTACTATTGGTACAAGCCTCCCAGATGAATTTAATATATATGCATTATCTAAAAATATGTTAGCCAGGTTTGGCAAATTCTATGCAGATAAACATAACATTAATTTTGTATCATTAAAGCTGGAAATGTTTTATGGTTCAGACGAACCGGTAGACAGATTTCTGCCCAGCTTAGTTAGAAAGTGCAAAAATAATGAGGTTCTTAACGTTACAATCGGGACTCAGCTCAGAGATATTATTGCAATACAGGATGTAGTGCAAGCAATTATTCACATTATAAATTTTGGAGTTAAAGGCTATAAGGAGATTCCCATTGGAACAGGAGAGGCACCGAGCATACGAGAAATTGTGGAATTTGTTCATACTGAAACACAATCTAATTCTCAAATATGTTTTGGTGCTATCCCGATGAGACCAAATGAACCGGATTGTGTAGCTGATATAAGTAAATTAAAGGAGATGGGGTTTAGTTGTCAATATTCATGGAAAACAGGTTTACAGAAAATGATACAAAATATTGAATAAGGTAAAAATGAAGTACTGATATTTAGAAGCTAAGATAACAGTTAGAAATAACATTGGTAAAATGGCAATATGGAACAATTATTATAGATTCACAAGGAGGCCCTACATGACTGAAGCGTGGCAGGAAATTCTCATGTATACAGTAAAAAATAGAAAAGGCAAATTTGCACTTTATCCATTTGGGAATAATGCATTACTTATCAAACAATTTTTAAATAATGTTTTAGGTGTGTCAGAAAAAATGAGAATTGATAACGGGTATTCCAACTTTACGGATTATGTTGTACCAGTGGATTCTATTACAAAAATCAACGACTATCAAGAATACATATATATTATATCTTCTATAGCACATTGCTTTTCACATGAATTATTACTCAGAGGGGTAACAGAAAAAAATATTGTGTTATGTTACCCGGAATATACCACTTGCATTAAAAGACTTGTCGCTTATAATGACGCAATAATATTTTTGCTAAAAAAGCTAAACCCAAAGAGTATATATGATGCACAATTATTTTTTGCTAGTGGATTGGGAAAAAGTTTATACTCAGGAATCGGGTACAGAACTGAGTTTTTGGCAGAAATTGAGTTGTATGCTGATAAAGATAAAATAGTACAATTATTTCCTGCTCAGAAGAAAATGTATACCGAAATGCAAAGTGATAATGTCGATATGATTCTCTGCGTTAACAGTTTTGACGTTTCTATGAAAGATTTGAAGTATAAGAATATGATTGTTATTTCCCAAAATCCAATTATGGAACTGGAAGAAATTAAGAATTATAAATTTATGTATAGCTATTTATATGTATATATTTTAGGGGGAGTTTCATAATGGGAAAGGAATATAAAGTATTTTGTTGTACACATATAGATACAGAGTGTTTTAATGATCCGTTATATACTTTATTACATACAGGAGCTGACTACGATGGGAAAAAATATAAAAATATGTTAGCCGATAATACTGGCGACAATATTTCGAATAAAAAGGATAAATTTGACGGCTTGGTTACAGGGTTATACTGGATATGGAAAAATACGAATTATGAAATAACAGGAATATGCTCTTATAGAGGATATATGAGTTATGACGGTAAGAAGCCTATTGGGCTAAATGAAACAAAGGAATTATTTGAAAATAAACAAATTGATTTTATAGCCGCAAGGGCCGAAGTACCTATGTCTATATATGCCACTACTAAAAAGTATGAAGCAGAAATTTTTGCAAGAAATATGCATAATCCTTTTGAGTACCTGAGAGAAGCTGTTGAATATGTTGATCCGGCGTATTTAAATGCATTTGACCATGTAATGTATAAAGGCAGCATATTAAATTGTAGACATACATTTATAACAAGGAGAAAATATTTTGCTCTTTATTGCGAATGGATATTTAATGTTATGACTAAATATGACCAAATTTTAAAGGAAAAGCATTATCAGTTTTCCGGATATCGCTTTTATGGAGGAATAATAGAAATAATGGAGAGAGTATGGATTATCAACAATCCAATTAATGTATTGGAATTACCAATCATAATGATAACAGAGCAAAATGTCGGCTATATAAATTAAAGGTGTTAGTAAGTAAATAGGTTAGTAAGGCTATATCAAAGTCAAACCAGCTTCCCTTATAGCTTTGTTGCTATGATAATAATTTGTGCTTGTTAGCACCAGCACTACATCCGTCAGCCGGTGATAATACCTTCAATATTTCGATAGTCAGCCCCAAAGAGCATTATATCTGTTAATCTGGGACAAAGGTTTGGTCAAACTTCGATACATCGCCGAGGCAGACTGCGTTTATTTCAGGAAGCTGCTGAAGTGACATGAGCGCCTTATGTCTCATGTCAAAGACCGCTTAGTGGGAGCAGCCGATTTTATCAGCTGTATAATCAATGACGTTTCTATGGAAAGTGTCATTGATAATCATATGTCATACTTCCGGCGGAAAATGTGAATTTGACATAATGGTATGGGTGGCAGGGACAAAAGTTTTTTCCCTGGACTTACAGAAAAAATGCGGCTGATAAGCAGTTCCTTATTCGTTATAGTAAATAACTTGGATCTGGAGGTTTAAAAATGTTACATGTACTAAAAAAAGAATGTGAATTAGGAAGACCAATTGTTGTATTTGGTGCAGGTGAGACTGGAGAAAGAGTGATTAAAATTCTCCAAAAAAATAATATTAAAATTCACTATATCTGTGATAATGATGTAAATAAGCAGGGAAAGCTTTTTCATACTTATAAAGTGTTGGCAGCAAATGAAATACAATATATTGATAGCCCCATTGTAATAGTAGCAAGCCTCTACTTTAAAGAAATTGAAAAGCAACTCATAGAATTAGGTGTTAATTCTATCGTTATATACAAGGAATTATTTTTAAAAAAGAATGTTCTATATGAAAAGTTAGTTTTTCCATGCTGCTCGTCTCCCAAAGTTTCTATTGTACTAACTGTTTTTAATGGATGGAAATATACATATGAATGCTTAAAATCAATATTGCACGCAAAAACTAATATACCATATGAAGTAATAGTAGGTGACAATGTATCTACAGATGAAACAAAGAATATGGAACAATATGTTGAAAATATTACGATAATTCATAACAAAGAAAATTTGGGATATTTGAGAAATTGTAATGAAACATCCAAACATGCAAAAGGGAAATATATGGTTTTATTATCTAATGATGTAAAAATTATCTCAGATTATTGGATGGATAAATGGGTTGAATCGTTTATAAAAGATAATTCAATAGGCGCTTTAGGCGGAATTGTATATGGATGGGATTTAGAAGATGCTAACTTTGGCTATTCCGTTAATGAAAAAGTGGAATTTATTGCCAATAGAGAAAAAAACGGAATTTATGATGTAGACTACTTATGCCCCGCATGTATTTGCTTCCAGACAGCTATTTGGAGAAAAATAGGCGGATATGACGAGCTATTTTGCCCTGCATGGTACGAAGATATAGATATTTATTGTGAATTGCGAAAACACGGTTATAGATTAGTTCTTGACACTAATGTACAATATGTCCACTACGAAAATGTCACATATGGGATAACCAGAAATCAGGATTCTGTTTTTTGGCAAAACCATCAAAAATTTATTGATAAATGGTCAAAGCATTGGGAGTATGTTACTGCTGTTAAAAGCATTACAATTTAAGCTGTTTTATACACAATTTAATATACTTGCAGTATATAAATATCAGAAAGGCTGGACATAGGAGGCAGATAAATATGAGAGCTATTATAACAGGAGCAACCGGATTTATCGGCCAATGGTTAGTAAAAGAATTATACCAGACCGGATTTGATATAACGGTCATTGTATATACGTTAAAAAATGTTCCGGATATATGGAAAGAAAATATAGATGTAGTAAAATGTGATATAGCCCATTATCAAGATTTACAGAAGCATCATTTTCGGTATACTAATTATGATTTTTTCTTTCATTTAGCGTGGGCCGGAACATCCGGCACGGAGAGGGCCGATTTTAATCTACAGTTAAAAAATAGCTATGCGGCCTGCGAAGCGGTGAATCTTGCCAAACGATTATCATGCCGTAGATTTATAAATGCCGGAAGTATCATGGAATATGAAGCAATGGCTTACGTCCCTCGGGATGGCACAGAGCCTTCATCCGGATATATGTACAGCATTTCAAAGTTAACAGCTGACTTTATGGCAAAAACGCTGGCCGTCCGGGAAAATATAGACTATATCAATATCATTATATCTAATATTTATGGTGCAGGTGAAAAATCAGCCCGGTTCTTAAACCAGCTCTTGCGAAAATTGATATCTAACCAAAAAATTCCACTTACAGCCGGAGAGCAGTTATATGACTTTATTTATGTAACAGATGCCGTTAAGGGAATCATTCTAGCCGCTCAAAAGGGAAAAAATTGTTCTTCTTATTACATTGGAAATCAGGCTCCGCAGCCATTAAAACAATTTATTCTTCAGGCAAAAGAGGTATTAAAAAGTGATTCTGAATTAGCATTTGGTGAAGTTGCTTTTAAAGGTGCAAAGCTTACATATAAAGAGTTTGACACAAACAAATTGTACGATTTGGGATTTAAGACTGAAATATCCTTTCAAAAGGGTATTCAGATGACTGCCGAATGGATAAAAAAGGAGGGGGTCTCAGATGGACTTTAATATTCAGGATTTACCGCTACAAGGGGCAAAGCTCATTTCTCCTTTTTATATTCAGGATGAAAGAGGATATTTCCAAAAAAACTATGAAAAAGATATTTTTGAACAATGGGATCTTTGTACTGATATTTATGAAAGTTTTGAATCTTCTTCTAAATGCGGAGTGATAAGAGGACTGCATTTCCAGACATTAAAACCGCAATCCAAGATAGTGAGGGTTATCCGTGGAACTGTAAGGGATGTTATTGTGGATTTAAGAAAAGATTCCGAGACATTCGGAAAGTATATAGATGTAATTTTATCAGATAAAAATCACTTAAGTCTGTGGGTGCCAAAAGGGTTTGCACATGGTTTTGAAGTTTTGTCAGAAGAAGCTATTACTTCCTATATATGTATAGGTAAATACTTAAAAAGCTATGATTCAGGGATAAGATGGAACGACAAAGAATTAAATATTAAGTGGGAAACCAAATACCCTATTGTATCTGACAGGGATTCCCGATTGATGAGCTTTAGGGAATATAAAGAAAATTATAATGAAAGCTGGTAATAATATACTTCCAAACTTTCTATTGACAGCAGTACCGCAAGCAGATCTTGCGGCATGCAGGAGGATAAATTTATGAAAGTAGTAATTTTAGCCGGAGGATACGGAACCCGGATAAGCGAGGAAAGCCATTTAAAACCAAAGCCCATGGTAGAAATCGGAGGCAAGCCAATTCTCTGGCACATCATGAAAGAATATTCCGCATGGGGATTCAATGATTTTATTATTTGTGCCGGATATAAACAGAACGTTATAAAAGAATGGTTCGCCAATTACTATTTACATAACAGTGACGTGACATTCAATTTCAGGAAAGGCGGGGATATGACTGTTCACAACAATGTGTCTGAACCATGGGAAGTAACAATAGTCGATACCGGACTGGACACCATGACAGGAGGGCGAATTAAGCGCATCCGTCAATATATGGAAAACGAAACGTTTATGATGACCTATGGGGACGGTGTTTGCGATGTGAATATAAAAGAGCTTCTTCATTTTCATAAAGCAGGTGGAAAGATTGTTACTTTGACATCCGTTTATTCCGGACAGAAGTTTGGCGTTTTGGATATTGATAATGATGCTGATATCATATCTTTCCGCGAAAAGCAGCATGCGGATGGGGCCAGAATCAATGGTGGCTATATGGTTTTAGAGCCCAGCGTGTTTGAATATCTGAAAGATGATAATACCATTTTTGAACAGGAACCTCTTGAAAAATTGGCAAACGAGAGGCAGGTTAAGGCATATCAGCATGATGGCTTCTGGCAGTGTATGGACACTTTAAGGGACAGAGAAAAGCTGGAATTATTATGGGAAAGCGGAAATGCCCCATGGAAAGTTTGGAATTGATAGTTAGTGGAAGAATTGTAGTATGAAAGGCATATGCGGTAAGGCACATGCCTTTTTGGGGCTAAATATCTAGCAGATTGGCAATTTCAGAAAAATTAATATACAGATCATCATAGATATTTATCTTGACAATGGACTCAAAAGGATGTTGAACGCTCACGATATTACCTTCAAAATAGTTTACAGTAACTGTCATTCTCCGCGGAACCACAATCCAATACTCCTGTACCCCGGCATTTTTGTAGTAATACAGCTTGCGGATATAATCATCTGACAGGCTGGCAGGAGAAACAATTTCAATGATGAAGTCCGGGGCACCGTTGCAGCGTTTTCCATCCAGCTTGTCTTTGTTGCAGATAATCTTATACCGGTCATTCTTTTATACGATCAATTTCCGTCAGACTAACACCTGATGCCGAAAGAATGACTTTTAAATCTATATATCTTTCTTTCATAGCTTTATATACTTCCGATCCCTTTTCAGCCAATAACATATAGCGTTGAATCCTTGAAAACTCTTCAACTGACAATTTTAACATTTCACCTTCAGTCATATGATCACCGCCTTTTCATATCTATAAATTGGTTGTTACAAAAAATTATAACAAAATAGGCAACGAGTGTAAACCCGGTTTCTTTTTAATGTGCAGAGGTCTTTAGGTAAGCGTCAAATCCGACGCCCCTCCTAAAATTTAAGCGCCGCTTAACTGCGACGCTTGCTGTAACAATCAGCCGGCAAAGTTTTTGACCACGGCATGAGTGGTTCCAGCACGGATTGTTCTATATTCCCGTTTTTATCTATAAGCTGCGGCAGCTCCGTCAGCAGATGTTTGATGTAATAATAAACATTTAAGTTGTTTGCACGTGCGGTTTCGGTAATACTGTAAATGATGGCACTTGCCTGGGCTCCGCGGACTGTATTGATGGTCATCCAGTTTTTCCTGCCTATTGTGAAATTTCTCAGTGCACGTTCCGATGCGGAATCATCTATGGGAACTTCACCATCGGTCAGAAATACTTTGAGATACTCTTCCTGATTTATACTGTATGCAAGACCTTTTGCTGTTTCACTTTTGGGAAGGATCTGCCCCTGGCGGAAAGTATCTTTTACCCACGCAAAATATTCTTCAACCAGTGGTCTAATTGAAGCCTGTCTCTCTTTAAGGCGTTCCTGCGGGGAAAGATTTTTCAAAGTATTCTCAAGGTCATAGATGGCACCGATCCGCACCAGTGCCTTGTAGGCAGCTGAAGATTTAACTGCTTCGGCATTCCCTTTCCCCATTGCTTTGATGGCATTGGCAAAGTGGCGTCTTGCATGTGCAAAACAGTTTGCATTCATAATGCCTTCCTGTTCCCGGGCAAGCTTGTGGTACTGCTCCAGCCCATCCGTCATGAGTATTCCATTGAAGTTTTTGTAATACTCCTTTGGATGGCCACTGTGCCGTGTCTTCTGATATTCGTACACCACAATGGGCGGAACATCAGAAAGCTCCCCGGTCAGGTGTACCCACATGTAACTTTTGCTCCCTGCAGGCCTGCCGTCATGGATGACCTCCAAAGGGGTTTCATCACACTGGTTTACATGGGCCTTAAGCTGGCACTTTTTCATAAGGTCATACACTGGTTGAAAAAATCGTTCTGAAGACCAGACTGTCCAGTTTGACATGGTCTGCTTTGATAGAGTCAGACCGTTTGCTTTAAAGTCCCTGGAAACACGGTCAAGTGGATTACTGTTTACATATTTGGCATTAATGATTGCAGCTTCCAGTGATGCGGTGGCGATACTGCCACGGAACAGGGTGCCCGGATGGTCTCCACGCAGGAATTCATCCTGATGCAGCCCGTCTGTTCCCACATATACTTTAATGATGTGTTTTTCGGCAATCCACTTTGCCGGCTCAAAGCGTAACTGCCAGCAGATTTCATCCGGCATGCTTTTATAGTTACCTTCGCCAAATGTATTAATCAATTTTTCCTTTGATACATCGTGGGGGATTTCTTCCTGCGGAAAGTCCTTTAAATCTTCCTCTCGCTGTCCCTTTTTCTTGGGCTTACGGGGTTTCTTAAGGGCATCTTCAATCACTTCATCAACGGTCGGCTCAGGATGCTGCGCATCATAACAGGCTTCAGCCTCATTGAAGAAGGAAAGCTGTCCTGTAATGGCATCCAGTGATTCTGTATGCCGTCCATAACGCTGCTGATCAGCCAGACGGATCTGTTCTATCAGATTCTCGTAATCATGCTCCAGCTTATCAAGACGGTCCTGCATCTGGCAGATAACCTTGTTCTTGGTATCATGATTCATGCGATTTAGTTCATCTGGTGTATATTTCTGACACATAGAAACTGCCTTTCCTTTCAGACTGATCATAGCAGATATATGTAGAATAATCCAACCGAACCGAGGAACAGCTTCGTCATTCTGCCATGCTTTCAGACTGCGTTAACAAGGCAGTAAAGCGCTTGGAAAATATAGGGTTTTCAAGGTTCAGATTTTGCCTTCAGGGAAAATATATGACGCTTTATATGTCGCTGCAGGCATCTGCCATATAGAAAAACAGATAAGTTATAAGGGAAAAAACAAAGGGGAAAAATTCTCTGTTTTGCACAATCATTAATAAATTTTTCCGGGCTTCACATCCTTGACCTTCGGCTCTAATGGGTTTAATCCAAGCATCAGGTAATGGAACTGTTCTTCCGTAAGTTCCGCCGCTTCCTGCGTAGTCCGCGGCCATGACAGACGGCCATCTTCAAGGCGTTTGTACAGAAGAAGAAAGCCTGTTCCCTGCCAAAACAATCCTTTTATTCTGTCTGAACGTTGTCCGCAGAATAAAAAGAGCGTGCCTTTTTCAAAGGGATTCTGCTTATATTTGTCACCAATGATCATGGCAAGCCCATCTATGCCTTTGCGAAGGTCCACCGTGCCACAGGCAAGCACCACCCGGCGGATGCCTGCAGCATCCTCAAGCATGGGATACCTCCCTGAGAATTCTTGACAGCAGGCTGTCAGAAATTTCATTGGAAATCCCGATTGACACGCTGTTATACTGGATAACAGCCACTGGGCTTTCATATGATTCAACCCGTGGTGAAATGCAGGATTGTGCTGTTTTTGCAGGGATAAGTATCTCTGTAAATGCAATTTCATTACCCGGATTTTCCTTTGAACCCGGAGACTGCATTTGCGCATAGGCTTCTTTACGAAATTTTCGGAGCCAGTAATAATACGCCTTTTCTTTTACACCGTTGTCGGAAAGCCATTGTTTGACAGAAATACCTTCCGCTCTTTCCTGACACTGGGTTATGATGGTCAGCCAGTTTGCACGGCGAACGTTGTGAGTTGTCTGATCCATGATAGTTCTACCTCCTCTAAAAAACTACTAGTTTTTTCGTGTTCTTTAGAGTATGGCATAAAAGCACTAACTATCCAAGGCGGTGGATTTGACGCTTACGTCTTTAGAGAACTTCCAAAAGCATCTTTCGATGTTGCCTATGTGGGAATTGTGATTCGCCTTTTCGCCGACATTACTTAATGTGTTAGCGATACTTCTCTCCCTTTTTCTTTTGCATTTTTACTCGAAAACACTGCGGATATATGATATAATTTTTTAGTACATAAAAAGGCTTACGGTATGCAGGGGTATAAAGGATGAATGAAAAACGCAGAATAAATATTACACTATCATTAAACAGCAAATACATGCGGTACGCATATGTTATGCTTACATCGCTATTCGAAAACCAGCCTGACAGCCTGGATATCCATGTGTATTTGCTACATAGTGATTTGACAGAAGAAGACAGGTCGCATCTTGGAAATCTGGTAAAGTCTTATGGGGGTAAAGTATATTGGTGTCCTGTTGATGTAGAAGTATTTTCAGCAGATCTGCCTGTTTCCTCGAATTGGTCGTTGGAGACTTATTTTCGTCTGCTTTTGGTCGATATTCTTCCTGAAGATGTAGAAAGAATCATTTACCTTGACGTAGACATTATCATCAATCATTCTTTAGAGGATTTATTTTTTACGGACTTGGACGAAAAACTCTTAGGCGCCTGTGAAGATATTAATAAGCCCCCTTTTGGTGATAATCGGGATGCGATTTTTAGTGAGCAGCTTCAAAACGGATTCACCTATTTTTGCGCAGGCGTAATGCTGTTAAACATAAAGGAGCTCAGGGGAAAATACTGTTTCCGGGATTATATGGCGCTGGCTGAAAAAATGGATTTCAAAATGGTTGCGCTCGATCAGGATCTTTTAAACTATATGCATTGGAAAGAAGTAAAACTTCTGGATGGAACTAAATATAGCATGTTTGCCAGAAGTGTATATTATTTTGATAACATTCATTATGATGATGCGAAAAAGCTCGGCAGTATTGTGCATTTTATTGGACGGAAGCCGTGGGAAGGGCAGTATATACACTATGATATAGAGCAATTGTGGTGGGATTACGCTAAGCTGACACCTTTCTATTATGAACTGATGGAGGAATATATTTACAACGCTGTCCACGATCCGGTGCTGCTTGAGGAAGAAAGGCGGATTCATGAGGAGCTTGACAATATGAGGGCTTTATGCAGGAGAATTCTGGCGGTGGCGGAGAAATAAGAGGCTGAGTAATAAAGGCCCCTGTTTTTCATAACTGTTTTGATGAAAGCAACTATCTTAAATCCTGCCCCATTAAGAAACGGGGTAGGATTCTAAATCGCCTCACTCGCTCAGGCACTTTTTACCCTCAAAAGCAAATCCATATTTTCTGATATTTTCCGGCGAAAAAACGTCTGTCGTTAATTTGTTTCAGAGCTTTCCGGCATCCGTCATCAAAAGCCGCTTTTTCAACATATTTCAATTCAAAAATAATTCTAATTTCCTTATCATTCATTTCAATACTGATATCACTGTATCCTTCACCGGATTCGGCATTTGAGCTGAC
Organism: Parablautia intestinalis; assembly: GCA_003612395.1. Classification (GTDB taxonomy): domain Bacteria; phylum Bacillota; class Clostridia; order Lachnospirales; family Lachnospiraceae; genus Suilimivivens; species Suilimivivens intestinalis. The sequence continues at coordinate 110,148 of RAYQ01000005.1, forward strand.
ATTCTATCCATATTTCCTAAAATCCCAAGTAAGATGCCATGATAAAACTTTTCCTTCCTTTCTTTTCTGGTATTTGTGTCACGGATACAGATTGTCTTTTTCACCACTCCCTGTTCTGCCTAACAAAAATCCACTGTACCTCACTGTTTGAAATAACAAGTCATTTTTTTCATACTATTACCATTAATCAGCTTCTCATCAACCGGAATATTTATCGCGGGCTGTAACCAAATCTATAGGCTTGGGGACTAAATAATTTATGTATATTTATTGAATATGGCATCGTCAAGAACAAAGTACAATTATTTGTTCAATCTCCCTAAAATGTCTAAGACCAATATTTAACAAGGTAATGTCGAATGAAAATTTATGAACATTATAAAATCATAGAGTTGCCGGAAATGATACGTGGAAGTCATGCGAACCGCAAATCAGAATTTGTTTTGATTAATGTTGCCGGCAGCGCAAAGGTAAAAATAGAAGATAGATTTTCAATGGCTGTTATAGAGCTAAATAAGCCGAGGATGGGCATATATATACCATCCATGCTGTGGAAAGATATGTATGATTTCTCAAAAGATGCAGTTCTTCTTGTTTTGTCAAATGAACATTATGATGCTGATGAGTATATTAGAGATTATAAAGAATATAAAGAAATAGTTGTAAAGGAATGCACATTTATTAAAAGGAAGTAATATTTTTATGGAAATAATGCAAAACCGTCTGGACAGGGAGTTTCAGGAGAACAGGCAGGAATATGAAGATGCCATTTTAAAAGTGATAAGATCCGGATGTTATATTTTAGGAGAAAAAGAAATCAGTAATACTATACTTAAAATATTTATTAGGAATTAAATTTTGAACAAATGCAGAAAAGCCGCTGAGGAAAAATGGAAAGATCCGCGTATTTGCTGGAAAGGAAATGTAAAGACCAATGTTTCAAGGATGCAGCTTCTTTATATAAGCGAGCGGTTTCCGGAATATTTTTCTTTTGAAATGGTAGAAAAGGGAAAAAAAGGAAAGTACGTCCCCATGACAGAACAGGCACAATATAAATATCTTATAGATGTGCGTGGGTATAGTTGGACAGATCGTGTCAAAGTACTTTTTCATTTAGGACGCCCTGTATTTCTTGTTGACAGGCCCTATAAAGAATAGTATTTCGATAAGCTTATACCCTGGAAACATTTTATTCCGGTTAAAGAAGATTTATCAAACCTTGTGGAAAGTTATGAATATATGGAATCGCATCCCGAAAAATACAAAGAAATATGCAGTAATATGCAAGAATTTGCAGACAAATATTTAAGCCCTGAAGCAGTTCTTAGCTGCTTAAGAAACGTGTGTTTAAAATATGGTGTAAAAGAAAAGGCAGAGATAAAAGAAGGTGCTTTATGAAAAAGATTTAATGGCAAAATTAAACTTATCGCATGAAATTATCATATATGGAGCAGGGGTCATGGGAAAAGCGCTTATGCCATGCCTGCGTGATTTTCCGTATAATCTGAGAATAGCATGTTTTCTTGTTGAGCATATGAAAAATAATCCTGTAGAAATAGAAGGCATTCCTGTTATTGATTTGGAACATGCTGCCACACTTAAAAATGGAACCATATTAGTCGCACTGCATGAAAAATATCTCGCAGACGCAATAAAAAATCTTCGTGAAAAAGGATTTTTCAATCTAATTTCAATATCATTTGACAGCGATATATGGAGTAGTATCCGTTGGAACTGGCTTTATGAACATGAGCGAAAATGTGGAACAACATTTTTATCCCTTGAAGATGCGCTAAATAAAGATTTGCATGTTTATGTAGCCCATAGTATTACGGATAAAACCTTAAAAGATGTATTTCCAATTCGGAAGTTTGAAATTCCAATTCAGGTTGGCGCTATATTAACTGATAAAAAAATATTTTCAATTCGTGATGATCAGGGTGAAAATATTTCCGAAAAAAATCGTCAATATTGTGAACTCACTGCGCTATACTGGATTTGGAAAAATGATAAATCTAAGTATGCGGGGCTGAGTCATTATCGAAGAAGATTTAAAATTAACGAAGAACAGGCTTAATGAATTTTTTACAGCAAGCTGCATACCCACGTTTAACGTGAATAAGACATGGTCTTTATTTTTCGGAGGAAGAGCTGCAGGTATTCGTAATGTGTCAATTATGGTATTTAGCAGATTGATATCATAATTGCGTTTTTTACATAGTTTTAAATCACGCTTGAATTGTGATGTCAGGTTGAGTTTTAGCATAGGCTATTCCTCCAGGATCCGGGAGAATAATTCCTCTGTCGCCCCCTCAAAGTGCTGACCGTTTCCTGTTTTTATCATTTCGTCCGTTTCTGCCATTGCCGCTACTGTTGCTGCGTTCGGCTGAAAATCCGGGTGTATATCAAGTCCGGACATTTCCCCAAGACCTTCCAGCATATTGATGACAAAAATCATTTTGTCATCTGGCAGACGATCAATCATATTCTTTGCTATTTCCTGATAACTCATAAAAATACTACACTTCCTTTCAAAGTTATTGTATGCGGTTTGGTGCAATGTATCCTGTTGCTGTTTTTGAAATTTATTTATTTTCTACTTTTCAATGAATGCGATTACTAAAAAATTAGTAACCTCATTAGAGATGCTCTGCTTCCGGACAAATCATCTCTTCGATCAATATAGCCCTCTAAAAGTTTGTCTGGCTCTTCATACGGAATCTTTGTACGAATGGGTATGTCAGATAATTCTTACAGAACATCAATTTTTCTCAGGTTCTGCAGGAGGCTATAAAATCTCGGCTTAATCTTGGATGAAGGGGCTTTACGGCTCCTTACTTAATCGCTTTCCATAAAAAGGGTAGCAAGATCATATATGACTTATATTATATGCAGACTATTTACCAAAATCAATATTTTCCAAAAAAGGAAAATAGAAATCAAAAATATTACGGAATATGTGCCTTACAGACTTCTGAAATCTTTCTCATTCCATATAGAAAGTCCTTTAAACAATTCTTCCATTACAGATTTGTGACATCAGACATCACCTTGCAACGCTTTTTATAACAGGCAATCCCATATTTGTAAATTGTTTTCATGCCATCGTCAATCAATATTTCTTCGTAATTTTTGTCGTTAATTTGTTTCAGGGCCTTCCGGCATCCTTCATCAAAAGCCGCTTTTTCAGCATATTTCAATTCTATAATAATTCCAATTCCCTTATCTTCCACTTCAATACTGATATCGCTGTATCCCTCACCGGACTCCGCATTTGACCTGACACTCCATCCGTCCATATTTCCCAAAATACCAAGTAAAATGCCATGATAAAAATTTTCCTTCATTTCTTTTTTGGTATTTGTGTCGCGGATACTGATTGTCTTTTTCAGGTAGGCATTAAAACCGTCCTCTATAGCCTCCGTATTATTTTCCTGAAACGCCCTGCAAAAACGCTCCAGCTTTTCTCTGTTCTTTTTCGTTTCCTCCTGAAACCACTCCCTGATCTGCCTGATAAAAATCCACTGTACCTCTCTGTTTGGAATAACAAGCTCCGCCGTATCCCCGGTCTGTGCGCTGCTCTGCGTCAAATACCCCGTGGTAAAAAGGACACTCCACAGATTATTCGGATCAGAGTCGAGATCCCTGTAGGTCAGTTCCTGACGGATCATTTTTTTCACACTGCCGCCATTGATCAGATGCTCAATTTCATTTCTGACTGCCACATTCGATTGATTTAAAAAAGTTCTGATAATATCATTACTGCTTGTATTTACCCAGTAATTCTGCGGCTCAGCCACGCTACCATCCCGCAGATCGCCGCAATAATTAATCACATCCCACGGACAATATATGCTTGTATTGCCAAACAGATACCCATCATACCATTCCTTTATGGCGTCATACTGGTTTCCAAATCCATAATAGGCTAGCATCTGCTTAACCTCTGTATCCGTAAAGCCAAAATACTCCCTGTAACGCACATCTTTTACAGAGTATACCTTAAAATTATTCAGTCCGGTAAAGATGCTTTCCTTTGATATCCTGAGACATCCTGTTAATACTGCAAAATGCAGACTGTCATTGGTTTTAAAGGCACTTCCAAACAGGACGCTGAGCAATTCTACCATAGACTCATAATATCCTGAACGGTACGCCTTATCCAGGGGTACATCATATTCATCGATCAGCATAATAACGCTTTGGTTATAATGCTTTTTCAAAAGCTGGGACAATGTCTGCAGGCTATCCTTTAAAAGCTCATCGGACATTGTAAATGCCCCGGTCTTATCGGTAGCAATAAGCGCCCTGTATTGATTATGCTCCGCTTCTGTCAACCAGTCACTCTGCAGCAAACACTGGAACTGCATGGCTTCCTTCCCTATAATTCTTCTGAGCATTGCTTTTGCCTCTGCAAAGCGCTCTCCTGTTGCTCCTTTTAAGGTAATGGATATCACAGGGTACTTCCCCATATATTCATCACAGATTTTTTTCTCTTTGGAAATCTCAAGTCCATCAAAAAGCGCACTTTCACTTCCTTTGCTAAAAAAGTATTTCAGCATACTCATATTCAAGGTTTTCCCAAAGCGCCTTGGACGCGTGAACAAATTTACATATGCTATATTTTCCAGAAGCTCTCTGACCAGTCCTGTTTTATCTACATAATAAAAGCAGTCTTTTCGAATCCGTCCAAAATCTTCAATTCCCATAGGAAGTTTTAATTTCTCCGGCATATTAACCCCCGTTCCTGTCAGCCGCCAAGGATTTGGCATACGCACAAATTTGCGCATAATAAATATCTGGTATAGCATTCCTACCCATACATAATCAATCATTTCCGGAAAGCAGTCCGGCAAAAAACTGCTCCTGACTGTTACTAATAGTATACCATGGTTCACAAAAGACTCAACCGGAAAATTTATCGCGGGCTGTAACCAAATCTATAGTTTTTGGGACTGCATATTCTTCGTATATTTATACGTTTCTAAAAATAACAATTAAAATTTCAAAATTAATAACGCAAAAATAATTTACACCACATGCGGGGCGAAAAATGGAAAAAAACGTGAAAAGGATCGCAATATTTGTATTTTATGATCAGGAAGGAATTGTCGAGCCATATGTAATAAATCTGCTAGATGGGATGCGTGATTATATAGACTATATTTACACTGTTGCTAATGGTTTTGTTCAAAAAGCAGGTAAGGAGCAGCTTATATTACATTCTGACAGGCTGTTGATACGTGATAATAAAGGATTTGATGCCGGTGCCATCAAGGACGCAATTGCAGATTTAAGGGAAAAAAATATGCTTGAACAATATGATGAGCTTATCATATATAATGATACATTTTGGGGATTTTTTTATCCTCTGACCGATTTTTTTGACGGAACAGGCAGAGAACCTGATGTGGATTTTTGGGGCTTTACAGAATGGCCTGGTAATGCCCCTAATGACAGGATACATATACCGGAGCATTTACAGTCTTATTTTTTATATATTAAGAGCAGGATGTTTCATAGCAGGGATTTTTTAGAGTTCTGGAATAATATGCCTTATTGCGAAAAGTTCACGGAAGTACTGATTAAATATGAGCAGAGCTTTACAAATTATTTTAATGAAAGAGGTTATAAAAGTAAGGCCTATTATACAGTAGAAAAACTCGGAGAGAAAAAAGAATTTAATAAAATTTCATATTTTATATATGCATATGATTTGGTGGAAAAACTTCATTTTCCTATTTTAAAATGTAAAACCTTTAGTATTGAGGGTAATATGGCAGATAGCGAAAAACTTATGGGATTTCTGGAAAAAAATCACCTCTATGACACAAAGTTAATCAGAAGCCATTCTATACGTTTTGCAAATGAGCGGTCATATTTCAACTTAAGAGAAATAAATAAATTCTGTAAAAAGTATAAAAAAATATATATTTATGGCGCCGGTAATTATGGGACGAATGTAAAAGCCTACCTGGACACCTGTGGTTATCCCTTTGCCGGCTTTATTGTTACAGAAAAGAAAGATACGGACGAAAAGGATACGCAGGAATTTAAAAATTTTAAATTAGAACCCGAAGACGGGCTTATTATAGGTCTTATACCCAAATATACACTAGAAGTACTTAAGGAAATAAAGGGGAAAATACCGGACGAGCAAATATTTACAGGTCAGTATTGGAAGTGAAGGCAAAATAGACGGGAGGAAATATATAGGTGATTATTCTATTCGGCGCCGGCATAGTAGGAAAAATGGCACTTAAAGATTATGAAAAAGATTAGGCTGCGTATTTTTGTGATAACTACTGTCATACTAATCAAATTGGAATATACCGGTTATTGATTTTGAAGATCATCAAATAAGTATTTATGTATATTTGCTGGATTCAAAGCGGCTGAAAGGCCTTGGGAGGATGCACATGTCTGTTAGAAAGGAAATATAAAGGCAATTACGTCCAGAAATCATTTGAGCCCTAAGGCGGTCTTAAAATATTTAAGAGATGTATGCCTTGAGTATGGAGTAAATAGATAGACAGGATAAGGAAATAGTATATATTTCATTTTGGAATAAAAAACTAAATTTATAAGAGGTACTTTGTATGCTCTCAGAAAGCAGCTTTAAAAAAGTATGTGAAAATAAATTACAATTGATACTATCTAAAGCTCTAAATAGAAATATTTGGATATACGGAGCCGGCACAGGCGGCCGGATTTTAGAAAAAGTATTTCAGGAAAACCATATTAAGGTAAGTGGATTCTATGACGAAAATGCAATGAATCTACAGGGGAAATTTGACTTGCCTGTGAAATCTATAATGGATGCGGATATAGAAAAAGATTTTATTGTAATTAGTTTGCGGGGATATGATCCACAAGTCGTTGATTATGTTAAAAAACAAGGATTTACATATAAGGATATCTATTATATTGCTGCCGGGGAGCTTAACAAAGAAGACATTATTTATAGAGGGTGCAAAATAGGAAGATATACATATGGATATGAAGGATTATTGGAATTTTTTCCAATGGCAGAATCAATTGGACGATTTTGCTCCATTAATGAAACAGCAAAAATATGGAATAATCATCCGGTTGACTATATTACCACACATCCCATATTAGATAATCCGCTGGCATATGAATGGGAAAAGGTTCCAATTAGAGAAGAACTGTGCGAAAGATACGGACATAATAAGAATAATCATCCTTTTGTAAATAGTAAATTACGGAATAATCATCCGGTTATTATAGGGAACGATGTCTGGATAGGCGCTAATGTAAGTATTCTTCCCGGAGTAACGATAGGCGATGGGGCAATTCTTGCAACCGGAGCAGTTATCACAAAAAATGTGCCGGATTATGCCGTGGTAGGCGGCATCCCCGCCAAAGTAATAAAGTACCGGTTTGATAAAGATGAGGTAAATATTTTAAAAAAAGTTCAGTGGTGGAATTGGAGCATAGATGAAATTGAAAATCATTTGGAACTTTTTTATTCACCGGAAGCTTTTTTTGACAGTTATAGAAAAATATAAGATATCGTGATGGATATCTGGGGATGAATGACTATTTTTTGAGTGGAATGCTCTTTATGTTGAAACATCACAGTCCTGACTTATGTTTATTATATTGGTGCAATACATAGAATAACGAAACCAATACATATAAATTTTCCAGAACCGGAAAATAATTACAGAAAAATTAGTTTTAAAAGTTGATTCACCAGATATCATAGAAGATTACCGAATGTTCATATTGTGATTGCAACCACATATGTCGGAGCAAGACAAAAAACATATAAATATTTACAAAGATAAATTGGAAGTTATAAACGAAAAGTTAATATTGTTATAGGTTATAAGGACGAGTTTAAGGATTGGATAGTCATACAATGAAAAAAAATATTATTTTATACGGTGCCACAGAAGATGCGAAAAATTTATATTGGGCTATGAAGCCATGTTGCCATATTCTAGGTTTATCAGACAGAAATATCGAAAAGGGAAAAAGGGTAGCCGAAGAATTAAACACAGTATATATAGAACCGGAAAAGATCAAAAATACGCCCTGTCACTATATATGTGTAACCTCTAAACCGGCATATGGAAATATCCATCACGATTTAGTATACAAATACAATATAAAGAGAACACAAATTTTTTGTTATGATGATTTTTACCATGAAATTGAATTATCTTTGGGTGAGCTTAATCCTAAAAAAGTAATATATGTTATCAGATGGCCATATTGCCATTCGGGCATCGGTGCTATTTTAATGGCAGCATGCGGTAATTTATTAGATTTACCGGTTCATTATGAGGTCTACTTTGATTTTATTAACTATCGAAATGTATATACAGAAGAGACAATACCTGGAAGTATAAATTCGTTTGAAATGTGGTTTCAACAACCTTCCGGCCTGCGTTCCGAGGAAGTTTATCAAAGCAAAAATGTTATTTTATCTCCTGTATTAGATTGGAGTTATAGCGGACTTGACATTGACAAAATTATCAAAAATACCGGAGATATGAGTACTTTAAAAAATTATGTACAAATTTTCAGAAAATATTTACACCCCAATGATGAATTTAATGCTTTACTTCAAAAAGAACGGACAAAAATTTTCTGCAATAAGCAAAAAGTCTGCGGCGTAGTATTTCGTGGAACGGACTATTTACTGGCAAAAGCATATATGCATGATATACAGCCAGATCTTGATACATTGATCGACAAAGTAAAAGAACTGCAAAAGGAATGGCATTTTCAAAAAATATATTTATCAACAGAGGATGCGGCAGGTCAGGAACGATTTATTAAGGAATTTGGAGACATGGTCCTATTTTCTGAAAGACAACTGATTGATAATTATCCTGTTTTGCCTGCTGATTCCGCTATTGCAAACGTATGTTTTGAAAGAGAAAATGATGGATATCTGAAGGGAATGGAATACCTGCGTCAGCTATATATGCTGTCGGAATGCGATTATATGATATCAGGCTGGAACAGCAGTTTTCGAATAGCTCTATTATTGTCAGGCGGATTTGAAAAGTACTATGCATTTAATTTAGGCAAATATGGGGTTGATGATGACAGCTACGCTACCCCATGGGGACATTATGTTTTATTAGAGGAAGAAAAGAAAAAAGAAAAGCAACGCAAAGCGGCACAATAGGAAGTTGGAGAAAAAGTATGAATGCATTAGTGGGATATACAGGGTTTGTTGGCAGTAATTTATACGAAACCGGTGTATTTGACAAGGTATATAATTCTAAAAATATTGATACAGCTATTGGATTAGCGCCGGATTTATTAGTATATGCAGGAATCAGAGCTGAAAAATATCTTGCCAATAATTTTCCTGAAAAGGATATGGAACTCATTTTACAGGCGCAATCCATTATCCGTTCCATTAGCCCTAAAAAGCTCGTGTTGATATCAACTATTGATGTATTAGATACCCCCATAAATGTGGATGAAGATGCCAGTATAAATTATAAGCAACTGCACTCATATGGACTGAATCGCTATAAGCTGGAAGAATGGGTGTTCAGGCATTATCCCGATGCTTTAATTATTCGTTTGCCGGCATTATTCGGAAAAAATATCAAAAAAAATTTCTTGTATGATTTTATAAACGTGATTCCCTATATGCTAAAGTCTGATAAGTTTATGAATTTAGTTCAAAAGGAGCCTATCCTTAAAAATTATTATCAACCTTTAGATAATGGTTATTTTGCGTGCAGAAATTTGTCTGATTCTGAGAAGTCAGACGCCAAAAAAATATTTAGGGAATTAGGATTTACTGCATTAAACTTTACTGACAGCCGGAGTGTTTTTCAATTTTATTGTTTATCAAATTTATGGTCAGATATGCAAATTGCACTTACACATGATTTACACCTATGGCATCCGGCAACTGAACCTGTTTCTGCAGCTGAAATATATAAATATGTCACAGGAGAAACTTTTTTTAATGAATTAAATTCCTCCCCGGCTTTTTACAATTATAAAACAAAACATGCTGAATTATTTGGCGGTAGAAATGGTTACATATGTGATAAGCATGTAATACTGGAACAGATCGCACAGTTTATCAGAATCGAAACAAAGCATCACATTTCTCAAGGAGAACAAAATGAAAATATCAATTTCTAATATAGCCTGGGATATAGAGCAGGACAATTCGGTATATGCATTGATGGAAAAGTATGGGTATCAGGGATTGGAAATTGCTCCTTCCAGAATAATACCTGATTCTCCATATGATAATTTGGAGTATATCACTAAGTGGAAAAAAGATCTGAATAGGAAAAGAAAACTTTTGATTTCTTCCATGCAGTCGATCTGGTATGGAAAAAGCGAAAATATATTTTCTTCCGATGAAGAGCGTAAAGAACTGATGGCATATACAAAAAAAGCTGTTATTTTTGCAGAACAGATTTCCTGTAAAAACTTAGTTTTCGGCTGTCCCAAAAACCGAAAGGTTCCTGATAATATGGATCCAATGCAAATTGCCATACCATTTTTTAAAGAGGCAGCAGACTTTGCTGCCAGGCATAATACAGTTATCGGTCTTGAAGCAGTCTCCATCATTTACAATACTAATTTTATCAATGACACATTATCTGCAATCGAATTTATCAAAGAGGTAAATTCAAAAGGACTTAAACTCAATTTAGATGTTGGGACCATGATACAAAACAAAGAGGATCTTTCTGTGGTAGAAAACAATATTCATTATGTAAATCATGTACATATCAGCGAACCCGGGTTAGCCGGAATTGTCAGACGCTCTATCCATACCGAATTAAAAGATTTACTAAAAAGAGAAAATTATGACGGATATATTTCTATAGAAATGAGTAAAGGTCATCCTATAGAAAATGTAATGGAATATATCAGCATGGTATTCGGGGACTAATTGTGTTATACCCATGAGAAAGGAATCTATGATGAGCAGGATGGTAACATTTGATTCTGGAGAATTTGAAATAGCGCTGGTAACTTATAATCGTAGTGAGTTTGTCGCAGAGTGGCTGGAACACTGCTATTTCCAAGCCAAAATACGAAATATCAGTATAAGCATCTGGGACAGCAGTACGAATCATAATACCGAAAAGTATATAAAAATCTTTAATGAGAGAAATAGTTCCAATATAGCCTATTATCATGTAGATTCCGAAACAAGTGTAGGCTATAAGCCTATATTTCCTCTCTTAAATGTAAACTCAAAATATGTATGGATATCAGGCGATTCAAGACGCCATGATTTTGATTTGCTGGATAAAAAAATATTTCCATATTTGAAACAGGACATAGATTATGTAATTTTCCATGCAATGAGTAATGAAGAAAATGATGGAAAAGTCTATTCAGAGAGAAATGAATTTTTGCAAGAGTGCTTTCTTTCTGTTACCTGTATAGGATTGTCTATTTTTAAAACATCTATTTTCGAACCTTTAAAAACCAATTATAAGCTCAAAAATGAGTGTGATAAGAAATATAAAAGCAACTACGGATTCAGCTGGATAGGTTATTTCCTGGAGGCGTATGCACTGAAAAATTACAGCGCATTGTTCAGCATTGTTCCCGTCATAGAAATCAGATCTAAACAAAAAATCCGCAGCTGGTTTAAAAGATATTATCATTGCTGGGTGGAAGATTTATGTAACTTATTGGATGGTGTATCCGAAAAATATGAAAACATAGATATTGTACTTAAAGATACCTGGAAATACCTTGCCCTTGACAGGCCATCCATCTGTTATGAAGTGCGAAGGGCCGGCGATTTAAATCTGCAAACATTTTACAAATATAAAGATAACGGAATGTTTGACAGAGTAAGCACACATGTAGACAGACTGGAAAGATTTGCAACTTGTCCTGTGCAGGAATTAGACAATTGTCTTGCACAGGAACTGGAACTGGAAAAAAAAATTTTTGAAACATTATGCCGCGAAAACATAGATAAAATAAAAAATTTGTCAAAAGGATGCGAACTTTGGATCTATGGAGCAGGAGCCGGCGGAAAAATTTCAGCTAATTTCTTTAAAGAGCACTCAATTCCAATATGTGGTTTTTTGGACCAAAATGCAGAAAAAATTATGTTTTTTGAAGGATTTCCAGTTAAAACGATACATGATTTAAATTCAGACAACTGTTTTGTTTTTATCAGTTTGTTTCATTGGGCGCCATTGGTCATAAGTTCACTAACAGACCATGGGGTACATAAGGATAAAATATTTTATATGTCTCTTGGATACATGTAAGCATTGCCGCCATTATAGATTGAGAAACCAGTCTGGTAGCTGATTTTTATCAATCATAAATTTGTGCCTCTAGGCTTTATACAACAAAAAGTTTATGCTTTTCGTTACCGTAAATTCACAGTTGGTAAAAGGAGTATAGTATAAGTATGTCGGTTTATAAAAAGGTTGTTCTGGTGAGTGGTGGAACAAGTGGAATAGGGTTAGGCACAATAGAATATTTGTTAGAGCAGAATAGCTATGAGGTTATTTCTGTTTCAAGGAGCGCCGAAAATTTATCTTTGGCAAAGAAAAAGCTGGGGCCTAATGCAAGTAAAGTTCTATTTCTTCAGGGTGATATCAGCAAAGAAAATGATTGTAATAAAATTTATGAAGAAATAGATAAAAGGTTTCATAAACTGGATGGTTTAGTAAACTCCGCCGGGATCACAAAATTAGGAGGTATTGAAAAACAAACATTGGAAGACTGGAATCATTCCATAAATATAAACCTTACAGGAATGTTTTTATTGACTAAAGTTTTATTGCCATTATTAAAGAAAGGAGCAAATTCCTCCATTGTTAATATTTCTTCTGTGTCGTCAGAAAAAGCTGGAGGTTCAATATCTTATTGCACCAGCAAAGCCGGTGTTGATATGTTAACCAAATATATGGCGCAGGAACTTGGTAAATATAACATAAGAGTAAATAGTATAAATCCCGCTGCTGTATATACAAACATCTATATAGCGAGCGGAGACTATACCCGGGAAGAATACGATGAGTGGTCAGAACAAAAAGCCTCATCCTATCCACTGGGACGGATTGGAGATGCAAAAAAAGATCTGGCTCCAACCATAGAACTTCTGTTATCAGACAAAACTCTTTGGACAACTGGTGCAAGATACATCATTGATGGAGGAAAAAGTATTGCAAAGTAACATTACGAAAGGAACAAAGTGAATTAAAATGAAAGTCGTAATTTTAGCTGGTGGATATGGAACCCGAATCAGCGAGGAAAGTCATTTAAAGCCAAAGCCCATGATTGAAATTGGTGGCAAACCAATTTTATGGCACATCATGAAAGAATATTCTGCATGGGGATTCAATGATTTCATTATCTGCGCTGGTTATAAACAAAACATTATAAAAGAATGGTTCGCTAATTATTATTTGCATAACAGCGATGTGACATTCAATTTCAGAAATGGTGGCGACATGACTGTTCACAATAATGTTTCCGAACCATGGGAGGTAACCATCGTGGATACCGGGCTGGATACCATGACAGGTGGACGAATTAAGCGCATCTGCCAATATACAGCAGGTGAGACTTTTATGATGACCTACGGTGATGGTCTATGTGACGTAAATATGAAAGAACTTCTCAGTTTTCATAAAGCGGGCGGCAAAATTATTACTTTGACATCTGTGTACTCCGGACAAAAGTTTGGCGTTTTGGATATTGATGATGACGCAAATATTGTATCCTTCCGTGAAAAACAGCATGCTGATGGAGCCAGAATCAATGGTGGTTATATGGTGTTAGAGCCTGACATTTTTAAATTCCTAGAAGATGACAGCACTATTTTTGAACAGTGGCCCCTCGAAAATCTAGCCAGGCAAAAGCAGGTTAAGGCATACCAGCACAATGGTTTCTGGCAGTGTATGGATACCTTAAGAGATCGAGAAAAGCTGGAATCATTATGGGAAAATGGAAATGCACCTTGGAAAGTTTGGAATTAATGCCTTATATTTATATGTAATTCTCATTGTTTTCCATTCTGTTGAAGATAACTTTTTGCTTTCAAATATCCCTTCTTAAACCCACCGGATATCAGTTATCGATACCATACATATAAGATAATGCTCATTATTATACTACCAAATGGACATGGCAGTTAGATCAGGTGCAGAGCTTACTGAATTCTCAGAGGCCCTGCACTTTCTATTTTTTTATTTCAGGCATTGCTCACGTATAAACCTATTGTTCCACATGATGGGAATTCTAAAAGCAGTTATAGTATAATCAAACTACCAAATAAGGAAAGATTTGGAATTTAGAAAATTTGTACCTAAATCCCAAACTTATGGGCTGCGGACAAGAATGGAGGACTAAAATGAGCAATGTATATGCGTATGTGCGTGTCAGCACGCTGCATCAAAATGAAGACAGGCAGATGATTGCCATGAGCCAGGTGCAGGTACCGGAGCAAAATATTTATGTGGAAAAGCAGTCTGGAAAAGACTTCAAACGTCCCATGTACCAAAAGCTCCTTAAAAAGCTGAAGCCTAATGATGTGCTTTATATCAAAAGTATAGACCGGCTGGGCAGAAATTATGAAGAAATATTAGCCCAGTGGCGAATACTCACCAAGCAAAAGGACGTGGATATTGTAGTACTGGATATGCCTCTTTTAGATACCAGAAAAGGAAAGGATCTTCTGGGAACTTTAATTGCAGATCTTGTTTTAAGTCTTCTGAGTTATGTAAGTGAAAACGAACGTTGTGCCATCAGGCAGCGGCAAAAGGAAGGCATTGAAGCCGCCAAGTTAAAGGGTGTTAGATTTGGCAGACCACCTAAAATCTTTCCTGAGAATTTTGGCCAGATTTACAGTCTGTGGCTGGAAAAGGAAATAGATGCCCAGGAAGCAGCCAATTTATGTAACTTTTCAAGAACCACCTTTTATCGCAAAATTAAAGCTGTATCAGACGAGGTATAATTCATGCAAATCAAACCGATAGATAAAATAAGGGCTGATTATCTTTCATTTTAACTGGCTTTCACTCCTCCTTTTTGCTAAAATACTTATATTACACGGCTCTGCTTTGCAGATGCGGGTCAGCTTATTGCAATTAGAAAGAGGGAAAAGACATTATGGAAATTTTATTCTACCGCTATGGAAGTGTATGCGAACCGGATATTATTCATGCCTTTCGTCAGACAGGTCTGACGGTTTTAGAGGATACCACTGAAATAACTAACAAATTCATATCAGATGCAGACCGTCTCCTGTCTGTAGAACAGACAATCAGAAGGAAACACCCTCTTTTTTTATTCAGTATCAATTTTTATCCTGTTATTGCTGATATCTGTCATATATACCGCACGCCATATTTGTGCTGGACGGTGGACTGTCCTGTTCCCGAGCTGTTTTCCTCCTCTATCCGCCATGACACGAACCGGATATTTCTGTTTGATCAGGCGCAGTACCGTACTTTTGCCCCCTATAATCCGGAACATATTTACCATCTCCCCTTAGCTTCCGCCGCAGAGCGTTTTGACCGTGTCGTCCATTCTGTCTCCGGCTCTGACCAGGCTGCTTTTTCCTGTAATATTTCCTTTGTAGGTTCCCTTTATAATGAAAAAAATCCGCTTCATGCCCTCTCTGGCTTATCTGCCTATTCTAAGGGTTTCATACAGGGTCTTATAGAATCCTCTTTAAAAGTATATGGTTACAACCCTGTAGAGGAAGCTCTGGCAGACAATATAATAGCTGATATCAAAGAAAATGACGCTAAATTCTTCTCCCTGAAAAACCCTGTGGCCAATCCCGACCGTTACGTGGCCGCACACAGTTATATTGGCATGGAAATTGCCCAGACAGAGCGTATCCGCACTTTAAACCAGCTGGCAATGCATTTCCCAGTGGATCTTTTCACTCTCAGCGATACTTCCGAATTAAAAAATGTACGGACCCACACAGGCGTCCATACATTAACTGAAATGCCCAAAATATTTCATTTAAGTAAAATTAATCTGAATATGACCATCAAACCGATTCAGACCGGTCTGCCCCTGCGCATTTTTGATATCTTAGGATGCGGCGGGTTTCTCATGACCAATTATCAAAGCGAGCTGTGTGATTATTTTGAAATCGGGGTAGATTTAGAAGCTTATACCTGCATGGAAGAACTGGTGGAAAAATGTGCATACTACCTTTCCCATGACCGGCAGCGGGCACAGATTGCACAAAAGGGCTATGAGAAGGTATGCTCCCTGCACACCTATCCCCACCGCATTCATACAATGATTGCATCTATCATCTAAGCTTACCTTTTATCTGTGAAAATATGCCTTTTCAATTATCCATATATTCATTTACACGGCATCACTCATTTGCATGGCATCACTTATTTGCATGGCGTCACTTATTGCACGGCATCACTTATTTGCACGGCATCACTTATTTGCATGGCGTCACTTATTACACGGCATCATTCATTGCACAGCATAATTTTCCCGTAGTCCCCGCTCTTTGTGTGCATAATCTCAAACCCTTCCATAAAAGTATCAAAGCTCATTCGATGTGTGATGATTTTTTCCGGCTTTACCTTTCCTTCCTCCAGTCTTTTTAAAACATAGTGCCAATCGTCTGATTCCTCATGCGTAAAGGATGAGTTCCAGGTTCCGATAAGACGCAGCTGCCTGCGAAGAATTTTCCAGTACAGGTTTTTTTCCAGGGCGGCGTCCGATGCAGGATTACCCACCAGCATCATCTTTCCCTCAGCGCGAAGGCTCTTTATTCCCTGTTCCAGCACATCATTTTTTCCCACACAGTCAAAAAACACCTCTACACCCAGCCCCTCTGTTTTATCTAGAAGCCAGCCGGAAAAGTCCTCACAGCGTATATCACAGAAATTCTCCGCCTTTATGCCAATCGTTTGTGCCATCTCTTTTTGAAAATCTTTATTTCCTGCAACGTACAGCTCCCTGCATCCTCCATCCAGCAAGAACATTGCCATACAAAGGCCAATGGTTCCAAGTCCGCACACAGCAATTCTGTCCGCACCGGAAAGCCGGGCTCTGCGTATGGCATGGACTGCCACCGCCATGGGCTCTAACATTGCCGCCTGCTCCATGGTAACCAGGTCAGGCAGTTCAATCAGGTTCCACTCCGGTACCTGCACATATTCCGCAAATCCTCCGTTAGTCCTTGAACCTAAATAATTATAACTGTCACACATTTCATATTGTTTCTTTTGGCACTGAGGGCACTTCAAACAGGGGATCAGAGGAAACACCCCTACTCTCTTTCCAATAAGAGCGCTGCTCATCCCCTCTCCCACTTCTACTACTTCTCCTGCAAACTCGTGGCCTGGTATCAATGGATGATGGTATGCCCCGGTCCGGTAAACCCTGGGAATATCGGATCCGCAGATACCGGCCGCTTTCACATGGACCAAAGCAGTACCGGCTTCGGCGCAGGGCTTTTTCGCTTCCTCGCACACATAATCCCCAATTCCATGCAATACATATGCTTTCATCCTTTTGTTTTCCTCCCTTTATTTTCTGTTTTTAAGGCCGGTTTCCGGTCTGCTTCAAAATCTGCTGTAAACGCAGTAAATCTTCTTTTGTAGTTACCTTAAAGTTTCGTTCTTCGCCTGTTACACAGCCTATATCCATGCCTGCTAAGATGGCGGGTTCCGTTGAACCGTTGATCTCCAAAATCTTATCTGGCAAAAGTCTTTCATTTGCCTTAAAATAAGGTCCCAGCCGAAATGCTTCCGGGGCCTGTCCGGCCATCAGCCTGTCTCTTTCCAGGAGGGATTCTATCCTGTCATCCCTTCCATAATAAATGGTATCCTTTACAGGAATTACTGTCAATGCTCCCTCATGTTCTTTGCAGATTTCCAGACAGTCAGCAATAATTCTCTCAGATACCAGCGGCCTTGCGGCATCATGAATGATTACCACATCTTTTCCACTGGCATATTGCAATATATCCTGTATACCATTCCATATAGATAGCTGTCTGTTTTTTCCCGGCGCAGAAAATCCCTGCAATTTTAAACAGCCGGCCTTACCTGCACATTCTTCTATGAAAGCACGCCACATTTCATCTGCTACAATCTGAATCCTGTCAATTTGTTCATGCTGCACAAAGGTTTTAAGGCAATAGGCAATCACCGGTTTTCCTTCCACTTCAAGATACTGCTTCGGAACATCGCCTCCGAATCTGCTGCCGGTTCCTCCTGCCAAAATCAATGCAATATTCATTTGTTCCTCCAAAAAAATCTCCACAAACCCTGCTTATTAACAGCTTCATTATAACAAGGTTTGTGGAGATTGTCATTTATTTTTATTTGTTCAAAAATCCACCTTTTGATAATTATTTAATTTTTCATTGTTTATTTTTCTTAGTTCCCTGAGGCGGCGGTAAAAAGTAGACTCGCTAAATCCGCTGGACTCTACGGCCTTGTAGAATGGAATCCTGCCTTTTTTCCATGCCTCCACAAGCTCCGGAAAATTTTCCGGCTGTGGGATAGACGGGCGGCCGAACCGGACGCCTCTTTGCTTCGCCGCCGCGATACCCTCGGCCTGCCGCTGGCGAATATTTGTGCGCTCATTTTCTGCTACGAAGGATAATACCTGCAGTACGATATCGCTAAGAAAAGTTCCCATTAGATCTTTACCTCTGCGGGTATCTAACAGCGGCATATCTACCACCACAATATCAACACACTTTTCTTTCGTCAAAATTCTCCATTGTTCCAGAATTTCCTTATAATCGCGCCCCAGACGATCGATACTCTTAATATAGACCAAATCATCTTTTTCAAGCTTTTTTATTAGTTTCTTATACTGAGGACGGTCAAAGTCTTTACCTGACTGCTTGTCCAAATAAATATTCTTTTTGGGAATAGATAATTCAGACATGACCATCATCTGCCGATCCTCCTTTTGTTCCCTGGTACTGACACGGACGTATCCATAAATATTTTTCAAAATAATTTTCGGGCCTCCTTTTCCTGCGCAGGAAAATAGTATGAAATTTTATTACTTTCCTTTGCTTTTTAATTTGTCCTTATCATACCTCCATTTCTTTATCCAACGTACATCAGTACCTATTTTTGCGTATTTTCAAAATTTCATTCTTCCTCTGCCCAAACCTGTATATAACAACGGAATATAAAAAGGCACGTGGAATTTTCTCCATCGTGCCCCTTTTCTTTTATTTTTCTTTTATTATTCTGTTTTCCGCTATGCCTTTATATCCAGATAACTGATTATTTCCTCCGCTCTGTGCACATAGGTATGCCCGGAAGCAACCTTTCGAAACCCGTTTTCCGCAATCTGCTTTCTTTCTCTGTCGTTTTTTAAATAATAAGCAATTTTGGAAAGAAGGTCAGCTTTGCTGTCATAATATACAAAATCTTCATCCGGTACAAAATAAGAGAAGAAATCCTGCTGGTAATTGGTCAGCAAAAACCCGCCCGCCCCCATAATTTCAAAGGCACGCAGCGGTATTCCGCTTAAAATGCTCCGCAGAGTAATATTTAAGTTTACCGCTGCCATTTTGTACACATAAGGCGCATATAAGTATACATCCACTAAGCCATGATTGGTGCAGCCAGTCATCTTAAGTGTGCTGTCGGGCGTGTACAAATCAAGGCCATACCCTGCTGCTACTTCCCTCAATATTTCCAGTCTCTCAACCGCCGTAATCTGGCGGTTAATCACATATTGCGCAAACAAATACTCTATGCTTTCCACACTCCCCGGCCTTACCTGCATGGGGAGCGATTTTTGCATATCCTCCACAATTTTATCCGGCAGAAGCTCTTGTACAAAATTGTATCCATACACCAGCTTCTGTGCCGCTATCAATCCTTCAAGATATCCTCTGGTATAATCGGATATTCCTGTAAGTCTCTGATAAAATTGATGTTTTTCCGTATATAGGGAGCCCACAAATGCCACCTGGTGCACAGGCTTCCATGCTGTCTTTTTTAAATCTTCAAAGGCATTTAAATTTTTTAAACGCTCTGCATTTGCCGCCATAGGAAGATAATAAACTGTCGTAACACCGCCTCTGTGAAATTCTTCATAGACAGCGCTGTCAAAAACAAATATATAATTAGTGGGATAGGCTACCGTGTAATGATACATCCGCACGTGGGGACTGTCATATACCCAGGCCACATAAGAAATCCCCAAATTTTTACATGCAGCCGATGCAATAGGAAAATAATTGAAGGAAAACAAAAAGTCAGGAGAAAGAGCATTTATCTGACTCTCTAACTTTTTCACAGCCGCCAAATCCTCCGGCTCCCCATCATCAGAAAAAGGGCACTCTGTCACGCTGTGCCCTAATTTAATGAATGCTTCCTTCATATCTTCTCTGCCAAAGCAATCCCATGTAAGCATTCCTATCTTCATTTTAACTCCCATCTGTCCCCTATAGCGGGCACACCCCAATACTTTCAAACTCATATCATCCGCCATAATCCTGAAGCCTGGGCGTGAGTATAAATTTAATCAAATTTAAGCTTTCTGATATCCTGTAAGATATCTCCATAGGGCTTTTTCTTTCCGAACAGCAATGTTGTTCCAAGGACAAAGCCATCCATTCCTTTAGGCGCAAATTCTATGATTTTTTCTTTGCTGCAGGCACCATCCCAATATAGCTTAAAGCCCATTTTATCTTTTAACTGCAGCAGCTTCTCAATCTTTTCCCCCACATAAGGCATATACATCTGTCCGGCATTACCGGGATTTACGGTCATCACCAGAACCTTTTCCACGATGCGCAGCATTTCAATTACGGTTTCCACACTGGTTCCCGGATTAATGGCAATACCCGGAGTTAAGCCCGCGTTTATTATTTTCTGCAAAGTAGTGGAGGGGTGATACTCAGCCTCCGGATGGATATATACCGTATCTCCCTTGCGCAGCTTATCCGTGAACAGATGAATATTGTTGTTGGGATGTTCTATCATCAAATGTACATCCATTGGCTTTGAGGTGGCGGATGCAATGTACGCCATATCATTTAAGGACATGGCAAAATTAGGCACATACCGTCCGTCCATAATGTCTATATGAAAGGAATCAATTCCTCCTGCGTTTAATTCATGAACTTCCTTTTCCAGATTTCCAAAGTTTACACACATCATAGATGCATTCAATTCAAAACTCATCTTAAATAACCAAGCCTTTCTGCGATCCGCCGCTTTTTTTCAGCCAGTTTCCTTCATCCGCTTTTTTTAACTATTTGCGTTCAAACTTTCCGTTGCTTTTCAATTTCCGCTACTTTCCTTCGAAGCTCCTCAAGCTGTCTTTTATAGCAGGGGTAATTGTGCATTCCCTCACTGCGCACAGGTATTTTATAGTCCCCGTAAATAACCTTCAAAACGGCATCATAATTGCCCGGAACCGGGATGTCAAACCCCTCAAAAGGCAGGTATGTTTCCTTCTCAAACCACGAAGCTTCATAAACTTTTCCAAACTTCAGATAGTCCAGATACATGGCGATCTGATGGCTGTCGCCTGCATTGCCCGCCTGCACGACGACACCGGCGCCTTTCGCCCAATCCCTTTCGTCACGGGAAAGTCCTTCCGCCACATGCCACAGTTCCTTTAAAAGCTCGCCCCAGTGTTTCCTTTGCAACAGATTTCGATGAATAATAATACCATATTGCTCTTTTAATATAGAAAGAACCCTTTCAACCTGCCGCAGTGCTTCTTTGTGATCCGCCTTTTCCCCCTGCTTCGCTTCAATATTTTTTTCCTCTGATTCCAGCTGCTGCAGCATAAGGGCGCTTGCATAAATGCTTCTCTGTAAATCAGCGGCTTTCTGCTCAGAGGGGATTATATCTAATGGAAAGATATCAATCCCTACATAAAAAGGACAGCCATGAAACCGATGTAAACGCTCCGGCTCTATGCTGATAGAATCGCTGTTGTTGACATATATCTGATATTGGGGATACCCCTTCCGGGCATAAGGCGCCCGGGCCACATATCCTTCCGGCAGCTCCCCCGGCAAAAGCTCCACAATCTTTCGGTAATCTTCGCGCATCATCCAGATATCCACGTCATCATCCCATGGAATAAAGCCCTGATGGCGCACAGCTCCCAGTAAGGTTCCATAAGCCGCATACCACTTAAATCCATGCCTTTGGCAAATGCCGGCAATCTCATTTAAGACCTCAAGCTCCGCCGCCCACACACTTTTCATCGTAGCGTCTACCAAAAAGCCTTCCCTTTCTTCATCCTGAAAATAGTCCTTTGGAAATTCCAGCATTATTCTTTCCTCTCTCTTGCTGCTTCCACTTCTGCCACATGCTTTCTCAGCTGCTCTAACTGTTTTTTATAAAACGGATAATCATGGACTGCTGTATGTCTGATTTTTACTGTGTAATCCCCATAGGTGGCACGCAATATTTTATCATATTCCCCTGGTACAGGCACCTGGAAGCCTTCAAAAGAAAGCCATTTCACATCTTCAAACCACTTTGCCTCATAAAATTTATGATATTTAACATAGTCCAGATACATAGCCAGTTTATCTGTCTCTGCTTTATTGTCCCACATAACAATCTCATTGGCAAGCCCCCAAAGCCCCGCCGCCAGTTCGTCTCTTTCTTCCTCTGAGGCTCCCTTCTCAAGACCTCTCCTGTCAATGGTCACATCACACTGTTTTTCCAGCAGAGACAATATTTCCAGTAATTCTTTGTTTATCTCTCTGTTTTTAACCTTTATGGCTCCCTGTCTGGCAGTCTGAAATAACGGCACTTTGATGGATTTATCTTCTTCCTCCAGATAATCTAAAGGAAAAATATCAATCCCCACAATGAAAGGACAGCCATGAAACTTCTTCAAATGCTCCGGTTCAATGCTGATACAGTTGCTGTTTACCACGCAGGAATGGTACTCGGGATACCAGTTTTCCAGGAGCGGACTTTTCACCATATAACCCTCAGGCAGCTCCTGGGGGAGCACAGCTAACAGCTGCATATAGTCTTTTCTTTTCAGGCAGATATCCATGTCGTCATCCCAGGGAACAAAACCCTGATGCCGGACCGCGCCAAGTAAGGAACCAAATGCCATATACCATGTCAGCCCATACTTCTCACAGACCCTGGCTATTTCATTTAAAACCTCCAGCTCCGCCATCCATACGGTTTTCATGGTGGCATCTACCAGAAAGTCTTCTCTCGTCTCTGCCATACCATATTCCTTTGAAAAATTTAACATGTCCCTTGTCAACCCTTTTCTTTTTCCAGTTTACGAATAATCTCTCTCATCTGCTCTAACTGCTTCTGGTACATCGGGTAGCCATGCATATTTGAATTCCTTACCCGTTTATGATAATCTTCATAGATAAGCTTCAAAATAGAATCATATCCCACAGGCACCGGAACACCGAACCCTTCAAAGGGAAAAATTTCTGCTTCGGCAAACCAGCTGCTTTCATAGACTTTATGATTCCAGTTAATATAATCCATATACATTACAAGCTTATTGTTCGATTTATCGGTGCATTTTTCTCCATATTCCATGGTAACCTGATTGCCAAGCTTTTGCAGCGCCGAAACCAGCTCATCTTTCCGATCCATACAAAAAAGCTTTTCATCAAAATGTACATTACACTCATTTTCCAGAAATACAACTGACTCTTTCAGTTTGATAAAGTTCTCCGGTGTTCTCTCTTCTTTATTTACCATGGTGGCAGTGGTGCTGATAACGTCAAATAATTTATGCTCCTTCTCCTGTTCCTCTTCACTCTCCGGCAATACGTCAAGAGGAAAAATATCCACTCCCACCACAAACGGACATCCGTGGAAATTTTGTAGCCGCTTGGGCGCAACACTGACCGAGCGGGCATTTAGCACGCAGGAGTGAAACTGCAAATAGCCCAGTTCTGTCAAAGGACTATGAACAAGATATCCTTCCGGAAGCTCCCCGGGCGCCGCTTCCAAAAACTTCATATAGTCTTCCCGCTTCATCCAGATATCCATATCGTCATCCCAGGGCACAAATCCTTCATGACGGACTGCTCCAAGCAGTGTTCCATAAGCTGCAAACCAGGTAAGCCCATGTCTTTCACAGATTTCCGCAATTTCACGAAGAACCTCAAGCTCCGCCGCCCACACGGTTTTCATGGTGGCATCCACCATAAAATCCTCTATCATCTGTGCATTAAAAAATTCTTTAGGGAAATCTAACATGCTAGTCCTCCATGATTTCACTCACCTGAAAATTATATTTATTCGGAATATACTATATATAAATACACAATCTCAAATTTGCTGTGTACAGACTCAATACTTAATTCTCTTCTGCACCAGTAATTTGTTGGCTCTTTCTCTTGTTTCTTTCCTCTTCCAATATTTCGTTAATTCTGGCAACTTTTCCTTCCAAATCTTCCGTAACCTCCCGCAAATGCCTAAGCTGCTTATTATAAAGCGGGTATTCATGGCACGTCCCAGAGCGAATGCGGACATTGTAGTCTCCGTAGATTGTTTTCAATATATCATCATATCCTATCGGAACAGGAATCATAAGCCCTTCAAATGGATGCAGAACTGCCTCCTCAAACCATTCTTTCTTATATATTTTATGAGCCCATCTGGCATAATCCATATACATCACCAGATAATCCCCATCATCTTCTCCATAGCAGGTACACAGCTGGTTCGCAAGCCTGTAAATCTCTGAAATCAGATCATCCCTTTTCTCCGTATCCGCCAGTTCGCGCTCAAATGTCACCCCGCATACTTCCTCTACTGTGTCAAAAGCTTCCCTGAGACTTTCTTCATCCTCATCGTCTCTTTCCGTCTTCTGAATCAATTCTATCATCAGAGCAATTAGATAATAAAGTGAAAACTGGCTTTCTTTTTCCTCCTCATCCCTGGGTAAGAAGTCAAGGGGGAAAATATCAATTCCCGTAGCAAAGGGGCATCCATGAAATTCCCTGAGCCGTTCTTCCTCAAGACTGATGCTGATAGCGTTAAATACGCAGGAGTGAAACTGCGTGTATCCCTTTTCTGTCTGGGGACTCTCTACTACAAAATCTCCTGGCAGCTCCTTGGGCGCAACCTCAAGAAATTTATTGTAATCCTCACGCTTCATCCAAATATCCATATCATCGTCCCATGGAACGTACCCGTTATGCCTGATGGCCCCAAGTAATGTGCCATAAGCCGCATACCACTGCAGATTATGGCGCTCGCAAACCTCTGAAACTTCTCTGAGCACTTCAAGCTCTGCCGCCCAAAAAGATTTCATAGTGCTGTCAATGGTAAAACCCTCTCTTGTTTCCTCTAAAAAAAACTCCTGTGGAAAATATAACATATTTTAATCCTCCATGCTTCCAGCAGACTGCAAATTTGGACGTTAAGCACAAACAACGGCCAGCACGCTCCGCGAGCTGTCCTTATGTTAAATTTGTGATGATAAAATCAGCTACTAAGCTTATTTTTCAATCTAATCCCCATGCATATCGCAAACATGCCTGCGATACTGCCTAAATAGAACGTTTATAAATCTTAATTTTACAACCTATTTCTTTAAAAAAATTGGGGACTGACAAAAAAGTCAGTCCCCATGGTAGTTCTGATAAGTTTGCAATGATTAACCTAAGAGAGACAGTACACCCTGATTTGACTGGTTAGCCTGTGCCAACATTGCCTGACCTGCCTGTGCAAGGATCTGGTTATTGGAGTATCTAACCATCTCTGTAGCCATATCTGTATCACGGATAGCAGATTCAGCACTTGTGGTGTTCTCTACTACGTTGTTCAGGTTGTTGATTGTATGCTCAAGTCTGTTCTGAACAGCACCAAGTTTAGCTCTCTGCAAGTTAACTTTCTTAATAGCACTCTTTACACTTGCATTCAATGCACCTGCTGCAGATGCACTTGTAACGCTACCCTTAAGGCTGATAGAAGCACAGCTCATCTTTAAGATGCTTAACTTAATACGCTGTCCAGACTCTGCACCTACCTGAAGGCTTACATTTGAGCAAGAGCCAGTTAACAAATTCTTCTGATTGAAAGTTGTTGTGGAAGCTACACGGTTAATTTCACTCATGAGCCGCTTAACTTCCAAGTTGATGTAAGAACGATCTTCTGACATAAGAGTTCCGTTCTCACCTTTAACAGACAGTTCGTTGATACGCTGTAACATATCATGTACTTCTGTCAAAGCACCTTCTGCTGTCTGCACCATGGATACACCATCCTGTGCGTTAGCAACGGCCTGTGTAAGACCTCTTACCTGACGTCTCATCTTCTCAGAAATTGCCAACCCAGCTGCATCATCTGCTGCACGGTTGATTTTGTAACCAGAAGATAACTTCTCTGTTGATTTGCCCTGTGCTGCTGTTGTAATGCCTAACATTCTGTTAGAGTTCATTGCTTGAAGATTGTGTTGTACTACCATATTTTATTCCTCCTTGAATTTAACGCCGCTTCCATGCGGCCATTTTTGTTTTTTGCGATGATTCCTGTAAGTCGTACGTTCTTCCAAAAATCATCACTTGCTGTAAATTATAGAAACCTTTTTGTTTCCCAGAGCTTAGATTTAATATCTTGCTCTGTTTTTACTCGTATTATATATCGGATACTTTCCCGAATACTTAATACCTTTTTTAATATTTTTGAAACAAATGATTTTCTATGTGCTATTTATTTTAGCTGTAGTATATATCGGGTCAAATTCCAAATACTTTATATCTGATAAAAAATATTTTATTTCTTTTGATCTAAAATTGAAAATGATGTATCATCGGCATTGCTCATACTCTTATAATAACTGTAAGCTGTCTTTGATGCCTTTCTCCCCTGACGGATTTGACTTTTTTCCTTTGCGAAGTATTCCTCAATCAGCTTCTTATTCCTACTTTCCTGAGCCTGTATAGAAACACTTTTATCTGTCACCTGCGAGATAAGCCCCTGGATACGTTTAATCTGCTCTTTATAAGCGTCTTTATTGGCAAGAAGCTGCTCCCTGATCCTTTCATATAAAGTCTCAAATCCTTCGTCAAGCCCTGTCAATTTCTGAATCAGCCTGTCTTTTTCTTCCATATTAGCATCCAGCTCTTCCATCGAAATGCTATCCTTCTTTAAAAGCAACTCCTGCCCGTCATTATAAGCCGCAATCTCATCAAGCACAGCCGCCTTTTTTTTAAGGCTGTCTTCTAATATTTCCAAATAGTTCTCAATCATAGCTGCATCCTCCGCATATTAAAGCCCTTTCTGTCACCAATGTTACAGGCAACCATGAAAAACTATATATTTCCTTTTGAACGGTTAATACGCATTACTTCCTTCCATGTATCACGAATCACATGAAGATGTTCGTTAATTTCTTTCAATATTTCCACGTCCTTCTTCATATTAGCCGTAACCAGACGTCTTTGAATATAATCATACATCCGATCATATTCCTTTGCAACCGGATAGTCCATATTCAATGTATTCCTGAGATAGTCTATAATGTGCTCAACCTTAATTATATTGTTATGGGCCTTGGAAATGCTCTTATGCTCAACCGCATCAATTGCAATATTACAAAATTTGATCGCTCCGTCATAAAGCATTAAGGTCAACTCTGCAGGCGAGGCAGTTAATATTTTATTGTTATTATATTGAGAAAAAGCATTGGGCAACGCCATATCATCAGCCTCCTAATAAACTTGTTACCGCACTAGCATTGGACTGCATTTTGGCAAGCGCAGTTTCCATCTTACTGAATTTTGCATACCATTTATCTTCATATGCAGTTAACTTTGCTTCCATCTCTGCGATTTTTTTCGTATAGTTATCATAATCGGATTTCATCTTCTTATCATCGTAGAAGCTGCCATAAGAACGCTGTCCATCTACAAATTTAGACATCTCTGTCATCTCTGCGTGCATATTTCTGGATAACCCTGTAAAAAATGAGATAACTGTATCCGGATCATTCTTAATCATGGATTTCAGCTTATCCTCTTTGTTCATGGTATATCCATCATCGGCATCTCCATCAATATGATAAGCGTGTCTTTCGTTTTCGGCTGCTTCGAAATAGCCCAATGTTTCTATACCAAAATCATATAAATACATTTTCTTGCCATTTACCTCTACTCCGGCGCTCATAATCCCCTGCATCCTGGAGGTGACATCAGATAAGTTTTCATCACGGCGGAGAATAGAATCCTTAATCTTCTTTTCCCATTTCTCCACCTCTTTGTCGGACATAGCTTCCTTCTCTTCATCCGTAAGCGGCTCATATCCTTTTACTGAATCAGCATTATACAGCTTATCCATTTCATTCATAAGCTCATTATACTCTTTCAGTAAATTTTTAACCATGTCATAGATACCGTCCGTATCCTGTTCCGTGGTTATCGTAATCTCCTCGCCCGGATTTGCAGCCAGTGCAGTAATTGTCAGTCCGTTAATTTCAAAGCTGTTATTGCTGTTTTTGTATTCGGCGCCGTTTAAGTGAATAACTGCGTCTTCACCATCAATCTTATTTGCCAATGCATTGGATGTTATACCAAGAGCCTCCAAAGCTTTGGCTCCATTTGGATCTGTTCCGGTTATCTCAAAATTATTGATTTCGCCGGATTCCTTTGAGCTGATACTGAGTCTCTGCCATTTTTCATCAAAGCTGGCATTTAAGCCTGCAGCTTTCAATTGATTAAGAACATCAGAGATAGTAGTATCATTGGTCACATTAATATCAATTCCGGCAGGATCATTGCCTATTTTAAGATTAATTGTACCACTGTTGCCAGCTCCCAAATCAAAATCTTTAATATCGCTGAGTTTGGAGAGGGCTGTCAACTTATCTCCATCACTCTTCATCTGTTCACCTGTCAGATAAGCATTTTTAGCAAGTCTGTCTATTTTCAGGGTCTGTACGCCGTTCACTGCATTTGCTCCCGTAATAACACTTACAGAATTGCTGTTAGAGACCTTAGTGGTCTTCTTCGTATAGGTGTCCGAAAAACGCATATTGGACACATATTTCTGCTGGAAACTTTTAAGCTTGGCATTTAATTCTTTCCAGGCATCCTGTTTCCAGTTCAATTTCGTCTGAGCCTTTTTTTGTTTATCAACCTTCGTTCTTCTTGCGCTAACCATTTCCTGGATAATGCTCTCTGTATCAAGTCCGGACATCATGCCGGTCATACGCATTGCCATTTGTCAATACCTCCTATCCTTTCTCATCCACCATAATTCCTGCAAGTTCCCATGCCTTGGCTATCATATCAAGAATCTTTTCAGGGGGAAGTTCTTTTAACACTTCCTTACTCTCCTTGTCTATGATTTTGATAGTCAGGCGGTTGGTACCTTCATGAATCCCAAAAACTGCTTCTGAACTGGACATATTTTTATTCAGCTTCTCAACAGCTTTCTTAATCTGATCGGAGGCCGCCTGCTGCCTTTCCCCTGCTGCGCTGCCATCCCCGTTGCCCTGGCTATTTTCATGTTCGCCGCTTCGTTCTGTCTCAGCTACTTTCACAGTAGTGGAATCATATGCATTATTCTGCTCCTGTGTAGTAACATCCATGTTCTCTACCACTTTTTGTACAGGCTTTGCCTGTTGCTTCACCTGCTGCGTTGTCTGTGCCTGATAAGTCATGGCACTGCTTAATGGTTCAATTGCCATTTTAATCACCTCCGTGTGATATTTTAATATGGTACTAAAAAAATGCAAAACTTTAGAGTTTTCCTGTCTTCTAAGTATATATCGGATTGTACATAAAAAAATTAATACTGTTAAACAAAAAAACGGGGAAAATCCCCGTTTTTTATCCCAACAGATTTTTTAAAGCTTCCAGCCCGTCCATGCTGACCGATTCCTGATTTGCTTCCTGTATCTGCAAATACACTTCTTTCCGGTAAACAGGAATCTCCTTCGGTGCACTGATGCCCAGCTTTACCTGCTCCCCTTTAATTTCAAGCACAGAAATTTCAATGTTATTATTAATGATAAGGGCTTCATTTTTCTTTCTGGATAAAGCTAACATTTATTCACCTGCTTTCTTTGCATTCAATATTTCATAAATCGGAAATTTCACCTGATATTCATCTCCGTCCACAATAACCTGGCAGGCTGTTCTCTCTGCCGCATTAATGATAACAGGACCCTTTAAGTTGACAGTTATTTTGGTAAGATCCTTGGGCACCGTCACTGTTACCATCACAAGCATTTCTTCCGGCTTCAGCTCGCCGAGAGGCTTTAACAGCTCATCCTCCACAGAAGGATTATAATCCGGCCGTACGATTAAAGGATCCATAACCGGCATTGCAAATGCAGGCTCCTGTACGGACTGCAGCCAGTGGATGGCTCTGATGCCTTTATCCTCGTCATGTATCAGGGTAAATTCTGTCAGATCCGGAAATCCGATGATCCCGCCCGGAAAGGTTATAATTTTATCCTCCGCTATTTCAATTTCCCCAAAAACCTTTGTTTCAATTCTCATAAAAATAACCATGCTCCTTTCTAAGCAAAGCCTGTCGTCCGCTGCTTAACATAAGGATGACTGGCGAAGCCCGTCATCCGTTGTTTATACATTTAAATGTAATTCATAAGGGACGTCTGCATAATTTTGCCTGTTGCCATAAGAGCCGAATTGTAAGTAAGCTCTGTGCTGGTAAGCTTAACAACAACTTCCGCAATATCGATATCCTCATTCTCCGACTGAAGAGTCTGGAAAGTGGTACGCTGATCCATAAGGCGGTTGCCGATAAGGTCAAGACGCTGGCTTCTGGTTCCATTGTCTGTCAATGCCACGTTAGTATCATCCAGGTGCCCCTGCATCTTGGTTATGGTTTCCCCAAACATTTTGTGGATATTTTCCCGTATATAGGTATACGCCTTATCCGCCGCTTCATATCTCTTTAACGCCACCGGATAATCGGCATCTTTTTCTTCATCCAAGCCTTTTAAAACACCGTCAAGCTCATTTCTGATAGCTTCTATTTCCTTTAAATCCTCCAGAGCTCTTTCCAGATCGTCAATGTCCCTGTCAATGCCGTGGCCAAACACTTCGTCTGCCGTGGTGTTTACCTGTATTTTCTGATTATAGCCCACGTCATATTCAATAACCTGTTTTTTACCTTCTCCTCTTAAATATTCCTGGTTATAATTTACGGTCTTATCCGTGCCGTCTTTATCTTTAACGGTCCCGGTGCAGGCAAAATAATGCTCCGGACGCAGGTCTCCCTTCACCCATTCGTCCTTCCGGTAGGTTACGGCCATTTCCGGATTTTGCTGCGCCGCCTGCTCTATTGCATCATATGATGCGTTGCTGAAAAGCAGTTCTCCGGTTTCCGGAATCAGGATTACCTTATTTGTACCATTTTTGTTTGCCTCATATATCTGTTTGTAGGGATCAGGATTACTTGTCAGCGAAACTGTTTGAACCGCTTCACCCATAAATTCCTGGGTCAAAGTAAAGCCGGAAAGAGTTACATCTCCGGTTGTCGCCGGCTGCCCGTTGGCATCTGTCATTTCCGTCCCTGCAGGTAATGTAACATTTGCATCATTTTCTAAGGTCACACTGCTTCCATCGCTCAGCGTTATGGTTGTGCCTGCCGGTAAGGTTGCCGCCCCGGCATTCACTGTTGCCTTCGTACCTGCCGGCAGCATTATCTTGTTTACATCCACACCCAAATCATCTAAGGTTTTGACAGAGCCATCCTTCAATTTCACAGATGTTGTTCCGGGCAGGGTTACCGATGTTTTTTCCATTATGCCATCAGCAGAGAGTGCATCATAGGAAAGGCGGAGCCTGTGGATATTACTGTTTTCATCATTGAAAATCCCCTGCTCTACCGCTGCGTTGTACGCCGCATCCTTATAATTATCCTTGGTAATTCCATCAAGAACGTCTCTGTCCGTATAGTTGATGGTATCGAAATCTTTTATATTAACCTGCTCTGTAATCTCGTATCTGGGATATCCGTCAGGCTGCTCGTTCACATCATCTTCAAAGCTTAAGGTGGTATCTGTTCTGTATCCGGTAAAGATGTATCTCCCCGCATAGTCCGTATTCCCTGTAGAATAAACCTCATCCCGAAGAGCCTTGAGCTGCCCTATGATAATCTCCAGTTCGGCAGGCTGCAGATCCTTATTGGCCGCCTTATTTGCCTGCTTGCTCATTTCGGTAAGCACATCCGTAACCGTCTTAAGAGCGCCCTCCGTAACTTCAAGCCAGCTTCCTGCATCCGGCGCGTTCTTTTCATAATATTGGGTAAGCTCTGCAACACTGGTGCGAAGGCGCAGTGCACGGATGGCAATAACCGGATCATCAGAAGGTCTTGTGATCTTCTTTTGGGTTGACATCATTGTGCTTAACTTATCCTGTAGTATCTTATTATTATTGATATTATACAGAGAGTTATTCTGCATAATTTTATTTGTCATTCTCATGCCTGTGGTCTCCTTCATATATAGTGTCGTGCAGTTAAATGGCTATTTATACACCGGTCCGCAGAATCAGCTGATCATAAACTTCCGTAAGTGTCTGAATCATCTTGGATGCCAGGGTATATGCATTCTGGAATTTCACCAGGTTTACAGCTTCTTCATCCTCATCCACGCTGGAAATAGCGCTTCTCTGGTTGTCAATGCTGTTTCTCAGGCCTTCATAGGTACTGCAGAAAGTACCGGCATCACTGGAATTTAAGGCCACATCCGATAAAATTCTCTCCAGCATCTGCCCCGCTGTTCCGTTACGGAAATTGAATTTTTCTTTGCTGGCAAGAAGGGCTATCACTTCTTCAATCTGCCCGCATTCTTCCACGCCCACCTCTTTGCTGCTTCTTGTTCCCAAAAGGGATGAGTCCAAAATAAGCGCCGGATTGATGGCAAAATTTCCTGCCGTCAATTCATAGTATCCGTCTCTGTCATCAAAATTATCCTTTGTGTAAGTTCCTCCAAGATATGTTCCGGTAAAAAGGATATCTCCCTGATTGCCGTTAACATCAAATCCTTTGGTAAAAATATCATTTACCTTTTCAGCAAACTGGCGTATCCACGCATTCATCTGTTCCATGTAATAGGGGATTCCCTGATATTTAATCTTTGCTTCGGTTTTTGCTTCCTTGCCGATTTTTTCCGTACCGAGCCTGGGGGATTTATCTTCATTTATTGTGAAAATATAGGTGCTGTTGGTGTCATCATTAGGATCAAGCTCCCAACTGCTGTAGTAATACACTGTATTTCCGATATTAATCACGCCACCTGTATCGGAAAGCGTACATTCCTGCATATTTTTCAGATAATCTGCATCTACCTTGATCGTTACCTTAGTCGGATCCGTACTGGATGTACCGCCTGTCACAGCGTCCACTATTCCCGTGAAGTTAGAACTGTTATTGCCGTCCCGAAGCTCCACAAGCCCTTTCAGCCTTCCTTCCATGGACAGGTTGGTAAGCCTGAAGGCATTTCCATTTCCCCATTTTATATCGTAAAGACCATCGGCATCCGTCTGATTTACCTTTTCATTTGTATCCCGTGCTTCACATTTCAGGGACTTAAAACTGACCCCGTCCACAAGCGGCTGTCCCCCTGCAATGCAAACCATATATCTGTTTGCCCCGGTTTCTCCTTTGCTGGCATCGTAGATCGGAGTTTCCCGCACTTCCACATCCACCAGCTCTGACAACTCATCTATCAGCAGCTCTCTCTGGTCTCTGAGCTCATTGGCCTTTGGTCCTGAAAGCTCTATCATGTTAATCTGTCTGTTCAAATTGGCAATCTTCTCGGCTAAAGAATTAATTTCATCCACACACTGTTTGATTTCCAGGTTGATATCCTTTTGCAGCTCCTGAAGGTTCCCGTACATATTGTTAAAATAATCGGTCAGGGCCTTGGCTGATGCTATAAACTGAGCTTTGGAATTATCACTACTTGCATTCGTGGTTACAGACTGTAAGCTGTCGCTGAATTTATTAAAGATACTTCGAAAACCGCTGGTATTATCGTCATCAAAATAATCTTCTATCAGCTTCATATAGTAATCTTTAACGGAATACTCCCCGTATTTACTGTTATTATCCCAGTATTTCACATCATAAAAGCTGTCTCTGATACGCTCAATAGCTATGGTGTTTACACCGGCTCCCACACAGCCATATGTAGTGTGAACCCGCAGTGCCTCATTGGCCTGGGTTGTCGCCTGCTGTCTGCTGTACCCGACCGTCTGTGCATTGGCAATGTTGTTGGCTGTCGTATTTAAAGATGCATTGGATGCCCGAAGTCCTGATCCTGCAATATATAATCCTAAAAATTGTGATGGCATCTATTCCACTTCCTTCCTATCTTCCTAATGTGCCGATGAGATGCTCTAACATTTCACTGACCGCATTAATATAACGGCTGGCTGCATTGTATGCATTCTGGAACATGACCATATTGCTCATTTCCTCGTCTGCACTGACACCTAAAATCTGTTCTCTGGCCGAAGCCACATTATCCACCGTTATCTGCTGATTTTCACTGATTCCCCTAAGAACATAGCCGTCATTGGCAACTAATGAAATCATATCGTCATAGTAATGGATAAAATTGGTTTTTGTCTTTACATTGGGGTTAATATTGTGATCTTCGGACATGAAAAGCTCTTTAAGAGCATCCGCCGTTTCCTGGTCAACCTTTCCGTCATCCTTCTTAAAGCCAAGGAGGGTAGGCGCCTGTTTAATTTCCCCGTTTATAATGATATTCTGAGTTGTAAAATCGTTGTCCGTTCCATATACTTCGGATCTTACATTAAATATGGTATATGGTTCCCCACTGACAGGATCCCTCATGTAATTACTGTCCGGATTGTCT
Source organism: Parablautia intestinalis (assembly GCA_003612395.1). Lineage (GTDB taxonomy): Bacteria > Bacillota > Clostridia > Lachnospirales > Lachnospiraceae > Suilimivivens > Suilimivivens intestinalis. The sequence goes on from RAYQ01000005.1 coordinate 144,957, forward strand.
TTTCTGGCATTTTCAGCCGCTTTCGCAAAAATATCATTAATGCCTGTGGTAATCAGATGTACCAGATTATCAAATTCAGCCTGCACATTCATTACCACAGACTGAGAAATATTTCTGTCATAAGTACTTCCCGCTGTCAGATCCCGGAAGGTTGCCCTGTGGTCTCCTCTGGCATACAGCATGGCCTTCAGCGAGCCGATATCTGTATTGGCGCTGCTGGAAATAATCCTGTCCATATTAAATACTTTCGCCCCCTCTGTGGAGGTTACTGTCTTAACGCCATTTACCATCTTGGTCTTCGCCAGCTGTGTCCAATAAGGTGTTGCAAAACCGTTCTCGTCATACTCAAGCCCGATCTTATTAGCAGATTCCGCCCTGACAAAATCCTTTCCTTCCAGTTGAATAAGGATATTCCCTGAAACGTCTGTCCTGCATTCTATATATGCCATGGTGGAGAGCTCATCGATCAGCTGGTTTCTCTCATCCCTTAAATCGTTTGCCTTTTCGATCTGTCCGGCCTCAATTTTCTGGATTTCCACATTGAGCTGTGCTATTCTGTCGCCATAAGCATTTATAGTATCTACCTGCTTTACGATTTTATCATTCAAATCATCCTGATACTCGCTAAGGCTCTTATATACCGCCTGAGACCGTGTCAGGAATTCGTTGCAGCGCTGCACGAAAACGCCCTGATTGACAGAATTTGCCGGATCCTTTGCCAGCTCCTGAACGGAGGTCCACAAATTTTCAATGGTTTTGGCAAAAGCCTCTCCCTGCAGCTCCTGGAAAATATCTTCCACTTCCTCAACAGCTGCCGCAAAAGTATCATAGAATCCGCTTCTGCCTGATTCTCTTCTGTATGCTTTATCCAGGAAAACATCTCTGACTTGTTTTACTTGAGAATAATTGACACCAAGGCCTATCTGCTGATACGCAACAGCAGAAGCACTGGTAGAAATTGTATTATAAATGCGGGTCCCCTGCTGCACCTGCTGCCTGGTGTACCCGACTGTATCAACGTTTGCCATGTTGTGCGCGGTAGTATTAAGCGCGTTCTGCCCCATCTGCAATCCGCTTAAACCCACATATAAGCTTCCCATTAAAGACATATCTGTTGCTCCTTCTCATCGCTTTTTGAATTTTTACAAGGATTATTGCTTTGCGTCAAAGCCGCCTGCGTCCATTCCTATATGGGTCCCTGTGTTGTAGGCGCCCTTATTATAGTTTGCCGTTTCCGGCGCTGTATTCATGGACTGCAGCATGTTCATGTCAAATTCCACCATTTCCAGCGCATTTTGAATCAAAATTGCATTCTGTCCGTTTACTTTCTTAACCTCATAAACAGCGGCGCGTAATCTGTCATGCACTCTAGCCAGTTTCTGCTGCTCTTCGGGCCTTGATTTAAGCATCTCAATCAGGTCCGTAAGCAGCAATGTTTCAACATCCTTGTTCATTACATTGGCGATATCAGTAAAAACCTCTTGTCTTTTCTGTTCCAGACGGTTAATCCTACCGACAACGATTTGTTCTTCATCCGTGATTTTGGCTAATTTTTCAAGCTCACCGGCTACCACAACCGGTGTCTTTTTCATTGATAATCCCAGCAAGTTTTCATATTCCCGGCTTTCCAGGTCTAACACTTCAATCAGGTTTTCCATCAAACTTGCCACTTAGATTACCTCATTTCTTCATATCTCTGCATTAATTTATCAGCAAAGCGATCCACTCCCACATCATATGTGCCGGCCTGAATCTGTGACTTAATGGAGGCTGTCAGCTCCTCCCTCACATCCTGACTGGCTGCCACAGCCTGCTTTGCAACCTGTATATCCCTGCCGAAGCCGGAAATCTGCAGCTTGTCAGAGTGCCCTGCGCTGCTCTTTGCCTGTGTCTTGGACACTTTCTTCGCATTATATAACTGCTGAACCTGTGTATAAGCTTCTATACGCATCCGTATTCCTCCTTCCATGGATTTGCGGCAGTCCGGACGAACACCCGCCCTTAACTGCTGCACGGATTTTCCACTCATAAAGATTTTATTTCTTTTTACATTATTTGTATCGGATATTTTTGAAAAGACTTTAGAGGATTTGCAAAAATTCATAGCAAAAGCAAAAGGAATGAACAGACTTTACACTTCCCCGCAAAACCGCTATAATAAGATTGTATCAGTAAAAAATCATCAATTAAAAAAGGCGGTGAAAGGATGGTACAGGAAATGTCTGATAAAGAATTAATTACAATTACAATTGACAGATATGCGGAATTACAACGCATCAAGCAGTCAAACGGCAATCAGGAGAACAAAGAACTTGATTATTCTATCAGGTTAGCAGTGGCAAAATTATCATCTTTAGGCGTAAACGTTGAAGATATAACCCTTTAAAGGCAGCCGCAGGACGGGAAGTGTAAAGTCTGTTAAATTTCAGAGACTTTACACTTTTTTGTTTCCGCGGGGCAATGAGCCGTTATTTTCCTTTTACATCAGGGCGGATTGCCACTCCGCGGGTCCTGTCCCCCTGGGGATTTTCACCAAAAACATAATCATTCCCGGGCAGGACCGCATTCAGGATAATTCCCGCAAGAGCCGCGATTGCAAGACCTGTCAGGGTTATGGAAGTCGTACCTATCACAAAGGTAAGGCCGCTGCTGAATCCAAGGCCGCTGACCAAAATTACCGCTGCTATAATCAAATTTCTGGACTTCGTAAAATCCACTTTATTTTCCACTATATTCCGCACACCGATTGCGGAAATCATACCGTAAAGCATAAAGCTTACCCCGCCGATAATTGCAGAGGGAATGGAGCCGATAATTTCTGACATCTTGGGAATAAAGCTCAGCACTACCGCGTAAACTGCGGCAAGACGGATTACCTTAGGATCATAAACCTTACTCAGCTCTAAGACCCCCGTGTTCTCTCCATATGTAGTATTGGCAGGACCGCCAAAAAGCGCGGATAATGAGGTGGCAAGGCCATCGCCCACTAAGGTCCGGTGGAGACCGGGATTTTCAATAAAGTTCTCGCCTACCGTTGCTGAGATAGCCGACATATCGCCGATATGCTCCATCATGGTTGCCAGCGCAATGGGCGCCATCACCAGAATGGCAGTTATATCAAATTTGCAAATCTGAAAAGGAGGCAGCCCAATCCAGCTTGCAGCCTGCACCCCTGTAAAATTTAAAATGACGCTGCCGTCAGGGTTTGTAAACCCGGCTGCATTAAAGATAAGCGCCGCTGCATAGGAAATCATCACTCCCATAAGAATGGGAATAATTTTGAACATGCCCTTTCCCCAAATGTTGAAGATAATAATGGTTCCCAATGCGATAATGGCAAGCAGCCAGTTGGTAGAAGCATTGGAAACTGCGGAAGGGGCAAGGCTCAGTCCGATGCAGATAATAATCGGACCCGTAACCACAGGCGGAAGAAACCGCATTACTTTTTTAACCCCGATTAATTTAATAACCAGCGCCAGCGCCAGATACAAAAGGCCCGCTACCACAATACCGCCGCAGGCATAGGGAAGCTTCTCCCCCATGCTCATACCCGCAAAAACACCTGTATCTAACTGTGCTACTGTCTGAAAACCTCCTAAAAATGCGAAAGAAGAACCTAAGAATGCAGGTATCTTCAGCCTGGAGCAAAGATGGAAAAACAAAGTTCCCAGTCCCGCACAGATTAAGGTGACCTGAATCGAAAGTCCTTCTCCCTCAAAATAAACATTTACCAGAATTGGTACTAAAATTGTTGCGCCAAACATGGCGAACATGTGTTGTAATCCAAGGATAAGCATCTTGGGTATGCCAAGAGCCCTTGCATCACGAATCGCTTCCTGCTGTTTAGGCATAATGATTCCCTCCTCATGAGCCATTTCCGGTCATAGCATTTTGGTATGATCAGAACCGGATAGCATTTACTGTTTATGAAATTTTGGTATCTTTACAAGTATAAAGGGTATCCTTCCATATTACAAGAAAAACTTTGTAAAAAAAGAGAGAAATAAATGCTGTAATGAGTTGACGAACCCCTTAAGTTGCACTAGAATTTTACATAGTATAACAAGTTGACAAGTCACATTTACAGGAGGATTGCTATGGAACATTTTGAAAACATGGAAAACGTATTTATACTGGATCACCCTTTAATCCAGCACAAAATATCCCGTCTTCGTGACGAGAACACCGGGACAAACGAATTCCGCAACTTAATCGAAGAAATTGCCATGTTGATGGGCTATGAGGCCCTGCGCGATCTTCCTTTAGAGGACGTGGAGGTTAAAACTCCCATTGAAACCTGTATGACTCCTTTTATTTCCGGTAAAAAAATGGCCATTGTGCCTATTTTACGTGCCGGGCTTGGAATGGTAAACGGCATCCTTGCCCTTGTGCCCTCCGCCAAGGTAGGGCATATCGGTTTATACCGGGACCCCGAGACTCATGATCCTCATGAATATTACTGCAAGCTTCCTGAGCCCATCGATTTAAGGACCATTGTTGTGGTAGACCCGATGCTGGCTACGGGAGGTTCAGGCGCCGAGGCGGTAAACTTCATCAAACAGCACGGAGGAAAGCACATCAAGTTTATGTGCATCATCGCTGCTCCCGAAGGACTTAAGAGACTGCGGGAAGCCCACCCCGATATCCAGATCTATGTGGGACACCTTGACAGATGTCTGAATGAACATGCTTATATCTGTCCCGGGCTTGGCGATGCCGGGGACCGGATTTTCGGAACCAAATAAGATTCCGGACTTTTTATACAGCGACTGCCAGGCTCCGCGAAGCCTGGCAGCGTCTGTTCACATCGTGCCAGTTTTATCTGTGTGATGCAATTTTAAACGTCTCAAATGGTTTTTCTGTTTGGGACATTCCTTTTTTATTTAAAAAACAAGCTCATCTGCTCATATGCCTCATCCTCCGGGAACTGTCTGAGATACGCAAACAGCTCTTCCACACTGCATACGATATTATGCTTTCTGCACACATCATAAAATAACCTCATAAGCTCTCTGTTGTTGTCACTTACAATCTCATAGGCATAACCGTATTTTTGATGGTATTTCTCCCTTAACCCCGGAAAATTTTTGCACAGGGCCTCATAAAAATACTCCCTGTCTCCTTCCCGAAGGGTCACGCCAATGCCAAAGCAGATAATGCCGTAAACCCCCGCCCTTACGCAATAGTTAAGGATTCCCTCCACATTTTCCCTTGTGTCATTGATAAAGGGCAAAAGAGGGCTCATCCAAACAATGGTAGGGATCCCGTTTTCCCGCATAATCTTAAGCACCTCAAAGCGCCTTTTGGTGGTGCACACATTAGGCTCTAATATCCGGCACAGCTGCTCGTCATAAGTGGTAAGCGTCATCTGCACCACACATTTTGCCTTTTGGTTGATGCTCTTTAAAAGGTCTAAATCCCGCAAAATCCTGTCGGATTTGGTCAGTATGGAAAGACCAAATCCATATCTGTCTATTATTTCAAGACATTTTCTCGTAAGCAAAAGCTCCTGCTCACAGTGCATATAAGGGTCGCACATGGCCCCCGTACCTATCATGGCGCCTTTTGCAGAGCGCTTTTGTTTTGCGCGCAGCGCCTTTTCCAGCAGCTCCGGTGCATTTTGCTTTACCTCTATATCCTCAAATTCATGCTTCATCTGGTAGCACTTGCTGCGGCTGTCGCAGTAAATACAGCCGTGGGTACAGCCCCGGTACAGGTTCATACCATTTTGAGGTGATAAAATTCCCTTTGCCTCTACAAAATGCACTGTGCGTTCCTCCCTTTTCCCTTCTCAACAATTTAAGGAAATTTTTTATAGTAAACTGTTCTCCGACACGCCCACATTTCTCTGATAGGTCAAAACAGATAAAATATAACACAGCAAAAATATCCCGGACACCGTCAAAACACTCACAACATTGATAATGCGCAGATCCGCCTTCATCATAAGTTCAAGCGCATGGACGGAAAAGTAAGAAGAAACTGCCATGACCGCAAAAGGCAGGCCATAGGCCGCTCCCAACTCGGCTGCAATGGATTTTTGCAGCACCTTATGGCTCATTCCTATTTTTCGCAGGACCAGAAAGCGTTCCTTTTCCTCAAAGGAATCGTTATACAGCTTCATAAACATAATGCTCCCGCTTGCAAGGATAAAAACCATAAACATAAAAATACAAAGAGAATAGGATATTTTAATCCACTCCAGCGTATCTTTGGAAGGGTCCATGGAAACAATGCCCATATAGTAATCGCTGATCACATCTTCCCTGAATCTTCTTAATTCTTCTCTGACCGTTTCAAAAACGTTTAAATCCTCCATCCTGTAATTATAAGTATACAGCTTTTGCCCAAGAGGCACCAGATCTTTAAATTCCTCGTCATTCACAACATAAAAGCTGACCTTATCCTGCAAATAACCCATATAAGGAACAGTTATTTCTTCCGTCTGCTGATAAACCTTTCCGCCTATCGTCACACTGATATGGGAGCTGTCCGTAATGAGAGACAGAAGGGACAAATGAGAAGCTCTGACCACCTGCCCCTGTTCCGGTTCCTGAAAGTCAAATGCAAGCCCTACATTCTCAGCCAGCTTTTTCAAATCGGAATAAGCCACCAGCGCATAGGTACCAAAATTTTCGTTTGCTGCGACCGTATCCTCTTTAAGAGCTATAATAGGTATTTCCGCACTATATGTGATCTCTGTATTTTCCCCGATGATTCCCCTTACTTCTTCTCCCAGGTCCGGCCAGCTGCTGAGTACCTGAAAAGTATATACACTCTCGAAGATTTTAACATTTTCATATCTGTTCTTCATGGCAAATCCTGTTGCCAGGGCTGAGACGGAGCATAAAATCAAGATACATGCCATGGCATAGGTCCGATAATTCTTTTTCATCCGAAACACCACGCTGTTCACCCAAAGGCACCTCTCTTTTCCATAAAGGAAGGCCTTATTCTTTGCAAGCCCCTGGAAAACAAAAGGAATCAGGCCTCCAAAAAGCAAATAAACTCCTATCACCACAAAAACTACTGCCAGAAAAAGATTTCCCATGATATTTACGCCATTTCCGCTTTCCCGGACTGCCAAATAAAATCCCGTCCCCAGCACCACCGTTCCTGCCATTGCCTTTACGAAAAGAATCGCCACATTTTGTTTCACATATTCGTTTTGTTTTGTTCCCAAAAGCATGCTGAGCACACTGCTTCTCACAATATTTATATATCCTTTTAACACAAAAATGAAGTACACAGCCAGATAAACTCCTGACGTGATGAAAACCGGTTTTATGCGAAACTGAAAACTGATTTCCACCGCTATATCCGAAAGGGCAAACAAAATCATTTGAAACAGGCCTGCTGTGAGCACACCGGAAAATATCCCGAATATCAGCGCTGATACACCGGTCAAAGCTGTCTCTATGGCATATAGCCTTCCGATTTTTTGATTGGATAATCCCATAAACACATATATTCCTATTTCCTTTTTTCTCTTGGTCAAAAACACATTGGTGGAATACCAGATAAAGAAAAACATAAAGCACACAAGCACAAAGGAGATTACCTGCACAACCGTTTCCGTGTATTCTTTGTTTTTAGCGCCCAATACCGCTAAGCCGTCCGAATAAATGATATTCTGGAAATTAAAGAAAATCAGTATGGTAAAGGACAGTGAAATCACAAGAGAAAGATAATTTCTAAAGCTGTTTTTAAAATTCATCAAGGCCAGGCTCATCATTCGCATAAGAAATCACCTCCCATGGAAGTCTGCACATCTATAATTCTGTCATAAAATTCTTTTCGTTCTGCTCCCCTGCTTATCCTGCATTTGATCATGCCGTCACTTAATATATAAACGTCCTTTGCATAGGAAGCGCTGAAAGAGTCGTGAGTTACCATAAGAATAGTAGCCCGGCCTTCCTCGTTTATCCTTTTTAAGCAATCCAAAAGCTCTCTGCCGGATTTAGAGTCTAAGGCTCCTGTTGGCTCATCTGCAAATATGATTTCCGGGTTTGTAATAAGGGCCCGGCAGGCCGCTCCCCTTTGTTTCTGCCCGCCCGAGAGCTGATAGGGGTATTTTTTCAAGTGATCTGTAAGCCCGAACAGGCTGCCAAGCTCCTTGGTCCGTTCCATACACTCCTTAGCGGAAACCCCGTTAAGAGACAGCGGCAGTGCAATATTATCCTCCAGCGTCATAGTATCAAGCAGGTTGTAATCCTGAAAAATGAAACCTATTTTATCTCTCCTTAGCTTTGATAATTCCTTGTTGGATATCCGGGTAATATCCCTCTCATCCAATATGACAGCCCCTAAAGAGGGCTTGTCAATAGTGGAAAGAATATTTAACAGGGTAGTTTTCCCTGAACCGGAGGGCCCCATGACTGCAATAAAGTCATTTTGATAAATGACCAAATCAATTCCTTTTAGCGCCTTCGTCTGAACATCCTTTGCACCGTAATTTTTCACCAGATTTTTTACTTCCACCACTTTATTCTTCATATCAGTCCTCCAAGTTTCAACAATCTGCAAATTTGGGTCCGGACACAAATTTGATACTGCTATTATAAAATGACCGGCACAAAAAATCCTTACGGATACATTACAAAGAAGCCCTGAACCTTACAATTTTTGTAAGAAACCCTGTATTTATTTTTAAGAAAATTCTATGGTAAATCTGGTGTAAACGCCATATTCACTTTCCACCTTTATCTCATGTTCCAGTTTCTGCGCAATCTTAGCTGTCATATAAAGCCCCATCCCCGTTGATTTATACTTTCCATTATGGTGATTGTCCCCCGTAAATCCTTTCTCAAAAACTCTGTTTAAATCATTGTCCCTGATTCCTTCCCCATTGTCCTCCACAAAAAGCATGACCTTTTTTTCCTGTCTTTCAGACCAGATGCGAAGCCCCGGCTCCCTGCCGGAATATTTGAGGGCATTGTTTATCAACTGATCCAAAATATAGACAAGCCATGCCGGATCCGTATAAACAGATAACTCTTCCACCTGCACATCCAATGCAAATTTTTTTCGAATCAGAAAAAACTGGTTATTTCTCACAGATGCTTTCACGCATTCCGGTAAAGAAATTTTCTTTATCTGCAAATCAAACAAAGGACTCTGCAGTCTGCACCCTGCCATCATAGTATTAATCTGCCGGTTCATCCTCTCCAAGGGCTCCCTCATATCCCTTTTCAGCTTCCCATCCTCCATTTTTTCATCTATCAAAAGGCAGGTGGACAGCGGAATCTTAAACTCATGGCACCACTTTGCCACATAATCCTGTAATTCGCAGTCCTCCTGAAACTGCTCCTGTATTTTCTCTTTTAAAATTCTGATATCGTGCTCTGCAATGTCCCTGTTTTCAAATCCTTCCGATACAGGAAGTATATCGCAAATCACACTCTCCAATCCTAAAAGCTGTTTTTTCCAAAGCCTTTTTTTCCTGTAGTTATAAAAATCACTTCCTGCAAAAAGCAGAAAAAAAACCACCAAAAGAATGTCAAAATATACCAGATACGCTATCTGCCTGTCCTGTATCAGAAAAAGAAAATATAAATTGGCAAACGCTAATACCGTCAGACAAAAGAGGTAATATTTCCAGCATCTTCTCATATAACTCATACAATAAAATATCCCTGTCCTTTCTTCGTCCCTATCATTTCTTCCCCGCAGACTCCTTTCACCTTTCCCCGCAGTCTGCTAATCATCGTTGTAAGTGTCCCGTCCGACACGTACTCATCCGTGTTCCAGAGATCCATCATCAGCTCTTCTCTGGATACCACCCGGGGCCGTTCCTTCATCAGCCTGGCAAAAATTTTTCTCTCCGACCTGGTCAAATCCACTTCCTTTCCTTCATAAAACAGGATTTGGGAAACCGGGTCAAAGCAAATCCCCGGCTTTAAAAAAATCCGCTCCTTTACCCTGTATTCATAGGTTCTCCTTAATATGGCCTCTATTTTTGCCCGCAGCAGCTCCAGCCGGAAGGGCTTTTCCACATAGTCGTCACCGCCCTGGGCAATAGCCATGATCTTATCCTTATCATCGCCGCGGCTGCTTATATAGATAATTGGCACCGCGGAAATCTTCCTGATTTGACGGCACCAGTAAAAGCCGTCGTAAAAGGGCAGATTAATATCCATCAGCACCAACTGTGGTTTCCATTCCATAAATTCCTGCAGAATTTCATCATACTTTCTTGAAATTTCCGTGTCAAATCCCCACTTTATCAAAAAAGAGCTGATTTCTCCTGCCAACGCTTCATCATCCTCCACAAGCATGATTTTCATTTTAATGCCCATACAATATTTTTTAACCCCCGTCTTTTCATGTGCAATAAGACCGGCAGAATCAAATGTCTGTCGGTCTTATTGCTTTAATTGATTATATTTTTTAATCTACCTTAAGAATCAATTCCAAAATCCGCTTCCCGCAGATTTCCATTTCTTCTCTGGAAAGCACGCCTTTTTCTTTGGCTTCAAGGAGTTTTTCCGGATATCCGCACGCCATCTTCACATCGTTGCCGGCTTTCACTTCCTTGTAATGCTCTGCGTAGGTCCACCAGTCTGTGGTAACCATGCCTTCAAATCCCCACTCATCCCGCAGAATCCCCGTCAGGAGATCTTTATTTTCGCTTGCTCGGTGACCGTTGATAATATTGTAAGAGGACATAATGGTCCAGGGCTGCGCCTCCTTTACAATTATCTCAAAGGCCTTAATATAGATTTCACGAATTGCGCGCTCGGAAGCTCTCGAATCGGAATCCTTGCGGTTGGTCTCCTTATTGTTCAGTGCAAAATGCTTTACGCTGGTGCCGATTCTACCTGACTGAACCCCTTTCACCAGAGCCGCCGCCTGCTTTGCCGTAAGGAGCGGATCCTCAGAATAATACTCAAAGTTCCTGCCGCACAGAGGGCTTCTGTGAATGTTGACGGCAGGCGCAAGCCAGACGGCTATGTTATTTTCCTTCACTTCTTTTCCCGCTGCAATACCAATTTGCTCCGTCACCTTAGGATCCCAGGTGCAGGCAAGAAGGGTGGCGCAGGGCCATGCCGTTGTACAGACGCCGCACTGGGCAAGAATACGCAGTCCTGCAGGGCCGTCCGCAGTCATAATATTGGGAACGCCATACTCGCCCAGATTGCCGAATCCAAAGGTATTGGCTACGCCTAAGTTTGGCTGGCCGCCTAAAAGCTCTGCCAGTTCTTTGTCCGGAAGGGCTGCCACAAAGGCGTCTAATGTTATTTTTCCTTCGCACACATCCGAAAGCAGCGGCTTTTGATCTTCTTCTCTCCTAAAGTAAGGCTCTCTTGCTTTTTCAGCAGGTATAATATAGGTAGCGGAGCCCTCCTTATGCTTTTCAAAAATACTCTCATCCGGGTCATTGGGCCTGGTAAGCGGAAGCTCCTCAAAGCTGCCATCCGCCAGCATACGCTTCTTTAAGGAACTGGGCGCCATCTTTGATGAAAGCTGCTCCGTCACGGTATCCTCATCCAGGCTGTATACATAATCTGCTTCCACAGTATCTCTCACAGAAGTGCCCACATGGAAATGATATTCTCCTTTTTCTAATATCCATGCCGATTTCGCCACTTTTCCAAGATCATCGTAGCTGGCCATGTCATTTACTTTAAAGGAAATAAAAACGCTCTGGCTCTCGCCGGGGGCAAGCAGCCTTGTCTTCTGGTAACCTGCCAGCACCCTGGCCGGTTTGCCAAGCCTGCCCTGAGGAGCGCTGTAATAAACCTGCACCACTTCCCTGCCTTCTCTTACGCCTGTATTGCAGACGGTAGTACAGGCTTTAATGCATCCGGCTTCCACCGTAACCACCGGCTTAGAAAGGGCAAAGTCTGTGTAGGATAATCCAAAGCCAAAAGGATAATTTACTCTTTCCTTTTTGCCTGGAACTGTTTCGAAATAGCGGTATCCCACATAAATATCCTCTATATAATCCACATAATCCTGAGACTCATGGAAGGTTTCCGTTGAAGGATAGTCTGACAGCTCTTTTGCAAAGGTATCCGAAAGTTTACCGGAGGGAGAGCCTTTGCCTACAATAAGCTCTGCTGCCGCAAGGCCGCCTTCTATTCCGCCCTGCCATGCCATCAGTACGGACTGAATCCTGTCATCTCCATGGAACCACTCCGTGTCAACCATGCCTCCTACGTTCATCACAACAATTATCTTTAGAAACGCACCTTTTACCTTTTCCACCATAGCCTTTTCAGCTGCTGTCAGGTAGAAGTCGCCATCTTCAAAAATCTTTTCGGATTTCTGAACCATATCCTCGCCTTCTCCCTGAATATCAATATGCTGTCCTTTATATGCCTTGCGGTCCCAGCTCTCTCCGGAAAAGCGGCTGATAGAAATAATGGCGGTGTCCGTAAAGCGGGCTGCCTGCGCCACAAGCTCATCGCTAAGATCCGGCTCTGTCGTAAGTCCCGGCTCCATCCCCCCGGCGTACTGTCTTTCCACCTCTTTTTTATAAAACTCCACTGTCTTATCAAAGATTTCCACATAGTCTTTCTGCAGGGAAAGACCCTCATAAAAATTTCTCACATAGGAAACGGTTACATCCCCGCTGCCTCCGCCGCCTTTTACATAGTCAAAAGTTCCCTTCCCGAAAAGAGCTACTCTGGTCCCTCTTTCCAAAGGCAGAACCCCCTGTTCATTCTTTAAAAGAACCATGCCTTCCTTAGCCGCCCTCTTTGACAGGGCAATGTGTTCTTTTGATGCTGTCACCCTTGTCCCGTTTTCACCCAGACCGATCCCTGGCTGAAAACGGCTTCTTACCCATTTTTCCATATGAAATCTCCCTTCTGTGTCTTTATCATACATCATATTTACGGATGAACTACCACCTTGATGGACTCACTGCTCATCTGCATTTTAATGCCGTCCTCTAAATGTTCCAGATCGTAGCTGTGGGTAATCAGTTTCTTGATTTCCAGTCTTCCGGCATTGATCAGATTCACTGCTCTCTGGTGGGTATCCGGATTGATAATCGATCCTACTATTTTCAGTTCCTTTTTAAATACGTCAAATAAGGGAAGCTGTACGGTGGAACCTACCCCCGGCACACTGAAAAACAGGATGGTTGCCCCTAATCCTGCCACCTCAAGAGCCTGCTTTGCCGTGATGGGATTGCCTGCGCATTCAATCACCACGTCCACAATCCCTTCCCCGAGGATTTCCTTTATTCTTCCCTGCAAATCCTCATGAATGGGATCGATCGCCGCATCGGCTCCCACCTCAAGGCCAATCTGACGCCGTATCTCCACAGGCTCGCTTAAAATAACGCTTCCTGCGCCGCTAAGCCTTGCCATCTGTACCATCAAAAGGCCAATGGTGCCTCCGCCGATTACGCATACATTCTGTCCCGGCTTGATCCCGGCCAAATCGATGCCGTGAATCACGCAGGCTAAGGGCTCCGCCATTGCCGCCACGTCAAAATCAACGTCCTTGTCTACCCGGAAACACTGTGACTGCGGACACACCGCATACTCTGCAAACCCTCCGTTGGTGTTTACTCCCAGGGCAAAGAGATGCTCGCAGTTCTGTTTATGTCCCATACGGCAGGGCATACATGTCCCGCAATAGATATTAGGGTCTAACGTCACATGGTCCCCTGCCTTAACCTTGGTTACCTTCACGCCAACCTTCTCCACAACACCTGCAAACTCATGGCCCAATACCACAGGCGGCACCGCGTCCGCGGATCCCGGCTCTCCCTTGTAAATATGTACGTCCGTCCCGCAAATACCGCATGTCTTACTGCGCACCAGAACTTCCTCGTCTCCCAGTTCGCCTATGTTCATATCGCGAACCTCAAATTTCGGACTTGCATCCGCCCCTAAAAAAAATGAACCCTTCATGTTGTCTCCTTTCAGACTTTCGTATGCTTTCCGAAACGTCCGGTTTATCCGAACCGTTTCCGTATCATCTTCCAAAATCATACCATACCGAAGCACTGTCTTCAAGCAACATAAAGGGTCTTTTTATTCTATAAAATTCTTTATATTTTACTTCATCATCCGCAGTACCATCTGCGCTGTCTCCACCATATTAGTCCCGCTGTCCATGCTGCATTTTTGTATGTATCTGTGGGCTTCCTCCTCCGTCATGTGGTTGCGCCTCATCAAAACCTCCTTTGCATCTTTGATAAGCCCCGTCTCTTTGGCGCTTCTTTCTCTTGGCTTTTCCCTTCGTTTCCGTTTTCGCAGCTCCGCGGCCTGAATCATCATATCCACCGTATTAACCAGATCGTGAACTTTTACCGGCATAGTCAGACACATAACACCGCTCTCAGCTATTCCTTCACTTATCACCTGCCTTGAAGCCAGCAATAAAATTTCAAAACCGGAGGGAAGATATTCCTGCAGCCGGGAATACATCATATCTGCCATTTTATACCCGCAAATAACGATGCCGTCACTATAACTATCCGCAAGCGCAAGTACCTGTGCACCTGTGATACAGGCTCCCGCCACCGAAACGCCGTTTCTGACCAGAACATTTTTCATACTTTTAGCATCCTCTATTTTAGGAAGAGCTACAATCACACTGGTCATGTGCACACCTCCTTGCTTTATACATTTTCAAGTCAGCCCCGGGGCCGTTTACCGGATTTTCAAACCTGTATCCCGTTTAAACCGCAGGGCTCCAAGCCGGCTTATAGATTAAAATTGGTTTAAATACTGGTTAATCTCCCAGTCCGTAACCTGGGAACGGTAGTCCGCCCACTCCGCCTTCTTCGCCTCAATATATTTTTGCGATACATGCCTGCCTAAAGTCTCCTGGATAAATTCATCCTCCTCAAGCGCATAAACAGCCTCTATCAGCGTACCTGGTATAGCCTCAATGCCAAGTTTTTTCTTTTCCTCCTTAGACATGGTAAAAATGTTGCGGTCAACGCTTGCAGGAGGATTCATACGGCCCGCAATACCATCCAGTCCAGCCCTTAAACACACTGCAAGCGCCAGATAAGGATTAGCAGCAGGGTCGGGACAGCGCAGCTCTATCCTTGTGCCCTCCCCCCTTATTGCCGGAATGCGGATTAAAGGACTTCTGTTGGTAGCGCTCCAGGCAATATACACCGGCGCTTCATAGCCGGGAACCAGCCTTTTATAGGAATTCACAAGGGGGTTTGTGATGGCTGTCATTCCCTTCATATGCTTCATAATGCCGCCGATGAAATAGTAGGCCTCCTTACTTAAACCCAGCTCATCTGCCGGATCGTTAAAAATATTTTTTCCGTCCTTTGACAGGGACATATTGATGTGCATGCCAGACCCGTTTACGCCGTATTTGGGCTTGGGCATAAAGGTGGCATGCAGTCCGTGCCGCTTGGCAATGGTCTTGACCGCCAGCTTAAAAGTCATAATATTATCAGCCGTAGCCAGAGCTTCATCATATTTAAAATCAATCTCATGCTGGGCAGGGGCCACCTCGTGGTGGGATGCCTCCACCACAAATCCCATATCCTCTAAAGTCAGCACCATATCACGCCTTGCATTTTCTCCCAAATCCAGCGGTCCTAAATCAAAATAACCTGCCTTTTCATGGGTGAGCGTTGTGGGCATGCCGTTTTCATCCGTGTGAAATAAGAAAAATTCACATTCCGGCCCCACCTCAAATTTATATCCCATACGCTCCGCTTCTTTTACGGCGCACTTTAAAATATATCTCGGATCCCCCTCAAAGGGCTCGCCGTTAGGGCGGTATACATCACAGATCAGCCTTGCCACCTTGCCCTGCTGGGGCCGCCACGGAAAAATTTCCAGTGTATTTAAATCCGGATATAAGTACATATCCGATTCTTCAATCCGTGCAAAGCCCTCAATAGAGGAACCGTCAAACATACACTTGTTATCCAGCGCCTTCTCAAGCTGGCTGGCCGTAATCGCCACGTTTTTTAGGCTTCCGAACATATCCGTAAACTGCAGTCTGATAAACTCCACATCCTCATCACTTACCAGCGCCATGATGTCTTCTTTTGAAAAATTCTTCCTCATAACCCTTTCATTCCTTTCTGCGATTTCTAATCCCATATAACAAAAGGCGTCCATATACCAGCGGTTCAATCCACTGATATTAAGAACGCCTTTGTTCCGTATTATGATAGCAGGCTTTCTACCCTTTTGTCAATACTGTAAAGTTTCTAACACAACATGGCATAAATCCCCGCCACAAATAATAATATGATAAAAAGAACGTAACGGGGATAGCCTATGAGCTCCAAAACCAAAATTGTTGTACTTCATCTGAAAGAATTAATATATACCGGCCTGTTTGCACTGCTGGGAATATTATTTATCATTCTCCTTATTATTATGTTTGTACCAAAGGACAAAAAGCAGGAAACCTCTGTGGAAGCGCCATCCGCTGTCTATGTGCCCGGCATTTACACCACATCCCTGGTTTTAAATGACAATGCGGTGGACGTGGAAGTCACTGTAGATGAGACCAACATCAACGATATCCGTATCGTAAATCTGGATGAAGCCGTGGCAACCATGTTTCCGCTGTTAGAGCCCTCCTTTGACGAACTGGCAAATCAGATCCTAAAAAACCAGTCACTGGATAACATTACCTACGCTGACGACAACAAATATACTTCCATGGTTTTATTAAACGCCATTAAATCCTCTCTTGGCAAAGCGGCGGCTCCTTCGCCCTCTGAAAGCCCCTCCGCATCGCCTTCGCCCGCATAAAAGGAGCTGATTCAAAGTCAAAATTCCCGCGGTTTTCTTTCCTGCTTCAGGCTCTGCTGTGATACGTCACACATACAGTCAAAAACCACAGCAGAGCACAGCACATCTTGGATATGCAGATTTTTGCCCCCGGCAGCATCCGTCAGGATGAATTAAGAAATCTCCCGTTCCAATTGTTCCATCCATACTCTGACGCAGGCATCGGAGGGCATCCGCAAATCTCCTCTTGGGGACACCGCCACACTTCCCACCTTGGGGCCGTCCGGCAGACAGGAACGCTTAAACTGCTGTGAAAAAAATCTCTTATAAAATACCTTCATCCATTTTAAAATAATTTCGTCATCATACTGCCCTGCAAAGGAAGTCCTGGCAATCCGGTAAATTTTTTCCGGTTCAAAGCCGCATCGCAGCATATAATAAAGGAAATAATCATGAAGTTCATAGGGTCCTACCAGATCCTCTGTTTTCTGGGAAATCACCCCGTCTACCGGAGGAAGCAGCTCCGGGCTTACCGGCGTATCCAGCACATCCAGCAAAATACCCTTAAGCTTCTCATTTTGGCAGGTATCCGCATAGTAGCGCACCAGATGACGCACCAGCGTTTTGGGAACCCCTGCGTTTACCCCGTACATGGACATGTGATCTCCATTGTATGTGGCCCACCCCAAAGCCAGCTCTGACATATCCCCTGTACCTATCACCATGGCGTTTTCCTGATTTGCTATGTCCATTAAAACCTGGGTTCTCTCTCTTGCCTGGCTGTTCTCATAGGTTACATCGTGGTTATCCATGCTTTGGCCGATATCCCTGAAATGAACTGTCACGGCCTCCCTTATATCCACTTCTTTTAAAACTGCACCTAAAATCTCCGTGAGTTTACAGGCATTGTCATAAGTCCTGTCCGTAGTTCCAAAACAGGGCATGGTAACAGCGATGATATTTTCCCTGGCTGTCCCCAGCATGTCAAGGGTTCTTGCACTCACAAGCAATGCCAGCGTAGAGTCAAGCCCTCCGGATACGCCTATCACTACTTTTTTGCATCCTGTGTGCTGTAACCGTTTCTTAAGTCCCATAGACTGAATGGACAGAATTTCATCACAGCGCTTTTCCTTTTCCTCTTTATTTTCAGGCACAAAGGGCGTACAGGAAAAGGTTCTGGAAAGCCTTGTTTCCTCCTTTTTAAGCGAAAAAGGGATCACCTGATAATCCGGGCTGTCCCCACAGGCAAAGGTGTTCATCCTGCGCCGCTCCATCCGGAGCCTGTTTATATCAATATCGCCTATAACCGTCTGATTTTCAAACCGCCTGCCCTTTGCAAGCACACTTCCGTTTTCCACAATCATGTTATGGCCGCCAAAAACCAAATCCTGGGTGGATTCTCCCTCTCCGCTGCTGCAGTAAATATATCCGGCAATCAGCTTAGCGCTTGCGGACCTGACCAGCATCTCCCGGTAAGTGTCCTTATTCACCGTCTCATTTGAGGCAGACAAATTCACTAAAAGACTGGCCCCTGCCAGAGCATGGGAGATACCCGGACCGTCCGGCGCCCAGATATCCTCGCAGATTTCACAGCCGATAATCAGTCCTTCCACGCCTTCCCCTTTTAGCAGAATGTTTGTTCCAAAGGGGATCTCCTTTCCATCAAACGCCGCCAAAACAGGTTTCTTATTCCCGGCTCTGAAATACCGCGTCTCATAAAACTCCCCGTAAGACGGAATAAAGGTCTTTGGAATCAGGCAGAGCACTTCCCCGTCATGGACAGCCGCTGCCACATTGTAAAGCTTTCCCTCTCTCTCAAAAGGCAGTCCTGCAAATACCAGCGCATCCTTCCCTCTTGTAAAATCCGCAATTTTGACGAGCCCCTCCCGGCAGGAAGAAAGAAGTCTTTCCTGCAAAAACAGGTCGCCGCAGGTATATCCGCTTATACAAAGTTCCGGAAAGGCGATCACCTTCGCTCCTTCTTTTACCCCTTCCTCAATCCCCTGGCAAATCTGTTCTGTGTTAAAAATTGTGTCCGCGACCTTAACTTTAGGCGTTACAGCAGCCACTTTAATAAATCCGTGCCTCATTTTTTCTCCATTCCGAAGCGCTTTGCATTCAATAGCTTCTACTGATAAGCTGCGCAGTTATCTGCTTTTATCCAGCAATTCTTTCAGTTCCTTTACCGAAAACCGGTAGGAAGTGTTGCAAAAATGGCAATTTACTTCAATGTCCTTATTCTCAAAGATCATCTCTTTGATTTCCTTTTTGCCGATGCTGATAATGGCCCGTTCTACCCGCTTTTTATCGCATCCGCAATAAAACTGCGCGGGCATCGTGTCCACAATCTCCAAATCCAGCCCTTTTAAAAGCAGTTCCAGCATCTCCCCGGGAGTTTTTCCTTCATCCAGCACTTTTGTCACGGAAGAAAATGCCGCCAGATTCCGCTCTAAAGCGGCAATTACTTTGTCCTCCGTAAAAGGCATCAGCTGAACAATGAATCCTCCTGCCTGCTTTACCGTATTATCCTTTTCCATGAGCACACCCAGTCCCACACTGGAAGGCACCTGTTCCGAAGTGGCAAAATAATAAGTGAGATCCTCTGCAATTTCTCCTGTCTGTAATGCAGTCTGCCCCACATAAGGCTCTTTTAATCCTAAATCCTTCACTACCCGGAGCATTCCCTTTCCAACCGCGCCCCCCACATCCAGCTTGCCTGCTCCATTAGGCGGCAGCATAACCCGGGGATTAATTGCATATCCTTTTACATTTCCCTGACTGTCAGCAGTGACCGTCATCCCCTTTACCGGGCCGTCTGCACTTATCTGGAGGGTCAGCAGATCCTTTTCCCCTTTCAGCATGGCACCCATCATCACACCGCCTGTCATCAGCCGCCCTAAACCCGCACTTACCACAGGGCTGGTATTATGCGCGCATCTTCCGGCCTCCACCAGTCCTTTGGTGGTTGCAGCAAAGGCTCTTATCTGTGCACCTGCCGCTGTTGCCCTGACAATATAATCTGACATATCCTAATCTCTCCTATTTTACGCATTCTCTGGCCGCTATATATATTCTTTCGCTCATCTCCCCGGGCTTTTCGCGGGTATCTGCGTCCAGCATAAGCACCACTTCCATCCCTGCCCTTTCCACAAATCCAAGCATTTCATCAAGAGTATATCCTCTTTGCAGATGGGTTTCCGTAAACCGCCGAAACAGTCCTCCTTCCCCTTCCCTGGCAAATATTGTCAGATCGTACTCATTGATCCGCTCCTGCCCATGGTAGTAATTCTCCCAGATAAAGCTGCAGGCATCCCTGTTTTCCGCAATGGTTGTATCCCCTATAACCTTTTCATATTTATAAACCGTATTAAAATCAAAGATAAAAAGGCCGCCTTTATACAGATAGTTATTTACCAGTAAAAACACACTTTCGACCTCGTCATCCTCCAAAAGATAATTCACCGAGTCACACACGCTAACCACTGTTCCCACAGTGCTGTACAAATCCAAATCCCGCATATCCTGACAAAGATACAGAATTTCACTGCCGGATTTTTCCTTTTTTTCCATAGCCTTTAAAAGCATCTCCTCCGAGCTGTCCACGCCAATCATATCATAGCCCTTTGCGTACAAAAGCTCCGTCAGCGTGCCTGTCCCGCACCCTAAATCCAGCACCAGATTCCGCTCTGTCTCCAAAGCCCTTTCAGAAACCATCTCCTCTAAAGCCTCTAAACCGTCTTTCTTCTGCCGGCTGCCTTCTTTAACCAATGTGTCCTCTTTTTCACGTATCGGCTTCGAAATACCATACTTCTCTATCAAATCCGACAAAAAATCCGCCCATGCTTCATAAGGCGTATCTTCCATAAAAATATCATACACCCCGGCAAAACCTGTATATGCTTCCACAATAAACTCCCATCTGCTCTTTCCAGCCTATTCGCCTAACTTCATGGCAATCAAAAATCCAATTCCAAATGTTAACACGCTGACCACAATACTCAAAGCCGTAACCGTTCCCACCTCTCCCAGCAGGAAAATGGCAAAAGGAGATGCCACAATCAAACCGATGATGGCCCAATATGCCTGAATGGGAAATTTTTCAAAAATAATTTCAATCAGCTTTGCAATGGCAAAAACGCCCACCACAATCCCTATTCCCATAGGCACTAAAACGCCGCAGCCCTGCATAATTCTCGCCATATCCAAAGATACCAGCGCCGTGACAAAATTTTTAATGGAAGCAACAATCGGGTTGTAATACCCTATAAGAAGCAGCATCATGGATCCGCTCACACCGGGTATCACCATAGTAGCGGAGGCAATGACGCCCACCACAAAAAGCTTTATCACAGACCACAGGCTAAAGCTCAGATCCGCAGCAGCTCCTTCCTTTTCCCCTATGGCAGCCATCCCCACCACAATTGCAAAAAAAATCAGAAAAGGCAGTACATAGCTTACTTTGATCCCTTTTCCCTTTACCTTCTTGCACACGGCCGGAAGCCCTCCTACAATAAGGCCTATGAACAGACAGTTGGTCTGCAGGGGAAAATGCTCAAAGGCAGGCTCAATGATAAAGGACAGCCCTACCAGCGCAATCCCCATTCCGACAGCGATTGGAATCAGAAACTTCAGGCTTTCTTTAAAGTCTTTTAATAAGTGGGTGACACTGTGAATCAGTTTGTCATAAATACCCATGGATACCGCCATAGTTCCCCCGCTGACACCGGGGATAATATTGGCGGTTCCCATCACAATACCTTTTAATATGTTTTTAATCATTTTTTTCTCCATTTCTGCGCTGCCTTATTGTACAAAGCCATATACGGCTGGCAGGCTTGCGGCTGGCAGCGCAAAGGCACAAACCCTGTAATTTAATATCTTAATTTTCATTTAAGTATTTTTCTAAAAATGCAATCAGCTTTTCCATCTGCTCATCCGTTCCTATGGTAATGCGCAGATAGTTGCTGATTCTTTTCTTATCCCAATGCCTTACATAGATATTATTTTCTTTGAGTGCAAGAAACAAATCCTTTGCAGGCACCCTTTCATGACAGGCAAATACGAAATTCGCCTTCGAATCGGCAAAAGAAAATCCAAGTCTTCCCAGCTCCTTTTTGGTCCACTCTCTGGTTTTTATAATTTTTCCCACAATCTCCCTGAAATAAGCATCATCTAAAACAGCCGCCCTGCCAATTTCAATCGCAGGCATATTCATGGTGTAGGAATTGAAGGAAAACTTTACATCCTTCAAATAACGAATCAGCTTTTCATTCCCAATAGCAAATCCAATCCGTGCCCCGGCCATTGCACGGGATTTTGAAAAGGTCTGCACAACCAAAAGGTTATCGTACCGATCTATAAGCGGAATCGTACTCTCGCCCCCAAAGTCCACATAAGCTTCGTCCACAATCACAACGCTCTCAGGATTAGAAGCAATAATTTCTTCAAAAAAGCCCGTATCCTCCAGCACACCTGTGGGCGCATTGGGATTTGGAATCACAATTCCTCCGTTAGGCGAAAGATAATCCTCCTTTTTGATACGGAAATCCCCGTCAAGGGCACAGACTCTGTAGGGAATTCTAAATACCTCCGCCCAAACATCATAAAATGAATAAGTAATGTCCGGAAATAAAATTGGCCTTTCCCCATAAAAAAAGGTCATAAAAGCCATGGCAAGAACGTCATCCGAACCCACTCCCACAAATACCTGCTGCTGCTTAACGTGATAATAATCCGCCAGCGCATTCACCAGCTCTTTCGCGTGCATATCCGGGTACAGACGCAGCTTCCCACAATCCATTTTCTCCAGTATTTTTTTAATTTCAGGGGAAGGGGGGTAAGGGCATTCGTTGGTATTTAGCTTGATAACGCCCTCCGCC
The DNA here is from genome assembly GCA_003612395.1 of Parablautia intestinalis. Taxonomy (GTDB): domain Bacteria; phylum Bacillota; class Clostridia; order Lachnospirales; family Lachnospiraceae; genus Suilimivivens; species Suilimivivens intestinalis. Next base: position 167,524 of record RAYQ01000005.1, read on the forward strand.
TTAGGCTGTTCCCCCGCCACATAAGGCTCAACCCTTCGCACATTTTTTTCCCAGCTCACTCTTTGTTCTCCTTCTGTCTGGCAGTCCGCAAATTTGGGCGCCGGCACAAATTTATCAAATGAAAAATCCCGGATTTTTCATTAGTTACTTTTCACAGGGCAGCCGGAAACGTAGTTCAGAGCAGGCAGACGGCTAACGTGTGAAAAGCAAATTATTATTTTATGGTAACATTATCCTGCCCGTGCCGCAAGCATATTTCATTCTTTGCACATATCTTTACATTTCTTTCACGCTCCGGCTCCACTCCCTGGCCTGCTGTCTGTATCCCTTAGCCTGCTCATACATCCCCATTTTCTCATAACAGTCCGCAAGCCTCATAAGAGGAAAATCCCCGCCGGAATGAATATTTAAAATACTTTGGGTTTCATATGCCGCATTATAATACCAGATGGCCGCCTCCTGATATTCTTTTTGTCCAAAATAATATTCCCCCAGCTCAAAGCATACCTCGCTTACGCCTTCACTGGCTATATCCTTCATGGCATAACGGTACATCTTCAGATAATCTCCCCGTATTCTTGCCGCTTTCACCAGGACGCAGACTGCCTCTTTCATTTGCTCCGGTTCCGTATCTTCACTGTCTGCTATTTGCGTAAAATATCTTTCCGCTTTTTGAAAATTCTCTGCTGTCCCGGAAATCATCAGTTCTTTGGCATACATGTTTTTAAGCCGGCAGGACAGCGCTTTACCTTCCGCGGCAATCTGATAAAAAATTTCCAAATCCCTTCCCGCATGGCTGCCCTGCGGCAGATGGGTAATCTCTATGTCGCTGTCAAACACCACCGGGGAAAGACGCACGGTCTCATGTACCGGCTCTATCCAGCAAAAAGTCCGAAGTCTCTTAAACAGCTTGGGCCGAAGCTCCTTATCAAAATTATACACAGTTCCAAAGGAGAGCTGATTGGCATAATACATTTGCACAATCTCCACCTCCGGCACAAGATTTTCCTTTAAGGCCCGGAACTTTTCCCGGTTGCTTTCATCCAAAACCTCATCCGCATCGGCCGAATAAATATAATCACATGCCGCTTTTGAAAAGGCAAAATTTCTTGCCGCTGCAAAATCACGTATCCACTGAAAATCATAAATTTTATCTGTATACCTGGCTGCTATCTCTTTTGTTCTGTCCCGGGAGCCTGTATCCACAATAATAATTTCATCCGCCAAATCCCCGATACTGTCAAGACACCTTGCCAGAATCTTCTCCTCGTTCTTCACAATCATGCATAAACTGACCGTTACCACCCTTTTATCCTCCTTGGCCTTTTTGGGCATATTCATTGACAACAAAACCCTCATACGATATAGTGTTTCTAAATGCAAAATTTTACGCATTTTTATTTACGCAGTCTTTAAGAATTTTTGTTCTTCTCATACGTACACATGCGCTCATTATAACATAAGACATATTTAAGGAACAGGAGCAATTACCATGAAAACCATGTCTAAGACCAGACTTTCCCTGAAAGCCGCCCAGAGCTTTTTTACCACATGGGCTCTCATGAAGGCAAGCCGCATGGAGCCGGGCAATATTTTAACCCTTGCTTATTTTCTCTTTAGTTTTTTCTTCTATTGCCATGCAGACGACCATATACAAAAGTCTGCTCTTTTAAAAAGCCGCAAAACAACCACAACAGCAGTGGTTCTTTCCGTTATATATACTGTTTTTTATATGGCGGTGGACTATCCCCGGTATATAGAAGCGCTTACCAGCCCCTTATTTCGGACGGGGATTATCTGTTTCACCTTCCTGGGCTTTCTGTTTCTTTTTTATCACATACTTCTTTTTCTGTTTTCCTATACGGGAGACAGAGTTTGCCTTCGCGGTGTACTTTTTACAGAACCTTATGCCCCTGACCGGCCGATCCCCACTGTAAAGTGCCGTTTTTCATGGCTTTCCAAAATCTTAACTTTTTTGCGCTCATTTTACATAAAGCATACCGCCCTTTGTGCTTTCTTTCTTTGCTTTATTTTCTGGTTTCCTTATTTTTTATATCAATATCCGGGGGTTATGACCCCTGACAGTATCAATCAGTTTGAGCAGGTGCTGGGAGTTATCCCTTACAGCAATCACCACCCCTGGATGCATACCCTTTTAATCAAGCTTCTCTACACCATTGGTTACAAACTCACAGGCAGTATGCTCATTGCTCTTTCCTGTTACACCTTTTTCCAGATGTGTGTTCTTGCGCTGAGTGTAAGTTATTTCGTAAGCACTATAAAGAAATACTGTCTCCGCTCCCGCATTTGCCTTTTCGCAACGCTATTTTACGCGCTGGTTCCCTATCATGCTGTTTTCTCCGTTACGATGTGGAAGGATGTGCTCTTTGCCGCTGCTATCTTAAGCTTTGGCTGTTCCTCCTTATGTCTGATAAAAAAAGCAAATATCCTCCACTTGTGTATTTTTGCCCTTTCCGGGCTTGCAATGTGCCTGCTGCGCTCTAACGGCTGGTATGCATTCATACTCTGCTTTCCCTTTTTACTTCTTTATTTCAGAAAAAAAGCACGGGTTATGTTTCCTGTCATTCTGGGAATTTTTCTATGCGCCGTTTTTATAAAATATCCGGTTATGAATGCATTTCACGTTACCCAGCCGGACTTAATTGAGTCTCTTGCCATTCCAACCCAGCAGATCACGGCTGTTATCTGTAATGACCGCGCCCTTACGGACGAAGAAAGAGACTTCATTGAAAATGTGGTGGACCTGACCTATATTAAGAAGCTCTACGATCCTTCTTATGCCGACAATATCAAAGAACTGGTCCGGGCAGGGGATCAGGATTATCTGGCAGAGCATAAATGGGAATTTTTCAGGCTTTGGGCAAAGCTTGGTCTTAAGTACCCGTCAGATTACATGACAGCTTATATTCATCAGACCTATGGCTATTGGTACCCTGATTCCTTTTATCCTGTAGCTGACGTTGAAGGTGTAAGCGCCACCTCTCTGGGCGTGTCCCACACGCCGTTAATTGGCGGCCCTCTGGTTATTAAGTCAAAGGAAATTGCCATTAAGCTCGGCGGCATGCTTCCTCTGTACGGCCCTCTGTGGAGCATGGGGGTCATCTGCTGGGCGCTTATTTTCTGTATCGGCAACGCCTTCGTCAGATCGGAAACCCAAAAGCTGATTCTTTATCTGCCGAGTGTTGCCATTTTGTTAACCGTACTGATTGCAACTCCGGTTGCCGCTGAATTCCGCTATGTATATTTTATGGTTTTTTCCCTTCCGTTCTATATCATCACTTCCATGCTTATGCTCCACCACAATACGGAAGAAAAATAGCGATTTCCGGTTAAAGTCAGAATTGCGGACTGCATTAGAAACTCAAATTGGTCCAAAAACGGGCTGGCCTTTCTGGCCAGCCCAAAATATGTTCAGATTTACCGGTATCCTGCCTGCGCTTACAGAACCTTAGACAGGAAATCCTGTAACCGCTCACATTGGGGATGATTAAAAAATTCGGCAGGTGTATTTTCTTCCATAATATTCCCTTCATCCATAAACAGCACTTTTGTTCCCACTTCCCGTGCAAATCCCATCTCATGGGTTACTACCACCATTGTCATGCCTGATTCCGCGAGCTCTTTCATAACATCTAAAACCTCGCCTACCATCTCCGGGTCAAGGGCCGATGTGGGCTCGTCAAAAAGCATTACCCTTGGGTTCATGGCAAGAGATCTCACAATGGCAATCCTCTGCTTTTGCCCGCCGGAGAGCTGACTGGGATAAGCATCCGCCTTTTCCTTAAGTCCCACTCTGGCAAGAAGCTTTAATGCATTTTCCCTGGCTTCTTCCTTTCCCATAAGCTTAAGCTTCACAGGAGCTAATGTAATGTTATCCATGATGGAAAGATTATTAAACAAATTAAAATTCTGAAACACCATCCCCATGTGTTCCCTGATTTTATCAATGTTTACCTTAGAATCTGTAATGAGTTGTCCGTCAAACCAGATCTCGCCGCTGGTAGGCGTCTCTAAAAGGTTCAGGCAGCGCAAAAAGGTGCTCTTACCGGAACCGGAGGGTCCCACTACCACAATTTTTTCTCCCTGATGCACATGATAATTGACCCCGCGCAGTACATGATTTCCCTCAAATTCTTTGTGCAAATCCTTAACGATTATCACTTTTACGCAGCCTCCTCTCCAGCATATCCAGCAGAACCGTCAATATTTTGATAATGACAAAATAAATGACCGCAGCTCCAATCAGCGGCATAAAGGGCTCATAGGTTCTTGATGAAATCTGATTTGCCATTCTTGTCAGATCCGTAAGACTCACATAACCCACAATAGCTGTCTCCTTAAGGAGAACAATGAACTCATTTCCAATAGGCGGAAGCACATTTTTAATGGCCTGGGGAATGATGATATAAATCATGGTTTGTGCCTTGGAAAGCCCAAGGGAACGGCCCGCCTCTGTCTGCCCCTTATCCACTGCCAGAATACCGGCGCGCACAATTTCCGCCACATAGGCGCCGCTGTTAATTCCGAATGACAGCACGGCAACCAGTGTGCCGTTCTTGCAACTTTTCATAATAATAAACCACATGATAAGCAGCTGCAATACAGAAGGGGTTCCTCTGATCACATCTATGTAAATATTGGCAATTACCGCCCAAATCGTCTTTTTCCCGTTTCTGCGGGCAGAAAGCTTCATAAGGGCTGTCACTGTACCAATCAAAAGGCCTAAAACCGCTGCAAAAAATGCAATCTCCAGCGTAACGCCAAGCCCTTCCAAATAAAGTTTCCACCTGTCAGATTCGACAAATGCCATTTCAAACTTTTCAGCCGTTTTTTCAAACCATGCCTGCATATCATAAGTTCCTTTCCTTTTCTAAAAAGAGGATAGCATCAAGCGGTGCTATCCTCTTTTATGTTCGGACCCGCATATAAGGGCGGGACTGCACTTAGTGGAATATCCCTAGTTTTCAATATAAGTCTCAACTAATTTATCAAAGGTTCCATCCGCCTTGATTTCAGCTAATGCCGCATTTACCTGCTCCGCTAAAGCCGCATCTCCCTTAGGCATTGCAATGGCATACTCTTCCGGCTCAAAACCAAATTCCGCTCCGTCAACCGCCGCAAGCTGTCCTTCGAATTTGCTGGCAAACACAAGGGCGGGATTCTTGTCAATGATAACGCAGTCAACCTTTCCGTTGATTAAATCGTTCACCGCATCCATTCCCTTGTTGTACTGAGAAACTTTGGAATCCGCAATGTCATCAGAAGCAATGAAATCTCCTGTTGTGCCCAGCTGTACGCCGATTGCCTTTCCTTCCAGGTCTGCTGCTGTAGCAATCTCAGATCCTTCAGGAAGGATCACATACTGAACTGCTTCATAATAGGCCTCTGAGAAATCAACGGACTTTTGTCTTTCCTCCGTAACTGTCATACCGGCAATGGAAACATCAACCTTGCTTCCGATAGAAGCCACAAGAGAATCAAACTCCATGTTCTCTACCTGAACCTCTACGCCCAGCTTCTCGCCAATTGCCTTAATAAGGGCAATATCAAATCCGTCCGGTTCACCATCATCGCCTACATACTCAAAAGGCGGGAACTCCGCATTTGTTCCTACGGTAAGAACACCGTCTGACAGCGCCTCTGACTGCGCATCAGCTTCACCTTCCGCATCATCTGTTTCTGCGTCAGCTGTTTTAGCGTCAGTCTCTGCCCCGTCTTCTCCGGCATCCGCATTGATATCAGCTTCCGGTTCAGACTCCGTATCTGACACCCCGGCTCCTTCGTTTTCTGTACTCTCAGCCTCAGATGCATCTGATGCTGTTTCTGAAGCGTTACCGCCTCCGCAGGCTGTAAGAAGACTCATTGTCATCACACCAGCCAGTAAAAGTGCAATAAATTTTTTCATAATTCTCCTCATTTCTGCGCTGCTTTTTTCATTAAGAGAGTTTGCGGATGCAGCGCAGACACAAACTCTTTAGAGTGAATACTTTTCTTTCACTCTTACTACTTCATTTTATGCATAATTATGCACTATTTTTATAAACACTACGAGTCTAACACTTTCATAATTTAAAATCAAGTCCTTTATTATTTTTTATACCTTATAAGTAATGGTATGTTCTCACAGACTTTTGCAGCAAATGCAAAGTCCCGGGCCGGTCAGCTGCCATTACAAGACAATAATCATCTCCTTACTGATATAAGCAGTCGCATTCTTTGAATCTTTATAAATAACAAGAGCCTCGTCCTCCCGCCCCAGCCCAAAAAGACCGGGTTTAATACAGTAACGGTTTGTATATGCCTTTTCCACCATGGCTTCCGTAATTTTGATAGTGTATGCATCTTCCAAAAGCCTGACAAGACAGCGCCCCAGATAAATCATCCTGCCTTCCCCGTCATCATTATAAACCTTCACGCTGTTTCTCAGGTAAAGCAGCCACAGCAAAATTCCAATAATAAGTATCAGCACGCCTGCTGTCACTGTAATTATTCTGACCACTGGATTGGCAAAAATACTGTCTTTTCTTTCTGTCTGCCCTGTTTTATACCGGATTTCTTCCATGGCCTGCCTTTTCGGAAGCTCTGCCTTTTTCGTTTCCTTCATTATTTTTGGAAAAGGCGTTATGGAAGGGGAAGGATTGCTATCTGCCTTTTGTTCCTGCGCCTTTGTGTTTCTTCCCACCGGTGTTGCCCTAATCTTTTCCGGAACTGCCGATTCATTTCCACTCTTTTTGTTCCCGCTATCTTCCTCCTGCTGCTTATTTTCATGATTTATCTCTGGCATGGTTTGCCCGTTTCCGGAAGGTGCAGGATCCGGATTATTGTCCGGCGTGTTGTCAGGATCCGGATCATGCCCGGAATCTTCAGATATCGCAGGGCTTTGGGCGGGAGCAGGTCTTTCCGAAGCTTTGGGGTGTTCAGAAGGCGCAGCGCCTGCTGACGCGGACGGCTGCGGATCTGCTTTCCAAATATTGTCCACCAGAATTTTGCTGGTCAGTCCGCTCTCGTCCACATCCTTATTTTTCAGCCGCAGGGTGACAGAATAATTGCCGTTTTTTTCCACCTGAATTTTATCACCGCTGCCTGCCTGATTTCCATTTTCATCCCGCCAGATATAAGGATTATCGTAAGGCTCTAACTTTCCACCTGTCAAATCCTCCAGTTTCACGCTTAAAGTTACCTTTTCCGCCGTATCCTGGTTTTCATTGGTCACAGTAAGCCGCCCGCAGGGCACATCTTCCCTAAGTCCGCAGGCAAGACCATAACCGTCAGCATCTTTACCGCATTCCGGTTCGTAGTACTCTGTTGCATTCTCCTCATAGCCGCAGTCAGGCTCATAGCGCTCAATCTCGTCCTGTTCTTTACCGCAGCCGGTTTTATAACCCTCTACCGTTTCTTCATTCTTTCCACAAATTACCGTCTGGTAATCATGCATTGTAGGCGCCATAAAACCACACTGCTGGCAGTACCTGATAATTGTGTTTTCCGTCCCGATATCACAGCTGTCATGGGTTCCGATTCCCTCTGCCCTCACAAATGCCGTATCCCCGTGGCCGGAAAAACATCTGCCCGTCTCCGTGCTAAGAACATTAACCGTCATGTAACTGACGGTGCATTCCCTTTCCTCATAGCAGCTGTCCTGGTGCTCATGCTTTATCGGTACGCTAAAGCATCCGCCGCCGTCTGCTGCATTTCCCTGATGCTCGTGAGGAATTTCCTTCCCGTAGCAGCCTCCCCCTGTCTGCTCACTTCCCTGATGGGTATGACGGACAGGTTTCGTATAGCAGCCGCCTCCGGTCTGCGCACTTCCCTGGTGTACATGCTCTATCGGATTCTGATAGCATCCCCCAAAAGTATCAGGACTCCCTATATGCCTGTGATAAATATCCGTAATGACCACCTTAGGCGCCTGGTTTGTCCTAAAGGCCGCCGCATTTTCTTTACGTTCCTCTGCCTTTTCCTGCTTTTCCGTTCCGTATACCGGTATCGACATCCCGGAGATGAGACACAAAACCGCCAAAAAAGGAATTGCCCTTTTTATAATTTTTTCTATTTTTTTCTTAATTTTATTTTTCATATTTTACCCCATTTCTGCGCTGCTCTATTGCGCAAAGCCATATATGGCTTACAAGCCTGTGGATGCAGCGCAGACACAAACTTGCAGAGGAAAGATTTGAAAATCTTTCCCTCTTCCCTCCATGCCGGAGCGTTTTCGCCCTGCATCATAAGTCAACTTATAGCAAAAAAACCTGTCCATGGAAATTCCACAGACAGGTCACCTGTTCACAATTCATTCTTTCTTCAATTGGATTTTCTAAGCGGTAAGTGCATTAAATATACCACACCCCTTTATGCCTTGTCAAATAATTTATAACCGTTTAACCCCGCCTCCTGTAAAGCAAATGATTAACCCCTCTTCCTATGTTGTGCAGCACCCGGGCAATCATCAGGGGCAGTCCAATCCCTGCCAAAAGATACAGCCATTTACTGGCTTCCGATCCCCCCGCAAGGTATACAAAATTAATTTCACTGAAAAACATTTCCCTGTCAAACTCCCGGCATAAAGGCGTATAAAGGCTGCACAGATAAAAAAGCTCCTTCACCAGCATAAAGCAGAGCGTATGATGCATCATAACCGCAAAGGTATTTCTTCCGATGTAAACCATTTTTCCGGCCAGATAAGGAATGCCGCTTATAATCCTTGCAATCCGAAGCCAGAAGGCTATCCCTGTAACCACCGTCAGATAAGGGATCAAAGGGCCATTTGCAAAGCTGCTGACCCACACCGCGCTAAAGGCCAGACCGCCGCACAAAATCGTGATCAGCACCTGTATCCCCATCACAATTAAAAAGTAAGGCCCATCCTCCAACCTGTCCAAATCTTCTAACTTTTCCCGGTAAATTCTTCCCATCTGAAATCCCGGCATCATAAAAAGGAGTCTTCCCGGCAGCTTATAATACCCCCATGCATGCCCTCCTATGGCCAGCCATACTGTCAAAATGCCTGCCGCCAGACATCCTGCAAAAATCAGCCACTCATAGTTTAAGCGCAGCAAAGACAACACTTTGCGCATGAGCACGTTGATAACCTCCAGCATAAAGAGCACCGGAACAAACCACGCGGGGAAATTGTACATGAATTGATGCCCGTCCAAAAAAGGCGATAAAAACAGCCCCCGAAGGGATAATGTCTCTCCAATGGAAAATCCTGCCCCATGCAGAAGATTACTTAAAATGCCATAAAAAAGATTCCACACAAAATAAGGCAGCAAAAGAGTAACACATTTTCCAATCAGGTACCTTCCAATTCTCTCTTCTGCTTCCCTTCTGTAAAAATAACCTGAAACAAATAAAAAGATAAACACATGAAAGGAATAATAAGGAAACAGACCGCCAATATCAAAAAGATTATATCCCAGATGTCCTGCCACCACCAAAATAATTCCTATCGCCGACAAAATCCGAAGTTCCCTAATTTCAGAGAAATTATTTTCTCTGAAATTTTTTTCTCTGAAATGAGTCATCCCCCGTCTCCTCCCTCAGTCTGACCTCCATGTTTCCAACAGCCCGCAAATTGGGGCCAAGGCACAAATTTAACCCTTATCATCCATTTAAGCATAATCTTTCTATCAGTATACAAAAAAACGTTGTACAATAAAAGCAAAAAATTTATAATAGCTGTATGAACACGACACATAATCATCCAAAAAGCTATCAAACATACATTTGTTTTTCCATAACAAAATTTAAACGGAGCAAAAAGGGTTTCCTTTTTATACTTGCCCTGTGCCTCTGCGCCTGTTTTTTGGCGGCATGCGGCAATTCCCGGCCTGCCAGGACGCCAGGCTATGTTCCGCTGGCCTACCTGCTGAAGTCAAGCCCCATTGCCTTTGATCCGTCATCGTTAAATCAGATACCGGATAACCCTCACCCATCCTTAAGCGTGCCAACCTACATTATCAGGGTGGAGGATATTTATTTTATTGTGGACTGCTATAACAATCAGGTCATATACCATGATAACTTAGAAGATCCCCTTTACCGGTGGCAGGTTATGACAAATGACATTTCCATGGGACACACCTTGGCCAGCGATGGGGAAGTTTATCTGATTGACGATACGGAAAATAACCGCATTTTAATTATGGAAAAAGGCAAAAATGATAACGGACAGACTATTTTTATCCCTACCCAGGAATTTTTGAACATTGGCAACCGTCCCCATTACATTATATATGACGAATATACGGATACCTTTTATGCCTGGAGCTCCCAGAGCGGAGAAATGTACCTTTTCCGCCATGCAAAAGGAGATTCCCGGGTATATCTGACTGATGTGCGGTCCATTCCCTCCCTTGCCGGTATCTATGTCCGCTCCTTCACGATTATAGAAGACCGCGTTTATTTCGTGTCCGGCAACGCCAGTATTATAGAAGCGGATCTTTACACCTTTGAGGTCAAAAAGGAATATCCCGTTTTGCCGGAAATGGCAGGCATGATACAGATCACGCCCATAGGGGACTATTATTATATCACCATATCCACCGATATTACCGGCAATCAGGATTATGCCACCATACTTCGTGTCAAAAAGTTAGAGGACCTTTCCACCGGCAACTATGAAGATGTATACGGGAATTTTATCGGCGGCGGTACACCTTACTATATCACCTGTATTGATGACAAATGGTATCTGACAGAGCACCGTATCCCCGGGCATTCCATCTGGAGCTTTCAGGTTAAGGACAACACGATTATCAATGTAACCTCCGTTTACTGAGCATATACTCGTAACTATTCAGCCTTTGGCTTTATAGTTACTGAAATATACTCTCAGATTCTCTCCTGTATCTGCTTTTGGGCTGATTATCCTGCGGATGCACATAAATGTAATCTATGAAAAGGACCGAAAGGACATGCAAATGAAAAAACATCTTTTTAACCCGCCCATGGGCGGCAATGCCCCATGGAAAACCGATCTGTGCATTATTTTTACTATTCTGGCATTTTGTATTGCCACCGCCATAGCCCAGGGCACCGGCTTTTTTTACAGCCCCCACTACACAAAGGTGCTTGTTTTAACCTGCCTTTTTGTAGCCTATACGGGACTTTGGTTCTATTTAAAATGGTCCGGACGCCTGAATGATGAAAGCGTAGTTTTTATGATTATCCTTTTGGGGGTCCTCGCGCGGTGCGGCTACGTGCTCTTATCGGGCCTTTATGAGCGCCAGCATGACGCAGGCGCTTACACCGGCATGGGAACGGACTTTGTCAATCCGGGTCACATCGGTTATATTGAGTATATCTACAAATTTCATAAACTGCCGGACTTAAATCCTTACGAGCTGTTCGCCTACTATCACCCGCCGCTGCACCATATGATTTCGTTTCTCTGGCTGCAGCTTAACATTATGCTGGGTGTAACGGAAGATCTTGCCTTTGAAAATCTGCAAATTCTTCCTCTTCTCTATTCCTGCCTCTGCATGGTTGTTACCTGGAAAATATTAAAAGTTCTTGAAATAGAAGATGGCGGCCTCTATATAGGGCTTGCCTTTATGGCCTTTCACCCTGCTACTATTGTTATGGCCGGAAGCGTCAACAATGATATGCTGACCATATTATTTATGTGCCTTATCATATTGGAATCCCTTAAGTGGATCCGGAACAAAAATTTATCAGGCCTTATTAAGCTGGCCCTGTGCATTGGCTTTGGCATGATCACCAAGCTTAATTCCGCGGTTCTTGCCATTCCTCTTTCCATTATTTTCCTGATGCATTTTATTTCCGTCATCCGCCTGCGGAAAAGAAATCTTCTTTTTACATGGATAAAAAATTACTGTATTTTTGCCATAATTGTGGCTCCCATAGGTTTATCCTGGATTGTGCGGAACCTGATACTCTTTGGGGAAAAGCCCGGCGTGCCCGTTCCCGGGGAAACTTCCCCCATGTACACGGCCGCCTACAGTCTCTGGGAGCGTCTGGGTATTCCGTCCTTTTCCGACTGGAATTTTACATTTCCCTTCCACCCAATCAGCGCAAGGGCCTGCAATAATACCTGGGTCATTATGTTCCATACCTCCCTGTTTGCAGAGGAATATCCTGTCAACTTATCCGATATTCTTCTGATATTATGTCAGATTACCTTTGTGCTGGCAGTGGTTTTCGGCGTCATAACCGCTTTTTTACTGGCCGCGGTTCTTTTCCGCCAGGCACTGCCCCGCTACGGGGGGCAGCAGGGGCTTTCCCTCTCCCCGGGCAGGCTTATAGGTAAAAAAACCGGCCGGGAAAATTCTATCTTCCTGCTAACCGGTTATATCATTATGCTGATTTCCTTTGCTGCCTTTGTTATCATCTATCCTTATACCTGCAGCAGCGATTTCCGCTATGTGGCAGTCTGTCTGGTATATATCTCCATTGCCCTGGGGTTAGGCAATAAATATTACCTTTGCCCTGCGTCCTTGCGTGAGGACGGCTTTTTTGCAAAGCTTCAAGCTGTTTTCATGCACATCATCAACTGGGGGATTATCATAATTCTTGTTTTCAGCGCCCTCATATATGCTTTTTGGGGTCGCTGGTAGCCATTTGCCGAAATTGCTCCATCTCCTCTTTTGCCTGGGGAGGCAGCGCCCTCTCAAAAGAATTTTTTTCTTCCGGATGGCTGTTTTTAAAGTCCTGCAGCGTCTTTCTTGCGGAGCGCTCCATTTCCTCTTTCAGTTCTCTGGAAGAAATAAGCTTACAGCCCTCCCCTATGATGATAATCTGCTCCAGTCCATCTGATGTGGCCACCGTTACATCATATTTTTGACTGTTCTCATGGGCAAATTTTTCAATATACTGGTCGGCTGTCTCCGCTTCCTTTGTGTAAACCACGTGAATGTTGTGATAGTCCAGTACTTCCGTGGGATGCCCGGCCAGACGGTACGCGTCAAAAACCGCTATCAGGCTGCACCCCCTTACCGCCTGATAATTGCAGAGTAAATCCAGCAGCTTTCCTCTGGCCCCGTCCAGGCTTTTCTCCGCCAGATCTTTTAATTCCTCCCATGCAAAAATCACATTGTAGCCATCCACCAGCAAATATTCTTCCCGTCTGGGAGCAGCTTTGTAAACCCTTGTTTGGGGCGGCAGCGAAAAATCGCCCGTCCTTTCCCGGCTTCTTTTCCATCCGGCTTTTGTTTCTGCCCTGTTTCCTTTTTTGTTGGCATGAAAAGTACGGCTTAAAATTTCGTCAATTTCCTCCTGCCCTATGTGCGCGGCCTTACTGATTTTATCCTCTTTTCGTCCTCTGGCATACATCCCGCCATTACCTGCAGACCCTCCTGCACCTTCCACATCCTCCAGGTACCTGTCGCCGGTAATGCCGTCTTCCCACAATTCTCCCGCCTTATTTGGGGCTTCTCTCCGGCTTTTAAGGCAGCTTTCCAGGTGCATGTATTCGGGCACCTGATCCCACTCCACAAGAAAACCTGCCCCGTGGGCGCAGAACACTGAGCCCGCCGGATTGTCCACATCCCGGAGAGGATCGTAGTCCGCCGCTTCCAAAACCTCCTCCGTATTGTGGCAGGGGTAATATCCTTTCATACTGCAGTACAGCCGCCCTTGCCCTCTGGTATAGGAAGCTACTTCCGCTTGGTATCCCTGCAAAAGAACCATAGGACCTGTGCCCCTTAAAATACTCATGCCCTGATCGTCCTGCTCCAGGGTAAAGCTGCTCTGCATTTTATCAAGATCGTTCATAGCCCGCCCCACGGACCGCTCCGGCACCTCCAGCTTATATTCATAGTAAGGCTCCAGCAGTACGCTTTTCGCCTGCATCAGCCCCTGACGCAGGGCCCGGTAAACCGCCTGCCTGAAGTCGCCTCCCTCCGTGTGCTTTTGATGGGCGCGGCCCGCCTTTAAGGTGATCTTCATATCCGTAATCGGAGCGCCCATGAGAACTCCCACATGCTCCTTTTCCTCGATATGGGACAGGATCAGCCTCTGCCAGTTTAAGTCCAGCTCGTCTTCGCTGCAATCTGTCCCCGTACAAATTCCGCTGCCCGGCTCTCCCGGCTCCATCAGAAGATGCACCTCCGCATAGTGGCGCAGGGGTTCAAAATGTCCCACGCCTTCCACCGTATCTGCAATTGTCTCCTTATATACAATGTTTCCTTCTCCAAAGTCCACACAAACGCCGAATCTTTCCTGAATCAGCTTTCTGTAGACCTCAATCTGTACCTGCCCCATAACCTGCGCTTTGATTTCCCTGTTATTTCCATCCCACACAATATGAAGCTGAGGTTCTTCTTCCTCTATCTGCCTAAGCTTAGGAAGCATCGCGGCCGCATCGCAGCCCTCGGGAAGCACGATACCATAGCAAAGAACAGGCGACAGCTCCGGATAAACAGGCTCCTTACAAAAGCCCAGCCCATCCCCTGCCCGGGTCTTCGTAAGGCCGGTAACCGCACAGATGCCTCCTGCGCTTACCTCTGCGGCTGTCTGAAACTTTTCTCCGCTGTAAATCCGGATTTGATTGACCTTTTCCTCCCATTTTCCATTCTCCGCCCCGATTCTGCAGACGCCGGTCAGCGTTTCCTTTGCCTTAAGACTTCCCCCCATAATTTTCATATGGGTCAGCCGGTTCCCCTGCTCATCCCGTGAAATCTTAAATACTCTTGCCCCAAACTCCTGCGGATATTCCTTTTCATGCGTATAAACGTCCAGCCCTCTAAGCAGTTCTTCCACCCCAAACAGCTTAAGGGCCGATCCAAAAAAGCAGGGAAAGATCTTTCTTTCCCCTGTAAGTCTTTGTATGGTCCTTTTCCCTATTTCCTCGGTTTCCAGAAATTCGTTTAAGGCATCTTCCTCGCAAACCGCTATATTTTCATAAAATTTTTCTTTTGAAGAAGCGGCTTCTTTCTCTGAAAAATCCACACAATATTCGCTTAATTGTTCCCGGAGATTTGCCATAATCGCCGCCTTATCCGTGTCAGGCTGATCCATCTTGTTCACAAACAGAAAAACCGGTATCTGATAATGTTTAAGAAGCCTCCATAAGGTAAGGGTGTGGGCCTGCACGCCATCGCTTCCGCTGATGACAAGGACAGCTCCGTCCATCACCTGCAAGGTCCGCTCCATCTCCGCGGAAAAATCCACATGCCCGGGCGTATCCAAAAGCGTAATCTCCGTATCCCCTGTTTCAAGAAGCGCCTGCTTAGAAAAAATGGTGATCCCTCTCTCCCTCTCCTGCCCGTATGTATCCAGAAAAGTGTCTCTTTTATCCACCCTTCCAAGCCTGCGGATGCTGCCGCACAAATAAAGCATTCCTTCTGATAAAGTTGTTTTTCCCGCATCCACATGGGCCAGCAGACCGACACATATATGTTTTTTTGCCTTTTTAAGTTCCTGTCCGCCCATGAAAATGCCTCCTTTTGATTACATACATTTTTCAAGTATATCACAAGAAGAAGCGTTAGTCGATATGCCATGCCTGCCAAAATATGAACTTTGGTAACCATTTAGCCCAAATCACCAGACTTTATCTTTCTGCATAGCGATTGTTATCAAATCAGTCCTGCCGACTTCAGCACAAACACCCACAGAAAAATAGTAACCACAGAAGCAGTGGTACTGCACGCTACCAGCTCACCGGCCAGCTTCCCATCTCCTCCCATATTTTGCGCCATGGGAAAGGAAGCTGCCGCGGTCGGGGTTGCAAACATTGTCAGCATCACAAATCGCTCTAAAGGCTGCATCCCCGCGATAATAGAAACTGCCAGCATAACTGCCGGGACGATTACAAGTTTCATGCTTACAGCAGGTATAATGGCCGGCAGATTCTTTTTCAGGGAAGAAAACTGCAGGCTTCCGCCCAATATAAACAAAGCCAGCGGAGTGGTCAGGGCTGAAAACTGAGACACTGGCTTTTCAATACATTCCGGCAGCTGAATCTTTAAAAGTATAAATATTCCACCCACTATAGCACCAAAAATCAGCGGATTTGTTAACACCTTCCTGACAAGCTTCCCCAACTCAAGCTTACCGCCTCTGAAATATTCCAGGATAACCACCGCTGTTGCATTATAAAAAGGAACTACAATTGCCACCATCATTGATGTCATGGCAAGGCCCGATGCCCCAAAGATATTCTCTGTCAGCGGGACTGCAAAAAGCACAAAGTTACTTCTGTAAATGGCTTGAATCAACACGCCCCTTCTTGTATTTTCTTTTTCCAGCTTTGGAACGATCAGCATAAGCAGCGCCAGCAGAGCTATTTCCCCCAGCATGCCCACCAAAACCAATTTTCCCATATTCAAATGCACTCCGGCATTTTGATACAGATTATAAAACATCATAATTGGATAAAAAGCCTGGAATATCAGGCTGTTAAGCCTTTTCATAAAGGCCTCGTCCATCAAACCGGAAGCTTTTATCACGTAGCCGAACGCCATATAAATCAAAAAAGGTATTACAGCGTTCACCGCTGTTAAAAAATGTGTCATTTCTGCCTGTTCCCCCGCCTGTAAAGTATTAAAAATCACTGCTCAACCCAAAATGCATACAAAAAGCCGAAAATACGGTTTCTGCTTTCGGCTATTTGTATGCATTTCTGCTGGCTGTATTACCATTAATTATTTTTCAAAGCCCTGCGCCCCAGCTCAAGGCATCCCATAATCCCCTGGTTGTCCTGCAAGCTTGCAGGAACAATATAGCTCTCTATATGCGCAAGTTCTTCTGTCTGGATATAGCCGTTTAAAAGCTCCTTTACATAGCTGCGGATCTTCGGAAACAGCTGTTCCTGATGCATAACGCCGCCGCCTAAAATAATCATTTCCGGAGAAACCGTCAGGATATATCCTACAAGCGCCTGGGCAATATAATAAGCCTCTAAATCCCATACTTCTTCCCTGTCCTTAAGCTCTATAGCCTTTTTCCCCCAGCGCTCCTCTATGGCCGGTCCTGCCGCAAGTCCCTCCAGACAGGTTTTGTGATAAGGGCATTTCCCCTCATAAGCATCATCAGCCCTCTTTTGAATCAGCACATGGCCTGCTTCCGGGTGCAGCATCCCGTGGATCAGATTTCCTTCCGCAAAAATGCCTGCTCCCACGCCGGTTCCTATGGTAATATAAATCACACTTTTTTTGCCTTTTGCCTGCCCAAAGGTAACCTCCCCAAGGGCGGAACCATTCACATCGGTATCAAATCCCACAGGACAGCCAAGGGCCTTTTCAAAAGCTCCCACGATGTTGTAGTTTCTCCACGCAAGCTTGGGCGTGCTGGTAATATACCCGTAAGTGGCAGATGACTTATCCGGATCAATCGGTCCGAAGCACCCGATTCCTAACGCCTCTATTTCCGCCTTTTTAAAGTAGGCAATCATCTCAGGCACCGTTTCCTCCGGTGTTCTCGTAGGAATAGAAATCTGTTCAAAAATCTTTCCTGTTTCGTCCCCCACTGCGCATACCATTTTCGTTCCGCCTGCTTCTAATGCTCCCAGTCTCATAAACTTCCTCCTTTTATCTTTTTTATCTCTTTGAGATGTTTTTTATCTCTTTGAGATGTTTTTTTATCTCTTTGAGATGTTTTTTTATCTCTTTGGACAACCCCCACTCATTGCCCGCGGGTATAAATAGTTTTAGGCAGCCGCCTGGCGGGTTAATGGACGAACAAAGCGCCTTCCAGCTCCACAACCCCTGCATTCCCTGTCTTATAATTCTTTGCCATATCCTCAAAAGGCGTATCGTAAAGATAAGACAACAGGGTCATAATCACCGCACTGTGCGTTACCACAAGTGCATTTACCTTTTCCTTTTTCGCAATATCGCTAAGCGCTGGCAAAAGCCTGTCTAAAAGCTGCTGATAAGATTCCCCTTCAGGCGGCACCTGATAGCGGCGGTTATTGCGCCATACCTGATATTCCTCCGGGAACAGCTCCCTTACCTGCTTCCACCTATAGCCTTCCCATTTTCCAAAACTGATTTCCTCAAGTCCCTGCTGCACCTTAGGCACCATGCCAAGCTTATTGCCTGCAATCCATGCGGTTTCCAATGCGCGCTTTTTGGCGCTGGTATAAATACTGCCAATCTGATACTCTCCCTCCGCTATCTTTCGGGCAAGTTCCTCCGCCTGCTGCCTTCCCTTTTCATTCAGCTCGGTGTCCACCTGCCCCTGAATCCTGTTTTCTATATTCCAATCTGTTTCGCCATGCCTTGCCAGATATATTTTCAAAATAACCATGCTCCTTTCTAAGCCCGCAAATTCTCCGCAATGAAAAGCGTAAGCTTTTTGTTATACAAAGCTCTCACGCTCAAATTTGCACAACTATAAGCCATTCTCTTATGCGCATAATGCATAAATTTTCAGTAAATTTTTTATTTGCTATTATTTTTTCAAAAAATTTGGTATGATATATATTATAGTCTGTTTATAAAGGAGGTGAAATTATATGTTTCAAAAAGGTGAATATGTTACCTACAGCAATAATGGAATATGTCTTGTACAGGATATCACTACCCTGAATATTTCAGGTGTGGATAAAAGCAGGAAATACTATCTGTTAAAACCCGTCTTTGCATCCACCAGTACAGTATATATACCCGTGGACACTGCCGAGGCTTCCCTTCGTCCTGCTATATCAAAGGAAGAAGCCCAAAGTCTGATCAAGTCTATCCCCGATATTCCTGCTATTCCGCTAACCGATGAAAAAACGCTGGAAAAGACCTATAAAGAATATATGCGGTCTAACAGCTGCAAGTCCTGGATACAGCTTATAAAAACCATTTATCTGCGCAGGGAAAACAGGATTTTAAAAGGGCATAAGGTAACCGCATTAGACAGCCGCTATTTCAGTCTTGCGGAGACTTTTCTCTACGGAGAACTAGCCATCGCCTTAGATAAGCCAAAGGATGAGGTCAAGTCTTACATTGCCAGCTGCCTTGATTAACTCTAAAATTAGTTTACTACAGATTCAAAACAAGTTCAATCTCACTCTTATTTATGAAACTATTTTTTGTATGTACCCTTTTTATAACAAACGCCGCCACGCTTCGCGAGTCGGCTTATTGTAATAAAAGCAGTGGCTGATGCCGTATCCGGCAGACAAACCACTGCTTTTATACATTTTTTATCACGAAGAAATTCCATATCCCACATTAGGATGCATAGCGCTGTAGCACCCGTCTGCTATAAACACGGCAAGTAGTAAGAAGCAAAGCCGGATACGCCATCTCTTAGGAATTCTCAAGTATATTTTTTCATAAAAAGGCACATAAACGCAAATCAGCATTACACCCCCGGCTCCAAAAAGCATCGCCCCCGCCAGACAAATTCTTCCGCTGATATTAAAAAGGTGATTGCTATAATCCCACCACCTTATACCCCATCGGCGTTCAAGGAAAAAACCGGTAAGATACTCCAGGGCGCTGCAAAGCAGCGCTGACAGCCCAAACACCCCCACCGGCTTTCTCCTGCGGGAGCGAAAAAGGAAATATAGCAGGAGTCCTCCGGCGCCATAAACAGGCAGGTAAGGCCCCCTGTACACACCTCTGTTTATAAATGCGTGCTCTGTAAAGAAATACAGCGCTACTTCCCAGACCCAGCCCCAAAAGGCGAGGGAAAAGAAAAGCAAAACATAATAATCAAATTCATGGGATAACTTCTGATTTTTCATACTACTAAGATGCCCCATCCATGAGCACATTATTTATGTTTGTCAAAAGCTCCCTTTTCTCTCCCTGTCGCATGCAATCCATTCATCCAGGGTAAGAGGCTCATAATCCGAATATTTGCAAAAACAATTGATCATATTGCAGGGGATATTTCGTTCCTTTCCCCAGGCATCCGTTATCATTGTTCCCCTGGTTATCTCCTGAAACTGCTCGATAAGTCTTTGATCATGGGAATCGTGCACATGACCGTACAGCATATAAGTTTTAGGATTTCCTGTCTCATCCAGGCTGTACTGCCCGTTATAGCATATAATGGGATAATGGCATAATACCACCTTTCTCTTATTGTCTGACATTTCCTCATAAGGCTTAATCCAAACAAAGCGATGTACATCCATCTCAGCTTTCTTCATAAGCCAGTCATGGTTGCCGGTGATCAGATACAGTCTTCCCTGCAGGCGTCTTAAAATCTCATTTGTCTGTTCCACAGTTCCCCACGATAAATCTCCCAGCACCACTACCTCATCGTTTTTCCTGACTTTCCCATTCCATTTTTTTACCATGTATTCATTCATTTTTTCCACAGATTCAAAACCGCGCCGATCCATCTTATCATTCATGGCACTGTGATAAAAATGCAGGTCCGCAATGTAATATCTCAAGTACGCCTCCCATATTAAAATTTATATAACTGTTCAGCTTTCCTGTTACTGAATATTTTTAACCGCTCCGTACAGGAAATTGCGTCAGCTTCCCGCTCCCAAACCGTCACTTCCCTGTAAGCCGCGCTCTGAAGAACTGTATCAGCGGTCCGTTGCAAAAAGCATTTATTACTGTCCCGATGCCTACTATCTCCCACACATTATTATGAGCCGCCAGACAAAAAGCAACACCTGTCAGCATTACCGTTACATCCGCCGACACCCTTGCCGCACGGAAGGAAACTTTATCCTTTGTAAATTTCATAATAAGGAAAGGTACACTGTCATAAGGAGAAAGGCCCAGATCCGCCTCCATGTACAGTGCACAGCCCAGCGAGCACAGTACCATTCCAACACATAGAAACAAAATTCGAAGGGACAGTCCTGCATTTACTTTCATAACATCCAGTACCAGCCAGCAAAGGAAATCCGCTATATATCCCACAAAAACCATATTAATAATGGTTCCCAGGCCAATAAAACGGGGAACATTCAAAAAAATCACTATCAAAATAAACACATTCATAATCAGCTGCCAGTTGCCGAAGCTCATTCCAAGGAAACCACTGATTCCAAGGTTCATGCTGCTGTAAGCATCCACCCCAAACATGCCAAGCCGGTAGGATGCCACGCATGTTCCGATAAAAAAATTTCCAAGCAGTAAAAACGCTATTCTCCGAAAAGTAATTTTTTGCTTTTTTTCCTTTTGTGATTCCATTTCTTTTCGCTCTCCTTTTCTCATTGCCCGCGGGAATAAAACAGCGACTGAAATTATTCAGCCGCCGTTTTCATTACCATACTACCCGGGAATTATTCCTTATTTAGCCGGAATAACTGCACCATTAAAGTTTTCTTCAATGAATTTCTTGACTTCATCAGACTGAAGCACGGAAACAAGCGTCTTAATTGCCTCATTGTCCTTGTTTGCTTCTGTCACTGTGATGATGTTGGCATATTCGGAATCCTCGCCCTCTCTCATCAGGTAAGCAGTCGTATCAATATCAGCCTCAAGCGCTCTGTTTACATTGACAAAATAAGCATCAAAGTCAGCTGCGGAAGGAATGATATTGGCCTGATCCATCTCTACGATCTCAATTGGAATAATATACTCATCAATCTGATTAACAGATGCATCAATGGCTGTCATATCCGGATTCAGCTTAATAAAGCCCTCTGCCTCCAGAACCTTTAAGGCTCTGTATTCATTGGAAGAATCGTTGGGAATTGCAATTACTGCATTCTCCGGAAGCTCGTCCTTTGATGCATACTTGTCTGAGAAGCAGGCATAAGGCTCAACGTGGATACCGCCCATGCTGTACAAGGTAGCGCCCATTTCTTCCTCAATGCTTTCCATTGCAGGCACATGCATGAAATAAGCAAAATCAATTTCTCCGTCTACCAGCATATCATTCCAGGTAGCATCCCATGTTGTGGAAACAATATCTAACTCAATGCCTTTTTCTGAAAGTAAGTCAGCTGCCGCATTCAGGATTTCACTGTGAGGCGTCAGGTCGCATACGCATTTTAATACAACCGCTTCTCCTGCCTGTGCATCTGCGCTTTCATTACTTTCATTACTTTCTTCGCTTTCAGCTTCTGCATTTGCATCTTCAGCGGCTGCATCTGCATCCTCCGAACCTGCTTCGGTCTCTGTTTCAGCAGCATCCTCCACTGTCTCCTGCTCTGTTTCCGCATCTTTTGCAGTGCCGCAGCCTGCAAGCAGGGCTGACGCCATAACAGCGCTCATCAATAAAGCTACAAGTTTCTTTTTCATAATTTCTCCTCCTAATAAAAAATATATATAATTTATTCATTTAAACGGCTATGCCGTATAAATGTCTCCCTTAACCTATAATCGGCCGCAGCCTTTTATTATGCCGCGCCTCTGACTTATATCAAATGTCGCTTTTTTAATATGATTTTTGAAAAGGTATCTCCCACAATCTGTACCGCCTGCACGATAACAATTAATACGATGATCGTTGCAAACAGTAAGTCATGCTGAAATCTTGTATATCCGTAGGTAACTGCTATATAGCCAATTCCTCCCGCCCCAAAGCTTCCTGCCAGAGCCGTCATGGAAATCACGATAACCACGGCATTTGTAAATGCACGGATTAAGGAAGGCAGTGTTTCCGGCACCATAATGGTAAACAAGATTCTCATATTGCCGCTCCCCATAGCCTTCGCAGCTTCGATTTTTCCTTTATCAATTTCAAGAAGGCTGCTCTCCACCAGTCTGGCAAACAGCGGCACACAGCTTGCCACCAGAGAAATAATACAGGCGTTAGAACCGTAGGACTTTCCTACCAGGGCCCTTGCAACCGGAAGCATAACAATGATGATAATCACCTGCGGCAGGGAGCGAAAGCAATTAATGACTGCTCCTAAAATGGTATGTACAATATTACAGGGCACCAGCCCCTCTTTGCTGGTCATTACCAGCACCAGCCCCAGAATAATGCCAAAGACCAAAACAAAAACAGAAGAGACTCCTACCATATACATTGTTTCACTTATGGCCGGCAGCACCTGCGCCCACACCTCTGCACTGAACGAATGCATTAGTACATCCCAAAAGGAATATTTATATAAGCTCATTTCATTTCCTCCGTCTGGTAGTCATTCCTGAACTGATTATAAACACGTATAAAGTTTCTGGCTGTCTCACACTGGGGATTGCTGAAAATATCTTTCACCAGTCCCTGCTCTAACAGCTTTCCATCTTCCATAACCGCCATCCGGTGACAGGTATATTTAATCACTTCAAGCTCATGGGTAATTAAAATGATCGTAAGCCCCAGCTTCTGATTGATTTCCTTTAAAAGATCCAGCACGGATAAGGTAGTCTGCGGATCTAACGCACTCGTCGCTTCATCAGACAAAAGCACATCCGGGCGGTTGGCCAGAGCCCTTGCAATTCCGACCCTCTGCTTTTGTCCTCCGGACAATTCTCCGGGATAAGCGTTTTTCTTTTCTGTCAGCCCTACAAGGTTCAACATCTCCTCTACCCTAACATCCGCCTCTTTTCCGGTAACACCTGTTAATTTAAGGGGATAGGCAATATTTTTTTCCACCGTCATGGAATCAAACAGATTAAACTGCTGAAAAATCATGCCTATTTTTCTTCTCTGCTCGTTTAAGGCCGCCTTCCCAAGTGCAGTAATCTCCTGATCTCCGATTTTAACAATCCCGCTGTCAGGCTCCTCCAGGCGGTTAATACACCGCACCAGTGTGGACTTACCAGCTCCGCTGAAACCGACAATGCCGTAAATCTCTCCTTTTTCTACAGAAAGATCAATTCCCTTTAAAACCTCGATTCTCTGCTTCTTATTATAAAATGTTTTATAAAGATTGGATATCTCAATAAACTTTTCGTCCATATGTAACCGTCCTCTGTTACGATTCGCGCCTGCATTCTATATGCTATCTTATTTTTACAATTTTGTACAGCAGAATTTTCGATATGCTTATAAATTTCCGCTATTTGTTCCTGACAGCCGTTTATGGCAGTTCCTCATCAGGTCAATTCTCTTTTATGGAAAACTTCTCATAGACCTGCCGAAGCGCCTTTTCCGTCTCCGCATCGTCCATCTCCTGAATGTCTTTTACATCCATCCACTCAAAAACAGCGCTTTTTCCGGTCAGTCCCATCCCTTCATAATAGAAAAACGGAAAATTGTCGTATTCTTCTTCCGTCAGCTCATTGCCGTTACAGTCATAACTGGTAATATGAGCGGAATAGTCCTCGCCTGCATAAAGAACTCTCTGACTGGCAAGAGGTATTTCCTGCACATAGCCGCCCTCCACGTACAAAGAGCCGGCCCGGTATACATAACTGTCAGGAGAATCTTTCAGCTGGTCATATACGATAAAATAATTTCTGTTTCCTTCTATGGAAAAGCTGCTGTATACCGTCATATTATCCATGATTAAATCCGGCTCAGAATCTCCTTCTTTAAAGGAGGTTTCCAGCTTTTTCACCTCTCCCCTGTCATCAATCTGATAAAAGCTGCTGTAAGTGCAGCATCCTGTCCCCCCCTGATTGGAGACAATCAGCGTCACCTTGCCGTCATACCCCATTGAGGCAAGCGTAAAGCAATGTCTATCGTC
Source organism: Parablautia intestinalis (assembly GCA_003612395.1). Taxonomy (GTDB): domain Bacteria; phylum Bacillota; class Clostridia; order Lachnospirales; family Lachnospiraceae; genus Suilimivivens; species Suilimivivens intestinalis. Next base: position 192,002 of record RAYQ01000005.1, read on the forward strand.
TGCAAATTCCACATCCTTAGCCCAGACATCTTTCTCCTCCGCAAACCGCTTCATCTGCTGCTTTTCGCTAAAGTATCCGGAAAGCCCGTCCACATAATCTATATAATCCGGCCAGGTGGGCGCAATCTGCGCCACGGTTTCCGTCAGTCTCTGCGTACCTAAGTATTCCTCCAGCAGGGTATCCCTGTAAAAGCCGGGCCCCGCTCCATCCGCTCCCTCTACCCGGTAGCCTGCAAGATCCGGGTAATCAAGATAAAACATATTATCCGAATTCTCCTGAAGGAAAATTTCCGCTTCCTTCCATGTGTTCTCGCCATTGCCATATGTGACCAGTACAATCACATCTTTCTTCCCATCCTGATTATAGTCCTGGAATGATACCGCGTTTACCTCCACAAATTTATCCCCGGTGGTTTCCGAAGTCTTCGGAAACGTATACACTTCCTCCCCTTCCCTGACCAGTGCAAAACGGGGATGTTCGTTATCGCTCTTTGGCGCTATGGATACAAAGAAAACCTTTCCCCAGCCTTCCAGTTCCACTTCAAAGCTCTGCTCCTTTATCATTCCCTCTATGGAAACCGACTGATTTTCTCCGTTTTGATTCTCTCCCGGGGCGTCTTCTGTCCCGTTATCCCTTTCGGCGTTTTCAGTGGGATTCTTCTCATCAGAATACTTTCTGTTATTTTCCTCTGTTTCCAGCCTCTCGCTTTGGATTACCTCCGCCCTGCTCTCATCCTCCTTGCCGCACCCGCCTGTGCATAAAAGCATAAATATTAATAAGACTGCCATTCCTCTTTTTTTCATCGCAAACCGTCCCCCTTAATCGCTGACTGATATATTTTGTATTTTATTGTATAAAATAAATGCTGCCTTCTCATACTAATCACCATGCTCCCTTCTCAACCTGCAAATTTGTGCCCTTAAGCACATATTTGTGATTTTTCAATCCAGCCATGCATACAACAGGCAAAGCCTGCTTTCCTATATCGCAGGCCTGTCTGCAATGCTGCTTCAATAGAGGGTTATTACCCGCAAAACTCAAATGTATACAGGAGGTAATTCATATGAACAATATAAAATTGGACTCTCTCCCCAAAGCCGCTCTGGATGAAATTCCATCCCCTTCTCCGGATGCCGTCACAATCACAGGCCTTGTAAAATCAAGCGGACGCATAGAAGGCTATCAGCTCTCCGATGAGCGTATCGTCAGCCGCCAGGAAGGCGTTTCTCTTGCAAAGGCAGGAGAGATTAAAGGCGTTGGCATAGCCCACAACGGAGATACCGAATACCTGAAATCCATTCCGGATGATTCTGAAAACAACAATTTATCATCCCTGCCGACAGTGAAAACTTTATAAGGAACCGTCAGGAAACAGCTCTTAAATAGCGGGCAGCAAGTTGACATAATATCAAACTTGCTGCACCACTTTCTCCTGATAAAACCGCTCCGGCTGCCTTTCCAATGGCTTGTTTCCAGTATCAAAACTGCTATAAAAAAGCGCTCTGTAAAGCACGTATCAGTTGTATTTTATCATAAAAACAGGAGTGCTTCAACCTGACTGATTTTTAATTAACGTTTACCATTGAATTTTAAAATAAAAGAAAACAGTCTTTCCTTACATGCCGGCAAACGATTTCATTCCATTTTTTTCCTCATTTCTGCGTTGCATCCCAAGTTTGTGGATGCAGCGCAGACACAAACTTGCAGAGGAAAGATTTGAAAAATCTTTCACTCTTATCTTCTTTCCAACGCCAAAACCATCTCGTTTTTGCAGCACTTCCGCCGCTAATGCCCGTGTACGATAAAGTAACCCACAAGACTATTGACAGACAGCACCCCACTATTTCGTATTTTTTCTTAAATCTTCGCATAAGCGCTTGCTTGTGACGCAGCGTAATGAGATATACTATACAGGGAGGTGTGACATGGATAAACATAAAGCAATACCGCAAGGTTATATGACCGTTGGTGAAATTGCAAAAAAAATGGACGTTACTGTACGGACCTTACAACATTACGACACGCAGGGCCTGCTTTCCCCATCTGCCATGAGTGAAGGAGGGCGCAGGTTATATACAGATAAAGACATCGTAAAGCTTCACCAGGTTTTGTCTCTCAAACATTTAGGCTTCTCTTTGAACGACATAAAGAATCGGCTTATTCCGCTTGATACACCGGCTGAAATTGCTGACATCCTCATGGAGCAGGCTGCCGCCCTCAGGCAAAAAATAGAAAGCCTGTCTGAATCGCTCCGGGAATTGGAAGTACTGCGGGAGGAAGTCCTTCAAATGCAGTCAGTTGATTTCAAAAAATATGCTGATATTATTGTGAATTTGCAGATGAAAAATGATTTCTATTGGCTGATTAAACATTTTGATGACCAGACGCTTGACCATATCCGCAGCCATTTTGATAAAGATAGCGGAATGGCATTTATGAACACTTTCATGCAGCTTCAAAACGAAGCAATAAGACTTCAAAATGCAAATGTTCCTGCAGATAGTGATGAGGGACAGAATTTTGCAAAAGCCTATTGGGATATGATTACGGATTTCACTGGCGGAGATATGAGTATGCTTCCCAGACTGATTGCATTAGGGCAGTTTCAAAATACAGACCATAAATGGCAGGAGGTTCAGACTATTGCTAACGGATATGTTGAACAGGCATTAGGCGTTTATTTTTCCCGTTTAGGCGTTGACCCGTTTCAAAGGGGAAGTGAGGAGGAAACAGAATGAATGAGGCTATAAATATCAGCAGCTTAACAAAAAGTTATGGTACGCACACTGTACTAAAAGGCCTGGATTTTTGCGTACGGCAAGGAGAAATTTTTGCTCTGCTCGGCATAAATGGCGCAGGCAAGACCACATCCCTTGAATGTATAGAGGGTTTAAGAAACTATGACAGCGGAAGCATTACTATAAATGGAATCATGGGCATTCAATTACAGTCGGCTTCTTTGCCAAAATACATGAAAGCGCTGGAAGCTGTAAAGCTGTTTGCCAAATGGAATAAGACATCTCCTGACAGGGCAGCGCTTGAAGCTCTCGGTATTTATGAACTTGCAAAAAAGTCGTATTATCAATTATCAACCGGGCAAAAGCGGCGGCTCCATCTGGCGCTTGCCTTAACACGAAATCCGGATATTTTGTTCCTTGATGAACCAACCGCAGGACTTGATGTTGAGGGACAAATATCTTTACATGAACAAATCCGCCAGTTAAAAGCAATCGGAAAGACAATCATATTAGCAAGCCATGATATGGCAGAGGTCGAAAAGCTATGTGACCGGATTGCCATTCTTTCCGGCGGCAAAATTGCCTTTATCGGAACTGTCGAACAACTGGGCGAAGCAATGGGAAAACATTATAATATCACAATCCAAACTGAAAATGGAGCCGAAAGATATGAATTGGAAAATATCGGGGATTCTTTGCTTTCGCTGCTCATGCAGTACAGAGCAAAAGGAGAAACTGTCACAGATATTCAGATAGACCGGGGTTCGCTAGAACAGCACTTTATAAAAATTGCAAAGGGGGATTAACAATGGGCGCTTTTTTGTACGGAGTTTCTTTACAGTGGAAGTTAGATATAAGGAGTAAGACATTACTTATCACCTGCTATATCGTGCCGCTTTTGTTCTTTGCAATTATAGGCGGTGTCTTTACATCCGTCATGCCGGAAGCGAGGTATACGCTTATTCAGTCAATGACTGTATTTGGTGTGACTATGGGAGCGCTTATTGGTCTGCCGCCCTCTCTTGTTGAAATTTACAGCAGCGATATTAAAAAGGTTTACAAAGCGAATGGCGTCCCGTTAATCTCTGGTCTTGCTTTAACCAATATCTCAGCATATATCCATTTGTTCCTTATGAGCATTATTTTATATATTGCCGCACCACTTATTTTTCAAGCTGAAATACCGGAAAATCCCGGGAGGTATTTCATCAGCCTTGCCGTTTTTATTGCGGTTTCTCTATGTATTGCCAGTATCATTGGTCTGGCAGTAAAAGACCAGGCAAAAACATCTATGTTTTCTATTATTGTTTTTTTACCGTCAATCATGCTTTCCGGAATTATGTTTCCGATTGAATTACTTCCAAAAGCATTTGAAACAACAGGAAAACTATTTCCGGCTGCATGGGGATATAAACTGATGACAGAGAATACCTTTAGGTTTGGAAGCCTTTTGCCACTACTTTTGATTTTTGTCTTAGCTGCTGTTACATGCAATATTCTGTTACGAAGAGTTGATAAATAGCAAACCCTGCCGGATTGTTCAAGTTCCCTTTTGATGAACGGAAAGTATAAGAAATCTCTTTAATTTTTGGAAAAACGGATATATAATAAAGCAACGGCAAATCGGAATTTGGGCGGTATTCAAAATGAAAGCATTCTCTGATGAAAGAGCTCATAAAGAGTGAATATAAGCAGACATTCCGGTTTAAAAAACCGGGTCTGCTATATTATGACGATGACAATATTGTTTCTGGAATATTTTTTGTTATAAGGTTTGTGAAATTCCACTTGATGGAAGAAGTAGATAAATTCAAGAATGGAGGACTTAAAAAATGATATTTGGGGAGAAAAAAATAGCCCTAAAAGATAATCGGATATGCGTACTTCGGTCTGTTGAAGCAAAAGATGCTGCGGGTATGCTGGAGTATCTTCGAATTGTGTCTTCGGAAACCCCGTTTCTCCTTAGAAATCAAGATGAAGTCACCTATACCATTGAATCGGAGAAGCAGCTTCTGGAAAACAAAAGAAACAGCCCTCGCGAGATCATGATGGTAGCAGAAGTGGATGGCGTTATTGCGGGAAATTGCGGAATCGCAACGCACGGAGAGCTGCGCCGCGTTTATCACAGATGCGGTTTTGCAATAGCCATTAAGGAACTTTATTGGGATCTCGGTATCGGGTCTGCGATGATGGAGTATGCGTTTTCCCTGGCAAAAGAGATGGGATATGAACAAGCTGAACTGGAAGTGGTTGACGGAAATAACCGGGCCAGGCGTTTATATGAGCGATTTGGATTCAAAGAAACCGGAAAGAATTTTCGAGCCCTTAAATATGATGATGGCAGTTATAAAGACGAATACAAAATGGTAAAAATCCTTTGATCTTTGCAATTTCCCGTATGTAGATTTCTGATCATCAATCGTAACCGTTTACCGTTATATGCTCCTTAAGCCATTTGGCTACGCCGTCATTTTCATTGCTTTCAATGATTCCGTCAGCCACCGCTTTTAATTCCTCCACGGCGTTCTCCACCGCATAAGCTTCATCCGATATCTCAAACATCGGGATGTCATTTACAGCGTCCCCAAAGGAGATCACTTTGTCGCATCCCCACATTTTTTTCAGTTTCTTTATGGCGTATGCTTTAGATGCAATGGCAGGCATAATCTCGCACCAGTATTCCGGTCTGTACAATTCCTGCTGAAGGGTACAGCGGTATTTGTCATTTTGGGAAAAATAATCATAGACCGGCTGCAATTCTCCTTTTTCGCCAATGCAGGTAAAATAAAACATATCCCCCTGATACAGCTTACCGTCCCCGGTTACAGGGTTTAATCGTCTGTCTCCTTTCCTTCTGCCAAGGTATCGCCTCACCCCGTCATTTTCCTTTCCGGTCAGCCAGGATACCCTTTCAACGCCGTCTATAAAAGCATAAATCAAAGGGCTGATATGGAAGTTATCAAGAACCGCTTTCACTTCGCTCATTTCCTCCGGGGTAAACTTCTCCTGTGAAAGTATTTCTCCCGTATCCGGCTGAAAGATGAAGGCTCCGTTATACGCAATCACAGGAATTTTCGCAGACAGGCCCTCGGTAACCACTCTGGCGGATACTAAAGATCTGGCTGTAGCGTAAGTAAACAGCATTCCTTTTTCTGTCAAATCGTTGATGATTTTTATACTTATAGGATTAATTCGGTCGTTTCTGTTAAGCAGCGTCCCGTCTAAATCTGTCACATACAATATCTTTTCCATAGTCTTTTCCTTTACCGATATCCTTTATCCTATTAATTCCCATTCTTGCCGGCAGCCCTCAAATTTAGGCGCAGGCACAAATTTGTGATTGATAAAATCAGCCGCCTCACTCATTGCCAGAAGAAGTCAAGGGCCCTCGCGGCAGCCGCCAAATGGACATGCAGGCATGTCTGCCCCACTCATTGCCCGTGGGAAGTAATTCTCATTTCTTCGCAGCTGCCCGATAGGCTGTAGGTGAACTTCCGATTTCTGCTTTAAAACATTTGCTGAAATAACTTGGACTGGAAAATCCAGACTCCATAGCAATTTCCGTCACCGGCGTATCTGTAATGGAAAGCCTTTTAGCTGCGGCGAAAATGCGCCGGCGCTGCAAATATTCGGTGGGACTGCAATGAAGATAGCGCTGAAATGCCTTCTGGCAGGCGCGCGGACAGATATTCCCCTGCTGCGCAATATCCTTTGTTGTAACCGCCTCTCCCAGATGTTCTTCTACCCAGTGCAGCATATTTTTCATCCGGTCCTGCGCGTCATCCGTAACCTTCCGTGAAGATATTACCCCGCCCTTTTTCTTTGTCAAAAGACTAATCCGGGACAATGCCCACCGTACGGCAAATTCATACCCGGCAGGTTCTTCCCTGCATAGACAAAAAGCTTCCTCAAATGCCTTAAAGAATTCCGCATCCTCCGGGTTCTTTCCAAAACTTAGAAATGCAGGACCATCCTCCAAAAGGGGCCGCATATAGACAGTATCAAACAAACTGCCGGGCGCCCCTGCCACTATGCCCGGGTCAAACAGCAAAGAGCGAAACCAGACAGGTTCTTCTGAAAACTGAAAAGAATGCAGGGCGCCGGAATTAATAAAGCAGCCTTCTCCCCTTTGAAGTTTATAAAGTCCGTCCCCAACGCTTATCCTGACACTGCCGTCCAGCAAAAGGAAGATCTCCAGTTCCCGGTGCCAGTGAGGCGGAATATATAAGCTGTGAACAGAATGTTTTTGTGTAGAAGTCTCGTTAGCCAACAGACCAAACAAAGGCGAAGCATCGTGCAGCACTTCCTGTCTCTGGTCATTCAGATACATATCCGGTCCATATCTTATCATACTAATCCTCATGCATGTCGCAGGCTTCCTTGCAATACTGCTTAAATAGAAACAGTCTCCAAATTTCGTAGGCAGACACTAATTTATGTCAGTTAGGACTTAGAACTTTTTTCACAGTATTTCCCACTGCGTTCGCTATAATTATAGTATATGCCGCCATAGTATATGCGTCAATCTTTGTTTACATGTATACTGTAATCACATATTTTCATAATTGATTTTTTTCTTTTATACATTCTGTCGCAGACTCTGCCTATTATATATGGAGGTAAGATTATCATGAAAAATTTGTTTGCCCGTTACAGGGGCAGTTACATAAGCTACGTAACTCTCTACTTTTTTGCATACTTTACGCTTGCCATTTTTTCTTCCGTGCTGCCTGTCTATCTTACAGATATTGGCAAATCAGCAGGGGAAATGTCCTTTATCATGTCCTCCTCCAGCTTCTTTTGCCTGGCGGCAGTGCCTCTTATGGGGTATTTGTGCGACCGCACCCAAAGGCCCCGGCTTATCAGCAGCATCTTATCGGCAGGTATGGCAGTGGGCTCCCTGGCACTGGCTGCAAGCCAGAAAACCTGGACTCTTTTTCTGCTGCAGGGACTCACCATGTCATTTTTCAGCGCCACCCAGACGGTATCCGAACAATTAGCTGCCAAAAGCCCCTACCGCTACGGTGTGCTGCGTGTCTGGGGAACTTTGGGCTATGCCACAGGAGCCCAGGCATCCGGGCTGGCTGTACAGATATTTCCCGGTCCAATGCTGTTTTTTATGGCAGCTGCTTCCTCGGCGTTTACTGTCTTCGGATATTCCACTATAGGCGGGAAAGAGATACCCATTCGTCCGGTGGACAAACCGGACACGTTTCCCCTGCATGGGCCTTTTCATAAAGCAGGCTTACCGCCAAAAAAGACAGAAAACCATCTGCCTCCTGTCACTTCCTTTTTGCGCGATCCGCGTTTCCTTCTCTATATGTTTATCACCTTTGTTGTAATGGGGTGTGCTGCCGTAAACAATACGTATCTGCCCCTGCTTCTCAAGGATTTTAACGTACCCACAGGGGCCATTGGCACAGCCCTGTCTGTGGGTACGCTGGTAGAAATACCTGTAATTTTGTTTTCCAACAAATTTATGGACAAATTTTCGAGCAAAACGCTTCTTTTATCCACCATGGTTATTTTTGCGGCACAATATCTGTTTTACTGTACGGCTGCCGGTCCCTGGGCAGTGATTATTCCCCTTGTTCTGCTAAAGGCCATTGCCACTACTTTAATGATGATGCTTAACTTAAAGGTGGTTCACAATCTGGTTTTGCCGGGCCTGGCCACAGTTGCCCTGTCCATTGTCAGCGCCTGCAATGGCCTTGGATCCATTATCCTGCAAAATGCTGGCGGTGCCTTTGCGAACCGTTTCCCCATCCAGTCCCTGTACCTTATTCTGACCGGCTTTGCCCTTCTGTCCCTTTTGCTGTCCCTCTTTTTACGGATAGAAGACAGGGAAAAAGTTTTCGGGTGAAATTTCATCAATCCGTATATCGGTATTTCCGTAAAATACGCCCAAAAACCAGACATATTGCAGTTCCGGCAACTCCGAGAATAAACATCATCATAGCGGCCCCGGCCCCCTTGCCGCTGCCAAACAGCGCGGTAAGCAGCCCGGCTCCAAAGTCCGATGCCATAACAGGCTCGCAGACCTTATCTACCATGAAGCCGCCTATAAATGTACCTAACGGAATGGTAAAAAATTGCAGTGTATTTCTACAGGAATATACCCGTCCCTGCATGTCAACCGGAATCGTTGTCCTTAAAATCACATCAAGATTTGCGCTCATAAAAGGAACCGGCAGCCACCCGATTATCTGTCCTAAACACCACAAGGCCGGCGTTCTGCCAAAAGCCAGCAGATAATTCTCCGTTCCAAGGGAAATCAGCATGGTAAGATAGATTACGCGGATGCGGTTTCGGGGCTTGGGCAGCAGCGTCACAAGAAAGCTCCCTGTCAGCATCGCTATTCCTGCGCAGGATGTCACAATCCCTAAAACCTTTTCTCCGCCATTTTCCTTTGGCAGTATAAATGCCGGAAGAACCGCGTCAAAGGCGGAAGCCACGAAATTTACCCCTGCAAGAAAAAGGATCAGAACAAGGATCAAATCATGATCCCGTAAATATTTAAGGCCGCTTTTTGCCGATTCCCAAAGAGTAAGCCCGCTCTGCGCACCTTCATCGGAAATGGCAGGAAGTTTTACGCCAAACAATAATGCGCCAAAGGCAATTACAAAGGTGGTCAAATCCACGCAAATTACGCTCTCCATTCCGCCAAAGGCAAATAGAGCCGTGGCAAAAACAGGATTTAAAATCGTGATCAGCGAGTTGGAAAAAGACCGCATACCGCTTGTTTTCTGAAAATATTTTTTAGGCGTGATCATGGTCATAGCCACGTCGCTGGCAGGCTGCTGTATGGTATTCATCAAACCGTTTATCATGTTTAAACCGTATATATGTACCGGTTTTAATAAATCTGTTTTCAGCAGCGCCAAAACCATAACCGTGCACAAAGCCGCGAATGTATCGCACACCAGCATAACCTTTTTCTTATTCCATTTATCGCTCAGCGCCCCTGCAAAAATGCTCATCAGTACATAGGGCGCATAAGAGCATATGGATAAAAGCGCCGTCTGCAGGGCGGAACCGGTTTTTTCATAAACCCACAGAGTTAACGCAAAGCTTGTCATTGCGCTTCCTAACTGCGACAGGCTCTGGGTACTCCACAAAATGATAAATGTCTTTAGATCTTTTATTAAATTTTTCATATTGATACTTTGCTCCTTTGATTTTGTATTTCCATGAGCCCCGGGCAGTCCGCCCTTTGGCTCACTATTTAAAAAATCAGGTGCAAAGCCTGAGGACAAAGTCTAATGACACAATCCAACAGCCTGATGTAACAACTATGCCTTTTCCTGTCTTTTGACTTACCCTCCATGCGGTGTCCTCAAACCCTGCATGGAGCATCTGCAATGTATAATACCATATGAAACCTCCGTTTCTGCCCATCGCAACAATCAAGTCCACAAATTAGTAACATGAATTTACTTCTTCAAATTCATTGCTATTCGCATAAAAATATTTCAAGGACTATGTTACCATAGTCCTTGAATGTAGTGTCACCGCAGCAACGCTGACGCTTTTTGAATGTCCACTTGTTGGCAGGACTCTTATTTGATAGTATTCTACCAAATAAGATAATTTTGTCAATTACATTTCGGAAATATTTACATACCTACAATTGGTATTTTATAAAATTACCTTTTTCACAAAACCAAAATCAGTATACAATACCATATCTGAATCTGTAATTTGAACGCTGCTACACCCATATTCTTTTGCCTCATTTACAACTCGTGCTTTCCTTTATATACTGCCCATAAAGGCAAAAACAAAGGAATATACATATCACTTCACTGTATGAGGCTTGAAAAGCCTTGAAAAAACACATTACCCATTACAATTTCTTTACAATTTCGATTGCTGAGATAATTAAATCATATCGGATATTTTTTTGCGTATTCCAGTCTCGGGAATCCCACTCCTCACCGCTCACATCATCACCGGCATATAGTAACTGAGCAAGTGGAATATTGTAATACTGAGACACCGCAAAAAAAGCTGCCGCCTCCATTTCCACAGTTATACATCCCTCATTTCGCCTTAATTCAACCATATCAGGGGTTTCTCTGTATATAGCATCGCTTGTCCATGTTTTCCCGGTTGTAAATGGAATCCCCATTTGTTCCAGATGCGAAGCAACAGTCCGGGCCGCCTCTTTATGGCATGCCACTTCACGGGATGGCTCTAAATAATGATAGGATGTCCCCTCATCTCTAACCGCACAGACAGGGATAATGATTTCTCCCACTTTACTGTCCTTGGTCAATGCCCCCGCGCCCCCGCAAATTATGAATTTTTCACATCCCATAGCATGTAGTTCTTCAATCGTTACAGCTGCACCCGGCGCACCACAAAATGCCATCGTAATACAAAGCTTATCTGCGCCATATCCATATTCATAAATCGGTACATCAAGCACTTCTGAGTTAAGATAACCAATGACAGGAAGATTATTTTCCGAAACAAACTGTTCCAGTTCCTTCCTGAAAAAGGTAACCACACATCTTTCAGGAAGGCTTTTAGCCAAAAAATTCGCTGCCTGAATAATCGGATTTTTACCGGTATCAAATTCACATATAGGATACTTATCTTTCAGTATCATGTCTTTACCTCGATTTTGGTTTGTCAATGGCTCCATTATACCGCAATTACTTTCCAGATGGAATAGATTTTACGAAAAATCCATTTCAATGTAATGGACACTATTCCCTCGGTAACTCCCTATACGTGCATCATTTTTCATTCACATCCAAAAGAAAGCTCAGTCCGCAGATAACAGCCAAAAGTTCAATGGGGATTCCCGCATAGCATATTTTTTCAGCTGTCAAAGCGGAAGCCGCCTGCTGCATACCTGCATTGGCTATTTCGCCGCTGTATTTTCCTATGAAAAAGACCAGCAATAATACCGCTTAAAATATTACCAAGCATATCCATTCCCAGCGAGTGGGAAACAATAGTATCAGCAGGTCGGAGTAAATCTGTATCGCGGCGGCAAAAATAAGCGCGCGCCGTTTCCCCACCTTCAGTGTCATGAAAAAATACAGTATGTAAATCAAGATCAACGGTATGGCGTATTTATTATTTAACAGATATTTTAAAAGAGTTTGAAAGGAACTTTCAAACTTATCCCCCTCCGAAGCATTTTTATCTGCTGCCCGTAAATCTTATATCGGCAAAGTCTACATTTTTGTCACTTACCATATCGAAGAAAAGTCCAAATAACTTCTTACAGCTGTTGGAAATCACCAGATTTACCTTCTTATCCGTAAAGGTAAACAGCCATTTCTGCACATGACCTGTTTCTCTGTAAACAACGGAGACCATTACCGTTCCGTCATTCACCCACTCATGATGAGCCGAGTATTTCCATTTGCGCTTTCTCTGTTCCTCCCCGATAATAGGGCTGCAGCTGGGCGGCATGATCACATATTCTGTTTCCCCGTCCTTATATGTCACATTAGAGCTTTCAATCCGCTGTATACCGTCGATTTCAAACTCCATGACACTGTTGCTAAAAGAAAACCTGATATGATGCTCTTCCCTTTCTTCCTCATCCGTCAGGGAATATTCCCATTCCGGGAGGGCGAATTCCAGGTAGGAGCTTGTAGGATCCGTTACCACCGGAAGTTCCCATTTTTTCAGCTCCTGCATCAGGATTTCAACTGCTTTGGCATTCCTCATTTCGGGCTTGTCCGACAGTCCTGCAAGGAGATACTTTTCTATTAACGGAAATACTCTGGATGGATCCGCTTCTTCCGCCGTGACCGCAATAACCATATTTTCTTCCGGAAATACCATGCAGAGTTGTCCAAAAGCGCCGTCCGCCCGGTAGCCCTTCTCATTGTTTCTCCAGATTTGATAGCCGTATCCCTGACTCCATCCGTGCTGGCAGGCTCCTGTCCGGATCAGTTCCGAAGACGCTCTCTCCACCCACTCTTGTGTCAGGATTTGTTCTTCTTTCCACTTTCCTTTCTGCAAATACAGCATTCCCAGCTTCGCCAAATCCTCAGGCGCAATCAGCACGCCCCAGGCGCCGGTATTGACCTGTCCGTGGGTTTCCCACAAGAAATCTTTGATTTCCAGAGGATCAAGCAGCTTTTCTCTCAGATAATCCGCCATCTTTTTCCCTGTTACCTTTGTAACAATCTCCGACAGCATATAAGTTCCGCCTGAATCATAAACGAATTTTTCTCCCGGCTCATATGTCATCTCCCGGGTAAAAAATGTCCGCACCCAGTTATCGTCTCCGTTACACACATCTCCGATGGAATCCGTTCCATGTCCGGTAGCCATCATAAGGAGATTTTCTACCTTCATCCGCCCAACTCTCGCATCTAATTCCGGCGTATCGTACTCTTTAAAATAGTCAAGAACTCTGTCCTCCACATTCAAAAGTCCTTCTTTTACGGCAATTCCCACTGCTGTGGACGTAAATGTCTTACTGCTGGAATAAATCAGACGTTTGTCCTCCCGGTGATAGGGATATTCGCATACCTCCGCCGCCACTTTGCCATGGCGCATGATAAGAAAAGAATGCATCTGGTATTGCATATCCTGTACGCCCCTTAAAAAATCTGCAATGTTCAGGGAGGAAATCCCTACATCCTCCGGAATGACGCTTTCAAAATATTTTTTATGCATAATCATACTCCCCTTTCCTTCATTTTCAAATTCAGCCTATGCCTCCAGCTTCGCAATCGCTTTATCCACATCCATAAACTTTGAAATTAAAACCAGTAAAGCGTAACAGATAAGCGGAATATAGATGTATCCTACTTTTTCCATGGTAATCATGGATGCCGCCTGTGAAAGACCGGCGTTTGCCGCCTCGGCGTCATAATGTCCAAGCTCCAATAAAACCGTGATTCCAACGCTGCCAAACGCCATACCGATTCTCATACCCATATAGGCCACACTGCTTACCGTACCGGATACATCCACTTTATTTTTTCTGTTTACGTAATCCGCAACATCCGCAATGGACGCCCCCATCAATGCACCGTAAAAGGCCGTTCCGATTCCGACAAATGCATTTCCAACCATAACCGCAGCAAGGGAAACCGGTGCAAACGCTATAATTACAAACCCTGTCATAAGGGCGATCGCGCCCGCCATTAAAGCAGTCTTTTTCCCAAATTTCCGGGAAGCCATAGGCACAAGGCCAATTGCGCCAACCAGAATAATGGGAATAATCTTTGCATAAGAAATCTGCGTCATATATTCCGCGTGTCCCATTACATCTCTCATATAATAAACAGTAACAGATCCAAGAAGCATTGCTGCAAAATTATAAAGTACATACATGGAAAGCAGCGGAAATGCATATTTGTTTGTAAATACATATCCCAGAGACTCCTTTAAGGGGAGCTGGTTCTTCTTTTCCTCTATTTTTCGTCTTTCTTCCTCCAGCATTGCCTCCACATTTTCCGGCTCTTCCTTACAAATAATACCAGTAAGAAGCATTCCTATAAACCCAACCGTACAGAAAATAAATGACATTCCCCGGTACCCCTTCTGGTATCCGCCGAAATACATTAAAATCGGAATCCCGTAGCTGGAAGCGATCAGAGCGCCAACCTGACCTAAAAGATGTGATAAATTCGTCATTTTAACTCTGACATTGGGATTGCTTGTTATTTTAACCAGCAGCGTTGAGTAGGCAATGCTGATTGCCGCTCCAAACACTGCAATATGGAGCATATAACTGACAATAACCCATATTTTTGTGCCTAAATCCCCTAATCCCGCCGGCGTATTAAATACCATGAACACCGGCAGCGCCGTACCTAACGCCGTCCAGAGCATCCATGGCCTTGCTTTTCCCTTTTTGCTGTGCATCCGGTCCATAATCACCCCACACAAAAACTCCATGCAGGCGTTTGCAATTCTTCCCACCAGCATCATGGCCGCAATAAACGCGGCTGAAAGGAATAAATTATCTGTCAGGTAAAGCGTTAAAAAGGAACCTAAAATACCGCCCAGACAGTTAGCTCCAAAGCCAAAAGCGCCATAACCCCATATAGTAGTTTTACTTGTGTCTCCGTCTTTTTTCATAGATGAAAACCTCCTGTTTTTTCTTTTCATTCTATAAAGAAAAAAGGAAAGTTCCTGTAGACAAATTAACCTTTTTATATGCATTTTTTGACTAAAACTTCATTTATTGTCTTTTCGCGAGCCGGCTTACTTATTAAAAAAACGCCGTCATCGCGACAGCGTTTCTTTTTTACCCCCCCCCATATTTTTACGGTATTTCCCGGGCGTCTCTTTATATTGATTTTTAAATGCCCTGATAAAAGCCTGCTCATCGGCAAACCCGCTGCATTGGGCAACTTCAAGGATGGAACTTCCACTATTGCGCAGCATCTGTTCCGCATGAACCAGACGACATCCGGTCAGATACTCTTTAAACGTCTGTCCCGTATATTGTTTAAAAAAACGGCAGAAGTATTCTTTTGAAAAATGAAACTTATCCGCAAGCTCTCCCTGCTTTAACGGCTGATTATAGTTTGAATGTATGTAATCCAGAATGATTTTCTGCCGTTCCGAATCCTTCCAGTAATTAACGTCCACGCTGCTTCTTTCTATTGTGCTGGTATCTAATAAAATACACAGGATCTTACACACCAGCCCAAGGATCTCTATGCTGGCCTTTACATCCTTCTGATTTTGGTACAAATCGGCGATTTCAAATAAATACACCGCGATTTCTTTTTCTACGGTTACATTCGGAATAGCAAACATGATCTTATCATAATTGGGAATGATACTGGCAACAAAATCATATTTGACCAGAAGGGTTATTCCCGGAGCGCTTCTATCGGTTCCGTTAAACATAGGCACAGTGGAATGAACCTCCCCGCTGTTTACCAGGCAGGTTCTCCCGTCCGTGACGTCCTTTACCTTACCGCCTACATAGCAGCGCACAAGCCCTTTAAACAAAAGACTGATCTCCAAATCGTCATGCCAGTGCGCTTTTGCCGCAAATGTTGTTTCTTTGGTATGCTGAAGGAGCAGCACAGGGGCCGGATTTTTATATTGATGAGTCTCTCGGAACGCTTCATCTTTCATACCTGAAAATATCCTTTCTTTATCCATAAGCACTCTTTCGTTCATTATTGCTGTCCGGATGAAGTAATTCTCCCTTAATCGCTTATTATAAATATATAATATTGTATAATTTTTGGCAAAAAACTACAAGAAAAACAAACGCCGATACGCTTTGCGAATCGGCTTATTGTAACAACGGATGCCAGGCTTCGCCAGCCATCCTTATCTTAAAGTAAAAAACCGGCGTTTCAAGTATAAGACTTAAAACCGCCGGTCTGCTTTTATGTATATTATTTTGCGTCAGCCTCTTTCTCCTGAGCAATCATAAGCTTTAAAATAGTCACATCCGTAGACTTCATGCCCACTCTGCCCACATAGCCCATGTTCCGGATGGTATCCTCCACATCATCCTGCACCAGTCCTTCCCCAGGCTTAAAGCAGTGATCCGCATTTTCCAGCATATAAGCCATGATAGCCGCATCCACGGAAGAAGCGATTTTGGCCGCGCAGGAGGACTTGGCCCCGTCGCAGACCACCCCGCCCATATTCGCGATGGTATTGGTGATGGTCCGGGACACCGCCTCATAATCCCCGCCATACAGCCATGTGATAGCGGCTCCTGCGCCGCAGGCAGCGCTCACCGCGCCGCAGTAGGCAGACAGGCTCCCGATATACTTTTTCTGATGAATGGCCACCAGATTGCTCACCGCCAGCGCTCTGTACATTTTTTCCTTTGAGACCTTCAACTCTTTGGCATATTCAATGACAGGTAAGGAACAGGTCATTCCCTGATTTCCGCTTCCGGAATTAATCACCACGGGCATGGCGCACCCGTTCATTCTGGCGTCCGACCCGGCCGCCGCCTTTGCCTTGGCCCTGACCTTGATATCATCCCCGTAAGCGGCAAGCAGTGTTCTTCCCACCTCTGCGCCGTAATGGTTCTTAAGCCCTTCCTCCGAGATAGCCGTATTCATTTCCACCTGACGGCCGATCACTTCCTCAATATCTTCCATCTTTACTTCCTGTGCAAAAGTCAGAATATCCTTCACATTCAGAAGCGCCCTCTCATCTTCTTTTTTCTCTACGGTTTCTTCCTTCCCGCATGAAAACAGAATCTCACCGTCCTTTTCCACCCGCTCAACCCGGGTATGCTTTTCGGAAAGCACCACCTTCACAAGATGGCCGTCCCCAGTCATTTCCACACGGATGTATAAGTTTTCCACACCTTCTTCCAGGTGACAGGTACAAAAATGCTTTTTAAGAAGTTCTCTTGTAATCTCCTGATCCTTATTTGTCACGCCCTCGAGCACTTCCAGCTTTTTTTCCGGACAGCCGCCCACAGCCCCTAATACCGCGGCCGCCTCTATCCCGCGCATCCCCCCTGAATTGGGGACGGTTACGCTCTTTACATTTTTAATAATATTCCCGCTGCAAAAAACATCCATGTGCTCCGGCAAAGTCCCAAAAACCTTCCTTGCTATCGCTGCTCCATAGGCAAGGGCTATAGGCTCCGTACAGCCCAGCGCCGGAACCAGCTCATCCTTTAAAATTCTCAAATAACTCTGATAAACTCTTTCCTCCATGCCCTCTGTTCCTTTCTATTTTATATAATGAGGTGATTAAGGCAGCAGTTTCCCTGCTGAAAGGTACATCTCATACCACTCATCTCTGGTCAGGCATACATCGGAAGCTTTACAGATATCCTGCACTCTCTTTGCGCTGGTGCTGCCTACAATGGTCTGGATGCCGGCAGGATGGCGCATAATCCACGCAACAGCTATCGCATTGAGCGTTACCTGATATTTCTCCGCCAGACGGTTCATCACCGCATTCAGCTCAGGGAATTTTTCATTTCCGATAAACACGCCTTCAAACATGCCATACTGGAACGGGGACCATGCCTGAACCGTGATTTTTTTCAGTCTGCAGTACTCGATCACGCTGCCCTCCCGGCTGCATCCCGCGTCATTGTGAATATTCACATTAAGTCCGCCGTCAATGGTAGGACAGTGCGCAACGGAAAACTGAATCTGATTCACGCACAGAGGCTCCTCAAGGCAGCTGTTTAACAGTTCCATCTGCATTGGATTATGGTTGCTGACGCCAAAGCAGCGTACCTTCCCTTCTTTCTTCAAAGCGGAAAAGGCTTCCGCCACTTCCTCCGGCTCCATCAGGGCATCCGGACGGTGCAGGAGCAAGATATCAATATAGTCGGTGTTAAGCCGCTTAAGGCTCCCGTCCACAGACTTCAGTATATGTTCTTTGGAAAAATCATAACAGATACCGGGACGGATTGCACATTTGGTCTGGATTACCATCTTGTCGCGCAGCTTGGGAGTCAGCACCTTTCCAAACTCCGCTTCCGCCTCGCCTCCTGCATAGATATCCGCATGGTCAAAGAAGTTGATCCCCGCTTCCATGGAAACATCAATAAGCTCCCGCACAGCCTTACTGTCCTTAAGTCCTGTAAGCCGCATACATCCAACTCCGATCGCTGAAGCCTCCGGTACGTTTTTGTTCATCTTTATCATTTTCATGGTTAACCTCATTTCTGCGCAGCTTTTTGTTGTAATCAGATTCGCGGATGCCGCACTGACGCGAACCTGTAAAAATCTCTAAATTTATTGTTTCTCTATAGCCCGGCTGTCCAGCTTACAAAGTGCATTTACATAAATATGAATCGACTTCAGCAGATTATCCAAAACCTCCGTCTCATCGGCCCCATGACAGTTGCCATGGCCCTCCGGAAGATTAAGGGCGGATAAGTCTCTGTCCATTCCTGTGCCAAAAGCCACCGCATTGGGGATATGACGGGCATATGTTCCGCCGCCCATGACATAAGGCTCGCCGTCTAATCCTGTTTCCTCCCGCCATGCATCCATTAAAAGCTCTACAAAGGGATGATCCTTTTCCATATAGTAGGGCCTGCTGTCATTATATTCTTTCACAGCAAATCCGGCCTTTCCGGCCCCTTCCGCAAGCTTTGGCAGGAAATCGTCCACTTTTATGGTAACAGGATAACGAATGTCAAGAGTCAGGCGGATTTTACCTTCCTCTAAGGAAAGTACCCCCGCGTTGCAGGTAAGCCTGCCTGAAATTTCATCCTCGCAGGCAATCCCTATTTTCTCTCCATATCCATTGCTCCCCGCATTGTACAAAAATGACACTGCCTTTTTAAGGCCCTCAGGCAGTTCGTATTCTTTCATCTTTTCCGCCAAAACACCAATGGCATTTACTGTCCCTTCAGGAGATGCGGCATGACCGCCTATTCCCCGGGCGCTGATATCTATTTTTTCTTCCCCTATAAGCAGCTGTGCCCTTGCAAAGTCCGGCACACTGTTGCAGACCACGCCCCCCTGCAGCTCCAAAAGATTCTCTACGGCCTCCTGTCCCTCCATGGTAATCCGGCATATACCTTTCTCCCCACAGCATACCGGAAATCCACAGTCCGCCACAAAGGAATAGGCCGGCGCTTTGTTATGGCTCAGATAGTAAATTACATCCCCCATTCCACTTTCTTCCTGGCATCCGAAGATCTGTCTGACGCAGATATTCTTTAAAAGCTTTTTTTCCTGACAATATTTCAGAGTATAGTAGACGGCAATTGCGGGCCCCTTGTTATCCTGCACGCCTCTGCCAATCAGACATCCATCCTTTATACTCATGGAAAAAGGGCTATACAGCCAGTCCTTACCGGCAGGAACCACGTCCAGATGACTCCAAATCCCAATCTCCTCTTTTCCTTCTCCAACCAGCACACTGCCGCAGTAGCCTGCATGGTCAAAGGCGGCCATCTTATCCCGCAGCCCGTAGGAAAGCATTTTATCAAGTACCTCACGGCATTTGTCCCCAAAGGGTGCCTGTGAATGTTCCTTTACTTTTTCCGCAACACTTTCAATGGACACCAGACCTTCAATATCCTTTACTATTTGTTCTTTCTGACTTTCCAGCCAGCACTTCAAATCTTCCATTTCCTGTCAACCTCCGTGCTGCCGTTTTGCAGCAGCCTAAATCCGTATGGAGAACGCCCCGCCTTTCAGAAATTTTCTTCGCGCTGCTCTCTCACATAAGTCCGGTACTTCTTTGGCGTCATTCCTGTCTCCTGCTTAAAAAAGCGGATAAACTGCGAGGTGTCGTTGTAACCTGTCATCAGAGCTACCTCTGTAACGGAAAAATTCTCCCTCTCTAGCAGTTCCCTTGCGTGCTCCATTCGAATCTGACGCAAAAACACCGAAAAGCTTATTCCTTTCTTTTCCGCAAACAGGTGGCTTAAATAATCCTGGTTCATAAACAGAACTCTTTCAGCCAGCTCCTTTAAAGAGATATCCTGATTATAATACTCCAGGGCATAATCCGTCAAAACATCCACGATTTCTTTCCTGTTTCCTCCTTCAGGCTTCCCCTTCATCCGGCATATGTTTCTGCTAATATTCAGCAGAAAACGCTCCATATCATCTAAAGAGCTAAAGCGTAAAATACCTGCATGGGTTCTCTCAATGGCTTCTTCTTCCTGCAAGTTTTCTTCGATTGCCTGATAAAATAAGATTGTCACTTTAGAATACAGCATCTCCAGGCATTCTGCCTTTACCATTCCCAGTTCCTCGATTTCATAAAAAAGGGTACGGATAAGGGTTTCCAGGCCCTTCTCATTTCCATTTTGCAGCGCCTCCTGAAATGCATTTTCCATGGCCTTGGAAATATAATATACCGGCAGAGATTCTTTTTTTATTTTTTCTGCAAAGAAAATCCCCTCTCCGTATATCTTGTATTTCAAAGCTTCTCTGGCTTCCCGGAATGCACCTCTTACCTTTCCTGCCTCTGTATAGGCCTCGCTTACCCCCATGCTTACCGGATAGCCTTTTTCACTCATCAGCTTACAAAGCTTTCTCCAAAAGAAACTGTTTCTCTGATCCGGCACCGTCACCAGCGTCCAGATATCAAAATCCATTTCCAGAAAACGAAACTGACTCCAGAATGCGCTTCCGTAAATTCCTTCTATCTCCGCCAGAAAATCCTGCCTCTCCGGTTTTTTGTCTTTAAACCTTACAGTTGTGATCTGGTAGGCATAATATACCTTGCGGAACATGCTTTCTTCCACGAAGCCTGAATATCTTTCTTTTCTGATACTGTTGGCAATAAATTGCGTAACAATGTCCTGACCGGTAATCAATGCTTCCTTTTTTTCATTCCGATTCTTCTGCATAAACTTATCAAGGCATTGGCCAAGGGCTTCGTTCTCAATGGGCTTTAGCAGATAGTCTGAGGCCCCGTGGGTCAGGGCCTGGCGTGCATACTCAAAATCCGAATAAGCACTGATAATCACCACCTGTGTCCGCGTATCTTCTTCCCGGATATTTTCCAGCAGTTTAAGGCCATCCATCTTTGGCATACGGATATCCGTCATCACCAGCTCCGGCCGATGCTCTTTAAAAAGCGCTTCTCCTTCCTCTCCGTTAGATGCCTGCCAGATCCGGAACTGTCCCCGGGTATCGTATTCCCTGATTTGCTTTATCAAAGATTCTCTTGCATACAGTTCATCCTCCACTACCAGTATCTTAACCATTAGGTACCTCCTTTGAGAATGGGCAGGCTTGCTGCAAACTTTCACTCAACCTTTCACAGAGCCTGCTGTCAATCCTTTAATAATATATTTTTGCCCCAGGCAGTAAATAATAAGCATTGGAAGCATCGCCAGAAGGTACGCTGAAAATGCCAGCGTGTAATTAAACGAATACTCTGTCTTAAAGTTATACTGAAACAGCGGAAGTGTCCATATATTTTGTGTTCTGTTCAGTATCAGTAAAGGCAGCATAAAGTCATTCCATATCCAAAGTGTATCCATGATAAGCAGTGTGGAAATCATAGGCTTTACTAACGGCAGCACTATTCTCACATAAGTCTGAAATACGCTGCACCCGTCAATCTGTGCAGATTCCTCTATTTCATAAGGCAGCCCCCTGATATAATTTACAAACAAAAATACCCCCTGGGTAAGACTGAATGCGGTGTACAGCACAATCAAGCCCTCATGATTTAAAAGGTTCAGTTTCGTCATCATCTTTGTCACCGGAAGCATGATAACCTGCGAGGGAATAAACAGACCCATTAGCAGATAAAAATACACTGTTTTATAATATTTGCGCTCAAAATTCCGGGCAATGGCGTATGAAACAGAGGGCACAAAAATTAAAATAAGCGCCACTGATATTACAGTTATCTTCAAAGAATTTCGCAGGAAAATCCAGTAATTACTATTGGTAAACAGCTCAATAAAGTTATCCGGTCTTAAGGTGGAGGGAAGGGCAAAAAAGTTTCTTCCGGCCTCCTCAAGGCTCTTAAAAGAGTTGATTACCACCAGATAAAGCGGGAATAAAATCAGCGTAAGGCCACAGGCTATCAGGATATTTCGGAAAAATTTCCAAACCGTCACATCACTTTTTACTCTCATTGATTTACACCTCCCTTACTGGTCAGCTTTAGCTGCGTCAGCGAGAAAATCGCCACCATTACAAACAAAATACATGCCTCCGCATTTGCCACGGAAAACCGCAGATTCTTAAAGGCATCATTATAAATCAAGATACCGATTACCTCCGTAGCGCGAACCGGGCCGCCCCCTGTAAGTGCATAAGGATAATCAAAGGAGGTAAAGCCCTGCTTGATCGTCAGCACCAGGTTTACCGTCACTGTGGGAAGCAGATAGGGCATTGTGATATAGCGGAACCGCTGGAATGCGGTAGCCCCGTCTATCTTGGCAGACTCATACTGCTCATCCGGTATCTGCTGCAGTCCTGCGATAAAGATAACGGTAGGCATGGCAACAGCCTGCCAGGTCTGCACAAACACCACTGCCGGGAGTGCTGTTTTGCCGGTCATCATAAGACTCTGTGAGAGCCACTCGATCCCCAGCGCCTGCCCGATAAGGGGAACCATCCTGTAAAAAAGCTGATCCCAGATAAGCGCAATGGTAACGCCGCCAATCATGGCAGGAACAAAAAAAATAGATTTCACAAAGGTCTTAAAACGTTTCAGAGAGTTCAGTGATATCGCCAACAGCAATGATGTTAAAATTACCCCCACCACAAGCCTTATACTGTAATTTAACGTAGTCTTCATGGAATTCCAGAAGTTTGGGTTCTTTAAAAGCTGTATATAGTTTTTAAAACCAACAAAATCATATTCCTGCGCCATACCATCCCAGTTTGTAAAACTGTATTTCACCCCGTTAATTACGGAAACTACATAAAAAAATGTATAGAGTACAACAGGAATGATGGTAAATGCAAAATAAACATATTTACCGGGTATACCTTTTGTCTTTTTAGTATGATTCATAGCACCATCCTTTCCGGAGATTTTTAATCAGGATTTTTCATAATCCGTGCCCCAGCTTACAGAAAAACTGACGGCGGAAGTTTTGCTCCCGCCGCCACCTTAAATTCATATTGAGCATGAATTTTCTTCTCTCTAATCCTCATGCTTCCAACAGCCTGCAAATTTGGGCAGCGTTGAAAACGCTTTAGCACAAAATTTGTAATTGATAAGATCAGACGTCAGGCTGATTTTTCAATCTAACTCCCATCTGCCCGCTCCAGCGGGCGTTCAAATCAGGATGTGTGAAATTTTAATTTCACACTATTCCGCAGATGTTACTGCAATGGATGCATCCATATCCTTTAATACCTTATCTACGTCCTGCTCTGCCCAGAAGCCCTGCACTACGTTGTAAAGGTCTGTCACAATATTGTTGTTAATTGTGGAAGCCATCCAGTCATGTACACGGCCGTCATTTAAGATCTCAATCATAGGTGCGATTCCTTCGTCATTGTTTTCCACACCTGTAATACAGGAAGGAGCACCGTCACTGTCACAGAACAACTGTGCATTTTCCGGCTGTGCCAGATATTCCAGGAATCTGTAAGCAGCAGCTTTTTCTTCATCGGAAGCCTTTGCAGAAACACAGATTGCTGCGTCAATACCTGCCAGAGCACGTGTGCTTTCCGCTGTATCATTAGGCAGAGGGAACACACCCAGTTTTGCATCGGGATTCAAAGAAGCAATTGTTCCTCTTGCGTAAGAACCTGTGATACACATTGCATACTGGCCATTTGCAAAATTTTCCCAGCACTGGGTATCGGAAAGTGCCAGCGCATCCTCATTAGAATAGGACAATAAAACTTTCATTTTTTCAAATTCTGCTGTAAATTCTGCATCGCCTTCAATCTTTCCTTCTCCTGCTGCCACTTTTGCAATATTTTCAATTCCATTCGGCGACCATGCCACTGTCTGGCACTGGAAGGTATGACCTACACGTCCGGGATCCTTACCCATAAGGCCCATGGGTGTAACGCCTGCTGCCTTTAAAGTCTCGCATACCTGTACGAATTCATCCCAGGTAGTGGGGATTTTCACACCGTTCTCCTCAAAAATTGTCTGGTTATAGTAAACACCCATATAGTTACGACTGTAAGGAAGAGCATAATAACCGCCGTCCTCCTGCTTTGTCATCTCAAGAGCCGCCTCGTTTGCATTCTTTAAGAATTCCTGGTCGGACAAATCCTGTACATAGCCGTTTGCAACCTTTTGTCTGAACTGAACCTGAGTAGGGTAATCAGAAAAGATTACAGGAATATCACCAGAAGAAATTCTGGATGTAAGTACGGTACCCGCATCCGGAACTGTGTTCATCTCAATCTGAACATCTGAATTCTCAGCGTTAAATTTGTCAATAATTGCCTGATAGCCCTTCTGAGGGCCTTCCTCGCTCTTTTGCTGGAAAAATTCAAGCGTCATCACGTCTCCCGAAGCCTGCGTCTCACCGCCTGATGTGCTTTCGGTTTCTGTCTGATCCTCAGTCTGAGTTTCCTCCTGCCCGCTTGTTTCTGTACCGGTAGTTGTCGATGCGCTATCGCCGCCGCTCTTACCGCCGCACCCTGCCAGTGCCGTCACTGTCATTGCCACACACAATGCCATTGCTAATCTCTTTTTCATACTTATATCCTCTTTTCTGCGCTGCTTTTTGTACATAACAGAGTTTACGGACGCAGCGCAGACGTAAACTCTTTAGATTGAAAGATTTGCCTTCCAATCTTTCCTCCTTTATACCTTATAATTGTGCGCTGCTTCCACAGCAGCTTTTATATAATCGAGTCTGATATTCTGCCCCTGAATGGTGCAGTCAGCCCCAATCATAATCCCTTTTGTTCCAAAGCCATCCAGGATTGCATTAACTTCTTCCGTGATAGCTTCCACCGGGCCGTTTAACACATTTCCTTTGTTATTCATACCTCCCAGAATTGCTTTTCCGAAGGTTTCTCTGCCTTTTTCCAAACCATATCCGTTATCCTTCACAGACCAGTTTACCAAATCGGCAGGATAGTCCTTAAACCAATCCACGTGTGTGCGGAAATTGTATTCCGGTTCACCGCAGATATGTAAGATATTGTATTTGCCCGGCATTTTTTCCGCCACATTTAAAATCTGCAAATCAGAAGGCCTTACCAGATTTGCCCATTCTTCCTGCTCAAATCTTCCAATTTCCCCAAACTGTGCAGAATAATAAATGCCGTCAGCTCCTGCTTCCAAATAGCCCTTCGCCCATTTTTCCAGACCGTCTGCAATAATCTGCACACCAGCTTTTACCGCCTCGGGAGCCTCCTTGCTGTACTTCATCAGGGTTTCATCGCCAAAGGCCATGCAGGCAGCTTTGAAAGGCCCGAACATTGTCTGGAAAAGCAGCACATCATCTCCGGCTTCCTTTCGAATGCCCTTAATCACTGACACCATCTTGTCAAATTCTTCCGAATCCGTTCCTTTGATGCTGATTTTATACCAATCTTCCGCACAGGTAATCTCCCCGCTAATGGGATATGCGTAATCCTGCATAATCTTAATAATATCCATCCCGGTTTCACGATACAATTTGATATGTGCATCAACCATCTCCTGAACGGAGTAATCTGGTCTGTAATGAAACCAAAAGCCTGCCGGAACGCAGTCCGCCTTCCCGCCTTTCATCACTGAAAGTACACGCTCTGCTCTGTTCATTTTTTTCCTCCATTTCTGCGAGGTGAACAAAGTTCACCTTTGCTTTATTTGTGCATAATAAATTTTGTGGCAAGCAACGCACAGACACAAAACTTGTGGTTGAAAATTTTAAACCTTTTCTCCCTCCTACTGTTATTTGTCCATGACCGCTTAGTACCTTCACAGTTACATGCAAAATCCATTTAAAATGTATTAGGCAGTGTCTGTGCAGACAGTAATTCTCTGCCTGCGCCAGACATTAAATGGATTTCATTCTTTGTTATATTATAATGATATTTTTCTTCCAAAAATAGAAATTTACTTTGACAATAAATAGGTTTTTCCTTAGATTTTTCCTATTTTTTAATTTTCCCGTATGCTATAATTGCAAATGAAAAATATCTGTGGAAATCAAACGCTGCCACGCTGCACGAGCCAGCTTATTGAATCAAACGCTGCCACGCTGCGCGAGCCAGCTTATTGAATCGCAAATACGTGCCCCGGGGCACATATTTACAGGCTGAAAAAGGAGCACGGCTGTTTCTATGAAAAAAACACACAATCTGTCCTATCGTACACAAATTTTTATTGCTTCCTTATCTCTCGTCATCTTTCCATCCGTTATGCTCGGGCTTTTTGCTGTCAATGACTCTACCGGCAAAGTTATAGCAGAATACAGTTCCTCCTTAGCTGCCATTACTTCCCAGGCAAATCTGACCCTTGATACTCTTTTGCAGGATGCCACCAAGGTCACAAACATGCCCATCTTAAGCGAGGATATCAGACGAATCATGAACACCAATTATCAGGATGACTATTTATCCTATGCGCAGGATTCCACTATTTTCCGGGATTATTTCAGCCAGACCAACCAGCTAAACTCTACTCTCGAATCCTGTATCTTTGAAAGCCGCCACGGTTATACCTTTGAGTACAACACCGTGACCGCACTTCACACCAAAACCATGAGTGACAATATCCAAAAATGGGCGCCTATTGCAAGGCAGCTGCCAAATTATACTTACTTTGCCCCCCTTCAAAATATTTCCGGCCGTGGTAAGGATAAAATGGTTCTGCCTATGATAAAAATTCTGCGGGATAAGAATGATTATAAAGAGATTGGCGTCTGTTACTGCGAAATTAACTTTAAGCCCATCGAAAATATTCTTGTCTCCGCACAGAGCACGGAAAATATACTCCTGATTTACAATGCGGATAATGAGCTTGCCTTTTCTTCCAGCCCCGCCCTGATGCAGGAGCCGGAAGAATATGCCGACCTGCTTGCCGCCCTTGCCGGCTTCAATGAATCCCTGACCGGTAAAGGCAATATTATTGAGGGGGAACTTAAGGTGGGACGTGCCCGCTACCGGGTCAATGGATGTATCAACCAGACCACCAACTGGCGTCTTGTACACTTTGCAGACAACCACATGGCCTATCAGATTTACCGGGACAATGTCTTAAACTATGTCCGCATTTTTATACTTTGCCTGGTTCTTGGAATGTTTCTTGCCATTTTGCTTTCCACTAACCTGACCCGCTCTATCTTCAGACTGTGCCGTCAGATCGATTCCTTAAACCCGGAAGACGGCGGGCGGATTGACGAGCAGGCCTGCGGATCCAATCAGGAGCTGCGCAAATTAGTGGCCAGTTTTAATCAGCTGAGTTTGCGCCTCACCACCAGTATACAGCAAAATTACCAACTCCAGATAAATGAGCAGAAAATGAGAATTCAGATGCTTCAATTCCAGATTAATCACCATTTTCTTTATAATACCTTAAATATTATCAAGTCCCTAGCTAACATTCACAATGTACCGGAAATTGAGACGATTTCTCTTTGTATGTCAGATTTGCTCCGCTATAATCTGGAACGGTTTCCGGTAGCTCTCCTAAGAGAAGAGCTACAGCAGGTCAACCGTTACATGACCATTCAAAATATCCGTTTCCCCGGAAAGTTTACTTTTGACTGCAACATCCCTTCCTCCCTGCTTAAGATGCCGATTCCCGTTTTTCTCCTTCAGCCTCTGGTGGAAAACAGCATCGAACATGGATTTTCCTGCCGTGAAGCCAATTGCTATATCAGCATTACAAGCAATTTGGAGGGTAACAGGCTTCACCTTTTGATTGCAGATAATGGAAATGGAATAGAGGCAGACCGGCTTGCCGTCTTAAACTGTGAATGTGCCGATGCTGCCGTCTGTGAAAAAAATGATAACAGACACCATTCTATTGGTATTCGAAATGTATGCCAGCGAATCCGGAGCTATTTTGGCCCCTCCTATGGACTGACCATTGAAAGTATGCCCGGAGAAGGCACCATCATTGATATTGTCCTTCCCGCACCGGACACCCCGCAGCGTGTTTGAAAACTGTTTTCCGGCATAGCGCATTGCAGCACAAACATCCCATGCAGACTTTGCCCCGCATACCGGCGCACAAGCCAAACGCTGTCACACTCCCTGTATCAGCTTATGGAATGTGACAGCGTTTAAACTTTTGCTTATCTATATGGTTTTTTCTTACTTTTCGATTACAAAGCTCTCATACGGGCGGAGAGTCATTTTCTCCCTGACCGGCTTTGTCTCGTAATTGCTGATAAGATAACCGCCGCATCTGAATTCCTCCGGAATTTCAATTTCTGTCTCCTTCTCATAGAAATTACAAACTACAAGCAGCTTTTCCTCTCCCAGTGTTCTGGTATAAGCATAAATTTCCTTTGAATCCGGAAGAAGCAGGTCATAGTTTCCGTATACTATGATATCCTTTTCTTTCCTTAATTTAATCAGTTTCTGGTAATAGCAGAAAACGGAATCCGGATCCCCAAGCTGGTCTTTTGCATTAATTTCCGTGTAATTAGGGTTTACCATAATCCAGGGGGTTCCTGTAGTAAATCCTGCATTTTCGCTGTCATCCCACTGGAAAGGAGTTCTTGCATTATCCCGGCTCTTAGCCCTTAAATATCTCATCATTTCTTCAGAGGTAAATACCTTCTGCTCCTCTACCAGTTCATAGTAAGCGTTGATACTGTCCAAATCCCGGAAATCTTTCACACTCATAAAGGGCGCGTTGGTCATTCCCAGTTCCTGTCCCTGATATACATAAGGCGTCCCCTGCATCATATGCAGACATGTGGCCAGCATCTTTGCCGACACATTATGATACTCTTTGCTGTCATTTCCAAATCTGGATATGGAACGGGGCTGGTCATGATTCTCCCAAAACAGACTGTTCCAGGCGATATCCTCCAGACCCTTCTGCCATCTGGTAAGGATTTCCTTTAAATCCCTTAAGTCCATTTTCTTATCTGTCCACTTGTTACTTCCATCTGCATCCACATGCATATGTTCAAACTGAAATACCATGTTCAGCTCTTTTTCATCGCTTCTTGCGTACTTCTTTGCTTCCTCCAGCGTAACCCCGGAGCATTCTCCTACGGTGATGGTGTCCGCATTGTTCAGCACCTTTTCTCTCATCTCCTGAAGATACTCATGAACATGAGGGCCATTGGCAGGCTCATTAAAGCTTGCATAACCGTTGATTCCCGCCGGGCCATCCGGCAGATCAGGCTTCTTGGAAATCAGACTGATTACGTCCATACGGAAACCGTCTACCCCTTTGTCCAGCCACCAGTTCATCATATCAAACACTTCCTGACGCACCTTAGGGTTATCCCAGTTTAAATCCGGCTGCTTTTTGGAAAATAAATGCAGGTAATACATATCCGTCTTTTCATCATACTGCCATGCAGAACCGGAAAAGCAGGATCCCCAGTTATTAGGCTCCTTTCCGTCTTTGGCAGGTCTCCAGATATAGTAATCTCGGTATGGATTCTCCAGGGATTTCCGGCTTTCAATAAACCATGGATGTTCATCCGATGTATGGTTTACCACCAAATCCATTACCAGCTTTATACCGTGTTCATGGGCTGATGAGAGCATTTTATCAAAATCTTCCATAGTGCCAAATTCATCCATAATGTCCTGATAATCGCTGATATCATAACCATTATCGTCATTGGGAGATTTGTAAACGGGAGACAGCCATAAAACATTGATTCCCAGCTTCTCCAGATAATCCATTTTTTCCGTGATACCGTTTAAGTCCCCAATTCCGTCCCCATCACTGTCCTTAAAGCTTCTTGGATAAATCTGATAAACGATACTTTCCTTCCACCATCTTTTATCCATATTTTCCCTCCTTTTTCCGTGTTACCGTTCCGGGAAACAGCTTAGTTTAAATAACTGTTCCCAATTCCGGCAGATGTTTTATTATTTTCATAATAACCTATTTATGGAAAAAAGTCTTATACTTTTTTCTAATATTCTTTGACACGAAGAATTTTTCTCCACAGGTTTCCTCAAAAAATCCTCGTAAGTGCAAACTCCCCGATTCTTGGCAGAATAAAGGATATTTCGCCATACTTGCTGGCAAAGCATACCCGCGCAGCAATATATAGTTTTAAAAACAATTATAAAAGGTTGTTAAAACTTTATTATATAATATTTATACGCAAAAGATTGCATTTACCATTTAAAAGTAGTATTCTATATATTACAAAACAGCGCCTTTCCTTTAAATGGTAATTACAGCCATCGGCGCAGAAATATATTATATTTATATAAGGAAGTTTTTGACATGAGAGAAGAATTTCATATTATAAGTGATGGATCCTGTGACCTGCCTCCTGAACTGGCCCGGGAGAAAAACATTACCATCGTTCCTTTTTATGTATCTTTTGATGACGAACAATACTTTAAAGAAAATGTAGAAATTGACATACGGGACTTTTATCAGCAAATGGTCGACCAAAAAGGAGTATATCCCAAATCTTCCATGCCTTCTATCCGTGATTATGAGGAAGCTTTCCTTCCCTATGCCGAGACCGGCGTCCCCGTAATCTGTATTTGCATTACCACCAAATTCAGCGGTTCCATGCAGTCTGCCTTAAACGCCCGTTCCCTCATACAGGAGAAATATCCCCATGCGGAAATTGCCGTCATTGACGCTACTGTAAACACTGTTTTGCAGGGGCAGTATGTGCTGGAGGCGGCAAACTTACGGGATCATGGCTTTAGCTGTCAGGATACGGTTAAACGGTTGGAGCAAATTAAAGGCACCGGAAGAATTTTCTTTACAGTAGGGAATATGGAATATTTAAAACACGGCGGAAGAATCGGTAAAGTAGCGGCTCTTGCCGGGAGCGTACTTGATATCCGCCCCGTGATAACGTTAAAGCAGGGGGAAATCTTCCCTTCGGGCGTGGACAGAGGCCGCAGGCGCACCTTAAAGAAAGCCCAGGATCTCCTTTTAGAATATTTAAAGGAAAGCAGCCTGGATGTTAATTGCTACAGCATTGCAGTCGGTTATGGATATGATAAGGAGGAAGGACTTGCTTTCCGCGATCAGTCCCTGGCCCTGCTGCAGGATAAAGGCTATCCCGTAAAGGAAATGCCCGCTTATCAGATCGGCGCTACTATTGGTGTCCACACCGGACCTTATCCGCTGGGATTTGGCATTATCGAGAAAGGGATTCATGACTGAAAATCAAAAGCTCTCAGGGCTTAGAGGATTGTTAAACGGAAGTATAAGAGAATGGAACATGAAGCGGCTTAAGAAAACCGGAGTGTTTATTTTACTTACGCCAATCGTATTTATCATTTTTTTCATCATAGCTTTCATACTGTATGAAATCTTTGGCATGTGCATAAACCACCTGGCCGCCAGGCGCCAGACACACGCGCTACAGTTCAATCTGGAAAGCAGCATTCCTGACATTGAATTTATTAACATCTATTGGCAAACCGGAAATACATCGGGAACAGGAAACCATGTTGACTGCCTGTCGTCCATCACCTTCTCAACACAAATGCCGGAGTCTGAAATCAAAAGCAGACTGTCCGAATGCTATCAATTTGACGAATGGAGCTGCTGTATCAGCGAAACAGATACCGGAGATTATCTGTTTTATCTAAATACATCAGCTCCATTCGCAGACAATATTGAAGGGCATTAATTTACGGCGGATAATTATTTATTGAAAGATTCCGGCATCAATTGTAATTTCCACAAAATTTCCATCCGGATCTAAAATACAGCTTTCATAAAAGCCCTCGCAGCCATAATCTGTGGGTCCCTGTACTACCTTGTGCCCGTCTTCCTCAATCTGCTTTGTCAGCCTTCTCACCTCATCACGGCTGTCCACGCGGAATGCTATATGCTCTATTCCAATACGGGATCCTTTGGGCATCCATTCCCTCTCTTTTCCTTCCATCCGCTGCTCGATTTCCAGCACCGTTCCGTTTTCATAGCGGATGAAATAAATAACCCCTGTCTCATCCGGGCTGATCCATTTTTTCACCTCTCCGCCAAAATAACCGGAATAAAAATCCTTCATCTTCTCAAGCTGTTTTGTCATGATTGCTACATGATCTATCACAATTTTATTCCTCCTGTCTAAATATAAATTCGTAACTTCCTGTTTTTCATAACCCGCTTTGTCGTCAAGCCTGTTTTTTACCCATCCTGACTACGTTCCAGGACATTTTGGGGATGCGGATCATAATCTGATCTTCCTCTACCCTTGTCGTATTTTCCAAATTTACTGGATAAATCCTTTCACCCTCCGGCCCGTTTACCGCCCCAAGATCTTCACAGGCAACTGCAATATGCTCTATCACATGATAATCTTCAAAGCCGCGCAGATTCAGGGTTAACATGGTATCCTCTGTCAAACTCCGGCTTGCACAGAACAAAGTCAAAGTTTCCTTCTCTTCATGATAAACAGGCACAGCCTCAACATAGGGTACATCCGTATAAGTGGCGGAATCGTACTTAGGCACCTCCATAACACATCCAAGGACAGTCCCCTCCCCATAGCGGGCTATATGCTGAATCACATAGTAGTTAGGCTGGCGCCACACATTTCCCCCAAATTCCGTATGCACCGGCCCGCTGGTGTTCACAAGCAGATCCACACACAATATTTTGACACGGTCCGCATGCTTTAAAACCGTCAGGTTATAGAAGCAGCATACCAGGAAATCCTCATAGGTCATAAAACCTTCCGCCAACGGCCCGCCAAAGTACCATGGGCTCAGCTCATTCATCCGTACTATTTCATCCGGCATTTTGGGCCAGATATTCCATTCATCCAGACTGATATTGATTGTTTTTTTCGCCCGCTTCTTTGCCTTTATGTAATCGCATGTGGCAATCGATCCCCGAATATAATCTTCCAGGTCAAGGGATACGGCAAAGAAGTCTTCGGTACCGTTTTCCCATCCCCCCTCATGTCCGCCATAATATCTGTGCAGGGAAACCATGTCCACCTGATCGTATGCAATTTCCAGAGCTTCGGCCATAAACGCCGGGTAATTCTCACAGCGGTTGCCGGAGCTGCCCACCAAAATCAGTTCAAGGTCAGGGAACATACTCCTCATGGCAAATCCTGCGTTAACAGCCTTGCGTCCATATTCCGTTCCCGATAAGCCGCCAAGCTGCCAAGGGCCATCCATCTCATTTCCCAAAAACCAGGTTTTAATATTGTAGGGCTTATCGTATCCGTGCTTTTTTCTCAAATCACTGTAATAGGTTCCTCCCGGATAATTGCAATATTCCAGCAAAGAAACGGCTTCCTTCATTCCCCCGCTTCCTAAATTGACCGTAAACATAGGGTCTATATTTCCCACCTTATGTATCCAAGACAGAAATTCATTTGTCCCAAAGGTATTAGGCTCTATCTGCCTCCAGGCCAGTTCCAGCCTGGTAGGCCGCTGCTCCTTTGGCCCTACACCGTCCATCCAGTCATAATTTGACACAAAGTTTCCTCCGGGGTATCTGATTGCCGTTGTCCCCAACTGACGAACCGATTCGATTACATCCTTTCTAAAGCCCTCCTCATCCGCTAAAGAATGTTCCGGCTCATAGATTCCATTGTATACCCCCCTTCCCGCATGCTCCACATGGGATGCCGCAAGCCTGGGATCCACCTCTCCAACCCGATAATCCTTGTCAATAATCATTTTCGCTTTCATTCTAAATACCATCCTTTCCCGGTTTTAACTTTCTTTTCATTATCCCTGACATTCTTATACCCCTTGCATACCGCAAGCCCTGCTTGCGGCACAAACAATATTTTTACTCTTTCATTCCCGTTGTGGCAATTCCTTCTATAAAGTATTTCTGTGCAAACAGATATACTATAAGCAAGGGAAGGAGAGCGCATACCGTTGCTGCCATTGCCGGCCCAAATTCATTTACCCTGGATCCCACAAACATGGCAAGCCCGGAGGAAATGGTCCGCATTTTGGAAGAGCTTGTCAGCAGCAGCGGATACAGGAGATCATTCCAGCACATTGTCAGATTAAAAATAAACATTGTAATCATCGCCGGACGGCATAATGGCAACATAATTTGCAGAAAAATTCCATATTCATTCAGTCCGTCCACCCGCGCAGCCTCCTCTAAATTCTTTGGCAGGGTGATAAAAAAGGATCTCATCATAAAGATCCCATATGCCGATGCCGCTCTTGGCAGGATCAGTCCCGCATAGGTGTCCAGTAACCCAAACTTAAATATTTCTATATAGAGCGGAATCATTAAAATTACAAACGGCAGCATCATTGCACTTAAAATGATTATTGAAATCATTTTCTTTCCCTTAAACTCCATCCGCGCCAGCGCATACCCTGCCATGGAATCAAAGAGTATTTCCACAACAGACGCTCCCACGGCAAAAATAACCGTGTTTTTGGCGTAATTTAAAATGGGCAGTCTGGAGAGCATTACTTTATATTGCTTTAATGTGGCGAAGGTTCCACTAAAGACCCG
Organism: Parablautia intestinalis; assembly: GCA_003612395.1. Classification (GTDB taxonomy): domain Bacteria; phylum Bacillota; class Clostridia; order Lachnospirales; family Lachnospiraceae; genus Suilimivivens; species Suilimivivens intestinalis. The sequence continues at coordinate 226,658 of RAYQ01000005.1, forward strand.
GGGAGGGTATTGCAGAATATCCGCTGACTCCTTAAAAGAACATATAAATACCCAGGCCAGCGGAAATACGATAACGATTCCCAGCGCCACCGCGATTAGTGTATGTACAACTGCTTTTTTCTGTTTCATCCGTAAGCCCCCCTTAATAGTTCTCCTGTTCCCATTTCGCGATGATTTTGTTGATACAAATGACAATAATCATAATAAGGATAAACAGGAGCGCGGCAATAGATGATGCATACCCCAGGTCGTAATTCTGAAAAGCTACTGTATAAATATACTGCACAATGCTTTCCGTGCCGAACATAGGGCCGCCCTTTGTGAGCACATAGGACTGGTCAAACAATTGTAGACATCCTATGGTTTCCGTCAGCACACAAAATCCGATACCGGAGGTCAGCTGTGGGATCGTTATACTGAAAAACTGCCGTATGGTGCCTGCTCCGTCCACAGCAGCGGCCTCATAAAGATTTTGTGATATTCCCTGAATACCTGCAATCAAAATCACCATTGAAGTGCCAAAATTCCTCCATAAGGTAATGATAATAATCCATGCCATCGCCGAATGGGCCTGTGTAAGCATTGGGGGATTTTGGAATCCCAGACATTTCAGCCAATAGGGAATAATCCCTGACGTCTTATCCAGGAGCATAAGGAAAAGCACGCTGATTGCCGTGAATGAGCACAAGGTCGGAATAAAATATACGCCTCGCAAAAATTGAAAAATCCTTTTATTTTGTGCCAGCATAGAGGCGGTTAGCAGCGCAAATCCAATTTGCAGCGGAATGGATATCAGGGTGAAAATAAATGTGTTTTTCAATCCGTTTATAACACGGGGATCCAGGATAGCTTTTATATAATTACGAAATCCAATAAAGGAAAAGCCATCCATGAAAACAGTCGTGTTGCTCATCCCCATGAGGAAGGAGGCCGCCAGCGGTATTCCTGTAAAAACAAGTAATATAAACAGCGCCGGCGCCATAAACACCCAGGCCGCATGTTTCGGAACATTACAGTAATTCCATATTTTTTTTACCATTCCGCTACCTCCCTTTAATCCGTGGAAGCAATTTGTTCCGCCTGAGCCTGGGCTTCCTTCAATACGGTTTCCACATCGTCCCCGTTTTCAATTCTTTCCATCATAGGCTTTAATACGGAATTTTCCAGCTCCCCGGTATAACTGAGGAAGGGGTAAAGGATCTTCCCACCCTCCATATTGGAAAATACCGTAAGAACCTCATTACCGGCAACATCTTCATCTTCAAGCACTGATTTGATAAACGGCGGGAATCCGGTTCCTGTTGACCACGCAACCCTGTTTTCGTCCTCATAGGTGTAACTGATATAGTCATAGGCCGCTCTGACTTCTTCCTCCGGCGTCCCGTCAAATATAAGGTACAGTCCGCCTTCTATGGTCTTTCCATTGGTAACGGAACCCTTTGGCATCTCAGCCACGCCAAAATTGATTCCGTTTTCCTCAAGTCCGGAGGGCATCCACGGGCCGCTGAAAAAAATGGCATACTGTCCCGCAAGTGTGCCTGCCTGGGTGTCCTGTACCTGTTTGGGTGTAAGCTCCGGAGCAAAGATTTCCTGCTGCATTAAAGTAAGGGCCTTCTTGTTTTCCTCTCTGTCAATAGTGATTTCATTGGCTTCAAAATCGAAAAGCTCACCTCCATAAGAGCGCAGAAAACAGGTTACGCTTCCTATATCTACAGCCGGCAGTGCCAGGCCGTAGATACCGTTTTCCTTATCCTCAAGCTTATGGGCATATTCAAAAACCTCCTCCCAGGTCTTCGGCGGTTTCTCCGGATCAAGACCGGCTTTCTCAAACAAATCTTTATTCCAGTACATTGCCCTGGAAGTGCACATATCCTGTGGCAGTCCATACAGATGCCCGTCAATCATGAAAGCATCCAATACCCCGTCAACAAACTCATCCTTCGATCTGCCTGTGGCCTCAAAGAAATCATCCACAGGGCGGAGCTGCCCTGCATCTAAAAATGCCGTCATAGATGTATTCATCATAATCGCCATGGTTGGCGCTGTTCCTGTCTTAATGGAAATAGGAATTTTTTCCTGCATCTGTGTCTCCGGGACAATACTAAAGTCCAGATTAATCTGATTGTCCAAAGCATTATATTTCTCAACCATCTCCGTCATCAATTCCCCGTCCGGTCCCGTATAATCGCCCCACATGCTAATCTCACCGGCAGTGTCCGCTTCGGATATATTTTCGGGCGTATTTCCCCCGCCCTGCTCTGCCGGCTCCGTCTTCATTGCGCCGCACCCCGCCAATGATGTTACGATGAAAGCTGTGGCAGCCCAGACGCCAAGCATTTTTCTCGATTTTTGTTTCATACCTTTTTCCTCCTTTGGATTATCCCATAAGTTACTTCCCCTGATCGATCATGTTCAAATTGTATTAATTTGCACAGGCTAATTCAAGCTATTTTATTTACTTTACACAGCATTCTATTGCCCGCTTTTCTTATCAATTTTATTTTTTATGCAAAAATATAATAATTATTTCTTATAATGTCATTTTTTTGCCTTTTTACACAATTTATTACATTCTTATGGCAAAATAGGGTATACTTTAAGAAAATACAATACATAATTCATTTTTGTTAAAGGGATAATTAATGTTTAAAGGATTACAAAAGAAATTTCTTTTACTCATATTGCTTCTGGGACTGCTGCCGCTGCTTTTTCAGGGGTTATTTACCGCCAACCAGACCGCTAAGGTTATTCTGGATAATAATAAGGTGATCGCCAGCCAGGATTTAGAGAAAATGGCGGAAATAGATTCGACAAGGATCCGCAGCTTTACCAATTTAATATCTTATATAGCGGAAGAACAGGGTATTTTCGATTTACTTCTTACGCAGGACTTGCAATATTCCGAAAACAGCTCCATTCCGTTAGCCGCCTTTCTTAAATCCGATTATATTAATTATGCTGTAGATTATCCCTTTGAATATCTCTTTGTCATGGAGGACGGGCAACTTTACACCAACCAGCCTTTTCTTTCAGCCAAGAACAAAGCATGGATTTTAAAGCATATACAGGATATCCCTGAAGGAAGTTTTCCTATGGATTGTTACAGCAAAAAAATACGTATAGGAATCCTTGACAAACTGACCTCCAGAAATTACCGCCCTTCCTATCTATATCTTACCAGTAACCTTTTTGACGGTTCCCAGTATATCGGACAGGCATGGATTGGCGTAAACGCGAATTATCTTTGGGGGGATTTGGATCAGGCTAAAATCACCCCGAATACCAACCTCTATATCACAGATGAAAATGACATATGTATCATGGAAAGCGTCCAGAATACTATCTCTTATAAGGAAGCATTGTCCGGCTTTACCGGGCATGAGAGTGGCAGCGTGATATCTGTTAATCGCGCTAAGCAGCTTCTTTTAATAAAGGAAATTCCTCTTTCCGGAATTGACGGCGGCTGGAAAATCATTTCCATTACGCCTATCCGCGACCTGGTTATCAATGTGTATAAAAACTTTATTCTTTCCGTTATCCTCATCATCCTGGCAGTTGTCGGAATACTGGCAATTTCCCTGTTCATGAATCATTATGTTTTCACCCCTCTGCGCTTTCTGCAGACAGCCATGGAAAATCTGGTGGAAGGAGATTTTGATGTGAGGACAGATAATCCCGGTATTGATGAAATCGCGGATCTTTTTTCCGGCTTTCAATATATGCAAAAGCAGTTGAAAATAAAAATGGAGGAAATCCGTGAAAGAGAAAGTGAAAAAAAATTTATGGAAATTCAAATGTTGCAGGCTCAGATCAATCCTCATTTTATCTGTAATTCCCTGCATACTATCCGCATCATGGCGGACTTAAATGAGGATATCGCAGTCAGCAAGTCCCTACAGGCTCTAAACCATCTTGTAAATCACTATCTTCATAACCAGGATTCTGTCATTCCGCTGAGTGAAGAAATTGACCATTTGCATGAATATCTTTACCTGCAAAAACTTCGATACCATAATTCCTTCTCTTATGAGATTGATATGGCGGAAAATTTAAATAATCCGGGAATCATGAAGCTGCTGCTGCAGCCCCTTGTCGAGAATTGTATTGTCCACGGTTTCAGCGATAAATCCTGTCAGGGAATCATCAGAATTCTCCTTTGCCAAGAGGACGGATGCCTTAAAATAACGATTCGGGATAATGGCTGCGGCATGCCGACGGAAGTTCTTGACGCTTTTCACCGGAAGATAGCACTGCCCGCTTCCCCAGGCAACAGGATCGGCATTGAGAATGTCTGCAAAAGAATATTTTCCAGTTACGGGCACCCTTATGGCATTTCCATCCATAATGAGGGCGGAGCTGTTGTTACCGTTTTACTGCCTTTGATAAATCTCTGACCTACAGGCTACTGCAGGTTATTGAAAACACAGATTAAGCCTGCTATCCCGGGTTTGCAGGTTTCGGAAAGATATGAGGATTAAAATGTTAAAAGTTATGCTTCTTGATGACGAGGCCCTTGCCCGCATTGGTTTACTTCATAGTATCAATTGGGAGGAGCACGGCTATCATATCGTTGGAGAGGCCGGCAATATAACCGATGCTCTCGCCCTTGCCCGCCAGACAAAACCGGATATTGTTCTGGTGGATATTATTCTTCGCAATGAAAATGGTCTGTGCTTTATTGAGGAGCTTCAAAAAACACTTCCTCTGACCAGATTTATCCTGATCAGCTGTGCTGATGAAACAGAATTCTACAGGAAAGCCATCTCTCTGCATGTAGATGAGTTCATTTCCAAGTCTGACCTGTCCGGTCAGGAGCTTTTAGCCAAGCTGGACCATACTGCGCGGAAAATATATCAGGAACGCGTTATTGTCTCCAAGGACGATACTCAGGACTATGAGTATATCAACCGCCATTCCACACTCAGCAGCTATATTAATCAGTATCTGAGCAGAGAAAGCACAGACACATCCCTGCTAATCCAAAAGCTTTCCTTTTATAATATCACCCTTTATCCTGCCGGTTACTTTCTGATCTGTCTGAAGCTTCCCCAGCAGAAATTGCCCTTGAAGGACACTCTCGAGGCCTCCATTATCACATTATGCTATGAAATACTGGCTGATCTGGCGGAAGGGTATATTTTCAGGGACTACCAACAGCATATCATCTTTTTCATCTCCGCCCCAAAAGCCCCTCTTTCGCCTAAATGGAAGGAAACGCTGTGCTACAGACTTACCAGCACTATTTTTGAATGCCTGAATCTGCATACGGTTTGCGGTATCTCTAAGTGGATGGTCTCGCTGAAAGATTTTCATACTGCGTGGGAACAGGCTATTTACGCCTGCGCTCAAAATTATATACTGCCCGAAAGAAAGATTTGTTTCTATGAACCGGAAAATACCCCTGATGCCTATATCTGTCAGTTAGAAACAGAAAAAGAGCAGGCTCTTTCGATAGCCAGGATTTCCCAAATGCAGATGTTGTTAGAATATTTGGAGCATATATATCGCCTTTCTCTGGATTATCCCTGCTGCAATATACAGGTTATCCAGGGCGTATATCTGGAGATTTTGAATCATATACTTAATGTATTATCTATTTCCCTGTTAGATTTTGGGTCCCTTGTAAAGGAGCCCATTCTGCCTGCAGAGTTTCTTTCGAAGCACGAAACTCTACGGCAAATGCATGAAGCCCTTTATGCTCTGATTATGGTTCTTTCAGGGCTGTCCCCGGATACCGGCAAAAACAGATTGATTTTAGAAATCAATGAATATAAGCAGTCACTTAAATCAGCATATTTCTCTTGCCGATATTTCTTCTTATGTCCATTTTACGCCTTCTTATCTCAGCAGATATTATAAAAAGCAAACAGGTATGAATCTAAAGGATTATATTATGGACTGTAAAATACACAGAGCCATTCAAATGCTCAAAGAAGGAGTTCCTGTCAGCCTGATTGCAGAACAGCTCTCCTTTTGTTCCAGCAGTCATTTTATTCATGTTTTTAAAGAAAAAACCGGTCAGACGCCCAATGCCTATATTTCCTCCTGAGTATCTGTTTTTGTATCGCTTCGCTGCCAATATTTCACTGCCGTATGGCATTGGGATAAATCCGCTCCATTCTGCCATCATCAAAATGTTCATCCATGATCTGTTCCCATCCGTGAACTGCGGTCTTTCCCTCTGCCCGCGTGTCATAGCGCACCAGCGCCAGCATGGACACCCAAATGTTAAAAACCATAAATATTATTGTAAAACTTGTCAGGATCCATCCCGTTTTTCTTAAAATAGCATCAATTAACCGTGCCACTTTCGGATATAATCCCTTGATCCATACAACCGCAGCAATTCCCCAAAAGAAGCAGTAAAGAAGGTTGATCCGCCCTCCCAGATTAAAGGACATGGCGCTGTAATCCCAAAACACCTTTCCAAATACAATTTCCGTAAAAACGCTGCAGATATATTCATAGGCGCCGCCCAGAAAAAGGCCCACCCAGAAGATATGATGTTCCTGCTTATCCCGGTCCTTATAAAGCAGCACTGTCACAAGAGCAATCGCAAGCCCCCATACCACGCTAAATGGCCCCCAAACCAGACTGCTCCTGCTCATCCATACACCTGCCGTAATCCGACAGAATATGGTCTCCACAATATCCCCTGCAAAAGCCCCGATCACAAACAGCCAGAATACCTGCACAAAGCTGCATTTCTCCCCGGCCTTTTCCTTTTCTTCCTCCCGTCCCGGCAAAATAGCAGGATAAGACCTTCCCATTCTTTTTTCAATACGCCCGGAGACCTTTGAGGCAAGATAGAATGTCCACCTTTGCAGCCTGTGATTCCATCCAAGAATCCGGGGAATCTTTTCCTCTATATGATAAATCCACATAAAAGATCCTAAAAAGTCTACCACTCCAACAGCAGCAAGTCCAAGGACGGCCCCTTTCCTCAGAATTTCGGGCAAACTGCGGTAAACCCCTAAAATAATCCCATTCCCATACCGGACTGCCAAAAATCCAAGGGCTCCCCAGAGCAGCGAGTACTGCGGACAGATATATCCGTCATAATTCCACTTTTTGTCGGAATAATCCCACCATTTCTTCCACTTCATCCGTTCCAGCATTTTGCCGGTAAACCACTCCACGGCGGTAGCCACAGCCATGCTTCCTAAAAACAAAAACAGCGCATCCTTTCTAAGGTCCTGCAGAAAGACCGTCAATAGCGCTCCGGTAAAACCATATACAAAGCAAAAGGGGCCCGATGCAAAACCGCGGTTTCTGAAATCCTTAACCTTTATGGTTGCAACCGCCGTCTCGGTAAGCCACCCAAGAAAAGAATAAGTAAAAAAGAGTATTCCAAGCTCATAAAATGTATGACTCATTTCGTTTCCTCCCAGAGTATATTTGCAAAATGCTTTCTGCCGGATGTCCGATCTGTTTGTGACTGTTTATCGCCTTTGTCAAAGAGCTCTATCTGGCGCTTTATGAATTTTCATATGTCATTTACTATCGCTATCTATAGCCTTTTCGTAAAGCAAATAATTCTGTTTGCTTCTGAAAATCCCATCTTCAAATGAAATTTCAGGCTGCCTTCATTTACCAGCTCGCAATCACTGGCAAACTCCGTACAGCCCTGCTCTTTTGCCCACCTTTGACAGGCATCCAGCATTTCTTTTGCTATTCCTCTTTTTCGATATTCTTCCTCCACGAAAATACCTTCCAGATACCCCACCGGGCTTGTATCGGTTCCTTCCACATAATCATGCCGCAATCCGCACTGGGCAAAACCCACAGAGCGGTCATCCGATATAGCAAGAAAAACCGCACAGCTATCCTTATCGATATAAGCGGCAAATTCCTCTTTTAATTCTTCTATAGTATGGGATTTCCACATTTGTATCGCAAGGCCGGCAACCATCCCTGCATCTTCGGCAATTGCCTTTTTAATCATCTCTCTCATCCTCATGCCCGGCTTTCTCCGCAATGAAATATCCCAAGTCAAGCCGCACTTCTTTTCTGCCGATATCCCTGTTAGAATAACAGCAGCTGTCAAAACCAATCAGCTCAAACCCCTCCTGCAAATAAAAACAAATCGCCGGAACATTACAGGACTGTGTCTCCAAAATAATCGCCCGCCTGTGTTCTCTGTCTGCCTGCTGTTTTGCAATTTTCATTAAGGCATGTCCAATACCTTTTCTTCTCAGCTTCTCATGCACCCACAGCTCTGTAACCATTAGCCTGTTAGACCACTCCTCAGGACAGGTCTCAATGCAGGCGACCAATTCCTCTCCGCCCTCCTTTTCCTCTACAATCCCCCATGCGCAAGCCTTCTCCCAATGATCCTGATACAGCTTATCCGGGAAATCGTATTCCTCAGGGTAATGTGAAATGGGCTCTCTCAATTTTGTTTTCACAAAATGGACGCTGACCCCCTGGCCATTCCTTTCTATTTTTACATCAAAATATTCCTCCGTGGTATATCGCATTGGTATGCGGGCATTTTTCCACTGCTCCTTCGGAAGATGTACGATTTTATATTCTTCTGTGTTCATATTCATCTTGATCTCCTAACCCCAGATACTTGCTCTTTCAAATTCTTCAAAATCTGCAAATCTTTTTATCTTTTCACCGCTGTCTGTAATTATTCTGACAAAATCCTGCTCTGCCCTTCTTGTTGTCTCTGCCAGCTTCTCTAAATTCCTATAACTATATGCTCCCAGAATATCGTAGCATAAGATTCCCTGCTCACCTGCTATTTCCTTCAATTCATTTTGAAGACAGACAGCAGACAAAAAGGCCAATATATAATTACTGGTCTTTGCACAAACATATATTTTGTTAAAAGTAGAACAGATCTCTTCATATAGCCTTGCCAAAAAGTAAAAATCCGTATTTTGGTCTGCCGCTTCCTCTGCCGCCTTTTCTTCCTGTTTTTGTTCCTCCCTGACAGGTTCTGCCGCCGCAAAATCGCCAAAGGCTCTTATAAGATTCCAGGAATGCATTTTGATATCTTCCACCCTTTCTGATTTTATTACATTTTCATATTCTCCAATAAAATCAGCAGGAATATTTTTAAATCTATGTAAATCTTCATATTGCTTTTTCAGACCAAAATGAAAATAATCCTGATTATAGACAGCAACGGCATCCGCCAGCGTCATAATCATTTTTCCCGCAAAAAGACGTGCCTCCATAAGCTTGCTGCAATTCTCAAGCTGCCAATACAATTTACAGGCGTACTCAAATTTCCCCCTGGCAATTTTTCCTGTATATTCAGAATTCTTTAAGTTATCCTGCAGGCGCTTTTGTAAATTTTTAAATTTTTTTAATTCATCCGCTCCATGGCAGTACAGTATCTTCGCATCCCCTACGCAGGGGATGAGTATTTCTTTCAGGTTTGCAATTCCCTCCACCCGCTCCCAGCTCATGGGAAAAATATCATAACCGATATCCTGAATAACAAAATCTGCCGCAAACTGATATCCCCTCTGTGTTCTTGGGATAAAATAGCAGTCCACATCTGATTTTGTATTAGCCGTGCCATTGATATAAGAACCATATAACAGAATTAATGCTATATCCTCTGCATAATCCCTTTTAACACGATTGGAAATCCAATTTACAATTTTATCGTTGACCGTCATTTTTTACTCCCTCCTGCATACCGCAAGCTTTGCTTGCGGTACTGCCACCGATAAAGAGTTTGGAAGTTTACTTTCAAACTTCGCTCCGTTTCTTTCAAGCGGGCCTTGCGAAAAGTATTGATATGCCTGATATCAGATAATTTTATTGGTTTTCCAATTCTTCTATAAAGTGCGCAATACCTTCCTCATCATTTGAGCCCGCTACAATATCCGCCCTGCTTTTCACTTCATCAATTGCGTTTCCCATTGCAACCCCCAGCCCACAAAGTTCTAGCATACCTATATCTGCAAAATCGTCACCAAATGCAATGACAGATTCCGTACCAATTCCGCAATCTTGCGTAATCCTTGTAATGGAATTTTCTTTCGTCACATTCTTTTTGGTAAATTTATACCAATATCCATCTGAAAAACGTATACAATCACATTGCGCCAGTCTTTCTGCCAACACTTTGGCGTTGTTTTCATCAAAAATTTCGACACACATTTTCAGTGCACATTCTGAAAATTCGTTGAAATCCGTATAAATGCTCTCTCCCCAGCTTTGATCAAGTTTCTTTGGATCTGTTTTATAATTCCAATAATGTGCCTCTGCCGTATCAATCGTTATTTCGCAGTCTTCCCCGCAGACGGTTCTTGCCATATCAATCATATTTCTGGTTTCGGTTTCCGAAAATTCTGCTTTATAAATATATTCTTCCCCCTTTTTTACCAGCGCACCGCCGCTCGTTATTAAAATATCCGGCATAAGTTCCTTCAAAAATATCATGCAATTCTGTTCACTTCTGGATGTCGAAACGCCAATCATCATCCCTTTTTCCCTGCACCTTTTTATAGCCGAAAGAGTTCTTTTGGATATGGTCTTATCACTTTGTAACAAAGTTCCGTCTAAATCAAATAACAGTAATCTGTATGCCTGCTTTGTCATTGCTTCTTCCTCATCCCTTTTCACCTGCGGCAGATATTCCTTCCAGCCGGTCACCCTGCCGGCAATCCTCAAAGGCGTCTGCTGTATCAGGGCTGATAGCCGCTTAGAATATCAAGAATATTCTTCTGATATATGTTATCGTTTAACACATCGCCATTTGGTGAGAAACTAATTGCTTTTATATCAAACGGATTCTCCTCATATGGGCTTAAAGTTTCTGTATTATCATCAAAATATTCACTCAAATACTTAAGTGCATTTCCACCTGGAAAAATAACATTTCCCGAACCAACGGGAATTTTCAAATCCGCAAATTCACCTAATATTTCCCTCGTTTTTTTGTTGTAAGAATTATCGTCCTGTTTACTCACTAACCATGCCGGACTGAGTTTTACCAAAATACCTGCTACCAGAATACACTCTGCAAAATAAAAAACAGACTCTAGTGGTATCGTCTCCTGATGAAAGGCATCAACCGATAAAAGAATTTTAGAAACCCCGCTCTCCGCAAGCATATTTGCAACTTCCTTTATCCTTCTCCTGTCCTTCGTGAAAAATCCGTTTGTAATAAGCTCTCTGCCCGGTATCCCCACCGCTTTTGCGATTCTATGTATCTCACAAACCACCTCCGGGTAAAGCAAAGGCTCTCCCCCAAAAGTCATCAATGATTCAATCTGATAGTCTTTACATACTTCACGAATTGCATTTGCGGCAGCATCCGCATCAATACATCCTGACAGGGAAGTATGCTCCCCCTCCGAACAGTGCTTACATTTTCCGGTACATGCCAGAGTAACTACAAATTCAATTCTGTTTAAATTTTGAACATATTGATTCTTACTAATAGCCATGCTCCTTTCTAATCCTGCGAATTTGTGCCCTCAAGTACAATATTTGCAAAACAAACAAGTTCGTTTGTGAAAAATTCATTTTTCACACCAGACCACCTTCCTTTTCTGCTGCAGCTCCGCGCACCCCTGCTCCTTTTCCGTTTAAAGCACAGGCACCTGATATGAATTGTTATTTCCGATTTGGTTTTCTTTTAATGGCCAGCAATTTCATATAATCATCAAATTCAGCAGTATCGGCCGGTTCAAACATTACCCATTTTCCATCATGATAGGTTTTTGCTTCATCATACCGCCTGCAAACATCGGCAGAAAGAGCAGCTCTGATATCTTCAAATTTTATTCTTTCATCCTTTCCAAATATAATCATGAAACCAATGCAGTCCTTTTTTGCATACAGGCTGCAAAGTGTTTTACCGCCTCTGCGGTATTTATACTCATAAGTCCAGTTTTTACCGCCAGTATTCCATAATCGTTCCATTTCGTATTTTTCTTCGATAGCCGAACATAACTCTTCCCAGACAGCAAACAAAGATTGTCCGAGCAATTCAGCCATAGTTACTTGAGACGGTATATTTTCAAGCATAGTAATTCTCCATAAATTTTCAATTTATTGTTCTAAGTATAACATCCCGCAGACTGCGTCCGCAACGCCTGCCTGATACAAAACAATTATGCTGTTAGCGGCAAAGCATTTTCTAATCCGATGTTCTCCGCAAATCCCTGACTTTTCCACCGTTTTTCTTCATCATCCGGCGCCATTTTAATTGCGCCCCCATTTTATATAAAAAGCGTGGAAATGCAGCGGATACATAATTATTTTCCCGTACTTTTCTTTTTAGAATAATGTCCGGAAGTTCTGCCAATGCATTCTAAACCGGTGCCCCGGTTCTACGCTCCGCTTCGGTCCGTGCTGATCATGCTCCGCTGGCGCATAGCACCCCCTGCAATGACGAATGCTTCACCATCACACGTTCCCCACATACACCTTTTTCAGATACTTCCCAGCCGTCCTGGCAAGGCGGTATAGCTGCTCCACGTCCGTAGCTTCTTTATTCCTCATATGGTATCGCGGAAAAAAGCGGGTAATATGGAGAGGGATTTTCGGGCATAAGCTGGAAATCCATTTGGCCTGTGCTTCCATATCCTCAGGAGAATCGTTTTCCCCTGGTACGATCAGCGTAGTCAACTCCACATGGCAGCTTTCCGCCGCCCTCGCAATAAATGCCTTAACCGTCTCCAGTTCTCCGCCAAGTTTCCGATAGTACTCCTCACGAAAACCCTTCAAATCAATATTCATGGCATCTATCCAGGGCAGCAGCTCCTCAAGCACCTTCTGTGACGCGGTGCCGTTCGTAACGAGAACATTCAGCATGCCGTATTCTCTCACCAGCAGGGCCGTATCACGGACAAACTCCCAGCCCACCAGGGGTTCGTTATAGGTATAAGCAACGCCGATGTTCCCTGCCTTTTTCTGTTTCTTCCATATCAGCGCCATGTCCGCAAGTTGACTGGGAGAAACATACTCCGCATCAAGGGTTTCTCTGCCCGCCATGGAGATCTCGTGATTCTGGCAGAAAGGGCATCTGAGATTACAGCCATAGCTTCCCACGGACAGGATCATACTTCCCTGATGAAAATCGCGCAGAGGTTTTTTTTCAATAGGATCCAGCGCCAAAGAGGTAATCTGTCCGTAATTTTCGCAGAGGATTTCCCCGCCCTCGTTTTTTCTGGCCCCACACAGCCCCGTCTGTCCCGGTTCCAGCGCACAGTGATGTATACATACCTGGCAAATTGTTTTCATCGCAAACCATCTCCTGTTCATTAATGGTGCCGTATTACCTCAAAACGTTCCAGTTCCACGCTCTCATGGGCTTTGATTCCTGCCTTCTGTTTCGCTATGGCAATCTGTTGCTCTATCGTGTCCACACCTTCCAGATTTGGCAGCAAAAGCCCCCGCTTTGCACCCCTTGTCACGATGACTCCATACCGGTTCACGTCAAGCTCCTTCGGTGAAGAAATCTTCTCCGTTTCCCCCAGTACATCAACGCTGATTGTCAGACGCTCCGTCTCCCAGTCTTCCACGGGAGAGAATCTGGGATCCTCCGAACAGGCGCTGACGGCATTGTGCATGATTTCTTCTGCAAGAGATCCTCTGACTGCCCGGATGGTTCCGATGCACCCTCTGAGCCTTCCATCCTCTTTTAAGGATACAAACACGCCCGCACTGCCGTGATACAATTCCTCTGGCAGCTCCCGGGGTACCTCAGGAAACATCCCTGTCTCTACGAACGACTCAATGGTGTACCTGGCCAGCCTGACATACGGGTCCTCCCGCTCCTGCCGGGCAAGAAGCTGCGCCCGCTCCTTCTCCTCATACTGTTCCAGGAAATTCCGTGTTTCGTCATTGCAGACGGGCCGGTAAATACAGATGCCATATCCCACCCCGAAAGGCCCCTCATAGGAAAGCCGCTCTGCCTCCACACCGATCCGGTCAAATGCACCTGCCAGGATGGTAAAGGAGCGATGCCCGCACTCAGCGGCCTTCTCACAGAAATCGTCCGGAAATTCCAAAAGTTCCCCAAAAGCGCCCCTGCTCATCACATCCATAATCCGCTCATCGTAGGCAGGTCCCTCCTTCTGATAGCCGCAAGGTCCGTCTTCCTTTAATCTATGGGATAAGTCGCCGCTGGCAACCACTACCGTATTACGCCCAAGGGACTGTGCTGCCTCTCTGATACACTGTCCCAGCCGGTAGTGGGTCGTCAGGGGCAGGCCCGAAAGACCGATTCTTACCAAACAGTATCCGGTCCAGTACTGATTCACGAAATATAAAGGCACCATAGTTCCATGATCCAGCTTCCTCTCCCGCTCTCCTAACGTCCCCGCCTGCAAGCCGGCATCTTTCACTGTCTCGCACAGCACATGGACAAATTCCGTATCGTAGGACACTTCCACGGAAGTCCTCCCGGCATGAAACTGCCTGAAATCCCCCCTTGCACCCTGCCCGGGCGAAATGTGAAAGTAATCCGCATACATAGTCTGGTGCGGGGAAAGGATTACAATCGTCTCCGGCCGCAGACAACCGATTATCTCCGCTGCCCTTTGATATGCATCGATAGTCTTCTGGATTTTCTTTTCTTCACCTCTGCCCACATCAGGTATGATAAGCGGCGGATGAGGTACCATGAATCCTGCTGAAATTCCCATGATGAACCTCCTGTCTGTTTTTTCTAATTCATCATACTTCCCTGCAAAAGTCAATTGTCTTTTGCATAACATTTTTTAGTTCTCCATATTTTTCAAGGTGTCATCACATTCGAGGGAAGGATTACATCCTTCATATACCGTTATAGAAATATGATTTGCCTTCGAAAGACGGATAACATGCTGCAATAATCGTGCCAATGCTTTGGGAACCAAAAAACACATCAGCCAATTCCGCTTCCGCCTGAGAAAACAGCGCTTGGCGTTTTCTAACCATTTTTATTATACATCATTCTCTCCTTCTCGTTTACCTTGTTTTTCAATAAATTCTGACTATTTTCTAATACATTAACCTTCAAATGCTGCCACCTTTCTCAGCCGCAATCCCGGTACTGTTCTCACACAGACACAGATTATTGAAGCAGTTTGGAACATGGATAGTGATAGTTGCCATTCAGGCGTTGTACGCGTGATTTACAGCCTGCGGAAAAAGATAGAGCCGGACAGCCAAAATCCGGCTTGCCTATCTTTTTCTGCCCTTTGGGACCTTGGGAGCCCTTTTACGAACGGCAATAACTTCCCTGCCTGTGCCACAGATCGTCCCTGAAACGATATATTCAGACCTCTGTTGAACATTTTCGATAATCAGAAATGATATCTTTTAACGTAATACTTTCTAAACTGTTGCATAAATCATTCCCGATTTTCTGATAAGAACAATCCAAAACATTATGAATATTTTTCCCTATGGGACATAATGGCGAAGGCAACGAATGAATACCAAATAGTTTGGAGATAAAATTCGGTTCAATCGCCTTACATATACGGTATATTGTTATTTCTTCTAATGGACAAGCCAGTACTGCGCCGCCTGTTCCAAATTTTACAGATAGGATTCCGTCTTTTTTCAATGCACTTATAATATTTCTAATGGTAACAGGGTTACTTCCCGTAGATAGGGATAAAAGATCGCTGGTTACTTTTTGTTTTTCTCCATATTCATAAATAAAAATCAGACAATGAATTGCAACGGAACATTTTGCGCTGATATGCATAGTGCATCTCCTCCTTGCTCTAATTTATCATATATCTGTATTGCTGTAAATCTTGACATTACACCTAATGTTTACTATAATGGTGTAAATCTAAATTTTACAGGAGGTTGCATATGAACATTTCGCAAATTACTTTCAGCCCAACCGGAGGAACTGATAAAGTAGCCGAAATTATTACGAAAGTATGGGGAATGCCTGTCAATAAAATTGATTTATCCAATGCAGAAACCGATTATCCTTCGCTTGACTTAGATAAAACAGATATTGCAGTTATTGCCGTTCCCTCTTATGGAGGGCGTGTTCCGGACCTTGCTGCCCAAAGAATTTCAAATATTCATGGTAAGCAGACGCCATGCGTCATAGTTTGTGTATATGGTAACAGAGCATATGAAGATACTTTGATTGAATTGAATGATATTGCCCAAAAAAGCGGTTTTAAGGTCATTGCCGCTATTTCCGCCATCGCAGAACATTCAATTATGCACCAGTATGCAGCAGGCAGACCCGATACGAAAGATGAAAGTGAGTTAACCGGCTTTGCCAAAAAGATCTTAGATAAAATAAATGATAATTCAGGCAGGTCTGTTACACCACAAATTCCGGGGAATCGTCCTTATAAGAAGTCGGGCGGTGCGGGTTTAGTACCCAAAGCAAATACTTACTGTACAGGTTGTGGTCTTTGTGCCAAACAGTGTCCCGCAAAGGCAATAAGCACAGAGAATTTGAAAACTGCGGACAGCAAGAAATGTATTTCTTGTATGCGTTGTGTTGTAAAATGTCCGCAGTCTGCCCGTAAAGTGAATGGAGCTTTAGTTTCTGCAGCGGCATTGGCAATCAAAAAAGCCTGCTCAACAAGAAAAGACAATGAACTATATATCTAATTTTCAATCCTTGGGAAGGATACGGGAAAGAAGAGGACCCTGCGGGAATGAATCCTGCAAGGTCCTAAATTTATACTTTTTTTCTTGTTGCTTCAACCGCCTCTCTTGCCAATTTTACCCGGAAAAAAGTATCTTTTAAAAAAGATTGCTTTTCTCTCTTTAACTCTGAAGCCTTCTCTCTAAGTTCTTGTATTTCCATGCACTTCTCCTAATACTATTACAATAATATTGGCAACAGATTTTATATAAATTATTGTTTTAATTCTATCTATTATTGGCAACATTTATTTATCCAAATCAAATAATCTATATAATAGAAATATGGCAGACAACGAAAAAAATGCCTGCCATATAAAATAATCTGTATAAAATTTTCATCACTCGAATTCGGCGTGTTCTATGTTTCCCTTAACTTTATTTGTTTAAATTTAATCCAAAAGTATTGACTTCCACGTAACGTGATACTGTATTCTTTTCTCATAGGAGCAGAATAGATATAAGCCGGCAATCTCTGTCTTGCTTCTTCACAAATTTAAGGAGCTGATAAGAATGCGAACCATAAGCCAGGTTGCAGAATTAACAGGCATAAGCACACGAACATTACAATACTATGACGAGATTGGATTGTTAAAGCCAAGCGAATTGACCGAATCAGGCTATCGCCTATATAATGATGAAGCCTTGCAAAAGCTACAACAAATCCTGTTTTTTAAGGAATTGGGATTTAAGCTGAAAGAGATTAAAGAAATACTGCAAAAACCCGACTTTGATAGAATTAAGGCTTTCAAAAGGCAAAAAGAGTTGCTTCTGCTGAAGCGCAATCGGACAGACAGACTTATACAGCTTCTTAGCCGTTTAGAGAAAGGAGAACAATGTATGAGTTTTAAGGAATTTGACCTGTCCGATTACATCGCAGCATTAGAAGATTTTAAAAATAACAGCACTGATGATGTTATCAAAGATTGGGGAAGTATTGAAAATTTTGGTATGTTTGTTCATAAAATCAAAGATGATGAAGCCGAGGTAGCTAAACTCGCCATTAGACAATTTGGTAGTATTGAAAAATATACCAAAGCCATGAAACATAATTTAGAGCATTTCTCTGAACTCATGGAAGCGCAATTGACAGAGGAAGTGAAAGAAATCGGAAAGCAATCTGATATACTGTATGGCAGACTAACCGCCGATTTGTTAGAAGATGTTTCCTCCTCCAAAATACAATCCATTGTAGATAAACTGTCGCAGCTTATACAGGAAAACAGCACCAGCGTATCCCTCGATAAGCCCTATGTCAATGTTCTTATTGACACATATTCAAGCGATTATATCAAAAGCATGACTGATAGCAAATATGGAGAGGGGGCTTCTGATTATATCGTAAAAGCGTTCCGTTACTACTCGGAGAACAACGTTTCCGAAAACACTTAGAGCCAACAGGAACTCACTCTCTAAAAATATATCCTGACAATTAACCATTCTCACTATGCCGAAAAATAATTTTCCACGCTTTAGAGAGCCTTAGTGACATTTGAATTTTCTTATGGTATAGTGGACTTCCACTTTTAAAAAAAGGAGTTGATGATATATGCCACAGATGAACAAAGGCGGTAAATTTATTTTCGGAAAATCACTGATACGAGATAATTTAACAATCCATCTCCCAACGCAGGCTCTTACAGAGTACAACGCCACAGCAGAGGGAAAAGTTTATCTTTTTACCGGAAGCAAAGTCACTGGCGGCTTTTGTGTGACAAGAAAAGGATTGTTAGAACCGTCAAAATTAGGACACATTCTTACTGATAATCCGGCTTTACAGAATTATCAGACAGCAGAGGGCGAATTTGTCAAATACAAAGGACGGTCATACTGTTGGGTAAATATTTCAGAGAATGGTGTAATTCAACTTAATCAGCAAATATTGGACTTCCTCAATCTGAAAATTGGAATGGAACTATTGTCTATCCGAAGCAGTGATATAGCTTTTACAATGGGTGCAACCGGTCCTCTGCTGGAAAGAGCTGACAATTATGAGGGTGAACTCAAAATTTACTAAACAATTATCTACAGATTTTAGCGGAAATATCTTGAAACATTTCACATTCAATGGTATTATAACAATACAAAGGGAAAGCACCCACTCCAAAGTGGATGTTCCGAGTTTAGGTTAATGATTGTCCTTACGGACACCGCCTATCCTGTGGATCAGACAGGATAGGCATTTTTATTTTCGCTTGTTGTTTCTCTTATCGAGAAAGGCAAGCAACGCAACAATTAAGCTGCCAAAGGACATCAGCAATGCTAATATTCAAGCTGTCATCGGCGCCACCTCCCTTCCAACGTACTATGTACGTTTTGTATTACCGGCACGCCGGTTTTCATAAACTCGGGAGGCTACCACCCTGTCATGGGTACTTTCCGTAAATGTATTGCAACACGATGATATATGAATGGCAATTAGTTCTTCAGGTTTCTTACAGCTATCACGATACCCGCCCCAAATCCAGTATTCATCAGATAATTAGAGACATTTTAGAGCCAACAAGCATAAAGCAATCCCGGAAACGCCCATTTTTGGTGTGTTACCCGTCAAGTAGACAATCGAAAAAACAAAAAATTTTTCTACCCGGTATTGTGCCGGGTATTTTTATGCTGCCTCCTCCTGCAGCTTCTTTTTATAAAATTCCATTGGTGTCAAGACGCCTGGATTCCGCTGAACTCGTCTGTTCGTATAATAATCAATATAATCCCCAATCGCCTTTATCAGTTCCTCCCTTGTCTTATATTTTCTGCCATAATACATTTCACGTTTCATGATCCCCCAAAACCCTTCCATGGGTCCATTATCAATGCATCTGCCGACCCTCGACATGCTCTGGGTCATTCCGGCATCCACAATCTTCTGCCGGAAAGTTTTAGAGGTATACCGGTATCCCCTGTCAGAATGAAAGATTGGTTTCGCGTCCGGATTCGCTGTAATCGCTTTATCAAAGGTCTTAAATACGATCTGGTTATCATTATGGTCACCATATTCAAATGCCACTGGTCTGTTGCCGCACAGATCAAGTATGAAACCAGATAAGGACAAAACTCAAAAATTGTGTTTAAGACAGCAGACACAAATATGTGGAGTGACTATCATATCTGGAGGAAATAGAAAATGGCAAAATCATTATTTGAACAGTTAGGCGGCACATACCACGAAGAAAATGGGCATCTTATACCCGATTTGAGATTACCCACCGAAGAAGAACAGCCGATAGGCATATGGGGACAGAGACACTTAGAATATCTGAAGCATTACCGCAAGGTTACATACACCAATCTTCTCACAAGCGGCAAGCTGAATACATACCTTGCCGACATCGACAGACAAGCGCAGGAACGCTTTGAACGGCTCATAGAGGGCATGAAACAGGCGCAAGGCATAACGGAATGCCTAAAGGAAGAAAACGCCTTAGAATGGACAGGGCAGCTCAATAACATAAGGGCTTGTGCGAGGGAGATTGTGAACGAGGAAATCATATACGCATAAAGAGTTAAAATCAGAGGGTAGGGATGAAATCTCTTACCCTCTTGTTTTTGGTTTGCCCAAATTGTGAAAGCATTGATAATACCAACGGAACAGCATATTTTGTATTTCGGATGGTAAAAACTTCTGCTATTTCTCATAAACGATATAAACTTCTATGAAATAGAATGTTGACAGAGTTTTATAAAATGTATATAATGACTGTATAAGCGAAATTAGTCAAATGGGAGGCGGTAAAGTGCCAAAGAGCTATTCACAGCAGGAACGGGAATATATCAGAAAGCGGCTGAAAGAAGAAGCGGCAAAATGCCTTGCAAAGTATGGCGTCCGCCGCACGACAGTCGATGAAATCGTGAAACGGGTTAATATTCCAAAAGGAACTTTCTATCTCTTTTATAAATCAAAAGAATTACTTTTGTTTGAAGTTATTCAAGAACAGCAGGAAACTGTCAACCGCAAGCTGTATCAGACCATTTCTGGCATTGCGAATACAGAGTTGTCAGCGGAAAAGCTGACCGATGTGATATTTGAGTTCTATAAAATGACAGAGGAAATGCTGATTTTGAAATTGATTGATGTTAATGAAGTGGAATTGCTTGTGCGTAAGCTGCCACGGGAAATTGTGGAGGAGCATTTTCGGGACGATACAGATACGATTGAAAAAATGCTTGCCCTATTTCCTGTGAAAAAAGAAGTAGACGTAAAGGTTCTCAGTGCCGCATTTCACGCAATTTATTTTGCAACGCTGCATAAAGCAGAGATTGGCGAACAGTATGATAAGGCTCTGTATTCCTTGATTTATGGTATGGTAACACAAATTATTTAAAAAGTCTGGTAATCAGCCAGACTTAAAACAGCTTTTTAATTGACTATATAGACTGAATAAGTCAAACAGTATGGAGGTAGGCATGATTATAGTAGAAAATCTTTCGTTTAGTTACACGAAAAGCCCATTTATTTCTGGTATGAGTTTTTCTGTTCCAGAGGGTGAAATATTTGGATTTTTAGGACCATCTGGGGCAGGCAAAAGCACATTGCAGAAAATCTTGATTGGAATGTTGAGAACATATCAAGGCTCCTGTCTGGTAAATGGCATTGAGTGTAAAAATCGTACAAAGAATTTTTATGAGAATATAGGGGTTGATTTTGAATTTTCAACAATGTATGAAAAGTTGACGGCAAGAGAGAACTTGCAGTTTTTCTCATCATTATACGAAAAAAAGCCACGCCCGATAGATGAACTTTTGGAAACGGTAGGTTTGGAGCAGGATGCAGATAAACGTGTAGCCGATTATTCAAAGGGCATGAAATCTCGCTTAAGCTTTATAAAAGCATTACTGCATGACCCTACTCTGCTCTGTCTTGACGAACCGACCAGCGGACTTGACCCTGCAAATAGCCGTATAATGAAAAATATGATTTTAGAGGAAAGGGCAAAGGGGAAAACCATTCTTTTGACGACGCATAATATGCAGGACGCAGCCGAGCTTTGCGATAGGGTAGCGTTTATTGTAAACGGTAAAATATGCGCCCTTGACAGTCCCCATAATTTGATTATGTCAAAAGGAGCGGCAACCGTAACTTATACATGGGTTGAGAATGGAGAACATAGGGCAAGCTGCCCTTTGGAACAAATATCTTCTGATGAGCGGCTGAAAAATCTGATAGCCAAAAACCGTCTGCAATCCATTCACAGCAGTGAGCCAACCTTAAATGATATTTTTATGGATGTTACGGGGAGGACGCTGTTATGAGATTGAAAAAGATGTTTTTATTGGATATGCGCTTTCAAGCGAAATATGGTTTTTATTTTTTATATGTAGTGTTGACTGTAATCTATATAGCAGCGCTTTTTGCGCTTCCCGAAAATTGGAAAGAAAAAGCTGCCGCAATTTTAATCTTTTCTGACCCCGCATCAATGGGGCTGTTCTTCATGGGAGCGATTGTCCTTTTGGAAAAGAGCCAGCATACAACCTGTGCATTGGCAGTTTCTCCTGTCCATGCGACGGAATATGTGATTGCTAAAGTCAGTTCATTGTCAGCCATTTCACTTGTTGTAGCAGCTATTTTAGCATTAGCCGCAGATGCGGATAATTTGCACATTGTGCTTTTTGGTACGTTTATATCCAGTGTGATATTTACATTATTTGGAATAATCGTTGCAACAAAAATTGCAAGCCTTAATCAGTTTATATTATGGACTGTGCCAATCGAAGCCGTTTGCTTTGTTCCTGCAATTTTGCATTTATTTAAAATTACTCCTGCATGGTGCGGGTATTATCCTGTCAATGTTTGTATAGATATGGTTTCAGGGCATTCTTCGTCCGCAATAGGTTTTTTGGGCGTGGAGGCAACGATAATAATTCTATTTGTATTTTCAAGACTTTTCGTCCGCCAAATGTGGGATAGCATGGGAGGTGTAAAGCTATGAAAGCAATTAGATTGAGCTTTTTCCAAATGGCGGCAGCTATGCGGCGGGACATGATGTTGTTTGTATCTTGTTTTGCGCCAATTCTTGCAGGCTTTTTCTTTCGGTTTGCCATACCTTTCATAGAAGCTGCTTTGACAGATAGTTTTCATGTAGCGGCAATTATTACTCCCTATTACAAGTTGGTTGACATCCTGTTTGCAATGCTGTCATCCACTATGTTCTGCTTTGTTTCAGCAATGATTTCTTTAGAGGAAAGGGATGAAAAAACAGCCGTCTATTTATTCATTACGCCTTTAAGAAAAACAGGTTACATAGCTGCACGGTTTGGCGTGCCTTCTGCTATTGCATTTCTTGCGACTATTATTCTGCTACCTGTTTTTAAACTGACGCCTCTTTCTCCGCTTACCATTTTATTGCTTGCGACGGGAGGAACCTTGCAGGGCATGATTGTTGCATTGCTTGTACTGACGATTTCATCAAACAAGCTAGAGGGTATGGCAGTAACGAAGTTATCTACGCTGGCTATTTTTGGTGCTGTTATCCCGTTTTTCATTAAATCAGATATACAGTATGTAATATCTCCGCTACCCTCTTTTTGGATTGGAAAAGCGATTTTAGAAAATATGCCGTTTTATATGCTGCCCGCATTTGTTTTATCTGCTATGTGGATTTGCTTTTTGTTTAAACGATATTTGCGTAAAATCTAGGAAGAAATAAGAGTATAAGCATCTGCTTTATGAAAGAAAAGGATTTGACATTATGAAAACAGAATGGTTGCTTTGCCCAATCTGCGGAAATAAAACAAGGTTACAGATACGGCAAGATACAGAATTGAAAAACTTTCCCCTATATTGTCCAAAATGCAAACAGGAAACATTGATTGAAGCAAAAAAATTACGTTTGTTGGCTCTTTTTTAGTAGGATATAAGTTTGTAAAACAAACGCCCACCATAATAAAAAAACGGCGTGTGGTGGGCGGTATTGCTATGCCCGAAAAGACTTAACAGACACTCTCCAGACCTGTTTTAAAGTTTGGAGGGATTTTTTTATGTCCTTTTTTCGGGCAGTAATCTATCTGCTTATGCAACGCAGATTTGACTTATACATAGCATATCGGGGAATGGCAGTATGCCAGTTAAAAAATCCCTGCCCATGTAACGCTGCTTCTCACCATGAAACCAGAAGTAGAATCTCCGTTTAACAGAATATGTATCTCCTATAACCGTAGAGGTCACAGTGCCTTTGCGGTTTTTCTTTTGTCGTTTTTTATCGGAATATGCCGCAAGGCTGTTTCTGGTATTCATTGCCGTTCGCCGCCTTTCCAATCTGGATTTTAACATTTCAAAAATTCAGATTGGAGGAAAAAAGAATGGCATACAACAACGGACGGGAGAACAGAAAATGGCTTATCTGGAAAGAAGCCGAGGAAAAAATATTGCGGGAGCATGGAGTTGACGAAACCACCACCCCGCAAATCCGCACAGACGACAGGGCAGACTTCAATTCCAACAGGCGGTTTTACCATTGGACAAGCGACTTCGGCGAATACCTTGAGGGGATGGCAGACAGGGAACGGAATACCGAAGTAAAGACCGTTGCTGATTTACTGAACGAGATTGAGGACGAAACCCTGTATCGGGCATTGCTTACGGTGGACAGGCGTACCCTGCAAATTATCCTGCTAAAAATGCAGGGCTATTCCACAAAGGAGATTTCCCCGCTTGTAGGATTGACAACAGGGGCTATCTATGCAAGGCTAGACCATCTGCGGAAAAAGCTACGGAAGATTTTATAATCATCTAATATAGACGGTTTTTCAGCGGGCTATTGGATGGGAGATAAAATTCTCCCATCCAATTTAAAATTAAATGAATAAAAATCCTGTCCACAGGGAATACTAAAAAGTTTACCCAAAATCTTGACACAAATATAGTCGCTATGATATTCTGAAATACTCATAGGAGAATTAGAAGTAAGTCAGAAATGGAGATGTCAGAATGACACCAGATAAAATATTGAATTACTGCCTTCAAAATCTTGAGGGGACAGTCTTAGTTGAGAGTTGGGGCGAAAAAGGGATTTTCTATAACCCAGACCATGTGCTGAAGCGTGGCGTTTATATATTGACGGTTAAGGAAAAGAACGGTGATAATGACAAAGGTTCTGATTTAAACAGAGAGAATGTCTACCGTGTGAATCTGGGAATACGGAAAAGCACTTTTGCGGAATTGTTTGGGGCAGTCCCAAAACGTCCGCCGGCGGGCGGTGTTGTAGATATGGATTATGACTTTACCGTATTGAATGAGATACTCCCCCATCCTGTTTACGCATGGATGGCGTGGATATGTGCATTGAACCCCTCTGAACAGACATTCGAGGAATTGAAACCATATATCCAAGAAGCCTACGAGTATGCAAGGGAGAAATTTAAGAAACGAAAGAAGTAATCTTGAAGATTGAAAATTAAATAGCACATAGATGGAAGAATGGAATGTCAGCCAATGGATAAAGCTGACTGTCGCCGAACGTAAGCCGTCCTTTTCGGCTGGCGTATGGCAGCAAGGTTTTGAATCCCAAAGCCGTTACATAGCATTGCGAATCCGAGCAGGAGAAAATACTCCTGTCATTCGTGATGCGGTGTAGCGGCTTTTTCATTTATCCAAAAGTCAAGAGAAATCAAATCCAGAACGGAGGTGCAGGGACATAGGATTTTCTTTTCGGAGGGTAAGACAGGTATGGAAGAATGCCGCTGCACAGGAAAAATGCTCTGCGGCGTTGTCCACAGAGATAGCGAGCATCGGATTGTGTCAGCCACAATCCAAATCCACGCCGCTTGTGGGCGTGGACTAACTCAGGGAACATCCCTGAATACCCTGTTAAAAATGAAATTCAAGACTGGAGGATAAGAAAAATGAGCAGAGAAAAACCAGAAAAGGACGTGCGGAATGTCCCGATTACCGTCCGATTGAACGAAGAAGAACATGAAAAATTAAAGCAGTGCGCCGCCGCTTGCGGTCTGTCCGCAGCAGAATTTATGCGCCAGTTATGCAAAGAAAACGCCCCGCAGCCACAGCCTAAAACCGAGTTTTGGGAGCTGTTAAACAAGCTCTATGAAGTGCATGACGCTTTCAAAAAGTGTGTTCCCTACTATCCGACCGCCGCCGAAATCTGTAAGGAGATTGAAGATTTTATCTTAGAACTGCAACAGAAATCAACTCTCCCACAACGGTTTAGCGTAGAAGAATTGACAGAACAGGAGGCGGTTTGATATGGCAGTAACGAGCCTATGGCATGTCAAGGGGAGCATAAAAGACTTAATTGACTATATAGTGTTGTTTGGCAAATTAAATGATGCTTTCAGCGTCACATTAAATGTAGCTATTTTGTGCTGAAACTACACAGA
>RAYQ01000062.1 GCA_003612395.1 Parablautia intestinalis
CAGCAAATGTCTACATATCTAATTCTTATCAAAAAAGATTTTTACCCATAGACACAAAATTTTTTACAGCCTCTTTTCATAATATCATTGGTTCTTTTTCTTT
Organism: Parablautia intestinalis; assembly: GCA_003612395.1. Lineage (GTDB taxonomy): Bacteria > Bacillota > Clostridia > Lachnospirales > Lachnospiraceae > Suilimivivens > Suilimivivens intestinalis. The sequence continues at coordinate 104 of RAYQ01000062.1, forward strand.
TATCTATTTTCTTGTACTCATCATCCAGTCTCGAAGTTTGAGTTGCAAAATTTCCTAATTCATCAACACTACATGTTTCTATATCATCAATATTATTTATAAATGCCGCTTTCACACCATTTTTATATTCTTCTAAAGTATTGTAACTATATTGTGAAAAAAGGCATTCGTCTCTCACTTCTTTCAAAATTTTATTAACAAATACAGCTTCTTTATGGAAATCCGCAATTTCCCTAATCATTTTATTAGGATTTTCTTCGTAAGTAACATATTTTGAAGCTTGAGATACAATCACATGTAGATATATATTTACTCGATATATTTTTAAGGCGATTATCCTTATCTGTGCAAATTCGTTTAGGTAACCTTGTATTATCATAAACGTTCTGGTAACAATAACACTAGAAATTATTCCTGAAACAACTCCTATTAACATATTCTGTCCAATATCGCCAATGCTCATAATCAATCCCCGATTCTTCACGACATACTCGCAATTCAAAAATTCCAAACGTGAATTTAGTATATCATACCCTCATTTCATTTCAAAGCAAAAAATGCCCTGCCGAAGCAGGGCGCAAAACTCTCCTTAACACTCATTCTTAAATATCCTCCATTCTTTTTCCGTACTCCCCCCTGCTCCCCGATTTCCCAATCTGCCAGAACGCTGGGGATACCTGCCCTGCCTTGTCAGACTGTGGCTTATCGGGGATATACGTCTATTGGATTCTATTTCTTGTTCATAAAATCCCAATATGCCTGCATACTGTACTGATAGTATGCCGCCGCTTTTTTCTGGCTCAACAGTTTCATATCGCTAATCTGCTTTTGGAACATATCCATGAAATTGGTCCTATCGTTCAATCCCATCATTCCCGTTTCAGGCGGTAATGATGTAAGCCCTCCATTCTTATCTACACCCATATAGGATTCCAATGCTGTCATTTCCACTAATGAAGCATTCCGGGGATTTATCTTGTTGATATGTATAGTCTGTTCGAATTCATCCCCATTCTCATCAACGCCCTTTGCAATCACAGTCGGATCATCCTCTGTTGAGCCTTCCGCATATTTGATGTAGAAGGACAGCCCTGTCCCGTTACCGCCAGAGTACAGCATATCATCCGTTTTCATATAGACAATAGACGTATGTGGCTTTGCACCTGCCACATTATTCACCTGCGCCGCAAAACTCTTTCCTGCCGTATTCTGCTGTGTCCTTCTTGCTCCCTGCCATGCCGGATATCCCGTTGTTCCTATTCCGTTAATATTCATTTTATCAAATCCTCCATTCTTTTTATTTATTGCAGCCCCTCTGTCGTTCAGAGCCGCACCTGCTCCCTTGCAATAAGTCCGAGCGGTTCATCCCATCATGCAGACATACCGCCTAGCCTCCCCTGCCAAACTTCATGACAAGCACCCCCTTTCGCTGCCATCCGCTAATAATACGAGCCAGCCTCCAAAAAAGTTTCATTTCTATCACCTACATCCGCCCCTCGCCTCCGGGCAGACCGCAGAGGCAAAGCATTATGCGCCTCTGCGGAATAGGGTGTAAAGATTATATCTGTATATCCAGTGTGCTGCCAGAAGATGGTTTTTTCACAAAGGTATTACCGCTTTTCACAAGCTGGCTTTCTACAGACTCTCTTGTAATGCCGTCCAGTACCCCGGAAGGTATGGCTTTACCATAGTCCCATGTAGGATCAACTGTCTTAATCGCCGATTTAAACGCCTGCGCATATGCCTTATGATACTGCCCCAATGTCCAGCCCGCTGACAATCTGTCGTCTGACTTCATCTGCTTATACATATCCATATAGATTTCCGTCTTTCCTTTTCCATCCCCCATTCCGTTATTGTTCAAAAAATTATTTTTCACGGCTTCAAACATTTTATCTTTGCTTCTTTCGGGAACATCAATAATCTTTTTATAACTGTCGCCTGTTTCATCTGTTACAAGAAGTCCTGTCAGTCCTGTATCCGGATCAACCCATTCTCCTCTTGAGTTGTAATTTTTCATTAAGTTTTTAATAGATTGAACATTCGTAAACATACTGCCAGTACAGCCGTCTTTTGCCATTTGCTGAATAACCGCTTTATACTGCTTGCTGCTTGTATCAATGCCCGCCGCCTTTAACTGCGACTGTATAGAACTGCTGTTTAATTGTGAAAACAGGAACACTCCGGGCAAGGTTGAACCTGTTCCCCATGATGTCTTTGTTCCACCAAACATACTCTGGAACAAAAAGCTGTAATTAGTAATATTCGACATAATATTGTCCTCCTTGACCTCAAAATTTGAAATCCTTTTCCTGTTACGCCTTTATATCAAAACTTGCCCCTGTCGGCGCAGATGTACCAGACGTAGCAGCTATAATTTTCTCCGTAACAGCTTTTATATCCGTACCCGTAGCACTTACGGCATATTCGCCCATTTCTGTCCTTGCTTCATTAGCCGCTTTTTTCTCTGCCCGCCTTTCCGCCGCCTTTTCTTCCTCGGCCTTTTTCTCCTTGCGCCTCTCGGCGGCCTTTTCTTCGGCTGCTTTCTTCTCTTTCGCCCTCCGTTCCGCATTTTCTTTTGCTATCTTCCCATCGGGGTCACTTGTTCCGGAGATTGCTACTGAAATATTCCCATTTGCATCAACACTGTAGCTGAGATTGGTCAGCGTTCCTCGGCAACCTGCTACTGCACTTTTTGCACAATCCGGCAATGCCGCCAGATTTTCTTCCAGATATTTTGCTTTTTCTGGGTCGTTCATGCATTTCTTCAGGAAAGCACCCGATACGGATACCGTTGTCGGGACGCCCTGCATGGAGGTTGTACCCGAATTCATATAGCTGTACTTGCCTTGCAGATATTTGGAATAGTCATTGACATTGCTGTACCCTGTCTTGATCTGTTCCGTTTTTGTTCCACCGATTGTGGTTTTCAGTTCCACTGTGCTTGTTGTCACATTTCCTTCCTTTGCAGTATTTGTGTAGCCCTTCCCATAATCGCTGTAATTGTTTGTGATCTCCATTGACATAATAATCATCCTCCTTCTTATTTTACCTGCGGCCCCTCTGTCATTCAGGGCCGCCTATGCCCCCTTGCGGTAAGACCGGCATGATCTTCCTTACTTCAAAATGCCCGCCGCTTCCATAATGTTCCGTTCATATGCCGCAACCGCAGAACCCATAACACCCGGTGTACCCGTGTATGTAACTCTGCTCATATCCATTGTACGGCTGGCAAAAAACTCCGCCACAGCCTGTTTCCTGTAAGCTATTTCCATCTGCTGTTTCCGTTCTTCCGCCACCTCCTGGCTACGCTCCATACTTGCTTTCCTCTGTGCGGCTTCCTTCTCCCGCTTTGCCTTATTGATTGCATTCACCTCCGCCACACGCTCCGGGGAATCGCCGCATCCGCCGATATAGGTAACGCTCCCATCCTCATGGACGACTACCCCGCATGGCTGGTAATCAAGCCCCTGTGCTGCAAAGGAAGCCTTCAATCTCGGCGTGGCCTCAAAGAAGTCATCTATCTTTCCCTCGTAATAAGCCGCTTTTTCCGGGTCATTTGCCATCTGCTCCAAAATGTTCGGGGCGATCACAACATCGCTGCCGCTCATGCTCTTTCCTGCCCTGTCAAGGCTTTTCTGGTCTTTCCCGATACTCTGGATTCTTACATTGCCATACTTTGACCGCAGATATTCTGTGTAAGCATCCACCTTTGATGTGTCTGCCGCTTCTCCCGTTTTCTGTAACTGCTCCGTAAACCCTGTCCTGTTTGTGCCTGTTTTCTGCGTCCGGTTTGCATACTGATATGCACCCGCCAAAGCGCTGTTTACTCCTAAAATACTCATAATAAATCTTCTCCTTCCTGCTGATTAACTTTTTACCATGACTGACAGCGTGAACTTATTTCCTTCCACAATACAGTCTAAATCGCCGCCATATTTTACTGCACATTTTCTGATATTCTTTAACCCTATCCCATGCACCTCCTTATCCTTTTTCGTTGATATGGGAAGGCCGCTGTCTCCACGGGACAGTGCCGAACCATCAAAGCTGTTCTCAATCTCTATAAAATACATATTCTTTGCACGGAAAGACCGTATAGTAATATAGGTTTCCGCATCCGGCTGCTTTTCCCGCATCTGCATACAGGCTTCCACCGCATTATCCAGCCCGTTGTTTAAGATGATCCCCATGTCATAAGCTTTTATCGTAACAGCATCCGTCAGCATAAATTTGCTGGCATCCAGCCTGATCCCCTTTACCTTCTTTGCCGCATAGCGGAACTTGCTGCCGACCACCGCATCGCTTACGGCATTCCCCGTATGCACCCTGCTGTCGATCTGCTCCACCGACTGGCGCATCCCCTCAAAATACTGCCGGATTTCCTCATCCTCCCCACTGTACCTTTTCTGTATCAGATTCTGCAGGACTGCCATGTGGTTCTTCATATCATGCTTGACCGAGCGGATTCCATCATATAGATGTTCCATCTCCACAATAGAACTCTGCATCTGCGTGATCTGGTTCTCCAACACGATCTTTTCCGCCCGCTCCTCCTGCAAAACCGCCATGTCCTGATAGATACGGAAACTGAACACGACAGCCCCAAGCAGCACAAGCGCCGTCATTGGGATGATGAGATACAGTGCCGGATATTTTTCATACAGCAGTACCGGGGTGCCGTCCGTAACGGTGATTAGCAGCAGGCGCACAAGAACCGAAACCAGCGTGCCTGCCACGGAGGGCAGCAGATAGAATGCCACTTCCTTGCCCATCCGCCCTCTCTGCTTACTGCAATAGCTCCCCGCTATCTTTCTTGTGGAAACAAAAAGCAAGGCGCACCTTGCGGCTCCCACAAGGGCAATCACAAAGCAGGACAGGATGCCCGCCGCCACGGGCAGATATTCCGCTGATGCCATACCGATTCCTGCTTTATGCGCCAATGCCTCTATCATCTCATTTCCAATATAGATCAGGCTGTAACCCGTCCAGAATGACAGTTCCCGCAGGGATATGAACTGGACAGCCAGAAATATCTTTAACAGGACATTTCCCTGATACCAGCATACGCAGAAAACAAATAAAGTGCAGAATGTAAAAAGCAGTTCCATGATTAACGATACGCTGTCCGTGTCAGAATACAGCCCCTCACTGAATGCCCTTATCACAATCCATGCAATGCCCGTAGCCCACCCCGCATTCCTTATCCTGCACAGCTTTGGCACGGCAAACCTGCCAAAAAAGGACTGTATGCAGTACCCTTCAAACAGGCACAGTAAAACCCCGATCAATCCCATAATCCATTCAGCCATCAGCACCCACCCCGTTTCTCAGATACCGCATATAGGCTTTCACAAACTCCCCGTATTTCTCTTTTGCCAGATAGACATACCCTCCGTTATTCAGGGTAATGCTCCCGCTGTCATATTCCGCCACATATGCCATGTTCACCAGATACCCCCTGTGGCAGCGGAAGAACCCGCCTCCAAGCTGCCCCTCCATTTCATTCATGGACGCATATGCCTCTATGGTCTCCCCCGTGGTGTGAATCTCCACCTTCTTCCCCCTGCTCTCAATATAGAGGATGCTGTCCTTTTCCAGTGAAAAACTCCTGTTCCTCGTCTTTATGAACACTGTTTCCCGCCGCTTACTCTTCCTCTTTTCCAGTTCCCGCTCTGCCCGGTGGAATACCTCCCGGAACTTTTCTTCCTCAATGGGCTTTAACAGATAGTGGAACGCCGCCACATCAAACGCCTCGAAAACATATTCCCGGATACCCGTTATGAAGATCAGTATGGTATCTTCATCCCTCTGCCTGAGCCTTTTCGCCGTTTCGATCCCATCCGTTCCTTCCATCTGTATGTCAAGGAACACAATATCAAACTGCTTCCCGGAGGCAAGCAGCGCATCTCCTGTCTCATAAAGTTCCATGCATAATCCTGATTTTTCTTTTTCTGTCAGTTCCTTTATCTGTTCGCGGATGATTTCCTCATCATCGCATATGGCTATGTTCAATCCCATCACCTGCAATTCATTTCCCATGAGAACAGCTTCCCCACGGGCAGTTCTTTTTACTTTTTATATCGGCAGAATTTTGGCGCAGTCAGCCGCGAGGGAACGAAACCCTATTTGAAAGGGAACGAAATCTTTTTCTCTCCTGAAAAAATCCCAAAACAGGTCTAAAGTTTTTCGCCATTCGTCCGATATAGGGGCGGCACAAACCCAAACCGCCGTGTAAGCATATTAACTCTGATTTCCCTGCTTTCCAAGGAGACTGTCCGAAAAATAAGAAAAAATAGCGTAGAAAATACCGCCAGAAACTTGTCTATATGTGACAA
>RAYQ01000063.1 GCA_003612395.1 Parablautia intestinalis
TTGTCACATATAGACAAGTTTCTGGCGGTATTTTCTACGCTATTTTTTCTTATTTTTCGGACAGTCTCCTTGGAAAGTTGGGAACTTAGAGGTAATATGCTTACACGGCGGTTTGCGTTTCCCCTATATCATGCAAAAACGTCAACGTCTCTTAATAATTAACGGTAATTGACCGATATATAAATTGACAATATATATCGAAAGGAAGGAAGCGGTATGGCAAAGGAAGAGATTACACCGAGTGAATGGCAGATCATGGAAGTCCTGTGGGCGTGCGGGGAGCCTTTGACATCCTCCGAGGTCTACAAGAGGATGCAGGGGAATGTGGATATGTCGATGAGGATGGTGCGGGTGCTGATGAACCGCCTGAACCAGAAGGACATCCTCGGATACACGGTGGATGAGCATGATTCAAGGGTTTACCACTATTATGTGCAGAGGTCAAGGGAGGAATGTGTAAAGGAGAAAAGCAGGAAGTTTGTGGACAGCTATTTTTCCGGCAGCGGGACAAATGCAATGGCGGCGCTTTTGCAGAGCTTCGCACTGACGGATGAGCAGATAAAAGAGCTGGAGGAGATTCTGGAGAAAAGCAAGGAGCGGGGGACAGAATCCACGGATAAAGAGGGTGAACCCCATGCCTGACTGGGGCAGCCTTTTGGATTTCTGTGCGGCATATTATGCCACCCAGCTTGTGCGGTGTGCGGCTTTTTCCTTTTTGCTGCTCGGACTGGTGATGCTGCTCCGGAAGATGCTTTTTTCAAGACGGACATTCATAAGGGGGCTGTTATGGTCATCCTTCCTGCTCATCCCGTTTCTTGGAAAGTTGAAGCTGTTTTATGAGAATAAGGCAGTGGTGAGAATAACAGGCCGGATAACGCATGGAACCATGACCTGCCTGTGGGCTGACCGCATTTATATGGCGGGCATCCTTATAGCTGCTGTCTGTATATTCGGAAAGCGGCTGCGCCTCCGGAAGTCGGTTGCCGGGATGGAAAAGATTTCTCTGGATAATATGCAGGTCAGGATTACAGACATGAATGTGACGCCGTTTACAGTTGGGCTGCTGAAACCAAAGATTGTCATTCCTAAAGTGGTATGGGGGAGTTACAGCCAGGATGAATTAAAAGCTGTTGTACAGCATGAGCGGACGCATATCCGATTGGGGCATTTATGGTTTGGGCTTGCATGGGATATCCTGCGGTGCCTCTTATGGGTGAACCCGTTGCTGACAATCTGCCAGAAACAGTTCCGGGCGGATTTGGAGGATATTTGCGACAGGGTGTGCATACAGAGCAGCGGGAAGCCGGCGCATGAATATGGCATGGTGCTGCTGAAAACCCTGAAACTGCTGCGCTCTGGGACAGAGGGTACGCCGCCCGCCGTCACCTATGCCGGGGAAAAGGAATTTGCAGACATGAAAAGGCGGATGGGCGAGATTGCAGGTTTCCGCCCATACCGGAAAAAACTGTGCATGGGCATGGTAGCCATAGTTTCTCTGATAATTGTGGTTATGCTGCTGGCGGTACATACCCATTCCTATGCACGGTGCAATGAAAGTAAAGATATCATGGTTGGAAATTATGACGGAGAACCCGGAATAGTTTCTTACGATACCGAAAAACTTAGAGAAATAATTTCATATGATGACAGGTATGTTTATGTTGAGCGAGATGCCTTTGAGAATTTTTTAGAAGAAAATGATGCAGACGGAGAAATATGGATTGTTTTTGGCGGATTTTATAAACTGCCGGGTTTAGCTGGTGCAGCGGAAACTTGTATATATGAAAGAGGTTCAAGAGGCAGTATAGTACAGATTCCCTATGAAGGCATACGGGATAGCTGGTATATGGAACTGCTTAAATTGTTATAGGCGTAGCATGGAAACGAAATGGATTTCAAATAAATTTTATATCAAGGAGGACAAAATTATGGCAATGGAGATTACAAGCAATTACAGCAGCTATGCGGCACAGGGCATGGCGGACAACACAAAGAAAAGGGCAGAGAAGACATCGGAACCGGTTAAAACTAACAATACGGAAAGCACATCAGATTATTTAAGCAAATTGCAAAAGCAGGTTCCGTATATGACGCTTGAGGTTGGGAGCGGCCTGTCAATGGCCAGAGATAACAAAGTCAATACACTGGCTGTAAACCCTAAATTGCTGGAGAAGATGCAGAATGACCCGGAGAAGGCAAAGGAATATACACAGCGGTTGAAGGATATTGAAAATGCACAGAAATTTGTAGATGGGTATATGAAAGCCAAGGGATCTAAAACAAAATTTAGCCATTGGTATGTGGATGAAAATGGAAATTACTCACATATCGCCTATTATGAGCATGATAATACCTTCTATAAAAAACTTAGTGAGAAATCGCGGGAGAATATTGAAAAACATATTGAAAAAACAAGAGAAAAAGCGGCAGAAAAACAGAAAGAGTTTCAGGAAAAACTGGAAGAAAAGCGGACTGGACAGGAAGATGGAACAGCAACTCCGAATAAAGCAGAGCAGCTTTTAGAAGAAAAAATGTCTGCTTCCAAAGATGGCACGATTTATCTGAATGACACAGATATGAAAACAATTATCGAAGCTGTCCAGGAAGAGGATGCGGGCAAAACCACTGTGAAAGATCAGCCGCAGGTTGGTGCGAATCTGGATTTGAAGATATAAGAGGAGGCGAGGATATGAATATCAACAGTAACAATATGAAATGGTTTTCGGGATATTCCCTGATGAACAGGCTGTTTTCGCAGAAGAATGGAAATAAAACAAGTACATCTAGCCAGATGGGTGCTGCTATCAGCGGAGGGGTAAAGCATAAGCACAGCAATTTATACTATGATGAGAACGGTATTCCCTGGATGTCAAAAGAGCAGGCGGACAGATGTATATCGGGGAGAAGTGACTGGAAAAAAATTGTGTCTGTGTCAGATGAAGTAAAGGCAGAACTGGCAGAGGTGGTAAAACAGGATTTTATCAGCACCAATGGAAAGAGCATACCGGAAGGAACCAGGAGAAACGATGTCATCAATAAGTATTTAAACACTCTTCCTTCAAAACAGCGCAGTTCTGCTTCGTGGACATTGGACAGAATGGCAGGGGATTATGGAAGCCGTTTGGAGGCATTGGTAAAACAGAACAATCCGGGATGGAAACCGGGGGACGCTTTTGACACCAGTATTTTAGACCAGCTTGATGGGACGCTCGGCGGAGTGGATTTCAGGGCGTAAATTTGGAAATGGAGGATTTGATATGTCAGTAAATATAGAGGGAAATATAAGCCAGGCGGGTGCAGCAAGCGGATGGTATCAGAATAGCAGAGTGGCCAGTCCGCAGGAGAAGGAAAAGGATGCGCTGCAACCGAAGGCGGACAATGCGGTGAAGGTTTCCATTTCGCAGGAAGGCATTGAGAGCTATCGGAAACAGACCCGTGAAAAAGGGACATCGGGCAGAGTTATTGCAAAAGGGAATAAGGAGAGCGTTATAAGGCAGGCAAAACAGACGGCAAGCGCACTGGCCGCAAACGCCTATGGCGGTGAACTGGCCGGAGAATTGGAAAAGCTGAAAGGGCAGAGGACAGGAAGCGCATACGCCATTGCAGACCAGATGGAGGATTCCGTCAGGGCGTATGGCAACCTTTATGATGAAATCGTGCGGGGCTACCAGAACGGCACAAGGGAGCGTTATGTGGAGGATGAAAATTCAGAAACGGGTTTCCGTAAAATGACAATGGAAGAAGAATTAAGTGAGCTTGACCGGGCATTCCAGAAGATAGCGGACAGAGCGGATACCAAAGAAATGATAGAGGGCGAGTTTCAGAGGCTCAGAACTGAGGGAGGGAAGGGGCTTTCCACGAATGTCTCTAAAAAGCCGCAGGAGACAGATGGAGATGCCCCGGAAACAGCCGGAACGAAAATGAAAAGGCTGGCGCAGGAATGGAGGGATGCCTACAAGACTTCCGGTTCCAAGGAAAGCAGCATGGAGAAAGTGTTATCCATGCTGAATGGTATGTTTGGCATTCATAAAGAGGCGTAATTGGATATACACATATAATTTTTACACCCTATTCCGCAGAGGCGCATAAGGCTTTGCCTCTGCGGTCTGCCCGGAGGCGAGGGGGAGTGTATTTAAGGCAATGAACCGCTCGGACTTATTACGAGGGAGAGGGTGCGGTGCTGAATGACAGAGGGGCCGCAATAATAAAAATAATTGGGGATTTGAATCATGAGCATAAACGGAATAGGGGCGGGATATCCCGCATGGCGTGATATGGGAAAGGCACAGAGGAATGGTTCGGGAACGGGCTTCGCGGGCAGGATGGCGGATGCAGATGCGGCAGGGAGCAGTTCTCCCATAAGAAGCAGCATGAGGGCGGCGGGGCAGACTTCGGTGATGGAGGCGTACCGTGCATCGGCGGCATCCGGGGTACGCAATGTGAAGCCTGCCTATGAAACATACGAATCCGAGAATTACAGGATTGTGCCGGACAACGAGGCGGGGTGTTTCGATATTTACAATAAACAGGGAGAAAGGATAGGCGCTTTTGACTATTCTGACATCAAGGTCAGGCAGGACAGCCAGACAGGAAAGCAGTTCCTGATCTCGGAGCATGGAACCATGAGCTATGATGCTATGGTATTGGACGGCGAGCTGAAAGACGCCCTGCAGGATGTCATGGGCGTGGAGACGCTGGAAACGGAGGAACTGTCCGGTTTCACATTAAAGACCCATTCCGGCACTGGCATACAGTATCTTGTGCGGGATGGCGAGGAAGGCCGTGGGGGAAAAGTCCTTTTGCAGAGCGAGGCAGACAGGGAGAGGTATGAGGCCCTTGCGGAGACCTACTTCAATAAATATCCCAACCTGATCCACGATAAGAACGCCGCATACATATGGGCCGATCTGGAGATAAAGGGGCTGGCGCAGCATACGAAGGACGGCATTGTCTCTATGGGCTTTAACGGGATGTCCTATAATGACAATGCAGATTATAAGAACAACTGGAGCGTCCTGTTTTCGGAAAATACCTATAAGGCGGTTTTCGATTGGCTGCAAAACAACAGGAGCAGCATTGAAGAAATGCAGAAGTTTGCCACATGGCAGGATGTGTTTGATAGCATTGGCAGCCGGTATGACCGCATATGGTCTGATGAAGAAGAAAAGCAGGGGTATCTGAATAACTGATAAGCCACAGCCTGACAGGACAGGCATCCCCGGTTTTCCGGCAGATCGGGGAAATTGGGGAGAGGGAGTAGCTTCATGTTTTTGGAGAAGGAGGCATTATGAAAAGAGGCAACAAAAAAGATAAAGTGTCTTATTATGTTGGCTGGGGTATAGCTTACGGAACATTTGCTGGAGGAATGTTTAGCATTTTACTTCTTGAGCATTTGTTAATTGTTCTTTTCATGGGAAGTGCTTTCGGAGCGGTGATAGGCGCGATTTTTGGGAAAATGAAAACACAGTATGCAAAAGACTAACAGTAGCATATCCCCAATAAGCCACAGCCTGACAAGGCAGGGCAGGCATCCCCAACGTTCAGGCAGATAGGTGAATCGGGGAGCAGAAAATTTTGTTAATCAAAATGTATGTATGGGAGGTTCATAATGAGAAAACAAGACAAAATACTAAAAATAATTTGGTGGGTGTATATTGCCTTATGAGGCTGTAAAAAATTTTGTGTCTATGGGTAAAAATCTTTTTTGATAAGAATTAGATATGTAGACATTTGCTGTCG
>RAYQ01000064.1 GCA_003612395.1 Parablautia intestinalis
AAGAAAAAGTTAGAAAAACTAAGAACCGGATAGAATCCTTTCGTTTAAGGTGTCTATTCTGGCGGGGACGGGTCAGTTTTCCATGTACAATATATACATCCCTTGTTGAGCGGCCAGTATTATTCAGATCATCCCATGTTTTTCCACCAACTGACATCTTACTTCCATCATTTACAAACCAGTTGAGGAAATTTCCAAACTCTTTACCTTCATGCCCTGATTCTACGAAAGTTTTAAATGCGGCTATAAGAATATGTGTATGTTTAACATCGAATAATGCTTTAACTTCTTTTGTGGTTTCCAATGAATCCGTCAGCTTTGTAAGCAGTTTATCAAGGCTTTCAAAGTCATAAATATTTGAATTTTCATTTAACCATTCAAAATTTTTCTTTGATTCTTTTCGGTATTCATCAGGATAATTACAGAGAAGAACCATATCCGCAATAATCCGTTCATAAGTTCCGTTTATTTTTGCCCTTGCATTGCCTGAATAGGTATCTAAAAAGAATTTATTTTCCGTTACCCGTCTTATATCTGCTGCGAAATTGTCTATATAGGTAAATGCTTTCTGGTTCGTATTCATAGCCGTGTGATTGTTAAATTTCCTCACAAGCTTGGAAATTTCTGACATGTCACAGTCCTGATGGATTACAACTTCTATCTGGTACTCGTCAAACCGGTCTTTCAGTTCTTCCGGTAACTGGTTATAGGTCTTATTGCGGATATCAAATGTTGCGGTTTCCCAGATAATTTCCCCTTTTGCGTCTCTCTTGGGATTTCCGTTCCCGTCCAGGCTTTTCCGCTGATAAGTAATTAAATTTTCCTCTACGGTCTTTGTAATTCTGGTATTGCCATACCTGAATAATGAAAGGGAACTTGAACGTTGAAGCCCATCTATAATCCATGATTTTGTAATTCCGTTCATTGTTTCCTCACCTAGAATAATCGGCGGAATATAATTACCTGTCAGAACCGTTGCAATCAGTTCTCCGACCATGTTAGCGTTCCACTGTCCTGAAAGCCTCTGGCAATCCTGATCTGTACGGATTGTCTCATTTTTAAGCTGCTTTAAATACTGGCACAAAGAATAAGTCTGTTTTCTAATCTTCATTGAATTTTCCTCCCTAAAATAAAATCCTTACATTTTCGTAGCTTCTCATTATCTGCATACTGTCCGCATATTCCTTTGGCGATATTTCCAAAATCTTCCGTATCTCATACGGCTCATAACTGTCAATCAAAAGATTCAGGATATTTACCTGCCGGTTAGACAGTTTTGAAATATATCTCTCCACTTTATCCTGATATTTTCCACTTTCCTGCCTTTTGGCTGCTTCCTCAAAAGTGTCAAAATCAGATGGTAAAAAATCCAGTAAGCTAAGTTCTTCCTCTTCACCTTTAAACACATCCAATGATACTGCCATCCTGTCCGCTTTGCGCTTCTCGCGGTTCCTTTTTGTAATCTCTGACATAATCTTGTTTGATAAACAGGAATATAAGAATCCGTCAAAGGGCTGCTTATAGTCATATCTTTTTATAACGTCTGCAAAAACTTCATTTGCAAGGGAATAGAAATCGTCCGTATCTTTCCCCGACAATCCGCCAAACTTACACAATATCCTGTCAACCGTCTTATGAAGCTTCTTTGCGTTGTCGGCATAGTATGTATTCAATATATCTGACTGTAATACAGCCGAATATGCGTTAGTCATTGTTGTACTGTCTCCTTCCTTTTAATGTGAATAATTTATAGTTACTTTCAATGGCCTATTGAAATGGGCGTACAGGGAATCGAACCCTGCAAAAACCATTCGCCCTTTGTCTGGTTGGATTTATTTGCTTTCCTGTTTCGGCTTATCCTTATACCATTTAATGGAGCCGCCTTTAAAGCTAGTCCTAGGTTGAAGAATGCTCGTTCTTCCTATTCCTGTTATGTTTCCTTTGTTTTGTGTGACTGCAAATTGAACTGTTTGCCTGTGCATTGATCTTTACCTCCTGAATTTGATTATTGTTGGTTATTTTGACTACCTCCCACCGTTACCAGTGGGAACGCTTACGGCCTAAAGTCCTGTTTATAGTCGCCGTAACGACTGCTATAATTGTGTTTTTGCAAGTCTTACTGTAACCTTTTCCATTGGTATATTTTTCAGATATTTTTGATATGTTGCTTCTCCGTCCTTTTCACCTGCAATGAATGCATCCTTATCAAATCTTGGACTTACATATGCCGTGAACAGTACTGTAAGACCTGCAACAGTAAGTTCATTTTTTTGCCGTTTTTTCATATAAGAAGAAGTTTCGCTCTTAAGTTGTTTAATTTCTTTTTCTAAAGTGTCCATTTCTTTTTTCTTTTTAGCCTTCTTTTGCTCTAACTTAAAGATTTTTTCTGATATTGTTTGGAATTCTTGCATATTTACACACATACTCTTAATCTCCTTTTCCTTATTTAATTTGGTTGCAACCTCTGTATCACTTGCGTGTCTATTGGTATCGCTCTATTGCTCACTCACAGGTACGTGATACAGATTTATGAGTATTGTCAGCTCGGTTGCTTTGTCTGGTCTGTTTTGCTTGTTGCTTTGTTTGACCTTGTAAGACAATTATATATTGGTACTAATATATTTTCAAGATGTAATTGTTCACAAAAAAATATTGGTACTAATACGCAATATTTGTATATAAGTACCAATATATTTATATTGAACAATTGACAGCACGTTTGTATTAGTGCTAATATATAAAAAAGAAGTATTTAGAATATATATGGAAAGTTTTAATCATAAAAAAGAATAGTTATATGTGAAATGTATTCGAATGGAGGAAAATGCATGGCTATATCAGAAGCGCAAAAAAAAGCAAGTAAAAAATATTTTGATAATAATTATAAACAAGTTAAATTATCAATGCCCATTAAAGAAGCAGAAGCACTAGAAAATTTTTGTAAGAAAAAAGAGTGTTCAAAAGCCGGTTTTATTAGAGACGCTATAAAAGAAAAAATTGAACGTGATTTGTAAATTAATATTGTTGTCAAACATAAACCTAAATGATATATTAAAGATATGGGAAACCATAGAGCTAGGCGGCTACCCTCCATTTCGGAGGGGCTAACCCTCCAGACGAAAGAAAGGAGGGCGTTGCTAATGTATGTTACATACTCTGATTTAATTCAAGTAGGAATATTCATTTGCGCCCTTGTAGGTTTATGTTATACAATCTTCAAGGGAAAAGGAAAATAGCCGCCACTACTGCAATAGTGACGGCTGTTAGTATATAACAGTTCACTTATTTAAGGGTAGCCGCTTCTATGGTTTCCCTATATATTTTTACTATAACATATGTTTAAAACTATTACAAGAATTTTTCATTCTATAATTTTCATTTCAATTAATTCTTTATCATATTGGTACTATTATATATTTTTACTAATTTTGAATGCCTATCTTTGTATAACATTACATCTTGATTATATATTGGTACTAATATATAATAATCTTATCAATTCAAACAACACTAACCCAAACAAAGTACCTTGATAATTGAATAGGCTTTACACTTCCCCACAAAACCGCTATAATAAAATCGTAACATATAACAGTTGCTTTCATTATAAAAGCGGTGGGAATATGGAGGTGTTGGAAATGACCGAAAAAGAAATGATGCAAAAGAATGTTGAAGAATTCGAAAGATTACAAGACTATATGATATCTTGTGAAAAAGATTCGGAAGTATATAAAAAAATGAAAAGACGTTATACAGCATTAAAAGTTATACTAACGGCTTCCGGCATCAATCTTACTGAATTAGATATAATCAAAGAATAGTATCAATTAAACAGTAACCACTAAATTAAGAAGTGTAAAGTCTATTGGATTATCAAGGGCTTTGCACTTTTTTATTTCAGGAGGTTATGAGCTATGGCAAAATCAGTATACGAGATGGTAACAGATAGAATAATCATTCAGTTAGAAAGCGGCGTAATCCCATGGCGAAAGCCCTGGACAGGCGTCAAATCAGGCGCATTTAACCGTGTAAGCAAGAAAAGTTATTCCTTATTAAATCAGATGCTTTTAAAACATGAAGGTGAATATGCTACCTTCAAACAATGGCAAGATTTAGGCGGTCATGTTCGCAAAGGTGAAAAGTCAGAGATAGTTGTATTCTGGAAGATACAGCCCGTAGAAGAAATGAAAGAAGACGGGACAAAGGGAATTAAGCAAATACCTTTATTAAGATACTTCAATGTATTTCATATCTCACAGGTTGAAGGCGTAGAACCTTTACCGAAAGATGAATTGCATGATATTGAACCAATAGAAAAAGCTGAAAATATATTACATGATTATTGGTCAAGGGAAAATATAACAATTGAACATGTGGCTGGTGATAAGGCATATTATTCGCCTTCACTTGATATGATACGCTTACCGTTATTTGAACAATTTACAAATGCAAACGAATACTATAGTACAGCATTTCATGAGTCAGTTCACAGCACATTGAAAGAAAGCCGTTGCAACCGTGCTGAGGACAGAAAAGGCAAGCTTGTTGCATTTGGTAGTGATGAATACTCAAAAGAGGAGCTTGTTGCAGAAATTGGAAGCGCAAATATCATGAATATCATTGGAATTGAAACAAATAAAAGCTTTCGCAATTCAAGCGCATATATACAGAATTGGTTATCAGTGTTAAAAAATGATACTAAATTCATTGTATCAGCTTCAAGTAAAGCGGAAAAAGCAGTTAATTATATTTTAGGTGAGACATTCGCATAAGCGTAACTATACGTAAAAAAATAGGGTGTAACCGCTGAATGGCTACGCCCTGAATTTGAAAATGGAAAAGGAGGATAACGGAAATGAAAAGTAAAGAAATGCGTAAAATGATTAATAAGTATGTGCCTATGATGTTAGCATTATCTGAAATGGATAATGATAATAGTGATATAAATAGAATTGAAATAAGAGCGGCTCTTATTCTAGATCAGATTGTATCAGATACAGAGAAAACCGCAAAGAAAAAGTTCGATAAGCTGTATCATGAATTGTTTACATATTGATACATAATAAACGGTAGATAAGAAAGTCATACAGGAAAAGGAGATCAGACACCATGAAGAAATCAGTTAAGACAATCGGAACTATCGCAACTATGGGAATTATGCTTGTATGTGCTTATCTGTTAGGCACTACGCAAGCGGAAACAATAACGAATATACAGACAGTGACAGAAACAAGGGAAGTAATACCAGATGGATATATACCGCTGAATGATAATATTGTGGATATGAACACAATCGTTGACTTTTCGGCTACTGAATACGGCTTGCAACTGTACTTTGAAGATGGAAGCGGTTACTTTTGGGAATGGTAATAACACGATAAACAGATAAATTATAATACATAATAAAGGCTATGCAATTCAATGCTCATAGTCTTTTTTTTGTGCGGTTTATTTGCTTATATTTGTATGATTATCATGCGATTTTAGGCTTATTTAAGGTTTGTAATGGCTTCACTGATACATTTTAGGGTAATACTTGGAAAGTGGCTAGAATCGGCTTGTGGCGTGCTTATTTGTGGTTGTATGCGGTATGTATGATGGAATAGGGGGTAGCAAGCGCAAGGGTGTATGCCGGTAGGTTTACATTATAAAAATCTGACGAGGCTGTAAAAAATTTTGTGTCTATGGGTAAAAATCTTTTTTGATAAGAATTAGATATGTAGACATTTGCTGT
>RAYQ01000065.1 GCA_003612395.1 Parablautia intestinalis
AGCAGATGCCCCATTTCCGCTAAAATACTGCGTTTGCCGAAAATGTTTACATCTACAGTTCACAACATATCACATCGTCCATATACTGGCACTTCATAAACATGTCGGAGCTTTTCTGCGCGTCCGTCTGGGATATCCCTGCCACATTACGCATTTTCGTGTACAAAAAGAGGTTTTTATAAAAATGGCTCTCGTCCACAAACAGCCTGTCTACGCCAAGCTCCTCAAAAGTCACTACATTGTCTTTCCGCTCCTGCTTGTTTAATTTTTCCAGCCTTGCTTCCAGCAGCTTCTTTGTCTTTTCCATTTCTTTAATGGTATAGCGCTCCCCCTCCGCCGCCTTTGCGTCTGAGATTGCAAGGATGATGTCATCAATCTGCCGCTCTATGGCCGCAATCTGGCGCTCTATGGAAAGGGGGATCTTCTCAAACTGGCTGTGGCCGATAATGATACCGTCATAATCCCCGGTGGCAATGCGGGAGCAGAACTTTTTCCGGTTGGCAGGCTCAAAGTCTTTTCTCGTTGCCACAAGGATATTGGCTCCCGGATAAAGGCGCAGGAAATCGCTGCCCCACTGCTCCGTCAGGTGGTTTGGCACTACATAAAGGTTCTTATGGGAAAGCCCCAGCCGCCTGCTCTCCATGCCCGCCGCCACCATCTCAAAGGTCTTCCCTGCACCCACGCAGTGGGCAAGCAGGGTATTGTTCCCGTACAGGATATGCGCCACCGCATTTTTCTGGTGCGCCATCATGGCAATCTCCGGATTCATGCCCACAAACCGGATATGGCTCCCGTCATACTCACGGGGGCGGATGCTGTTGAACAATTCATTATAGGTTTTACACAACGCCTCCCGCCGGTCAAGGTCTTTGAACACCCATTCCTTAAAGGCTTCCCGGATCATCTCCTGCTTCTGCTGGGCCACCATGGTCTCCGCTTTATTCAGGACACGTTTCTCTTTCCCGTCCTCCGCTGTTATCTTATCGTATATCTTGGTATCCCGCAGGTTTAAGGCGTCCTCCAAAAGCCGGTAGGCGTTTGCCCTGCCCGTCCCGTAAGTGGAAGTGACGAGGGAATTTCCGCGGGTATCAAGGTTCTTCTCTGAAATATGCCACCGCCCGGTTTCTTTCGCATACCTTGCCGCAATCTTTCTACCAAGATAATTCCCCGGTGTCTGGAACAGTTCCCCCATGAACTGTGTGATATAAGTATCCTCCACCCATGCAGCACCCAGCCGCACCTCTATCTCCGGAGCGTCAAGGTCTTTAGGCTGCACTTTCTTAAGATACTCCACGTTAGGCGCATACTCCGGGAGGCTTTCTGCATAATATTCTGCTGTGCGCAGCTTCTCCCTTACATTGCCGGAAAGATATTCGTCCGCCGCCTCCCACTTTTCTGTCACCGGGTTTTTAAAGATTACCCCGGTAAGTTCCCTTGTGGCTTCCTCCTCCGTTTTCCCGCATAGTTCCGCCATAAACGGTATGTCTACCCTTGCTTTTTCCCCGATGGAGACCGCAAGGGCTTCACTGGCGGTATCCACGCTGGTGACGGGTTCCGCTTTCCGTATGGTGCGCTTGGTAAAGATATCCGCCTTGCGCTCTAAATTCCCGTTCTCGTCAACCACCTCCAGCGCCGCCAGAAGGCAGTAGCTGGAATCCTGTGAGAAAGCCCTGCGGTTGGCGTTGCTGCTGATCAGGCCGTATTTCTTAGTAAAACTGTCATACTCTGTGTCCAGCTTTTTCTGCAGTGCTTCCACTTCCGCATCACTTTTATCTTCCATCTGGCAGCGGATCAGTTCCTGCGTAATATCCCGCAGTTTTACCATGCCAAGGACACGCTCCGTGGTCTTTGCCGGGAT
The DNA here is from genome assembly GCA_003612395.1 of Parablautia intestinalis. Lineage (GTDB taxonomy): Bacteria > Bacillota > Clostridia > Lachnospirales > Lachnospiraceae > Suilimivivens > Suilimivivens intestinalis. The sequence goes on from RAYQ01000065.1 coordinate 1,859, forward strand.
CTCCACCGGGTTCATCCTTGCATTCTCCCGGTAATATACCTTCCCGTTTACTTCCGCAAAACTGAAATTCTTCACGGAAGGGTCGGCGGGTATGGAAGCGCCCGCCTGGTCCGGCAGGAGTTCCTCCGGCTCCCTGTCCGTGATATCTCCCTGAATATGGCTTACTGCCTCCTTCAGCTGTTCCGACAGGGCTGTGCCCTCCATGGGCTTTACTGTGAGCGCCTGCTTCCCGAACTGTGTGCTTTCCATGGCAAATTTCCCCAGCACCATTTCCGGGTGGGCGGCAAAGTAGCTGTTTACAGAATATCCCTCCGGCGTGATGCCAAGGCTTGCCCATTCCGGCTGCTCCAAGGCTGCCCGGTCCCTTTTCTGAAAGAATAAAATATCTGCCACTGTTTCCGTCCCGGCATTCTTTAAGAACGCATTCTCCGGAAGCCTTATTGCCCCTAATAAGTCCGCGCGGTTTGCAATATACTGCCGCACAGACGGGTTCTGCTTGTCCATGGTGCCGCTTGACGTAACCACCGCCACAACACCGCCCGGGCGCACAAGGTCAAGGGACTTTGCGATAAAATAGTCATGAATCAGGAAATTGAATCGGTCATACCGCCTGTCCGCCACCTTGTATGCGCCGAAAGGCACGTTCCCGATTACGCAGTCGAAAAAACTGTCCGGGTACTGTGCGTGTTCAAACCCTTGTATGGAGATACGGTTCTCCGGGTAAAGCTGCCCCGCAATCCTGCCGGAAATGCTGTCGAGCTCCACGCCATACATCTTAAGGCCTCCCATTCCCTCCGGCACAAGCCCCATGAAGTTCCCGGTGCCGCAGGAAGGCTCCAATATGTTTCCCTGCTTCAATCCCATATTTCCAAGGGCTTCATACATGGCCTTTATGACCACAGGCGGCGTATAAAACGCATTTAAGGTGGAAGCCCTTGCCTGTCGGTATTCCTCCTCTGTCAGTGCCTGTTTTAACTGCATATATTCCGCCGCCCATGCCCCGTTACCTTCCCCGAAAGCCGCCGGGATGCCGCCCCAGCCCACATACCGGGACAAAATATCCCGTTCTTCCGGCGTGGCTGTGCGGTTTTCCCCTTCTATCTTTTTCAAAGTAATAATAGCTTCCATGTTGGCACGGAATTTCTGCTTTGGCCCGCCTGCGCCCAAGTCATCATTGGTAATACGGAAATTGGCCGGAGCGGGGAGGTTTTTCTGTCCTTCCGGATTTTCCGGTTCTCCTGAATGTTTCTGTCCTTCTGCATTTCCCTGTCCTTCAAGATTTTTCCCTTCTGCTGTCCCTTCTGCTTCCAGTGAATCTTCGGAATGCAAAACGTCTCCTGCCTGTTCCCCCGTACTTTCCTTTTGTGAAGGCTCGTTTTGGAAAAATTCTTTTTGCGGAAATTCTTTTGGTGCTTCCTCTGAAGGCGCTTTTTTCTCCACAGGCGCGGCGTTCATATCCATGAAATCAAATAAGGACAGCTGCACGCTGTCCCCGATCCGTATCCCTTCCTGTATGCCTTTTTTCTTTTCCGGGAAAATGGTATAAGTGCCTTCCACATATCCCCGTACCTTTTCCAGAAGACGCTCCTTTTCATCATAACCCTCAAAATCCGCCGGGAGCGCCGCCAATGCCTGCCCCATGTTTTCGACAAGCGTTTCCCCTCCCTCCGGGGTTCCCAAAAGGCCGGCAATCTCATCCCTGTGTTCATAAGGGGAAGACGTTCCGTCCCACGGGCGTGTAACAGCTTCCGGGATGCGGCTGTAAAAATTTGCGGCATGGGAAACGATCCTCTCTTTTTCATACTCCGACATACGGGAAATATCGGCTGTGCTTAAATATCTGTCATGCTCAATCAGGTGCTTTATCCGTTTTGCCACAGCCGGCCATTTCAGCAGGGCTTCCGCTTTTATATCGCCATATCTCCCTCTGGTAAGGAGCAGTCCCTTGCCATCATGCCATACACCGAAATCCTCTGCGTTATCGTAGATAGTCCCGCCGCCCCCGGTTCCATATTCTTTCCAGAGAAAGGCTGCTCTCTCTTTATCCGTCCTGTCCTGTATAAAATAAGAATAAATTCCCAGCCGCCAGTCTGAATGCTTTCCTTTTGTAAGGTAAGCATCAATCTCGTCCTGGGTGATAAATGCCGGGAGTTCCTCCCCTGATTATTCTAAAGCTTGGGAGCCACTAATTTAAAGCTTGAGAGCCACCCGAATCCAGTGTATTTAAAAGCTTGA
>RAYQ01000066.1 GCA_003612395.1 Parablautia intestinalis
CCTGTCTTACTACAAATCCGCCAAAAAAGCCATCACATCCTCTGACACATCTTCACAAGAGCTTTCCGGAACTTCTCCAAAACATGGAGCAACTTCTATGCTTCCCTCCGCTACAGACTCCGTCATTTTAGGAGCTGCCTGCTTTCCTTTCAACATCTGTGTTCCCGTAATCCTTTCCATTTCGTCTCTGACAATCAGCTTTATTGCATTGATAACCCTGTCTGCTTCACCAGTCATCGTTTCCTGTATCACAGTCCTCTGGGTATTCATTTCACAAATAAGGCGGTTGTCATGTTCGTTCCGTTTTATATCTTGAACCGCCCTTATCAACGCACTTTTTATAAACTTGCTCTTATCTCCATAGCAAATTTTCATAGTCTCACTGGAAAAGAACCTTAAAATTTCTTTGTCCTCTTCCTTATTAAAGCTCAAACGAAAGCTGACTGTCACACTGTCATCATGTGCCATACTGCCTCCTCCTAACGCCTACAGCTGTTTTCGCTTTAATTGCTGGTGTGCCAGATACTCATATCCAAGGGCGTTTGCCTTAACATCTTCAATATGCATGATGTTTCTGCCTGTGACGGAACCGAAACGCTTCATCACGCCTGCCCCTCCGCCGACATATACAACAGGTGTCATCTCCGGATCAAAACCATGCTCTTTCAAGGCTGCTTCAATTCTCTTTGCAAATACCGCCAGTTCCTCTCTGACAATCTGCACCATCTTATCCGAATATGGAGCATTCCCATACATCATCACTTGCTGTATCTGTTCCTCGGTAAGGGTGCGGTTGGTTTTTCGATAAACCACATTGTTAATATTTGCCATACACTGAATCAGCGCCGACGGAATGGTAATACAGTCACTTTCCGCAGGGATATGCTTTCTGGTATGAATAATGTCAACCGTCTTGCTGCCAATATCCACAATTAGAAGCTCTGCAGGAAGCTTTCCGAGTCTGTCCGCAACGGCAGCATAACATTGTGGATACAGAAAAACATCACTGCATTTGATATGATACTCCTTACCGTTGTACTGAAATTCCCTATCGCCCGGATTCAGGTACTCCTTAAATTCTGCCTTTTCCTGCCCGAACCTTGTAAATGGCAATCCGGCTGCAATGCAGACTTCCGTATCACTTAATCCATGATAATCCATCTCTCTGGCAATGGCTGCCAGTGTTAATAAGAAATAATCTCCATCTTCAACCTTGGTATCCTTTAGGGGAAGCCTGCCCTCACCAACTTTGAAATACCTCTCATTAAAAAACATAGTGTTGGTCAAAAGCGAAGCCTCACCGCCTAGTTCTTTTACACCGTTTTCAAATACAAAATGAGCGGTTTTCATGGTGGAAAATCCATGATCAATACCGCATAACAAAAGTTTCTGTTCTTCCAAGTACATACAAATCCTCCTATTTATTTTTCCAATCAAAATGCAATTCTTCAGACAGACGGGGAATCTTATCCCGTTGCCTTACTTTTTGATTGCAGGAGCCAAAACCTTTTGCTATAATGTATTTGCGAGATACATAGCGAAGCTTTGGCTTTGCAACCAAGGTCCTTTCCTAACCGGATTGGACTTTTTCTTTTGCCTGACAGTGGCATTTCTCCGCCGCCATACCGGCTTTTCTTGTCAGGTCATCATCCGGATTGTAATAATCCGCATATCCGTAAATCTTCTGCTCGAAGTATTTACGCGGGCATTTCCCACGCATGGTATAATACCCCTGCGCATCCAGCTCAGCATTGTATGCCTTAATGACTGCATATGCCTTTGTCATACCAACACCCAGAATCCGGCTGACTTCTTTTGCATCAATAAATGCTTCCTTAGTGCTTATCACAAATCCCCTCCTCGCAAAACTACTATTATTGATACGGATTTAAGGCTTCTGTTAATTTTTTCGCTCTATATCCGTATTTTCAATTCGTGTTTAATCATAATATATCTTTTATCTCATGTCAATAGTATTTTTCAAAAATACGCACTTGCAATTCGTTTTGATATGTGTTATAGTATTCATATCATTATAAATCCTTTGATTTTTAGTTCGTATTTTGATTTTTTACGCAAAACACGAATCGAATAAACCGTTATGACCATTGAGATTAGGAAGGTGAAGTTATGGCTTTGTCAGATGACCAGCGTTTTGCCATGTATACCGCAGAAGAAATCGGTAATGCAATCAAGAAACGCCGCAGACAATTGAAGATTACACAAAAAGAATTTGCCGAAAGGCTCGGGAAATCAGAGCGTACCATTCAGAAATACGAATCCGGTGAAATCACCATGAAAATAGATTTCATTAAACTTGTGGCAGATGAACTGGAAATTCCATGGCATGAGCTTTTGGAAGCCAAAACAGATGAGATAGGGATTGTATCCTCAGAAAACGAGTTCCCTTCCTGTCGTTTTCACACCCTGTCAGATGTTATCAACGCTTTATTTACCATAACAGAGATTAAGGATATTGCATTCCAGCTCACCTGTGCCAAACCGCCGGAAAGTCCTGACTGGACTTCTGCCCTTATGGTTGATGGCAAAGGGAACGGAACCTATAATGCAGACTTCTGCCTCTTTATGGAAAACTGGATGGATAAACTTGCAGCCCTGCAAAGCGGCTCCATCAATCAGGAACAGTTTGAAACATGGAAAAGGGAAACTTTAGAATACTATTCTGACAGTTACTTTTCTGATTTCATCTCCCAGAGAGCCAAAAACAGAAAAGCAAAGGGAAAGCAAAAGAAAGTGGATTATTCAGCCATTCAGATTGTTTCCACTCGGGAAGAATCGAACAAGAACGAATAACAAAATATATAAAAATCGGCATCAGTCCTTCTGCAAAAGGAATGATACCGAAATTTTGTAAGTGATTTTACCCAAAAGGCTTTGTAATCACCCTAGACAAGTAGATTATATCATAGCCTTTGGATAAATGCACCTGAAATCTCAATTTTCTGAACAGGTGCAGTACACACCACAGTCTTGTGGTTCAGCTTCAGAGCAATACAACAAATAAGTGATTTTGCATTTCACTCTGAGGATTACTACACTTTAGCAAAGGAGATGATATTTATGCCAGCTTACAAAGATAATAAGACTGGTAAATGGTTCTGCAAGTTCTACTATACGGACTGGCAGGGCAACAACCGGCAGAAGTGGAAACGGGGTTTCGCCACCAAAAAGGAAGCCCTGGCATACGAAAGGGATTTTCTTGAAAGACAGTCCGCTAACCCAGATATGACTTTTCAGAATCTCTACGAACTTTATATAGAAGATATGGCTGCAAGGCTCAAGCAGTCAACCATTCTGACCAAGAAGCATATTTACGAAACACATATTCTCCCATTCTTTGGCAGCAAGCCAATCAATGAGATTAAGGCTTCGGATGTACGCAGGTGGCAGAATCAGCTGATGAATTCCCCAAATGGTTATTCCAAAACTTATCTAAAGACCATCAACAATCAGCTTACCTGTATCATCAACTACGCAAAACGCTTCTATGATTTAAATACGAATCCCTGTGGTCAGGCTGGAAGCATGGGACAGGCAAAAGCTGAGGAAATGGATTATTGGACCTATGATGAGTATACCGCATTTCGTGAGGGCATCAAGGACAAGCCACTTTCCTATATCTGCTTTCAGGTACTCTACTGGACAGGAATGCGAGAAGGAGAATTGCTGGCGCTTACCGCTGCCGATATCAATCTCATGACAAAACAGATTGATATCAACAAAACGTATCAGCGTCTGAACGGAAAGGATATCACCACTCCGCCTAAGACAAAGAAAAGCAGGCGGAAAATTCCAATTCCCGATTTTCTGTGTCAGGAGCTGCAAAACTTTATCAATACCAGATATATGCTTGACCCTAACGAAAGACTATTCCCAGCTACCAAGCACTTTCTCTCTCATGAAATGGAGCGGGGCTGTAAGAAAACAGGCGTTAAGCGGATACGGATTCATGACATCCGCCAC
>RAYQ01000067.1 GCA_003612395.1 Parablautia intestinalis
AGGGCGCGTAGCGCGAAGTTTACCCTTGACAGCTTTTCCCGTCTTTGCTACTTCCTATCGGTCGAAGCGGAATTTCAGTATGGCTTCAACCAGTTTCGCCTTTAACCTATCCTGTGTATCGTCATTGATATGCCCCTTATACATAGACAGATATTTGATGTGTGCGGTGTAATATCGCAATACTGCGTCTACCGCTTCCGGCTCTCCGGCAACGGCTTTTTCGATTACCTCAAAAGGTATCAATTTTTTATTCCTCATGTTCCAATCTCTCCCATTCTTTCCGTAACTGTTTCAGCGCAACATTTCTTCTGTGGTTTATCGTACTTCTGCAACGCCCATACAGCCTGCCGATTGCTTCATCACGATAACCGATGAAGTAATATAGCAACAAAACTTCTTGCCTTAACTCCGGCAATTTTGATAATGCCGTTGCTAACCGTTCATCATCAACGATAACTTCCTTTCCCAACACAAGAAATGCGGTCGGCTTGTCCTGCTTTTCAAAGTAACTGTCCATAACAGACGGTTCAAAATATCGTTCTGACATCAGATAGTCAAGGGATATTTCCCGTTCCATTTTCCGCTTCAAATCCCGCCATGCGTTTATGGCTTCATGGCGCAGGACAACCTTGCAGAACGCATGAAACGCATATTCAATATGCTCCATGAACTGTTCAGAATATCTCATTTTCTCTCACCCCCTTTCTTCCCAGTAGGGGGCTATTACAACAAAAATCCATGCAGAATATATCCGCATAGATTTTTGGGTAATACGAGTTATCGAGACATACTAAATGATATGTGTGTTCATACTCATAGGCAGAATATCCCGTTCCACAAGACAGGATTTTTTTGACAATTTACCATAACAAAAACTACCCATGAAATAAAAAACAGACATAGCAGTACCTCACAATACCGCCATATCTATGAAAGTCATTCTGCCACATAAAAACGGCGGCTTTGATTGTTATTTCAAAACCGCCGTTCAGCCGCTTATATTTTGTTTTGGCGCATGATGATTTTGCCGCCACACAACGGTTTTTTTATTAACCGCCAGACGGCATGAAAATCTTCTTTTTATGCGTAGTGATACTTTTCCCTGTTCTTATAAAGAAAAACCAATGCTACAACCATAGTGATTAGTTCTGCTATCGGTACTGCAAGCCATACCCCCGTTACGCCCAAAAGATTAGGCAATGTAAGCAACAGCACTGTAATAAGTCCAAAAGTCCGCAGGAATGACAAAATTGCTGACAGCTTCCCGTTTGATAATGCAGTAAATGTGGCAGAGGTAAAAATATTCAGCCCACAAAACAGAAAGCTAAAGGGAAAAATCAAAAATCCGTTTCGCGCAATTTCGTAAACAGGAGTTCCCTTTTCTGCAAAAACACAAACCAATGGCGAACCAAAAATAAATGCCATTGCAAAAACAGTGACCGAAACAAAGACAATGAACCGCATACAAATTGAAAATACATTTTTTAGCTGTTTTTCGTCCTGCTTCCCATAGTTATAGCTGATAACAGGGGCTACGCCCATAGAAAAACCTATGTAAAGGGCACTCAATAAAAATTGTGTATAGATAATGATTGTGATTGCCGCAACTCCGTTTTCTCCAAGCAGTTTCATCATAATGCGGTTAAAAAGGAATGTTGTAACCGCTGTTGCCGCCTGACTTACCATTTCCGAGAAACCATTGGTACAGCTTTCAGCCAATACTGAAAAATCTATGACTGGCTTCCTAAAATGCAGGCTGCCTCTCTTTGCGGAAAAGAACCATAATCCAATCACCGCCGGTATCATATAGCCAATGCCCGTACCAAATGCCGCCCCCTTAATGCCCATGTGAAACGGCACCATAAAAATATAGTCCAGTAAAATATTTACGATTCCCGCGCTTATGCCAAGCACCATACCCATTTCGGGGCGTCCCGCCGTTACGATTAGATTTTGAAAAAGCACTTGCAGGATACTTGCGGGCGTGAATAACAGCAGGATAAAAAGGTATTCTTTACAGTATGGAAATAGAATACTGCTTGCTCCAAGTCCCCATACAATCCTGTCAATAAAAACCGTTCCCAACACTGCAATCAATCCACCTAACAAAATGCCCGCTGAAATAATCAGCGTAAAATCCTGTGCCGCCCTACTTTGTTCTCCTGTTCCCATTTTGCGTGCTACTATCGCGCTTCCTCCTGTTGCAATCATAGTTCCAAGACCGACAATCAGATTGATAACAGGGCAGACAATATTCAATGCCGAAAGTGCATTTGTATCTACAAATCGTGCCACAAAAATTGTGTCAACGACTGTATACAGCCCCATGAATAACATCATTAAAATTGTCGGAAATGAAAATTTCAGCAACGACTTTATTGTAAAGTTCTGTGATAGTGGATTTAGGTCACTCATTGTCCCCGCCCTCCGATTTTTCTCTGTGAAGTATAAACCGCTGTGTCGGATAGCCAAACTCAATTAACAGTTCCGCTTCGGCAAAGCCAAGACTTCCCCATATCTCCCGATAGCCTGTGTCTGCCTTGTCACCCTCTCGAAAAGTCGTCACGCTAATCTGTGCGGAACGTGCAAGTTCATACAATGCTTTTTCACAAAATGCTTTCGCTATCCCTCTTTTCCTATACTGTGGGTGTACCCCAAAGAAATCAATGCTCCCCGTCACCTCGTTAAACGCCATAATCCCGATTGCCGTATCAGCGTCTTTCAAAATCAATGCCCGCTTATTTTTGATATACTCCTGCAACTGTTCAAGGTATTGTTTTTCGTCCAAGTGCGGGAAACCGTCAATGACAAGGTGAACCAGTTCTATCCATTTGGGTATGTCCTCCTGTGTTGCAAAGACGATTTTATCCTGCCATTCTTTTTCCTCTAAATTTATAGGATTTTCATTCAAGACATATCTTAGCTGCAATGGATAAAATTCTTCTTCCTCCCTGTACCTGTTAGGGGATTTTTTATACATGGCTTTGAAAATATCCGTAAAAGACTGCTGGCTCTCATATCCGGCAGAAAGCGCAATTTCAAGGATTGGTCTGTCGGAAAGAACAAGCAGTTTTGCGGCTTCGGTCAACTGGCGGCGTTGTACATAATCATGGATTGTCACCCCTACCGTACCTGTGAACATTCGGTGCATATGATATTTTGAATAATGTACAGCCCCCGCAACTGTTTCTAAGTCCAGTTTTTCGTGCAGGTGGCTTTCGATATAGTCGATTGCCGTCATTACATTTTTGATATTCCCCGGCATTGCAGCTTCCTCCTTTCTCTCTGCATTATAGCAGGATATTTCATTCCGCTTTTCATATATCTTGCGGTTTTAAGTACAAGTATTTACCAGTATACAACAGTCTACCCCGATAAGAAAGATTTTTAGAAATTTTCTTCTGATACATTGGCATTTCCCAAACTTCCCCGTAGTAAGGCATAAGGAAAACTTTTTTGAAAAATTTCTCTCAAAACTCCGTCAAAACTGCCCTGTGCGGTGTTGTAGGTAGTGAGAGGGTTCTCAAGAGGGTTTGGGATTCTTCCCAACAAGCAAAATCTGTCCGGCAAGTCGTGGCGCGGACGGGCAGATTTACGGAAATGGGTACCCGTTTCCTATGCTTGCTCCGAAACTTATCACTTTAATAAACAAAGAAAGGACGGGAAAGGAATGGAAAGGAAACGGAAAATCAAGGACGGGCATATCGTGGTAAAAAATCCACTATACCAAGAAATGCCAAAACAGGAAGTGGCGATAAAATCCGGCAGGACGCTCTACCGCTTTACGGGAAGCTATGACGGGGAAAGGAGCCTGCCCCACAAGGTTCTGCGCCTTATAGGACAGGAAAAAGCAGAAAAAGATGTTGAAGAATAAACGGAAAGTCGCTATAATAGCTTCAAGCAATCCTGTATTGGCAGACTGCCCGCCGATGAAAGGAGCAGAAATTATGTTAAGGCAGT
>RAYQ01000069.1 GCA_003612395.1 Parablautia intestinalis
GGGGGCTTAGCTCAGTTGGGAGAGCACCTGCCTTGCAAGCAGGGGGTCGAGAGTTCGAATCTCTTAGTCTCCATTAGCGGGAGAAAGACCCGCGAGAGCCGTACCTTGAAAACCGAATACCAGAAGAAACATCAGACGGGAAGGAACTGTGAGAGCAGGAACTGACCGTCACAGAGACATCAAAGAGAAGATAAATGCGTAAAAAGGATTTATCTGTCAGAAAAGAAACCGAAAGACATGTCACGCTAGGCGTGTCAAGTAGGAAAGGGTTAAGCGAAGAAAGGCACAGGGCGGATGCCCTGGCACTGGGAGCCGAAGAAAGACGTGATAAGCTGCGAAAAGCTGCGGGGAGTGGCAAATACACTGTGATCCGCAGATATCTGAATGGGGAAACCCGCGCAGGAAGCCCCTGCGCATCCATAACAGAATAAGGGGAGAACCCTAATAGGTTATGGAGGGGAACCCGGCGAACTGAAACATCTAAGTAGCCGGAGGAAAAGAAAACAAAAGTGATTCCCGAAGTAGCGGCGAGCGAACCGGGATTAGCCCAAACCGGTATGCGTGTCATACCGGGGTGAGGACTGCAAAAAGGTACTGCGGAGAGTAACAGAACAGGCATGGGAAGGCCGGCCGGAGAGGGTGAGAGCCCCGTAAGTGAAACAGGAAGCAGACCAGGCAGGATCCAGAGTACTGCGGGGCACGAGAAACCCAGCAGGAAGATACGGGGACCACCCCGAAAGGCTAAATACTACCCAGTGACCGATAGAGTAAAGTACTGTGAAGGAAAGGTGAAAAGGACCCCGGGAGGGGAGTGAAAGAGAACCTGAAACCCTGTGTCCACAAGCTGTGGAAGCATGGAGACATGCAACCGCGTACTTTTTGTAGAACGGTCCGGCGAGTTGCGCATGCAGGCAAGGTTAAGCCGCTAAGCGGCGGAGCCGAAGTGAAAGCGAGCGTTAAGAGCGCGCAGAGTCGGCATGAGCAGACCCGAAACCGGGTGACCTATCCATGTCCAGGCTGAAGCTGCCGTAAAAGGCAGTGGAGGGCCGAACCCACATCCGTTGAAAAGGGTGGGGATGAGGTGTGGATAGCGGAGAAATTCCAATCGAACCCGGAGATAGCTGGTTCTCCCCGAAATAGCTTTAGGGCTAGCCCTTCATATACCTGCCGGAGGTAGAGCACTGAATTTCCTAGGGGGCGTCAAAGCCTACCGAAGAATATCAAACTCCGAATGCCGGGAAGGAAAAG
>RAYQ01000070.1 GCA_003612395.1 Parablautia intestinalis
ATTCAAAATCAAAAATGTGCACATCTCATTACTCGCAACTCGCTCCCGCCCTTCCTGTTCCATGGGCGCAAAAGCACTCTGCGTTTTTCCGGCGTATTTGCCGTCTCCCTCCAAATACGCCAGATTCCCCCTCTCCTCCTCCATCGCCTTCAGCCCGCCTTGTGTCAAGTTAATGACACGAACATTTTGATAACTTTTTTAAAACCATCTATCCGTTAACATAGTTATAAATATACTAATTTTTAATTTCCATTATTATCTTGATACATTCATTACAATTTTTATTTTTATCAACATTATATACATGACACGAAATCTTTTTCTTTGTTTCCAACAATTCAGCCACACTACTGCTATAATATCGCGGAATATAGCCCAATATTTTCCCTGAATGATCCAATACCTGTACCGCATTTATATCATATTTGTTTTCTGAATCCTTTTTTAAAGAAACCTCATCTCCTCTTGTTATTTCTACCGCTTTTAAACAATCATCCCCCTCACAATTCAGGTAATGTCTGACTCCTGCTACAAAAAAAATTCTCGTTATATCTTTTTCTCCATCCAGAATAGGATCAATAAACTCCAAATTGTCAATTGGAAGCCTCGCTCCACTTCTTTTAAGTAAAGCATACTCGTCATAATCTTCTAATCCATACTTCTTCAAAATATCATTGATGTTTTTTCTCTTTTTATCTGGTAAACGGCTAGAAAAAACTGAAAAAAGCTTTTCATCTTCATATTGCTTATTTAAGTCAGGGAAACACAGTAATGGCGCAAATCCATCCTCGATTGCATTTTTTACCTCATCACAATATCGAAACACATAACAACTGCTTTTCGTCAACTGACCAACAATGTATTGTTGACCAGATTGACCCGATTTCCAAACCAAATACAAATAATCTTTACCATTTTTAATACTCATAATCTACATCTCCATATACTTCCTTTAGTAACTGCAATTTTGAAAAAAGATACTTTTTAATCAGGTCTGTTTTATTCATTGAAAGCATTTCTATATATTTATCTACTACTATGCAAATCACATCTTCTGTCAGCAATTCGTTTATTTTCTTTACAATGTCTATTGTCTGCTCGAAATAATTATTATGAATGTATTTAATTACCTCTAAATGTGTAGGCTGTTTTGTATCTCGGCTACTAATACGAATAATCGACTTTGACTTCGTATCAACCAATGATTTCCATAACATTAAATCATTTCCCAAATATTGATTGATTTTTGACTCTGCAACATAAGCGCAAAGAGAAGAACTATTATCATATAGCGGGCTCAACCGCATTACCTTATCTTTTCTTATTAACGCCCAGTTACTCTGATGCCTGTCCGTATTCCCTATTAAAAAATCAAATATACAAATCGGCAGGAAATCGCAAAACAGTCCTAATGGTTCCAATGCTTTTTTAATCATTTCCAAGGAATATTTATCTTTTGTCTTTGAATCCATTAAGGTTTCAGTATCAAAATGCTCGTATTGCAGACTAATACAGTAAATTCCTTCAATAAGAGTTTCCTCCTTATTATTAACTATACTGTAACTCATAGAGCCTTCTCGGGCTTTATATAATCCAGCCTCAAATTTAGCACAAGGAATCCCAATAATATTCGCCAAATCAAATGCTATACATTCTGAAACATGATCCGTCGTAGAAATATCTTTCTTAAATTTAAATAAACCTGTTTGTCCTGTATCAGGATTCATCAGCCATATCTTTTCGCTACGGCCACTACCCTCCGGCGTACCTTCATACTCTTCCCAAAAAGAAAAATCTTTCATATATTTCTCCCAAATTTCTTCATCTTTCTATAGTTGAAATTTTAAAATTCATAATACCAATCCGCCATGAGTACTTTTGTATTAATAATCTGTTTCAATTCATTATCCTCTTGAAGCAAACAACCTTGAATGACTGTCTCACTTGCCCCTGTCATCTTTTTTATAATTGAATCACTCAATCCTGCTTTCAAAAGTTGACTTATACCATATTTTACAGCACTTGTCACACTTGTAATTCCAATCAATGCTCCCATATAATCAGGTATTCCCGACGATGATGTTATATCATTCCATGCTTCACCCCGAAAGCCAGCAAAAATTAAATTTTCTTTATTTACAATTTTTTTATTAAAAACAAAATCTTTTATATTTCGTAATTGAATAGATAATTTCAACGGCAACCGAAGTTCAAAACCATTAACGGTAATGCAATCATACACTTCATCATAGTCATCCCATTTCATTTTTCTTAATTCGCGATATGTAATTCCATACAGCATCATCATCTTTATCCCTGTAGCTGCCACTGCTTTTCTAAAACTTGTTGCATCCTCCCATTCCTGTGCAATAAATTGTTCATTAGCCCATACTAATATTTTCTCGGCCTCAGTTGATGTCAACGGCTCCTGCTCAACAATCCCAGCCAGCATTTCACACTTATCTATATAAGCCATCATTTGCTGCATATACGAGTTTTCTCGCGATCGGTTATATGAGATTGCATCATATAAATCGGGATTGACAATATCCGTTGTTTTTCTTATATAATTAAAAAACTGCCCAATTACTGTCGCATAGCGTTTTGCTTTTGTTTTACTTTTATATCTTTTCACTGTCTCAACATTATAAATCAGGCTTTTTAATATAAAATTCACATCTATACCCTGCAATAAAATACGAAGTTGATCTCCAGATAAGGAATTTTTCCAATTTACTTCTATATACTCACCAAAATTAATAACATCACTCTTATAGTCTGAATATTCTTTTATAAATTTATCTGTAATATCTTTGTATTCCATTTTATTCCTCCCATATAATTTTATTATACATTATCTATAAGTCAATATATAATTCTATGATTTTATTGGGTCAATTATTTGTGTAGATATTGTATAATCTATATTTATATTCAATAAAACAGAATATATTTTTGTAAATATATAATTTTTCACTTCATATTATTTCCAAATGTGTCTAATAGATTTATGCAAAACAAATACGGAGAGACCTTACACTCTCCGCTTCCTGTCCTTTATTTTACAATACACCACTGCCACACCCGTGCTCACGGCCGTCGCCACAATAGCCGGCGCAATAATCCCTGCCGGGTTCACACTTCCATATTGACTTCTGTACGCAATCATATTCACTGGTATCAATTG
>RAYQ01000071.1 GCA_003612395.1 Parablautia intestinalis
CATAATCTCTCCTCCTGACTTTCTGGATAGATTATACCACTCGTTCTATGTGTCTATCAAATGGGGTATAAGGCAAAGGGAGCGGCGGAAGCCTCTTCCTTGCCCTTTACCGTGGCGGCCTTGGCCCCCTTGCCTTGGGACATTTTGTCTCGAGGTGGGGACGGGGGCTTGTCCGTGGCCGCCTTATCAGCCTTGGCCGGGCGGCCACGGCGGGCCCCCGTCCCTCCCGGTTCGCCGGGCCCCGCCTTTTCTTCCTTGGGCTTGCGGCCCCGCCTCCCCTTGGGCTTATCCGGCTCGGGCGCTTTTTCCTTGGCGGCCTTGTCCTTTTTGGCGGGCCCCTTTTCCCCGGCGGCCTTATCCTCCGTGGTCGGGGTGGGCGGCTGTTCCGGTTCGGGCGGCTCGTTCTTTTCCACCTCCGCACGTTCCGCCGCCCGCCGCTCCGCCATCAGCTTTTCAATCTGGTCAGCGGATACACTCACCTCGCCGGGAGCACCAGCCGGGGCATCCTGAGCGGGTGGTTCGCCGCCAGTCTGCTCGGGGGCGCTCTCCGGGGCCGGGGGCTCCGGCGAGGGAGCGTCCTGGGCAGGAGCACCCTCCGGGCCGGCATCGAACAAGCTGGGCTGGGGATTTTCCTCCGGGCTCACGTTTAATTTTTCGTCTGCCATTCGTTACCTCCTTTTTTAATTTCGTGAATGTTGCACAAATCTTGCGCTAAAAGTTTGTTACTATTTTTTCGCCTCCCTCCCGGCTATCTACGCAAAAAAGCCGCCCGTTTTTTCATGCCGGACGGCTTTTTGCGTAATGTGATAGCTCTGATTAAATTTTTTTGTGGGTGTAGGCTCCGAAAAGCCTTGATATTACAGTGTTCCTATTAAAACTCATTCATATGCTTGCTCCGAAACTTATCATTTAGAAAATACGGAAAGGAAGGGAAAAGAATGGAATGGGAACCAGAAATCAAGGACAGCGGCTATCTGCCGGAAAAAGGGAAGCCGACAGAGGAAACCGTCTGCTACAAAATCGGCGGCACATACTATGAAGTGTCTACCTCCTGCGGCGGCTCGGAACGGCTCCGCGACAAGATGATACGGCTCATAAAATCGGAAACCGTCAAACCGCCCAATGACAAACAGGGATAAGTGCGCTATAATAGGGTTAGCACATACTGTTTGTCGGGCGTTCATTACAGGAGGAATGAACACATGACAGCAAATACATATAAGCCCGGACAGATAACAGCATTATACGCCCGTCTTTCGCAGGAAGATACGTTAGAAGGCGACAGCAACAGCATTGTAAACCAGAAAGCAGTCCTTTCCAAATATGCGGCGGACAATGGCTTTTCCAATCCTGTTTTCTTCATTGACGACGGTGTATCGGGCGTGACGTTCGACAGACCCAATTTTAACCGCATGATTGCAGAGATTGAAGCCGGAAACGTGGCGACGGTCATTGTCAAGGATATGTCAAGATTAGGGCGCGATTATCTGAAAGTCGGCTACTATACGGAAATCTTTTTCGTAGAGCGTGACGTTAGATATATCGCAATCAATGACGGTGTGGACAGCGCAAAGGGGGATAACGATTTTACCCCGTTCCGCAACCTGTTTAATGATTTTTACGCCAAAGACACAAGCAAAAAGGTACGGGCAATCAAGCGGGCGCAAGGACAGGCGGGGGAACATCTGACAAAGCCGCCCTATGGCTACATGGTAAGCTCTGCGGACAAAAAGCAATGGATTGTAGACGAGGAAGCCGCCGCTGTGGTGAAACGGGTTTTTGATTTATGTATCGGTGGGAAAGGTCCCATGCAGATAGCAAAAATCCTCAAAGAAGATAAGGTACCGACTGCCAAAGCCCACTACGCAAAGAAAAAGGGGAAGGCACTTCCCGAAAATCCCTATGACTGGAGGGATAGTACCATTGTCGGTATTTTGGAGCGTATGGACTACTGCGGGCATACGGTGAACTTCAAAAGCTATTCCAAATCCCACAAATTAAAGAAGCGGATTCCAACCACAAAGGAACAGCAGGCTATCTTTTTTAATACCCATGAAGCGATTGTAGAGGATGCTGTTTTTGAACGGGTGCAGGAACTAAGGGCAAACAAACGCCGCCCAACAAAAGCAGACCGACAGGGCTTGTTCTCCGGCTTGGTATACTGTGCGGATTGTGGGAGTAAATTACACTTTGCCACTTGTAAAAGTTTTAATGGCTCACAAGACCATTACCGCTGTGCAAAGTACAAGAGCAATACGGGAAGCTGTACGGCTCATTTTATCCGCGAGGAAGTGTTAAAGCAGATAGTGTGGAGCAGAATATTTGATGTGACCGCCCTTTTCTTTGATGACATCATGGCTTTCCATGAAATGATGTATGCACAACGCTCTGCCGAAACGGAAAAGGAAATGAAGCGCAGAAAACGGGAAGTCGGACAGGCAAAAAAAACGGATTGTAGAACTTGACCGTATCTTCAAGCGGATTTATGAGGACGACATAAGCGGCGCAATCAGTCACGAAAGATTTTTGAAGTTATCCGCAGAGTATGAAGCAGAACAGCGGGAACTGGAAGAAAAAGTTAAGGCAGACCAGCAGGAAGTCGATACCTACGAACAGAACAAGAGCGATTTTGACAGCTTCGCCGCGATTATCCGCAAATATGTGGGGATAAAAGAACTTACCCCCGCAATCGTCAATGAATTTATCAAGAAAATCATAGTCCATGCGCCGGAAAAAGTGGACGGGAAACGGGTACAAAAAGTAGATATTGTTTTCAACTTTGTAGGGGAAATCAATTTTCTTTCTGCCACGCAAACGAAACAGCAAGGCGCATAAAGAATATGCGAAGAATATGCGCTCGTTGAGCGCAAAAAAAAACGGTATAGCCCTTATAATCGGGGCTATACCGCCTAATCTGAAATTACTTCCTTGTCACCACAAACCTTGATGTTTACGGACTTTTCTAAGCTCCCCGAGTAGGGCTCGAACCTACAACAACTCGGTTAACAGCCGAGTGCTCTACCATTGAGCTATCGGGGATTATC
>RAYQ01000072.1 GCA_003612395.1 Parablautia intestinalis
CAAGCATTAAAATAAAAACAGATTTCAGGTGGCTCTCAAGCTTTAAATTAGTGGCTCCCAAGTTTTAGAATAATCAGCCTCGAATTTTGGGATTTGCCCAATATTCGCAAATTCATCAAGCAAGCACCTTACATGGACGGGAAACCGCCCGCCGTATTCATCATCTGCCATTTGTGAAAATTTCTTCTCGCCCGCCACGGACAGCCTGCGGATTTGCCAAACGGGAGAGTAAATTTCTTTCTATCCCCTTTGCACGGCATAATACTGGCGATTTTTGAAAATGCCAAAAATGGGCGCAAAAAAACAGGAAACCTTTTCTGGATTTCCTGTCTTCATGTGCCGTTGTGTATGTACGGCGGTTATTCAGTTTTTAGCTGGCTGCAATTCAACAAACGGGAATTTATCGTTCCAATAGGAATGCAATGATGCTTTCACTTATCGCTTTGTACTCATAATCGTGAACATAATGTGGGCAGTCTAATTCTATTATTTTACTATTTGCAATATTTGCGATATATTCTCTTTGATAGCTTCGCCATGTTTCTTTATCCCAACTTGTCCCATCGCCATTCGATACAAATAGAAGCATTGGAATTTGTGGCATATTATCCGATTCAACTTTGCTTGCATTTTCCTTAATGCTTTTTACTTCGTTAAGCATTGTAATTGTTGCTGTTCGATTATAGAATACTGCTCTATATATCTCTTTTTCCTTGTTAGAGAGAGTGCCATTTATTATTGCGTCACTATCTGATACACCCGGCAGTAATCTCGTTATTCCAATGGCAGATGCAAACTGACTTAATTTAAGCATAGTCATATTGATACTATAATCTTGATACGACTTAGGAACTACCATATCAAGACCTATGATAGCCAATACTTCTTCGGGATATTGCTGCGCCCAATATAATGCTTCAATCCCTGACATAGAATGCGGACAAAGGATATAGGGTGCTTCGATACCTGCTGCCTTTAGAGCAGCCCTTGTGTCTGCTAATATGGATTCAATTCCTCTTTTTTTGTCAACGACATCACTGAAACCATATCCGAATTTCTCTACAACTACAATTTGATATTTATTGCTTAATAGAGAGTAAAGAGATTTGAAATCCAATATGGGAGAACAAGTCCCCCCGCCTGACATGAAAACAAGTGTTGTATCGCCAGTTCCCTCAACATAGATACTCATATTATTTCCGTCAACTTCAACCATCTGCCCTAACGGTAAGCGTAATTCCTTTTCCATCTTTAAATGGATTTGATGATTGATGCATATAATAAGCAGCAACATAAGCACTGCAACAATCACAACAAAAATTACTTTCACAACTCTTTTCATCTTTCTCATAGCGTTCCTCATCTCGTTAGAAAATTCAAAATCCGTTCATTAAAATCTTTGGCTTCTTCATACGCCGTATGTCCAAGACAATTATAAATAAACAATTCGCTATGACTAATTTTTTCAACTATTGCAGAAGCAGCAGTTGTTCCAACAATTTTATCGCAATCCCCGCCAATCACTAATGTTGGGCATACTATGTTACTTAATTCCTCATAAGCATTGTGACTGATACAGGAAGCTGCCTGTATGAGAAAACGTTTAAAACTTTTGGGTTTTCCTATTTTTCCAATAAACGGATAAATTCGACGTTACTTTTTTAAGTATTTCTCTGAATATGATTTTTCCGCTGTATCTATCATTAAATCCTTATAGATTGTGAAAACTGTCTAACAGCAGCCCTCTCATTCTCTTATCAGGTGATTTCACTTTTCAGAATACCCATAGAAACACGCCACAAGCCCCTGTTTCGCATTTTAACGGCATAGACGGTAATTTTCAGACAAAGCAGTACAAGCCCTATATGGGGTAGATAGAGAGGGTATAGGGTGTGTAGGGGATATAGTAGTTATTTCTGTAATTCCGGCTTTTGGTTATTGAACGAACTTTTTTTTATAAATTCCTTTATTGCCTGATTTATTACATAATTTACAGAACGGTCATTCTCTTTTGCTATGTCCTCCAAAATTGCTTTATCGTTTTTTTCTATCACTAAAGACATTCTTTGTTTTGAATCAGAGATTGCCACATAATCACCGCCTTTTCTTTTTGAATTTACATTACCATAACATAACGGAAAAATCAAGGTGATTCATACTTGATATAACCGTTATGACGTGATATGGATATATAAAGGTTATATAAAAATTGTATAACTTATATATAATCAAAGCATAGGAATATGCCGAGCAGTTGAAATCAGCTGCAAAAGAATTTATAGACGGCATCGGAACCGACAGCGAATTTGAGCAGATAGTGATTAAAATGATTTATGGCTTTGTTCGGAGAGGATTGACAGCAAGAAGTTTCCGGGACTGGTAGACAGCGAGAAGTTTCTAAAGTGTATCTATAATATCACTCCGGGAGTATGTGAGAGAAAGCGAGGGCGAGGCATGAGCGCGGCAGGCCGGCACAAAGAAAAGATTATCTGTATGTTGGAAAGTATCAATGATGAAAAGTTCCTTAATCAGATGGTATTTCAGAAATGTTATCAGCTATTCATAATGTGTATTGGCTTAGAAGTATTTACTCATTCATCAAGGTATTTTTTGATGATGTGGAGGGCAGAGCATAAACAGACTTTTGCAATGGAGATCATCAGCGAAACAGCGAAACCGTTGGCGGTTGGCGTTCTGTATCTCACTGGCCGGGAATGTGATTCAGGCAGCAGTATTGATTTTCGGGTAAAGTAAATAAGAGAGTGGGCGGTGGCTCATAAGCCTGTTGCCCTACCCTGCATTATAGTGCCTTATACCCCATTTGATAGACACATAGAACGAGTGGTATAATCTATCCAGAAAGTCAGGAGGAGAGATTATGG
>RAYQ01000006.1 GCA_003612395.1 Parablautia intestinalis
CTCAAGCTTTTAAATACACTGGATTCGGGTGGCTCTCAAGCTTTAAATTAGTGGCTCCCAAGCTTTAGAATAATCAAGCATCCCAAACCGGGAGCCCAGCGCGTTCTGCTCGCTGACGTAGCGGTCAATCAGCAGCCGGATTTCTTTTGATAAATCCATCCTGTCCAGTTCGCCGGAGTATATGTCCGACTTCCGGAGAATCGCCTGATATTCCCCGTCACCGCTTACAATTCCATTCATGACGCCGTTCATACGGGTGTCCATGAGCTGGTACAATGCAGAATCTTTTTCCAATCCAATCCCTCCTCTCTGTGGTGTCGTAGCTTACCTCTGTTTTGGCGGATTAGCAAGTAGGAAAAGAAAAAAGCCGGAAACCGCTTGTAGCGTCCGACTTTTTTTGATAAAATATCCATACGGGGTACTGCCATAACGGGATAGGCGGTCAGTCCTTCTTCGCAGAGGGACTATCCCTCTGACAACGGGTAAAACCGGGAAAGGAGGGATTGCTTATGAGTGACTATGAACTGTTGACGGTTGTTCTGATGATTCTTGGAATTATCGTATCAATCCTGATTGCATACATAAACACAAAAAAGTAACCGCCCCCAGCCACGGAATGCGGTTACTTTTTTAGCAACTAAATTCTAAGGGCTGACCGTCTATCGGCAGTATTCCCTTTTGTATTTTCATTGTAACAGATTCCCCCGCATCTGTCAAACGATGCGGAGCGTTCCGCTGAAATCATTTTATGCCGGATTTCGCATAAAAGCAAGGAAATCTTGTCGAATGTCGAATTGGGTGGGTAAATGGGGTAAAGAGGGGTAAAAGTCATCATAATCTAACAGCGGCACAAACCGCTGTATCATATCAAGAATATTCAAATTGGAACTATAATCATGTGGATGGTTGTATGAAAATACTGGCATGAAGAATATTACTGTTGCTCTTTTATTTTTATCCCATTGATATATAGCTCTTTAAGGGCAATAAGCCTCTCATTCTTTAGACAGTGTAAAAACTGGTAATTCAGTCCTTCCCTTATCAGAATAACAGGCAAGTTATTAACCAGCATTTCTCCATTTTAGGGAAAACGATCAGCGGGAGCTGTGGCCTCATAAGCCACAGCTCCCGCTGTTTGGGAGTAGTCATTTCCCGACAACCCCCTTTTTTAATTCTTTCTAATTATTTTCAACAGATATTTCGTCATTCAATATCTCTATCGCTCTTTCCACCTGATTATCGCTTCCGGTTTCCTCATTGCCCTCATAATCATATTCCAGCTCCACATCCGGCTTAATCCCCACACCATGAATGTTTCTTCCGGCAGGTGTATAGTACGCACTGATAGTCAGCTTAAGAGCCGTTCCATCATCCAGCCTCTGTATCTGCTGGACAATCCCTTTTCCATATGTGGTAGTTCCAACCAACGTTCCTTTATGATAATCCTGAATTGCTCCTGCCAGTATTTCCGATGCGCTTGCCGAATACTCGTTTACCAGTACCACCAGGGGAACATCCAGTTCCTTCTTTCCGTCACAGGTGTATTCCTTACGCACCCCCTGCTTATCCTCCGTATATACGATAAGTCCCTCCGGCAAAATTTTCCTTGCTATTTCAACCACCGCATTGACATCGCCGCCCGGATTACTGCGCAGATCAAGTATCATTCCTTCCATACCATGCCCGCGCAGCTCTGCCATAGCCTCCGTATACTGATCCACAGTCACAGTATCAAACTCCCGAATACGCAGGTAGCCAATATTGTCAGCATCCTCCAGCATCCCACTGTCCACCGTGGTGGTTTCAAGCCGTTTGCTCCGCTTGATTTCAAGCCTCTGGAAGTCCACTTCCCCTTCCCTGTAAATTGTCAGCTGTACCGTGGTTCCTTCCCGCCCCTTGACAAGACTGACTACCTGAGTCAGGCTCATTCCCTGAGTTGTTTCCCCGTCAACTTCATAAATGATATCTCCTTCCCGCAAGCCTGCCTCCTCAGCGGGAGAGCCTTCCATGACACCGTTGATCATTGCCATATTCATCTGCTTGCTCATGGAGATATATGCTCCAATTCCGTAAGATATACCCTGATTACTGTTTATTGCCTCCTCTAACTCTTCTTTGGAATAATACTCGGAATAAGGGTCGCCTAAAGAATCTATCATTCCCTTGTAGATGCCTTCCCTCATTTCTTCTGCATCCACTTTATCCTCATAATAGTAATACGTACTGACAGCATCCTCTATAACCTTCATTTTTTCAAGGGTGTCATTTGTCACAACGCTTTCCCTGCCGCCCTGTGCCGATACACCTACTGCGCGTGCTTTGTATAGCCGGTAAAGCGCTCCGCCCGTACATACACAGGCAAAAAACAGCGAAATAATCAACATTCCTGTGATTAGTCCCCTTAAAAAATCCCTGGAACGTCTTTTCTTTTCACTTTCCTTACCCGCTTCCTCCTGATCCCAGGTTCTGCTGTCCGTCTCGTCTGATTTATCCACTTAATTTCTCTCCATTTCAAATTTTTATTCATTCCCGTAAGCGCCGTTGCTGCCGCCTTTCCTTACAAGACTTACTTTCTAAGTACTAAAGTCTCCTGTCTGTCAGCCCCCCAAATAATTCCTTGGATTTACATAGCTTCCATTCAGTCTCACCCCAAAGTGCAGATGATTTCCCGTGGAACGTCCCGTACTTCCCACCGCAGCAATTTTCTGCCCTTTGGAGACCTCTGCCCCCTTGGAAACATAAAGCGCGGATGCGTGCATATAAATGGTATACAGGCTGTCACCGTGATCTATCATGATATAATTCCCCATACTGCCACTGTAAGCTGCAGCCACTACCGTCCCGTCATATGCTGCCAAAATCGGGCTGCCGCCCGGAGCTGCCATATCCAGGCCATTATGGAACTTAGTAACATTTAAAACAGGATGGAGACGATTTCCATATTCGTCCGAAATTCTTGTATAAGAGGGGGCCGGCCAGGCAAACATCCCTCCATCATACTTTCGGGCCTGTTCGGCCGCCAGCTTTTTCTTTTCCTCAGCTACCGCAGCTTCCAAAGCCGCAATGGTTTCATTTTCCGCTGCAATACTTGCCTCATATTCTTTGATAGCAGCCTCCTGGCTCTGAATATCTCCCGATACTCTGTAAATTTCCTGCTCTTTAGCAGCTATCAACTCGTTTAAAGAGGCCTCCTCCTCCTTTGCCGCTGCCCTGGCTTCCTCTAACACTTCCCTTTCTTCTTCCAGCCCTTCCTTACAAAGAGCCACATACTCCGCATATGCCACATATTCATCCAGCATTTTCCGGTCATAGGAGGAAAGCATCTCTATGTAATCTGCCTTGTTGAGCATATCTCCGAAACTTTTTGCCTCCAAAAACAGCTCCAGAAACAGGGTATCCCCCTTTTCATACATAAACTTAATGCGGTTTTTCATGGCTTCATACTGCACCTGCTGTGTGTCAATGGCCTCCTCTAACTCCTTGGTCTTTACCTCAATTTCTTCTTCCTTTTCTTCGACCATCGCTTTCAGTTCGTTAAGCTTTGTCTGAATACTGTTCAAATCCGCATCAAGCTCCGCCACGTAACTGGCCAAATCCGCTTTTGAGGCCTCCAGCTTCTTTTTTAATGCTTTTACATCCGTAAGCCCACTCTGCAGAGCTTTTTTTTCTTCCTTCGCCTTATTGATCTCCGCTTCCTTCTTTTTAATACTCTCATTGGTCAGCTCGCTGGCATAAACAGTCGTTTCACATTTACGGGCAATTCCCAGAACCAGTCCAAGGCAAACCAGCACACAGACCATATTTTTCCATCGCTTCATCATTAATCCCCTATGTTTCCAACAGCCCCAACCTAACCTCAATTACACCTTAAGATGCTTCCTGACCGTGGTCACACTGCCCAGAAAACCCATGCCGACTCCCATGATAATGGATGCCGGAAGCAAAGTATTGAAAATGATCTCCACCGGTAAAAAGGATAATAATTTTGTCAAAATGGAAAATCTTAACATAATATATTCAATCACTTTTTCATAAAGAACATACAGGATCCCAACCGGTATCAATGCACCAACCGCTCCAATCATCATGCCTTCTATGACAAAGGGAGCCCGGACAAAAAAATCTGTGGCGCCAATATACTTCATAATATTAATCTCTTCCTTTCGCACCGAAATGCCGATTGTTACCGTATTGCTTATAAGGAAGATGGACACTGCAAACAAAATAACTATGATGCCCACCGAAATATATGCCACCAGCGCGTTCACTCCTGTAAGGGTAGATGCCATAACCTCCGATCTGTTTACCAGCCTGATTCCTTCTGTCTCCTCTAAGTAAGATACTAATGCGGGCTGCATAGACACATCGCTTAAGTAAATCTCATAGCTTGCCGAATTTTCCAATGGGTTTTCCGTAAAGCCATCCGAATATTCCCCGAGATATTCTTCTCTGAACTCTGCCCATGCTTCGTCCGCGGATTTGAATACTATTTTAGAAACCTCCGTGCGCTTTTCAATCATTGCGCCAATCTCCTGTATCCGCTCCTGGCTGATTCCATTGTCAAAAAAGACCGTTACCGACATTCCTTCTTCCGCATTCTTTACAATGCTCTGAAAGTTCATTACAATAGCATAAAACAAGCCAAACAGAAACAAACAGGCACCAATTGTGGCTATAGATGCCAATGAAAACCACTTGTTTCTGAAAATATTAATAATTCCCTGTTTAATAGTATAAAAAAATGTACTAATCCTCATCTATGTAGCCACCTTTTTCTTCATCGCTTACAATGACGCCTTTCTTCATCGTAACAACCCTCTTTTGCATCGCATTAACAATCTCACGATTATGAGTTACTACAAGCACAGTAGTTCCATTTTCGTTAATCTGCTCAAGCAGCTTCATAATCTCCCATGAATTTTTAGGGTCAAGGTTACCTGTCGGTTCATCTGCAAGAAGAATGCTCGGTTGATTTATTAACGCTCTGGCAATGGCCACTCTTTGCTGTTCCCCGCCGGAAAGCTGCCTCGGCTTTGCTTTATATTTTCCTGCCAGCCCCACAATTGCCAGAATACTGGGCACATTCCTTTTAATTTCCTTATTGGAAACTTGTATAATACGCTGCGCAAATGCTACATTTTCATACACATTCCTGTCTTTTAAAAGGCGGAAATCCTGAAAAACAATACCAAGATTTCTCCGGAATTTTGGAATTTTCCGATGGCGTATACGCACCAGATCATACCCCATCACATTAATATCTCCTGAAGTAGGCACAAGCTCTCTGAGCAGAAGCTTAATCATGGTCGATTTTCCTGACCCGCTGTCCCCAACAATAAACACAAACTCACCCTTTTTAATATGTAAGCTTACTCCGTTTAATGCAGGAGCGCCTGTGGCATATGCCTTACTCACATTGTTCAGCGTAATAATTTCATCTCCTCCGGAAATATGTTTCTTTCTTCTCCTGCTTCTCGCATCACTTCTTACCACGGTTATCCTCCACCTGTACTTCCCATAATTTTAATAGTCAAGACTTTCCATATAATTCATATATTTTACTACCATAAGCGCAATCCTGAATGTAATGGCGTCTTCAAAAACACGAAGGTCCAGCCCAGTGCTCTTTTGCAGCTTATCCAGACGGTACACCAGCGTATTTCTGTGAATAAACAGCTGCCTCGATGTTTCAGAAACATTCAGGCTGTTTTCAAAAAACTTGTTAATGGTTGTAAGCGTTTCCTCATCAAATTCATCCAAACCTCTTCCGCCAAATATTTCCTTGATAAACATTTTACACAGCGGAATAGGCAACTGGTAAATCAAACGGCCAATTCCAAGCTCACTATAGGCAATAATATTTCTTTCATCAAAAAAGATCTTGCCAACATCCATGGCCATCTTTGCTTCCTTATAAGAACGGCTGACTTCTTTGATTTCCCTGACCACTGTTCCATAAGCAATATGTACCTGGGCCATACCCTCCTTCATCAAAAAGGCCTCTATGCTTTCTGCGCTCTTTTCAATCTCTTTAATGCTGTCCCCTTCAGACAAATCCTTAACCACAATCACATTATTTTCGTCCACAGCGGTGACAAAGTCTTTACTGCTGCTGCCGCAAAAGTTTCTCATAGTCTCCAGAATATTACTGTCCCTGTCGGCTCCTGTTTCAATTACCAGAACGGCCCGTCTTACATCTGTCTGTATATGCAGCTTCTTTGCACGGCTGTAGATGTCTACTAAAAGCAGGTTATCAAGCAGAAGGTTTTTAATGAAGTTGTCCTTGTCAAACCGCTCTTTATATGCCACCAGCAGGTTTTGAATCTGAAATGCAGCCATCTTACCCACCATATACACATCTTCACCTATTCCGGATGCAATTAGTATATACTCAGGCTGCTGCTCATCGTATATCTTGAAATACTGATATCCCCGTATCTCCTGGGAATCCGCCGGAGATTTGGCAAACTCTACCGTTTCCGCTTCGCCGCCAGACATGCTAAGTGATGTGGAAGCCGCTTCCTTTCCATCCACATCCATAACACAAAAATCCACTCTTGCGATTGCCTTAAGCCCGTCAATTGTGTTCTGCAAAATCTGATTAGAAATCATATGCCCCCTCCTTCTATTGTTTAAGTCGCTATGCAAAATAAACAATATTTCTCTTTATTAATTATTCTCCCCCTTAAACTCCTTTTTCTATATTAATATAAATGCACATAGAAATCTAGCTAAAAATGTGAAGTTTTTGTGTATTTTTAATGTTTTTGGCGCATTTTTCCAATCCGGCACCCTATACAACCTTCACAAAAAAATGTAAAAAGAGATATCAAATTATATATTCCGCTTTTTATCATTTTGTGGTATGATAGATAATGGATTTGTAGTCTGATACGTATAATAATAAAGTTTTTTATGGCGTCTGTCAAAATCAAATTAAAAATACCAGACAATATTTTAATTCATTCTTCGGTCTGCCAGCCGAAAACGGAGGTTTAATTATGAATATTCCTGAATTATCAACCGCATTAGCAAATGTTCAGCTTTCTAATCAGGTTGGAATTGCTGTGCTTGACAAAGCAATGGAAAATTCCGAAATCATTGGAGAAAGCCTCATTAACATGATGGGCCGTTCCATGGAATTATCCGTAAATCCCCACATTGGGGGCAATATTGATATGCTTATCTAATCATCAAAATGATTTTCTCCACAATCCGGAAAAAACTTCCTGTCATCATACCAATGCAAAGGATAAGAGCCAGTACAAACGGTACTGAAACCAGCTTGTCCTTTTTTTCTGCCTTTCCCGGCAATGCTTTCTTTGGAAGAAAGCAGGATAAGGCTCCCTGTCTTCCCTCATTTATACTTATCCAGACAAGCACAGCCCATGAAAGGGGCAGTGTCACTGCCACCACCACCAGATAAGCTCCTACTGCGTAAAGCAGGAAATCCGGTGTAATGGTTCCCGCCTGCTCACTGTAAACATTCGGGTTCACTTTAAACGCTCCATATAAAAGCATCATCTGGCTTCCATTGATCAAGCTATGATAAAGGATACAGGACCACAGGCTCCCTGTTACCTCCAGCAAAAGAACTGCAAAAACTCCCATTACAAACGCATAACTTGCCTGGTTAAAATTCATATGAATCAAGGCAAAAATAAGCGCTGACATAACCATTGCCCCTATCCTGCGCCCTGACCCTGCGTATGCATGATAATACGCGCCCCTGCATAAAGTCTCCTCAAATACAGGCGCTACCAATCCCGTGGAAAAAAGCAGCAGGCCAAAAGGCATTTGTCCCGCATTCATATTTTCCATCGCAGACGCCACCTCATTTTCTACCCAAAGCTGTGAAAAAAGATTCACTACCGTGAGGGAAGGCACACTTAAAAATGTAAACAGCCCTGTCATGAGCACAGAAGTAAATCTCATTTTGTGGATTCCCAAAAAAGATACTATATTTTCTCCCGATGCCACTATAAAAACCAGCATCGGCAATACTACCACGATTTCACAGATCAAATTGCTGAAAACAAGGCTCTCTGCAAATAAAGGGAAAAAATTTGCTACTGCGAACACCATTCCCGCGTAACACAAAATGGTCACTAAAAAAGCCCAATTTGCTTTTTTACTGTTCATCCTAATAACCATACCCTTTCCGTAACCTGCAAACTTTGGACTGCAGGCACAAACACCAATTCCATCTGCCCGCTTTAGCGGGCGCATAAATTAACTTATACAAGTTTGATCCCATCCGGTTCTATCACGATAAGCCGCTGCTTGTATAAATTGCCCACGGCACGTTTAAATTCATTTTTGCTCATGCCTGTAGCGCTTCTGATTATTTCCGGATCGGCTTTATCATTAAAAGGCAGTTTACCCCCTTTATCCTTCAGCATCTTCATTATCTGCTCCGCATCTCTGCCTATTTGAATATAAGCTTTTTCCCGCAGGCTTAAAGTTAATTTGCCATCCTCAAGAACTCCCGCAACCCTGGCCGTAATCTTATCTCCCACTTTGACATTTCCTGTGGGCTCTCTTTTGGGTATCATGCCGCAGTAGCAATTATCCACAGCAACAAACATTCCAAAATTAGGAATAACCTCATAAACCCGGCCCTCCACCTTATCATCCTTTTTATATGGACTGTCCGTCCGCAGATAAGGATACACTTTCATAGTGGTGCAGAGCCGTCCGCTTTTATCAATGTAAAGCGCAACCAGACAGTCCTGCCCTTCCTGCACCTTTATGGTCTGCTCCTTGAACGGAAGAAGCAGATCCTTTTCCAGTTTCCACTCCAGAAAAGCGCCAATTTTTCCTACTTCCTTTACCTTAAGGACAGCTGTCTCCCCTACGGAAAATTCCGGCTGTCTGGTGGTTGCTATTATCCTGTCCATAGAATCCTTGTAAATAAATACATTCAGGCTGTCTCCTGTCTTAGCCTGCGCCGGTACCTCCTTTTTAGGCAGCAGCACCCTCTCCTGCGGTTCTCCTCCCTCTTTCGTGTCAGCCAGATACACGCCAAAATCAACTTTCTTTACAATTGTCAGTTCCTGCCTTACTCCTAACTGTATCATGCTTATACCTCCTGCATATAATAGGCAGAGCCTATTGTTCTATATTGCAAACTGCGCTTGCGATACATTGCCAGATCTGTTACTTTATCTGATCTCCTTCTTCCTGAAACTCCACAATACAGCAAACTTTCTCTGTTCCATCCTTTAAAGCAACTGTCGTTTTGTTACCCGTTTCAATCATTGTGTAAGGGGTCAGCACATCCCCAAGCACCACCTGCTTCTTATATTCTGCACGCAGCTGCTTTATCCTGCCGCTGCTTTTCAGGCTGTCTATGGCTATTTTGACAAACTGTCCGTTGTTGACATGGTGATTCGTGTCCAAATGACGAGGGCGGATGGGCACCTTTTCCTGCTGCTCCATATTTTCAGAAATTTGTATTTTTCTGGACGCATATTCCATATCAAGCTTAGGCTCTAAAATATATTTCTCCCGCATATCTTCGGGCGCTTTCACCGGCATACCCGTCTGTGTATTTAACAGACTCCAGATTGTATTGGCACAGGCCAGCCGGTCTCCCTTTTCATCTGTCATAAGAAAGTTCCGAAAGCCTAAAAATCCCTTAAAATCGTATGGCGCAGTTCCTATTGTCACCGTTTCACCCAGATTGGGATAGCGTTCTACCACAATCTGCCAGAAAGACATCACCCAAACCAAATGCCGTTCCTTTAAACAATCCACACCCAGTCCCAGATCCTCAGACTGAAAGGTAGAACAATCCTGAAAATAGTCAAGCAGTGATTCCAGCCTCAAATGTCCCGACTCGTCCAGCTCACTATATCTGATTCTGCTTTTATAACTATACATATTAACACCTTTCCGTAACCTGTAAACTTTCCTGCATACTGTGCAACCAGGCAGATAAGATTTTCTCCCTGCCCGCCGCGCAGCCCGCATGCTGTGTCAACAGCAAACTTCTATGTGCCGGCCTGTGCATAAAAAACACCCAATGGAAAAAATCCCATTGGGTTTATAAGCTGGGCTACAAGGATTCGAACCTTGAAATGACGGAGTCAGAGTCCGTTGCCTTACCGTTTGGCGATAGCCCAATGTCAATTACTTAGAGTATTATACACGATAATAATTCATTTGGCAAGCATTATTTTTAATTTTTTTTAAACTGCGCATTCTAAGAAAAAAATGTTTTCAACTTATCAAAAATCTGGTATCTTTAATTTGTAAGAATACTCATATATGCATTTTGACTAGGAGGGTTATTTTATGAGATATTTTTTTAACGGTAAAATTGACAAAGTAGACGACCTTTATACGATACGAATCCCGTTTAATGTGTGGGAAGTCTGTAAAAAGCGTGATGTAATTGAAGCAGAACTGGTTTTGGACAACAAAATTATTGAATGCGACTTAATCCCTGAAGCAAAGGGCAATTACAAAATTCATCTCCAGGAAGACGATGTTTCCCATGTTGACATTACCAAAGAGCACAAGATTCTCCTTCACATTACCAAAAGCTTAATTCAAATTAATCAAAACAGTCCTTATAGTTTTGATAACCCCATCCGCAAGATTGACGGCATTGACATTATCATCCAGCCTGAGGACGGCCTTTGCGGTCAGACCTGTGTTGCCATGTTAGCAGGCATTACCATTGCCGAGGTCATCAGTGTTATGGACTGCCGTGAATGGCAGGCAACTATGGGACGTGTTATTTCCGCTTTAAATTATTATGGCATTGATCACAGTGATGTCATTGTCTATACGGAAGGCCAAAAGGCTATTCTCCCCAAGTGCTGTATTTTAATGGAAAAGATGGGACTTTACTGTCATTACCTGGTACATTATGACGGCAAATTCTATGATTCCAATCTGGGTATCATCCCCGAATATGATATGAGCAAGCTCCTGGGCTATCTGGAGGTAAAGGTTGACTGACAACGGCTCCCGGCTTCATGCCGGGGGTATGTTTTTATGCGCAGAAGCGCGTAAGGAAAATAGCTGCCGGAGCAACACGCGCTTTGCGCAGCGGTTAGAAAAAAATTTCCACTGCGCAGGCCCGCATAAAAAATATCAGGTTTACACCTCGAAAATCAGATCTCCATAGGTGGGAATCGGCCAAATCTTTTTGTCCACCATCATTTCAACTTCATCTGCGGGCGCCCGCAGCTCATCCATAGCGGTTTTCACAACATCCTTATAATAGAAAGCCTGCTCTTTCACATTGCTTACTTCCCCTGCCTTTGCCAGAGCATCCTCCAGTTTCTTCAGGCCTGACTTCATAGCCGAAAGCTTTTCGGAAACAGTCTTTAACAGTTCCGCGGATGCGGATGCATCCGCCCCTGCTTCTCTCACTGCAATAACGGTGTCCGCAAGGGATTTTGTATATCTGATCACAGCGGGTATAATCTGCTTGGAGGCCATGTCAATCATGGTAAGGGCTTCTATATTAATAGTCTTTGTGTAGGTTTCATAAAGAATTTCCTCCCGGGACTCTAACTCTGCCTTGGTAAAAATACCAAATTTTTCAAACAGCTTTACAGCCTTATCGGTGGTAAGTGTATCCACCGCCTCAACCATGGACTTGATATTGGGGAGTCCTCTCCTTTCAGCCTCTTTTACCCATTCGTCTGAATAGCCGTTGCCGTTAAAAATAATTCTCTGATGCTTTGTCAGGTATTCCTTAATCAGGTCATGAACCGCCAAATCAAAATCGTCCGCTTTTTCAAGAATATCCGCCGCTTCACAGAAAGCCTCCGCAACGATTGCATTCAAAATCGTATTGGGACTTCCAATAGAGTCCGCAGAACCCACCATACGGAATTCAAATTTATTTCCGGTAAAGGCAAAGGGCGATGTCCTGTTCCGGTCCGTTGCATCCTTTGTAAAATCAGGCAGTGTGGAAACGCCTGTCTCCAGCTTGCCGCCCTTTAGCACATGCGCAGCCTCTCCGGTTTCAACCAGCTGTTTCACCACGTCCTCAAGCTGTTCCCCAAGAAATACGGAGATAATGGCAGGCGGTGCCTCGTTGGCTCCAAGCCTGTGATCGTTGCCCACATCAGAAGCGCTCTGACGAAGCAGATCCGCATGTATGTCAACCGCCTTGATGATGCAGGCAAGCACCAGCAAAAACTGAACATTTTCATTTGGTGTGTCGCCGGGATCCAGCAGGTTTACGCCGTTATCCGTGCAAAGTGACCAGTTATTATGTTTTCCGGAACCGTTTACGCCTGCAAAAGGCTTTTCATGAAGCAGGCAGGTAAGTCCATGGCGTCCAGCCACTTTTTTCATGGTTTCCATAACCAGCTGATTGTGATCAACCGCAATATTCGCTGTTTCATAGATAGATGCCAGCTCATGCTGGGCAGGCGCCACTTCATTATGCTGGGTTTTGGCTGTAACCCCCAATTTCCATAACTCAATGTTTAAGTCCTTCATATAGGCGCCAATACGTTCCCGTATGGTTCCAAAATAATGATCCTCCAATTCCTGCCCCTTCGGCGCAGGCGCTCCAAACAGGGTACGGCCTGTAAAAATAAGATCGGTTCTCTTTAAATATTTTTCTCTGTCCACCAGAAAATACTCCTGCTCCGGTCCCACGCTTGCGGCTACCTTTGTGGCCTCCGTGTTTTTAAAAAGTCTTACGATACGCAGAGCCTGCACGTTAATTGCCTCCATGGAGCGCAGCAGCGGGGTTTTCTTATCCAGCGCTTCCCCCTTATAAGAACAGAATGCAGTGGGAATGCAGAGAATCACACCTGTTGCATCTTCTTTTAAGAAAGCAGGTGAAGTAATATCCCACGCCGTATATCCTCTTGCTTCGAAGGTAGCTCTAAGACCTCCGGAGGGAAAAGAAGAAGCGTCAGGTTCACCCTTGATCAATTCTTTACCGGAAAATTCCATAAGCATTTTACCATTTTCGTCCGGATTGGAAATAAAAGAATCATGCTTTTCAGCGGTGATGCCGGTTAATGGCTGAAACCAGTGAGTGTAATGGGTCGCGCCATTTTCCACGGCCCAGTCTTTCATCTCCTTTGCAACAACATCCGCTGTTGCCAGTGACAGCTCGCCGCCATTTTCCATCACTTTGATTACTTCCCTGTAAACATTTTTAGGTAATCTTTCCTTCATAGTAGCGCGTGTGAATACTTTACTTGCAAAAATTTCTTCAACGTTAATTACTTCACTCATTCTTCTACTTCCTTTCGTAATTTTCCTTACAAATAAAAAATGTCCCAAAAAACTTTGGGAACATCTTTGTTCGTAGCATTACTTTATAAATTTTCTTCGTTTTTTAAGATACACGATAATTTGTGAAATTGCAATACCCATTTTTTAATTTTATCAGATTTGGCTAAAAAGAGCTAAAGAGCAGTAAATCAAATAGACATATTGTACAGCCTGGCCATCGCCACGCCAGCCGCCCGGCGCAAAACGCTTTTTAATCCGCTCCCAAAACCAGACTATTAAAGCTGCCTTTAGCTCTTTTTCCGAATCCTTAAGATATCATAGGGGGCCGGTTTTTTATCCAGTCCCACCCACAGAATTTCCCTCGCATGAGGCGCGCTTAAAACCGCTTCTCCCTCCATTGTCATCAGAGATACTACTTTAGCCGGAATATTCCTGCCATCAGGCTTCATAATCTCTATTTCCTCTTCCACACTGAATTTATTTTTCTGCTCTATCCGGGCCAGTCCATCTCCGGACACTTCCCAGACAATACCAAGATAAATATATTCGCTTATGTAGGTACTGTTATCATAGATTTGCGCAGTTTCATCAGGTTTCCCAAAATAAAAGCCCGTGGAAAACTTTCGGTAAGTGCACTTTGCAATCTCCTCCTTATACCAATCCATATTAGCCTGGTACTTTTCCTCTGATTCCAGGTAATCATCAATTGCTTTTCTGTAAGTCCTCGCAACAGTCGCCACATAAAGCGCGTTTTTCATTCTTCCCTCTATTTTAAAGCTGTCAATCCCTGCATCCACTAATTCCGGTATATGCTCTATCATGCACAGATCTCTGGAATTAAAAATATAAGTGCCTCTTTCATTTTCATAAACCGGAAGATATTCTCCCGGACGTGTTTCCTCCACCACGGCATAGTTCCATCTGCACGGATGGGTACAGGCTCCCTGATTTGCATCTCTCCCCACGAAATAATTGCTCAGCAGGCACCTGCCGGAATAGGAAATACACATTGCCCCGTGAATAAAGCTTTCTATCTCCATATCCTCCGGTATTCTGCGGCGGATTTCTTTTATCTCGCTTAAAGAAAGCTCTCTTGCACAGACCACTCTCTTAGCTCCCAGCTTATGCCAGAACAGATACGTCATATAATTGGTGTTGTTTGCCTGGGTTGAAACATGGATGTCGATTTTGGGGCAAATCTCCTTCGCTAACGTAAACATACCGGGATCCGCAATAATAAGAGCATCCGGCTTCATCTCTTTTAATTCATGAAAATAGACTTCCGCACCCCCAAGATCCCTGTTATGAGCCAGTATATTTGCCGTCACATGCACCCGCACGTTATGGGCATGGGCAAAGGTGATTCCTTCCCGCATCTCTTCTATGGAAAAATTTTTCGCCTTAGCCCGAAGTCCAAAGGCTTCCCCTCCTATATATACGGCATCCGCGCCAAACCGTACCGCTGTTTTTAGGACCTCCAGAGAACTGGCCGGTATCAAAAGTTCAGGTTTTCGCATTTATTTCCCACCCTAATTCTTCGCCTTTTCTTCTTCACGCTTCTAAACATGCCTTGCGGCACAAACACTACATAAATTATTTTGATGACTTAGATTTTCTCAGGCGGCGTTCTCTGACGCCTTAGAAAATCTTCATCTCTTTTTTACACTTACTGTCACCCCATCCCCTACCGGAAGAATAGCTGTCTGGAGCTGCTCATTATGTTTTAATTCGTAAAGATATTCCCGCATCCTTCCGTGAATAGTGCGGTCCCTTCTTGTCACTGCAAAGCGGGACTCCATCACATTCCCATCCTGCAGCACATTGTCCGATATCAGAATACCTCCAACAGGCATAAGCCGCAGAACATCCGGCAGAAAATGGATATACTGTCCCTTGGCTGCATCCATAAAAATAAAATCATAGGGACCCGCCAGCTTTGATAGCCATTCGGACGCATCACCCTCTAACAGCAGGATAGCCTTTTCTTTTCCTGCCTTTTTAAAATTCTCTTTGGCAAGGGGAATTCTTTTTTCGTACTTCTCAATGGTAGTAATTTTACAGTTCTCCGGTCCATACTCGCTCATAAGAAGGGCCGAAAAGCCAATGGCTGTTCCCACCTCCAAAACCTCCTCCGGTTCTTTCATGGCAAGAAGGAGCTTTAAAAGGCTCTGGGTCTCCGGCCTTATAATCGGTACGTTTGTCCTGATGGCAAACTGTTCAAGCTCATCTAAAAAGGGGGTATTGCCTGTATCAAAGGAATTGATAAACGCGCTGATTCTATTCTCCGCTTTCAGGCTGCTCTCCTCCATCCTGAGGCACCTCCTCCCCGACAGGCTCAGTGCCTTGTTCACCTTCCGTATCCTGCGCTTCTCCCGCCACAGGCGTGGATGTGCTTTGGGCCGAATCGGTTTCCTGTGCCACAGGAGTAGCCATAATCTCCAGCATCTGCCCTGCTGTCATATCTGTGCTTAAATCATATATACCGGGGATAATTTTTCCATGGTAGGCGGAAAGAAGCTCCTGCATCATGAACAAATTTGCATCCTCGATCAGTCCTCTTTCTTCCAGCATCCGGGCAATTTCTTTTAAAGAAGCCGACTCCTCCACGCTTACCGTAATAGTCCTGCCGCCTGAGGCGGACACAGGCTGATCTGCAAACACTCTGTATCCAAACTCATACGCCTGGGTAGCGCCGCGGAAAACAAATACGATAACCGCAGCAATAATCACCACTTTGATGATGGTTTCCACCACTGTAGCGATTAAATATTTTGTACTCATAAAAATCCCCATACCTTTCCGTTCTACTTTTATAGAAACATTCACTCAAAATCCAGTTCATATGCAATAGATGTATCTACCTCCTGCATCAGCCGGCAAAATGCCAGCTCTGCGCGCAGGAAATCATTTACCATGGGATCTTCACGGAATTTCTCATACTCCCGCTCAAAAGCTTCCATTTTTTCAAACAGCTCATCCACCTGAGCGGTATTTTGAATTTCGTAATTCCGCCTGCGGAACTCGTTAATCTTCTCATACATCTCCGGTTTTTCCTTTATTCTTTCAAGCTGATAACGATATTTTCTGTAGGTTTCCGTATTTTTAACCGCACCAACAAACCATTCTACGGCCGCTTCCATGTGACTGTCCAGCATGACTCTTATACCTCCTGCATACAATAGGCAAAGCCTTATATTTCCATAATAATAGGCAGAATCATGGGACGACGTTTTGTTTTTTTCCATACAAACTCGCCAAGGGCATCCTTGATGGCGCTTTTTAATTTTCCCCAATCAGCTATTCCCCTGCTAAGGCAGCCATCCACCGCCTCATTTACCACAATTCTGGCTTCCTCCATCAGTTCATCAGACTCTCTTACATATACAAACCCTCTGGACACAATATCAGGCCCGCTCACCAGCTCATCACTGGCCCCATCCAGCCCAAGTACAACAATTAAAATGCCGTCCTCCGCAAGATGCTGTCTGTCTCTGAGCACAATATTCCCAACATCGCCTACTCCCAGTCCGTCTACCAAAATGTCTCCCACCGGCACTTTTCCTGTTACCTGTGCCTTCTCCTGGGTAAGTTCCAGAACATCTCCGGACTGCAGTATAAAAATATTTTCCTTTGGATATCCCAGCTCCCTGGCAACCTTGGCCTGCGCCTTTAAATGCTTATATTCCCCATGAATCGGAACCGTGTATTTAGGCCTCACTAAAGTGTGAATCAGCTTGATTTCCTCCTGGCAGGCATGGCCTGAAACATGTACATCCTGGAAGATTACATCGGCGCCCTTTAGCAAAAGCTCATTGATCACGTTTGTAACTGCCTTCTCATTTCCCGGAATCGGATGGGAAGAAAAAATTACGGTATCCGTAGGTCCTATGGAAACTTTTTTGTGATTATCTCCTGCCATGCGGCTTAAGGCCGCCATACTCTCCCCCTGGCTTCCCGTTGTGATGATAACCGTTTTTTCATCAGGATAATTTTTAAGCTGCTCAATATCGATCAGCGTATTTTCAGGGATACTCAAATATCCTAAGTTAGTTGCTGTTTCAATGACACTGACCATGCTGCGGCCTTCCACCACTACCTTACGGCCGAATTTGTAAGCAGTATTGATAATCTGCTGCACCCTGTCCACATTGGAGGCGAAAGTCGCAATAATAATACGGGTGTTTTTATGCTCCTGAAAGAGAATATCGAAAGTCCGCCCCACAGTACGTTCCGAGGGTGTAAAGCCTGTCCGCTCCGCATTGGTGGAATCGCACATAAGCGCCAGTACACCCTTTTTACCGATTTCGGCAAAGCGCTGCAAATCAATGGCATCGCCGAACACCGGCGTATAGTCCACCTTGAAATCTCCTGTGTGCACTACAATACCGGCCGGCGAATATATAGCCAGAGCCGCCGCATCCACAATACTATGATTTGTCTTAATAAATTCAATTCGAAACTGTCCCAGATTAATAGACTGTCCGAATTTCACCACTTTTCTTTTTGTATTATTTGTAAGGTTGTGCTCCTTCAGCTTGTTTTCAATAATTCCCATTGTAAGCTTGGTTGCATAAATAGGAGCGTTCACCTCCCGCAGTACATAGGGCAGCGCACCAATATGATCCTCATGACCATGGGTGATAATAAAGCCCTTTACCCGTTCAATATTATTTTTCAAATAAGTCACATCAGGTATGACCAGGTCAATTCCCAGCATATCATCTTCCGGAAAAGAAAGACCGCAGTCCACAACAATAATACTGTCTTCGTATTCAAAGGCAGTAATGTTCATGCCAATTTGCTCAAGGCCACCAAGCGGAATGACCTTCAGCGCCAAGCTGCTTTTCTGTTCATTTTTTTTCAATCAGTTTTACCTCTGCTTTCTTTTTAAGCGCCTGTCAGGTTTCCCATTATAACCTAAGCATAGTATGCTGCCTGTGTAACCTCTCACTCCCTGTTCCGTATGGTTTTACTTAACCAGATAGATACACATATTGCGCCATACTTACGAAATAAACAGGTTGCTCTGACATGAACGCCGTATTTTCTATAAACAACCGCCTCTTTATCTTGGACAGTCTGTTTTACATAAGATCCACATCCTCAAGGAGACTTTCAAATACCTCTGCAACCACGGACATTTCCGTATCATCATCTACGATTTCATAGATGCTTTCCCCGTTTTCCCGCTCTTTTATCTCCTTCAATATAAGGGCTTCTCCATCCCCTTCCCGGGTATCTGCCACCAAAATATACTGCTTTCCACCAAGTTTTGTCTGCTCTAAAATATAAAACTCCACACTTTCTCCTGTGTCAAGTGTAAATTTAATCTTTTCCAATTATTTTCTCCTGCAATCTAAAAATCCCTGTAAAATAAGCACAGCTGCAATCTTATCCACATATTCCCCGCGGTTTTCCCTGCGTACTCCTGCTTCTATCATTGCCTTATCCGCAGCAACAGTAGTGAGTCTTTCATCCCATGTATGTACCGGCAGTCCTGTGCGCCGCTCCAGCTTATCCTTAAATGCAAGGGTTATTTCCACCCGGGGTCCTAACGTATCGTTCATGTTTTTGGGCAGTCCCAAAACAATTTCATCTACCTGATATTCCTCTATCAGTTCTTCTATTCTTGCAAACGTCCGGCGTAATTTATTTTCTTCTTTTCTTCTGATAATTTCTATTCCCTGAGCCGTAATAAACAATGGATCGCTGATTGCTACCCCCACCGTTTTTGCCCCGAAATCCAAACCCATAATTCTCATATTTTTACTACTTTCTGTTTTCAGCCGTATCTTTTATTTCCAATGGCTGCTTTTAATATATTCTGTCAGCATTTCTTCCACCAGCTCATCTCTCTCCACTTTCATAATCATACTTCTGGCATTTTTATAGCTGG
The DNA here is from genome assembly GCA_003612395.1 of Parablautia intestinalis. Classification (GTDB taxonomy): domain Bacteria; phylum Bacillota; class Clostridia; order Lachnospirales; family Lachnospiraceae; genus Suilimivivens; species Suilimivivens intestinalis. The sequence continues at coordinate 19,121 of RAYQ01000006.1, forward strand.
TAATATATGTAGGGTCTCCTGACATGATATACCCCACAATCTGGTTAACCGGATTATACCCCTTCTCAGTCAGCGCCGCATATACATCCGCCAGTATTTGTTTTACGCTGGTATTATCTGTCTCCACTTTAAAAAATTGTGTATTTCCTAAATCCTGCATAAGTAGCTCCCCTTAATATTAACATTCACTCGCTCTTATCTTACTCCATTTTACCATAAAATTCAATGTATTTGCGGTTGAAACAGTAAAATATCTGACATAAGCATCTTTGTAAGTACACCTTTAACTATCTGGCCCGAAAGATTTTCCTGTGTTTCATATGCCGCGCGAATGTATTCTTTTGTATGTCCAACCTGGTAAATTCTGCCGTTTATCTTCTTTTCTTCCTCAAACAATATCTCTGTCTGTTTATGTAAATGCGCCTGCCTGTATCTTGCTGACAGCTCTTTTTCAAGCCCTAAAAGCTCATTACTGCGAAGCGCCTTATCCGCCTCTTTAATTTGCCCGTCCATTATAGCCGCAGGTGTTCCCTGCCTTTTGGAATACTTAAAAATATGCATTTCATAAAATCCGACCTTTTCCAAAAACCCCTTTGTTTCTTCAAAATCTTCCATGGTTTCCCCCGGAAATCCCACGATCACATCAGTGGTAATGGCCGGATCATCAAAATATTTTCTTAAAAAACATACTTTTTCATAGTATTCCTTTGTGGAATACTTTCTATTCATTCTTTCAAGTACCCTGTCACAGCCGCTTTGCAAAGAAAGATGAAAGTGCGGACAAAGCTTTCCGCATTCGGAAAGCGTTCTGACGAATTCCTCCGTAATAATTCTTGGTTCCAGCGAACCTAACCGAATCCTCTCTATCCCTTCCTCCTGCTGCAGACGCAAAACAAGCCCGGACAATTTACTGGTGGAAAAATCATTTCCCCCTGTTATTCCGTAAGAGCTTAAATGAATACCTGTCAGAACCACCTCTCTGTATCCGTTCGCGGAAAGCCTTCTTACCTCATGCAGAATTTCCTCCTGCCCCCTGCTACGTATCCTCCCCCTTACATAGGGAATAATACAGTAAGAGCAAAATTGATTGCAGCCATCCTGTATTTTAATAAATGCCCTGGTGTGTTCCGCCGTACGCTGCAGCTCCATTGCCTCGTACTCATCCGTCTTTCCGATATCTGTCATCGTCCGGCCTTTAAGGGTCTTATCTTTCCTGTTCTCTCTATTTGTCAAAAATTCTTCAAGAATAGGAATAAGATCCTTTTTTTTGTTATTTCCAATGGCAAGGTCAATGCTCATATCTTTCAGAGCCTCTTCTCCCCCCGCCTGTACATAACATCCCACAGCCACCACCACAGACTCTGGATTTAGTCTTTTTGCCCTGTGAAGCATCTGCCTGCTTTTTCTGTCCGCAATATTCGTTACAGTACATGTATTTATGATATATATATCGGCTCTTCCATCAAATGGCACAATTGTGTAGCCTTTTTCCTGCAGTGCCTGCAGCATATAATCCATCTCATACCCGTTCACCTTACATCCAAGATTGTGAAATGCCACGCTTTTCATGCCAGCCTCCGATTTTTTTGTATTGTTTTATCATTGACTTTTTTATCCTAAGCCTTTACTATAATAACACAGGGTATAGAAAAGGAGGTAATTAAAATGAAAACAGTACAGATTTCGTTAAATTCTATTGATAAGGTTAAATCTTTTGTAAATGATATTTCCAAATTTGATTATGATTTTGACTTAGTATCCGGCAGATATGTAATTGATGCCAAATCTATTATGGGTATCTTCAGTCTGGATTTGTCCAAACCTATCGATTTGAATATCCATGCAGAAGATAATATCGATGCCGTTCTCGAAACCTTAAAGCCTTACATGATCTAATAACTGCAGTGGAAAAACAAGCGACTGCATAGCAGGCATTTGTTTTTCCTGCGGTATTAACGAGCAAACGTCCGGTGAAATCGGACAGAGAGTGCGTCAGCACGGGTTTGCGAGTTTAGATAATATAATGAGCGGACCAAAATGCATTATGCAAAGTTGTGAGCTGGCCGTATGCCAGCTCATTTTTTTCGCATTTTATTTCCACCTTATCACTTCCACCTGGTCCGTATCGATTGCCTTTTGCACCAGCTCTTCCATTTTTTCTCCCAGCTTTAGCTCATGGCGTTTAATCACATTTAAATTCGGCTTTGTCACAGGGTGCTTTGCCACAAAAATAGTGCAACAGTCCTCATATGGTAAAATAGAAGTTTCATAAGTTCCGATTTTTTCCGCCACACTCACGATTTCCATTTTGTCAAAGCCAATTAACGGACGGAAAACAGGGAGTGAGCACACCTCATTGGTCACCGCCAGAGACTGCACCGTCTGGGAGGCCACCTGCCCGATACTCTCCCCTGTAATCAGCCCCAGACAGTCATTTTTTATCGCCAGCATTTCCGCAATCCGCATCATGTACCTGCGCATAATGATGGTAAGCTCCTCATGAGGGCACTGGTCATAAATATGCAGTTGAATATCCGTAAAATTAATCGTATGAAGGTAAACCGCACCTGCATAGCGGGAAACCTCCCTGGCCAAGTCAACCACCTTTTGTTTTGCTCTGTCACTGGTATAAGGCGGCGCATGGAAATAAACTGCATCTATCTTGACGCCGCGCTTGGCAATCATATATCCGGCAACGGGCGAATCAATTCCTCCTGACAAAAGAAGCATTGCCTTTCCATTGCTGCCTACCGGCATACCGCCGGGCCCTGGTATTTCCATAGAATAAATATAGATTTTTTCCCGGATTTCCACATGCAGCATCACATCAGGCCTATGCACATCCACCTGCATCTGCGGAAAAGCATCTAATACCGCACTGCCAAGCTCCCTGCTAAGCTCCATAGATGTCATGGGATAATTCTTTCTTGCTCTTCTTGTATGAACTTTAAAAGTAATATTCTTATCCTCATACACCTTGTCCACATAATCCGTAAGGGCCTTCGCAAGCTTCTCATATCCCTCGTCCTCCACATGGACTACCGGACAAATCCCTGAAATGCCAAACACTGTTTTTAAGTTGTCCACCGTTTCCTCGAAATCAAAATCCGACAGGGCATGTACATAAATTCGCCCGTCTGTATGCGTTACTTTAAATTCACCCTCACACCTTTTAAGGGCATATTTAACCTGATGTACCAGCGCATCCTCAAATAAGTATTTATTTTTTCCCTTTACACCGATCTCCGCATATTTAATCAAAAAAACACTGAACATATTTCCTCCTCATTTCTGCGAGGTGAACTTTGTTCACCTTTGTTTTGTTGCGTATCTCTCTCTTTTCCTTGTCAAATATATGAATTTTCTCCCACAGCAGGCCGGTAAGATGCTCTCATTTTATAGTCAACAGCATTCTATGGCCCGGCATGCTGCGGGATCACAAAATCTTCTTAAGAATACTTTTATTGTCTGGTATATTTCCTGAGCATGGGAATTATATCATACAGCATTTCTAAAGTATAGTTTATTTCTTCCATGGTGGTAAAAACCGAAAAACTAAAACGTATGGTAGATCCCAGGAGCTGCGGCTCTATTCCCATAGCGCGAAGCGTTGCGGAAGGCTGCGGCTTGCGGGCCGAGCAGGCGCTTCCTGCCGAAACGTAAACACCTTTATCCTCTAATGCGTGAAGAATCACTTCGCTGCGCACTCCCTTAAAGGATACGCTTACAATGTGTGGTGCGCCCGTTTCATCCGAATGTCCGTTCACAATCACATCATCTATCTTTTGTACGCCGGATACAAAGGCGCGCTTTAGCCGGTACAGTTTTTCCACTTCCCGGTCCAGATCCCCATAAATAATTTCGATTGCCTTTGCCAGTCCGGCAATGCCCGGAACATTTTCCGTGCCGGAACGGATACCATTTTGCTGTCCGCCGCCGAACACAATGGGTTTTATTTTCACCTTTTCATCTACATATAAAAATCCGGTTCCTTTCGGCCCATGGATTTTGTGCCCGCTGGCGCTGAGCAGGTCTATCTTCATTCTTTTCGGGTATATTCTGCATTTTCCATATCCCTGTACAGCATCTACATGAAATAATATTCTGGGATTGATTCCTTTGATAAGCGCTCCCGCCTTAGCAACTGGCTGCATAGAGCCCACCTCATTGTTTGTATGCATGATGGAGACTAATATTGTTTCCCCTGTAATAGCACGCCCCAAATCTTCCAGGCGGATACACCCTTTTTGGTCTACCGGCAGATAAGTTACCCGAAATTCTTCTTCCTCCAAATGCTTCATAGTCTGAAGAACTGCCGGATGTTCAATCTGTGTTGTGATCAGGTGCCGGCCGCTCCGGCAGTTTGCACGGGCGCATCCCATTAAAGCCAGATTATCTGACTCTGTTCCCCCTGAAGTAAAAAATATTTCTTTTTGATTTACTTTCAGATTATCGGCAATTACATCCTTTGCGTAACGTATATATTTCTCCGCCTCAACGCCTTTTCTGTGGAGACTTGAGGGGTTTCCATAGTCTTCGCACATAATCCGGGTCATCAGGGCTGCTGCCTTATCGAAGCATCTGGTGGTCGCTGAATTATCTAAATATACCTCCATATTAATCCTCCATTAGTCTTTCTGAACAGAGTGTTCTTTTATCTTACTATTACTATATGATTATTGCTCCAAATGGTACATTATAATAGAAAGAACCGTCATGCCGGCAGTCTCTGTCCTTAAAATTCTTTTCCCCAAAGTAATGGGGACAACGCCTTCTTTTGCAGCAGTCTCAATTTCTTCCGGCGAAAAGCCTCCCTCAGTTCCAATGAAAACAGCAATATCCTTCCCCGGCTGCAGGCTGCCGAACACTTCCCTGGTCTTTTCCATGCCCTCGGCAAGCTCATAAGGGATCAGCTTTATATCCGCCTGCCTGCTGTAATTTATAGCTTCCTGAAAGCTCATCACATTCCGTACTCTGGGAACAATACCCCTTTTACTCTGCTTGGCTGCTGCCCCGGCAATCCCCTGCCACCTTAACACCCTGCTCTCAGCCTTGCGCCCGTCTAATTTCACCACCGCCCGCTTTACCGCAACGGGAATAATCTCATACACCCCTAACTCCACCGCTTTTTGGATAATCCATTCCATCTTATCTGCCTTTGGCAATCCCTGAAAAAGATATACTTTGGCAGGGAGCTCCACGCCTTCTTCCCTGATAAAACGCACTTCGCAGATAATTTCTTCTCCGCTAAGCTCCTTAATACCACAGCGGTATTCCTTTCCATCCACCCCATTGCTCACAGAAATTTCTTCCTCTGCCTTCATGCGCAGCACATTTTTTATATGGTTTACATCTTTTCCTGTTATAATTACTTTATTTCCCTGAATCTGCCCGGGTTCCACAAAAAACTGATACATTCCTATACCCCCGCCTGGTGGTTTTTCCGCGCTATAATACTGACCCATTCGCCCTGATGATTCACCTCAAGCACCTCAAGGCCTGCCGCCCTCACCGCACTGATTACAGTTTCTTCCTTATCGTCAATGATCCCTGATGTAATGTAAATGCCGCCTTTTTTCAGCTGATGGACAATCACCGACGTTAGTTCCACAAGAACCTGTGCCAAAATGTTGGCTACAACAATATCATAGCGTTCATATCCCACTTTATCCTGTATTTCCTTTTCTGTGATAATATTTCCAATCATCATGGTAAAGTCCTTTGGGTCAATCCCGTTTGCTTCCATGTTTTCTCTCACCGCATCCACGGCACAGGGGTCCAGATCCGTTCCCACTGCCTTTTTCGCTCCGAACATCAGGGAAAGAATCGCTAAAATACCGCTTCCGGTTCCCACATCCAAAAGCTCTGTTTCCGGCGTTATAAATTTACGGAGCGCTTTGATACAAAGCTGTGTGGTATCATGCATACCGGTTCCAAAAGCTGTCCCCGGATCAATGTGTAAAATCATCTTATCCTTATCCTCAGGCCCGGCTTCCTCCCAGGAAGGAATTATAAGCACATCTCCTATGGTAAACTGGTGGAAATATTGTTTCCAGTTATTAATCCAGTCAATATCCTCCGTTTCCTCAACGCTAACCGTTCCTTCTCCTATATCCATAAAACATCTTACATCTTCCAGCTCCCTTTTCACACTTTCCAGGACAGCTTCCGCCGTAGTTTCCTCTCCGTTTAAAATAAGCACCGGACACCCATTCTCCATAGCTTCGCCATCCCTCTCCTCCACGAAGAAGCTTAAATATGCAATTCCATCATCCTGCGGCCCCTCCGGCGCAATATCCACAAACATCTGCTCTTTCTCAAGAGCCGTAAGCGGCAACTTATCTTCAATCTGCGCCCCCTCAAGCCCTATATCATACAAGGCGCTGACAATAATATCCTCCGCCTCTGTAACCGTCTTTATCCTGAACTTTATCCATTTCATAGTCCAACCTCTTTCTGCCAGATACCATTGACTAGGGAACATTTACATATTATCATAGAAATAACTTTGGTGCTATACAAAAATACCCCCTTTCCAGAAAGGATTATTTTCATGATACAGGATATTTACCCCAAAATTTATCATAATGAATATCATGATGTAAACCCCACAGAAAATGATTTTATTTTAGTTTTTCACAAAAATACGGTTCTCCTCCGCTTTCAGAACGGGAAGCTTCGCTACCCCACATTAAAGGAGATGACCGACCTGCCCTGTTCCTATTACTATTTGTTTTCCATTGACAATTATAAATACTTTCTGGCACACCCGGACGCCGATTCGCAGCCTGGCAGTCAAACCGTTCCCTATTCATTAGCGCATTACCGCTACGAGGATGTACGCATTTTCCGAACTGCCAATTCCAGGCACAGCGCTTTTGCAGGTATTACAGCCCATCATCTTTTTGGCTGGTACCAGGCAAATCAGTTCTGCGGCCGTTGCGGGCATAAAATGGTGCCGGATCACAAAGAACGTATGCTCTTTTGCCCCAATTGCCAAAATATGGTTTATCCCAGAATTTCCCCTGCTGTAATTGTTGGGGTTATAAATGGAAACAGGCTTTTGATGAGCAAATACGCCGGACGTTCTTACACCAACTATGCCCTCATTGCCGGTTTTACGGAAATCGGTGAAAGCGTGGAACAGACCGTTGAAAGAGAGGTGATGGAGGAGGTTGGGCTTAAGGTAAAAAATATCCGCTATTACAAAAGCCAGCCCTGGGCATTTTCAGGCAGCCTGCTTATGGGATTTTTTTGTGACCTTGACGGCTCCGATCAAATTATACTTGATACAAACGAGCTTGCAGAGGCCGGATGGTATAGTCCGGATGATATTCATTTAGAGGACGACCATGTAAGCCTTACAAGAGAGATGATTATGCTTTTTAAAAAAGGAGGCGTAGATAAAACGCTGCCACGCTTCGCGAGACAGCTTATTTATTGAAAAACCAGCCTAACAGCTGATTTTATCGATCACAAATTTAACAAAAGGACAGCTCGCGGAGCATGCTGGCCGTTGTTTGTGCCTGTACCCAAATTTGAGGGCTGCTGGCAGGAATGGAGGATTACATTGATTATACAAAGCAAAAGGGTATGGATTGGCGGACAGTTTAGCGCCGCCCAGTTAAACATCCAGGGAGAGAAAATTGAGGGTATCTATCCCTGGGGTACAAAAGAAATAACAAATACCGATAAGGATTATGATAATCTGAGAATTGTGCCAGGCTTTATTGACGTACACACCCATGGCGCTTACGGATTTGATACCAATGAAGCAAAGCCTGAAGGATTACGCCATTGGATGAAGCAAATTCCCGAAGAAGGCGTAACAGCAATACTTCCCACCACAGTCACCCAAATGCCGGAGGTTCTTACCGCAGCAGTTGCCAATGTTGCAAAGGTGGCGGAGGAAGGCTATGAAGGCGCTGAAATTTTAGGCATTCATTTTGAGGGTCCCTATCTGGATATGCAGTACAAAGGCGCCCAGGCGCCGGAGGCCATTGTCGCCCCATCGGTAGAGCAGTTTTGTATGTATCAGGAAGCTGCCCATGGAAGAATTAAGTATATTACGCTGGCTCCGGAGCATGACCCCGATTTTGCACTGACAAAATTCTGCAGTCGCAGCGGTGTTGTGGTAAGCATGGGGCACTCCTCATCTAATTATAATACGGCGCTTATGGGCATTGCCAATGGCGCTATGAGCATGACTCATGTATATAACGGAATGACCGGTTATCACCACCGCGAACCCGGCCTTGTGGGAACCGCTTTCAGAGTACGTGAGATTTTTGGTGAAATAATTTGCGATGGCTGCCATTCACACTTAGCAGCTTTAAATAATTTCTTTACGGTCAAAGGAAAAGATTATGCTGTCATGATCAGTGATTCCCTTCAGGCAAAGTATTGTCCTGCGGGCAACCACTATGAGCTTGGCGGCCATCCATATGAAGTGGGTGAAGACGGGCTTGCAAGGTTAACGGGTACAAATACCATTGCCGGAAGCACCTTAAGCATAAACAAAGGGCTGAAAATCCTCGTGGAAGATGCCATGATCCCCTTCGATGCCGCATTAAATTCCTGCACAATCAATCCGGCCCGTCTGCTTCGGGCAGATAACCGTAAAGGAAAACTTTCGGCAGGATTTGATGCTGACATTGTAGTATTAAAAGATAATTATGACGTTATTCAAACCTATTGCCGCGGAACAGCAATGCTTTCTGTCTAAGCTCCCATACCAAACAACGGATGCCAGGCTTTGCCGGTCATCCTTATGTTAAAAAAGGAGACAGCAGCCCGGATAAACCGGGTTGTTGTCTCCTTTTTATATTTATAGGCGTGCTAAATCTGTTAGATACCCGAATTCACCCGGAATCTTTTATGATACTTAAACACAATAGCCGATGTTTTGGGAAGCGTTATATGCATCTTTCCCGCTACCACCGGATAATCACATACCTCAGTGGTATAGCCTTCCTCCGTGGTAAACATCAGGCGCTTCATAAAACTTTTTTTGGGAATTCCCAAATGCCAGACGGAAAACTCTCTGGTTACTTCGTGGTCATTATTGTTTATCAGCACAACAATAACTTCTTTTCTGTTAAATCTTCCATAACCTAATATGTTAAAATCTCCGTCTATATATTTCAGAGATCCGGTACGTATCTCCTGGTTTTCCTTATGGATACGAATCATTTCCTTATGAAATTGTATCAGTTCCTGATCCTCGTGCCCCCAGGGATAAGTCCGTCTGCTGTCCGGATCAGTAAAACCGCACACACCTGCCTCATCTCCATAATAAATAGTGGGAGCGCCCGGCCATGTCATCTGAATGACCACCGCTTCACGCAGAACAGCTTTATTAACTCCCTCATCAGCTGCCAATGCCCCCAATGTGTTTGTCCTGCCCACCTTCTTGTTGGTTCTGGTCAGAAATCTGGAATGATCGTGGTTAGAGAGCTCATTCATTGCGATTTGAAGGGAAGGCGTTGTAAAACTTGCCATATAATGCCGCATGGAACCCATGAAATTATCGGCGTTTCCAAACATATCTCCCCTATAGTCGTCACTGTGCTTTTGCATGCCTGTTAAAAACCAGGTTACCGGCTCCATGAATGCATCATAATTCATGACCGTATCCCACTCCCTGCCATTTAGCCATTCCCTGGGATTGCCGTAATGTTCTGCCAGCACAATGGCATCAGGATTTGCCCGTCTGACTGCTTTTCTGAATTCCTGCCAGAAATGATGGTTAAATTCGGGACTGTGCCCTAAATCTGCAGCCACATCAAGACGCCATCCGTCCGCGTTATACGGCGGAGAAACCCATTTTGCCGCTATATACATGATATAGTCAAACAGCTCTTTTGACATTTCATAATTCAGCTTTGGCAGGGTGTCATGCCCCCACCAGCCGTCATAGCTTCCATTATAGGGCCAGTCTTGTTCATTGTAGAACTGGAAATAGCTGTTATAAGGGCTTTCTCTGCATATATGCGCGCCCTTTTCATAGCCTTCCACATTTTCATATATTCTTTCTCTGTCCATCCATTTATTGAAAGAACCGCAGTGGTTGAATACACCGTCAAGAATTACCCTTATTCCCCTTCTGTGGGCTTCCTCCACCACTTTTGCAAACAGCTTATTGCTGGCCTCTAGATTTTTTTTGTTGGTGACTCTGTCAATATATCTTGACGCAAGCCTGTTCTCCCTGCAGCCATCTGCAAGCAGCTCGCCTTCATCGCTCACAATCTTTCCTATGTGGGGATCAATATAATCATAATCCTGTATATCATATTTGTGATTGGAAGGTGACACAAAAAGCGGATTGAAATAAATGACATCTATTCCCAGATCCTCAAGATAATCCATCTTATCCAGCACTCCCTGCAGGTCGCCGCCATAAAACTCCCGTACCCCCATTAGCGCCGGATATTTGTTCCAGTCATCCACCTTCACAGTTTTATTCCCGATATACTCATATTCGGAGGTAAGTACATCATTGGTGGGATCGCCATTATAAAACCTGTCTACATAAATCTGGTACATAACCGCACCCTTCGCCCATTTTGGCGTTTTAAACCCGGGAATTATCCGAAAAGCATACTCAGGCAGCGCCTCCTTCGCAACACCCCTGGCATCATATATGCATTTTATCTTACCTACCTGTACTTCAAAATAATAGGAAAACTCTGTTTCTTCTACTTCCACCTGGCAGGCAAAAAAGTCAAAATTTTCATCGCAGCTTTCCTTCAGCATTAAATGCCTTATATCCCCGTTTACCAGAAAAACTCTGTCCACATTGTTTAAATCCGCACGGAATCTGATGGTCACCTGCGAATAAGGATCGGGCTCCGATGGGGATATATAATCCTCCGTTGTATCGCTAAATAAAGCTTTCCGGTTAAAAACAGGCCGCATGCCTGATATATACTGCCTACTGTGCTCCGCTCTAATTAACCGCTCGTAGTCCATACCGATAGATCCACTCCTTTGAAAAATTTACACAACTATATTACACTATCTTAAGGAAGTTCGTCAACCGCCTTACGAAACGTAAAAAAGACAGTAATTTTACTTACTGTCCTTTTTAGAGAAGGTATTTCTTTCTTATGGGGGTATAGCAAAAAACTATATAATGTATTGGGGGGTTACAAGTAGTATAATACCATACCCCCACTTTTGCGTAAATACCCACGATTCACAAATATTACAAATTTAGCTATTCATTTTTGTGTATTTTGTACAATCAACTTTCAAAGAAAGCTTCCGGTGTAGTATCTCTCCGGTTAAACAGAGCCTCAAATTCATCTCTTCCAATCTTTTCCTTTCTGAGAAGAAGCTCTGCACAATCATGGAGCACTTGTACATGTTCTAAGATAATAGCCTTTGCTTTTCCGTAGCAATCGTCAATAATACTCTTTACCTCTTTGTCGATCTCTCCTGATACCAGTTCGCTATGACTCTTGGCATGGGCCAAGTCCCGACCAATAAATACCTCATCGTCATCGCTGTTATAATTAATGACGCCGATGTTTTCTGACATTCCATATCTGGTTACCATATCTCTTGCAGCCTGGGTCGCTTTCTTGATATCGCTGGACGCTCCCGTTGTAATATCGTCAAAGATAATTTCTTCCGCAATTCTTCCACCCAGAGATACCATAATGTCCTGCAGCATTTTACCTTTTGTAATAAACATTTCATCCTTTTCTGGAAGAGGCATTGTATAACCGGCTGCCCCAAGTCCCGTAGGAATAATGGAAACCGTATACACAGGACCTACATCCGGCAAAACATGAAACAGTATTGCATGACCGGCTTCATGATAAGCCGTAATTTTCTTTTCCTTGTCGGTAATAATCCGGCTTTTCTTCTCCGCGCCAATTCCTACTTTAATAAACGCCTTTTTGATATCCTCCTGTATCACAAAACCTCTGTTTTCCTTGGCTGCCACAATGGAGGCCTCATTTAAAAGATTTTCAAGATCCGCTCCGGTAAATCCCGCCGTTGTCTGGGCAATCTGCTTTAAGTCAACGTCCTCTGAAAGAGGTTTATTTCTGGCATGTACCTTTAAAATATCTTCCCGTCCGCCTATATCCGGCCTGTTAACGCTGATCTTTCTGTCAAAACGCCCCGGGCGCAAAATAGCTGGATCCAGAATATCCACACGGTTCGTGGCTGCCAGCACGATAATTCCTTCATTTACGCCAAAGCCGTCCATCTCCACAAGCAGCTGGTTTAAGGTCTGCTCTCTCTCGTCATGGCCGCCGCCCATACCGGTTCCACGCCGCCTGGCCACCGCATCAATCTCATCTATAAACACAATACACGGCGCATGCCTTTTTGCATCCTCAAACAAGTCCCGGACTCTGGACGCACCCACACCTACAAACATCTCTACAAAATCAGAACCGGAAATACTAAAGAAAGGAACCCCCGCCTCACCTGCAATTGCTTTGGCAAGCAGCGTCTTACCTGTACCGGGCGCTCCTTCTAAAAGCACGCCCTTGGGAATCCTTGCACCTACACGGGTAAATTTGGCAGGTTCTTTCAGAAATTCTACAATCTCCTCCAGCTCTTCTTTTTCCTCCTTAAGGCCTGCCACATCCTTAAGCATTATTTTTCCTTCTCCCATGGAAAGCCTTGCGCGGCTCTTGCCGAAATTCATCATTTTACTGTTGCCGCCTGTATTCTGGCTGTTCATCATCACAAAGAAAAATACCATTACGATGATTGCAAGCAGTACCGGAAATACGCTTGTCAAAAACCAGCTTTCCTCCTGCACCTTCTTTACCTCAGGGTCCACCCCGTAGGAAATAAGCAGTTCTTCAATCTCTCTTACATCCGTTGCGTACAGTGTCCTGCTTGGCCCTTCACTTAATATAAAATTCACCTCACCGGTAGGCGTCTCCCGGCTGGGGGAAATACTGGCGTACACCACATTACCCTTTTCCAGATCCGCGATCAGCTCTCCCCTGGTATACTCAACCTGATTATTATCCAGCAGATTTGGAATAATAAGCAGTGCCAGCAGCAATAATACCAGTACAAAATATGCACTATATCCTTTATTTCTCTTATTCAATGTCTTACCCCCTGCCTACCGCAGACTTATCTCCGCGGTACTGCAATTATGATTATCCTGGAAACATATTCCCTTTTACTCAAATTCCACGACTCCGATATAAGGGAGGTTTCTGTACCTTTGGTCATAGTCAAGCCCATACCCTACCACAAATTTATCGGGTATTTGAAAGCCTGTATAGTCCACATTCACATCCACCACTCTCCGTTCCGGCTTATCTAACAAAGTGCAGAGCCTGAGGCTCTCCGGCCCTCTGTCCTTAAGCATATCCAGAAGATAGCTTAAAGTTCGTCCGGAATCCACGATATCCTCTATCACTATAACATTTTTTCCTTTCAGAGGCTCATCCAAATCCTTCACAATTCTTACCACACCGCTGGATTTTGTTTCACTTCCATAGCTTGAAACCGACATAAAATCCAGAGACACCGGCACAGTAATTCTTTTGGCCAATTCACACATAAAAAAGCTTCCGCCTTTTAGCACACAGACAAGATGAACCTGCCTGCCTGCATAATCTTTGCTGATCTGCTCTCCAATCTGCTTAATTTTAGCGTCCACTTCTTCCTCAGATAAAAGTACTCTAATTTTTTCAGCCATTTTTCTGACTCCTTTCTCCTTAAAGCTGACACTTCATAATGTCGCCAGTACTTATCCCTCTTTATCCACAACTCTTACCTGCAGAATCATACGGGTATCTTCATGTACCTTGTAATATTCGCTTATCCGATAGCCGGGTATCCATATTACATGTGCTCCCTCCGCCAGCAGATAAATCCTGTCTCTTTCCTGTCTGGGAACCTTTTCATTTACAAAATAATCCTGCAACGTCTTTCGTCCCAGCCCCTTATTTATCATAAAATAATCTCCGGATTCCCTGGTCCGGAAGACAATAACCGAAGATATTTTATCATAATCAAACCATTTCGTATATGTTTTTTCCGGAATATTTTGTGAATCATCGCAAAACTTAACAGGGTGCAGCGTAACTTCCACCTTCCCCAGTCCCGGTATCTGTAGCACGGAAGGAAATGCCACCTCATATTTTTCTCCTTCCGGCAAAGCCGCCTTACCTTCCTTTTTTCTTTCCCTTTTTTTTATCATACCCAGATCGTATTCTTTGTAAACCCTAAGATGATAGGGTAAATGGAGCTCTCCGCTCCCCGTTCCCCTGAAAAGAGCCTCCACCCCCTTTATGTGGGCTGACGTAATGTCCTTCCTTTGTCCTGCCGCCAGGGCAATACTCTCAAGCAAAATACGCCCCCGCAGATAGGCGTCCTCCCTGAAAAGCTCCGGTATTTTAACCATAACCCCCTGCTGCCCGGCATCATGCACACACCTTTTCATGGCGGCCTGCGTCTGCCTGCCGATGTATTCCTCTGCCTCAAGAAGCTGCTCCGCCGCCCGATTCATATTGGCAACCGTTTCCCGGCAAATTTCATTTTCGGCATATGACAGAATATGATGCCTGATCCGGTTCCTGGTATAAATATCCTGTCCGTTCGTGCTGTCCGTACAAAAAGAAATTCCCCGTTTTAAAAGCCATGCTTCTATTTCCTTTCTCTGCAGGCATAAGAGAGGACGAATCACCATTCCGTTTACCGGTCGTATCCCCCCTGCCCCCCTGAGCCCTGTTCCTCTAAACAGGTGAAACAACATGGTTTCCGCCCGGTCATTGCTGTTATGGGCAACTGCTATCCTTCCCTTTCTGCCGCCAAGCGCCTGCTCAAAAGCCTGATATCTTACCCTCCGCCCCTCCTCCTCCTCGGAAGTCCTGTTCTCCTTTGCCCTTTCCTTTACATTTTCCTTTACCGAATGAAAGACAACCCCAAACTTTTCACAGAGTCTTTCCACAAAAAGGGCATCCCGGGCTGCATCCGGACGTATGCCATGGTTTACATGCACCACCTCAATGGTAAAAGGGATCCTGCTTTGCATTTCTGCCAGCAAAAAAAGGAGGCAAACAGAATCTGCGCCCCCTGAAATTCCCGCCACTATCGTATCTTCCGGCTCTATCATACGATACCTATTTACATAATTCATTACTTTTTTAACCATATCTATACTATAGATCGAATATTAAAAAAGTCAATCCCATTTGAAATTTATTCCCGTTTCCAGATCCCAATTACCAATACCGTCATATCGTCCCTAATCTTTCCCCTGCTCTGGTGAATACAGAAATTTAAAATTGCATTGGCCATTTCCCCCGGATTTTCCAGATTTGTATTACCGATTAATTCAGAAAGCATGTCCTCTCCTATTCCCTGGGAAAGGGCGTCTAATACACCATCTGAAATCATAACGATATAATCTCCGTCCATCAGTGTTCTTCCCACAGCCTCCAAATCCGGTTTTTTAAAAACCCCCATGGGCAGATTTCCCGAAGAAATCCTATCCACCAAATGCTGTCTTTTAATATAAGAGCTGGCACTTCCTACCTTTACAAAATGGCACTCCCCGCTGTACAAATCCATGCTGCAAAGATCCAGGGTGGACATGTTGGAATTTTCTCCTCCGGCAAGTAATGCGCTGTTGATCATCTGGATTGCCGTTTCCATCTGAAAGCCTGCTTCCAAAAACTTCTGCATCAGTTCTACTACCATGGTACTGTCGTTATTTGCTTTCTCTCCGGACCCCATACCATCCGAAAGCACCACCGTAAGATTTCCCATATTTGCCTCAAAAAAAGCATAGTTGTCCCCCGAAATCCGTTCTGTCTCCTTGGTTGCCTTCGCCACTCCTGTTAAAACATGAAATCTGGCTTCCTCCACATAATAAAAAGTTTCCCAGTCAGCTCCCACAAAAAAGGCATTATCCTGAGCGCCTACAAGCCGCATATTTAGGAGAACGGAAAGCAAATCTCCGATTTCTTCCGAAGACAGATTGTTTTTCTTTATATTTCTCATGGTAAGCGTAACTTCCATGCGGCCCGTCTCATTTTCAATCAGATACAGATTTTTCAGCTGAATATCCACCTCCCGAAGAGCGTGGGAAACCTGCTTAAACCGTCTCTCTCCCATAGGCACACATCTCCTGGATTCCTCTGCAAGCTGTGTCATGATCTGGGCCATCTCCTGAAGGTGCGCAATCATCAGATCTTTATTTTCATTAAGACGCTTCTGCCATATGTAATCTCTTCTGTCATTTTCTAATACTATATCCGTATTTTCTCTGTTATTTTCGGTTTCCCTGAAACTTTCCGCCAACTCCCTGATGGAATCTGCGTAGGTAAGCAGTTTTCTTCGCCCATATTCCGGCAGTATACTGTTAAATTCTTCCCTTTCACTTAATACCTGTTTCTTCATGGCCGCTCCCTCCTGCAAGGGATTATTATACACGGCAGACAAAAAATATTTTGTCAAAAATAAGCCATGAAATCAAAAAACTTTTTGACATCAAACGCCATCTGGTACTCCGTACTTGTAGTTCCTGTGCAGATTTTCGAGGATATTTTTTCGAGTGTGCAAGTTTAGAAACGGAGGCATAGCGGGCTACGCTGAGTATTCTGAGCTTGTGCAATCGGGAAAATAGTCCGAAATATTTGCATAAGGGTTTTCAGTACGGAGTACTGGTATAATGGATCAAAAAAGCCGCCCCTTTTAGGGACAGCCCTTATCAGTTCTCATCTCTGAACACAATTTCACCTTCATATACCAGGCCAAGCTTATCTCTCGCTATCTCCTCGATATATTTCTTGGTGTGTGTATATTTTTCAAACTCTTCTATTTCCTGTGCACGTTCTTCTTCCGCCGCAATCTGCTCTTCCAATGCCGCCTCTTTTTGACGGTAGGTCCCCCGCTTGGCCATAAGCCCCACACTGTTAAAAGTTACCACAACAAGCAACATGATTACGACAACGGAAACCAAAAACATGCCAAAACGGTTCTGCCGCTTTTTTCTATGCGCAACACGTGCAGCCTTTCTTGCCATATTATTTTTTATCCCTTCATTCTTAAGCTGCTCATCCTGAGCGCGACTCCCCTTAATGCTTAGATAATGTTATTTTAAGTAATTTCAGTTTACCCGTCAACTTGTTTTTAAAATATTTCCCTGCTTTCTTTCCTTTGCGGTATGAGCTGCCGGAAAAGGAGCACAGTTTTTTCCCTAAAAAACAAACCGGCCTTAAAACAAACCGCAAAACGCCAAAAATCAGATGGAATATACGTCTTATCACAGTAGTCAAAATATTGATAAGCAGCGGGCTGACGCTTTTTTTATATACCAGCATTCCAATAGCAGCTCCAAATACCGCAAACCACCTTAAAATACCATTATTTTCCTCATAGAGCATATAGAAAACACCAATTGCACAGGCAATCCAAAAAAACATATCCTCCAGGGAAATCAGAAAAAGGCTGTGGCTTACCAGCCTGCGCAAAACCAAAAAGCCGTCATAGGCAAAAGTAATCGCAATTCCAAGCAAAAAAGAATGCAGCAGAAATGTCACTTCATTTATAATATTCTGGCTCATAAACACCTACTTAAACAATCTTGCCAGCAATGACTCTCCCTTGGCCCCTATGCCTGCCTGTTCTGAATAAGTAAAGCTGTCAACCCTTCCGTCTATATCCACTTCTCCCTTATCCAGGGTAAGCCTGCTCACATGCAATTCGTTTCCCTTAATCATCAGCATTCCCTGTTCTGTTTCCAAAATAATTTCATTCTCATCAAAAGACAGTACATCATTTATTCCCGTCAAATTACATGTTCTTCTATTGTTTAGCATTAGCTTATGTGCACGTTTATTTACATTTGTCAGTTCTTCCATATGACACTCCCCCATATTTCCAATAGCCCGCAGGCCTGGGCTGAACTGCTGCCAGATTTGTTCTCTAAAAGATTATATTAGAGGACTTGTCAATATAGAATCATTTTTTTGTAAAACAGACCAATTCTTACCTATAAATACTTATACATTTCTTTCGCTTCCTCTTTCCTGACAGTTTCCTGCACACTCAATACTTCCACCTTTACATCTTTATTGCCAAAGGCAATTGTAATAATATCCCCTGCCTTTACCTCTGCAGATGCCTTAGCGGGCCTGTCGTTAAGAAACACCCTGCCCGCATCGCATGCTTCATTGGCGACTGTTCTTCTTTTAATCAGCCGGGAAACCTTTAAATATTTGTCCAGTCTCATTTTTACCTCCATGCCGAAGCAATTTTTCAACCTTTACTCCATTTCTGCGCTGTTTTCCTGCGTAAAGCCATATTGACTTATGAGTTTGTGCCCGGTAGCGCACAGACACAAATCCAGCAATTAAAAATAAAAATATACAAACTTACACTTTATTAACAAACTTCTGCCACGCCTGACGAACCTGCTTATAGCAGAAAAAAGGACCTGCTTTAAACAGGTCCCTGATACTTTATCTTATTCGTTGATCATATCCTTTAAAGCCTTACCTGCTTTAAACTTAGGAGCCTTGGACGCCGCAATCGGCATTACCTCGCCTGTACGGGGATTTCTGCCCTCTCTTGCTGCTCTCTTGGAAACTTCAAAAGTTCCAAAGCCAACCAACTGAACCTTTCCATCATTTTTTAACTCTGCTGATACAACATCAATAAAAGCCTTTAACGCCTGCTCTGCATCCTTCTTGGATAAGCCAGCCTGTTCTGCCATTGCAGCAACTAACTCTGTTTTGTTCATTTCGAACTCCTCCTCTATTATTATATGAGTGTTTTCAGATGTCTCTTCTTGAAACGCCTATATCTATATATATCGTTTCTGGGTATATTTGTCAAGGTATATTTCCCCGCTCTGACACATTTTATGCATCGGAATCCTCATCAAGCGTATTACCGCTGATGGTGTTTCCGCTGACCGTATTATCCTGATCGCCTTCTTCAACGCCGCTGTTTCCCGAACCGCCTGTATTGTCGTTGCTGCCTGTACTGCCCTGGCTTCCTGAATTGCCCTGGTTTCCCGTATTTCCCGTACTGCCATGGTCTTTGCTGCTATCCTTGCGGTCTTCGTTTTTATTTTTATCCTCGTTAGCCGTATTGCCGCTGACGGTATTTCCGCTGACCGTATTGTTGCTGCTTTCAGGATCCAAATCAGGGAAAGAATAGGTAACGTCTTTATCATCGTCTGCAATATTAATACTGTAGCTTCTGGTAATATAACCGCTTTTCCTCAGAGTAATAGTATGATCTCCCGGGGTTTTATCATAGGTTACCGGGGCGATTCCCATATACAGGTTATCCTGATATACTTCAACACCGTTTGGCAAATCAATTGTAACCGTACTGGTCTTCTTTTCTTCTTCTTCCTTCGTTTCCGTAATATTGTTACCGGAAACGCTCGCCCTCTCCGCCAGGTTCATTTTAACAGTGGTGCTCTTTCCTTCCACCTCAAAGTACTGCGACAAAGTTTCATAGCCTGAAGCTTCTGCCGTAACCTGATGAAGTCCGAGCGGAAGTCTTAGCGGATATTTTGTTTCCACTTTCTTATCATCCACATACACCGCCGAAGGTGTCGGCGTAATTTCAAATATTACAACTCCGTCCTCCGGTTCGGGAATCTCTATATCCTCCAGATTCAAAACGGTTTCCTTATTTCTCTCAATCGTAACCTCTCTGGTTTCATCCACCCCGTCTGCGGTTAACCTGACCGTATAATTTCCTTCCGGCACTGTAAGCAGCATATCCGGCGCAACCTGGGAGATAACTGCCTGTCCAATTTCTATCCAGCCCCCCAAAATGGCATCTTCATTTTCAAGGTCCAGATAACCATGCCCTTTATCCACCGTAATACTCATTATATTATGGTCCATTCCATGAAAAGTAAGCACATCATGGCGGATAATCCGGGAAGTATCAATTATCTCCCCATCTGAAAATACCATCACATTTTCTCCAATGCTGTACATTTCATCTCCGATTGCAGCGCTTCCGTTTCCCGCATCCAAGATATATCTGTCTATTCCTTCATAGCTCCATGCCTTTTCGGAAAGACTGACAGATCCCACCTTTTCCAGCTCGCTGTTGTAAGAAATGTCCGCAATATCTCCGGCCCTAAGCTGAGCCATAGTCATAGCGCTTCCATACTTATCCCAAACAAGTGTAGCCCCATTATAGCTTAAGGTTCTGCTTTCGTTTTTATGTATGAGGTGCACAGTGATGGTCTGCTCCTGCTCATTGGTACCTTCAATGATCACCGAGGCATCGGAAGTATAAATATTTACAGCTTCTTCCTCCCCGCCGTTCTCGAAAGAACTTTCAAAGGTAGACTCGCGGGCCAGGCTGGCGGCGCTGCATCCTGTCAGTATAAGGCATAGCCCGCAAAGAGCAGGCTTTATCCACTTTTGTATATCATTCTTATTCATCATTACCCTCCGCATACCGCAAGCCAGGCTTGTGGTACTGCACCAACAACGGATGCCAGGCTTCGCCGGTCATCCTTATGTTAACAAACGCTGCCGCGCTTCGCGGTTCAGCTTATTGTAAAATGTCTCCAAACTGCTATACGGATCGTTATGTACAGTATACCACTTACCTGAAATTAGTCAAACACTTGCATAAAATTGCCATAAAGCAGTTTGGCCTTCGGCTAATCCTTTCATTTATATCTCCGCAGGACATAAACCGTACTGAAGTTTAAATTTATCTAAAAATTCTCTTTTATTTTTTTCCTGTTCTGTCACCTTGCACAACTTTTCCAGATTTTTCCCGGGAATCCATGCCTTTCCGGAATTGTAATAGAAATTGACAATTTTCCAAAATTTTTCGGGATAAGCCAACCGGTAATAAAGCTGCAGGTATTCTTCCTTTTCTATATGTCTTACTTTTTCATAAGCGTTTACAAGATCAAATCCCACGCTCTGCACCCAGCCGCTTTTTTCCAGCAGCTTTCTCATAAACAGATATAGGTCTTTGACCGGACTGTCATAAACGCACTTTTCAAAGTTTATCAGATACATTTCATTACCGCAAATAATAATGTTATGGTGCTGATAATCCCCATGGCACACAAACCGGTTTTCCCCTTTGCTTTGATAAAACCGCAGCTCTTCCGTTATTTGCAGCGCCAGGTTAAAGAAGTAGTCATAATTTTTCAGCAGACAGATTTCGAAATCCGTTTTCTGGCTTCGCTCTTTCAAATACTTTCTGACCCTGCGCAGTTCCTTATTATGCTTTTCAAACTCTACATGGGCAGGGTGAGACATGCTTCCCCCGGGAAAAGAATCTTCCATGCAGGATACCTTGTGAAACCGGGCAAGCATCTGCGCTGCCCGGGCGCATTCATCCATATCCTTAACATTACATTCCCTTCCTTCATGGTATGTCTTAAGGATATAAAAAGTCCCGTCCTGATCCTGCGTTAAGAGCTCCTTCTCTTTATTTTTAAGAATACTCTCCACATTCTCAAATCCTCTTTCCCTGATTGTGGTAAGCAGCGCATCCTGAAAAGCAGCCTTTTCTTTATGGCCGGTGTATTCCTTCCATATAAGAGTACCCTGCTTCGTTTCACAAAGAATAGCGCCCCGTCCTCTCCAGGTACGAAGCACCTCTATATCATAATTTTCCAGCAGACTGATGCTTCTGTCATTCACAATGATTACCCCCAATTTGTGTCATATCCTATCATATGAATGACCAGTCTGAAGTATTACTTAAATTCCTTCGCCGCTTTCAGAAGAACTTCCCTCTCATTCCGGGAAGGATCCTCCACAACAAAATCCAGTAGTTTTTTTAACATCACGCCTAATTCGGGCCCTGCCTGCATACCTGTTTCCTCTATTAAATCCTTTCCCGTAACAGCCAGCCCTTTTAAAGAAACGCACTGCTTTTCAGAAACAACCTGCTGATAAACCTTATAAACGGCCTTCAGAGCATCTTCCTTTTCCTCCCGCATAAACGTGCTCTGGGCCTTTATATCTGCTGCCTTTACTTCAAATAAAAGAGGAAAAATATCTTCCCCCGTCTTCATGATTGCCCGCCTGACGCTGCCGGACGCCGGCTTCACGTCATAGTCGTGATACTTCACCAGACCGGTAACAAAATAAATCGTCTGATTGTCAAACTTCAACCTTCTTAAGATACCCTTTGCCATCTGTGCCGACAAAGCCGGATGTCCGTAAAAATGGTGTATACCCGCCTCGTCTGCCGTGATTGCCCCGGGCTTGCCGATATCATGAAAAAGCATAGCCAGACGCAGCACCTTCTCAGGCCTTACCGCCTCCATGGATTTCAAAATATGCTCCCCCACATTATAGCAGTGATGAGGATTGTTCTGTTCTGTTGCCATGCAAACGTCAAACTCCGGCAGTATTACCTGTGTAATCCCCGTCTCCCAGGCCAGGCGTAAGTTTTCCGGATGGGGAGATATAGCCAGCTTAATCAGCTCCGTCTGGATTCTCTCAGCACTGACGCGGATCAGATTGTGGCTCAATTCTTTAATTGCTTTTGATGTATTCGCCTCAATTTCATATCCCAGCTGCCCTGAGAAACGCACGGCGCGCATCATTCGAAGGGCATCTTCTTTAAAACGCTCTTTGGGCTCTCCTACGCAGCGGATAATCTTCCTCCTAATATCATCTATTCCGCCAAACACATCTACAAGGCCCGACCTGTCATTATAAGCCATCGCATTCATCGTAAAGTCTCTGCGCTTTAAATCCTCTGTCAGGTTTGGTGTAAACGTCACTTCACTTGGGTGCCGTCCATCTTCATATTTGCCGTCAATACGGTAGGTGGTAACCTCAAAACCTTCCTTCCCGATCATCACCGTAACCGTTCCGTGCTGTATTCCGGTATCTATGGTATGGTCAAAAAGTCCCTTTACCTGTTCGGGTGAAGCGGATGTGGTAATATCCCAGTCATCCGGCCTTCTCCCCAGGATGGAATCGCGGATACAGCCGCCCACGGCATATGCCTCATGGCCGGCTTCCATAATCCTGTTTATGATATACTTTACTTTTTCAGGCAATTGTATCATCATTGTATCCGCGTTCCTTCCGAAATACCCGGGATTAATAAGCTTTCCCCCAGTATACCATCTTCTTAGCCGGCCTGCCGCAGTAAACGCAGGTATCCGACAGACACTCCTGTTTGAAAGGCATACAGCGGCTGGTTACAGCCATATTCTCTTTAATAGCTTCCTCACAGGCGCTCTCTCCGCACCACATTGCCTTTACAAAGCCGGTCTTTTCTGCAAAAATATTTTCAAATTCTTCTCTGCTCAATGCCGTGTAAGTATGCTCCTCCAAATGCTTCTTGGCCCGCTCGAGCATTTCCTTTTGCATTTTAGCTAACAGTTCTTCCACTGTTTTCTCCAACTCATTAAATGCCACCTCAAATTTTTCCCTTGTATCCCGGCGGCATATAATACATTTTCCTGCTTCGATATCCTTAGGGCCGATTTCCACCCGCAGAGGAATACCGCGCATTTCCTGCTCAGAAAATTTCCATCCGGGACTCTTATCGCTGTCATCTACCTTTACACGGAAGTTACCCAGCTTTTCGGAAAGCTCATATGCTTTCTTAAGGACGCCCTCCTTCTTTTGCTGAATCGGGATAATCATAACCTGGGTGGGTGCAATCTCAGGCGGAAGCACCAGCCCCGAATCATCTCCGTGTACCATAATAATCGCACCGATAATTCTTGTAGATACTCCCCAGGAGGTCTGATGTACATATTTTAACTGATTATCTTTATCCGTGAACTGAATACCAAAGGCTTTCGCAAAACCGTCTCCGAAATTGTGGCTGGTACCTGATTGGAGGGCTTTGCCGTCATGCATCATTGCCTCTATCGTATAGGTTGCATGTGCGCCGGCAAATTTTTCCTTCTCCGTCTTACGCCCTTTGATTACAGGAATTGCCAGCACTTCCTCGCAAAAATCAGCATATATATTCAGCATCTGCTCTGTTCTTTCCTCGGCTTCCTCTGCTGTGGCATGGGCCGTATGTCCCTCCTGCCACAGAAACTCTCTGGAACGCAAAAAAGGTCTTGTCTCTTTTTCCCAGCGCACTACGCTGCACCACTGATTATATACCTTTGGCAGGTCACGGTAGGAATGAATATCTCCTTTATAAAAATCGCAGAATAGCGTTTCCGAGGTAGGCCTTACGCACATTCTTTCCGGAAGGGGATTTAACCCTCCGTGGGTCACCCATGCAACCTCAGGGGCAAAACCTTCCACATGATCCTTTTCTTTTTGTAAAAGACTTTCCGGGATAAACATAGGCATGTATACGTTCTCCACACCTGCCGCCTTAAATCTTCCATCCAGCAGCTTTTGAATGTTCTCCCAAATGGCATATCCGGCAGGTTTAATAACCATACAGCCCTTTACATTGGAATAATCAATTAATTCCGCTTTCTTCACCACATCCGTATACCACTGGGCAAAATCCTCGCTCATGGATGTGATTGCTTCTACCAGTTTTTTTTCAGCCATATTCTCCTCTTTTCTGTACAGCTTTCATTTGAATGATTCATTTTGCCCTGCAGAGTCCGTGCGCTGTACTGACAGGCTCTTTCCGGCTTTTCTGCTGATTGTCTGTGTCATTTTTACCTATTTCCACGCCTGCTTTGCTGCGCAGGGCCATAGGGCTTTACTGCCCATATGCGAAGCTTCGTCAATAACCCTGGCACAAGCAGCGGAGCATGAAATTTGATACGCCCCAGGGGGCTGGGTATTGGACAAGTATGACAAAAGGGCGGCACACCTCTCCACCCCACAAGGGACCGGAATCCGGCGGTACCACCCTATTTAATGCATCATAAACATTCTCTTTTCTTACCGTTAACGCCGGTGCTGCGCTGTGTTTAAATGCTTCCATAAATATATCCTATTCTTTACAGACACATGTTCACACAGAGCTCCAAGGCAGGTTCCGGATATTTCACTTAAAAATCTTTCAGCTCCTCTGACATCTGAAATCCATTATGCCAAAGGGATTTTCTCTCTGGAAGGTTCCTATCCGTACTAATCCTCTTCAACGCCATATTTCCTCTAATGAAACCCTCCGCTCCACGCGGATTGTAACATGATTTTAGGCAAAAAATTTTATTTTGTCAACTTAAAATTTTTGATTTCTTTTCATATTCTCTCCCATTCCCAGAAGAAGAAACAGATACGGAAAATTTAATACCTGGGCGAAACTGACCATGTTATGGACAAAATAGCAGATGATACACACTGCAAAAAGATAAAAAGTCGGATTTTCCTTTCCTTTCCTCATGCAGCTCCCTGCAAAAAAAGCAAAG
Source organism: Parablautia intestinalis (assembly GCA_003612395.1). GTDB lineage: Bacteria > Bacillota > Clostridia > Lachnospirales > Lachnospiraceae > Suilimivivens > Suilimivivens intestinalis. Next base: position 44,424 of record RAYQ01000006.1, read on the forward strand.
GTTCCGGCAAATAAACATGTTCCGGCAAACCCCGTATTGATCAGGCAGGTAAGCAGCTCATTGTGGGCGTTTGTCAGCCGGTTACTGCCAAAATTGGCTCTGAGCATTTGGGCCACTTCCTCCAAAGAATATACGTAAACAGAAAAGCAATCCGGCCCTGCTCCAAAAAGTTTCCGGAAAAAGGGCATCTGCCTGTACGCCTCAATGCTTCCTGTAATAGCCGCCCCCCTGCCATTGCCCCACGCCTCTCCAAATGAAAAAATTTCCAGCCGCCCAGCGCCCGGTGCCCCTGGCTTATTACCCGGCATAGCCAAAATCAAATATCCTAAAATACCTGCCATTAACATAAGAATCATCACTTTATGAACCGTGCCCTGCATCTTAGAGCTGATTTCACCTTCTTTTCTGATTCGAAGAAATACATATATCCCTAAAGCGCCAATTCCGGCAAGCAAAGTAAGCGGGGAGCCCGCCGCACGGACACAGAAACTATCCGGATCATAATTATATCCATCCTTTATAATAAGCTGCACCGCAGTCATTGTCCCTGCCGACATACTCCATAGGAAAAGCAGCAAAAAGTAATTTTCTATCCACATCCTTTTTTTTACGGCTATCCAAAGCAGACTGTAAAACAGTACTCCAAAAAAAAGGAAAATACTGCTCCCGCCCTGGCAAAATCCCGCCAGAAATACAAAAAAAGCATAAACTCCATATACCTTCTTTTTTCCAGATCCAAATACAAACAGGCTAATTCCTATCGGTGCCGTAACGGAAAGGTATCCGCAAAACCAGTTAATATTCCCCAATGTGGAGATAAAAGCCGGATTCCGCGTTTCAAGTGGAATCAAGTAAACAGAAAACCGGTCCAAAATACCCAGCAAAAACACAATTCCTGACGTCAAAACCGCTGCATGCCAAACTCCTTTACTTCCGCTCCAGAGCCTTGATATATAAAAGTACAGGGCGCATAAGACCAGCAAAAGCACCAGTCCCATGTACCAGCCCTGTGTTCCCCCAAATGCTTCCTTCCGGTCACAGGAAAATACATAAGAAATAAAAATTTCGGTGGCATAAAGAATCACAAACATATCAGTCAAAGATACGCTGTCCCAATTGATGAGATACGCTTCCCTGTGTCTGATGCGCCGCCATAAGGCCTGCCCTCCGCAGGCTGCCCCTGCCGCAGTCAGTATAACAAGCCCGGCAAGAGAGCAGTAAATAAAAAAATGATATTTTGCCTGCGCAATATCCACATACCCCCGATGCATATAAAGAGGATATATGCCGAAAATCAGCAGTAAATATGCAGTTGTAAACGACCTCCCTGCCTTCTTAATCAATGTTCTGCCTTTCCACCGCTTTTTACAGTATTATTTCTTAGTCCTCATTTTTTGCATGTTTAAAATTTTATCATGCTGTTTTTGGTTTTACCACATTATACGCTATAATACCTCACTCATACAATTAAATATTCAGAAACCCTGTCCTTTGTCCCCGCTGCTTCAAAACTGTTGCCCGCAGACATCCCCTGTGCTATCATAAATTGAAACATCATTAAAAATATCATACATTATTTGCATGGGAATTAGATTGAAAAATCAAAGATTTCACATATCCTGATTTGTACCTCCGCCAAAGCGGGCCGATGGGAGTCAATATGAAAAAAAATATTATTTATGAGGACAAACATATTATAATTGTTTATAAACCTGCCGGTATTGCCACGCAAACTGCCCGGGTAAGCCAGCAGGACATGGTCAGTGAGCTTAAAAATTATCTGGCAAAAAAACCGGAATATAAAGATAAAAAGGAGCCCTATCTTGGACTTGTACACAGACTGGATCAGCCTGTTTCCGGTCTTTTGGTGTTTTCCAAAACCAGGCAGGCATCCGGGGAGCTCAGCCGGCAGATTACCAATGGACAGCTCCAAAAATATTATTATGCGGTCGTTTACGGAAAGCCGCAGCATAAGCACGGCACACTGACAGATTATATCTGTAAAGATCCAAAAACAAACTTGTCTCTGGTAGTAAAAGAAGATTTCCCCCAGGCAAAAAAAGCCGTTTTAGAATATAAATTCATTAAAACTCTGCTTGCATTTGACGAAAATGCGGATCTGGAAAAATTTGAGGAAGTGTCCCATTTTGGAGAAGTCTCTCTTGTGGAAATTAATCTGATAACAGGCCGCCATCATCAAATAAGGGCACAAATGTCTCATGCAGGAATGCCTCTGCTGGGTGATGCCAAATATGGCAGTGATTTGTCAAAAGAACTCAGCCGAAAAACCGGGTGTAAAGATATCGCTCTATGTGCCTATAAACTGACTTTCTTTCATCCAGTATCAGGGAAAAAGGTCACTTTCGAAAAGCATCCTGAAGGTGAAATATTTTTTCCTTTCTTTTCCAGCGTAATATAATCTGTTTTTATCATATTTCATATTAAATTATCCATACTAGTACTGCATACACAAAACAGATTTTAGAGAGGGAAAAGATATTCTATGTGGACTAAACTTACGGACACCGGGAAAAAATATTTGACGGCAGCAATTATCATTCTGTTAGTATATTTTGCCATGAAATATATAAGCCCTATCGTCTCCCCCTTTCTCCTTGCCTTTTTATTGGCGGGTCTTTTAAACCCATTGGTTCAGCTGCTGCACAAAAAGCTGAAAATAAAAAAATCTGTTTTGACCGGGCTTATCTTGTTTTTATTCTGCGCACTTATTATAATTTCTTTCTGGCTTATCTTTTCTTCGCTTATTGCAAATGGCAGCAAAATTGCCGACAACATACCTTTTTACCAAAAAGAACTGTGCCTGATGCTGGATGACTGCTGTAATAAAGTTGAGCAAAAATTCGGCTTGGATGGCTCGCAGATTGAAAATTTTATTATTGAACAAATGAATATCTTTGTGGAAAATCTGGAAGTCAAAATTCTGCCTGCCGTTATGGACAAATCTGTAGGATACATGAAGAGCATTGTAAGCTTTATCAGCTTTATTGTTGTTCTGATCATTGCCATACTCCTTATAATGAAAGACTATGACAAATACATGGAAAAATATAGGGCTAATAAAGACTTTCAGGGTATCCGGGACGTAGGAAGAAAGGTACTTCTTTATGTAAAAACCTTTATAAAAGCCCAGCTGATTATTTTATGTATTATAAGTACCATATGTGCGCTTACGCTTACTTTTTCAGGTATGAAAGGTGGAATATTTTATGGTCTCCTCACAGGCTTTATGGACATGCTTCCCTTTATCGGAACGGGTATCATGCTAATCCCTTTGGCACTGTTTAGGTTGATCAGTGGAAATTACTGGCAGGCGCTTTTGTGCTTTTTTCTTTATGCCTTCTGCGCTCTTATCCGCGAATTTTTAGAACCCAAGCTGATAGGGGAGCGCGTGGGCGTCTGGCCCGTAGGCATTTTATTTGCTGTCTTTGCCGGCATTCAGCTATTTGGTGTGTGGGGCATCATCAAAGGGCCTTTATCTCTGGTCATTATCTGTGAAACCTGTAAATATTTCTGGAATTTACCGGAAAACACATCGCAGACTTAAGCCGGGACTTTTTCTGATTCATTTATACTTTGAACCGGTATCCCACTCCCCAAATCGTCTCAATATATTGCGGCTTTGCGGAATCGTATTCGATCTTTTCCCTGATCTTTTTAATGTGCACCGTAACCGTTGCAATATCTCCAATAGAATCCATATCCCATATCTCCCGAAACAATTCTTCCTTTGTATATACATGGTTCGGATGTTCTGCGAGGAAAGTGAGAAGATCAAATTCTTTACCGGTAAATGCCTTTTCCACCCCATCGACAATGACTCTTCTGGCTGTTTTATCTATACGGATACCGCGGATTTCAATGATATCATTATTTTTCTGGGTAGAGCCAACCAGTCTGTCATACCTTGCCATATGCGCTTTTACTCTGGCAACCAGCTCACTGGGACTAAAAGGCTTAGTCATATAATCGTCAGCGCCAAGACCCAGGCCCCTTATTTTATCGATATCATCCTTCTTAGCCGAAACCATAATAATAGGAATATTTTTTTCCTCTCTGATACGCTTGCATATTTCAAATCCATCCATTCCGGGCAGCATCAGATCAAGTACTATCAAGTCAAATTCTTCGGACAGAGCCGTTTGAAGGCCTTCCTCTCCCTGGTTTTTGATGTTCACCTCAAACCCGCTTAATTCAAGATAATCCTTCTCCAGGTCTGCAATTGCTTCTTCGTCTTCAATAATTAATATTCTGCTCATTTTTTTCTCCATTTCTGCGATGCTTTTTTTGCGCATAACAAGTTTGTGGCAGGCAACGCGCAGACACAAATCTTGCGGTTGAAAATTTTAATTTTCAACCTTACCTCCCTGTTTTTGTTCACAGCCCGCCGGCATTTTTATGATGTTATCATTCTGCTTCCTGATACTTACGGATTACAAAATGCATACAGGTTCCTTCATTTTCTTTGCTGGTAGCCCATATATATCCACCGTGATCCTCAACAATTTTCTTTACGATGGAAAGCCCGATTCCGCTACCTCCCTGGGCTGAATTTCTGGAAGTATCTGTCCTGTAAAAACGCTCAAATATCTTGGGCAGGTCCTTGGCCGCAATTCCTTTTCCATTATCCTCTATTTCTACCCGGATAGAATCCAGCTCGTCCAAAATCCGGATATCTATCTCTCCCTTTTTCTTATCAATATACTTGACACTGTTCCCGATAATATTGTTGATGACCCTTTTAAGCTGTTCCGGATCCGCAATAATAAGTGTTCCCGGTGTAACCAGATTAGAATAATTCAGTTCAATATTTTTTGATTCCAGATCAAGCCCTACCTCCTCAATGCAGTCGCCAAAATATTCAGACACATCTATTTTATGGAAATGATATGGTATACGGTTGGAATCTATTCCGGAATATACGGTCAGCTCGTTGATGAGTCTGTCCATATCGTTGGCCTTATTATAGATTGTTCTGATATATTTATCCATCTTTTCCGGTGTATCCGCCACACCGTCCATAATCCCTTCCACATATCCTTTAATCGCTGTTATAGGTGTCTTTAAATCATGGGATATGTTGCTGACCAGTTCTTTATTTTGCTTCTCGGCTAATATTTTCTCATCCGTTGATTCCTTGAGACGAAGCCTCATATCCTCATAGTTCCGGTAAAGCTCTCCAATCTCTCCGTCATCCTTATCCGGAAGTCTGTATTCCAGGTTCCCCTCTGCAATATTCTGCATTGCCACATTCAGCTGGTTAATTGGTGCAAAAACCCCCCGGCTAATCCAATTTGTCAAAAACATACTGGTGAAAATCAATATAACCATGATGGCAATTGCCATATCCACAAACAGTCTTCTTGATATTATCGGATTAGTCCTGGTGATAACAAAAAAGCTGCCCTCATCTCCGTTCTCAAAGTAAAAGTCCATCTGCCTTACCAGCTTTTTCATATCATCCAGGTAAATATTCTGCTTTTCATTTTCTCTGACATTTTCCTCCCGAAAATGAGGCAGCTCTGAAAAAATCTGGTTTGCTGCCAGCTGATTTCCTGTGTAAAACAGTTCATCCTGCCTGCGCACAATTATATAGGAGGATCTATTGACAATTTTTTCATTTATACCGGATAAAACAGCTTCATCCTCAATACCGGAAGGTTCATAATCCAGTATTTCCCTGACCTCCAAAAAAATTTCATCCGCCATTAGCTTGGATGCCTGAGTTGGATCGATCAGCATATTGTAATCTTTATTCCGAAGACCATATTCTTCCTGTCCTCTTATCAGAGCTCCTCCAATGCAGATAAAAGCCGTGCAGGCAAGTACCAGAGGCAGTAAAATAATTGTCAAAAACGTAATTACCAGCCTGGTTTTAAATTTCATTTACATCCCCGTTTCTGCGCTGCGTTATGCACACATTTAATCCTTTTATAGCGATTATAGCACATCTGGTAAACAGCTGGTTATTAAAGAATAAATCAAACTATAAAAATTTTATAAATTGATATTGACAACAAATTGAAAAATATTATAATAAAATAGTAATAGTTACTAATATTTACCAGAGAGGAACTCATATGAATTTAAAGCACAGTAAACAGCGGGATTCTATTAAAGAATTTCTGGCTACCAGAAAAGATCATCCCACTGCGGATGTGGTTTACACAAATGTCCGCCAGTCCTTTCCCAACATCAGCCTTGGGACCGTATACCGGAATCTGACCCTGCTTGCTGATCTTGGTGAAATTGCACGAGTCCGGGTAGGTGATGGCGTAGATCACTTTGATTACGATACTTCACCCCATTATCATTTTATCTGTAAGAAATGCGGTAATGTAATTGATTTGGACATGCCCGTCACAGGACAAATGGCGGCGGAAGCCCGTGAGAGCTTTAATGGTAAAATTGAAGGACAGATGACCTATTTTTATGGTCTCTGCAGTAATTGTACCCCCAAAATTTTATACAAAGAAAAGGAGAGCTTAAAATTATGAAATTTGTATGTCAAGTATGCGGCTATGTCTATGAAGGTGACTCCGTACCGGAGAAATGTCCTGTTTGTAATGCACCTGCAGAAAAGTTCACAGCTCAGGACAGTGAAAAGGTATGGGCAGCAGAGCATGTAGTAGGCGTTGCCAAAGGGGTAAGTGAAGATATTCTCGCTGACTTAAGAGCAAACTTTAACGGTGAATGTACAGAAGTTGGTATGTATCTTGCAATGGCAAGAGTTGCCCACAGAGAAGGTTATCCTGAAATTGGTTTATACTGGGAAAAAGCTGCTTACGAGGAAGCTGAGCATGCAGCGAAATTTGCTGAACTGTTAGGCGAAGTGGTAACGGATTCCACAAAGAAAAACCTTGAAATGAGAGTGGATGCTGAAAACGGCGCTACCGCTGGTAAGTTTGACCTTGCAAAACGTGCAAAGGCTGCTAACCTTGACGCGATTCATGACACCGTTCATGAGATGGCTCGTGATGAGGCTCGTCATGGCAAGGCATTTGAAGGACTTCTCAAAAGATATTTTAGCTAAAATACTTTATATAAAATTTCAATTATTTTTTGAAAGGAGATACTATCATGCAGAAATATTTTTGTAATCCCTGTGGCTACACTTATGATCCTGAAAAAGGAGATCCTGAACACGGCATCGCTCCCGGAACCGCATTTGCAGACCTTCCCGCTGACTGGGTATGTCCCGTATGTGGTGTGAGCAAGGATATGTTTCAGCCTTGTATTGATAACTACAACTAAAACGGTAAGACTATCCCGTATTGCAGGTTAGGCTGAACGCCCAAATTTACAGGTTATGGAAAGGGCATGGATATTAATATGACAAAAAGAAGCAGGCGCTGTGTCTGCTTCTTTTTTTATAAATAAGCTGCCACGCTTCACGTGGCAGCATTTTATGTACTTACTCTATCAATTAATTTTCGAATATCCAAATCCATTTGCAAAAGCATCAATTGGTTTCCCTTCTTTACACAGCGAGCATCCCTCCGGATCGTATGCTTTATAGTCCGGAATATCGGTAATTGTAAACAGTGCTTTAATCGGAATGCCCATTACGCTGTTTGCCGCACTGAAAACCGCGCTGATTCCACTGATTTTTGCGCCATAATATTTAAGCGCCTGCCCTGTCTTTACAATGGTCTGTCCTGTTGTTGCAGATGTCAGAAGAATAAGCACATTTTTCCCTTTAATCATAGGTATCATATTCTCCCTGAAAACAAGCTGCCCGGAATTTACATATTCAGGAGTGACGATATAAATTGTATTATGAGAATTCATGGAATATATGCCTGCTCTTGTCAAGTTTTCCGCCAGAAAAGCACCGATGACCTCGCATCCGTCAATACACACAATCGTATCTACCACTGTAGTAGCCGCTATTTGTTCACTTAGCGCCCTTGCTGCAGCAGAGGCCTCACTAAGCCTGGACTTTAAAGTTGCCATGTCCAAAAAATAATTTACATGTGAATTCGGCGTCACAAAATGTCCCGGTATTGCTTTTAAAACCACATTCTGATGCATTTTTGATTGAATCTTAACTATCCTTTTTTCCATAGGCATACCTCCTTGAAATTATGTACTTTCGAAATTGTACAATAATATTATATTTATATAGTAAATGATAAGACAATTTAATGCAATAATTTATTTTGTAAAATAAAAAAACGAGCAAAGCTCGTTTTTTTAATTCAGCATTAATTTAAGGTATAACTGTTCAAATACTTTTCCTGTTCCGGGGTAAGCACATCAATTTCTTTTCCTAAAAACGCCAGCTTTCTCTTGGCCACATCCTGATCTACTGCCTTGGGCACGTCAATCAGCTTTTCTGTAAGCTCGCCGCCATGCTCTACCAGATACTTGGCGGATAATGCCTGAATTGCAAAACTCATATCCATGATTTCCGCCGGATGTCCATCTCCTGCTGCCAGGTTAACCAGTCTGCCTTCTGCCAAAATGAAAATCCACTGACCTGTAGGAAGCTTATAGCCCATAATGTTTTTCCTCTGTTCTCTGGTCTCCACGGCAATCTCGCGCAGTCTTGCCATATCAATCTCGCAGTCAAAATGACCTGCGTTACAAAGGATAGCTCCGTCTTTCATAACCTTAAAGTCTTCCTCATCAATTACCTTATCACAGCCTGTAACGGTTACAAAGAAATCTCCCACTTTAGCCGCTTCATTCATGGGCATCACATCAAATCCATCCATAACAGCTTCAATTGCTTTGATAGGATCAATTTCTGTTACAATAACTCTTGCACCAAGTCCCTTTGCCCGCATAGCAGTTCCCTTACCGCACCAGCCGTAGCCAGCCACTACCACAATCTTGCCTGCCACAATCAGGTTTGTCGTACGGTTAATGCCGTCCCATACGGACTGGCCTGTTCCATAACGGTTATCAAACAAATGCTTACAATCCGCATTGTTTACACGTACCATGGGGAATTTCAGCTCCCCGGCATGGTTCATTGCTTCCAGACGGATAATTCCTGTCGTAGTCTCTTCGCATCCGCCGATGATATTCGGTATAAGCTCCGGCATCTGGGTATGGACCATATTTACCAGGTCGCCGCCATCATCAATGATGATATTAGGGCCTGCCTCCAATACATGGCGGATATGAGAACCATATTCCTCCGGTGTACAGTCATACCATGCATGGACCTCAAGTCCTGCTTTAACCAGTGCTGCCGCCACATCATCCTGGGTGGACAGCGGGTTAGACCCGGTCACAAACATCTGCGCTCCTCCTGCCTTTAACACCAGGCAAAGATACGCTGTCTTTGCTTCCAGGTGAACGGAAAGGGCAATTTTTTTACCTTCAAAAGGCTTTGTCTTTGAAAATTCTTCTTCCAGAGTGCGAAGCAGGTCACAATTTCTTTTCACCCACTCAATCTTACGCTCTCCGGACTCGGCCAAATGAATGTCTCTGATTTCACTGCTCATATTAATGTCCTCCAATAAAATATAAGATAGATTCAGCCGAATTTTTATTATAGTGATGGTCGTCTGTCCTATCATCACTTTAGGTTATTATTCCATATTGAGTCGTTGCTCAAGATTCTCATCTGTGAATAATAACTTTATAATAACTGTAAAACAGCCATTATTCCTAATACTCTTTCTTATCAAGTCCCATACGAACTATAATGTCATTTACCTTTTTATAAACCATATCCTCATTAAGCGTCAATACCTTTCTGTTTTCCAAGGTAATTTTTCCATCAATAATAACCGTCTCCACCTCAGAACCATTGGCAGAATAAGAAAGGCCGGCCAGCAGATTGTTTCTGGGTGTCAAAGAAGGTGTATTCAGATTCAAAATAGCAATATCTGCCTTCTTTCCCACTTCCAGGGAGCCTGTCTCCTGCTCAAGGCCAAGCGCCCTGGCGCCATTTATGGTTGCAATCCGGAAACCTTCTTTTGCACTGATACATTGAGGCGTCTTTTTAACCCCTTTATGTATAAGCGTAAGCAGGCTCAGCTCATGAAACATATTAAGGCTGTTGTTGCTGGCCGCGCCATCGGTACCAAGGCAGACATTGATTCCTTTTTCAAGCATCGCCGGTACTGGCGCAAATCCATTACCCAGCTTCATGTTGCTGGCCGGATTGGTTACCACACTTACATCCTTTTTCTTCAGAATATCCATATCACTTTCTGTAATCTGTACACAATGTGCGGCTATGGCCGGCACATCAAACAGTCCGTTCCTATCCGCCATTTCAATAGGGGACATTCCATATTTTTCTTTTATCTGCTGTATCTCGCTTTCACTTTCCGAAAGATGCACGTGAATTCCCATATGGTTCTTTTTCGCTTCACCGGCAACAATGCGCATATAAGCATCATCGCAGGTATAAGGAGCATGAGGCCCCAGCATAAAGGTAAGTCTGTCACAGTCCTTAGCCGCATCTCTTTCTTCATAAGCCTGCTTTAGCCGAATCTGTCCGGCCTCATCATTACCGCTTCCTACCAGCCCCCGGCATATGACGGCACGCATGCCGGATTCTTTTACTGCCCTTGTGGTCTGATGGATGTTCATCTGCATATCGTTAAAGCAGGTGGTTCCGCTCTTCATCATTTCTATGATGGCGAGGCAGGCGCCCCAATAGGTATCTTCATCTGTCATCTGCTGCTCAATCGGATCAATAGATCCAAAAAGCCAGTCCATAAAACTCAAATCATCCGCCACATTCCGCATAAAAGACATATAAGAATGGGTATGACAGTTTATTAATCCCGGTATGGCAAGCCTGTCCTTACCATCCACCACTCTGTCAGCTACAAATCCTGAAGGCTTCATGCCAATGGCAGCAATCCTGCTGCCTTCAATATAAATATCCGTTTCCTTCACTACGTCATCATTGCCCTCCGGCAATACAGCCAGAATATTTTTTAATAAAATTCCCAAAGCTTTTCACCTCTTATTTTTTCATTATCTTTTTAACATCTTTCGTATGAATCTTCTATGGTTTCAACACCCTAAAGCGGAAACCTCAGACACAAATTTTCTGACAAAAAATCTTTCCTCTTTTTTTAACCTGCCTTTCGAAATCTTACGGCTTTTAAAGATTAACAATATTTCTGTTTTCTCCCTTTAAAAATGCCTCAATATTTTTGCAGGTTTCTGAAACACACCTGTTTCTTGCCTCAATGCTCGCCCATGCCAGGTGAGGGGTAATAATTAATTTATTACTGTCCATAATCCTACTTAACGGATTGCTGTCTTTCATAGGCTCCGTGCTGGTCACATCCAGCCCTGCTCCTGCAATATAATCCTCTGTTAAGGCAGTGTACAGCGCTTCGTCATTGACCACAGGTCCTCTTGCCACATTAATGAATATAGCACTTTTTTTCATCTTTTTAAACGCGTCCAGATCAAATAGACCCCTTGTTTTATCACTTAGCGGGCAGTGAACCGACAAAAAATCCGATTCCTGAAGCAGCCTGTCAAACTCCACTCTCTCATATTCCGTACAGGTACTGTTTCCGGATGCAGAATAAAAAATCACCTTGCAGCCAAAGGCCCGGGCAATTCCGGCCACCTTCCTGCCGATATTTCCCATTCCTGCAATCCCCCACGTCTTGCCCGCAAGCTCCGTAAAAGGAATATCAAAATTCGAAAAACGGTCCTGTGCTGCATACGCTCCTGATTTTACATATTCGTCATAATGGCGGAGCTTTTCAAGCACATAAAGGCAGAGCGCAAAAGTATGCTGGGCCACTGCATCTGTGGAATAGCCTACAATGTTCGCCACCCTGATGCCCCTGCTTTTGCAGTATGCAAGGTCTATATTGTCATACCCTGTGGCAAATTCGCAAATCAGTTTTACGAAAGGCGCATCTTTTAAGGTTTCCTCATTCAGAGGCGCTTTGTTGGCAACGATAATTTCCGCCTCTCTCACCTTTTCCTTAACATCCACAGCCGTAGTATTAGGATATACCCTCACCTCTCCATACGCATTAAGGTCATCTACCGGAACATCCAGGCCCACGCTGTTTCTCTCCAAAACCACTATCTTCATATACACACCTCCTGTATACCACGTGCTTTGCCTACGATAAATATTTTTTATTATATATAAAATATTCTAAATATTCAATTTAAATATTTTCTATTGACATTGTTTCTTTCATGCGTTAATATGATAAAAACTTTATAACACCTAAACCGTTGATGCGGAGATAACGGTGATGATGCTCCTACAGAGAGCCCGGAACGCTGAGATCGGGTGGAAAACAAGTCATCAAATGGACCGCTGAGGGTGCAGTGAACAAAATTTAAAGAATTTTCAATTTAAAGAATTTTCAACTCATTGAATTTTAAGTATTCTGCAACGTAAGGCATACGTCAGTTGCCAGGGATATGATGGTATCCTGTTAAGCGTACGGCTCATGTCGTAAATCAAGGTGGCACCGCGGATAGTTTTATTCGTCCTTGACAGATATTTTCTGTCAGGGACTTTTTATTTTGCAAAAACATTGCCATAAGCATTATTTTCACTTATTTTATTCTGTTTTATTGCCGCTGCAGGCAGAAAGGAAACGCTATGATTCAACCTGAACTTCATGTATTAAAAGAATTGCAGGGGCAGGGCATATACAAAACGGCCCCGGTCAGCATGGAAATTTTATCCGACATCAGAACTCCCATTGAAGTTCTTAAAATCCTCAAAAACATTTCCAGCCATTGCTACCTTTTAGAATCTGTCGCCGATCATGAAAAATGGGGGCGTTATACCTTTTTAGGCTACCATCCCAGCCTTGAAATTACCTGCCACAACGGCCGCATGAAAACAGGCTCTTTTTCCTTTGAGACAAAAGCCCCCGGAAAATATATCCGCCAGGTTATGGAAGAACACAAAAGTCCTCATTTTCCTTATCTCCCTCCTTTTACCGGCGGATTGGTTGGCTATTTCTCCTATGACTACCTAAAATACGCGGAGCCATCTCTGCACCTTGACGCTGTTGATACAGAAGGTTTTAAGGATGTAGATTTGATGCTGTTTGATAAGGTAATTGCTTTTGATAACTTTAGACAAAAAATCATATTAATTGTAAATATTTATCTTGAAAATCTTGAGACAGAATATAACAGGGCGGCCCTTATCTTAAAGCAAATGGCAGAATTAATTCGAAACGGCGCTCCCGCCGAAGACCTGCCCGGTAAATGCACTACGGACTTTTTTCCCCTTTTTGGCCGAGAAGAATATTGCTCTATGGTGGAAAAAGCTAAATATCATATTAAAGAGGGCGACATTTTCCAAATCGTTTTATCCAATCGTCTGGAGGCCGGCTTTGAGGGAAGCCTGTTAAACACTTACCGGATTTTGCGTACCTTAAACCCTTCTCCCTACATGTTTTATTTTTCCAGCAGTGATTTGGAAGTGGCGGGCGCTTCTCCGGAGACTCTGGTTAAGCTGGAAAATGACACTTTGCATACCTTTCCCTTAGCGGGTACCAGCCCCAGAGGCAAAACGGAAGAAGAAGATAAAATGCTGGAGCAAAAGCTTCTCTCTGATCCCAAAGAATTGGCCGAGCATAATATGCTGGTAGATCTTGGAAGAAATGATATTGGTAAAATTAGTAAATTTGGAACCGTTCAGGTAGAAAAATATCTCTCTGTAGAAAGATATTCTCATGTTATGCACATCGGTTCTACGCTGCGGGGAGAAATACGTGTGGATGCAGATGCGCTTTCTGCTATAGATGCCGTCTTACCTGCGGGAACACTTTCCGGCGCTCCTAAGCTCAAAGCCTGCCAGTTAATTAACGACCTGGAAAATAACAAACGCGGCATCTATGGCGGAGCCATAGGCTATCTGGATTTTACCGGAAATCTCGATACCTGCATAGCAATCAGAATCGCTTATAAGAAGGGCAATAAAGTGTTTGTGAGAAGCGGCGCCGGAATTGTAGCGGATTCTATTCCTGAAAAAGAATACCAGGAATGCTTAAACAAAGCTGCCGCTGTTGTGAAAGCATTAACAGATGCCGCACTTTGTGAACCGGCCAAATAGCAAGTGCCGCCCCGCTCATTATCTGCGGCAGTCGCCAAATGCCTGCAAGCAATCACTTGGCTCGTTGCCCGCGGGAATAAAAACAGGAGGCAGACCAATGATTTTGTTAATTGATAATTATGACAGTTTTTCTTACAACTTATACCAGCTGATCGGTGCATTAAATCCTGATATAGAAGTAATTCGAAATGATGCTGTTTCCATAGCAGAAATTGAAAAGCTAAAACCAGAGGCTATTATCCTTTCCCCCGGGCCGGGCAGACCGGAAGATGCCGGCGTCTGCATCGATGTAGTCAGGAAGCTTGGGGGCACAATTCCTGTTTTAGGTATCTGCCTCGGCCATCAGGCCGTCTGCATGGCCTACGGCGGGACAATATCCTACGCCAAAAGGCTGATGCATGGAAAGCAGTCCCACACCAGACTTGAATCTGCCTGTCCGCTTTTTCAGGGACTTCCGGAAAGTATTCAGGTTGCCAGGTATCATTCCCTTGCATTGCTTGAAGAAACTCTCCCCGCTTGTCTTACCATTACTGCCAGGGCGGATGACGGCGAGATAATGGCGGTTCAGCATAATAGCTATCCCGTCTATGGGCTTCAGTTTCACCCTGAATCTATCCTTACACCGGAAGGAAAGAGTATTTTAAAAAATTATTTAAATATTGCAAAAGTTAATAAAAAACATGGAGGTAAAAATGATTAAAGAAGCTATTGTAAAAATTGTTGACAAACAGGATTTAACTTACGATGAGGCTTACGCTGTCATAAACGAAATTATGAACGGCGAAACCTCACCCACACAAAATGCCGCCTTTTTAGCTGCTTTGTCCACCAAAAGCACTAAAGCGGAAACTATTGAAGAAATTGCCGGCTGCGCTGCCGCTATGCGCTGTCACGCCCTGAAGGTGGAACATAACATGGATCTTATGGAAATAGTCGGCACCGGCGGAGATGACGCCCAAAGCTTTAATATTTCAACCACCTCCGCTCTGGTTGCGGCAGCCGGAGGCGTAAAGATCGCCAAACACGGCAACCGGGCCGCATCCTCTAAATGCGGAGCTGCAGACTGTCTTGAGGCCCTTGGCGTAAATATTGATTTATCTCCTGAAAAATGTGTTGAACTCCTTAAAAAGGTCGGTATTTGCTTCTTCTTTGCGCAAAAATACCATACTTCCATGAAATATGTTGGCTCTATTCGTAAAGAACTGGGGATCAGAACCGTCTTCAATATTTTAGGCCCTTTAACAAACCCGGCTTCTCCTGCCAGACAGCTTCTTGGGGTTTACGATAAGTCTCTGGTTGAGCCTCTTGCAAAGGTTCTCACCAGTCTTGGGGTTAAGCGTGGCATGGTCGTTTACGGAATAAATAAGATGGATGAAATATCTGCAGGCAGTCCCACTTATATATGTGAATTCAGCGAAGGGAAATATGACACCTACACTATTACACCGGAAGATTTCGGATTGACCTCCTGTACAAAAAAAGAACTGGTTGGCGGAACGCCTGCGGAAAATGCCCAAATTACTCTTTCTATCTTAAAGGGAAAAAGGGACGCTAAAAGAAACGCAGTTCTTTTAAATGCCGGAGCCGCCCTGTATATTGCGGAAAAAGCAGACTCCTTTGCTAGCGGCATCCGCCTTGCCGAGGAACTAATTGATTCAGGCAGTGCACTGGCCAAACTGGAAGAATTTAAATCTATAAGTAATCTGCCTTTACAGTAGAGCTTGCAATATATCTACTCGTATATGAATAATAATTATTATTAGATACTCACTGATGAATAATAATCAGCTTAAGGTGTTTATAATACGGATTAACATCATAACCCTTATGATTTTATTCTCTCGCTATGTGATATATAGGGGACAGGGTAATGAAAACAATTTTAGATACGATAGCCGCCTATGCCAGGCAAAGGGTGGAAAAAGCCAGAAAGATTTTTCCTCTTAAGGAACTTAAAGAGCTTGCCCTTTCACAAAACTGCAGCACCGGATTTCCCTTTGAAAAAGCTCTTACCACCGACAAAATAAGCTTTATATGTGAATGTAAAAAAGCCTCTCCCTCCAAAGGACTTATCGCAGAGGACTTTCCTTATCTGACAATTGCCAGAGAATATGAAGCGGCAGGAGCCTCCTGCATCTCTGTGCTGACCGAGCCTAAATGGTTTCTTGGAAAAAATGATTATCTTAAAGAAATTTCCAGGGCAGTATCTGTCCCTTGCATCCGCAAGGACTTCATAATAGATGAGTATATGATTTACGAAGCCAAGCTATTAGGTGCCAGCGCGGTCTTATTAATCTGCTCCCTGCTTTCTACAGATACCTTAAAGTATTACATCGATATCTGCGATTCTCTTGGTCTTTCGGCTTTAGCAGAAGCTCATAATGAAAAAGAAATTGCCTCTGCAGTTGCCGCTAAAGCACGCATAATAGGCGTCAACAACCGCAATCTTAAAGACTTTACGGTAGATATCCAAAACAGCGTAAAACTGCGCTCTTTCGTGCCGGAAAATATTTTGTTTGTTGCAGAGAGCGGTATCCGCTCCCCGGAACATATAAAGGTTCTCGAAGCAGCTAACGTAAATGCCGTTTTAATTGGCGAAACCCTCATGTGCGCCAAAAATAAGAAAGCCATGCTGGATTGGCTGCGGGGAAGCAGCAATTTGCAGGCTGCCCGCAAGAATGAAATGACTATCAATATGTTATAGAAGGGACATTACCTGCATGACCAAAATAAAAATATGCGGTTTAAAATCCACAAAAGATATTTCTTATGTGAATCAACTGAACCCTGATTATATAGGCTTTGTTTTTTTACAGGGAAGGCAGCGCAGCGTCTCTTTTAAGGACGCGGCAGCCCTAAGATCACTTTTAAAGCCGGAAATTCAAAGTGTCGGCGTTTTTGTAAACGAGCCTCTGGAAAATGTTCTCTCTCTTCTAGAAACCGGGACCATACAGCTTGTGCAGCTTCATGGCCGGGAGAATACCTCCTATGCCTTAAAGCTCAAAAGCCTGTGCTGCAAACCCATTATCAAAGCCTTTATCATAAAAGGAAAGGAAGATATCAAAAGAGCCCTTGACTATCCCTGCGATTACCTGCTGCTCGACAATGGCCTGGGCACAGGCGAGGCTTTTGACTGGTCACTGATACAGGGTATCCACAAGCCCTTTTTTCTGGCAGGGGGATTAAACCCTGCAAATGTAAAAGACGCCATTAAAAGGACACATCCCTATGCAGTAGATGTCAGTTCCGGCGTGGAAACGAACTGCCGTAAGGATTATCAAAAAATAAAAGCTTTTATAGAAGCCTGCCATGCAGCAGACCATATAAGAAGTTAACCGGAGGTGTATTTAACCTTAAACTTACAGTCACTGTAAGAACACAAAATAAGAGAAAAGAAGGGAGGATTTACTATGCCAAATTCCAAAGGACGCTTCGGCGCTTATGGCGGCCAGTATATTCCGGAAACGCTCATGAATGCCGTCATTGAACTTGAAGATGCTTACAAGCATTATAAAGACGACCCTGCCTTTAACAGGGAACTTACAGATTTATACAACGAATATGCAGGTCGTCCCAGCCGTCTTTACTATGCCCAAAAAATGACCCGTGACCTGGGAGGCGCAAAAATTTATTTAAAAAGAGAGGATTTAAACCATACCGGTTCCCACAAAATCAACAATGTGCTTGGCCAAGCCCTGCTTGCCAAAAAAATGGGGAAAATCAGGCTGATTGCGGAAACCGGTGCAGGTCAGCATGGTGTTGCCACAGCCACCGCTGCCGCGCTGCTAGGTATGGAGTGTGTTGTCTTCATGGGAGAGGAAGATACCAAAAGGCAGGCTCTCAATGTATACAGAATGCGCCTTTTAGGTTCAGAGGTTATTCCCGTCAAAACAGGAACAGCCACCTTAAAAGATGCGGTATCTGAAGCCATGCGCGAATGGACCAGCCGCATTTCCGACACCCATTACTGCCTTGGCTCTGTCATGGGCCCTCACCCTTTCCCTACCATTGTAAGAGATTTTCAGGCAGTTATCTCCCGGGAAACCAAACAGCAGTTATCAGAAAAAGAAGGGCGCCTTCCTGACGTGGTAATAGCCTGTGTGGGAGGCGGCAGCAATGCCATGGGAAGTTTCTACCATTTTATTAAAGATAAGGATGTAAGGCTGATTGGCTGCGAAGCTGCAGGAAGAGGCATTAATACCTTTGAGACGGCCGCCACCATAAGTACCGGCCGGCAGGGTATTTTCCATGGTATGAAATCCTATTTTTGTCAGGATAAATATGGCCAGATTGCACCGGTTTATTCCATCTCAGCCGGTCTGGATTATCCCGGCATCGGCCCGGAGCATGCATGGCTTCACGATACGGGCAGAGCAGAATATGCAGCCATCACGGATGACGAAGCGGTAAATGCTTTTGAATATCTCTCACGCACAGAAGGCATTATCCCTGCCATAGAAAGTGCCCATGCTGTTGCCCATGCCATGAAAATTGCACCCGATTATTCTAAAGATAAAATTATCGTCATTACCATTTCCGGACGTGGTGACAAAGATTGTGCCGCCATTGCACATTACAGAGGGGAGGATATCCATGAATAGAACAGATACAGGCTTATATCAAAAACCGGCTGATTATATCAGAGAAGCTTTCAAAGACGGAAAGGCATTTATTCCCTTTATTACCTGCGGAGACCCTGACTTGGAGACCACAGAAAAAATTGTCCGCAGCATGGCGGAAAACGGCGCCGACCTGATAGAGCTTGGCATTCCTTTTTCCGACCCAACCGCAGAAGGACCCGTTATTCAAGACGCTAATCTGCGTGCACTAAAAGGTGGCGTTACCACAGACAAAATTTTTGATATGGTAAAGCGCCTGTGCAAGGACCTTTTTACACCTATGGTATTTATGACTTACGCTAATGTTATTTTTTCTTACGGTGCAGATAAATTTATCGGCACCTGTGCCGAAATTGGCATAAGCGGACTGATCCTTCCCGATCTTCCCTTTGAGGAAAAAGAAGAATTTGACGATATATGTCAAAAATACGGCGTAGCCCTTATTTCCCTGATCGCTCCTACCTCCCAAAACCGGATTGCCATGATTGCCAAACAGGCACAGGGTTTTGTCTACATCGTATCCAGCCTTGGGGTAACAGGTGTACGCAGCGAAATAAACACTGATATTCCGTCCCTTGTAAAATTAATAAGAAAAAACACATCTCTTCCCTGCGCAGTTGGCTTTGGCATTTCTGTCCCTGCACAGGCGGCAAAAATGGCATCCATTTCCGATGGAGCTATCGTAGGCTCCGCTATCATAAAGCTGATCGCCCAGTACGGAAGAGAGGCTGCCGGACCGGTAGGCCAATATGTAAGGAAAATGAAAGAGGCCGTCCTTACCTGCTGACATATTTCCTATAGGTCGGCCTATCAATGAAGCGCCGCCACGCCGCAGGGCTGTTATTGCATCAAACCGGTCAGGAAAATTTCCTGCCTGCAGCGCGTCATACTTTCTCCTATATGTCTGCATATATAAAAAGGCTCGCAAGCGAGCCCTTTTTATATATATTTCTTAAACTCTTTACTCCGTTTGATCCATCATCTATCCGGTACTTTCCCGAAGTGCGGGGCACATATTTTTCCACCTTCCGCTTAAATATCTCCCAACAAAGCATCCTACCCGGAAAATCCAGTCCAGCACCATGGCAATCCAGACACCCACAGCACCCATTTCCATATGAATGCCAAGTACATAGCTAAATCCAATCCGAAAAGCAAACATGGAAAATATAGAAATCACCATTGTAAACTTCACATCATTACACGCCCGCAGCGCATTTGGCAAAACAAAAGAAAGAGGCCACAACAGCATTGCCGTTCCATTGTGAATCCAGACAAGGGTTTTGGCGAGCACCAGTGTTTCACTTCCCAGACCATAAAAGGAAAGTATCCAGGGCATCAGTAGCAGTATGATACTGTTGATGCAGACCGTACCCATATAAGTCCATATCAGCAGCTTCTTCGTAAAGTATCTGACCTGCTTTTCATCCCCGGCGCCAACACAGCGGCCAACTACCGTAATCATGGCAAGCCCCATAGCCTGTCCAAGTATGCACCCAAGACTATCCAGATTGTTTGCCACACCGTTTGCCGCAATTTGTACTGTGCCAAAAAGGGATATGATACTCACCACCAGGACCCTTCCCAGCTGAAAAATGCCATTTTCGATACTGCTGGGAATTCCAATGTATAAGATCTTTTTTATTACCCTTATCTCTATATGGAACTTTTCCCGGCTCAAATAAATCATGTTTTCCGGATTTTTCAACATAACATAGAGAACCGCACCCGCAACAGTTCTGGAAACCAGGGAAGGCACTGCAACTCCCGCGGCGCCCATTCCAAGCCCGTATATGCACACGGCATTTCCCGCCACATTGATTAAATTCATCAAAACGGACACCTTAAGCGTTACCTTTGCATTTCCCATGGCTCTGAATAAAGCTGCACAGGAACTGTAAACAGCCAGGGAGGGAAACGACAATGCGGAGATAATAAAATATATTACGGCATTCACCATAACATCCGCATCAATCCGCCCAAAAAATAACCTTAAAATTGGCGCGTTAAAAGCAATGGCAAGGACGGCTATGATAACTGCAATCACTCCTGAGGCAAAAATCAGCTGCTTTGCGGATTTATTAGCTGATTTCATATCCCGGGCTCCAATGAACTGTGAAGTGACAACAGTACCACCAGTAGCCAGCGCCGCCAGTATACTGATAATCAGATTGTTTATCATATCCACCAGCGATACGCCGGAAACAGCAGCCTCCCCCACAGAGGATATCATCATGGTGTCCGCCATACCTACCGTAATTGCCAGAAACTGCTCCAATATAAGGGGCAAAATCAGCTTTTTTAAATCACTTTTACTAAATATGAAATTCATTTTATTTTTATAATCTCTTAAGTAATTCTTCCCTCTGTGCCTCAAAGCCGGGCTTTCCAAGAAGTGCAAACATATTCTTCTTATAGCTCTCCACGCCAGGCTGGTTGAAAGGATTTACCCCAAGCAGATAACCGCTTACACCGCAGGCGAACTCAAAGAAATAAAAGAGTTGTCCCAGGTAATATTCATTTACTTCAGGAACCGTAACCATAAGGTTGGGAACCTGGCCGTCTGTGTGGGCAAGAATTGTTCCGTTCATTGCGCTCTTATTTACAAAGTCCACGCTCTTACCTGCAAGATAATTTAATCCGTCCAGATCAACCGGTTCTTCCTGTAAAATAATTTCCTCTCTGCTTGTCTCAATATTAATAACCGTCTCAAACATATTTCTGGAACCATCCTGAATAAACTGGCCCATAGAATGCAGGTCTGTTGTCAAATCAACACTTGCAGGGAAAATACCTTTTTGATCCTTGCCTTCACTCTCACCATAAAGCTGTTTCCACCATTCGGAAACGTAATGAACACTGGGTTCATAATTTGCAAGAATTTCAATTCCTTTTCCTTTTCTGAGAAGAATGTTGCGGACAGCCGCATACTTAAGAGCATCATTCTCTTCAAAGGAAGCTTCCAAAGCAGCCTTACGTCCTGCCTGCGCGCCTTCCATAAGTTTATCAATATCTGCCCCGCTCACTGCAATAGGAAGAAGACCAACCGCTGTGAGGACAGAAAAACGTCCGCCCACGTCATCAGGCACCACAAAACTCTCATAACCTTCTTCCGTAGCAAGATTCTTAAGAGAGCCTCTTGCCTTGTCGGTAGTGGCATAAATTCTCTTTGCCGCTTCTTCTTTGCCGTATTTTTCTTCCATCATTGCCTTAAATACGCGGAATGCAATAGCTGGCTCTGTGGTTGTGCCTGATTTACTAATCATATTGATAGAGAAGTCCCGATCGCCAATCACATCCATCAAGTGCCTGATATAAGTGGAACTGATAGAATTCCCTACAAAGTAAATCTCAGGTGTTTTCCTTACCTCTTTGCTTACTACATTGTAAAAGCTGTGTCTTAAAAATTCAATGGCCGCCCTTGCGCCCAGATAGGAGCCTCCGATACCAATTACAAGTAGAACCTCTGAATCACTTTGGATCTTAGCCGCTGCCTTTTTAATTCTTTCAAATTCTTCCTTGTCATAATATACCGGAAGATCAATCCATCCCAGAAAATCATTTCCGGCGCCTTGTTTTGATACCAATACTTCCTTCGCATCCAATGCCAGCTTCTTCATGGATTCCACTTCATGATCCCTGATAAAGGAAGCTGCCTTGGAATAGTCAAATGTTACTTTTTTCATGCCTCCACACTCCTTCTTCATAATTAATTTTTAAATTCTAAATTACAACATTAATCTTTTCATTCGTTCACATTAAGTGTAGCAAATGAAACAGCGTTTTTCAAGCAATTCTCTCAATCAGTTCCAAAAGCTCCTGCATGTTAACAGGCTTTGCCAAATGTCCATTCATACCGCATTCCATTGATTTTTTCTTATCTTCTTCAAAAGCGTTGGCAGACAAAGCCACAATCGGGATGTTTGCTAAAGTACTGTCCTTTAGCTTTCGGATTTTTCTTGTAGCCGTATGGCCGTCCATCACTGGCATCTGTATATCCATTAAAACCAAAAAGTATTCATTGGGCTGGGAATTTTTTAACATTTCAACGGCAATGCTTCCATTTTCGGCCGTATCAATCAGATACCCGGCATCTGCTAAAAGCACATTCATAATTTCAAGGTTAATTCTATTGTCCTCCACCACCAGAATTTTCCCTTTCTCCTGATGGCTTTCTCCTTTTGCCGGGGATGATTCCTGCTCCTTACCTTTATCCTGCAGCTTCAGATTTAATGTAATAATAAAACGGCTTCCCTTGCCGGAAATACTGGATACCTCTATGGTTCCACCCATCATTTCCACAATGTTTTTTACAATGGGAAGACCAAGCCCTGTTCCTTTTACACCGCTTAAAGTTGAATTCTTCTCGCGCTCAAAAGGCTCGAAAATATGGGTCATAAAGCTTTCACTGATACCTATTCCCGTATCTTCAATTGTAAACTGAAAAATTGCAAACTGATTTGAAGCCTTCTGCTCCACAACCGAAAAGTCAATCGTCCCGCCCTTTTTCGTATAATTTACCGCATTTCCTATAACCCGGAGAAAAATCTGCATCAAATGATCTTTGTCGCTGTATATATCAGGATGCACGATTCCGTCTGTTTCCAGTAAAAACTTAATTTCTTTTGCCTGCGCCCGGGGAAGGATATTGGCCTGTACATCCTTTATAATTTCATACAGATTGCATTTCTCCTCTAAAAGGTTTCCTCTGCTCGCCTCTAGCCGTGATAACTCCAGCATATCATCTAACAGCTGAAGCAAATCCTGACCGGACTCCTCTATCTTATTAATATAATTTTGCAGCTTTTGAGTATCGCTCATATGGGCTTTTGCAAGCGTTGTGAAACCAATAATTGCATTCATGGGCGTACGTATATCATGAGACATATTTGCCAGCAAGACATCCTTTGCCCTGCTAAGACTTTTCGCCTGATTCATGGCTTCTTCCAACAGCTTGTTCTGTGCTGTTTCATGGCGTACTGCATCATCAATGCTTCTGCATCCCACCACAACCTGAAACCCGTTTCTTATATTTCCAACATTGACCACACACAGCTGCATGTGCTCAATTCCTTCGTTTTTTTCAATCCGGTAGTTCACATGGTAAACCTTATTTCCTGAAAGCTGTTCCTTTATGTAATCATAATCAACAGCCTTTAAGAAAAGCTCCCTGTCCTCCTGAAATACCCACCCTTTGGCATAATCGGCAAGGAAACTGGTAAACACGCTGATTTCATACATTTCGTCCTTTAAGTTATTCGCTATTCGTTCACTAATCTGATAGGGATGAAAAGTTCCCTCGCCAAAATCCAGGTGAAAAATAGATTCATAATCAATGCTAAGCCCATCTATCAGCTCCAGCCGCCGCAACTGCTCCCGATTGATAAGCTCCAGTTTTTTATCATAAGCGTCAATCTGGTTTAATAATTTTAATTGCTCCTGTTTCTTTTCCTCCTGCTGTCGTTTACGCTTTTCCGTAGCGTCACCTGCAAATACATAAAATACATCTCCATACAAATCGCTATGGGTAAAATGGCCATAATCTTCTATCCAGCGGATTCCGCCACCCTTTTGTATGATCCGGTATTCCACATAATCCAGGTCATACTTACTATCCCTAATCTGCTGCTTAATGCTCTCTTCCACCTCATCCAAATCATCCGGATGTACAATCCCACGAAAGCTGTTTCCTGTCAATGCATTAAACTCTTCCATTGTATTACAGTTAAATATGCGGAGCATTGCTTCATTGGCATAAATAATCTTTTCATCATGGTCCGCGCGATATATAAAAAAGCCTCCCGGCATCTTATCTATAATTGTCCTCATACAAAAAGCTGTCTGATTATTCTCCACAGCATTCCCCGGGGAAATACTCTGGTCAGACAAAAAATATCCCTTTGACATATAATCATTATTCATAGTAACACCCTCCGTCATAACTAAAATGATTATCAAATGTCCATATACCACATTTTCAGCCAGCTGCCTGTAAATAATCCGGCTGAATATTTTTAAACTGAAAGAATACAATTATCATAGCATGTTTAAATTCGTCTGTCACCAAAGATTTTATCTTTAAAATTAAGTATTTATGCCAGATGCTGCATTTTATAACGGACTTTACACAAAATACAAATTTACTGAAATTTAAAAACTTAATGTGTTCTTTCTATGTAAACCGCATATTCATATAGTAAAATATTTTTTATTCTGCTTTGACTTGGCAGTCAATAAAGCTGTCAATTCAATACTGGAAAACTTTACCATATATGAGGCATAAATCCCCATATTATATTGCAACATAAGGTCATTTGTGCTAATCTTTATATTAAATAGAGATTAAATACTGAAACTTTTGCGGATCAGCCGATTAAAATTTTAACAAAATATTATCTCTATAAATCATTGATATTTATTGTGCGATAATGATATTTAACAAAACATTTTGCAGCGAAATTTTGTGGCTCTGGCAGTAAAAGGCTGGTTTGAACGAAAAGATTCGGGAAACTGGCCGTTTTGTATTATAAAAATCTTCAAAATACTATTACCCTGTCGAATCGACTGCAAAATGTACGAAAGAGAGGTGAGCACTATGATACAGGAACTAAAAAGTCTAAAATTTGATCGACTCATTTTGGCAAAACGTCTGAAAGGGCGTGACGCAAAGCCAAGGGGCCTACCCGTCTTAAGACATATGGCAGCCTGGTCACTAATTACTTCATTTATAATTAGCAAACCATCGGAAACGGTGGGACGCAAAGCCAGGGGGCTAATGTTCTCAATACCGTGGAAACAGCCATAGTAGTGAAACTATGCCAGCCCAGCCGCCGGACCCTTTGCTTCCGAAGCTTTTAGCAAAGAAAGGAAAAAATTATGAAAAAGAAAAATTTAAAAAAATTTAGCAGACGTGCCCTTGCTCTGCTTATTGCCGCTATTATGGTGGCAGGATCGCCTCAGCTTGTTTCTTTAGCGGATGAGGAAGAAATTGGTTCCGATTTAACAGATGACAATTCTGATTCTGCTGGTGATGATCAAAGTAATTCTGATCCCAGCCCACACTCAGATGCATTTGACGATGGGGGATCTGACGGCGATGTAACGCCTCCTGACACTACCCCGGAACCCGATAGTCAGCCGACAACTGATGATGAGTCCGGAGCCAGTGACCAGCCTGCCGATGATGGTCAGCCGTCTGCTGATAATCCGGCTACGAATAATCAACAGGAATTACAGGACACAACTACTGTGGATGTGAATGGTACTCCTGCCGATGTAACTATTACGGGAACGTTAACAGAAGACGCCAATGGCAATACCCAATATCAAGGTACCGGCACAGTCGGTGAAGCGCCCAATGATGTTAATGTCACTGTATCCGGAAGTGAGACTACCGAAACAGATGCACGCAATCCTTTAGATCCTGATCCATCAGGCTCCGAAGATAAAAATATTACCGTAACTCCTGGAACAGATGGAGAAATTCATGAAGACTTTAACATCAGAGATCAGATAGAGGCAGAGCAAAAACCCACTCCTCCCACGGAACAAGGGTACCAACCTGTAGAAGAGGGTAATGAAAACTCCTATTATCTCCCGGAAGATGTCCAACATCCGGATGAAAATACCACTGTTACTACCAATGGTACCTGGGAGCTGAAGGAAAATCGAAACGAAACGGGTGAGCTCACCTCCTATGAAACCACAAAGGTCGAAACGGTAATAACGGAAACCAGAACACCCAATGTGCCCGAAAGTATGCCTGAAAACGCTGAAATTCTCAAAGATGAGACCAGCGGGCTGGAAATAGGTTACCGTTACAGCACAACGCAAGACTTGGGGAATAACACCATTCGTACTACTATTGTTACTGTGATTAATGGGGAAACCTTCTCTCAGACAAAGGATGTTACTACTACGGTAGAGACCATAACACTGAATGAAATTAAATCCGGCAGGGTTGATGCAGATATGAGCGAAGTTACCACCGGAGATGGTCATGGGGAAACGGATGTAGAGGAAAAAGACAGCATAACTCCCGGATTTGAAGGAACTTTTGATAAAAAAGAATATGAAAGCAAATACGAGGGTATGTATGATAAAGATAACGATCTTATCGATAGAGATGGCATTAACTCCCTTGCAGTTGCAAAAATTACAGCCAGCAGCTTAAATGTGCGTACTGGGGCTGGTACAGCTCATCCTAAATATACAAATGGCGCAATTGCAAATGGTACAGAAGTCTATATCTATGATATTGATCCTAAAACCGGCTGGTACAGAATAGGTGAAGATGCCTGGATTTCTGGTGATTATATAGAAATAATTGCAGGTACCTTTGAGGTAAAGAAAGGCGGATGCTATTTATATTCTGACAATCTCAAGGACAAAATTGATGCAAGCCGGGGAACAGGTGCCATCGTACGGGCTGATCAGATGAAAAAGGATTCCAAAGGTAATATATGGTATCATATTAATTCTGATGGAAATTATTCCGGTTGGGTAAAAAAAAGTGATCTAAATCCGATTCTTAATGCTGAGGATGCTAAAGATAAAGAATTAACTCAATCTGATCCTAAATGGTTAGAAGATCTTGAAAAAGACGGATACGACTGCTATTACGTTGGTGAGCTTGGATTAGAAAGCTCTATCCGTGCTGATGTTGGCAGCTCAACCACTTATCGCACCCATCAGTTTATCCTGCGGGACAAAAACAACAATAAGCTCTATGCATATTGTGCGGATTTGAATACTGGCTCTAAGCCAGACTATCGCTACAAAATGGTCGAAATTGATGACTCCGATTATTGGAAACGATTGATTAACAGTAATCTCCCTCAGGAAGAACAGGAAGAAGATGCAAAGAAGAAGCAGCAGGCCCTTGGAAATATTGTCATAAACGGCTATTGGGGCATGGAAGATTCTGATAACCCGGATGAGGATGTAGTAGGCAGTTTAGCCACTCTAAAAAAGAATCTTCAGGTATATCTGGAGGCACTAAACAGCAAAAAGGCCGAAGGTGAACCCCGGATTGATGTTGAAGCCGTATTGCAGGGCGCGACCCCCGGTGTGGCTCTAACCGCAACGCAGGCGGCACTTTGGTATTATGGCAATACCGGAACCGACAAACAGGTTAATGTAACAAACTTTAACAGCTGGAAACAATACATGGGTATGTATTATGATAAGACTGTCAAAAAAATGGTCGGTACCGGAGAAAGCACTTATGAATCTCTTGATGACGATCAAAAAATGGCTCTGGAACAGATATGCAGCTGGCTTGTTAGCTTAAAAGATTTAGATGACAACACCATAGGCGCAACTAAAGCTCCGGCTGAGATTACAAAAAATGACATAACTAATTCCAGTGTAACCATTAAAGAAAAAGTAACAGATAATACGGAAGCAACCATGACGGTTCAGCAGACTGATAACAAAGCTGACATCTATAAAGCTGATGTTTCTTTTGCCTTGGAGGTTACGCCCAGTAAGCTTAATGATGATCTAATCATAAAAATTTATGCTGGTGAGGGGGAAAACAAAGTATGTATTGCCTCTAAACGTATTGCCGGCACTCCAAAAACAAAAGACATTGAAAAGGACTATGATAAGTTTGAAGAAGACGGCAATGTATATACATTCAGGGATCTTCTTTTACCTAACGGCACAACAATCACAATTGAATTATCAGGTACCAGGGATTTAGGAAACGGCATTTATATTTTCTCTTCTGAAGAGAAAAACGGCCAAACATCACAGACTTTCATTGGTCTGGCTGACAGTCATAAAAAGCAGGCCGTAAACATGAGTTTTACTATGAAATTCAATATTGAAGAAGCATCCGCTACAATAACTACAGAAGAAAAAGTAACGAAGGCACACTCTTCTTCTAATTGGAGTACAGGTACTTCTTCCCATAATTCTTACCAAAGGACAATAAATGAAGGGGATGATGATGCGGACGCAGATGATGACTCTGATGCGGATGCAGATGCGGATGCAGATTCTGACGCTGATGCGGACGTTCCTGATGAGCCTACACCTTTAACAGATATCCCTACCGCTCCCGTGCCTTTGACGAATATTCCGGTTGAGGAAACTTTGACGGAAATTTCTGATGAAGATGTTCCTTTGGCAGGCCTTCCTTCCAGAAGGGGCGCCCTGGTAGATATTTTTGACGAGGATGTTCCTCTGGCGAATGTTCCTAAAACCGGTGACATTTCTGACATGTGGTATGTGATTGCCGCTTTGTCCGCTGCCGGGTTATTATGTCTGGCTGCTTTAGATCGGAAAAAGCGTAGAAACGCCTGATATCAGAAACGGTTTTACGAAAAGGTAACAAATGCTGACACGCTTCGCGAGCCAGCTTATTGTGAAAAAACCGGAGCCCTATCGGGCTCCGGTTCTATTATATAAAAGGAGCAATATCATGACCAGGAAAAAGCTCATCCTCTGCGCAGCATTGCTGCTATTAATTGTTGCGGCCACTGTTCCGGCTCTGTTATTTTTATATAAGGGCAGGAATGACACCACACCTTTTCAGGAAAAGGTTAAGCTGCTTCAGGAATATGCTCTGGCAGACTGGGTTTACCAGGAACTGGGAGATGCGCCTGCAGGAGAAGCGGGAAATGTGGTTTTTCTTTCTGTTTCTGACGGCACATCGCGCGCAAGCGTATACACCGGCACAGGCGTAACATTAGATGAAGCCTGGCTTTCAGCCGTAAATAAGGCAGATAGCGCTCTGAAAAAAAAGAAAATAAATCCAAAATGGGTGAAAGCGGATGTCATTTATTCTTCCGAAACAGTTCAGACGCAGGAGTTATTCCAGATAATAGGCTCCTATCGGCATGAATTCTTCCGTTATGGCGTATCTTTTGATGAAAACTTTCAGACTGCTCTTTTGGAAGCGGAACTTAATGGCGCTAAAATCTATGATTATGAAAACGGGGGTATCAATCGCGAAACATTGAACCGTTATCTGAAGGCATTAAAACGCTCTACCCTAAAGCAATTTCCTCTATCCTGTACCTTATTTCAATGCGCCGGCTGGATATGTGATGAGGATAATACTGTTTACGAATTAAGCGCCAGCGGATTAGATTACGGGCGGCGCAAGGTGGATATTCTTGATGCAGATTACGCGAAAGACCTGATTTTAAATGCTTCCAATTTCCTGGTAAATCAGGTGAAAGAGGATGGCTCCTTTATTTACGGTATTTACCCGCGTTTTGATGAGGAGATAGATAATTATAATATTGTACGCCATGCAAGCTCCCTCTGGTCGCTGATTTGCCGCTACCGCTTATCGCCGGATCAGGCTCTGGCAGAAAAGATTAACCAGACCATCGACTATATGCTCACTCAGATAATTTACGATCCAAACGGCAGGGCCTATCTTTATGAAAAAAAAGATGACGAAATCAAGCTGGGCGGCTGTGGTCTCGCCGTGGTAGCTTTAACCGAATATATGGAAGTCTTTGATGATAACAGATATAAAGATGTCTGCTGCGCTTTGGGTGAAGGAATTCTTTCTCTGTTTGACCAGGCAAGCGGTGAATATTATCATGTATTGAATGGCGATTTTTCACAAAAAGAAGCTTTTCGCACCGTGTATTATGATGGTGAAGCAACCTTTGCTCTCTGCCGCCTCTATGGGCTTACAAAAAATAAAGTCTGGCTGGATGCCGCTCAAAGCGCTGTAGAGCACTTTATTCAGGCGGATTACACTCAGTATAAAGACCACTGGGTTGCATACAGCATGAACGAAATTACTAAGTACATACCAGACAATATGGATTATTATGCTTTCGCTTTGGAAAATGCACAGGTAAATCTGGAAGAAATCAAAAACCGTGATACCACTTATCACACCTATCTGGAACTATTGATGGCTACTTTTGAGATATATGATCGGATGGTTGAAAATGGTGGTCTTGCAGCAGGATTTGATCTGGAAGCATTTTTAAACACCATTTATACCAGAGCAGACAGACAGTTAAACGGTTATTTTTATCCCGAATATGCGATGTACATGGATAACCCGGAGAGAATTCTGAATACTTTCATGGTCCGGCACGATGGCTACCGTGTCCGTATCGATGACGTACAGCATAATATCGGAGGATACTATCTGTACTATATGAATTACGATAAACTTGTAGCATATGGAATGTTGGATACTGTGGGCAAATAACCCGGCTAGTGTAAACAGCTTTTCTGCTGACAAATAGTAATGTAACTGATAAATAGCTCAGCTGACAGCAAATACATTGTAACCGGTAAGCAACTTACCTGACAGTGGACAATTTACAGGAAAGGAAATTTAAAATGAAAAAGAAAATACGCCTGCTAATAACCATATCCCTTGTTCTGTCCTTTGTTATCAGTATAACCGTCATTGGTATAAAAAGACTGGATTATCACAATGGAGCGGAGGATTATTTTAATGCACAGCTGGTAGCAGGCCTTAGCACTATGCCCCGGGAACTACCGGAAGAAGCTGAAGAAACCGACTTTTGGGCCGAAGCCCTTGCAGGCACGGACTTAGTTTCCCTGCGGGCAGTTAATCCTGAAGTGATTGGCTGGATTGCCATTCCGGAGACAGAACTTTCCTATCCTGTCCTCCAGGCGGAAGATAATAAATATTACTTAAATCACACCTGGAACAATGATCAGAGCTCCGTGGGTTCTTTTTTTATGGAATGCCAGATCAGTCCAAATATGCGAAGCTTTAATACTATCATTTATGGACATAAAATGCGTAACGGCTCTATGTTTGGCAATTTATTAAATTATGACGATATTGAATATTGGAAGGAGCACCCCAGCATTTATGTGGTTACGGATGAAGGCGTCTGCAGATATGATATTTTTGCCGCCTATGAAGTAGGAGTCCGTGAAATTGTATACCGGATAAATATTAACTCAAAGAAAAGAAGATCTGATTTTATCCAATTTTGTTTGAAAAACTCCACTATTGATACCGGAATCGTCCCCACTGTTCAAGATAAAGTATTAACCCTCTCCACCTGTACCGGAAGGGGACATTCCACCCGCTTTGTTGTCCAGGGCGTACTGCATGGTGTCTTTCCCGTAGCAGCATCTGACGATGAGCTTTCATCTTAACTTAATCTTTTTGGGAATATTTTCTATTTCCGCCTCACGCCCTGGCATATTTATAGGATCTGTCAGAACGACCGCCGCCTCCTTGTTGATATTTTATTTTACTGCTTCACCAATATGTATTTCATTTTTATGTTCAGCCATTTTATTCTCCCCTGATTATTTTATCGTAAAACGCTACCTCACCAATAATCTCTTCTCCGGTCGGATGCCCTTTGGCAATACCACCAATAAGTTTGAACGGGCCATAGGTATCACACTCTTTGCGCCATTTGACTCAAGCGTCCTGGCAATGCTTTTCACATACCCACCGCTTGGATTCCCGCAATGACTTGTGAGTCAGAAGTACAATGGTTTCCACATGCACCGTCATAGGAAACATATCCACTGCTCTCATCCTTTTTATCTCATAGGTATCCTCACAAAGAATACACAAATCCCTGGCCAAAGTAGCGCTGTCACAGCTTACATACACGATTCTTTCAGGGGCCATTTTAAGTATGGTCTCAAGGCAGGTCCTGTCACAGCCCTTACGGGGCGGATCCACAACAACCACATCCGCTCTTATCCCGTCATTTGCGTACTTTTCAGGAAATATTTCCTCTGCACTTCCCACAAAGAACTGCGCATTTTTTATATCATTTTGAATGGCATTTTGTTTTGCATCATCGATTGCCTGCGGCACGATTTCCACCCCGTATATCTGTTTTGCATTTGATGCCAGAAATAAAGAAATCGTCCCAATCCCGCAGTATAAATCCCACACTGTTTCCTTTCCACTAATTTCCGCATAGGAAAGAGCAAGGCTATACAGCTTTTCTGTCTGTACCGGGTTAACCTGATAGAATGATAACGGCGAGATAGAAAAAGTTATTCCCTGCCCCGTAGCCGCAAAATCATCTTCCACATTGCGTATAAAAATCGTATCCTGTATACTCTTTTTCCCCCATATAGTATGGATTTCCTTCCCCATAATCACATTCGTATGTTCTCTGTTGATACTCACGGATATGCCGGCAATGCCATTTACCTTTGAAAGGCTGTTTACCAGCCCTGCCTGCCCGGGCAGAAAATCAGAATTTTTTCTTCCTGACTTAGCATTCAGAACAAGACAGACCATGATTTCCCCACTCTGAAAGCCTTTTCGTACTAACACATGACGAACCAGTCCCTGTCCGGTCGCTTCATCATAAGCAGATACATGATTTTCTCTCATATAAGAAAGAATTATCTCTAAAATTTCTTTGTTTTCATATACGCCAAGGCTACAATCCGTATTTGCAATAATATTATGGCTTCTCCCGGCATAAAACCCGGCTATGGATTTTCCATCCCTGCCTGTACCGATAGGGTACAATGCCTTATTTCTATAATGGAAGGGGTTTTCCATCTCCACTATTGGCTCCATAACCTTATCAAGAAACTCCGACGCAAACCCGCCAATCCGAATCAGATTATTTTTAACCTTGTCTTCTTTAAACTGAAGCTGGCGCTCATAACTCATCGCCTGCAGCTGACAGCCGCCACACTGCCTGTGAAAGGAGCATTTTGCGTCTATACGGAAGGGAGAAGGCATAAGCACCTTCTCCAATCTTCCATACCCGTAATTCTTTTTTGCCCGTGTAACGCGAATCCTGGCCTGATCCCCGATTATCGCATCCTTTATGAAAAAGGGATATCCGTCTACCTTCCCAATCCCTTCTCCGTCAGCAGTCATATCCGTAATTTCTACTGTTAATAATTGATTTTTTTCATAAACCATAATCCGGCCTCACTTTTGCCGCCTTCAAAGGCTGCCACAGTTTATACCAATTTACTCCCTTTTTGAAATGTCTGTCATATAGCGCAAGCGATACTTGCGGTGCTGCCAGACAACAGACAACACGCATCGCAAACTGTCCTTAATTAATTAT
Organism: Parablautia intestinalis; assembly: GCA_003612395.1. Lineage (GTDB taxonomy): Bacteria > Bacillota > Clostridia > Lachnospirales > Lachnospiraceae > Suilimivivens > Suilimivivens intestinalis. The sequence goes on from RAYQ01000006.1 coordinate 78,131, forward strand.
CGCACTTATTACTCTGCCTTTGTCCGCTTTAAATTTGAATCAAATAACCGGTTAAAGCCCATCCATCCTGTTTCTGTGGAATTTTCCAGTATTTCCGTAAAAGTCTGCAATTTGGCATCCGTATTATCAGCAAAATTCAGCGCCACAGCCTCTATAATGGCAGGCTTTTTAGGAGATCCAAATTCATATTCCCCATGATGGGCCAGAATGCAGTGCTTTAACTCACTGGCAAGGGTAACGGGAAATCCTTCTATTTCACGGATTTTATCCGCAACCATCTCTGTCCCTATCATAATATGCCCCAGAAACTGTCCTTCATCTGTATAGTCATTTTGAGGAAAAAGTGAAATTTCCCGTGTTTTTCCGATATCATGGCAGATTGCCGCACAGATTAACAAGTCTCTGTTAAGCAGCGGATAAGCATTACAATAATAATCACAAAGTCTTACCACACCTAAAGTGTGCTGCAGTAATCCGCCAACAAATCCATGATGGACTGTTTTTGCTGCCGAAGATAATTTAAATACCCTTATGAATTCCTTATCCTCCATAAAAAAGGCTTTGAGGAGCTGTTTTAAATATTTGTTTTCAAGCTTTCCAATATATGTAGTTAATTCCTCAAACATATCTTCAATATTATATTTGCTTACAGGCAGGTAATCATCCGGATTAAATTCTCCCTCCCGGCATTTTCGAATTCTCTTGACATTTACCTGTAACGCGCCCTGGAAACTTGTAACATCCCCATATACTTCTATATAATCCAGTGCATTAAATTCTGCTATCCCAGCACTGGAAGGATCCCACACCTTAGCATCTATAGTCCCTGTTTTGTCCTGTAAAATCAGGCTCTCGTAGGGCTTTCCGTTTTTTGTGACCGCCGAAACTTTATGCTTACAAAGATAAATATCAAATACTCTGTCTCCGTCATTATAATCCTTTAAATACTTCATTTTTCTTTTCTGCGGATATCCGCAGCCTCCCTTCTTACTATATATCACGTTCTCCCAAAAAACCCAATCCTTTATTCCTGCTTAAGACCAAGCACTGCCTCCAGTTCCATTTCCGTATACCCCTCCGGTCCCTGACGCATCAGTCTGATAGACAGCTCCTTTTCCGGTTCTTCCGCCAGCAGCGCTTTTACCAGTTCCTGATAATTATTTACTTCTGTCTCGTTTAATTCCGTGATAACATCACCGCTTTGTATGCCGGCATCCATAGCCGGAGAATCCATATCTATTTCTGTTATATAAGCTCCAAATGGAACGCCCATCTCTTCATTGGCCTCCTTTGTTACGTCAGCTCCATAAATTCCAAAATAAGGAATTTCCCTGTCGTTGGAAAGGCTTTCCACAAGCCTTTTTAAATCGCTGATTCCAATTGCACTGACAAGATTTTTCATATCGCTGGAATTAAATGACATATCAATTATTCCAATAACCTGTCCCTGAAGATTTATCAATACACCGCTGGCATTACTGCTCCCATAAATGTCCGTAGTCATATATTTATAATTGGAATCCGGAAGTCTGATCGCATTTTCTACGGAAGTTATATTTCCATAACAGAGAGAATCCTCTGTTCCCACAGGCCTGCCAAGAGCTATAATAGGGTTTCCTGTAAGATTCCCTGCGGATGACCCCAGTGACACAGCTTCCGCCATTTTAAGCGTGTCGCTGTTTATCCTGGCTTTTGGTATGCATATTACTGCCAGCCCTGTATTATTATCTTTTTTCTTAATAGTCGCTTCATGTTCTTCCCCGTCTGCAAAAGCAACCTTCAGAGAATCTGCCTCGTTAATGCTTCTGGTATTAGCCAGGATAAGCAGTTCTCTCCCATTATCGGCCACCACCACTCCGGAAACAGCGCCCTCGCTTTCATGCTCATTGTCAAGCCATCCCGTATCCGCAGTAACACCTACCACTGTCACCACAGACTGGCGTACTTTCCAGGCAATTTCCCCTATACTGTCCAAAAGTGATATATAATCTTCTGCTTCCAGTTTCATTTCCGATAAAACCTGGGCAATCTGTTCATCCTCCAGAGCCGGCGCTTCCGTAGGCTCAGGCTGCATTTGAGAATCATCTGCAATCATGTCCTCTGGAAGTATTTCGTTTTCTTCTGTTTCCTCCACAAATTCCACCTTATCCGGCTCCTCTTCAGGATAAAGCTTTTTACTGATTACCGGCTCTAAAAGTAAAAAAGTAAAGCAGGCAACCAACCCGAAAATAACGGCCATTGCCGCAGTAATCAGGGTTCTCTGTACCAGTTTCCTTTTGTTTAAGGGCCTTTTTTTTATTGTTTCTTTCATAAAATCAGTATTGTCCTGATTTTTATTTATTTCCATTCATAAACTCCTTTTGTGTAATTTATTCTGTCAGCTCATCTTTCTTCCGGGCCGCTTTGTTTGCCTGCCGCTCTATAGCATAAGTTTGAAAATATAATAGCATACAAACTTTTATAAGTAAAACAAACTTATTGTAAATAAAAAGCCCTGAAAACCGAATCCTTAAGACTCTTTCAGGGCTTTTTTATCGGCGTGACAGGATTCGAACCTGCGGCCTCTACGTCCCGAACGTAGCGCTCTACCAAGCTGAGCCACACGCCGAAAACTTACAACAATAATTATCATACAATTTTTAAAGCTAATTGTCAACGCTCCCACAGCATTTTTTTACTTTAGAGTAACCGTTCAGCTATAATCTGTATTTCATTCTGAATAATACGTAAATTACAGTAATAATGAGTCCCACACAAAACAGCAAAAGTCCAAAGGATAAACTTCTTCCAATAATGGTCCTTTCCTCTGACCATTCTTCGTGAATAATTGCATACTTGTGCTCATAGTCCACTTTCCTTGGACTTTTCCGCCAGATAGTGGCATTTGCCAGCCTTTGAAGCCCGTTTACAAAGCATCCCAGCATGTGGGTAATGGGCGTTCCTTCCTCCAGCTCGTGAGGCAGTTTGCTGTCCTTATAAATAGTTTTCCTCAATAGCACCACAATTCCATCTACCAGACTGTCCAGTCCCCTGCAGATCACGCCAAATACAAACGGCAGGGCCTTTAAAAGAACAGGCCTGTAGATTAAATTTTCCAAATCCAGATACCGATTCCACCTGTTGACATAAACCTTTGTCTTTCCATCGCCTTTCGCCTTCATAAGCCATAACCGCACTATCACCAGATAAATCAAAGCGCCTGCGATAATAGATACGGCCGCACCTTTTAAATTTTCAGCAGAAAACCACGTTACCTTTATGCCTTCTCCTGTCGGCTGTAAAATGTCCTGTCCCAAATCTGCCAAAGGCTCCATTACACAGCCGGGCAAAAATCCCATGATCGGGAGCAGTACTGCACTGATTGTAAGCGTTGCCCCGCTAATCTTATTCATATAACTGCTCTTTAAGGAATCATATTTTTCCTGTACCTTTTCATCACTGTTCTTTTCAATAAACACTGCTACATAAAGCTTTGTCATATAAGCTGCTGTCAAACCGCCGCTTATAAGAAAAGCCCATTCTATCCCTTTCATGGCATCAACATTAAAAATACCACTTACGGCTCCTTCTCTTACCAGTTCGGTAAACTCTACAATACTTTCATGAATCAATGTTTTACTTACATACCCATTCCATAATGGCATACCGCCAATTCCCAGAGCGCCCATCAGAAAAATAAAATGAAGCAAGGGCTTCTTTCTTCCAAATCCGCGTATTTCATTTAAATTAAGCTTATGTACATTCATATACACAACCCCTGCCGCCATAAAAAGCACCAGTTTAATCAGAGAATGATTTATCATATGAAGAAGGCTGCCCCGCACGGCAAGCACATTTTCCCCGCTTAAAAGCCCGGACATTCCTACTCCCACCAAAATAAAACCAATCTGGGAAACGGAGGAACAGGCAAGGGTCCTCTTTAAATCTATAGAAAATAAAGCCAGTAAAGCCCCCAGCACCATAGTGCATACGCCCAGTATTAAAATAAGACTTCCCCAGCTGCTCTCTCCCAAAAAGATATAACCTGTCAATATCAGGATGCCAAACATGCCTGCCTTTGTCAGAATGCCTGACAAAAGCGCCGATGCCGGCGCCGGCGCAACCGGGTGAGCCTTTGGAAGCCATATATGCAAAGGGAAAGCCCCCGCCTTTGCTCCAAAGCCAAAAAGCATACAGATCCCAGCGGCCCATAACCTCTTTTTTGCTTCTCGCGGGGATAAATTTCCATGATATGCCAAATTTGAAGATAAGCCGTTAAGGTCCTCAAACATCAGCGTACCTGTGAGACTGTACAAAAGAAAGATTCCCATCAGCATTACAAGTCCGCCAATCACGGCAACTGCCAGATAAGTACCCGCCGCCTGCAGAGCTTCCTTTTTTTCCTCATGGGCAACCCAGACATAGGAGGTAAAGGACATAATCTCAAAGAAAATAAATGTAGTGTAAAAATCAGCAGACAAAAATACGCCTTCCGTAGCGCCAAGGGTAAGAAGCAAAAACAGGTAATATCTGTTTCTGTTTCGATAATGGATAAGATATTCCTCCGAAAAAAGCGTACTCATAAACCACATAAACGCCGCTATGGTTCCATAAAGAGCCCGGAAACCGTCTAGTGTAAAATGTAATCCCAAACCGCAGACTTCAGGAATTTCCATGCTAAAGTGCCTGGTATTTAAGATCTGCTGAAGCAAAAGAATAAGAAATAACACAAATTCCAGCCCTGTTACTGCATTTGCAAAATAATTCCTCATAATCTTATTATGCCTTCCGATCAGATACCCGATTATTGCGGAAACCATAGGAAAAAATACAACAATACAGAGCAGTAAATCTGTGAGTAAACTCATGAGCTTCAAATTCATACCTATACCTCCTCGTATGATATCTTAATACACGCCTGCTGCCACATCAGCAAAAAAATCCACTATGAGCCCGGAAAACAGGCCAAATATCACAATAAAAATTGTAAATACAAACAAAGGGACAAGCATCTTCCAGTTAGGATCCTTCTCTTCTTCCAGGGATTTTGTATTGTCAAATTCTTTCACTGGGAAAAAGGCTCTGACTACAATGGTCATCATATAAATTGCTGTAAGAAGTGCGGATATCAGCAGGCACGCAATTCCGCCATAAGCTATCCTGTTTCCACTTTCCACAGCCGAAGAGGCCAGATTCCATTTGCTCACAAACCCGGCCAGACCGGGCACCCCCATAAGCGCCAGGGAAGACACCGTAAATACGCCAAATACACAGGGCATTTTGTACCCCATTCCATTTAACTCATATACATAATGTTTATCCGTCTGATGCATGATAGCACCGGCACAAAAGAAGGAGCTGATTTTCATCACCGCATGAAAGACCAAATGAGTAAGCGCACCCACCATGCCTAACGGTGTCATGATTGTTACTCCAAACAAAATATAAGACAAATTACTGATGGTAGAGTAGGCCAGCCTTCTTTTAATATGTGTCTCCTTAACTGCACGGCTGCATCCGTATACAATCGTAAACATAACAATCAGCATAACCACATTCTGCGCCCAGGTTCCGCGCAGAAATTCCACGCCAAAGCTGAAATAGGTCAAACGTATAATAGCAAAGGCACCGGACTTTACTACCGCCACCGCATGAAGCAAAGCTGTTACCGGCGTAGGCGCCACGCCGGCATCCGGCAGCCAGGAGTTAAACGGACAAAGAGCCGCCTTAACCCCAAAGCCCATAAAAGCAATCACATAAATAAGTAAAAGCACATTTGTTCTGCCCCCTATTTTTTCCGGATCAAGCACGCCGCCCAGAATAAAATCCGTGGTACTTCCATAAATAATTATAAAAATCAAACCAATAAAGGCAAAAGCCGCGCCGCCAAGGGAATAGTACAGATACTTCCGGCTGGCCAGTATTGCTTCTCTTGTCAAAGTATGCATTACCAAAGGTACCGTAACAAGCGTCAGCAGCTCATAGAAAAAGTACATGGTAAGCAGATTTCCTGCCAGTGAAATCCCTAAAGTCACCCCATAAGTCATTGTATAAAAAGTAAAAAATATTTTTTCATTCTTTTCCTTTGTCATATACTCAAAGGCATATAAGGTTGCAAAAGGCCAAAGCCCTGAAACCAGACCGGCAAAAACCATTGTCATGCCGTCCACCTTAAAGCTGATAGAAAGATTTCCCGTAAAATTAGCCAGTGTAAATACACTCTCAGGCCGATGAATCAGCAGGTTCCAAACCAAAAGGCTGTTCAGGATTACCAGCGTTTCCAAAAAAGTTTCCATATGGCTCCGTTTTTTAAACGGAATAAGCGAAACCAGTATTCCGGCAATAACAGGAATTAAAATAACCAACATAATCATAACAATACCCCCATGCCTGATTCAGATAACTCTCTCAACAATATGTGATAAATAATTTGTAACTATCTGCGGAAAAAGACCAATTCCCACCGACAAGGCCGTAAGAATAAGTATCGGTACTGTCATAATAAGCGGAGGCTCTTTTTTCTTTAATGTGCCATAATCATAATCTGCCCCCGGAAAAAATCCCCGGATGGTTAACGGCAGCAAATATCCCGCCGTAAGAAGCGCACTGATTAATAAAATAACGGGGCCAATCCAGTTAAATCCCGGAATATCGCTCAAAAGAGCTCCCTGTGCCAAATACCATTTGCTGATAAACCCTCCTGTAGGAGGAATACCGATAAGGCCAAGAGAAACGATTGTATAGCACCACATCAAAAGAGGCATTTCCTTTCCAATTCCCCGAAGCTGATCCACTCTTGTTTTTCCGGTCATATAAATAATTGCACCTGCACAAAGGAAGAGAGCTCCTTTTATAAAGCCATGAGACAGTACATGCAAAAGCCCTCCTGTAACGGATTCTGCGTTCATCACCGAAAGCCCAAACAAAATATAAGATAACTGGCTGACTGTAGAATATGCCAGCCTCTTTTTGAGCACCGGCTCACGATAGGCCAGCATGGATCCCATAAACACCGTGGTTAAGGTCAGTACTATCCACGCATACTGTACCCAGCTTCCCTTAAGGAAAGAAACACCAAATATATAGTAAACAACCCGAACCAGGGCCAGCACACCTGCTTTTACAATCACAGCCGATAACACGGCGGATGCAGGCGCAGGCGCGACCGGATGGGCGGCAGGAAGCCAGGCATGCATGGGAAACATTCCCGCCTTTACACCAAAGCCAATCAACATGGCAAAGCAGATTCCCAGCAAAATCCCGCCGTGTTGCACTGCCATCTCCGCACTGATTACACCGCCCGGGCTAAAAGTTAATGTATTTCCATACCTTTCAAGAAAATAAATTCCAAACAACGACATATACGCACCGCTTAAGGAATAAAACAGATATTTAAGTCCTGCCATAACGGCTTCTTTGCTGCCGTTATGAAGCACCAAGGGCATAGAGGATAACGTAAGCACCTCAAAAAACATATAAAAGGTAATAAGGTTTCCTGCAAAACACAGGGCGATGAGGACACCCAGCACAATCAGATAATAACCGTAATAGCGTTTTTCTTTTCCTTCATGCTTCATATAAGCAAAGGAAAAAAAACCTGCGCACACAATAACCACAACCGCCATCACCGAAAAAACAACGCTGACTTCATCTATCTTAAACAGGATAGGAAGCCTGTTCGTCAGGTTAAACAGGGTAAAAAGGCCATTTCCCGCCATACATAACGCCAGAATCACCAGCACAGCTGAAATTACAAAAAATATGCCTGCCGCCATAAGCAAATTTTTCCGACTTTTCATTTCTTTTCTAACCAGAAGGTATACCCCCGTAAAAATCGGGAATAAAATTGATAATATAATGTAATACATAAAGGCACACCTCCTTAAGAAAACATAGCAAGGCCCTGACCGATTATATCCGCAATCGGCTGGGAGCTGACACCTAAAACTACATTTAAAATGATGAAGCAGGCAAGCGTCGCCACATAAAGCTTCATATCCTTAAAAGTAATACTCTCATATTTTCGTTCTTCTACCGGTGTATAAATACGAATAACCGTTTTCATAAAGTAAATTGCATTTAAAATTGTACTAATTCCAAGAATAATCAATGCGGGAAGCATTTTTACATCGTTCTGCACGGCTGCCTGTGCAAACAGCAGCTTGCTGATAAATCCTGAAAAAAGCGGAACACCTACCATTGACAAAGAACCTACTGTAAAAGTCACTCCCGCCCACTTATTCCTGTACGCAGATCCGGTAAGCTCTATAAACTGCCTGCTGCCGCCCGATACATCCGTAAGTCCGATAGCCCCGATAAACAGAAGAGACTTTGTGGCCGCATGGGAAAAAATATGAAATATACTGGCTTCCATACCTGCCTGCGTCCCCATTCCAATACCCATATAAATATAGCCAATCTGCGCTACCGAAGAAAAGGCTATCATCCTCCTTACATCATTTTCTCTGATAGCGCTTATGGAGCCAAAGATCATTCCCATAAGGCCAAAAACAAACAGCACGTCCACAATTCTGCTTTCATAAAAAATTTCAAACCCTACCACTCTGTAAATAATTTTAATCAGAAGAAAGATATATCCCTTTGAAACCAGACTGGATAAAATTGCTGCGGATGACACCGTTGAGTAACCATAAGCATCCGGCAGCCATGCATGAAAGGGAAACAGCGCGCTTTTGATAGCAAGTCCCACTGACAAAAGTGCTATAGTAACTAACAGAGGAATTCTGTACTGTCCTGATACATATACCCATTTTATCTGCTCTTTTATATTGCTCATCAAAAGATGGCCCGTCAAATCATACAGCATACAAAGTCCCATAAGCAGAAGACCGGAGCCTAAAAGACTCATAATCATATACCTTGCCGCTGCTTCGATTGTCCTGCCATTTTGCCTTATCATAATCAGGCCGCAGGCAGCAATCGTATTTATCTCCACGAAAACATATGCCGTAAATAAGTCATTGGTATACACTAACGCAAGTAAAGAAGCCAGCAGTAAATCCATCAGAACATAATAAAGAAAGGTTTTTCCTTCCTCCACCTCATCCGCAAGCTTCTTGCGGCCTCCTGCCAAAGACAACAGCATAATGATACAGAAAAATAATGCCGTAAACGCTTCCAGCACACCTGCCCTAATCTCATTTCCCCATGGAGCCGGGAACATACCCATTACATACACAAAGGACTCTCCTGTGCCCATAACATATATCAGCGTGCACAAGCTTAAAAAACCCACTATGGAGATCAGAACAGTATTTACAAATCTGGCCGCCTTTTTCTTAAGACCGGAACTGATGATTCCTGCAAACAGGCACAGCAATATGGAAACTGCCGGAAAGTTCTGTACAAAATTCATTTACAGACCCTCCTTTTTTAACCTGATGGAAATCTCGTCCAAGTCCAAAGTATGGTATCGCTGATATAGGCGAATTGTAATGGAAAGCATAAGCGCGCTTACCGATACGGATACTACAATACCCGTAAGAACAAGACCGCTTGGAATCGGATTGATATAAGCCTCCATACTCTGTACCCCGTTTGTCACTATTGGGGCTACTCTGTCTGCTATGTAGCCTTTTTCCGCCAAAAATAAGTATATTGCCGTATCCATAATGTTTAGCCCGATTATTTTTTTGATCAGATTGCTCTGCAGCAACAGATTTCCAAATCCAATTCCAAAAAGAATCATTGCAACCGCTTCCCCGTAATTGGAAAAAAGATTTGCTCCCATTTTACAGGCCCCCTCTCCTAAACAATGCATAAAACGCATACATAGTGCATGCCACTTCTATTCCCACACAGATATCAATAGGAAGAATAATACCGCCGCTTAATATATGTCCAGGTATCCCTAACGGTATATGATTTTCAATTCCGTTAGCTCCTGTAATGTAAAAATAAGAGCCAATGATACCGTACATACAAAGGGCTGTTATCTTTGCAATTTTGTAGACAAGCTCGTTAAAGAATCTCTGTGTTTTCTTAAATCCAAAAGCGCTTGTATAAAGAATCAGGCCTGCCCCCAAAATAGCTCCTCCGGAAAATCCGCCGCCAGGGGAGAGCTGTCCGTTTAAAATAACGTAAATACCAAAAATAAAAATAAAGGGACAAAGAACAAAAGCTGTTCCCTGCAATATAGCGTCATCCCTCGGTTCAAAACGCCTGTCATCCTTTTCTTCTTTTTCTTTTAATATGGCTTCATCCAGCATAAGGAGAATCATGACACAGCATGTGGCGATAAAAAGCACATTAGTCTCCCCAAAGGTATCAAAAGCCCTATAGGTTAAAATCATACCCGTAACGATGTTAAGCGCTCCTGTTTCCTGAAGTCCATGCTCTATGTATCTTTTTGATACAACATTATTATCCGGATTACCTGCATTTCCTGTTCTTGGAAGATAGGACACTGTTTCCAGCAAAAGCGCTGTCAGGGCAATACAGAAAAAAATTGCCGCCGCAACATAGAGCTTGTGAAAAAAAGTAAGCTTTTTGTTGTTTTTTACATCATATACCTTATTTCGGACCATCCGATGCTCAAACATGCGCTCTAAAATGGTAGTTTCAGGTACCTCTGTTTCTTTCTGAGGCTGCATTTCCACCTCTCCCACATATGGGTCTTTGCTTCCGGAAAGCCACCTGAAAAAGCGGAATGCTTTCGTTTTTTCGTATTCTTCCTGAGGCTTTAATTTACTCATCTTTTTCCGCCTCCTTCTGCCCGTTTTTATCTTTTTCTATTTGAATAGCCTTTATTTTTTTCAGAGTGGAAAAAAACAAAATACTGGTAACTCCCGCTCCTACTGCCGCTTCAGTAATAGCGAGATCCGGCGACTGTAAACAAACCCATATGATAGACATAACCAGGCTGTAGGACATGTATATCAAAACCGAATTAAGCAGGTTTTTTGAAAAACTTACCGAAATAGCACAGACAATTAAAAAACCCATTAATATACATTGAAACAGCGTCATACCGTATCCCTCCCGGTTTTTTCTTGCTCTTCTTCCAAAAGCTCCTTCTCCAAATCTGCAAGATTCTCATATACCTGACAGTACTTCTTCAGATTTTCATTGGTAGTAACCTCCAGATTGGATAAAAGATGCGATGAGACAGGAGAGGCAAACCACAAAAATGCAACCACCAGCATCATTTTAAAAGTGGTAAAATTTAATCCGCTGAAAATCATAAGCCCGATCAGTGAACAGCTGATACCCAAGGTATCTCCCATAGCCGCAGCATGCATTCTGTTCAGCACATAGCGGAAATGAAAAATACCATACAGTTCTACAAAAAATATAATCAATCCGATAAGAAGCAATGATGCTCCCAAAATAAGCCTGATCCATTCAAGAATTTCCATAGGTTCCGCCTCCTTCCCCAGCCTCTTTTGCATCTTCCTCCTGCGGCTTTTGCTGCTTTTCCACATATACTCCTAAGTAAACCTTGGAAATGACATTTACTGCCAAAAAGCTAATCATAGCATAAATCAGGCAAATATCGATAAGATATCCCTGATTCAACAAAAGAGAAAGGACTGCAATAATAACCATAACCATAGTCCCCATCATATTGACAGCTACAAGGCGATCTGCGATACGCGGTCCCCTCACCGCCCGTATCAGACAGCTAAAGAGCATAATTGCCAGAAAAACCAGAACTGTTATGTACATACCGTGATAAACTTTGTCCAAAGCGGTTATGTTTTCACTCATCCCTATCATCACTCTATACCTCCATGCTTCCAACAGCCCGTAAATTTGGGCAAAAGCGCAAATTTGCTGCTTTGCAGCTACTCGAATCCTTATGAAGAATGCCTGTTTTTCTCTTCCATTTTCTCAAGCAGCTCTACAAATATGGAACTGTCAATTCCCTGTGCAAGACTTTTATCCAGGCAATGCACTACATATTCATCATCTGACAAAGATACCGTAATTGTACCCGGAGTAAGTGTGATGGAATTGGCAAGAAGAATCCTTGCAGGCCTGGTCTTTAAGTTTGTCTTAAATTTGACCACAACCGGTTCTATCTCATATTTAGAAGACATAATCATTTTTACGACCGCAAAGTTTGCCTTCATGATTTCCACTATCAGTACAAATATGTAATGTAAAACCTCAAACAACTTTTTCGCCAGCGCAATATCTGTTTTGGGGCTATAATTTAAAAATTTGCAGATAAACCAATAAACCAGTCCGGCAATCACTACTCCAAATGCCGCTATTTCTAATGTAAACTGCCCGTTAAATATGATCCAAATCAGGAAAAATATCAAATACACTTTTTTATTTCCTCCCTTTACTTCTTTTAGACGGGTTTTGACTTCCGAACAGAAGCAGGTGAGGCTTATGCCAGCACCTGCTCCAATCTGCTTTCCAATTCATTTTTGGATACCGCTCCTATAACCGTTTCCACAGCCTTACCATCCTTAAAAAATATCATAGTTGGTATAGACATAATTTTAAATTCTCTACAAAGTCCCGGGTTTTCATCTGTATTGCATTTCCCTATCTTACATTTTCCATCATAGCTCTCTGCCAGCTGTGCCACCAAAGGTGCCATCATTTTACACGGGCCGCACCAGTCAGCATAAAAATCCACCAAAACCGGAAGACTGCTTTCTTTTACCTCTGCTTCAAAATTGCTGTCTGTAATTTTCAGTTCCATGTCATACTCCTTTCTAAATCCATTTATAGTTTACCCATTTTATAGTATTCTTAAAATAAAAATTACTATCTCTTAACAATATATTTACAAATAGGATTTCCTATGGAAGAAAATCTCTCTTCATATTCTGTCATAATATTTCCCAGAGCCATTTCACCATCATGGTGCAGATCATAAGTAATCTTTAAAGCTTCATAGCCTGCATAAGGCAGTTCCTCAAGAGAGAACTCAAAAAGGCCTCTGTTGTCAGTCTTAAATTCCACTTTCCCACCTTTTTTAAGAAACTGATCATATCTTTTCAAAAATTCTCTGGAAGTAAGACGTCTCTTAGCATGCCGGTCCTTGGGCCATGGATCGGAAAAATTTAAATAAATTCTGTCAACTTCCTCCCTGGCAAATACCTGCTCAATATTCTCCGCATCCATACGTATAAATAAAAGGTTAGGAACCGGATCCTCTTCCATTCTCTGCAGAGCCCGCAAAAGAACACTGGAATATTTTTCTATTCCCACATAATTTATGTCCGGGTTCTTTTTCGCCATCTCATAGAGAAATTTTCCTTTTCCCATGCCGATTTCAATTTGAAGGGGGTGATCATTTTTAAATATTTTATTCCAGTTTCCCTTTATTTTTTCCGGTTCATGAACCACCATCGGGCTTTTTGCTATCACCTCTCTGGCACCCGGCACATTTCTTAATCTCATTCAAATATTTCCTTTATTTTCTTCTTTTTCAGTCATTTATTTTACACCTTTTCTTACTTTTATGGAAGTAGAATTTTAAACTAAAAAAGACTTGTCAAGTATATCTTCAAAATGTAAACTAATAATAAACGCTGCCAAGCTTCATGCGACAGCTTATGGTAAAAATTTTCAACTTTAAAAGTAAGAATAGTGAATATAAATAGGAGCCATTATGCATTGCAACAGACTCAAACGGATAGGATGCGGGATACTATCCGCATTTTTATTTTTTTCTGTTTTTCCAAAGGCATCTTTTTCTGTTTATGCAGCCCCTGCAACCACAGAGGAAGCCCTTACACAGGCGGAGGAGCGCAAAGCTCTCCCCATTCAGACCAATCAAATAGAAAACTGGCCTGCAGGCCCGGCAATAGGCGCCCAGTCCGCTATTTTAATGGACGCTAATACCGGTGTAATTTTATATGCCAAAAATGCAGATGAAAGATTATACCCTGCCAGCACTACCAAGCTGATGACCTGTATCCTGGCAGCAGAAAACAGTACGCTAAATGAAACGGTTACATTTTCCCATGATGCTGTTTTCAGCCTGACGCACGGGAGTTCCAATATAGGAATTGATGAAAATCAGGCTATGCCCATGGAGGAATGCCTTTACGGCATACTGGTAGCTTCCGCCAACGAAGTGGCCAACGCCGTGGCGGAGCATGTTGCCGGAAGCATGGACGCCTTTGCAGAGAGGATGAATGAAAAGGCGGCCGAGCTTGGCTGTAAAAACACCCACTTTGTCAACGCCCATGGCCTGCATGACGATAATCATTATACCTCCGCCTATGATCTTGCTTTGATTGCACAGGAATTTTTTCAAAGCGAGCTGCTCTCCAAGATAGGCAATACTTCATACCATCATTTTGAGCCTACCGACAGCCAGCCCGATGATTTTATTGAGAGAAATAAGCACCAGCTGATTACCGGAGAAATTCCCTATGAGGGAATCAAAGGCGGTAAAACCGGCTACACCGATGACGCGCGTCAGACCCTTGTAACCTGTGCGGAACAAAATGGCATGAAATTAATTTGCGTAGTGATGAAAGAAGAATCTCCTGAACAGTTCTATGACACTGTAAAGCTTTTTGATTATGGTTTTACCAATTTCTCCGTTGTAAATGTGGCGGAGAACGAAACCAATTATTCCATACGGAACTCTAACTTTTTTCATACCTCCAGCGATGTTTTTGGAAATTCCAATCCTATCCTGTCCTTAAATCAGGACAGTTATCTGATCATGCCGAAAACCACCGTATTTGATGAATTAGATTCGGAAATCTCATATGATACCGAAGAAGAAAACGAGGTTGCCATTATCAATTATTACTATCACGGCGCATATGTGGGAACCGCCACCGTAGATCTGGCGGATGAAAAATCCGCCACATATGATTTTACGGAAAATGTGCCGGAAGAGATCGAAAAAGAACCTAATATCATTATTGTCAACATAAAAATCATACTGATTGCTGTTTTATCTATTGCCGCTTTATTCATTGCATTTTTCGTGATCCGTGCCATGATTGATCGCCATAACTTCCTCTATAACAGGCGGACAATCAAAAAGAGGCACAAAAAAATCGGCAGAAGGAAGGAAGGCCCCCATTTTCCATCCTCCAGATTTGATGATTTTAACTTTTAGGCGGTACCGGATCCTTTGTTTTATCCTTTTTCTGAAGAATTTTATTACATTCTTCCTTTGCAATAAATTTAGAGGTTTTTACTACATAGACCTTATCATTTCCTGACCTGCGGATTCTTATTTTGGACTTCATATATCCGTGGACAGGACAAAAAGAAATACTGTAATAATGTTTTCCGTTGGGAGAAAACCAACGGACTTTTTTTCGGATATTTCTCCTGCACAAATAACATTTTGTGCTGACAACCTCCTTATCCTCCATAGCTTTTTGCTTATCCGGGAATTCTCTGGAAATATATTTCATGTAATCATGAAACATAACATGTACTTCATCTTTCCTCATTTTAGGTAAAATATAGGTGTCTATGGAATAATTCTCCAAAACGCTTTTCTCAATTAAGGACAAAATCTCTGCTGTATAATGGGCATCACTGTACGCCCTGTGAAAGGGAACATCCTTTTTAATTTTTAAATAATCTATGGCATATTCCAGGCTTCTTCTTGACTTTTTATCCTCATATGCGATACTAAACAGCTTCTGTACATCCAAAAACTTAATTGGTTTATCACTTAACGGCTCCATTTGATGGTAATGCATATTTCGCTGCAGTTCATACAGATCAAGAGGGCCCCATGTACAAAATATATAATCCTTTCCGCACCAGGAAAGAAAATTATCCATAGCTTTTGCAAAAGGCTCCCCTGACTGCAGATCTTCCATATGAAGATGAATTAAATTTCCGGTAATCATATGCATATGCTCATACACTGCAGGCCTGATTAACTGATTATACGTGTCAACTGCTGTCCTTTGTTCATTTAATTTCACTGCACCGATATCAATAATCTCAAAAGGAATTTCTTTTACCTCCGGTTCCTTTCCGGTATTACTTTGGTTCCATTCCAAATCCAGCACAATATAGTTCATTTTATACCTCCCGCATATCGCAGGCTATACCTGCGATACTGCTTTTATAAGGAGTTTGGAAGTTTACTTCCAAACTTTATACCTCACTTTGTTACTGATATTATACTTTGATAAGCATACCATAATTTTTTTCATCCTGCTACGATAAAAATATTTGATTCCTCCTATTAATTATGATACCATGTAATCTGTGTCAACCCCTGAATTTACAGGGCTTTCGCACTGTCACAACGGCACGGATATGAACTATGGCTTGCGATATATCACAACAGGCTTTGCCTATTGTATGCAGGAGGTGTACAAATGAATCAGGCTGAAAAAGGAAAATGGAAAAAATTTATTTCTTATTATAAACCATACAAAAAAATATTTGTGTCGGATATGTTTTTTGCCTGTATAGGAGCCGCAGTAACTTTAATCATTCCTCTTATTATTCGTTATATTACAAGCGATGTTATTTACAGAAATTCATCCGAATCCTTAAAAACGATTTTAATGCTTACCGGCATAATGGTTGTTTTAATTATATTAGAATGCTATTGTAACTACTTTATTGCTTATTACGGCCATATTATGGGAGCTAAAATGGAATACAATATGCGCAATGAGATTTTTTCTCATTACCAGAAGCTCTCTTTTAGTTTTTTTGACAATCAGAAGGTAGGCCAATTGATGAGCAGGGTGACCAATGATCTTTTTGAAATCAGCGAGCTTTTTCATCACGGACCTGAAGACATTGTTATTTCGATTATCAAATTATTGGGCTCCTTTTCTATCCTTCTTTCTATTAACTGGCGGCTGGCTTTAACTGCTTTTGCAATTGTACCCGTAATGCTTTTATATGCCTTTTACTTTAATATTAAGATGAAGCGTGCTTTTGTGAAGAACAGGGCAAGAATTGCAGATATTAATGCTCAGATTGAAGATAATCTTTCCGGCATACGTGTAGTGAAATCCTTCGCCAACGAAGAAATAGAGATGGATAAATTTAAGGTGGGGAATGACCGGTTTGTAGAAAGCAAAAAAGAAAGCTACAAATATATGGGTCTTTATCATTCCGGGTTAGGTGCTTTTACCACCCTGATAAGCGTAATTGTCATTGCACTTGGCGCTGTTTTTATTACAACAGACATCATTTCCATCACTGACCTAATTACCTTTTTGCTTTACATCAATAATTTTACAGAGCCCATAAAAAAATTAATTAACTTTACGGAACAGTTTCAAAATGGTGCCTCCGGGTATACAAGATTTTTGGAAATTTTAGACATTAATCCCGACATTACGGACAAGCCGGATGCAAAAGAACTAGTAAACGCCAAAGGCGATATTATTTTTGACGATGTATCCTTCCACTACGAGGAACATTCCGAGACGGTCCTTTCCAATTTAAACCTGCATGTAAAGGAAGGGGAGTATATTGCGCTGGTAGGTACCTCCGGCGTTGGAAAATCTACCCTGTGCAGTTTAATTCCAAGATTTTATGACGTTTCTTCCGGATGCATCCGGATTGATGGTACGGACATACGTGATTACACTTTAAAGAGCCTGAGAAATAATATTGGTATCGTACAACAGGATGTATATCTTTTTACCGGCAGCGTTATGGACAATATACGCTATGGGCGTCCCGGCGCCACGGACGCCGAAATAGTAGCCGCAGCGCAGAACGCCAATGCTCACGAATTTATTATGAATCTTCCCGAAGGTTATGATACAAATATTGGACAAAGAGGGATTAAGCTCTCCGGCGGCCAGAAGCAGCGGCTGTCCATAGCAAGGGTATTTCTCAAAAATCCTCCTATTTTAATTTTTGACGAAGCTACCTCGGCCCTTGACAATGAAAGTGAGAAAGTTGTACAGGAATCTTTGGAAAAGCTTGCGAAAAACCGCACCACCTTTGTGATTGCCCACAGACTTTCTACCATACGAAATGCAGAAAAAATACTTGTGCTCTCCGGAAATGGAATTGCCGAAAGTGGAAATCACCAGCAGCTCTTAGCAAAAAATGGAATCTATGCGGAGCTATATAATATGCAGTTTAAAGTCAAAAACCAATAATCAGTCAGAGAATAAAATAACATATATTATTTTATTCTCTGCCTTTTATTTCCATATACTTTTAATATAAACATGATTTAATTTATTCTAATTTATCCACCTGACCACATCTCCTTTGCCAAATTCTTTATCGGCGGAGATGATAATCTCACTGTTGCTGTCTAAAGTACTTCCCTCTATTGCTACCCAGTTTTCGTTTCTATCCACTATTTTTACGTTTACCTCATCAACGTAGTACTCCTTTCCCAAAATTCCTTCTCTTTCTCTGAGCACATATACAAAACTTCTGGTTTCCGTTTCCGTGATGGACGATGGGGGAATGCAGCAGGCGTATTTTTCTCCTGTATCGGAACAGCTCAGTGTTCCAGAAAGGCCCACAGTCCCCACATCTTCCGGCAGATTTATGAATGTTTCAAAGCTTCCCGGCACAGACTGGCTTTCCGAAAAATAATCAACAGTCATTTCCATCCTTTTACTGCTGCCATCCAATTTCAACTCAACCTCATCTCCAAACCCCACATATTTCTTCTGTTCTTTGTCAAGTATCACCTTAAACTGACAAGGTACATTATCATCTGTTAACATCATGGAAGCGCTGTCCGGTACCCTTCCTCCTGCCTCAATATAGATATCTGTGATCATTCCCCCTGTTTCTGCTTTGATATTCCCTTCCTGATTTAAAATATTCGTATATTTAATTAAATCATTATTTAATTCTGATATTTGAAGCTGCGTAACAGAAAGTGTGGAGTCAACTTCATCAGGAAACAGAATATCCTCCACTCCTCTCTCAGCCTCTTTCATTAATTGATCCCTCTCCCGCTTTGCATCCGCCTCCGCATAGGCTGCACTCTGCAAAGCATCTAAAAGCTCCTGCTGTGTCCGCTCTCTGGTTTCTTCATCCATACCGGAATTATCCTCATAAAAATCGTCCAAATCCTCGGCCGCGCGCGCATACCTATCCGCCGCCCGCCCCACATCCGTATTTTCCAGGCGGGCCGTTGTATCATAATCTTCCCTTGCGCGGGCTTCCTGCATTTCCTTTTTTTGATTCTCCAGCTCCCTGTTTTCAAGAATCGCGTTGACCTGAAGCTGAAGAGAGTCTATCCGGGTCTGCTTTTCTTTAATAATCTCCTTTAAATCATCCAAATCAATCTGAAAGAGAAGATCCCCTTCCTCCACTCTGTCCCCCACATGAGCAATGAGCGTCTTTACCTTTACGCCGGACAGGGCCGTAACCGCCTGCTTTCCGCCTTCTACGACAATTCCCTCCGCCTCAACCTTATGCTCTACATATTTTTCTTCCGGAGAAACCGTGCTGACCATAGGGAGTTTTGTAGTGTACACGCTTTTGGAGATCAGCGTACATAGCCACATAAATATTAAAAAGAAGATAAATCCTATTATAATTTTATGATTGCGCATATTTCATCCTCTCTTTTTATTGATATCCAAATCCTTATTCTTTCAGGCCGGAATAGATGATTCCCTGTTCCAAATAGTCCTGCCCAAAGGTAAATACAAAAACCGCAGGAATCAATGTGATAACAGATGCGCAGAAAGCAAATCCTGCCTGCGCCCAGTTAATCTCCGGTAAATACAAAGACAGAGGCCATAATGCCTTATCGTCCAAAAAGGCCATAGGCTGCTCCATCATATTCCAATATTCCAAAAATCCCAGAACCATGGCGGACAAAAGCCCGCTTTTCCCAAGAGGAATCCCTATTTTTAAAAAAATGGTCCTCTCAGAAGCTCCGTCCACTCTGGCCGCTTCAAAAAGCTGAGACGGAATACCTCTGAATCCTCCATAGGTCAAAAATATCGGAAAAGTGGAAAATACGGCAGGCATAATGATCGCCTGCTGTGTGTTCAAAAGGGAAAGCCTGTTTAACACAAGATAACTGGAAAGCATGGTAACCTGAAAAGGAAGCAGCATTAAAATTACATAAAGGGCAAATAGCATTCTACTGCCCCTTACCCTGTACACGGCAAAAGCCCAGGCCGCAGGCACCCCCACAAAAAGCTGTCCCGCCAAAATACACGCTGTCATTCTTATGGAATTCCAGAACAATACAAAAAACTGCGGCGTCATGAAAAGAAGCTTTCCGTAATTTGCAAAGGAAGGATAATCCGGCATTATCTTCCAGGTTATAAAATCAAAAGCTTCGGTAAAAATTGGATTTAAGTATTCTTTTATTTCATACTGATCCATTACGGAACCGGTAATTAAAATAATAATTGGGAAAAAGACAAAAAATCCCGGCAGCAGTAATAAAAATATAGTAAATGCCCTTTGTAAACTTTTGGCAGCCTCATAAATTTTCTTTTTCATGACGTTCCATCCCTGTCCCACATTTTCTGCAATAACAGAATAACAATAAATAAAAATCCGCCCGTGCACACTGCTGCCGCCGCCATCTTATCAAGCTCCAGATTTACAAACCAATTATTAAAGATATGCTGCAGCAGATAGATGCTTTTGTGGGGATAGGCACCGGCTACCAGATATGCCTCCCTGTATATCTTAAAGGAATTCAAAAAAGATAAAATTACGATTGTATATAAGCTTCCCTTCAAATTGGGCAGAACAATATACCATATTCTCTGAAAACTTCCCGCTCCATCCACCTTTGCCGCATCTAAAAGTTCCGCGGGGATTCCCGCTATCCCCGCAAGCCATAAGACCACCGTATATCCCGTATTTTTCCATATGTAGCTGCACACCAGCACCCAGAAGGCAGCCTCCGTTTCCAGATAATCTGTCTGCACCTGTCCCCAGGTTCCTGTCCACTGCCCAAGCCCTGTAAGAAAAATATTTAAAAATCCCTGTTTATAAAAAACCATTTTCCAGACCAGAACAATAGTCGCCGTGGGCATGGCAAGAGGAAAAAGATAAATTGCTTTTATGGTCCCCGCATTTTTAAGCTTACTGAGCGGCCACGCAATGACAAAGCCTACCACCACCAGAAGGGGGATGCAAATGAAAGTAAACCGGAATGTATTTTTTACGGCCAGCAAAAACGCCTGATTTTGGAATATGGTTCTGTAATTGGCCGCGCCCGTAAACCGGCCTGTTACTGCTGTTTCAAAGGATCTTTTAAGCACATCGGCAAAGGGCGTTAGCACGAAAACAATTACACCTGCAAAGCTGGGAGCTAAAAATATCAAAAATGAAATCCGGTTTTTACTTTTCCTCATTTGCTTTCTCCCTGAAACTATATTTCTATTATTCGGCCATATATATGGCAACACTTTGCTCAATAGCCTTAATCGTTTCGTCCAGGCTCTGGCTTCCATTCAGATATCCGGCCCCTTCCCTGTACACCGCTTCTTCTAATACTGTATCGGTTACATACGGCGTATTGACATTTTCTATCCAGTCCCGAAGCTCCTGCCTCTGCGCTTCATCAAGAACATAAACTTCCAGATCAACCATTATGCCATCCCTGTCTGATCCGCCTATGGACATAAAAACCCCATCCTCAGATACATGTTCTTCCTCTTTGAGAAACGCCTCTTCCAGGGCCGCCTTATTAACAGGCATTCCCTTAAACAAATAGGACTGATTTTCTTTTCCAAGTAATACCTTTAATAATTCCTGCGCCCTTTCGGTACTTTCAGAAGCCGCGTTTATTCCCACTAAGTTTATAGGAAGAAATACATTTTTGCTTTGTCCATCTAAAGGTAAATATACATCATCCTCATATCCTTTTTTTCTCTGTACGGATCTGTATTCTGCAAATTCATCCACACTTCTCAGGCTGCCGCATAAAATTTTCATCTCTCCTGCCAGGTAATTAAACCAGTTAAGACCTCTTACCAACTCAGGCGTATCTCTCGGCATATCATAATAAGCAAGCATATTTTCATTGCTGATTTTATAATCCTCTATGATTTTTTCCGACAGTCCGTCCATCTGGGCGTCATAAATTCTTTTACACTGTAACAAAAATTTTTCTATTGCTTCTTTGTTCAGCTCTCCTTCTTCCGTTTTCCATGAAGGCGCGCATACCATGGAGAATATTCCCATGACTCCTTTTTCCGTGCAGGCATCTATCAGCGCGTCGCCTGTATATTCTTTTCTTAAGTCCTCCAAAGCATCCGCAATCCCTTCCATATCCTTCATCCGTGAAATATATTTTTCTTTTCCCTGTACCATCGGAAGCTGTATTTCACATGGAATCATATAAATCTTATCTTCCTTTTGGAAAGCGTTTTTTACACTTTCAAAAATTTCATTTTCTCCCTGAAGGCTGCTAAGGCACCCGCTTAAATCCATGAGCAGACCTTTATTCACATAAGAATCCACAGGCATATCGTCTAATATGAAAAGATCCGGCCCTTCTCCTGCCATAATCTGTGTATTTAATTTTTTCAGGGCGTCATCCCTTGTTATGGAATTATCTTCACCAAGCCCAATCTCATATTCCACATAAACCTCAGGATTATTTGACTGATAGATAGTGATCGCCTGCCGCGCCGTGTCATTATCTTTCAGGCTGTATACCTTTATCCTTTCATTCGGCACGGTGGGGATATCCGGATTGTATGTAAACCGGACTACTTTACCCCCGCCAAAAAGCGCTATAAATTCATTGTCAGGAAGCGTCACCATTCCATGAAGTATATAAGCGGGATTATTAAAGCAGGAAAGACTTCCGTCAATGATCTGTTCTACCGTACTTCCGCCTATCACGTGACGATGTAATCCCTTTTTACCCGCAAGATAAATGACGCCCTCCTCTCCCGGAAAGATAAAAAGGTCAAAATATTCTCCTCCGTTATAGACGTCTCTCTCTTTATAATTTTCACTTACAAAGTCATTTAATACCTGGTCTTCCACCCGCTCCTTTTTTTTCATATCATAAAGAATCAGATCCCCAAATTTACTTCCGTCTATTATCATCAGGTTTTCCTGAAACGCTATAAGTTCTGGTCTGACCTCTATTGTCAAAAACTTTTCTGCGGTTCCGTCTTCCTTTACCTCATAAATATTTGTTCCCAGTGTACTTACAAAAATCCTTCCATCGCCTGACATCCATACATTTCTCATATAGACATCATCTTCCTCAACCGAAATCTGAATTGGCGTCTGCGTTCCATCAGGCTTAATAATCATCCCTACCGGCTCCAGCCTGTAACTGTCTTCCTCTGAAGCTTTTTCCGATCCTTCCGAATCTTCGCTCTCATTTTCCGAATTTTCATTATCTAAAGAATCTTCATCTGAGGAATCCTCGTTATTTTCACTATCCGGTTCATCGTCATCTGAATTTTTATTATACAGAACAACAGCTGTTCCGTCCGGTCCATATGCCATATCCATGATATAGGTATCGTTTTCCATAAGTTTCGAAAACCATTCCGTATCCTCCTGCTCCCAGGTTTCTCCGTTATCTTTGGATATAAGCATTGGATTATAATAATCCTGTATTACCAAAGCTCCGTCCGTGCGCTTGTTTATCATATCTGAACGCACACAATATTCAGATAAATCAATAGCCGTTTCCACATAACGTCCCATAGCCGTATTTTCATTGTTTTCTTCTGTGACGTCATTCTGATCGTCACTTTTTTCATTTCCATTCTCTGTCGCGACATTTGTTTCCCTGCCTGCGTCTTTTTCCCCTTGACTGTCCGTATTACTACCGCACCCTGCAATCATTCCTGCAATCAGGGAAAAAACGATTAAGATTGAAAAAACCCGTTTCATAATTTATGTTCCTTCCATATTTTTTAATAAGATTCATTGTTTATATAAATTTATGATTTTAAACAAAATCATAAATACTTACGAGTTCTGCCTGAAACTCTTTCTCTGAAATATAATGACCTGTCAGCACCACAGAACTACTTTCTTTTAAATCTGAAAAAGAAGCTTCTGTCACCGTAACATCAGCATCCCCGTTTACGCCTCCATTTACAACCGTCTTAATTTCATATTTTGTGGAATCGGTAAAATTTACTGTGATCAGCACCTCATCGCTGCTTCCTTCTGCCGGTATATACGCAATCATAACATCTTCGTCTTCTTCCGAATCTTCCGTAAAAACCTGGCTGATTACGATACCTGACTCGCCTATACTTCTTATATCACCTTCGAGAATTTCTGTTTCCTGGGATTTATTATCAGATTTCTCCAATTTATTTTTTTCTTCATTTTCTGAGTTTCTTTCATTATTATTTTCTTTCTTTATTTCCGTGTCTTCATTTTTCTCTGAATTTTTCTTATCTTTCTGGCCGCCTTCATTTTGATTTTCCGATTGAACATTTTCGATCTTATCCACCATGACACCTGACTCCTCTGATTTCTCACTACAGCCGGTTATTGTCAGGGTAAGCGCCACACATACCAAAACCGTAAATTTTTTTCCATAGTGAATTACTTTTCTTTTTTTCATAATTATCTCCATTTCCGCAAGATTAATTTTGTTCACGCTTGCTTTATTTGTGATCCTATCAGGTAATTCTCTAAACTTTCTCTAAATCTGTGAGAAATGCCTTTTTATCATTTAAAATTAATAATTTTTTATAGTTTTATCTTAGAGAAATTTTAAAGATTTCTGTGATAATATATTTTATAATGTTTAAACGAGGATTTAGTGTGAAAAATAAGCCTGATGGCTTATTTTTCACACGGCAATTTGTGTCTGGGCGTCGCAAATTGCTTTGATGGCAGAAGAGAATTCGCATATGCAAATTCTCTTCGCCCCGTTGTGTAAACGCTCCGGAATGGGGATTATTATGAGAATTTTACTTGTAGAGGACGACAGACAATTAAATGAAAGCCTTACTTTCCAGCTTGAAAAAGAAGGCTTTACGGTAGACTCATGCTTTGATGGGGAAGAAGCCTGCTATTATGGGGAACAAAATATTTATGACATTATTCTCTTAGATCGCATGATTCCATTGATGGAAGGTACAGAGGTGCTTACTTCACTTCGGAAAAAAGGAATAACAACACCTGTTATTATTTTAACAGCCCTTGGTACTTTGGCTGATAAAGTAATCGGACTTGATCTTGGCGCTGACGATTATCTTGTGAAACCATTTGCAATAGAAGAACTTCTTGCCAGAATCCGCTGTATCACCAGACGGCCTAATACTTTAAACCAATCGGACACTTTTATGGTATGTGATATCGTCTGGTACAGGAACGAAGATCGCATTCAGGGCCCTTCCGGAAACTGCACCCTTTCAAAACGGGAGGCTTCTCTTCTGGAAACCTTTATCAGAAGAAAAAACCAGACCTTATCCAGAAATTTTCTTCTTTTAAAGGTGTGGGGACCGGACAGTGATGTGGAGGAAGGAAATTTAGATAATTATATTCACTTCCTGCGCAGACGGCTCCGCGGTATAGGAAGCAGTTTACAAATTAAAACCATTCGCGGTATTGGCTACTGCCTTGTGGAGAATTCTTATGTATAAAAAAGTACATTTAGATTTAACTATTCTATGTGCAGGAATTACTGCTGCCATTATGGTCAGTATGTCACTAATTTATTTGTATATCTCTGAGACTGAGCTTCACAGGAATCATTTTAACTCCTTTAAAAATGATATGAATACTATTGTCATGAATCTTGAAGGTCAGTCAACTATTTCTATGGGATGGCTTTCAAGAATGGAGGCCCAGGGAAAATATACATTTTATGTATTAGATAATGGAATCCCTTATCTTTATAACATACTCAAAGACAATCCGGAAAAATCTGCTCTTTTTGATGAAGCAATGGAGGCCTACAAAAATCATTTTGTTATTGCTCCCTCCGGACAAAAACAAAATTCCCTGTATTCCTTCTTTTATTCTTTTCATATTGAATATACCTTTACTTCCGCTTCTACTGGAAACGATTATTATGGATGTGTAATTGAAATTGATAAAAATTCGTCTACCCTGCAGGTTACTATTTTATCTCTCCTGGATTCATTGGAAAAACAAATTTTCAGACAGCGTTTACGGTTTCTTTTTATTAATATTATAGCAATTTTTCTGTTAACTGCCTTTTCATGGATTTTTACCGGAAAGCTTTTAAAACCTATTTTGGAGAACCAGAAAAAACAGGCGCAGTTCATTGCTTCCGCTTCCCATGAACTCCGCACCCCTCTTGCAGTTATTCTTTCCTCAGCCGAATCCTGTAAGGAAGCTTCTCCTGATAAACAATCCTCCTTTTTGGATACTATCAGACAGGAAGGTTTTCGTATGTCCGCTTTAATTGAGGACATGCTTACTTTATCCTGCTCTGACAGCCAAAAGTTCCCTGTCCGGATGCAACCTGTAGAATTGGACACTCTGCTTCTCAACTCCTGCGAAGCCTTCGAAGCTCTTGCAAGGAAAAAGTCTATCGCTATTTTACCGGATCTTCCGGAGAATTCTTTGCCTATATGTTCCTGTGATCCTGACCGAATCAAACAGGTTATATCCATTTTATTACACAATGCCATCAGTTATACAAAAGAAGGAGGGTATATAAAATTATCTCTCGCTTTTCATAAAGAACAATTTTACATTTCTGTCTCAGATAACGGTATTGGAATTTCAGATGAGGAAAAAGGAAAAGTTTTTGATCGTTTCTACAGAGCAGAAAAATCCCGAAGTACCAAAGGGCACTTCGGGCTGGGTTTGTCTATCGCATATGAAATTATAAAATCCCATAACGGAACAATAGGAGTTAGGGACACGTTGGGGGGAGGAAGTACTTTTTTTATCTGCTTTCCATCTAACCGGCCACCCTTCAAATAAAAAGAAAGATATTAAATAAAATTTCATATAAAAAGAAAAATCTTCTTTCTGCTCTTTAAAATCTATTTCCAAATATTTACAAAAGAACAGAAATGAAAAAAGGCTGTAAGTCCAAGATTCCTTGAATTTACAACCTTTTTCAGCGTTCCCTGCGAGAATCGAACTCACAACTGGGGCTTAGGAGGCTCCTGTTATATCCATTTAACTAAGGGAACTGATATTGCCATAGCGCTGATTAAGCACTACTGTGTTATTTTAACACAAACAGTTAGCTATGGCAACTTAATTTGGAAAATTTATATAGCCCTGCATCCAGATTGTACCTTTAAATCTTCTCCCCACACCAGGTTCTCCGTAGACATCTTCTTTATTGATACACAAATCAAAAATCATATCATTGCAGTTAATAGTCATCAAATATACATCTTCTTCTGTTAATCCATTTTTGATTAAACTACAGTCAAGAATTTCACCTAAAATTGAGTATTGATCACATTCCACTCCATAAGGCATAAAATAAGTATCTACCAGACTAAAAACATCTTCTTTTTGTATTCTTTTAGATATAGCAGTGTAGGTATCCATATCATCCAACGTCAGACTTTCGATGGCGTTTTCATCACCTTTTCTTGCCGCATTTAAGAGTTGGCTTCTATTCATGGAAACCTGCTTATTTTTCATCAAATCTTTTTCGCTTTTATTGATAGCCATCATAATTGTGCCTTTTAAAGATAAAGCAGATAAAGTAAGCGTTGTGCCTCTAATAGGCAATGTTCCGGAATTTTTTGCTTTTACATAAGGTATCATATTTTGCAGATAGAAAATAATTGATACGCCCATTCTTACATCATCACAAACTCCAGCATAGGATTCCTGGGCGGCATGTCTTTCTAAAGATACATCTTCCTCCGAACTTATGTTCATGCCGCGAAGATATGGAAAATAATAATCATAAGTAAATTTATCTTCATTATCAAACTCACCGCATACAGCTATACCAATAGATGTTCCAAAATCCTTGCAAAATTCAGCCAAAAGCGTTTCTTTTCCGTTTGAAGTATAATTACGCTCCGTTCCTTCTATAATTACATTGGTTATAAGCTTTTGCAGTTCTTTTCTGTCTTTAAAATTACTAAAGCCAATGGCTCTCATATATTTATGCAAGGATTTCACCTCCTATCATTTTCTATTCCTATAAAGTTTATCATCTGATTTCCTTTTTACCACCCATATACGACTGTAATACATCAGGAATTTTTATGGATCCGTCTTTTTGCAGATTGTTCTCTAAAAATGCAATTAACATTCTGGGAGGGGCAACTACCGTATTATTTAAGGTATGCGCGAAGTACTTTCCATTTTCCCCGTTAATACGAATCTTTAATCTTCTTGCCTGAGCATCACCTAAATTAGAACAGCTTCCCACTTCAAAATATTTTTTTTGTCTGGGCGACCATGCCTCAACATCAAAAGATTTTACTTTCAAATCAGCAAGATCACCTGAACAACATTCTATGGTTCTTACAGGCATATCCATTGAACGGAATAAATCAACAGTATTCTGCCATAATTTTTCAAACCACATTGGCGATTCGTCCGGCTTACATACAACAATCATTTCCTGCTTTTCGAACTGATGAATTCTGTAAACTCCTCTTTCCTCTAATCCATGAGCGCCTTTTTCTTTTCTAAAGCAAGGCGAATAGCTTGTAAGTGTCTTTGGCAATTCTGTTTCTGGAATAATAGTATCTATAAATTTTCCAATCATGGAATGTTCAGATGTTCCAATCAGGTATAAATCTTCTCCCTCAATTTTATACATCATTGCATCCATTTCTGCAAAACTCATGACACCTGTAACCACATTACTTCTAATCATAAATGGTGGTACACAGTAAGTAAATCCTCTGGCAATCATAAAATCTCTGGCATAAGAAATAACGGCAGAATGTAATCTGGCTATATCTCCCATTAAATAATAAAATCCATTTCCTGCTACCTTTCTTGCACTGTCCAGATCAATACCATTTAATTTTTCCATAATTTCAGTATGATAAGGAATTTCAAAATCAGGTACTGCCGGTTCTCCGTATTTTTTTACTTCTACATTTTCACTGTCATCTTTTCCGATTGGAACAGATGGGTCAATAATATTCGGAATTACCATCATTATTTTGGTAACTTTTTCACTTAATTCTTTTTCTTCTTCTTCCAACTCAATGAGACGTTTTGCACCGGCAGCAACTTCCGCCTTTTTCATTTCTGCTTCTTCTTTTTTTCCCTGAGCCATTAAAGCTCCAATTTCCTTTGATATTTTATTTCTGCTGGCTCTTAAACTGTCCGCCTCCTGCTGTGCCTTACGACTCATAGCATCTATCTCTATGACTTCATCAACCAGTTTTAATTTTTCGTCCTGAAATTTTTTTCTTATATTCTCTTTAACAAGATCAGGGTTTTCTCTTAAAAACTTAATATCTATCATATCTAATCCTCCATTTTTTATGTAAATTTCAACTTTTTAAAATGTACTGTTTTCTACTTAACATTGTAATATTATTATGTACGTATGTTTTATGCAAGTACTTTTTTTATTTTTTTTCTATTGCAGCTTGAAGAGCTTCTATTTCCTCATCACTCAAAGAATTTTTACATTCTCCATTTTTAATTTCTTTTGTATAGGAATAACATCCATCTGTACTATGAACGGAATTTAAAATAAACCCATTATTATTTTCATCTAATAATGCAAGGCAAAAACTCAACTTTCCCCCTATCTGACTAAAGGCATCATATTTTATTATACCTATCTTTTGGAAAGATGATTCAAACTTATGATATAGTGTTCTAATATCTTTCTTGTTTTTTTCAATGGAACTTTTAATAAACTTATTATCTTCAAATAATGCGATTATCTCATTTTCAAGACTATTAGCATTCTTTCCATTCATGAATTTTTTATATTTCTTTTTTAATTTTGATATCAAACACATATTTACTATATTCAAAATCAAAAGGATTAATATAATACTTGCTAATATAGTCAGTATAATACCAATATCCATATTTTCTAATCCAATACTGGTAAAAAAATAGTTATTCATTTCAATCTCCTTTACTGCCAATATTTATTTTTTTATATTGACATAAACTTGTTGATTTTATCTTTTCTGTATATCTCCCATACTATTTTGATAATAGATCCATTATTTTTTCTAAATCATCATGACTATAAAATTCTATTTCTATTTTTCCTGCGCCATTGCCTTTAGATGAAATCATTACTTTTGTACTTAACTTTTGTTTTAAATTTTCCTCAATATCTTTGTAAACTGCTTCAAGACTATTATCGACAAAATCCGGCTTTTTAGATTTCACCGGTTTATTTAAATTTTTTACCAGCTTTTCCACATCACGTACACTAAGTTTTTCATCAAAGATTTGCTGCGCAATCGCATACTGTTGTTCAGGATCTTCTATCGTGATAAGTGCTCTGGCATGTCCGGTTGAAATCATATCATCAATAATCATTTGCTGTACATTATCACAAAGTTTAAGAAGTCTCATTGAATTAGTAACTGCTGTTCGGCTTTTAGCTACCCTTTCAGCTACTTCATCCTGTTTTAAATTAAACTCTGTTAGTAGCCGTTTGTATGCCTGGGCTTCTTCAATAGGATTTAAATTTTCTCTTTGAATATTTTCTATTAAAGATATTTCAACTATTTCCTGATCTGTTAAATTCTTTATAATAACAGGAACTTCTTTTAAACCTGCTTTTTTTGCTGCTCTCCATCTTCTTTCGCCTGCAATAATTTCATAATAAGTTTTTCTATCCTGAACAATAATAGGCTGTAATAATCCAAACTGTTTAATGGAATCAGCTAATTCTTCCAAAGAATCTTCATCAAAATTTTTTCTTGGCTGATCTCTATTTGGTTCAACCATTGTTATTTTAACTATTGTTTCCCCATTGACTTTTTCATCTGACTTTTCATGATTTGCTTTAGTTTCATATTTAACTGTTTTTTCACCAACTCCACTTGGAATCAATGCATCTAATCCCTTGCCCAATCCCCTTGCTGCCATAATCAATCTTCCTTTCCTTTAATTATTTCATCCGCCAATGATAAATAAGCTTCTGCCCCTGCTGATTTCACATCATACAAATTTATAGGCATACCATAGCTGGGTGCTTCCGCAAGTCGTATATTTCTCGGAATTACTGTCTTAAATATTTTTTGATTTAAATGATCCTTCACATTTTCTACTACCTGAATTGATAAATTTGTTCTCGAATCATACATGGTAAATACCACACCTTCAATATCTAAATCGGGATTTAAGCGTTCTTTTACCAAATTAATTGTATGTATTAGTTGGCTCAAACCTTCCAAAGCGTAATATTCACATTGTATAGGAACCAATACTGAATCAGCAGTTGTCATAGAATTTATTGTCAGCATATTTAAAGAAGGAGGACAATCTATCATAATATAATCATAACTTTCTTTTATCCATTCAATTTCACGCTTTAAAATGAATTCCTTGCGATCCACTCCAATTAATTCTATCTCTGCTGCAGCAAGGTTTACATTTGAAGGTATAATTGAAATTCCAGGTATTACATCATTTAAAATGCATTCTTTTATAGAACATTCACCTAACATTAATTCATAAATTGTATTTTCTAATTCATTTTTTTCTATTCCAAATCCACTGGTTGTATTACCCTGCGGATCTGTATCTATTACTAATACTTTCTTATTTCTTGCCGCCAACGCCGCTGATAAATTAATAGAAGTAGTAGTTTTTCCTACTCCCCCTTTTTGATTTGCAATAGCAATAACTTTTCCCATGTTTTATCCTTTCACATATCAATAAGTTTTTTAAACATAAAGATGATTGGCGAAGCCTTACATCCGTTGTTTTTTCTTAAAGTCTCGTAACTGATTATATCACTTCTTATATTGATATTCCATAAAAAATTTACTATAAGAATAAATTTAATATTTGGCTAAATTTACGTTTTAGATAAATGAATTCATGTATAATTTTGTAAATATCAATGTTTCACACTTAATTTTATGGTATATTATGGGATGTTTCACGAATTATTTACAAGATTTTGGGGTTAATTGTTTCACGTGAAACATTATCTTGTGTTCAGATTTAAATAATAAGAAATGTTTCACGTGAAACAATTTTAATATAATTGAACGATATTGTTTCTTATAGCAAATACAGCAGCCTGTGTCCTATCAGAAACATCTATCTTTTTAAAAATATTAGAAAGATGATTTTTAACTGTTCTTTCGCTAATATTTAAATTTATAGCAATTTCTTTATTAAACATTCCACCTGCTACTTGAATCAAAATTTCCATTTCTCTTTTTGTTAATAATTTTATTTTTTTCTGTTCTAAATTTCTAGAAATTAATCGGGAATTAAGTAATGGTAACAGACTTGGTTGTATATAAGAATCTCCACTTATTATTATATTTATAGCCTTTTTCAATTCTTTTGAATTGGATTTTTTTAATATATAACCATCTACTCCCAAATCAAATGCTTGAAGAAGAAAATCAGTTTTTTCATATGCTGTGAATAATAATATCTTAACTAATTTATCTTCTTCCTTCATTTTTTTTAAAACTTCAATTCCATTCATATTAGGCATATTAATATCTAATAGTAAAATATCAGGACTTAACTTTTTTAATTTTTCTATACAATCAATACCATCACTAGCTTCATCAATAACCTTTATATCTCCGTCCATTTCTAGAAAATACTTAATACTTTCTCTGACCATAATATGATCATCAACAATCATTGCCTTTATCATTTCTGTCCCCTTATAATTATGTCAATCAGCAATTTAAATTTACAAAATAGGCTTTTTTACTGGTAACCCGGCTTTTCTAGGATATTTAACCGGCGTATTATTTACTTTTTTTATTATAAAAAGATTTCTGTAAATATCAGAATTTGGTAATTCAAATTCTACTTCTCTTTCATATTCACCTCCAAGTATTTCTATTGCCTTTTTCGCATTATTATATTCTTCTGCTATTTTATCTGATTTATAAGAAATAAAATAACCATTTTTCTTTATAAAAGGAATACAATATTCAGATAAAGTACCTAAATTTGCAACCGCTCTGGATACACAAAAATCAAATGATTCACGTAATTCATCAAATCTGGCATAGTCTTCTGCTCTTCCATGAAAAGCTAAGATGTTTTCAAGCTGCAACTCATCTATCACTTTATTCAAAAATTGAACTCTCTTATTTAAAGAATCAAGAAGAACAATCTTTAAATCAGGAAAAACAATTTTTATTGGTATTCCAGGAAAACCTGCACCTGTACCTATATCAATCAAACTGCCTGATATATAACATAAATTTGGAAATGCCTTTATAATAGAAAGGCTGTCCAAAAAATGTTTTTTTAAAACTTCCTCGCAATTTGTTATAGCAGTAAGATTCATAAAAGAATTCCACTCTACTAATAATTCATAATATCGGATAAATTTTTTTAACTGTTGTTTATCTAAGATAATATTAAATATTTTCAAATCCTTTACAAAAGAATTTACAAATAAATCATCCTTATTCTCACACACTATTTATTCTCCATATTTTTTTAACATAAGTCAGCGCACGAAACGCGTTGTTATTTATTTTTCAGCTAATCTTTTATATTGCTCTAAATAAACCAAAAGTACAGAAATATCCGCAGGTGATACCCCTGAAATCCGGGATGCCTGACCTACCGATACAGGATGAAAATCTTTAAGCTTTTGTCTTGCTTCAAGGCGAAGACTTGGTACATCATCATAATTTAAATCAACAGGTATCTTTTTCTTTTCCATTTTTTTAAATTGTTCAACCTGACGAAGTTGCCTTTCTATATATCCTTCATATTTTATTTCTATTTCTACCTGTTCAATTACATCCTTTGGAAGCTCCTCTCTTTCAGGATCAATTTGTTTTAAAATATCATAATTCAATTCCGGTCTGCATAACAATTCCGCAAGATTTACTCCTGTTTTTAAGGAAGAACTTCCATACTTTTCAAGAAACTTTTGATTACTGCTTGATGCACCAATCTTCACATTTTTTAGACGTGTTATTTCTTTATCTATTAATTTCTTTTTATTAACAACAAAATTATATTCTTCCTCTGTCACCAATCCGACTTGAAATCCCTTTTTTCGCAGTCTTAAATCCGCATTATCCTGTCTAAGCAAAAGTCTGTATTCCGCGCGGGAAGTCAACATTCTATATGGCTCAAAATTATCCTTTGTGACCAGATCGTCAATTAATACCCCTATATATGCCTCCGATCTGTCAATTTCTAATTCTTCTTTTCCTAATATAAATTGAGCCGCATTTATTCCTGCTATTAGTCCCTGAGCTGCTGCTTCCTCATAACCACTGCTTCCATTTAACTGTCCACCACTATAAAGACCTTTCACATCTTTAAATCTTAAAGTTGGATAAAGTTGTTTCGGATTAATACAGTCGTATTCTATTGCATATGCATTTCTCACTATTTTACAATTTTCCAAACCAGGAACAGTTCTATACATAGCCAGCTGTACATCTTCCGGTAAAGAAGATGACATACCTCCAATATACATTTCATTGGTATGTAAACCTTCCGGTTCTATAAAAACCTGATGTCTTTCCTTGTTTGAAAATTTAACTACTTTATCCTCAATAGAAGGACAATATCTCGGCCCGGTTCCTTCTATAATTCCAGCGTATATAGGAGAACGATCAAGATTATTTCTAATAATTTCATGTGTTCTTTCATTTGTATAAGTGAGATAACATGAAACTTGATTAATCTGTACATCCTCCGGATCTGTAGAAAAAGAAAAAGGAATAACCCTTTCATCTCCAAACTGTTCTTCCATTTTTGAAAAATCAATACTTCTTTTGTCCATTCTCGCCGGAGTACCTGTTTTAAAACGACGCAATTCTATTCCCATATCTAACAAAGAATCAGTAAGATAATTTGCTGCTTTTAATCCATTAGGACCAGTATAATCTATTGCCTCTCCACATAGACATCTTGCTTTCAAATAAGTTCCTGTACATAAAATAATAGCTTTACATTCAAATATAGTACCTGTAAATGTCTTTAAACCAATTATTCTTTTTGTCGCTTTCTCATTTAAACTCTTTATATTTTCCCACAACAATTCACATACTTCAACCTGCTTTATTGTAAGATGATCCTGATTTTCCAAAACCTTTCGCATAGCACGGCTATATTCTGCCTTATCTGCCTGAGCACGAAGAGAATGAACCGCTGGACCTTTCGATATATTCAACATTTTTGATTGAATAAACGTTTTATCAATATTTTTCCCCATCTCACCACCAAGGGCATCTAACTCACGAACAAGATGTCCCTTAGAAGATCCCCCTACATTTGGATTACATGGCATAAGGGCAATACTATCTACACTTACAGTAAAGATCACAGTTTCAAGACCAAGTCTGGCACAAGCCAAAGCAGCCTCACATCCCGCATGTCCTGCACCTACCACACACACATCAACATTTTCCCTCATTTCCATATTAATCCCTCATTCTCACAAACAACAATTATTCTTCAAATTTGTTAAATAAAAAATCTCTGATTTTTATAATACTTTTTTTAATATTCTTCAAATTTGAACGATAAGTTCAAATTTGTTAATTGAAAAATCTCTGATTTTTCAATTTATTTTCCCATACAAAATTTTGAAAAAATCTCATTTACAAGATCTTCTTCAACTTCTTCCCCTATAATTTTTCCAAGACTTGCATAAGCACTCATTAAATCAATTGAAAAAAAATCTTCAGGCATTTCACCCTCTATACTTTTTTTAACCTGTTGCAAACTAAAAAGTGTGTCTTCTAATGCTTCTTTTTGCCTTAAGTTTGTTATCATAACCTCATCATCAGATGATATTTCACCCTTAAAAAATAATTTTTTAACTGCCTCTTCAAACTCATCTATTCCGGTATTTTCTTTTGTTGAAGTTTTAATCATTATAGAATCATCACCGGCTTTATCAATAAAATCTTCAAAAGATATATTTGCATTCAGATCCGATTTGTTAAATAATACAACAGATTTTCTATTTTCTATCATTTTCATAATTTCAAAATCATTTTCATCTAATTGAACAGATGAATCAACTACATAAACAATTAAATCTGCTTCTTCTATATACTTTTTTGCTTTATCAACACCTATTTTTTCAATCATATCTTCCGTATTATGAATACCGGCTGTATCAATTATTCTTAAGTTTACACCTCCAATATTAATATTTTCTTCTATAATATCTCTGGTAGTGCCTGCAATATCCGTTACAATTGCTTTTTCCTCTCCAACCAATAAATTCAACAAAGAAGATTTTCCCGCATTTGGCTTACCTACAATAACAGTTTTAATTCCCTCTTTTATAATTTTACCATTCTGCGCACTCAAAAGAAGCTTTTCAATTTCATTTATCAAATCCTTAATTTTAATATACAATTTATCTGTGTAACCATCAAGACTTATATGTTCAGGATCATCCAGTGCAGATTCTATAAAGGCAATTTCAAAAATAATATTCTCTCTTAAACTTTTTATCTTTTTATAAACAAAGCCTCTAAGATGCTTTACAGAATTTTTAAGTGCGGTTTCATTTTTAGAAGAAATAATATCCATAACAGCCTCAGCCCTTGATAAATCAATTCTTCCATTTAAAAATGCACGCTTTGTAAATTCTCCAGGATACGCTAATCTTGCGCCATTTTTTAAAACAGTTTCTAAAATACGATTTAATACTATTATTCCACCATGGCAATTAATTTCAACTACATCTTCCGTAGTAAAACTATTAGGTTTCTTCATAATGGAAACCATAACCTCATCTACTATTTCGTTTCCATCAAAAATATATCCATAATGAATTGTATGGGTCTTAAAATTTTTTAATACTCTTTCATTTTTTTTGTTTCTATAAATTAGATCAACTATATCAATAGATT
Organism: Parablautia intestinalis; assembly: GCA_003612395.1. Classification (GTDB taxonomy): domain Bacteria; phylum Bacillota; class Clostridia; order Lachnospirales; family Lachnospiraceae; genus Suilimivivens; species Suilimivivens intestinalis. The sequence goes on from RAYQ01000006.1 coordinate 114,952, forward strand.
CTTCACCGCTTATTCTTATAATGCCTATACTCGAATTCCCCATAGCAGTTGCAATAGCGGCAATGGTATCTGTTTTCATATTTACCTCCATGCCAGAACATTTCTTCCCAGCTTATTTATTTATAAAAAATGCCGGAGGAAAAATCTCCAGCATTTTTTATACCTATCTTTTTAATGTTACAACTACCCTCCTAAAAGGTTCCTCTCCCTCACTATGCGTTGTCACATATTTATCATTTTGTAAAGCAGAATGAATTATTCTCCTCTCATAAGGATTCATAGGCTCCAAAGAAACAGAACGTTTTGTTCTTTTTACCTTATATGCAATATTTTTTGCAAGGTTTTCAAGAGTTTCTTTTCTTCTTCTCCTGTAATCTTCCGTATCTACCTTTACTCTGATATATTCATCCGAATCTTTATTTACCACTAAAGATACAAGATATTGGAGCGAATCAAGAGTTTGTCCTCTTTTTCCAATCAAAACACCCATTTCATCTCCGCTTAAATCTATGTTCATATTGTTATTAACTTCATCAAATTTTACATCCACAACCACTGTCATATTCATGGCTTCAAAGACTTCCTTTAAGAAATCCTTTGCCTTATCATATACAGTACACTTTGCTCTTGCCTTAATAACAGCCGGTTTAGAACCAATACCAAGAAAACCTGTGGAACCTTCTTCAACTACTATATAATCTAATTTATCACTTGTAACTACAAATTTCTGACAAGCTTCCGTAATTGCATCATTTACTGTTTTAGCTGAAATTTCAACGTAATCCAAAATAATTTCCCCCTATTTATTATTTTTTTCATTATACTGTTTTACCATATTTGCTTTTGCTGCAAGACTCCCGGGCTTTACATTCTTATTATAATACTCAGTGGACTTTTTCATTGCCTCGTCCTTTTCTTCCTGAGTCATAGTATTAACCTTTGCTTTTGATGACATAGACGAAGAATTTCTATAAGGATTAACATTCTTTGTACTCAGGGTAGCATTTTTATTTAATGACTTGGGATCAATTCCTGCCTTTTCAAGCTTCTTAACTCTCTTATCTTCATTTTTCTTAATAAGCTCATCAATATCCATCTTGTCAATATGTCTGTTAATAACAACCTGCTGAATACTTCTTACCACTGAACCTGCAATCCAGTATAGTCCCATACCTGCAGGAAGTGTAAAACAGAAAAATGCGGACATAAGCGGCATCATGGTATTCATCATTTTCATAGATTGTGCCATGGAATTTTGCTGATCACTTTGATTAGATGTATCAGCTTGTGGCATTAATTTTGTATTAATCCATTGTGTAACTGCTGACAATATCGGAATAATAAGTGCCGCAATAATTAAAAACCATTTTATACCATCAGGAGAATTCCATGCCTCACTTATCATATAAGAAGGAGAATTTCCTATATTTATACCAAGAAAATTATTATAAGTATCTATTAATCCACGAGTTCCTTCATTACTTAAAATAAGCTGTCCGTCATAAGTCAGCTGTGATAAATTATAATGATCAGAAATAACATTCAGGTCAGAAGTAGAAAGTTTATTCAATACATCAATAACACCATTTGAAAGATTTTTCTCAAGATTACTGCCATACATTCTGACTGCACTTACAACACTGGTTAATTCTGAACTCTGCAAAAATTCCGCTTTATCTAATGAGATAATTTTTTCAGATAAAACTCTGAAAGTTTCCCCAATCTTTGTAACATATGCCGGCATAGAATAAATAACGCGGTAAAGTGCAAATAAAATAGGCATTTGGATTATAAGCTGTACACAACTTCCACTGGGAGACACACCATATTTTGCATATACGGCCTGGGTCTCCGCATTCATTGCCATCATGGAATCATTATCTTTTTTATTTTTATATTTTGCCTGGATTGCCTGAAGCTCCGGATTCATTTTTGCAGAAAGCTTGGAAAACTTTTGCTGCTTAATAGTAAGAGGCATCATCAACAAATATATAACAATTGTAAATAAAATAATGGAAAGCCCTACATTTGGAATTCCAATTAAATTAAGGAATGAAAATATTCCTTCCATAAGATAACCAAGAATCCTGGCAATAGGACCAATTATCATACCATCATACTGGGTTAAAATAACTCCTGTCAATTCATTTCCTCCTGTTGTTAATTCTATTAATCTTATGGTACAGGATCATATCCCCCCTTTGAAAAAGGATTACATCTTAAAATTCTCCATAGAGCAAGAATACTTCCTTTTAAAGCCCCATATTTCTCTATGGCTTCAAGACCGTACTCCGAACAGGTAGGAAAATACGGACATTTAGTTCGCTTAATAGGAGAAATAAATTTCCTGTAAAATATAATCAATAAAATCAATAATTTTTTCATGTTATTTTCTGATTTCTTCACCATACATACAATTTATCAAATTCTTTAACAACAATATCCCTGAATTCAAAATGATGCAGCCTTTCGCAAAACAACTTATTAATAAAAATAAATTTTTATGATCTGATGAAGCTTTGCAAGATGTAATAAAGCGCTTTCTATCTTCCAATAAGACGCAGAAGAAGCATTATTTCTGGCTATGACTACTATATCTAAACCACTATTAAATATATTTTCATGTAGTCGGTAACTTTCTCTTATCAATCTTGTAATTTTATGCCTTACTACGCTGTTTCCCACTTTTTTACTTACACTTATTCCCAACCTGTTTTTTTCTGTATTATTTTCCAAAACATACATCACTAAATATTTGTTGGCATAAGATTTACCATTTCTGTAAACATGTTGGAAATCAATATTTTTTTTTAAAGATTCTGAAAAAATATAGCTCATTTCAATCTTCCAATTAAATTATATAATAACTTCTCCAAAAAGAAAATTCATAGAAAAAAAGGCCACATAACGCGGCCTATGCTGATAATCTTTTTCTTCCTTTTGCTCTTCTGGCTGCTAAAACTTTTCTTCCGCCAGCACTACTCATCCTGGCTCTAAAACCATGAACCTTAGATCTCTGTCTTTTTTTTGGCTGATAAGTCATTTTCATACTCATAACACCTCCTTTACTGAACCTTAAATTTATAATAAGGTAAACAAATATTTAGATTTATATAAAATACTCTTCTTTGGAAAATATCATTAAAATTATATAGGATTACAATATTTCCGTCAAGTCAAAAAATAAAAATAAAACTGAAAAAATTATAAATAAATAAGACAAAAAATCGTTATATTTACTACATCAATATATTGTTATTATAATTTGGATATAAACACTAAATATAGTAAAATCCCGGCTTTCCAATTTACATAATTATATCCACAAAATGTGGATAAGTTGTGGATAACTTAAAATTTTTCAACATTTCTCAATTAAAAAGTAATATAAATCCATGTATTTCCCTAAATAATTTTGTGTGTAAATTGTTGATTTCTTTTTTTAAGTTATTCACATATAACAACAGATCTCTCATAAATTATGTAAACTAAAAATAATTTGAAATTTTATCCCATTTATATTAAGATAAAATGGAATATATTTTTAAATTATTTTTCTTACGCAGGGGGCGTTCAATGGAATTAATCAGAGAAAAATGGAATTTAATTAAAGAAACCCTTAGAACAGAATATGATTTATCAGATATTTCCTACAATACCTGGGTAAAGCCTTTAAACTTCCACAGTGAAAAGGATGATATTGTCACAATTATGATCCCTTCTGACCAGGCCCATGCTCTTAAATATATTTCTTCCAAATATAAAAGCTATTTTCAGGTAACAATTTCTGAAATGATGGATCATACATATGACATCGCTTTTATTCTTGAAAAAGATGCCGAAAACGAAACATCCTCATCAAAAGCAGTATATAATATCAATTACATAAATGCAAATCTGAATTCCAAATACAGATTTGATACCTTTGTAGTGGGGGGAAACAATAAATTTGCCCATTCCGCTTCTTTAGCCGTAGCAGAATCTCCCGGGGAAGCTTATAATCCTCTTTACCTCTATGGAGGAGCTGGTCTTGGAAAAACCCACCTTATGCATTCCATAGGTCATTTTATATTGGATCAAAATCCCGATATGAAAGTACTTTATGTAACTTCCGAGCAGTTTACCAATGAGGTAATTGAATCTATCCGAAGCGGTAACGCTGCAAAAATGAACAGACTGAGAGAAAAATACAGAACTGTAGATGTTCTTTTAATTGATGATGTACAGTTTATAATAGGAAAAGAAAGTACCCAGGAAGAATTTTTCCATACCTTTAACGTCCTTCATTCCGCAGGTAAACAAATTATTCTTTCATCCGATAAACCTCCAAAGGAAATGGAAACCCTGGAAGAAAGATTCCGTTCACGTTTTGAATGGGGGCTTATTGCAGATATACAGCCGCCTGACTATGAAACCCGTTATGCCATTTTGAAAAAAAATGCTGAAAATTATAATAAAGAAATAAAAGAAGAAGTTTTTCAATACATTGCAACTAATATTAAATCAAATATAAGAGAATTAGAAGGCGCTTACAACAAAGTAATTGCTTTTGCAAGACTCAACAAGCTGGATATCACCCTTGAAAATGTGCAGGAAGCATTAAAAGATATTATTTCCTCTCATTCAACGAGACAAATAACTCCTCAGCTTATTATAGATATAGTAGCCGAGCACTTTGGTATCTCACCGGAAGATATTGTTTCAAGAAAGCGAAATTCGGAATTTGTACAGCCAAGGCAGATCTGCATGTATTTATGCAGGCACCTTACGGAAGAATCCCTTCAAAGTATAGGCAAAGCTCTTGGAAAAAAAGATCACACCACAGTTATCCACGGTATAGAAAAAATAACAGAGGATATTAAAACAAATGCAGAGCTTAAGAACAGGATAGATATTATTCGAAAAAAGATAAGTTCCGACTAACCATCAGTCTTTTTAAGACAATTGTTTATAAATGAAGGGTTATTCCCAAACAATCTTCGTAAAAATTATTTTTATCCACACGTTTTACATTCCTTTTTGCATTGAAAAATAGTATAATAAAAGAGTTATACACAAATTAACACCCTTTATTAAGGATTATTACTAAATTAATTATATATTATAAGGCTCTCAAAATGCATTTTTAAAATCTATTTTTCTATAACCATCTATAATTGTACATATATTACCTTAGTATAAAAGAAAGGAAGTTGCAGACAAATGAAATTAATATGCAGTAAGGTTAACCTGTTAAATGGAGTACAAATTGTTTCAAAGGCTGTTCCCAATAAAACCACAATGTCTATTCTGGAATGTATTTTAATAGATGCTACAGGAAGAAATATCAAGTTAATTGCAAATGATATGGAACTTGGCATTGAAACAATTATAGAAGGTGATATTGTTGAAAAAGGACAAATAGCCCTTGATGCAAAAATATTCCTTGATATTGTAAGAAAACTTCCTGACAACCAGGTAATTCTTGAAACAGATAAATCATTTAAAACAAATATTGTATGTGAAAAAGCAAGGTTTACGATCATTGGAAAATCAGGAGAAGATTTTTCATATCTTCCATCTATCGAAAAAATAGATCATATCATTCTTTCTCAGTTTACTTTGAAGGAAGTGATAAGACAGACTATCTTTTCAATTTCAGATAATGATAACAATAAGCTGATGACAGGAGAACTGTTTGATATAAATGGAGATACTTTGAAAGTGGTTTCTCTTGACGGACACAGAATTTCTATTCGTAAGATAGGATTAAAAAGCAGCTATCCTTCCAAAAAAGTAGTAGTTCCCGGAAAAACTTTAAGCGAAATAAGCAAAATTCTATCGGGAGATGCAGATAAGGACGTTTCTATTTTCTTTACGGGAAAACATATTGTGTTTGAATTTGATAAAACTACGGTGGTATCCAGATTAATAGAGGGAGAATATTTCAGGATAGACCAGATGTTGTCCAGTGATTATGAAACAAAGGTAACAATAAATAAAAGAGAACTGTTAGAATGTATTGACAGGGCTACCTTACTTGTAAAAGAGGGAGATAAGAAACCTATTATCATTAATATTACGGATGGAGTATTAGAGCTTAAAATCAATTCAACCATAGGCAGTATGAATGAGGAAATAGATATATCAAAACAGGGTAAGGATCTGATGATAGGATTTAATCCTAAATTTATGATTGATGCCCTTCGGGTTATAGATGACGAACAAATTAATATTTATCTTGTTAATCCGAAAGCTCCCTGTTTTATAAAAGATGCATCCGAAAGTTATATTTATTTGATTCTTCCTGTTAATTTTACCACGGTAAACTAATTAGACTGGGACTTTTACTTTTCAAATATTTTTGTTTAAAGAGGAAAAACATGGAAATAATTAAATTAAGAGATGATTATATAAAATTAGGGCAGGCGCTTAAAGCTGCTAATTTGGTACAATCAGGTGTAGATGCCAAATTTGTTATCCAGGATGGTCTGGTAAAAGTGAATGGGCAAGTACAAACCCAGAGAGGTAAAAAGCTTTTTGATGGAGATATTGTTGAATTTAAAGGAAATCAGATTAAAATTACAGGTTAAAAGAGCTTTTAAAGAAAGACTGGAAGGTAAAATTTAAGATGATCATCAAATCTCTTGAACTGGCTGATTTCAGAAATTATGAAACATTAAATATAAGTTTTAATGAAGGAACCAATATACTTTATGGAGATAATGCACAAGGCAAGACAAATATTCTGGAAGCTATTTATGTTTCGTCTACCACCAAATCCCATAAAGGAAGTAAAGACAAAGAAATTATAAATTTTAATAAAGAAGAAGCACATATAAGAACTTATCTTGAAAAGGAATCTGTAGAATACAGGGTAGATATGCATCTTCGCAAAAGTAAATCAAAAGGAATAGCCATAGATGGACAAAAAATAAAGAAAGCAGCCCAGCTGCTGGGCCTTTTAAATGTGGTTTTCTTTTCTCCGGAGGATCTCAGTATTATAAAAAATGGTCCGGCAGAGAGAAGAAGATTTGCAGATATGGAGCTTTGTCAATTAGATAGTTTTTATCTTTATAATCTGAATCATTATAATAAAATAATGGCTCAGAGAAATAAATTATTAAAGGATATTTATTTTAATCCGGGTCTGCGGGAAACTTTAAATATTTGGGATTCACAGCTTATTTCTTTTGGAAGTAAAATTATTGAAAGGCGTGAACTTTTTACAAAACAGCTTTGTGAAATAATAAATGATATACATAAAAAACTGTCCGGAGAAAAAGAAGATTTATTGATAAAGTATGAACCTGACGTAGAAATGAAAGATTTTGAAGAAAAAATGAAAGAAAATCAGGAAAGAGATGTACATTTAAAAATAACTTCCACAGGACCTCACAGAGATGATTTTTCTTTTATTGTAAATGGAATTGATATACGCAAATTTGGTTCGCAGGGACAGCAAAGGACAGCAGCTTTATCTTTAAAATTATCAGAAATTGAACTGGTGAAAAAAATGACAAAAGATACACCTGTTCTTTTGCTTGATGATGTTCTTTCAGAATTAGACAGTAACAGACAAAATTATCTTTTGAACAATATAGGGGATATACAGACAATTATAACTTGTACAGGATTAGATGAATTTATAAATAACAGATTTAAAATAAATAAAATATTCAAAGTTACCGGAGGTAAAGTTGAGATAATGTCATAAATTAATTATCTTACATCCGTTGTTTAGGAAAGGACATGGATTTTTATATGAATAACGATTACGGAGCAGATCAGATTCAAATACTGGAGGGGCTTGAGGCAGTCAGAAAAAGGCCTGGTATGTATATTGGTACAACATCCAGCAGAGGTCTTCATCATCTTGTATATGAAATAGTAGATAATTCTGTTGATGAAGCTCTTGCAGGTTTTTGCGATACCATTACAGTTACAATTCATAAGGATAATTCTGTTACTGTAACCGATAATGGAAGGGGTATACCCGTTGGAATTAATCATAAGGCAGGACTTCCTGCCGTAGAAGTTGTATTTACGGTACTGCATGCAGGCGGTAAGTTTGGAGGCGGTGGATATAAGGTTTCAGGCGGTCTGCATGGGGTAGGAGCTTCTGTGGTAAATGCTTTGTCTGATTGGCTTGAGGTGGAAATTTACAGTGAAGGAAAAATTTATCAGCAAAGATATGAGAGAGGATATGTATGTTATCCTTTAAAAGTAATTGGAGAATGTGAAAAAGAAAAAACAGGAACAAAGGTTTCTTTTAAACCTGACGCCACGGTTTTTCAGGAAACTACTGAATATGAATTTGATGTATTAAAACAAAGATTGCGTGAAATGGCTTTTCTTACAAAAGGTCTTCTTATTATTTTAAGAGATGAGAGGGTAGAAGAAGGAAAAGAGATTATTGAACGTAAATTCCACTATGAAGGCGGTATAAAAGAATTTGTAACTTATTTAAACAGAAGTAAAACTCCTTTGTATGATAATATTATGTATTTTGAAGGCAGTAAAAATAATGTTTATGTAGAAGTTGCCATGCAGCATAATGATTCCTATACGGAAAGTTCTTACAGCTTTGTAAATAATATTAATACGCCTGAAGGAGGTACTCACTTAGTAGGTTTTAGAAACGCACTTACAAAAACTTTTAATGATTATGCGAGAAACAATAAATTATTAAAAGAAAACGAGCCTAATCTTACAGGTGAAGATATCAGAGAAGGATTAACGGCAATTGTCAGTATAAAGGTTGAAGATCCCCAGTTTGAAGGACAGACAAAGCAAAAACTTGGCAATTCCGAGGCAAGAAATGCAGTTGACAGTATCGTGAGTGAACAGCTTACTTATTTTCTGGAACAAAATCCTTCTGTGGCAAAATTAATTTGTGAAAAATCAATTCTTGCACAGCGTGCAAGAGATGCGGCCAGAAAGGCAAGGGATTTAACGAGAAGAAAAACTGCTCTTGAAAGCGCCGCTCTTCCCGGAAAATTAGCAGATTGCTCCGATAAAAATCCGGAAAATTGTGAGATTTATATTGTAGAGGGAGATTCCGCAGGCGGAAGTGCAAAAACTGCAAGAAGCAGGGCAACTCAGGCTATTCTTCCTTTACGTGGCAAAATTTTAAATGTTGAAAAAGCAAGGCTTGATAAAATTTATGGAAATGCTGAAATTAAAGCAATGATCACTGCCTTTGGGACCGGTATTCATGAAGATTTTGATATTTCAAAGCTACGCTACCATAAAATTATTATTATGACGGATGCGGATGTGGATGGAGCCCATATTGCTACATTGCTTCTTACATTTTTATATCGGTTTATGCCGGAATTAATTAAGCAGGGATATGTTTATCTGGCACAGCCGCCTCTCTATAAGCTGGAAAAAAATAAAAATGTATGGTATGCCTACAGTGATGAAGAATTAGATAAAATTTTATCTGAAGTAGGAAGAGATCAAAATAATAAGATACAGCGTTATAAAGGTCTTGGAGAAATGGATCCTGAACAGTTATGGAATACTACAATGGATCCTGCAAAAAGAATTCTCCTTCGGGTTACCATGAATGAAGAAGCGGAGTCTGAAATTGATCTTACCTTTACAACTTTAATGGGTGATAAGGTAGAGCCAAGACGGGAATTTATAGAAGAAAATGCCAGATTTGTTAAGAATCTTGATATTTAGCAACAGTGAACTTTGTTCACCTTGCAGAAATGAGGGTATAATTGGAAGATAATATTTTTGATAAAACTCATGAAATAGATAAAGTCCATGATGTGGACTTAAAGAAAACCATGGAAACATCCTACATTGATTATGCTATGAGCGTCATTGCTTCCAGAGCGCTTCCGGATGTGAGAGATGGTTTAAAGCCTGTACAGAGAAGAGTTTTATATTCCATGATTGAACTTAATAATGGTCCCGACAAGCCTCACAGAAAAAGCGCACGTATTGTCGGTGATACAATGGGTAAATATCATCCCCATGGCGACAGTTCCATATATGGAGCTTTGGTTAATATGGCCCAGCCCTGGTCATTCCGTTATCCTCTTGTGGACGGGCATGGGAATTTTGGTTCTGTAGACGGTGACGGGGCCGCGGCTATGCGTTACACGGAAGCAAGATTAAGCAAAATTTCCATGGAGCTTTTAGCTGATATCAATAAAGATACGGTTGATTTTGTACCGAATTTTGATGAAACGGAAAAGGAACCTTCCGTTCTTCCCAGCCGTTATCCAAATCTTCTGGTTAACGGGACTACAGGGATTGCAGTTGGTATGGCCACCAACATTCCTCCTCATAATTTGAGAGAGGTGGTAGATGCCATTATAAAAATTATTGATAACAGAATCGTTGATGACAGAGAAACAGAAATAGAAGAAATTCTTTCTATCATAAAAGCTCCTGATTTTCCGACAGGGGGTATTATTTTAGGTACCAGGGGAAGTGAAGAAGCTTATAGAACAGGTCGTGGTAAGGTAAGAGTTCGTGCAGTAACCGATATTGAAACCATGTCAAATGGCAAATCAAGAATTATTGTAACAGAGCTTCCATATATGGTGAATAAAGCGAATTTAATTCAAAAAATTGCCGAACTTGTAAAATTAAAAAAGATCGATGGAATAACAGACCTTCGGGATGAGTCTGACAGAGAAGGTATGCGTATAGTTATAGAGCTTCGTCGTGATGCAAGTGCCAATATTATCCTGAATCATTTGTTTAAACATACGCAGATGCAGGATACTTTTGGTATTATCATGCTTGCTCTGGTAAACAATGAGCCAAAGGTTTTAAATATTCTGGATATGCTGAGGGCTTACATATCTCACCAGGAAGATGTAGTAACCAGAAGAACAAAATATGATTTAAACAAAGCGGAGGAAAGAGATCACATTTTACAGGGGTTATTAATAGCCCTTGATAATATTGATGAAATTATCAAGATTATAAGAGGCAGCCGCAGTACACAAATTGCCAAGGAAAGCCTGATTGAAAGGTATGATTTTACAGATATCCAGGCGCAGGCCATTGTGGATATGAGACTAAGAGCTTTAACAGGTTTGGAGAGAGAAAAGCTCGAAAATGAACATCAGGAGCTTTTAGTTAAAATTGCGGAATTAAAAGAAATACTTGCAGATGAAAAGAAGCTTTTAGGGGTTATCAGAACGGAAATTAAAGTAATTTCCGATAAATTTGGAGATGATCGTAAAAGTAAAATCGGTTATGATGCATATGATATTTCTATGGAAGATATGGTTCCAAATGAAAATACAATTATTGCTATGTCAAATTTGGGATATATCAAACGTATGACTATTGATAATTTTAAGTCCCAGCATCGTGGTGGAAAAGGAATAAAAGGGATGGAAACAATAGAAGATGATTTTATTGCGGATCTTCTCATGACCACTACTCACCATTATGTTATGTTTTTTACAAACTTCGGAAGGGTTTACAGGTTAAAGGCTTATGAAATTCCGGAGGGCAGCAGAACCTCAAGAGGTGTTGCAATTGTAAATATTTTACAACTCAATACAAATGAAAAAATAAGCGCTATCATACCTATTAAAGATTATGAAAAAGATAAAAACCTTTTTATGGTTACCAAGAAAGGTATTGTAAAAAAGACAAGTATCGTAGAGTACAGTAATGTGCGCAAAAATGGACTGGCTGCCATTAATTTGAGGGATGATGATGAATTAATAGAAGTTAAGATTACAGATAAAGATACGCAAATTTTTCTTGTTACTAAATATGGTATGTGTATCAGATTTAAGGAAACAGATGTACGCAGTACAGGAAGAGCTTCCATGGGAGTAATAGGTATGAACCTTGGAGATGGTGATGAGGTGGTGGGTATGCAGCTTGATCATCAGGGGGATTCTCTTCTTATAGTTTCAGATAATGGTATGGGAAAACGTACCTATTTAGAGGAATTTACGGTTCAAAAACGTGGCGGAAAAGGTGTCAAATGTTATAAAATTACGGAAAAGACAGGTTATGTGGTAGGTGTAAAGGCAGTCAATGATGATCATGAAATTATGATGATTACCACAGGAGGAATTATTATTCAAATACGTATGGAGGATATATCTATTCTTGGACGTATTACTTCGGGTGTAAAGCTCATCAATCTTGATCAGGGTGTTACAGTTGCACAGATAGCAAAGGTAAGAGAAAAGGTTTCTGACGGAGATCATGAAATTGAAAATATTGATGACGCTATGGAGGATATACCCGAGCAGGATATATCCAAATTGGATACAGATTTTTTTGAGGATGATGTAACGCTTTCTATTGAGGAGGAAGAATAATTATCATAAATAGCGGAAGAAGAATGGAGGGGGTTATATGTTAGGAGCAATTATTGGGGCTATTGTTTTCATTTTTGTAGTAGTTATTTTAATTACGGGATATAAAAAGGCTCCGCCGGATACAGCTTATATTATATCAGGTCTGCGAAAAAAGGTAATTATTGGTAGATCAAGTGTTAAAATTCCATATTTTGAGAGAATGGATAAGTTAAGCCTTAAACTTATTCCAATTGATGTAAAAACATCAAATGCCGTTCCTACAGCGGATTATATTAATATTCAGGTGGATGCGGCAGTTAATGTTAAAATCAGCAGCGAAAAAAATAAGCTTTCTCTTGCAGCAGAAAATTTTCTGAATCAGAACACACAATATATTGGAGGAATAGCAAGAGAAGTTCTTGAAGGTAATATGAGAGAAATTGTAGGCCGTATGAGACTTGAAGAAATGGTAAGCGACCGGCAGAAATTTGCTAATCTGGTAAAAGAAAATGCTGAGCCTGATTTAGCGGCGATGGGCCTTGATATTGTGAGTTTTAATGTTCAGAATTTTGCAGACGGCAATGGGGTAATAGATGATTTGGGTATTGATAATATATCCCAGATTAAGAAAAAGGCGGCTATTGCAAAAGCTGAAGCGGAAAAAGAAATAGCGGTTGCAAAGGCGGAAGCTGATAAACAGGCAAATGATGCCAGAATAAACGCTGAACGCGAGATAGCAAAGAAAAATAATGAGCTTGCCCTTCAAAAAGCAGAGTTACAAAAGATGCAGGATACAAAGCGTGCGGAAGCGGATGCTGCCTACAGTATTCAGGAGCAGGAACAAAGAAAAACAATTGAGATTGCCACCCAAGAGGCAAGTATTGCCAAGCAGGAAAAAGAGGTTATCTTAAAGCAAAAAGAAGCGGAAGTAAAAGAAAAAGCACTGGATGCGGAAATTAAGAAAAAGGCGGAAGCTGAAAAATTTGCCCGGCAGCAGCAGTCGGAAGCTGAGCTTTATGAGAGAATGAAAAATGCAGAGGCAGATAAATTTGAGCGGGAAAAAGAAGCGGAAGCTATGAAGGCTACGGCACAGGCACAGAGATTTGCGAAAGAGCAGGAAGCAGAAGGAATAAGAATGGTAGGTGAAGCAGAGGCAGAAGCTATTCGTGCAAAAGGTATTGCCGAAGCGGAGGCAATGGAAAAGAAGGCAATTGCTTACCAGAAATATAATAATGCCGCTATGGCAGAAATGCTGATTCAGGTGCTTCCTGAAATTGCAGGTAAAATTGCAGAGCCTCTTACCCAGATAGATAAAATTACAATTATTGGCGGAGATAACAGTAATGGGGTAAGTACGGTGGCTGATAATGTTCCAGGTGTTATGACAAAGTTGTTTGAAACTATGAAAGAGACAGTTGGAATAGATTTGGCTGATATTGTGAAAGCAGGTACATATGATGCCCAGGTAAACAGAAATATCAATCTTACAAATATTCCTGAGGATAAACTTAAGGATGCTGTGGCTGCGGTTTCAGGAGCGGTTGTCAATAAGGAGATTGGGGATTCTGCTATATAAGAACATTTTGAAAAAGATCTGTACAGTAATGTATGGATCTTTTTTATTGCAAGGATGTACAAAAAAGAAAAAGAAAGAAAATATTAATAAATTATGGTATTATATTAAGAAAAATATGTTGCATAAAAGGAATTATGATGTTAAATCAAGATAGTGTCCAAAAGGAATTGAAATATGTAAGATTGATGGAAGATTTGAAGGGGAAGATTTTGTCCGGGGAGATTCGGATGGGGGATAAGCTGCCTTCGGAGAATGAATTGTCTTCTGAGTATCATATAAGCCGGCAGACTGTAAGGAAGGCTTTGTCTATTTTGGAAAATGCCGGGTATGTTTATGCGGAGCATGGGAGGGGGACTTTTTGTTCTAAGCCTGCTCATCGCAATCGTAATTCAAAAAATATAGCGGTAGTGACTACTTATTTGTCTGATTATATTTTTCCAAGGGTAATTAAGGGGATTGATACCGTACTTACAAAAGCGGGATACAGTATTATTTTAAAGAATACCAAAAATTCCAGAAGTCAGGAAGCAAATTGTCTGAAAGAGCTTTTGGAAAAAGATATTGACGGGATTATTATTGAGCCAAGTAAGAGCCAGATTTATTGTAATCATATGGATTTATACGAAAAACTGGAGGAATATCAGATACCTTATGTTTTTATACAGGGATGCTTTTCAAAAATGAGAGATAAACCTCAGGTTCTTATGGATGATTGCAAGGGTGGTTATATGATAACAAAATATTTGATAGAAATGGGGCATAAAAATATCATCGGAGTTTTTAAGTCTGATGATATACAGGGACAGAACAGGCATAAGGGATATGTGTTAGCGCTTCAGGAGGCAGATATTTTATATGATCCTGATAAAGTAATATGGTTTTATACGGAAGACCGGAAAGTTCATGCTTATGAAAGTATTTATCATATGGCTGTTAATGATTATCCAATGGATGCTGTAGTCTGTTATAATGACCAGATTGCCGTAAAGGTGATACAGGGATTAAATGATGCAGGATTTAAAGTTCCTGAGAATGTTTCTGTTACAGGATATGATAATTCTTATATTGCGAGCAACAATGGATTGAAATTAACTACAATTGTTCATCCACAGGAAAAGCTTGGCGAGATGGCGGCAGAGTTGATGCTTGATTTAATTAAATGTGGTGAAGAAACCGGAAATAATCGAAAAATATTGATTGAGCCGGAGATTGTGATTGGAAATTCAACTTGTAAAAAAACAACTTGTAATGATAAGCATACAAGTTATACCATTTAATTAGGAAAATCTGATAAAAGCAGCAGATTTGAATGTTAAATTATATTGAAGGAGGTATTTTTTATGTTGCAAAAAAAAGAATACAAGTTTTGGTTTTGTACGGGGTCACAGGATTTGTATGGGGATGAATGTTTAAGAAAGGTAGCAGAGCATTCACAAAAAATGGTGGAAGGTTTAAATAAGTCAGGGCTTCTTCCCTATGAGGTAGTATGGAAGCCTACCCTGATAACCAATGAGCTTATCAGAAAAACTTTTAATGAAGCTAATCTGGACGATACATGTGCAGGTATTATTACCTGGATGCATACCTTTTCACCTGCCAAGTCATGGATTTTGGGGTTACAGGAGTTTAGAAAACCTCTTCTTCACTTGCATACACAGTTTAATGAGGAACTTCCCTACGATAGCATTGATATGGATTTTATGAATGAAAATCAGTCTGCTCATGGTGACCGCGAATACGGGCATATTGTAAGCAGAATGCGTATAGAGCGCAAGGTAGTGGTAGGACATTGGACGGATGAAGTAGTGATTGGTAAAATAGCGTCCTGGATGAGAACAGCAATTGGAATTATTGAAAGCAGTCATATCCGTGTTATGCGCGTGGCAGACAATATGCGCAATGTAGCAGTTACAGAAGGGGATAAGGTAGAAGCTCAGATCAAATTTGGCTGGGAAATAGACGCTTATCCTGTAAATGAAATTACCGAGAGTGTGGACGCCGTATCTGCTTCTGATGTAAATGCTCTGGTAGACGAATATTATGATAAATATGAAATTCTTCTAGAGGGCAGAGATGCCGGTGAATTTAAAAAGCATGTAGCTGTTCAGGCTCAGATTGAATTGGGATTTGAAAGATTCTTGGAGGAAAAGAATTATCAGGCGATTGTGACACATTTTGGTGATTTAGGATCTCTTAAGCAGCTTCCCGGTCTGGCAATTCAGAGACTGATGGAAAAAGGTTACGGCTTTGGCGCAGAGGGCGACTGGAAGGTCGCCGCTATGGTACGCCTTATGAAGATCATGACAGGAGATCTTAAGAATCCAAAGGGTACTTCTATGTTAGAGGATTATACTTATAACCTTGTTAAGGGAAAAGAAGGAATTTTACAGGCTCATATGCTTGAGGTTTGTCCTACTTTGGCTGAGGGACCTATTAGTATTAAATGCCAGCCTCTTAGCATGGGAGACAGAGAAGATCCTGCAAGACTTGTATTTTCTTCTAAGGTCGGACATGGTGTTGCAACATCCCTGATTGATTTGGGCAACAGATTCCGTTTGATCATCAATGATGTAGAATGCAAGAAGGTAGAAAAGCCCATGCCGAATCTTCCGGTTGCAAATAATTTCTGGACGCCTGAACCGGATATGTATACGGGGGCTGAAGCGTGGATTCTCGCAGGTGGAGCTCATCATACGGCATTCAGCTACGACCTGACGGCGGAGCAGATGGGAGACTGGGCAAATGCAATGAATATTGAAGCGGTATATATTGATAAAGATACGAAAATCCGCGATTTCAAGAAGGATCTTATGTTAGGGGAAGTATTTTACAGATAATATATAAATGACAAACTATTATATAGATTTATTTAATGTTTGGAGGGAAAAGGGTATGGACAAAAAATTATTGATTGAGGAAGGTAAAACTTCTCTTGGAATTGAATTAGGTTCCACCAGAATTAAGGCAGTGCTTATTGACGAGGGGGGATCTCCTTTAGCATCGGGAGCTTATGAATGGGAGAATCAGTATTTAAACGGTATATGGACTTATTCTCTGGAAAATGTATGGAAAGGTATGCAGGGGTGTTATCAGGATTTACTGAAAGATGTGAAAGAAAAGTATGATACGGTGATTACAAAAATAGGATCTATGGGCGTATCAGCCATGATGCATGGTTATCTGGTTTTCGATAAAGATGATAATCTTCTGGTTCCTTTCAGAACATGGAGAAATACGACTACGGAGGAGGCCGCCTCTAAGCTTACAAAGGAATTTGATTACAATATTCCTCAGAGATGGAGTATCGCGCATTTGTATCAGGCAATTTTAAATAAAGAGGATCATGTAAAGGATGTTGCCTTTATCACAACTCTTGCTGGATATGTTCACTATAAGCTTACAGGAAAAAAAGTGATTGGTGTGGGCGATGCCTCAGGTATGTTTCCGATTGATATAAGCACAGGTAATTATGATCAGAGTATGATGGATAAATTTGGCCATCTGATAAGCGGAGAAGGATTTTCCTGGAAGCTTCAGGATATACTGCCTGAAATCATGACGGCGGGAGAAATTGCCGGCACACTGACCGGTGAGGGCGCCGCTTTACTGGATGTAAGCGGAAAATTGCAGGCGGGTCTTCCCGTATGTCCTCCTGAAGGAGATGCAGGTACCGGAATGGCAGCTACCAACAGTGTGGCAAAGAGAACAGGGAATGTTTCTGCAGGAACTTCCGTGTTTGCCATGATTGTGCTGGAAAAGGAACTGAAAAAAGTTCATCCTGAAATTGATCTCGTGACAACGCCGGACGGCGCATTGGTTGGTATGGTTCACTGTAATAACTGCACCTCTGATTTAAATGCATGGGTTGGCTTATTTGATGAATTTGCAGAGAGTATCGGAGCTAAGGTGGATAAGAATCAGCTGTTTTCCGTACTTTATAACAAAGCCCTTGAAGGAGATACGGATTGCGGCGGCCTGATTTCCTACAATTATTTTTCCGGAGAACCTGTGACAGGGTTTGCAGAGGGAGCTCCTTTGTTTGTGAGAAAAGCAGAGGATAAGTTTAATCTGGCAAACTTTATGAGAATGCATTTATATTCATCCCTTGCGGCATTGAAGGCAGGCCTTGACTTATTATTTAAAGAAGAAGATGTTGAAGTGGATGAAATGTTTGGCCATGGCGGTTTCTTTAAAACGAAGGGAGTGGGCCAGAAAATAGCGGCTGCTGCCATGAATACTTCTGTTTCCGTTATGGAAACGGCAGGAGAAGGCGGAGCCTGGGGAATTGCCCTTCTTGCAACCTATATGTCATGCAAAGAGGAAAATGAAAGCCTGGAAAGTTATCTGAAAAATAAAATTTTTAACGGACAGGCCGGAAGTAAAATGGATCCGGACGATAAGGATGTGGAAGGATTTAACCGGTTTATGGATCGCTACATGAAAGGGCTTGCTGTTGAGCATGCTGCGGTTGATGTGTTATAGAGGTCATTTTCCTGCACAATAAATGAGCTGGCTTTGAATATAATAAGTTGACTATAGGGTGTTTGATGTTATATTTTTTATAGTTAAGTAAAAGAATGGAGAAAAAATGTTAGAGGAATTAAAGAAAATAGTCTATGAAGCAAATATGAAATTGCCGGAGCACGGCCTTGTTACCTTTACCTGGGGAAATGTGAGCGGTATTGATAAAGAAAAGGGGTTGTTTGTGATTAAGCCAAGTGGTGTGGATTACGACAAATTAACCCCGGAGGATATGGTGGTTATGGATCTGGAGGGGAATAAAATAGAGGGAAAATTAAAGCCTTCTTCCGATACGGCCACCCATTTAGAGCTTTACAAGGCTTTTGCGGAAATAGGCGGAATTGTCCATACTCACTCTTCCTATGCCACCAGCTGGGCCCAGGCAGGCAGAAGCATTCCCTGTTATGGTACGACTCATGCAGATTACATTTATGGGGAGGTGCCGTGCTTAAGGTGCCTTACAAAGGAAGAGATTGAGGATGCCTATGAAGAAAACACAGGACATTTGATCGTAAATGAATTTATCCGCATGAAAAAGGATCCCATGGCCGTACCGGCTGTCCTTTGCAAAAATCACGGCCCTTTTGCATGGGGGAAGGACGCTATGGATGCGGTTCACAATGCGGTAGTTCTTGAGGAAGTGGCGAAAATGGCATACAGGACAGAAACCATTCAGCCAAAGGTTTTACCTGCTCCAAAGGAGCTTCAGGATAAGCATTATTTCAGAAAACATGGCGCAAATGCCTATTATGGACAGTAAAAAATTTTAAATCTAAAATTGAAAAATAAATTTTTAGGATTGACAAAATAAATTTTATCTGATAGTTTTATGGATAGCAAATGTAAAGGAGATGTGCGGATGTTTATTTTTTCTACAAAATAACAAACTGAATAGGTTGTGTGTAGAAGAAATCTTTCTAAGATATATTTGGGAATATCTTAGAAAAGCATCTGAAATTTGATTTGCATAATTCAATTGAATTTATTCATTTAAATTTATAAATGTCAACGGGAATAACAGTATTGTAACGGTTTTGTTTGATACGATACTATAGTTTGTGACATGTACAGGGTGCAGAGGTTTTCTTCTGCACCTTTTTGCGTCCCAAAGCCTAATACCCCGCCGCAGGCAGCGGGACATTTGACCCTCGCGGCAGTTACCAAATGCTTGCAGGCAATCAGTTGGTTCGTTGCTCGCGGGAATAAAAAAGGAGGAATGCATATGTCACAGATCAGTGTAAATAATTTGACTTTTTATTATGAAGGAAGTTACGATAACATTTTTGAGAATGTGTCCTTTCAAATTGATACAGACTGGAAACTGGGATTTATCGCCAGAAACGGGAAAGGAAAGACCACTTTTTTAAAGCTGCTGACAGGAAAGTATGAGTTTAAAGGCAATATAAGCACCAGTACGGCCTTTGATTATTTTCCTTTTGAAATCAGGGATAAAGATAAAAATACAATTGATGTGATAGAGGAAATTTATCCTGATTATGAATTTTGGAAAATTTGCAGAGAATTAAATTTTCTGAATGTGGATGCGGAGGTTTTTTACAGGCCTTTTTCCACTTTAAGTAATGGAGAGCAGACGAAGGTAATGCTGGCTCTTCTCTTTTCAAAGGACAATCATTTTTTGCTGATTGATGAGCCTACAAATCATTTGGATATGGAGGCGAGAGAAATTTTAAAGAAATATTTAAGCAGTAAAAAAGGATTTATTCTCGTATCCCACGACAGAAATTTTATGGATGGGTGTGTGGATCATGTGCTGGTAATCAATAAAGCAAATATTGAAGTACAGCAGGGAAATTTCAGCTCCTGGTGGGAAAATAAAAGAAAACAGGATGCCTTTGAGCTTGCCGAAAACGAACGGCTGAAAAAGGACATAAAAAGATTATCAGAATCGGCCAGGGTAACAAAACAGTGGGCCGATAATGTGGAAGCCACCAAGATAGGAGAAAAGTCCAATAAATATGAGAAATGTAAAGATACAAGAGCATATGTGGGAGAAAAATCCAGAAGAATGCAGATGAGGCGCAAAAATCTGGAGCGAAGGCAGGAAAGAGAAATAGAAGAAAAATGTGACCTTTTAAAGAATCTGGAAACAGTGGAAGATTTAAAGATTTTTCCTTTGGAGCATTATAAGAAAAAGTTGGTTGTCATGGAAGACTGTACGATCGCTTACCAGAATAAGCAAATTATAAATGATGGTTCCGAAGATGCAAAAGAACTGATAAGCGGGTTTCACTTAGAAGTAATCCAGGGCGACAGGATTTTTCTGAAAGGAAAAAACGGAAGTGGAAAATCCAGTATTATCAAAGCAATCCTAAAACAGGTATATGAAAAAAATAATGAAAATGCGGAGGGTTTTGAACATTTGATTAAAGATGCTCCTGTTTTGAAAAAAGGGAATATTGAAATACCTAACCAGATGATTGTTTCCTACTGTTCTCAGGATACCTCCATGCTTCACGGAACGGTGAAGGAATATGCGTCTGAAAATGGGATTGATGAAACGCTTTTTATGGCGCTTTTAAGAAAGCTTGATTTTCCCAGGGTTCAATTTGAAAAGAAAATAGAAGATTACAGCGGGGGGCAGAAGAAAAAAATTCTCATAGCCGGAAGCCTTTGCAAAAAAGCCCATCTTTATATTTGGGATGAACCACTTAACTTTATTGATGTGTTTTCGCGTATGCAGATTGAAGAATTGATTTTAAAATTTAAACCAACCATGATCCTTGTGGAGCACGACAAAGCTTTCATGGAAAAAACGGCCACCAAAATTGTGGAATTATAGTCTTTAGATTTTCAATTTAAATGGGGATGACACATTTTTATGCCATCCCCATTAAGGTAATTTTGCGATAATATTATAAGAAAACTAATATGAAAAACCGATCTTACATACAGATAAAGCAGCTAATAGAAAGGTATAAAGAATAAAATGAAAAAGCATGTTATAAATGAAAAGGAATTAAGATATATAGAATTTTTAAATCGGGAGATGGATAAACGGCATCATACATCACTGGAAGATAATCTTCAATACGATTTGTTAAAAGCCGGCGATTTGAGGGCAATAGAAGAAAGTGAAAAAATTTTATATTCCGGTCTTTAGGGAAAATTGTCGGATGATCCTGTGAGAAATGCAAGATATATTTTTGTATGCGGCGCCGCTTTGGCCAGCCGTACGGCTATTTCAGGGGGAATGCCATCGGAAAGGGCTTTCAATATCAGCGATTTGTATATCCGGAAAATGGATAAATTAAATACTGTTAATGAAATTCATGCATTGCAGATTGATATGTTTTCTCTATATACTCATGAGATGGCGGAGTTGGATAAGAAAAGCGTATTTTCCAAGCCGGTTACTCTTTGTATGGATTATATTTACTATCATCTGCACGAATCTATTCCTGTACAGGAGCTGGCCAGATTAACAAAATTAAATGCAAGTTATTTATCTACCTTATTCAAAAAAGAATCCGGCGTTACAATTTCAGAATATATATTGTCGAAAAAGATGGAGGCAGCCGGGAATATGCTGAAATATTCCGATTACACTTATGCGGAGATAAGCTCCTTTTTAAATTTCAGCTCACAGAGCCATTTTATCCGGGTTTTTAAAAAGCAAAAGGGTATTACCCCGCGGCAGTACCGCGAAAAATATTATACGTTTGTTACGGACGAGCGGGGCAACCGGCAGGAAAGTATTCCCTAAATATTTTAATGGCCTTCCATCTGGACAGATTCCATTTTCTGAAAGGTAATCTTTGAGGAAGATTATTTTCTATTTCGTCAGGATGGCTCCAATCATTATGGTTGATTACGATATTTTCAGCATATGCAAGAAACCAGTTATCCTGTTCATAACCAAGTTCTTTTGCCTTGGCAAAAATAACGGGTGCGGCATCTTCTGATAAATGCAGCAAATAATAATAGTCATTATATGAATTTCTGCTTTGATTATCAGATTCTAAATCATACTGTGTATGGGCGTTTTGAAATAAGCTGTTATTTAAATTATAGGCGGCAATCCAATAATCCGGACGGGATAAAGATAACAAAATGTAAAGCACGGTTACTGTTATAAGGCAGTATCTGGTAAATGGAAATCTTTCCCTGTAAATCATGATGGAAGCGCCGCTCATAAGAAGTAAAATGACGAAAAGCGCCCACAATACAAATAGTCGTAAAAAGGTAAGATAATATACCTGAATATAAAGCAGCATTCGATAGGTGCTGGATGCAATCATAATGTAGGTGCAGATGGAAATAAAGGTGAGAGTTCCTTTTAAAATATTATTTTCACGAAAATGTTTCATGCAGGAAAGGACCAGTGCCAGATTGATAATACATACAAATACCAATTGAAAAAAGCCTTCTCTTGCATAGGAGGAGTAGGTATAATTTTCGGGAAGCGTGCCAAAACCCCCAAAAAGATATACTATCTGGATATAACAGAACACCAGATAAACCAATGAAATAAGCCCTGTAAAAGTAATTCCTGTAACAGGTTCCTTTGTTCTTTTGTCACTTATTTCTTCTTTTAGGTTATGATTGCCGATGCGGCTCAAAATAGCGTAAGATGCAAAAAAAGCAAACAAAAAC
Organism: Parablautia intestinalis; assembly: GCA_003612395.1. Classification (GTDB taxonomy): domain Bacteria; phylum Bacillota; class Clostridia; order Lachnospirales; family Lachnospiraceae; genus Suilimivivens; species Suilimivivens intestinalis. The sequence goes on from RAYQ01000006.1 coordinate 137,944, forward strand.
AGAAAGATAATCCCATAAATGTCATCCTCAAAGTCAATGTAAAAATTAAAATCAAAAAGTTTATCAAGCATATTTGAAAATACCGCATCCGCCTGATAGAGAAGAAGCAAAATTATAAACAGCAGAGGCATTGCAATTAAAATGCCGGATAATATGTATTTCATAATATATTTTAAGCTGGTTTTTTTATTTATCAGGCTGTCTTTTGAGGCACAGCTTTCCGTGGTATTTTCAGAAGATAATTTTTTAAGAGCTCTGTTTTTACAATAAGCGTTAAAATCAGTAAAAGGACTGAAAATATAAGCAAGGCTGGTAAATACTATGTTAAGGACAGAGCCCAGATATTTTGGTAAATCCCATTTTTTATCTTCGTACAGGTTATGAATCATCATATAAAAAAATAAAAAGAAAATTCCCACTTTATTAAAAAATATCAAAACATAAGAATCCGTAAGACAGGTGCTTATACCAAGTAAAAGTAAACTAATGAGTGGAAAAATTGTAAATTTTTTGGCGGTAATCCCTGATTTTTTCAAATATAAGAAGAAAAATAAGCAGGTTCCGCCTACAAAAAAAGGGTAGGTAATCCCCGAATTGTTTTCGTATAAAAATAATGTGTAAAAGAAAGCATAAATCAGACTTCCTGCTCCCATAAAGAAAAACAGTGGATTTGCTTCAGGCGTTATTTCCTGTGTCTGTGTTAATTTTTGTTCTGTCATTTTAATATTTCCTCCTTATCCTCTACATATTCTAAGATATCCCCGGGCTGGCAATGAAGCGCCTTACAGATAGCATTTAAAGTTGAAAGCCTTACAGCTTTTGCTTTATTATTTTTTAATATGGAAAGATTGGCAAGAGTAATATCTACTTCATTTGCAAGCTCTGTTAATCCCTTTTTCTGCTTTGCCATTTCCACATCAAGATTTATTTTAATTGCCATACGTATTTCCATTTTCCTTTCTTAACCTGCAAATTTCTGAATTATATTGTCAAATCATTTTCTAATTTGTAAGATACAGCTTTATCGAAGACACGGGAAAGTACCTTGCTGAATAGTCCGGCAATGATAAACACAAGTATTACGATAATTACTGCAGGAGTCAGATAAAGAAATAACCTGCAGCTGGTAATTAAGGCTATAAAAAAGCTATAAGTACCCATTTTATTGAGGCTTGTTACATTTTGGCGGATAAAACAATCATCCGCCAGTACGGATTTAAAAATTTTTCTAAGCTCATATATAATAAGCACTGCAAAAATGCCGGAAAAAATGAACAAAATACTGAGCCGGAACCTATTTTGTGCGAAGTAGGTATTGTAGTTTCCATAAAATGAAATAATCAGAGGAACGAAAGCAGTAACTATAATTCCGGTGTAATAAAGGAAATCTAAAAGTATTTTTGTGAAGATGGTTAATTTGCTGTTCATAGAGACCTCCCTAAAAATGTATTTACCCATATAGTATTACCAAATAAATTGATTGTCAATAAATATTTATTGTAAATCAATAAATATTTTTTAATATTCGATAAAAATTAAGGAATTGTTAAAAAATATTTTTTTGTGGCAAAATGGAAGGCAATGATGCTATAATTGAAATATAGGTATTAAATCCGAGAATATTTTGTATTTTTTTATCTATTATGTAAAAAGATTAAATATTCAGTTAATGACAGTGATAAAATACAGCGTTAGTTTATATTTTTCAGGAAAGGTGTTTGATATTATTGCAGGTTAATCGGTCAAAATTAAAAGAAAAACTGAATGAAACTTTAAAAGCGGTATTTCCAATATTAGCGATTGTTTTGATTTTATGCTTTACAATTGCTCCCATACCTCCCAGTATCTTAATGTGTTTTCTGATTGGGGCATTACTATTGATTGTGGGAATGCTGCTTTTTAATGTGGGAGTTGAAATGTCCATGACTACTATGGGAGAGAGAGTCGGGACGATCATGACAAAGTCCAGAAAGCTTATCATTATGTTGGTAATTGGCTTTATCATGGGTTTTATTATTACAATTTCTGAGCCGGATCTGCAGGTGCTTGCAGAGCAGGTGGCTTCTATACCTAACATGGTTTTAATTTTGTCTGTGGCAGCAGGTGTGGGGGTATTTTTGGTGATTGCGCTGCTTCGTATGCTTTTTAGTATTGCACTTCCTCATCTGCTGGTGTTTTGTTATGCAGTCGTTTTTATTTTGACCTTATTTGTACCGAAAGATTTTTTAGCGGTTGCATTCGATTCCGGTGGTGTTACCACAGGCCCTATGACGGTACCCTTTATTATGTCTTTTGGTATCGGTATTGCTGCAATCCGAAGCGATAAACATGCGGCGGACGACAGCTTTGGTTTGGTTTCTCTTTGTTCTGTGGGACCTATTATGGCGGTACTCATTTTGGGTATGATTTATAACCCGGGGCAAAGTGAGATAGTTTCAGATTCCATTCCCGTAGTGGATAACACGGTGGATTTGTGGGGACTTTTTGCAGGCGGATTTCCCACGTACATAAAAGAAATGGCAATTTCCCTTCTGCCTATTGTGGTTTTTTTTGGACTTTTTCAGATAGCATCGAAGGATATCAGCAAAAAGGCTTTAATTAAGATTGGTATTGGACTTGTATATACTTATGTAGGCCTTGTACTTTTTCTTACAGGCGTAAATGTGGGATTTATGCCGGCAGGAAATTACTTAGGACAGACTATAGCAGGGCTTTCTTTTGCATGGATCATTATTCCTATCGGTACGATAATTGGTTATTATATTGTTAAAGCGGAGCCGGCTGTGTTTGTCCTTACAAAGCAGGTAGAAGAAATGACATCCGGAGCAATATCCGCCAGGGCAATGGGAACGAGCCTTTCCATTGGTGTATCCATGTCGGTAGGCTTAGCGATGGTCAGGGTTCTCACAGGTATTTCCATTATGTGGCTGATTATTCCGGGCTATGCCATTGCGCTTATCTTAACGTTCTTTGTTCCTAAGATATTTACGGCCATTGCTTTTGACTCCGGCGGTGTGGCATCCGGTCCTATGACAGCTACTTTTTTACTTCCCTTTGCAATGGGGGCATGCGGAGCAAGAGGAGGAAATATTATTACGGATGCTTTTGGTATTATAGCCATGGTAGCTATGACGCCTCTTATTACCATTCAGACAATGGGTATGGTTTTTAAGCTGAAAGAAAGCAGACTGCGCAGAAAGGTGTCCGGCAGGAAGGGTTATGTACCCCTGGAAGAGTTTGGAGATATGGAAATTATCGAGTTGTAAAAACAGCAGATTTTATATTTTGCAAGACAAAATCATATTGTTTGGAAATGGGATGACACATGGGTAAATTATATCTGATGATAACAATCGTTGACAGAAAAGTTGGAAGAAAATACATGGAGCTTTATAAAGAAAGCGGACAGAATGTTATGTTTTCCAGCCTTGGAGCAGGTACGGCAGCCAGTGATATATTAGACTATATGGGGCTTGAAGCCACAGAAAAGGTAGTGTTTTTTTCCATGCAGGAGGAGAGCAGCTGGCTTTTGGTGAAAAAGCAGCTTCAAAAGAAAATGAAAATAGACGCACCCGGAGGGGGAATTGCTTTTCTTGTGCCATTTAGCAGTATTGGAGGAAAGAAAGCGCTGCAGTTTTTGCTGGAAAGTCAGAATTATCAGAAGGAGGAAGAATCAACCTTGAAGGATACGGTACATGAGCTCATTATTGTAATTGCAAATCAGGGAAATATAGAGTTAATTATGGATGCCGCAAGAGGAGCCGGTGCTTATGGCGGTACGGTAATTCATGCAAGAGGAACAGGGATGGAACTGGCCGAGAAATTTATGGGAGTTTCCATAGCTGCCGAAAAAGAAATGATCTTTATTGTCACAAAGAAAGACCAAAAGAACGGTATTATGAAAGCGATTATGGAGAATGCCGGTATGGATACCAAGGCAAAATCCATTGTATTTTCCCTTCCGGTGACGGATACGGCCGGTTTGCGGTTAATAGAAGATTAACCTTATGGCTAATCCTCTATTATTAACCCTACCGGACAATGGTCGGAGCCCATGATGTCTTTGTAGATAACAGCGTCTTTGAGGGTACCTTTTAGGGAATCGGAAACCAGAAAATAGTCAATACGCCATCCTGCATTTTTTTCCCTGGCTTTAAAACGATAAGACCACCAGGAATAGACATGCTCCAGGTCAGGATAAAAATGTCTGAAAGTGTCGATAAATCCCGCGTCTAACAGGGAAGTGAATTTACTTCTTTCTTCATCCGTAAACCCTGCATTTTTACGGTTTGTTTTTGGATTTTTCAGATCTATTTCTTTGTGGGCCACATTCATATCACCACATACGATTACAGGTTTATTTTCTTCCAGTTTTTTTAAATAAGAAAGAAAATCGTCTTCCCATTCCATCCGGTAGTCTAATCTTTTCAGTTCCTCCTGGGAATTTGGCGTATAAACGGTAACCATATAAAAATGCTTAAATTCCAAAGTAATAACCCTGCCCTCATGATCGTGCTTTTCAATTCCAAGCCCGTAGGAAACGGACAGAGGTTCTTCTCTGGTAAAAATGGCGGTTCCGGAGTATCCCTTTTTTTCCGCATAGTTCCAGTATTGATAATAACCGGGAAGATCCAGTGTTATCTGCCCTTCCTGCAGTTTAGTCTCCTGAAGACAGAAGATATCGGCATCGGCTTCATGAAAAAAACCGGAAAACCCTTTTTCCACACATGCGCGTAAACCATTAACATTCCAGGAAATTAATTTTTTCATAAGTATTTTATTACAATAAGCCGATTTGCGAAGCGTATCGGCGTTTGTTTTCCTTTCTATCAGCTCTGTCAGCATTATCTATCAAATACCAATATTATACAGGAACAGCAATTTAAAAAACAGATGCAATTTTGAAAAATTATTATTTTAAGCAATAAACTTACCGGAAGCTGAATTTGTTACAATATTTGCTTGTGGGTTTGGATTTACGGGTTTTGGAAACTTTTAAAGGATTCCTGCAGAGATATCAGGTGTTTAAGATACGCTTTTCAATAATATAAAGCGCCCGCTCGTTTTCCTGCTGACAGTGGGAAATCATGGCATCGTTTCCCTGCTTTTCAAGGGAGGAAATATCGGCGCCTAATTGAATGTAGCAAACATAGTTTTCAATAGTTTCAATTCTGGATGCATATATTTTTGCTTTGTTTTGGGGCTGATTGGAATAGATATTAAGAAGCAGATCCCGGTATTCATTCAAATATTGTTCAACAGTCTGAATCTGGCCTTCTTTGGCTTTTACGATAATCATCATATCAATGCCTGCTTCCGTATGTTGATATTCAGCCATATAGTCGTCATACATATTTTCAGATATGCCTGTCCGTTCCGCCAGTTCCTCAGAGCTTAGAAGAGTATCCGGCCAATAGTTACTGTCCAGTATATCCATAACAGCGTCCTTTAGTTCGTCCATAGGCCCTACAATTTTATATTTGCTGCCTACCTGTAAAGTATTAACCGCATCTTCCTCTCCATTTCCTTCATCAATAAAGGCATGGCTTTCATCCTTTTTATTTTGATCCACACATCCCGTAAGAAAAAGAGATGTACCTAATACCACAAGAAAGAAAATATTTTTTTTCATTTTTACCTCCATCATGCCGGAGCATTTCTTTGCGAAGGCCGCGAGCCCAATTTGAAATTACTAATCTTTTACTAAGTATTTCCATGTATTAGACAAAATATGTAAAGGTATGTTAATATATCGTACAGGTGGCAATATCGCAAGCAGAGCCTGTTATACAAGACAACAGGCTTTGCCTGTTGCATAAGACAAAAAGCTCTGCTTATTGTATATAGTAAAAAGCTTTGCTTGTTGCAGGGGGTACAAGAATGTTATTCAATTCCTATATATTTATTTTCATATTTTTGCCGCTTACACTTGTTGGCTGGTATATGCTGAATCACTTTAAAGCTTACGAAGCCGCCAAGTTTTTTTTAGCAGGTATGTCTCTGTGGTTTTATGGATATTTTAATATTTATTATCTTGCGGTTATTATTGCCAGTATACTGGGGAATTACCTGATAAGTTTTCTGATGAAATTTTCTCATTCAAAGATAACCGGATATGCAGGACTTTTGACTGGTCTTTTGTTAAACCTTGGTTTTTTGTTTTATTTTAAATATTATGACTTTTTCTTTGAAAATATAAATTTGGTGTTTCACACAAATTTCAATCTGAAATATATTTTGCTGCCCCTTGGAATCAGCTTTTTTACTTTTCAACAGCTGTCTTTTATCATTGACAGGTGTATAGGAAAGGCAGAGCATTATTCTTTTGTAAATTATGTGACATTTGTTACATTTTTTCCTCAATTAATTGCAGGTCCTATTGTGCTGTATAAGGAGATGATGCCGCAGTTTGAGGACAGAACGAACAGAAGATTTAATGGGGACAATTTTGCAAAGGGGATTGTATTTTTTACGATAGGACTTGGAAAGAAGGTTTTATTGGCGGATGTGCTTGCAATTCCGGTAAATTTTGGTTTTGAACAGACTGCTTTTCTTGATACCCCTTCTGCTTTACTTGTGATACTGGCTTATACCTTTGAAATTTATTTTGATTTCAGCGGTTACAGTGATATGGCAATAGGGCTTGGAAAAATGTTTAACATAGAATTACCTGTGAACTTTAATTCCCCTTACAAGGCCTGCTGTGTGAAAGAGCTTTGGCAGAGATGGCATATGACATTATCACGGTTTTTTGTTCAATATGTATATATTCCCTTAGGCGGAAGCCGGAAGGGAAAGATAAGGACAATTTTTAATACTTTTATGGTTTTCTTTTTAAGCGGTCTGTGGCATGGAGCGAACTGGACTTATATTGCATGGGGAACTATGCAGGGGCTTTTGGTAATATGGGATAATTTGGGGATTATAGGGGTAAAAGGCAGCAATGAAAAAGCTCCGGCAAAGATATATATACCAGGATGGCTGGGCTGGATATTTACGTTTGGCTTTTTTAACCTGTCTTTGTTTTTTTTCCGCAGTGACAATATGGCAGATGCTTTTCAGATGTTTCGAAATGTCTTTGCGTTTAAAAATACAGGATACCTTTATAAGGTTGTGGTAAATCTGGATATTCCGGAATTTTATCTGTTGAAACAGGCGGTAAATATGGTAAGGCCGGATTTGCTGAACTATATGTATATGATGATTTTCTTTTTAGTATTGATTATAAGCGGGTTTATTCTTACTCGCAAAAATACTGCTCAAATTGTGAATGATTGCCCTTTGAATACAAAGCTTTGTCTTTTTGTTACACTTGTTTTTGTATGGTCCGTGATATCTTTTTCACAGGTCAGTACCTTTATTTACTTTAATTTTTAATTTAAAAGCTGCTTGAGGCATGGAGGTTTATAATGTCACAAAGGTTTATAAAACATTTTTTTATAGGGAGCGGGGTGTTGTTTGTCCTGTGCATTTTGGCGGTTGTGGTATTTGATCCTTTTTTTCAGTATCATAAGCCTCTAAAGGGACTAAAAGCTGTATTGACGGACAAGGAATATCAGTGTGTAGGCTCTCTTAAAACGTTTGATTATGACAGTGTAATTGCAGGTTCATCCGTTGCGGAAAATTATTATAACGACTGGTTTAACCAGGGCTTTGACTGTAGCGCGATCAAAGCAATCCGTTCCTATGGGGCTACGGCGGATTTATGCTTTCTTTTGGATATTGCTTTTGAGCATCAGGATTTAAAGTATGTTTTTTATAATCTGGATCCTTCCGCGCTGGTGGCCGATCCGAAGACTACTTACGCTCTTACAGGCTGTCCCATGTACTTATACGATGACAATTACTTTAATGATGTTGCCTATTGGTTTAACAAGGGGGTTTTGATGGAAAAGATCCCTTACTTGATCGCTAATTCCACAATTGGGGATTATGACGAGAATAATTCTTACAATTGGGCCCAGTGGAAAGAATTTAATTCTGACATGGTTTTGGGGCTTTATATACGTAAGCCTTCTATTTCGGAAATGAAGCCTGCCAATTACTATGAAGATGTGCTTAAGGAAAACTTAACTTTACTGGAAAACCGTATTAAGGACCATCCCGACACGGTTTTTTATATATTTATGCCTCCTTACTCTATGATGTGGTGGGATAATATTTACCGGGAAGGAGACACGGAAGCTTACTTGTACAATATGGAAAAAGCAATGGAAAAACTGCTTGCTTACAGGAATGTAAAGTTTTATTATTTCCAAAATGACAGAGAAGTTATCACTAATCTTGAAAATTATATGGATATTCTGCATTTTTCGCCGGAAATTAATCACTATATCTGCAATTGTCTGATAGATGGCAGGCATCAGATTGATCAGAGTAACTATCGGGAAAACATTGATGATATGCGTACATTGTCTTATGAGATAGTGGAAAAGCTGGTGAAGCCCTACGAGGACAGAATTAAAGTGGATATTTATGATGATTAATCATTACACAATTTCAAAGGTTTTTAAAATTGCCCATACATAAGGAGCCCCAAAAACATTTAAAGATTTTGGACCCTTTATCTGCTCCTTATCCGTTTTTAATTTATTTAAGGCCTGTTCGAAAGTGGCCTTTGTAATGGATTTAGAACGCCTGTCTACAAAAATTTCACCGCCTTTCACAGTGTAGGTGAAAGGCAGTTTTTTTATGGTATAAAAAATTTCGGTTTGGTGATCTTTAAGTAATTGCCATAAGGCATCTATTGTAATGTCTGTATTCATCATCATTTATGTGCAGCAGCATCATCAATCAGCTTCATAATTGATTTAATGGAAGCAAGAAGATTGCTTTTTCCCATTGCATCAAGGTAAGTTTGTCTTGTAAAATATAATTCCATAACCTTTTCTGCCAGTAAGTCGGCTGACAAACTGTCATCGTCAAGAACCATGGAAAATCCCTGGGACTCAAAAGATTTTGCATTTAAAATCTGGTCGCCGCGGCTGCTTTCCGCAGGCAGCGGAATAAGCAGATTTGGTTTTTTAAGAGCCAGCAGTTCACAAATTGAATTAGCGCCTGCGCGGGATATCACAAGATCCGCAAGAGCAAACAGATCTTTTAATTCTGCTTTAACATATTCAAATTGTATATATCCTTCCATGTGAAGAAGCATATTGTCAATTTTATCCTTCCCACAGATATGGATAACCTGAAAGTCCGTTAAGAGCTTTGGAAGGGCTTCCCGTACCACCTTATTAATGGAAGCGGCGCCAAGGCTTCCTCCAATTACCATAATAACAGGTTTGTTTGCAGTAAAACCGCACATATCAAGGGCGGCAATCTTATCTCCTTTTGTGAGCTCCTCACGAATAGGCGAACCGGTAAGAACCGCCTTTTCCTTTGGCAGCATAGCCATAGTTTCGGGAAAATTACAGCAGACCTTTTTTGCTACGGGAATACACAGCTTGTTAGCCAGCCCGGGCGTCATATCGGATTCGTGAATGATACAGGGAATATGCAAAGATGCGGCAGCCCGCACAACAGGAACGCTGACAAAGCCTCCTTTGGAAAAGACAACGTCAGGACCTATTTTTTTCAGATATTTTCTGGCTTCTCCCAGGCCTTTTATGACGCGGAAGGGATCAGTCAGGTTTTTGATATCCAGATAACGCCTGAATTTACCGGTAGCAATCCCATAATAGGGGATATCAAAATCGGTAATCAGTTTTTTTTCAATTCCATCATAAGAGCCAATGTAGGAGATTTCATAACCGGCATCCTTTAAGGAAGGAAAAAGGGCAATGTTGGGTGTTACATGTCCTGCGGTCCCGCCGCCGGTAAGGACTATTTTTTTATTTGAATTTAAGTTGCCCATAAAAGGAGCCTCCAGACTTTAACAATTGCTGTTTTTATATTGTTCCAGCGCATGTGCCAGTTGATCAGGACAGGAAGTAGCTTTAAAACCACAGCGGATTCCCTTTAATTTGGAAATGGCATCGTCCACATTCATACCGGTCACTAAACTTGCAATGCCTTTTAAGTTGCCGTTACATCCTCCAAAAAATTCAACAAATTTAATTTTTCCGTTTTCAACCTCTAAATCAATGGAGGTGGAACAGGTACCTTTTGTTTGGTATTTCATAATCACTCATCCTCTCTTTAATGGATAAGTATAGCAGAAAATATATACTATTTCCAGTATGAAAAGCTATTTCCTTCGTTGATTTTGCAAAAATTTGAAGAAAAATGGCGGTGACTTACTGTCCTGTAGTTATTGAGGGAAAAAACCCCTTCTACTATAATATAGTAAGGAAAGGAGGAAATATGTTTATATTATTATCAGAGCATAAAATACTTACAGGATTTATTTCATTTTTTTTATTGTCCAGTGTTGCATGTCAGATTATAGCCGGAGTCATATACCATAATATGATTTCTGAATCGGATAATATGTCTGATACAGAGAACAAACTGTTAAAGGAGTGTAAACAAAAATATGCCAATTATTATAAGCTGAATGGAAAGATGGTGAACACTAGTGTTTTTGTGGACAGGTTTTTACAAAAAATGTGTTTTGCAAAAATACGTCTTTCCAGATTTACGCATATTTCAGGGCAGTTGATGATGCTTTCCATATTTATGACAGGCGTGTCCATTTGCTTTTCGCTGGCAGCAGGCAATACCTTATTTCAGATTATACCCTATTATCTGGTTAGTATTCTTGGACTGTATTTATACTTTTCTGTTTCAGGAATTGTTGATGTACAGGAGAAAAGAAAAGTATTAAAGACCAATTTGACGGATTATCTGGAAAATTACTTTACGCCTAGGCTGGAGATGGAAAAAGAAAATGCCATGGAGGAGGGGGTAAAAAAGCGGGAGAAGTATGCAAAAGAGTTTTTTGCAAAGGAGGATAAAGAAGAAAGAGGAGAGGTAAAGGAAGAGAATGCTATGGCGGTGAATCAGGTTATGGGCCAGTATCAGGATGAACTGGAAAATTTGCTGGAAGAATTTTTTGCCTGAAAAAAATACCTGTCAGGAACTTAAATATCTTTAAAAGTCTTTGGAGGGCTTCATAAAACAATCTGTGTTTTATGGAGCTCTTTTTTTATAAATAAGCTGGTTCGCGAAACGTGGCAGCGTTTTATGCACACGCCTGCACAGGGAATATTGTTGCTGATGCAACATACGGGTGGCGCGGCGAGTAGGGGAAGATGACTCTTCCCTGATTGATTAAAAATAAACAGGATGGCAGCCGGTTATAAAGGATAGTTTGCAAAGACCGGTATTTGTGATAAGGTAATAAAAGGTATTTGATAGTAGTTTATAAAAAATAGAGAGGAACCTTTGGCTTCATGGGAGTAAACAAAGAGAAGGAAAGAAAAAATCAGCGGTATGAGATGCTTGACAGTATCCGGGGAGCAGTATTGATCAGTATGATTTTGTATCATGCCTGCTGGGATTTGGTATATATTTTTAAAAAAGATTTTAGATGGTTTGAAGGCAGTGGTGCTTATGTATGGCAGCAAAGTATATGCTGGACCTTCATTTTTCTTTCAGGATTTTGCTGGTCTTTGGGGAAACGACCTGTTAAAAGAGGAATCACGGTCTTTAGCGCCGGCGTGGTTGTTTCTCTTGTTACAATTGTATTTATGCCAAAGGACAGAGTGGTTTTTGGCGTTCTTACTCTGATTGGAAGTTGTATGCTGCTTATTGTCCCGTTAAGAAAGTTATTTGTAAAGCTGCCTGCCAGGCGGGGGCTTTTCTTTAGTATAGTGCTGTTTGTATTAACAAGAAACATCAACAGAGGATATTTGGGGTTTGAAGAATGGAAACTGTTAAGACTGCCTAAAGTTTTATATCAGGGGAAGATCATGACATTTCTCGGATTTACGGAACCGAAGTTTTACTCTACGGATTATTTTTCCCTGATTCCCTGGTTTTTTTTGTTCTTGTCAGGTTATTTTCTGTATTGTATGATAGGGGAAAAAAATGGCGTGAATTTTAGGAGTAGGTATTTAGAAGCAGGATGGAAACCACTTTCCTTTTTGGGAAAACATTCTCTGATAATTTACCTGCTTCATCAGCCGCTGGTTTATGGGGTATTTATTCTTCTGGACAGATTTTCGTTATGGTAAAAAGTTTGCAGGTTATGGAAAGGGCATGGATATTAATATGGGAGAAGCAATTGTCACATTAAAAAAAGGAGAAGGCCGGACGATTAAAGCGGGCGGTATGTGGATATTTGACAATGAAATAGCAAGTATAGCAGGCAGCTTTGAAAATGGCGATATCGTGAGGGTGCACGATTTTGACGGTTATCCTATGGGAAAGGGATTTATTAATCAAAATTCCAAAATCAGGATAAGGATTATGACCAGAAATGTTCATCAGAAGGTGGACAGGGATTTTCTTGCCCAAAGGGTGGTGGATGCCTGGGAATACCGTAAAAAGGTGGTTGATACAGAAAGCTGCCGGATTATATTTGGGGAGGCAGACTTCCTGCCGGGGCTGGTGATAGATAAGTTTTCCGATGTACTGGTGGTGGAATCGCTTGCCCTTGGTATCGACAGACTGAAAGAAGAAATCGTAAACCTGCTAAAAGAAATTTTAAGGCAGGATGGGATCTTAATTAGAGGGGTTTATGAGCGGAGCGATGCTAAAGTAAGAGAACATGAAGGGATGGTAAGAACCAAAGGGTTTATAGGAGAGGAATTTGATACCAATGTAAAAATCATGGAAAATGGAGTCAGGTATCTGGTGGACGTAAAGGACGGGCAAAAAACAGGATTTTTTCTTGATCAGAAATATAATCGTCTTGCAATTCAAAAGCTTTGTCAGGGTGCGAGGGTGTTAGACTGTTTTACCCATACCGGATCTTTTGCTTTAAATGCCGCGGCTGCAGGAGCAAAGGAGGTTACAGGGGTGGATGCATCCCGGGCAGGAATTGCTCAGGCTGTAAAAAATGCAATATTAAATAAAGTGGAAGACAGGGTTTCGTTTTTATGCAGGGATGTTTTTGAACTGCTGCCGGAATTTGAGGAAAAAGGTGAGGAATATGATGTGGTGATACTTGACCCGCCTGCTTTTGCAAAATCCCGCCAGGCTGTTAAAAATGCGGCTAAGGGGTATCGGGAGATCAATCTCCGGGCTATGAAACTTGTAAAAGAGGGGGGATTTCTGGCTACCTGTTCCTGTTCTCATTTTATGTCCTATGAGCTTTTTACAGAGGTTATTCATCAGGCAGCCAAAAATGCACATAAGAGACTGCGGCAGGTCGAATTCAGAACACAGTCGCCGGATCACCCTATTTTGTGGGCGGCAGATGAATCCTATTATTTAAAATTTTACATTTTTCAGGTTTGCGGTGAGAAGTGATAAAAAGATAATAATAAAAATAAAATGATAAAATATTTTAGAAAAATGTTGAATAATAGAGTGAAGGCAAGTATAATGAGAATATCAGGTTAGCCGTTTTGCTTAAGGGCTGATGGCAGGAATGGAGATTATTATGCAAAGCAAATCTATTGAACCATATTTAAACAGCAGTTTTGAGTGCAGCTGCGGGCGGACACATAAATCACTGTTTGCACATTATATTTTTGAACCCGGTGCGATAAAGAAACTTCCGGTTCTTATAACTAGTCTGGGATACACGAAGCCATATCTGATTTCCGATACGCATACACATAAAATTGCAGGGTGTCAGGCGGAGGAAGTGCTGAAGGAGGCGGATATCCCTTTTACTTCTCATGTGCTGAAAAGTCCTGATAGGGGCGATTTGGCAGCAGATGAGCATGCACTTGGAAGCATTGCAATGGCAAATGATAAAGAAGCAGATATTATCGTTTCCATAGGTACCGGTACAATCAATGATCTTGGCCGTTATTTCAGCTATATTACAGGCAGGCCGTTTTTATTAATCGCAACGGCGCCCTCTATGGACGGGCTTGTGAGCGGCGTGGCACCGCTGATCTGTCATAACATGAAAGTTACCTTTCCGGCCCAGGAGCCGCTGGCGCTTATTTGCGATCCGGAAATTATGGCGGCCGCACCGCTTAAGATGCTGGCAGCAGGAGCAGCAGATATCCTCGGAAAATACAACTGCCTTCTTGACTGGAAGCTTTCTAATATTGTGAATGACGAATATTACTGCGATACTATTGCAGGCATCATGCGCACGGCAGTAGATCAGACTATGGAAAGTACAAAAGGACTTGCTTCCCACGACAGCAGAGCAGTCTCAATACTTACAGAGGCTTTGGTGCTTTCTGGTATCGCCATGGATTTTTCCGGTAATTCGCGTCCGGCCTCAGGTGCGGAGCATCATCAGTCCCATTATTGGGAAATGCAGTTTCTTTTTGATGGGGTTCCGGCCGTGCTCCATGGCACAAAGGTTGGAATAGGCACTGTGCTTATGCTGGAGCTTTATAATAAGCTGGCAGAAATGGATAAGCCGGATTTTGCCCGGATTCGTGAGAATATCCCATATCGACCTGCTATGGAAGACTGGGAAAAGGAAATACATCGCTGTTATCGGGATGGTGCAGAGGGAGTTATTGCGTTAGAGAAAAAGGCCAAGAAGAATGATCCGGAAGGATTATTAAAACGTCTTCAGGTAATTGAAGAAAGATGGGATGAGATACACTCGCTTGCAAAGTCAGCGCCGCAGGCATCTGAAATATACAGGGTTCTTGAGAAAATGGAAGCGGCAAAGGTGCCTGCAGATGTTGGAATCAGCCGGGGATATGTCTGTGACAGCATACGCTATGGAAAAGAGTTGCGCGATAGGTATACCATATTACAACTGATGTGGGATATTGGGGAGCTGGATAAGGCAGCGGAAAAACTGGTGGAAAAATACTGTGATGAAACCTGATAATATGGATAAATATGTAATTGGACTGGATTATGGTACACTTTCGGCAAGAGCTGTTCTGGTCTGTGTCCGCAGCGGAGAAGTGATAGCAGAAAGTATTTACCCTTATCCCCATGGGATTTTGGATCATTTGCCCGGAATAGATAAGGATCTGCCTGCAGACTTTGCCCTGCAGGAGATTAACGATTATGTAGAAGCAATGTACGGCACAATCCGTGATGTGGTTAAAAAATCCGGCTGCAGAGTGGAAAACGTAATTGGAATTGGTATTGATGCCACTTCCTCCACCTTTTTGCCTCTCCTTAAAAATGGCGAGCCTCTTTGCAAGTCAGAAGGTTTTCAGGTAAATCCCCATGCCTGGTTAAAGCTTTGGAAACATCATGGCGCTCAGGAAGAAGCGGATTATATTACGGAGCTTGCCGGAAAGCGGGGGAAAAAATTTCTTATGCGCTGCGGTGGAAGGATAAATGCGGAATGGATGCTGCCAAAGCTTCTGGAAGTCATAAGGAAAGCGCCGGATGTCTATGAAATGACAGATAATTTCATGGAAGTAAGCGACTATCTTGTTTATTTGCTGACAGGAGAAGTAACCCGGTGTATGTGTCATGCCGGCTATAAGCTTTTATGGAACGAGGAGGATGGTTATCCGTCAGAAAATTTCCTGAAAGAGCTTCATCCGAACTTTTCTGATTTAAAGGTAAAGCTTAAAGGCAGAGAAGTGCAAGTGGGTGAGTGCGCCGGAAAGCTGACAAAAGAAGCTGCCGGCAGGTTGGGATTAAAAGCAGGAACAGCGGTGGCTGCTTCTATGATTGACGCACATGTGGCAGTTCCGTCCGCAGGCATTGATGGCTCTTCCAAGGCATTGATGATTCTTGGCACCTCCTGTTGTATGCTGCTTTGTTCTGAAAAGGTCTCTTATATACGGGGAATTTCCGGTTGTGTCAAAAATGCGGTACTTCCGGGACTTTATGCCTACGAGGCAGGCCAAAGCGCCGTAGGGGATCTTTTTGACTGGTTTGTGAAAACAAGTGTACCAGGCAGTTATGAAAAAGAGGCCGCGGATTTGGGAATTTCGGTTCACACGCTGCTTTCTGAAAAAGCAGCACATTTGACACCGGGAGAGAGCGGATTAATTGCACTGGACTGGTGGAATGGTAACCGCTCCTGCCTTGCGGATGCAAAGCTTTCCGGAATGATTTTAGGGCTTACTCTTCGGACGAAACCGGAAGAAATTTACCGTGCGCTTTTGGAGGCTGCAGCTTTTGGCATGCGGACTATTTTTGAAGAATTTGAAAATGGCGGTATTATGGCAAAGGAGCTGTACGCCTGTGGGGGCATTGTGTCTAAAAACCCGTTTATGATGCAGATTTATGCGGATGTGCTTGGAAAAACAATTTTTACAAGTTCTGCAAATCAGGGATCGGCGTTTGGCGCGTCCATTTATGCAGCTGTGGCAGCAGGGCGTGATGCAGGCGGGTATTTATCTGTCGGCGAAGCAGCACGGACTATGGGAAATATAGGCGAAAAAAGATACGAACCGATTGCCCAAAATGTGGAAGCTTATAAAAAACTTTATGGAGAATATAAATTACTGCATGATTATTTTGGGGCAGGCGGTAATGAAGTAATGCACAGGATAAAACAGATATAAAAAGAATACTTATGGAAAGCGGTTTTGAAATGAAAATCAAAGCCGCTGTTTTTTTTCAGGAACTACTCTTTTAAATAATTTTGTGATATTCTTTAAAAGATGAAAAGAAAAGGCTGTATGTCATTTATAGGGGGTATATTCATGATACAGGATATCATATTGGATACGTTAATAGATGGTATAAAACTGCTTCCGTTTTTATTCATTACCTATTTGGCAATGGAGTATGTGGAACACAAGACTGGCAATAAGACCTGGAAAATCATGCAAAAATCAGGTAAGTGGGGGCCTGTTATAGGGGGAGTACTTGGAATTGTTCCCCAGTGCGGGTTTTCTACGGCAGCATCTAATTTGTATGCAGGACGGATTATTACGCCTGGTACTTTGTATGCCGTATTTTTATCAACATCGGATGAAATGCTTCCAATTTTCATCTCAAGTCAGGTGCCCCTGACTGCTATTGCCAGAATTCTGACGGTAAAAGTTATAATAGGAATAGGGATGGGATTGCTGGTGGATTTCATGATCCGCAGGAAAAGAGGAAATTGCAAAGAAAAATTAAAAATAGATCATTTATGTAATCATCAGCACTGCCATTGTCAGGAGGGGAATATTTTCAAGTCGGCTCTCAGCCATACTTTACAGATTTTTTTATTTATAATTCTCATTAGTTTTTTTATAAATTTATTTATTGGCGTAGTGGGAGAGGATAAATTAGCGGCTCTTGTATCAGGAAAAATGTTTTTAGGCCCACTGGCTGCCGGCCTGATAGGATTAATCCCTAATTGTGCTTCATCGGTAGTATTAACACAACTTTATTTAGAAGGAGTGCTGGGAGCAGGTTCCATGCTTGCAGGATTATTGGCAGGATCCGGAGTCGGTTTACTTGTGCTTTATAAAGTAAATGATGACTTGAAAGAAAACATAAAGATTACTCTGTTCCTTTACACAGCCGGTGTTGTGTCCGGTATATTAATTGAGATGTCCGGTCTGGTATTTTAATCATAGGTTGGCGCAATACCTGTTGTATGCAGGAGAGGTTATTACAATAACGCAAATTTGGGATACAGGAAAATGGGATTTGTCTATTGCGGGTAAGAGGTACAGGTTATGCAGCATTTTTTTGAATATATTGATACATTGAATTCTACCTACGAGGCATTTTTATGCGATGCCTCTAAAATAAATTTTCCTATACGGCCCCACTGGCATTATTTTATGGAAATGCTTTATATGCTTGAGGGTGCCGGCAGGGTAGAATGCAATGGGGAAAATTATGTGGTGGAGGCAGGGGATATGATTATTTTTTATCCCGAATCTGTGCATGCCATCTATACAATTGCAGACAGGCCCCTTAAATACGGAGTAATCAAGTTTGATGTAAATAAGCTTTATACGGAAAACAGTTATGCCCCAAAGCTTCGTATTATTCTGGAAAGTGCGGCCAAGAGCAGGGAAGCCGGTATTTTTTTTAAAGAAGATCAGCTTAAAGGGTTAGAGGTGAAAGAGATATTTGAGGAATGCCGCAGGGAATTAAAGAGGCGAAATTATGGATATGATGTAATTGTCCATAATCAGATTTGCTTTCTTTTGGTACATTTGATTCGTCTTTGGAGAGAAAACGGTTTTGACACGGATGCAGCGGTTTCTTACCCCCCGGATACAAATTCTATTCGTGGAATTACAGCCTATATTGACGAGCATGCAGATGAGCAGATTAAAGTGGAAGATTTGGCAGATATATGCAATATGAGCTATTCCTGCTTTGCGAAAAATTTTAAACAGTATTATGGTCGTTCCTGTAAGGAATATATCGAATTTATTCGGATAAGTAAGGCTTCCGATCTGCTTTTATTTACAGATTTTGATTTAAATTATATTAGTCAGGAGACAGGATTTTCTGACAGCAGCCATTTGATTAAGATATTTAAGAAGTGGAAGGGTGTTACGCCGAAGCAGTTTAAAAAGAATAACAAATAAAAAAGCACCATCCCCAAGGCTATTATGTCCTCAAAAATGGTACTCTGATGCGCCTTCAGGGGCTCGAACCCTGGACACCCTGATTAAGAGTCAGGTGCTCTACCAACTGAGCTAAAGGCGCATAAACTCTTACTTTAGCAATAAAGTTTACCTATGCAGTAATTTGTTAAGTAATTAATTGCTAAGCAAGCAATTGCTTTATTTACAAGGCAAGAGTTATTATAGTATAATGTGTTTTGGTTTGCAAGAGTTTTTTTAATTTTTTTTTAAGAATATTAATTTTTATTAAAATTAAGGGGTCGTGAGAGATGATATTTGATACACATGCACATTATGATGATGAAGCCTTTGATACGGATAGAGATGAATTGCTGAAGGATATGTGGAAAAACGGAGTGGAATTTGTTGTAAATGTGGGAGCCAGCATAGAATCCAGTAAAAAAGCATTAAAGCTTGCAGAAACATATTCTTTTATTTATGCGGCGATTGGCGTTCATCCTTCAGAAACGGGCGAAATGACGGAAGAGGATATTGTATGGCTTGAAAGGAAAGCGGCTGATTCAAAGGTAACTGCCATAGGGGAAATTGGTCTTGACTATTATTGGAAGGAGCCGGATAAAGATATTCAAAAAAAGTGGTTTGAAAGGCAGCTATGGCTGGCTGGCAGAGTAAAATTACCTGTTATTATCCATTCCAGGGATGCGGCCAAAGATACTCTTGAGATTTTAAAAAGCTGGAAGAAAGACAAGACCGCAGGTGTTATCCATTGCTATTCTTATACGAAAGAAAGTGCAAGGGAATATTTGGATATGGATTATTATTTTGGTATCGGCGGGGTAGTTACTTTTAAAAACGCCAGAAAACTGACAGAGGCAGTTTCCTATATTCCCATGAACCGTATTTTATTGGAAACAGACTGCCCTTATCTTGCGCCGGAGCCCTATCGGGGAAAAAGAAACCAATCCTCATACATTGATTATGTGGCGCAGAAGATTTCCGAGATAAAACAAATCAGCAAGGAAGAAGTGCTGGTACAGACGATGCAAAATGCAAAAGACTTTTATTCCATTTAGGTTTTGAGGAGGTATATATGGCATATCTGGCAACACCAACGGCGACAGGAGAGGTTATAAAGAAGTACGGCTTTCATTTTCAAAAAAGATTTGGACAGAATTTTTTAATTGATGCAAATATCCTGGGGAAAATTATTGGTGCTGCGGAAATTACGAAAGAGGACTGTGTGATTGAAATTGGACCGGGAATAGGTACCATGACGCAGTATCTGGCAGAAAGCGCCAAAGAGGTGGTAGCTGTAGAGATAGATAAAAACCTGATACCGATTCTTAAGGACACACTTTCGGAATATGAAAATATAACGGTTCTTAATGAAGATATTTTAAATGTGGACGTAGGCAGGCTGGCAAAAGAAAGAAATGAGGGAAAGCCGGTTAAAGTGGTGGCAAATCTGCCTTATTATATCACCACACCAATTATCATGGGACTGTTAGAGAGCCGGGTGCCTTTTTACAGTATCACCATAATGGTGCAAAAGGAAGTGGCGGACCGGATGCAGGCCCGCCCCGGTACGAAAGACTATGGAGCGCTGAGTCTTGCGGTTCAATATTATGTAAAACCGGAAGTTATGATGTATGTTCCGCCAGCCTGCTTTATGCCAAGGCCCGGGGTGGGGAGCTGTGTGATCAGGCTTACCAGGCTGAAGGAACCGGCCATAAAGGTGCTAAGTGAAAAGAAGCTCTTTTCTATCATACGTGCCGCTTTTAATCAACGCAGAAAAACCCTTGCCAATGCCCTTGCCAATTCTGCTTCGCTCCTTAATGATAAGGGCAGCCCAATGAAAGTAACAAGACAGGATATATGTGCGGCCCTTACCAAAATGAACCTGAACTCTTCCATCAGGGGAGAGGCGCTTTCTTTGGAGCAGTTCTCGGATCTGTGCAACCTTCTTTAATAGGCTGTCTTTTGGGGTAACCGGATTGCAATATCCTGCTGACTTTTGTCATATTTTTTTGACATAAGAAAAGGCATATGGTAAACTTAAAAAATGAAAATAGGATAACTATGCCTTACGGCAGATAATATATGAGGTGAGTACCTTGGATAAATATGAATACAAAGTGCGCGCAGATGAAATTAAATCCCTGATTGCAGAGGGAGAGTATGCAGAGGCGGTTAAAATAGCAGATGCCATTGACTGGCGCAGAGTAAAAAGTGTTATGATGCTGTGCACCATCAGTGATTTATATAAGATTAACAGAAGGTATGAAGACAGCAGAGACATTCTCCTGTTAGCCTATGAGAGGCATACGGGAGGACGTCTGATAGTTTATTCTCTTTGCGAGCTGTCCATTAAGCTGGGTGAATATGTTCAGGCTCTTGAATATTATAAGGAGTTTGTACAGTTAGCGCCAAAGGACAGTGGAAGATATATCCTGCAGTATAAGTTATACGAAGCCCAGGAGGTAAGCTTAGAGGAGAGAATTGAGGTTTTAGAGGAGCTTAAGAAACGCGATTACCGGGAAAAATGGGCCTATGAGCTTGCTTATCTTTATCACAGAGTAGGGCTTACCTCAAAATGTGTGGAAGAATGCGATGAAATGTTCCTGTGGTTTGGAGAGGGAAGGTATGTGCTAAAAGGTTTGGAGTTGAAAATGCTTCATACCCCTCTTAGCGAAGAACAGCAGTTCAAATATGAACAAATGAAAGAAACAGGGGGATTCATAGAATCTGATTATGCGGTTGACCAGCAAAAAATGCAGGAAAAGGCCGTGGAAGTGACAGAAGAGGAAGATGATAATGAGTTTAGTCTGGAGGAAAATATACTCAAAAATAATACCCAGGAAATGCCTGAAAAGGATGAGCTTGATATACAGGTAAAGACAGTTGACGTAAGTCAGTATAACACCATGAATCTCCAGAAAGAGCTTGCAGAGAGCATGAAAGAGTTTCTGGAGGATAATAAGACTTTGGAGGCTGCTATACCTGAGGACAGCGGAATTAGCAGACTGATGAAAACAAAGGTCTATGAACCTGTTACAGGATTGGACAGTCAGATACATCCGGAAGAAAAAGAAACGGTAAAAAGACAGGATGCTCCTTTGGAGCAGGAAAAAATTTCCGTCTTTCCTGAATCGGCTGATAATTCTTCCGGTAAAAGTAACCAGACAGCTCCGGAAAAGCCCCAAAGGGCTGAAAATGGGGATTCGGAGGAAGTCTTTTTCGGAAATACGGCTGAGGTGAATATTCAGGATGTTATTTCGGAGCTGGCGGAAAAAAACGGATCCAAGTCGCTTTTCGAGCCTGTAAAGGAACAGCTCGGGATGCCGGGAGAAGGGGATGGCAAACTGCAGACTGCAAATGATGAGGTCCCCCCGGGGGGAGCCAGCGCAGATCCGGCAATCAGCAACACAGGAATTATCAGAACCTTTCATAAGAAATCAGGTTATGATAATATACTCTCTCAGGATTATGACGGACAGATTTCACTGGTAGTTCCTGAGGAAGCAAAGGTAGAAAAACAAATTACCGGTCAGCTCAGTATAGAAGATATCATGGCTGAATGGGAAAAAATGAAACAGGAAAATGAACGTAAACGGATGGAGGATATTCGTAAACGTGTGCATCAGCAGACAGATACGCTTTTTGCAGATTTTGATGAAGCAACGAAGTCCGGTCTTCTGGAAGAATTAGAAAAGGTAATGGTGTCGGCAGCCATCAAAGAAGAAAAGCGAAGAGCTGCCGAAGAGCGTCCGAAGGTTATCAAAGTAGCTGATATTGATAAGAAGGTAAGCGAGGCAGAAGGTGCAGAGTCTGAAGATTTGATTAAAAAGAAACTTCTGAAAGAAGCCGTGGAGAAGGCAAAGGACTTTGAAGATTTTGAGAATAAG
Organism: Parablautia intestinalis; assembly: GCA_003612395.1. Classification (GTDB taxonomy): domain Bacteria; phylum Bacillota; class Clostridia; order Lachnospirales; family Lachnospiraceae; genus Suilimivivens; species Suilimivivens intestinalis. The sequence goes on from RAYQ01000006.1 coordinate 160,340, forward strand.
CTTAATCCGCTTGTAGCCAGAATATTAGATGAAGATGAGGAAGAAACAGAAGATTTAGCGCAAAAACCTGTAGAAGAAGCTGTAGAGGAACTTACACAAAAGTTTGTGGAGACTGCAGATGAGCCGGTGAAACCCAATGAAAGCGATAGTGCAAAATCCGTGGAAAAGACTGACGGTGAAGAGGCGCAGGAAAGTCTGGATCATAGCGCGGACAGCGATACGAAAGAGGGGGAAGTCACACCGGATTTACATGACAATAAACCAAAGGCCAGCCTGAAGGGTATAAAAAAAGTCCCCGGAGAAAACAGCAGACCCGAGGGTAAAGCGCCAAAGGAAAAGAAAGAAAAAAGAGCAAAGCAGGAGGAAGAGGAAAAAGAAAATAAATCCACTGTCAGGGAAATGACAAACAGTGAGAGAGAGCAGTTTGCGCCATTTATTCATCATAAAAAAACCAGAAGGCAGATTGTGGAAACGATTGATAATATCAGTATGGCATCATACACCGGAAATGTGATCATAACCGGTGAGGAAGGAACGATAGAATTAGCGAAGCTGCTGGTAAAGGAGATACAGCTTTCAGACAATAATTTTTCAGGAAAAGTCGCTAAAATTTCGGGACTGACCATGAATAAAAAAGATATACAGTCTACCTTATCAAAGCTTTCAGGGGGTGCACTGATTATTGAGGGGGCGGCTTCCATGAAGAAGGCTACGGTTGAACAGCTTTTAAAGGAGCTTAACCAGGAGGAAAAAGGTCTGATTGTTCTTTTGGAGGACATGAAAGCAGGAATGAACAATTTCCTTGAAAAATATCCTGATTTGAAAAATGTTTTTAATTTAAGGGTGGATGTAGAAGCCTTAGACGATCAGACTCTTGTAAAATATGCAAAAAAATATGCGCTTGATCAGGAGTATGTAATTGATGAACTGGGGGTTTTGGCATTACATACGAGAATTGCGGATATGCAGACCAGTGATCATGAGGTTAGTCTTACGGAAATAGAAGAGCTTGTGGATGAAGCAATTTATTATGCCGATAAGAAAACGCCAAAGCATTTCTTTGATGTATTACTGGGGAAACGGTATGATGAAGAAGATATGATTGTGCTAAGGGAAAAGGATTTTATGCACTATTAAACAAACGGTGGCACGCTTTGCGAGTCGTCTTATTGTAACAAACGCTGCCACGCTTTGCGGGCCAGTTTATTGTAATGAAATTGGGGGTTATTGAGTATGGATGCAACAAAGAAAAAAACAGAGTCAGAGGTTTTTATTTCAGAAGCAGATCAATATCTGTTTGCGCAGGGGACGCACTACGATATTTATAAAAAGCTGGGAGCGCACCCTTCTGTGCAGGATGGTGAAAAGGGTATGTTTTTTGGAGTCTGGGCACCAAATGCCGCAAGTGTCCATGTAATAGGTACCTTTAACGGCTGGGACGAGATGGCTAATCCCATGAAAAAAATCGGACCCGGAGGAATACATACCACATTTATTCCGGGGGTAGGTGTTCATGAGCTGTATAAATTTTTGATTACAACGCCTTCCGGTGAAAAGCTGTATAAGGCGGATCCTTTTGCAAACAGCGCGGAGCTCCGCCCCGGTACGGCTTCCCGTACGGTAGACATATCAGGATTTCACTGGACAGATGATGTGTGGATGAAAGAGCGGACGAGGAAAGATTATAATAAAGAACCGCTGGCTATTTATGAATGCCATATAGGCTCCTGGATGCGTCACCCAAGACCGGAGGAAAAAGGATTTTACAATTACAGGGAATTTGCGGACAGGATTGTGGAATATTTAAAGGAAATGAAATATACCCATGTGGAATTGATGGGCATTGCGGAGCACCCCTTTGACGGTTCCTGGGGGTATCAGGTGACAGGATATTATGCGCCTACCTCCCGTTATGGAGAACCGGAAGATTTCATGTATCTTATAAATAAACTTCACAAGAATAAAATAGGCGTTATTTTAGACTGGGTGCCGGCTCATTTTGCGACAGATGCTCATGGGCTTGGAAGGTTTGACGGACAGTGTATTTTTGAAGATCCCGACCCCCGTAAGGGAGAGCATCCGGACTGGGGTACGAAGATATTTAACTGCGGCAAGACAGAGGTAAAAAATTTCCTGATAGCCAATGTACTTTTCTGGATTAAGGAATTTCACATTGACGGCATCCGTGTGGACGCAGTGGCATCCATGCTGTATTTAGATTATGGAAAGCAGGATGGACAGTGGGTGCCTAATATTTACGGCGGGAATAAGAATCTTGAAGCTATTGAATTCTTTAAGCATTTAAATTCCGTGGTTTTAGGCACATATCCGAGCTTTTTGACGATTGCGGAGGAATCCACGGCATGGCCTAAAATAACAGGAAAAATAGAGGATGACGGCCTTGGCTTTTCCTTTAAATGGAATATGGGCTGGATGCATGATTTTTGCGAGTACATGAAACTGGATCCTTATTTCAGAAAAGATAATCACTATGCCATGACCTTTGCCATGTCTTATAATGATAGTGAAAATTATATTCTGCCTCTTTCTCATGACGAGGTGGTGCATTTAAAATGTTCCATGGTAAACAAAATGCCGGGATATCAGGTTGACAAATATGCAAATCTCCGCTGCGGATATACCTTTATGTTCGGCCATGCAGGTAAAAAGCTTCTTTTTATGGGACAGGAGTTTGGCCAGGAGCGTGAGTGGAGCGAGGAGCGTGAGCTTGACTGGTATTTGCTGGGCGAGGATTTGAATAAAGGCCTCCAGGAATATGTGAAGGAGCTTTTAAATATTTACAGAAAATATCCCTGCTTATATGAGTTTGACAATTCCTGGGATGGATTTGAATGGCTCAACTGTGATGATAAAGACAGAAGTACTTACAGCTTTTTCAGGAAGTCGTCTGCTAAGAAAAATAATCTGTTATTCGTGATTAATATGACGCCTATGCTGTGGGAAAATTATAAACTGGGCGTGCCGGCAAAGAAAAAATATAAGTTACTCCTTTGCAGCACGGAGGAGAGGTTTGGCGGTTCCGGCGAGACAGTGCCCGATGAGATCATGGCCAAAAAGGAGATATGTGATTACAGGGATTACAGCATTACCTTTGACCTTCCTCCATATGCAGCAGTCATTTTTACTTTTTAAGGAATGAAGCATAAGGAGTATAAATAATAAAAACAATAAATATTAAGAAAAAGTAAGGTTATGCCGAAATAAAGGGTGGATGCTTGATGCATCTGCCCTTTTTATACCATAAGCAGCTTCACGTTCACGAAATGTGGCAGTGTTTGTTGGCATAAGGATGGGAGAACTTTATTGTTAAAAAGGTTACTTTTATATATAATGCCTGCGTGAAAGGATTTTTATGAATATTGTATTAGAGGGAGCGGAAACAAGAACCGCTCAGGTGCCTGTAAATACAGGCAGGGAAACAACTTCATACCACACCGGCCAAAAGACACAAAGTGTGGAAAACGCCGGGTTTGCATTGGACATTTCTGGAACAGTTATGGATAACAGCGCTTACGCAGGTCATGGACGGACCGCAGAGGAGATTATGCTGGAAGCAGGGCAGGAGGATATTACTGCCAGGCGAAATTACATGGCAGTAATGTCCAATTGTATGTCCGATGAAGATTTTGCAAAACTACAGAAAGATGGTTTTCACCCGGGAAGCACAGATATTGAGACGGTGGTGACGATTCTGGATCATATAAAGACGGCCCTGTTAAAAGGCGGTCAGGAGATTATCGGGTACACGGACACTTTAAGTGATGATGTACTGAAAGAAATTACCGGAAGCCAGGCTTTTGCAGATGAGCTGAAGGAACAATTTGCCAAAAGGGATATTCCTTTAACAAAAGAGAATATTGCTGCCGTAACGGAGGCATGGAATATGCTGGTGGAAACGGACTCTGTTTCAGACGGCAGCGTGAAATATATGATTGAAAATGATTTGCCGCCTACGCCTGAAAATCTGTACACGGCAAAATACTCGGCGGACAGTGATGGAAACCGCCAGGGAAAGGGCTATTATGCGCAGGGCGGTGTTGGTGGTTATTACGCCAGAAAGCCTGAGGAAATTGATTTTCAAAAGCTTCTTCCCCAGATGGAAAAGGTAATTGCGCAGGCTGGCTATACGGTAGATGAAGAAAATTTAAATAATGCCAGATGGCTTGTGGAGAAGGGAATTCCTTTAAATACCGACACCTTTTCTTTGCTAACAGATATAAGAGAGCAGCATTTGCCGGTATCTTATGAGGATTTTATAGCGGCGGCATCCTGTGCCATGGCAGATGGAGTTCCTCCGTCAAAAGCGGATTTAGGAAAAACCGAGACTGATAATGAAAAGGCAATAAAAATTATGGAAGAAACCGCTTCCATAGAAGATAATGCGGCGGATGTGATTTTAGCAAGAGATTTGCAGCTTACCATAAAAAATTTGCTGGCTGTTCAAAATGAAATGATATATGGCGCCGGAGGGGGGCAGGGCCTAAGTGAAAATATACATGGCAGAAGGCTCCTCGAAGAAATCCGTCTTTCTATGACGGTGGAGGCTAACTTAAGACTTCTGCGGAGTGGTTATCAGATAGAGACAGCGCCGTTAGAGGAGCTTATTACGAAATTAAAAGAGGCTGAGGAAGACTATTCGAAAGCACTGATGGGACAGGTAGATGATACAAAAACCGGAGAAAAGGCATCCTTGTATCAGGAAACCCTGGATATTCTTAAGGGGATCAGCGCTTCTCCTGCGGCTATTTTATGGCAGGTTTCGAGGACGGATACATTACGGCAGACATATTCGTATGGGAACAGCCAAAGACTTGCCTATGAAAAGGCTGGGGAGAGCTATGAAGCTCTTATGACAGCGCCTAGAAAAGATATGGGCGATTCTATCCGGAAAGCTTTTAGAAATGTAGACGATATTCTGCAGGATATGGATCTGGAGCTGTCCGAAGAAAACAGACGTGCAGTACGTATCCTTGGATATAACCGTGTGGAAATTTCGAAAGAAAATATCCGTCAGATTCGGGATAAGGACGATCTGTTAAGCAGTGTGGTGAAGGAAATGAAACCGGGACGGGTTTTAAATATGATTAGGGAAGGTGTCAATCCCCTTACCATGTCCTTAGAGGAGCTTAGGAATTATATAAATGAGCAGACGGATACAGCTAATGAAATTGAGTCATACAGTAAATTTTTGTATAAGCTTGAAAAACAAAATAACATAACCAGTGAAGAAAGAGACGCCTATATTGGTATCTACAGGCTGGTTCGTCAGATAGAAAAGGCAGATAATGCCGCGCTGGGCGCCTTGTGGCAGTCCGGAGGGGAGTTTACCCTTGGTAATCTGCTTAAGGCAGTAAGGAGCAGCAGGCGCGGATCCATGGATTACTCCGTGGATGATCAGTTTGGCGGAATGAGCGTGCGCGAGAGCGGGGTAGAAAGTATTACCAGCCAGATTGCCAAAGCCTACCAGTCAAATCATATACCTGATATGCAGGAGCTAAAGCGGCTTTTGGAGGAAGCTGGGGATGAAAGGGCTGGAAAAGAGTTTGATCGTATGCTGTATGAGGAAGTGCGCAGAGCGGTAAAATCCGAGGATGCGATTCTTAAGCATCTGGACGATTATAGTCAGCCTGTTACGGCGGATCATCTTCTGGCAGCAGGAAATCTTTTAAACGATCCAAGGACTTTATGGCAGGAATTCCGGGATCTTCAAAAGAAAGGCCGGCCCCAGGGTGAAGAACAAAGACAGGAAAAGAAAGCAGATTTCCTGAAAGAAGCAGGAGAAAATGTCATAAAGGCTTTAGATGGCAGGGAAAGTACGCAGAAAGCTTACGAAGGGTTTAAGAAGCAGGTTCAGGAAGTGCTTGAGAGCATGGCTTTTTCTGATACGCATACAGCATTTGACGTGAAGGCTATAGGCGTTCTTTATAAACAAATGTCCTTTATGGGTAATTTATCCAGAGAGGAAAACTATGAAATACCGGCTCAGATCGGAGGTATGCCTGCATCTATTAATCTTAAGATCATACATAATGATCAGCTGGAAAGTCAGGTTGCCATAACTTTTGAGACGAAGGCCCTCGGTAAAACCGCCGCAGAATTCAAAATGACGGAGCAGGGACTTTCAGGTTTTTGCATTTGTAATACCAGAGAAGGCTGTAAACTTTTAAGAGACGGTCAGGAGCTATTTGAAGAAAAGTTAAGGGATGAAGAAATACAGACTGGGGAAATTTATTTCGCGGTGGGAGAAAATTTAAGCCTTAAGGACTTTTCTTTAAAAGAATCGGCAAAGCGTCAGGAAGGAAAGGACTCCCAGGTGCTTTACCGCGCAGCCAGGGCGTTTATAGAGTATGTACAGGAAACGTAACGGTTTAAGCAGGGGATTTCTATTTGCTGTAAGGCTCAAAAGAAAGAACCATAAGATGGAATAGTCATAAAAAGCATAGCCACAAAATGGCATAGAGAAAGGAATTTAGCGTATGAAAATCAATTTTAATGCATCGGCAGTTATCGCCACCAATTCAATGACAAGAAATGACAACAGGTTACAGCAGTCGCTGGAACGACTTTCCTCCGGCCTTAAGATAGTGCACGCGAAAGATAATCCTTCCGGGCTTGCTATGGCAAAGCGTATGAATGCGCAGATTGAAGGCGTTACCCAGGCAACGCAAAATGCCGGTGACGGTATATCGGTGGTTGAAATTGCGGACGGAGCATTGGCGGAGGTTCATGAAATGCTCCAGAGAATCAATGAGCTTGCCGTAAAATCAAGTACGGAATCTCTCACAAGTGAGGACCGTGAGATGATTCAGGTGGAAGTGAAGCAGTTAAAGGAAGAGATTAGCAGGGTTTCCAGAGATACGGAATTTAATGGGCAGAGGATCCTGGATGGTTCCTTTGACTTAAAAGGCTATACAAATAATGAGAATGTAAAGGTAACTTATTACAGTGACGCTGTAAAGACAGGATATTATCAAGTAGGATTAGATGTGACATATAAAGCAGATGGTACGATAGAAGAGGCGGAGCTTTCTACTACTCCGCTTACCCCTGACCCTGCTAAACCGGCCCCTGTCCCTCTTCCGGGTGATGCTAAAGTTACCCAGGTAGATGGCAATATCGTGACAATTAAAGGTAGTCAGAATTTTGAGCTAAAGCTCCGCATTGATGAAAATGCCGGGAATACTGTGGCTGTGGATATGGAAATCACAGGCTTTGGCTCTATGGATATGCAGATTGGCGCTAATGAAGGCCAGCAGTTGGACATTATTATTCCGGAGGTATCTCTGGAGAATATGGGTATTAAGGATATAGACTTATCGACAAAAGAAGGCTCAGATGATGCCCTTGGAAGAATGGGAGAGGCTATTCACTTTGTATCTGCTGTAAGGGGCCGTCTTGGCGCATATCAAAACCGTCTGGAGCATACGATTAACACCCTGGATATAACCAATGAGAATATGACGGGAGCTTACTCACGTATTATGGATGTGGATATGGCGGAGGAGATGACAGAGTATACCACCTTACAGGTATTGGCACAGGCAAGCACCTCCATGCTGGCACAGGCAAATGAAAGACCTTCTCAGGTATTGCAGTTATTACAATAGTTTATGAAAAGCTCCGTTTGGAAGATTGAAGTACTACTAAATCAGTGCGGGGTTATGTCAGAAAGGTTAAAGGCTATGACAAAGGAATTAAAACAGCAATACACACTTAAAATTACCCAGGCAAATAAAACCGGGCTGGTGGTTATACTTTATGAGATGCTGCTTGTCTATATTGATGAGGCCGGGGAATCTCATAAAAATGGAGACAGAAGCGGATTTCGTGATGGCATAAGAAAAGCAGAAGGATGCCTTAGAGAGCTTATGGCATCCCTGCATTTTGAATATGAACCGGCTATGAATTTACTGCAGCTTTATCTTTATGCTAACAGAGAGTTGGCAAAGGCCGATATCCGCAACTCGCTTCAGGAATTACAGCATGTAAAAATGATCATGAAAAAGCTTCATGATGCATATGAAAAGCTCAGTAAGCAGGATACCTCAGGACCGGTTATGGCCAATACGCAGACGGTTTATGCCGGGCTTACTTACGGGAAAAACAGCCTGACGGAAAGCTTAGCCGATCAGGGAAGTAACAGGGGTTTCCGTGCTTAGTGATGCAGGATGTGAATTTTCTTCAGGCAGCAGGCTTAAAGCCGCTGCCTGTTTCATTAGAAACCGGTAGCGTTTTAAGACAGAATTAACCTCATAAATATAGCAGTCAATTAAATCAGGCTCGGTTACACTGTCAAAACCGGCATAAGCTGTTTCAAGCGCCTTTATCGTTTTTTTCAGATCAGAGAGCAGTGCATTACGTTCAATTTCTTTTTCCGAAAGAGTGTGATTTTCCTGAGAAATCCGGCTGAAATACATTTTCATATTAATAACCATGCCCTTTCCAAAACCTGCAGACTTTCATACATATTGTGTATGTATTGCGCAGGCACAAAGTTTATTTTGCTTTCTATATGGATTCTTTACATAATATTCCGAAAATATCCAATAATTACCTGTATGATAAGAGTATAAGCAAATATTTTTTCTTTTATTCCGGTATAGGTTGAAAAATTTGGACATATATTGAATTGGAAAGAGGAGGGCCGCTGATGGATACGAATGCAGGTATTTATTTAATAGTTGGAATATTGGCAGTGGTGCTTATAATTGGGGCTATGAAAAGCCGTGCGGAATGGATAATCAATTTTATGCTGCGCGGAGTATTGGGAATGATGTCGATTTATTTTCTCAATATATTTCTTGGGGATGTTGTGCCAGGGATGGGAATTGGCTATAATCCGATTACATTTCTCACAACAGGTATTTTAGGATTTCCGGGGCTGGTGGTGCTTTATGGAATTAATTTTTATATGCTTTTATGAAAGCGATTAAGAGGACCTGATTATCCGGAAACAAATTTGGTTTCTTACAAAAAGCTGGAAAGCTGCGGTATTTTAGGGAAGAAATGATTTGTTTTTGACAGAATAATTGTCCCTGTTTTCAAGGGCTTAAGGCGTTTTTGGGGTGGATTTTATCTACTTTGTTGTAACATGTGCCAAAAATGAAAAAGTTTTGTTTAACCACTGGACAAGATTACCTTTATTCTTTATAATTCCTTTTATAAATTTAAGAACGTTCTTTGCAAATCAATTTATTTCTTTGTCCCTTTGGACATTTCCGCAAGAATATATTCATAATAAAAAGTTTAATAAAAAATTCATGGATGATTTTTTATTTGAACGCATCTGTTTTGGATATATCCGGTCGGTCATATTCAGAATGAATTATTCATTTGAATCAACAAGGAAGATTTCTTTCCTATATTCAAAGATTTATTACAACAGAAAAAGAAGGGGGTAATCATTGGACAAAAGAATCCTTGCAATTTTTGATGGCGAGGAGAGCTATGCATATCGGTTGATGGAGTTTATGAGTGAAAAAACAAATCTTCCCTTTGAGATTTATATTTTTACGAGTGAAAGTAAACTGTTCTCCTGCGCCAAAATAAAGGACATAGAGTGTCTTCTCGTCTCAGAAAATGTATATTCAAAAGAGGTGGAATCTTTAAAAATTCCACACATCGTTATTCTCAGTGAAAGCGGAGAAAATCTGAACAAAGCTTTACATCACATCAACAAATACCAGTCATGTGAAAATATTCTTCATGAAGTAGTGGAGTACTATACCAACCAGTCAGAAAATGTGCCCACAGCTCTGCGGGTCGGGCTTAAAAAAATGAAAATTATTGGTATATACACACCCATAGGAAGATGTCTTCAGACCACATTCTCATTAACCCTTGGACAAATGCTTGCAAAACAGTATAAAACCCTTTATCTGAATTTTGAAATTTATTCCGGATTGGGGCGAATGCTCAGCAGGAGTTTTAACAGTGATATATCTGACCTGATGTATTATTTTACCTGCTCCCGTGAAAAGTTAGCTTACAGGATGGAAAGTATGGTGGAAACTGTAAATGGACTGGACTTTATTCCGCCTGTAGAAATTCACCAGAGTTTAGCGGGAATCAGGGGAAGTCAGTGGCTTGATTTATTTCAGGAAATTGAAAAAAATTCCGAGTATGAATTTTTAATATTGGATCTTACGGATGGTATAATGGATCTTTGGGACGTATTAAGGAATTGTAACTATATTTACACGATTTATCGGGAAGACGGAATTGCCATGGCTAAGTTAGAACAATATGAAAAAGCATTAGAGAGCCTTGACTACAGTGATATTGCAGCAAAAGCATCCAAGTGGAAACTGCCGGTTTTTAAACAGCTTCCGCTACGGTTTGAGGAATTAACCTATGGGGAACTGGCGGGCTATATAAAAAGGAATGTTTTTCCGGATCTGTTTGGAAAGGAGCAGGATGGAGCATAAGGCGTATATGGAACTGCAGGAGCTGATTATGGGAAAGCTGGATCTTTCCAGGCAGATGAATGAAGATGAAATCAAGGAATTGATAGATAAGTATATTACGCAGGAAGGCAAAAAAAGGCATTTAGAAGTTGCGGTAAGAGAACAAATCCGGCGTGAAATTTTTCATTCCGTAAGGCAGCTTGGAATTTTACAGGAATTAATTGAAAATCCATCCATTACTGAAATTATGGTAAATGGAACACAGGGCATTTTCATAGAGCAAAGCGGAAGGCTTGAAAAGCTTGCTATTTGTTTTGATTCCAAGGAAAAGCTCAAAAATGTGATCTGGCAGATTACAGCGGGATGTAATCGAGTGGTAAATGAAGCTTCCCCAATCGTGGATGCCAGGCTCCCGGACGGCGCCCGGGTAAATGTGGTGCTAGATCCGGTGGCAATTAACGGGCCAATATTAACGATCAGGCGTTTCCCGCCTAATCCAATTACAATGGACCAGCTGCTTGATACAGGCTGTCTGTCAACAGAGTGTAAAGGTGAGCTTGAGAAAATGGTTCAGGCTGGCTGTAATATTCTGGTAAGCGGAGGTACCGGTTCAGGAAAAACAACCTTTTTAAATGTTTTGTCCCAGTTTATTCCGCAGACGCAGCGGGTAATTACCATTGAAGACAGCGCGGAATTACAAATCAGAAACATCCCCAATATTGTAAGTCTTGAAACACGTAACGCCAATGTGGAGGGGTGCAAAGAAATTACAATAAGAGATTTAATAAAAGCATCTTTGAGAATGAGACCGGAGAGTATCAAAATAATTCAGGGAAAATTAAAGCATAATAAAAAGCGTTTCCCCATCCCAGGTGCATTCCCTCAGCACGTTTTTGGCGATCTCATTCCTCTCATTTGCTGAGAAACTATCAAAATTATCTAAAAGCCGGATGATGGCCTCTCTTTTCTCCATAGCACTCTTCATTTGGGCGGCGGCCCGTCTTTCCTCAGCGGCAAAATTCAGCAGCTTGTTTTTGAGGGTATTATATTCTATGTCAAGTTTTTCAATTTCCCCTATGATATATTTGGCGGCAGCAGATTCATTATTCACGGCCAGGGCGGCGGTGAGCTTCCCGATCTTTTCCTGGCATGTTTCCATGCGGGCCCGGACAGTGGCAGAGGAATCTCTTGCAGGCTTTTTCCCGTCCTTCAGATACTTTTTGACGGTGGCCGGATCATGCTGTATCTCTTTGAATACGTCCAAAACCTTCCCATCCAGTAGATCGGCCTTAATTTGCCGCATGTCGCAAGCCTCAGCACCGGCTCTCATGCGTTTGGGGCAATAGTACCAGGTGGAAACGGATCCATCGGCCTTCTTTTTCCTGCTCATGCTCATGGTACGGCCACACTTGCACCGGAGCACACCCTTCAGGAGCGGCAGATCGTACTTTGCAACCTTTGAAAAAGTGTTATGCCCGAATTGTGCCATAATAGCAAAAAAGCGTTGATCTTCCATGTATGGCTCATGGAAGCCGATGCTCACTCTCCACTTCTCAGGAGGGGCCAGGGAGTGGCGCTTTTTACCATTCACCCGCTTTTCCATGGTACGGCCATACACAATGATCCCATGCCGGCCATCCCATTTCTCACGGGGGGAATTTTCATCAATCATGCAGCCTTTAGCTTCAAAATAATCATACATAGCCGGAGTGGCCCGGACACAATGCGGAGAGGTAAACATGCTATATAGCTGAGTGGTGGAAAGAAAGCTCCCGTTTAAAGAGGTGATCCGGTTATTTCTGCAATATGTTTCCATGTTCTGAAGGCTGAAGCCGTTCTCTAAAAATATGTCAATGAGGTTGTTTTTGTAGTCGATCTCTGCCTGATTAAATACAAGTGTTTTGTGGGATTTGGATCCCAGGTCAACGGAGGCTATATCATAGCCAATAGGAGCCTGGCCGCCACACCAAAAGCCACTAGCCGCCAGGTGGTTCATATTATCGGTGATCCTGAGGGAATCTGTGCGAACTTCCAGGCCGGAAAAGATAACAGCTAAGTACATCATGGCTTCTCCCAGGGGTGTGGTGGTATCAATGCCATCTCTTACTGTGATAAATTTAACCTCATGCTCCCTCAGGTAAGAGTAGAAGGTGCAAAAATCCATCATATCAGAGCACACCCGATCTATTTTATAAATGATTACACAATCAATGAGGCCCGCTGCAATATCTTCCTTCAGTTGGTTCATGCCGGGCCTATCCATATCAGAACGCACATAGCCATCATCTTCATAAAATGAGATAGAGCTAACCTCAGGGAATCTCTGATCAATATGTTCCTTGCATTTTGTGAGCTGCATCTGTGTACTCTCTGAAGTATCAACAAAATATGATTTTCTGCAATATATTCCAAAATTCATGCTATTTTCTCCTAAAAAAGGGCATAAAAATGCCCGGAATCTGATTGAAAGCTCCCGGAGATAATGCTAAAATATATTTTGCGAGAATACATGAGCATTATCTCATGGGGCCCTGGTGAATAGCCGGGGCTTTTTATTTAAATTTTACTGGAAAATTTTTGCTCAACTAACTCCAAATTACGATCTGAGAGCTCAGAGCTGTGTTTCATAATATCATCATAAGCCTTCCTAAATTGATTACACTTGCCTTTTTCGGTTTTCATGCCATCTGCTTTAATTAGAGCATTGTTGTAGCTGCGAACAATAAAGGATTCGATATTGCTTTGCTTATAATCATTATAGCGGCCAAGCATAACATAATCACCCATATCAGAAAGTGTTTTCAAGAGAAGATCATATCTGCTGAAAAACACATCTGAATTTGTGGTAGAAGAAATGAGCCTTGTACAATCATCCACAATCCGCTGTCTATCATCAATAAGTGTATTAATGTTAATTACAGAACTATCATCATAGACAACATGAGGAGAAGGCTCTCCATTCTTATGACGGAGCACCGGCAGAAGGGCACGGATGCAGTCAATGGCCCATCCAAAAGTAAACAAGCCGAAAGTGAAGAGATACAGAAGGCCCATGCCATACTTCTTTTGGATAAACTTGTGAGCACCACACCATCCGAAAAGAAGAGTGATAATAAAATAAGTTGTACTATTCATATTTATCCCCATTCACTACTATGTATCATTTTTTCTAAGCGTTTTCTTGTAATGCTTGCGATTCTCCCGCCACTTTTTTCTCCCGTTCTAATTCTTGCCGGTAAAGCTCCACTTTTTCATCAATGGAGAGATCGGAAAGATCGGGGGCAGCAGGCTCAGGAGCTTTTTGCGGGCGGCCTCTCTGAGAAACGGCATCCAAAATGAATTGATCAATAACTTCCCTGGAAGGGCCATCAAGTTTTTGATAGGCAACCATGATCCCCTTAATAACATCATACAAGGGGTTGCTTTTCTCAACGAGATCCGACACGGCAGCAGCAGCCTCATCCTCTATCGGTATACGCATATTGCCGGAGCCGGTGCGGAGCCATTCTTCACTTATGCTAAATTCCCGGCAAATAGATTTGACCATCTGATCCGTGAGGTTCCGCTCACCCTTTTCCAATTTTGAAATAGCGGTTTTTCCGACACCTAATTTTTCCCCGAACTTTTCCAGGGTAAGCCCCAGGTACTTCCTGGCCTCTTTGATGCGCTCACCTTGCGTCATAAAATAATCACCTCCAAGAAAAGAATACCATTGCAAACTGATAAAGTCAATAAAAAATTGGCAGAGGGCACAAAAAGATATTGACAACGTAGGCAAAGGGCACTATAATGTAGGCAGAGGGCACAAATAGAACGAAAGGAGAATGAAACATGAAAAAACAAAGTGATTTTCACAAAACGGTGCAAAACCTTATGTTACTGGATCCTGAGAGCCTTTTGCTGATTGACAGCGGTGTGAAGCTGCTCCTGGCCCGGCAGAACATGGGCCGGAAGCAGGAGAAGGAGCAGGAAGTGGATCCGAGAGCGAAGCAGGCAGTTATTTAAACAAAATGGAGGGATAAGCCATGAAATTAGTAAAAGAAAAGTTTGTAAAAACAGAGTTTGGCGGGCAGATGGTTGAAACTGTAAAAGCAATAGATTTTTACCTTGAAGAGAAGAGCCATACAAGCCAGTGGCAGGAGCCGGAGAAATACAAGAGGCTGAGGAAAGATATTGATCGCTTATTTGCACAATTTGAGATCTTCAAGTTGGCAGTAAAGCAGTTTTATGGTGTGGAATACCATTTCACCCGCACGGATGACTATTTCGGATGCTGTACGAACGATGGAGAAGATTTTCTTTTCAGATTTGAGAGAGAAAAGAAGGTAAGCGGGAAGGAATTGCTGAAGAAACTGGAAAAGTTTGAGGAACTGGAAGCCGCTACAAGTAAAGCGGATGAAGCATATGAGGCTGAGCCGGAAAATGCAGAGTTAGAGGCGGTATTTGATAAGGCATATAAAGAGGAATTTCATGCCATGGAAGAGCTGCTCAATGGCATTGTAGCACTTACAAACGGACAGATCGACACGGAAACGGCCAAGAAAATGCTTTTTACAAAGAGCTTTACACCATTGTTAGAAAGCAGATAGGAGGAAACGGGCATGAAACAAGATATAAAAGTGAAGCTCACGCTCTCAGAAGGATATGAGGAGCGCTTCACTAAAGCATGCATCCAGGCAGCCAGGAAAAGAGTGGAGAACCAGGAGAAGGAGCGCCATCCGGATCCGGCCTTGCCTGCCAGGAAGGTGGCGATGGGGTGAAAATGGTTTACATAAAAAATCAGGAGCGGATCTGAGAAATCTGCTCCTGATATATGCCCTGAGGACATACTAAAACCTAAAAACAGTATATCACTTTTGGGCATCCAAGTCAAGTGAGAAGGCGCTGAAAACAAGGCATTTCTGCCTTGTTAAACACTTGATCAAGATATTAAAGATGGGGGTGATGTACGGTTTGTATTGGAAAAAAATATATGACCTGGGATGGGTGAAGCAGATTGAAAAATACTATCCCGGTAATTATGGGGCCCCAGGAGTAAAGAGGGGGCCGAAACAGAAGAGGACACCTGAGGACATAGAAAGGCAGAACCAAAGGAACCGGGAGAAGAAAGTGCAGAGGATCATCCTTGCCAACTTCCATGAGGGTGATTGGCATTTGATCCTGAGCTATAAGAAAGAGCTGAGGCCGGGATCTTTCAAAGAGGCAAAGAAGCAACTGAGAAAATTCTTGTCTGATATGAGGAAGGCATTTAAGAAGGCAGGGATCCCATTCAAGTGGATAGCAGTCACGGAGAGAGGGAAGCAGGGAGCTTGTCATCACCACCTGATCATTGAGGATATAGCGGATCAGAATTTGAATACCAAAAAACTGGTGCTGAAGTTTTGGCAATATGGCTCAAAGAGCTTCCATCCGCTGTATGAGGATGGGGAGTTTGAGGATCTTGCTGAGTACATAGTGAAGAAAGAAACCAAGGAAGAGGAGGAGGGCTGCTCTTATTCCAGGAGCAGAAATCTGATCATACCTGAACCCAAAAAAGAGGTGATCCATAGCAGGAGGTGGAGGAAGGAACCGAAGCCGGAAAAAGGTTGGTACATTGTGAAGGATTCTGTGGTAAATGGTGAAAACCCGGTGACGGGGCTCCCATATCAACATTACACAATGAAAAAGATTGATCCAGGAGGTGATTCAGAGGATGCATGAGGTGAGCATATTCATTGAGAGCACATGGAGAGGCCCGGCCAGGAGGGATGGGGTGGCCATGTGGTTGGTGGAGTGCAAACGGGGTGATCGCCTGGATACCCGGCAGGGCTTTGTGCATGTGAAAGAGGGTACAGAAACCCAGGGGAGCCTTATGGCCATGATAAACGCTTTTCACATTCTGAAAAAACCATGCAGAGCCCTGGTATTTACCAAGTGCAGCCACATTTTGATCTCCATGCAGCAGGAGTGGCCAAAGGAGTGGCAGGAGAGCGGGTGGATCAATGCAAAAGGGAAGCCGGTGAAAAATGCTGAGCTGTGGAAAATGCTGATCGAGAAGGGGAAGAGGCACACCTACACCCTGAAGGACGATCACCACGAATATGAGAACATAATGCAATCAGACCTCAGGAAGGAGTTGGAGAGTTGGAAGAATACAGAACCATGAGAGAAACAATCAGGAAGGCAATGCAGGAGAATGTGAAGGGAACCAGGGAAGAGGTTGAGAAGGCGGTGGAGGCAGTAACAGATGCGGTGATGGATGCCATTGCTGACAATTACCGGAGTATTACAGAGGTGCATTCAATAGTGGAATGTGTGCGGGCCGGTATCAGGGTACAAATTGCCTATGCCGATCCGGAAGAATTAGATTTTATGGATCCATACACGGTTAGGCCGTGTTGGTAGGAAGGAGGAAAGAAATTGACAGAGAAAAACATGAGAGAGATGGGGCAGGCGGCTGAGGAGCTCCTGAAGCTGAGAGGGCCAAAGTACAATATGAGCGCCCATGAGGCAGAGGTGAAGCTCAGGGAACTGGAAAAAGAGGAGAGCATGGAAAGGGTTTATGTGTGCTCACAATATGGCAGCAGGGGAGAGAAGGCCACAAATTTGGAGCTTGCAAAATTCTTTTGCATGATGGTGATCGAGGAGGGGAAGATCCCGATCTGCCCTCATTTGTTTTATTCCCAAGTGCTCAACGATGATGTGAAGTCACAAAGGGCAGCAGGCATGAGGATCGGGTTGGAGCTCCTGAGGGATTGCATGGAGCTGAGGATTTTCACAAACATTTCTGAAGGAATGAAGGGAGAGATCCTGAAAGCCAGGGAGTGGGGGATCCCCATAACCATAGCAAATATGGCGGTGATTTATTCAGAAGATCAGGCGCTATATGAGGAGCAGGAGATTGTGAAGGAACTCAGGGAGGTGCTCAATGGCTAAAAGTATCATTCAGGACACCCGGATCAGGGAGTGCTATCTGTGCAGGGAGGAAGCTGAGAAGCGTGGATATTATGGAGAGCTGAAGCATACCGGCCTGCATAAGCACCATTTTATATATGGCCGGTTCGGTGCCTTCAGGAAGAAAGCAGAGCACTATGGGCTGTGGGGCTACATGTGCGCTGAGCGGCACCATGAGAACGGGCCGGAGGCTCCACACAATAATGCAGAGGTGGATCGGAGGCTGAAGCAGATTGCACAAAGAGCCTTTGAAGCAAAGTATGGGCATGAGAAGTGGATGCAGGAATTTGGAAAAAGCTATTTAGAGGAGGAAGAGGATGCAGCAGGAGAAGCTCATGGAGAGCATGAGGCAAGTGGATTTTTAGGATCTGAGGTTCCCACTGATAGCGGTGTATAAAAAGCCCAAAGATTACCCGGATGCCTATGTGGCCAGGGTGTGGGAAGGGGCCAGGAATCTGCCCACAAATACGCTCATTAAGAGGGAAACGCTTCAGGAGATAAGAAAAGATATAAAGGCAGCAGGCTTCACAATACGGCTTGAACCGGCAGAGGGTGAGGATCCGGTGATTGTGGAAACCTGGCTCAGATAGGAGGAGAGTGAAGGAATGGCTGAAATAGATATTTTCTCCCCGGTGAAAAAGTATGATGTGATTTATGCGGATCCGCCGTGGAGATACCAGGATAAGAAATGCAATGGAGCATGTGCTCTCCATTATGACACCATGAAAATTCAGGATATAAAGGATTTACCGGTGAAGGAGTTGGCGGCAAAGGATTGTGTTATTTTCATGTGGATCACATATCCAATGCTGAAGGAAGGCATTGAGCTCATGGAGGCATGGGGATTTAAGTATAAAACCATAGGCTTCCAGTGGATAAAGTTAAACAAGAGCGGAAAAGGGAAATTTTTTGGCCTGGGCCGGTGGACTAGAGGCAATACAGAGGCTTGCTTTATCGGAGTGAGAGGGAAGCCAAGCAGAAAGAGCAATAGTGTAAGCCAGATTATTGAGGAATCAGTGAGGGCCCACTCTCAGAAGCCGGAAGTGGTACGGGATAAGATCCGGGAGCTTATGGGTGATGAATTGAATTACATAGAACTTTTTGCCCGGAAGCATTCTGAAGGTTGGGATTGTTGGGGGAATGAAGTTGGAAAATTGGACGGTGAGAAGAATGAGAGATCTGTTAGTTGATGCCTTTGCAGGCGGTGGCGGTGCAAGCGTTGGAATTGAGATGGCATTGGGCAGAACGGTGGATATAGCAATAAACCACGATCCGGAGGCGATCCGGATGCACACCGTAAACCATCCGACTACCACACACCTGACAGAGGATATTTTCAAGGTAAATCTGCAAAAGTATGTAAATGGCCGGCATGTTTCTCTCATGTGGGCAAGCCCGGATTGCACAAGCCATAGTAAGGCAAAGGGATCACAACCACGCAAAAAAGGGCTGAGGATTCTGCCATGGGCAGTATATAAACACGCAAAAGCGATCAGGCCGGATGTGGTTATCATGGAGAACGTGGAAGAGATTCAGAAGTGGGGGCCACTAGATGACAATGGCCGCCCAATAAAGGAGCGGGAAGGTGAGGACTACCAAAAATTTATAAATGCCATGAAGGGGTTGGGGTATGAGTTTGACAGCAGGGAACTGGTGGCGGCAGATTATGGAGCGCCTACAACCAGGCGGCGGTGGTATGCAATTTTCAGGAGAGATGGCCGGGAAATAATATGGCCGGAGCCAACACATGACAAAGCGGCAGCAGGAGGCTTGAAGCCCTGGGAAGAATGCGGGAAATATATTGATTGGTCGGATTTGGGAAAAAGCATATTTGACCGGAAAAAGCCGCTTGCAGAGGCCACAATGAAGCGGATTGCCAATGGTTTCCTGAAGTATGTGGTGAATAATCCGCATCCCTATGAAGTGAAAAACAGTGAAGCCTATGCTTTTCTGATTCAGTATCACGGGGAGCAGAAAGAAGGGGATGCAAGGGGGCAGACACTCAAAGAGCCCATAAAAACCATTGACACAAGCAACCGGTATGGCCTGGTAACGGCCTTTGTAACAAAATTCTATAAATCAGGGATCGGGCAGGGGTGCAATGAGCCGCTTCACACAATCACAACCTCACCGGGGCATTTTGGCCTGATAACTGCATTTCTGATCAAATATTATGGGGCCGGGTGTGGGCAGACGTTGAGCAGCCCATTGGGAACAATTACAACAAAGGATCGTTTTGGCCTGGTGAGCGCCATTGTGGAGCTGAATGGTGAGAAGTATGTTCTGAATGATATATTTTTGAGAATGCTGAAGCCGGAGGAGCTGAAGATCATGCAGGGTTTTCCACCTGATTACATAATTGACCGTGATATAAATTTCAAGCAGTATCCGGTAAAGGAGCAGGTGGCAAGAATTGGTAATAGCGTGGTGCCAATTATGGCTCAGAAATTGGTGGAAGCAAACTGTGGATACTTGAAAGTAGGAGAGCGGATGCCACACATGAGGATCGATTGTAGCGAAGCTCAGATCAAATTTGCATAGGAGGGTAGTGGGATGGCAAAGAAGAAAAAGGCGGTTGAGGTAAACCGGAAAGAATTTGACCGGATCCGGAAAATGGATCACAGCACCATGGAGAGCCATATTGCCGGATATTATGAGCGGGGATATACAGCAGGATATGAGGCCGGGCGGCAGCAGGCGGCCCCTTCCTTCAATCTCCCCAAGGCACTGGAAGAAATACGGAAAATAAAAGGGATTGGAGAGGTAAAGGTGAAGGTGAAGGCGATCCATGTTGCACTTGTGACAGCAGGGGCAAAGGTATGAGGGAGCAGAGAAAACCCTGGAAGAATTACAGAAGGCAGCAGGCGGCCAATAGCCTGAGAAAATATAAGGAGGATAAGAAACGCATGGAAATCACAAGGAAAAGAACAGAGGAAACAAATTGGGGCCAGGTGAAGGAACTGGTGGCAGCAGGCTCTTTGAAAGTAGGGGATGAAATCTCTGATAATCTGCTCACCGGGCAGAAAATGGTGTATGTGGTGGCAGATATTACAGAGGAAGAGGTGAAATTTGTAAGCAAGGATCTCCTGGCTGAGCGTGTGGTGTGGAATGAGAACGGGAGAAGCACCGGAGGCTTTAAAGAATCGGATTTGTGCCGGTATCTGAATGAGGAGGTATGGGCCATCCTGCCTGAGGAGCTGAAGGCGGTGATCAGTGAGAGGGAGTGCCTTCAGATTGTGGAAGGGAAAGAGGAGCGCTTCATGCTGAAGCTGTGGCTCCCGTCTGAATTTGAGGTATTTGGCGATAGTTGGGACTCTGAAGTGGAGGAAGGGCAGCAGTTTGAGCTCTTCAAGGATCCCAGGAACCGGGTGAAATTTGACCAGGACGGAGAGAGGGCCACCTGGTGGCTGCTGTCTGTGTGTGCGGGCTATTCTACCATTGCCTGCTCTGTCGGCAGCAATGGCATTGCCTACAGCTACAGTTGCTCCAACGCTCTCCTGGTGCCCGTCTGCTTCAGTATCAAAAAATAATCAATATCAATCCCGCCGCCTTTGCGGCGGTGGGGTTATAAGGGGATAAGCAAGCAAATTTTAAGGAGGAATAAAATTGGGAAAATATAAAAATCCGGTGCCGGTAGTTTTGGATGATTATGTGTCTAAAACGGTAAGAATAGAATTTTCATTTGAGCAGTATGTGACAAAAGGGGAGGCAGCGCAAGGGATCAATGATCTGCTGAGAGAAACTAATGGGAAAATACCAATGGAGTGGATCAAACTGGTAAACCCGACTTTAACAGTTGATAAGAAAGAAATAGATTGAGAGGTGCGAACAACGGAGCAGGACAAAAGGACAAGGTATAAAGGGATATGCCCGGAGTGCGGGAGGGAGCTGTGGATCTGCAAAAGTATATTCATGGAAATGGGGATCAACCAGGGGGCCGGGCGCTGCTTGCAATGCAAAACTTTCCTGAGTATCCAGTTTAATGAGGAGAAGCAGGAGATGGAGCTCACAAAATTTGAAGGGGGCAGCAGTAATGAAAGCATTGGAGGGGATTTGCAATGAAAAGTTACCCGATCCAAGTCCGGGAGAGCCGATCCTGGGAGAGAAATGCAAGAAGGCAGAGAAGGACGCAAGCGGGAAATGCAAAGGCTTTTTCATTAAGGGGAGCCGGGAGCCCTTCTTTGCGTGCAGTATATGTGAAGAAAAAGCGGAGGATCCGGAGGAGGTTGAGAGCGGCCAGGAGGGCAGCAGTAATATTTGCGGCCATTCTGATTGCGGCGGCCATAATATGCAAAATAATGGCGGCAGAGGAGCCGGTGGAAGAGATTCAGCAGGAAACGGAGGCCGGAGAGCTCCCGCATAAGGCCACGGAGCCCGAAAGAGTGCAGCAGGAGCCTATTCAGGAAACACAATCAGGATCCGGCAATTCCCGCAATGAGTACCTTTTGGCCCGCCTTGCAATGGCTGAAGCAGAGGGTGAGAGCATAGAAGGGAAGGCAATGGTGATCCGGGTGGTGCTGAATAGAGAAGAAAGCAGCGCCTTCCCGGATACCATAGAGGAGGTAATTTTTGAGGATGGGCAGTTTACACCGGTAGAAAATGGCCGGTTTAACCGGGTGGAGCCTAATGCAGAGTGTTGGGCCGCCCTGGATATGGTGCTCATTGACGGGTGGGATGAAAGTGAAGGGGCCCTATATTTTGAAGCTGTATACAATGGGGAGAACACCTGGCACTCTGAAAATTTGGAATACATAAAGACGGTAGGCAATCACAATTTTTACAGATAGGAGGCAGAATGGGGCATAAATTCAGAATATGGCAGGATGGGAAAATGCTCATGCCGGAGAACGTAACAGAGAATACTTTCCGTTATCTGCTGAATCGGGATGGGGTAGTGTTCGGAATTGATCTGAAGGATATGAGATGGGAGGGCATGATCCGAATGGGGCCCGGCTGTATCATGTTTCAAATTGGCCGGAAGGATATGGAAGGCCAGGAGATTTATGAGGGCGATGTGGTACGGGTGCGGGATTGGGAGGATGGCAGGCGGTGGCTCACCGGCACTGTGGAATATAACGAGGAGGAATGTGGGTATTTAATCAATTTTGACACCGGCGATCCTGAGCATGGAGGCCTAAGCATTTCCTTCAGCGCCTCTCCTGATTGCAAGGTATTGGGCCATAGGTTTGAGGAGAAAATGCAAAAGCTCCTGAAGGAGCAGAGGGAGCGCTTCATGGATCCAAGAAGGGAGGCGGCTATTGAATAGGCGGCAGAAAAGAAAGCAATTCAAGAAAATATATGGAATGAACCCGGAGCAGTATGAGGCATGGTGGGCAGAGCGCTGGCCTGAGCTGCTCCATGAGCGCCTCAGAGAGGCACAGAGGGCAGCAGGCGAAGGGCTGAAGGAAATGGCCCGCCAAGTCCATGAGGCGGCTTTAAATGCGGCAGCAGGCATGGAAGAACTGAGAAGAGAGATCATAAAGGCGGCAGAGCTTATGAGAGGAGGGGAGCAAAATGGAAATCATGTGGACGATTCTAAAAATGATAGGGGCCGGGTGCCTGATCGTATTGGCGGCCCTGGTGCTTATGATTCTGATAGCGCTATTCATAGCGGTGGCCAAGGCATTGACTGAGAAGAAATAGGAGGGAAGAAATTGGAAGAGCTGAAAATGGAAAGTAAAAAGATTATCATGCAGCAGTTTTTTGAGAATGTGGGCGGCAGCAGGCTCCTGGATTGGTTGGAGGAAGTGGGATATTATACGGCACCGGCTTCCATGAAGCACCATGCTTCCTATGAGGGATCGCTATTTGATCACAGCCTTCAGGTAACACATGAGCTGATCATGCTCACTGATAAATTGGGCCTGAAGTGGCAGAGGAAAGAGAGCCCCGCCGTGGTGGGAATGTTGCATGACGTGTGTAAAATGGATGATTATGTGATACAGCAGGAGGTTGTATCAGTAGACCAGGGCGGCGGGCCGGTATATGGGCCGGGGCAGGCAGTATGGAATGAGGAGGCGCTGTGGCCAGGGCATGGAGATAAGAGCTTGATCATGCTCATGGGCCACATTGATCTCACGGTGGAAGAAAAGCTATGTATCCGGTATCACATGGGAGCTTTTGCAGACAGTAAAGAGTGGAAATATTACACGGAAGCTGTGAAACGGTGCCCGAATGTGCTTTATACCCATACGGCGGATATGATAGCAACCAAGATCAAGGGGGTGTAATGTGTTCGATATTGAAAAAATGAAGGCCAAAGGAATGGATCCACGGATGATTGAAATATGCAAACAGATCAATGAAAACAGTGCAAAGAGAGATTCTTGCCCGCACCATGATTTTGAAAAGGGCAGCAGGCCGGGGGATTACATTTGTAAGAATTGCGGATGTAAAGTGGGCCCTGATTTTATGGTGGGATATAGGCAAGGGCTGAAGCATGGAAAGGAAGGAGCAGACAATGAATAGCTGTAATTTTATAGGGAGGCTCACAAGGGATCCGGAAGTGAGATACAGCCAGGGAGAAAAGCCGGTATGTGTGGCAAGGTTTACCCTGGCAGTAGACAGACCGACAAAGAGAGGAAATGAGAGGGAGGCAGATTTTCTCACATTCAAGGCATTGGGCGGCAGAGGCGAATTTGTTGAGAAACACCTGAAGAAAGGTATGAGGATCGGAATTTGTGCCAGGGCAGAAAGCGGCTCCTATGAAAAGAATGGAAACAAGGTATATTACACGGAGTTTATCTGTGAAGGCTTTACATTCTGCGATGGGAAGCAGGGGAGCACCGGCCCGGCAGCAGGCGGCTACATGGAGCAGCCTGAGGAATATGAAGGGCTCCCATTCAATTAGGAGGTGCTGAAGGGTGACAAAAAGTGAGTTAGAGCAATTATTGGATCTCAGGAAGGAGATCCAGGAGTTGGATGCAAAGGTTGAAAAAATGCAGGGGCAGCGGGTGGGAAAAGTAATGGATAGAGTACACGCTTCAATGCCTGAATTTCCTTATGTATACACAACCAAGACAATAACCGGGGTAGACAACAAAGGAAGCCGGAAGCGCCGGAGGGAGTTGACAGAGAGTGAGCTCCTTTTGTTGAAGCGGCGGCAGCAGGCGGTGGATGCAGAGTTTAAAATATCTCAGTACATAAAGAGCATAAATGACAGCAGGATCCGGAGAATTATAAGCCTGAGGTATGAAGAGGGGCTCTCCTGGGATAAAGTGGCCGCCGCCATGAACTGTGATCGAACATACCCGGAGAAGCTGCTCACTAAGTACCTGAAGGAACACCCGGAAAAGAAAAAGAGAAAAAGTTGAAAGTTTCTCACAATTCTCATTTTAAATGATCTATAATGCTATCAGGTGAAAATTTGTTGGCTTATCCCCTTATGAATTGAAACCTGAAGGAAAGGGCATCCCGCCTCAGTGCGTGGGTGCCTTTTTCGTGTGCAAAGGAGGGGGAAGGGTGAACGTACAAGGGAAAATCAATAATTTACTGAAGGCCCTGAGGCAGCAGGGCATTGTATACAAGATAAATACTCAGCAATTTTATTCAGAGAGCCAGGGGCAGCTATGCACAAAGCTGATTTTATGGGAGGAGCACCCGAACCGGGATGGAGAGGTTTTCTTCAGTAAGGTGAAGTTGCTGAAATACCTGGCAGAGAAGTGGAAGGAAGTGAATGGGCATGGAAGGGCAGCAGATGGAGAGAATGAAGGAACTGAAGCAGCTAATGAGCGAAAAGCAGGCGGCATTCTGTGATCATTACATTACCACACTGAATGCCACGGAGGCCGCAAAACTGGCCGGATATTCCGAAAAAACGGCAAAAGCCATGGGAAGTGAAAACCTGACAAAACCTTACCTAAAAGAATATATAGATTTGCGGCTTGCAGAACTGGAAGAGAAAAGGGTGGCAAGCGCTGAGGAGGTGCTGCAATATCTCACAAGGGTAATGAGAGGAGAGGAGCGGGATCAATTTGATTTGGATCCTTCCCTTCAGGACAGAACCAAGGCGGCAGAGCTATTGGGCAAAAGATACCGGCTATTTGTGGATAAGCAGGAGATCACCGGGAAATTGGAGCCCGTCACCATTATAAACGATATACCAAGGGCACCGAATGGAGATTAGACTATCTGATCTCATTGCACCACAATTCTATGATATTCATTGGGATATTTTGGAGGGTAAACATACCCACTATAAGCTATACGGAGGCAGAGGCTCAACAAAATCCTCTTTCGTGAGCCTAGAAATAATTTACGGCATGATGCAGGATCCCAATGCAAATGCCGCCTGCTTTCGGAAAGTGGGGAACACCCTGGCAGAGAGTGTGTTTGAGCAGCTCTTGTGGGCCATAGACGCTCTTGAAGTAGGCCACTTGTGGAAAGTCACGCTCTCCCCGCTGAGGCTCACATATAAGCCAACGGGGCAGCGGATTGTGTTCAGGGGTTGTGATGATCCTAACAAGTCAAAGTCAATCAAGCTGAGGAAGGGTTATTTTAAATATATATGGTATGAGGAAAGGGCTGAGTTTGAAGGGGATGAAGATGAAAGAAAAATAAACCAGTCCTTAATGCGTGGCGGTGATAAGTATGTGGTATTTTACACATGGAACCCGCCAAAGAGCCTCAATTCATGGGTGAATCAGGATGTGCTTCAGGTGAGGGCTGACACCTTATGCAGCCATTCCACCTATTTGACAGTGCCCAGGAGTTGGTTGGGAGAGCAATTCTTCATTGAGGCTGAAGAGCTCAAAAAGCGGAAAAGAATGGCATACCGGCATGAGTACCTGGGAGAGGCTACTGGAACCGGTGGAAAAGTATTTGATAATGTGATTCTGAGGGAGATCACGGATGAAGAGATAGCGATCTTTGATAGGATTAAGCAAGGCCTGGATTTTGGTTTTGCGGCGGATCCGCTTGCGTTTGAAAGAATGCACCTGAATAAGAAGCAGAGGCGGCTTTATATCTTTGCTGAGCTGTACCAGGTGAACCTTAAAACCCGGAAGGCCGTGGCAGAGATAAAGAAACTAAACCCGGACAATAAGATCATAACAGCAGATTCAGAGGAGCCCCGCTCCATATCTTCCTTCAATGAGTTGGGCCTGAGGGTGTACCCGGCCAAGAAGGGGCCCGGATCGGTGGATTTTGGTGTGGCTTATTTGTCTGACGATTTGGATGAGATAATCATTGATCCGGTGAGGTGCCCGAATGCGGCCCGTGAGTTTTCCTCATACGAACTGGAAAAGGACAAAAACGGGAATTTTAAAGGATCGTACCCTGACAAAGACAACCATTCGATCGATGCATGTCGCTATGCCCTAGAGGATGAAATGGTAAATAAAAAGGCCAAGATACGGAATAAGGCCAAGAGGGGCCTGAGATAGGAGGGAGCAGAGTGGAGCGCTTTACATATCCGGCAGAACAATTTGACGAAAGAAATCTAAATAAAAGCATTATTCTCACATTGGTAAAGAAGCATGAGGGCATGGTGGCCCGCCTGCTGAAAAATAAAAGGTATTATGATGGGCACCATAAAATTGAGGAGCGGAAGCGGGAGAAGGAGGCACCCAATAGCAAAGTAACATGCAACCATGCCAAAGATATTTCAGACACGGCCACGGGGTACTTCATGGGGAACCCGGTCACATACTCAAACAGCGGGCAGCAGGACATTGATCCGCTACTCACAGCCTTTGACAATGCCAATGTGGATGACGTGGATGCGGATAATGCGTTAGATATGAGTATTTTTGGACTGGCCTATGAATATGTGTATGCAAAAGAGGGAGAGGCGGCCCCCGTTTCCAAGAATATCTCTCCATTATCCACCTTCATAGTGGTGGATGACACCATAGAAGAAAATGAGCTCTGTGGGGTGTACTACTACAAGAAAAAGAACTCTGTGCAGGACACATATACATATGTGGCCACGGTGAGCACAGCCAACTATACATATGTGCTGAATATTCTTGACAGCGGATCGGACATTTCCCAACTTGTGACAGAGGAGCCGGTGCAGCATTATTTTGGTGAGCCTCAGATCATAGAGTATCTGAACAATAAAGAGGCCATAGGGGATTTTGAGCAGCAGATCCCTTTGATAGACGCATACAACACTTTAATGAGTGACCGGATCAATGATAAAGAGCAATTCATTGATGCGGTGCTTGTCTTGTATGGGGCTATTTTAGGGGA
The DNA here is from genome assembly GCA_003612395.1 of Parablautia intestinalis. Taxonomy (GTDB): domain Bacteria; phylum Bacillota; class Clostridia; order Lachnospirales; family Lachnospiraceae; genus Suilimivivens; species Suilimivivens intestinalis. The sequence goes on from RAYQ01000006.1 coordinate 187,894, forward strand.
TGATGAAGAGGAAACCACGGAGGCACAAAAGAAGCTGAGAGAGAATAAGCTCCTGGAACTGCCTGAGGACGCAAAAGCGGAATACCTGAGCAGGCAAATGGATGAAAATGGGGCAGAGGTGCTCAGGAAGGCCATAAAAGAAGATATTTACAATTTCAGCCATGTACCCAACTTCATGGATGAAAATTTTGCCGGTAATGTGTCCGGTGTGGCTATGGAGTATAAGCTCCTGGGCCTGGAAATGATCACGAAGGTAAAGGAAAGACAGTATAAAAAAGGCCTCAGGAAGAGGATCCGGCTATACTGCAATTTCCTCAGCATGAAGGCCATTCTCATGGAGGCGGGCTCAATCATGGCAACCTTCAGCCGGGCATTGCCTAAGAATCTCCTGGAACTGGCTCAGATTGTGGCTAATCTGAAAGATAATGTTTCGGCCAAAACGCTGCTGAAGCTCCTGCCCTTTGTGGAAGATCCGGATTATGAGATTGAAGAGGTGACAAAGCAAAAGGCTGAAGAGGTAAAGCGGCAGCAGGAACTTTTTGGAATGGGAGCCAATGAGCCGCCTGAATTTGGAGAGGAAGAGGAGCCTGAGGAGGAAGAAACTGATCCGGATGGGGAGGCTGAAGAGGAACCCAAAGAAGAGGCTGAAGAGGAAAAGGAGAAGCAGCAGGCAGCAGGAAGCAAGGGGTGATCTGAGTGGGATATTGGGAAAACCGGCAGGCTCAAAACATGTTTGAATACATGGAGGACGCTGAAACGGTATCCAGGGAACTGGCAGACATATATGCAAAGGCTTCCCGGCAGCTCAATTATAGAATTGATGAAATATACGATAAATTCAAGGATCGGCATGGGCTGACAGATAAGGATGCCATGGCCCTGCTGAATACCCTGAAGAATAAAAACGATATAGCGGCGCTGAAGCAAGCACTGGCCGGAAAAGCAAAGACGGATCCGGGATATGCGGATCTTTTGGCCAAACTGGAAAGCCAGGCATACGGGGCCCGGATTGAAAGATTGGAGCAGCTTCAGACGGAAATAGACCGCATGATGCAGGAGGTATATAAGCAGGAAAAGAAGATCACCACTTCCCACTATAAAGACCTTGCAAAAAATTCCTATTACCGGGAGATCTACAATGTGCAGAGGAGGGTTGGTTTTCAATTCAGCTTTTCGGCGGTGGATCCCAAAATGATCAATATGCTCCTAAATTCCAAGTGGAGCGGGAGGAATTACTCTGCAAGAATATGGGATAATACCAAGGGCCTGGCCAGTGAGCTGAAGGAGCAGATGATCCTGGGAATGCTCACCGGAAAGACAGAGGGAGAAATGGCCAGGGAGATCGCCAATAAGTATGCAACAGGCTCCTTTGAGGCCCGGAGGCTTGTGAGGACTGAGAGCAATTTCATTTCAGGACAGATGCAGCTTGCGGCTTATGATGAATGTGACGCTGAGTATTATGAGTATGTGGCCACACTGGATCTGAGAACCTCAAAACAGTGCCAAGAGTTGGATGGCAAGGTTTTTCCGGTAAAAGACGCTGTACCGGGTGTAAATATGAACCCTATGCACCCATTCTGTAGATCAACAACGATCATTCACCTGGGAGGGGATGTGGTGCCAGGGCTGAAGCGGCGGGCCAGGGATCCGGAAACCGGTGAGAATAAACTGGTGCCCGCTTCAACGAACTATAAAAAATGGTATCAGCAGAATAAGGCGGCCATAGAGAAGGCTGAAGGGAAGAAAAAGGCCAAGGGAAAGAGCTTGCATAAGAAGCAGGGCGATGGTAATATAAAGGTGCAAGCTGAGGAAATGAAAATAGAGAACTTCCCGGAAGCATTCACGGAAAAGGCAGAGGCAAAGAGCACTCAGGCCCTCATTGATTATGTGAACAAGCTGAAGGGAGCGGATGCCAAGGTTGTGAAGCTGTATAACAGCATGAAGAAAATGGAGAGCATTGTTTCCCAGGGCATTCCCTTCAAAATATCACACGCAAAGAGCCATGCTGTAACTTCTTCATACCGGCCAAGTACCGGGAAACTGGTGGAGGTGAAGCTCACGATCCCGAAGGTGGCAGCAGGAACCGGGCCCGGCGCTGTGAATACCACGCTGCATGAGAATATGCACCTCATTGATCTGTACCTGAGAGAGGATTTGGCAGGCCATGGGCATTTCAGAGGCTCCCAGGCGGCCAAGGTACTGGATGAAGCGCTCACGAAGGTAAAGCCGGATATTGGAGAGAAGGCCGGGGCCCTCTTCAAAGAGTATAAAGAGGAGTGCAACCGGATCAGGGAGGCAGCAAAGGCCTCATGTATGAAAAAGGTGGAGGAGCTGACAAACCAATATTATTCAGACGGGATCCCCAATGTGTGGGGCGATATAAAGAAATACAAACAATATGAGAAGGAGCGGAAAAAGCTCTATACTCTTATGAATGACGAAATAGACACCATGAGCAGGGATGCCATGGGCGGCGGCATTGGGCAACTTCAGGATATATATGATGCCCTATCCGGTGGAGCTGCCAGGGATAGCGGGGCGGTGCTGTATGGCCATGGCTCTGCCTATTACCGATCTATGGACGCAAGAAAAGCGGAGATAATAGCAAACTATGGGGCCATGAGCGTGACCAGGCCGGATCTTATTGATATGCTGAGAGAGGATAAGCCGGAACTGGTGGAAGCGTTGGATGCCCTGGTGGAGGAAATGCTGAAGAAAGTGGGTGATTGAGCATGAGCGATCAGGAATATATTGAGAAGCGGGAGAAGATTTTCTCTCTTTTGCTTGAAGTGAGTGATAGCCTGGTGGCAAAATTTTTTGATCCGGACAGTGAAAAAATGTTAGACGAAAAGATCGAAGTGCTCACGGCCCTAAAGGAAGGCCGGAAGCCTTCAGAGATTCCGAAATATTATGACGTTTTGGAGCTGTACCCTGAGGAAGGGGCACAATGGGATTGAGGAAGTAATTGAATAAAGCAGAGATACAGAGAGCTGTGCAGAGTGCATGGCTCTTTTTGTATACAAAAATAAGAGAGGAGGATCTGAGCATGAATTTTGGAGAAGCACTGGAAGCCTTAAAGGCCGGGAAGAGATTGAGAAGGGCCGGGTGGAATGGAAAAGGGATGTTTGTAGTCTATCAAAAAGGCTATCCTCAGGGGATTCCATGCAATAAGCAGACAGCGGAAGCATGGGGAATGAATGAGGGTGAGCTATTTGTGTGCAATCCCTATCTTCAGATCAAGAATGTGGATGGCTCTCATTCCATGTGGGTGCCCTCAATAGGGGATTGCCTGGCAGAGGATTGGGAAGTGGTGGCATAGGAAGGCGGTGATCCATTTATCTCCCATGCCGAGGGTGAGAGGCAGGCCCGGCGCTGCCAAGGGCCGAAAATAAGAGGCAGGCGAAAACCAAAATAATGAATCTGTGGGGCCTGAAAAGGAAATGCAGGGGCATATAGGAGGAAAAGAACAATATGAAATTTATGAACAATCATTATGGAGTAAGCAGGATTTTTGGCCGGGCGCATTGTGTTATGCCCATGAATTTACAGTTTTTTGCTGAGCCGGACGGTGGAGCAGGAGGCGGTGCCGGTGGGGCCGGAGGTGGAGGAACCTCAGGAAATGCCGGAGGAGCCGGAGCAGAGCCGGGGGCAGCAGGAGGAGAAGGGGCGGCAGGCCAGGGAGCTGAAGGAGGAACCGGCCAGGCAGCAGGCTCTCCCATGAGTTTTGATGATTTTTTAAAGGATCCGAAAAATCAGGCAGAATTTGATCGGAGAGTAGGCAAGGCCCTGGAAACAAACCGGAGCAAAATGCAGGCTGAACTCAATACCAAAGTGCAGGAAGCTGTAACTGAGGCAGAGAAGATGGCCAAAATGAACGCTGAGCAGAAAGCACAGTATGAGCGGGAGAAGAAAGAGAAGGAGATTGCCGACAGAGAAGCGGCTCTCACCAAAAGAGAGCTCACAGCAACGGCAAAGGAGCAGCTTGCAGAGAAGGGGCTCCCCGTTTCCCTGGCCGCTGTGCTGAATTATTCCAGTGCCGAGGAATGCAGCGCCTCAATAGAGGCTGTGGGAAAAGCATTTCAGGAGGCAGTTGAAAAGGCGGTGAATGACCGTCTGAGCGGCGGGAAGCCGCCGAAAAAGGCCGGAGATCATGCCGCATATACCATGGAGCAGATTAGGGCAATGAGCCCTGCTGAGATAAATAAGAATTGGGAAGCGGTGCAGGCGGCCATGCAGGCAGAAAAATAAAGCAAATAAAGGAGGAAAGAAAAAATGTCAGTAGCAAATTTTATCCCCACAATTTGGAGCGCCAGGCTTTTGGCACACCTTGACAAGGCACATGTGTATGCTGCCCTGGTAAACCGGGATTATGAAGGGGAGATCAAAAACTATGGTGATACCGTGAAAATCAATCAGATCGGGGATGTCACCATTAAGGACTACACGAAAGGGAAGGATATTGACGATCCGGAGGAGCTGAACGGCGATCAGAACACCCTCACCATTGATCAGGCGAAATATTTCAACTTTTCCATTGATGATGTGGATGCCGCTCAGGTGAACCCTAAGCTCATGGATTCGGCCATGCAGCGCTCAGCATATGCCATGAACGATACAACGGATCTTTTCCTGGCAAACCTTTTGTATTTGGGAGCTGAGAACAATGGCACGAACCTGGGAACGGATGCAGCGCCGATTGTACCGGCCAAAGATAATGCCTATGATTACCTGGTGGATCTTTCCACGGATTTGACAGAAAAGAACGTGCCCACGATTGGGAGATGGGCAGTTATTCCGGCATGGTATCACGGCCTTTTGCTGAAAGACAGCAGATTTGTGGGAAATGGTACAGATTACAACAAGGCTCTCATTGAAGGCGGTGAGATCGGTGTGGCAGCAGGCTTCAGAATTTGGCTCTCCAACAATGTGCCGAATACTGAGGGGGAGAAGTACAAGATCATTGCCGGAACCAATGCGGCAGGCTCTTATGCTGAGCAGATTCTCAAAACTGAGGCATACCGGCCTGAAAAGAGATTCTCTGACGCTGTGAAGGGCCTGCATGTGTATGGTGCCAAGGTATTGCAGCCCAAGTGTATCTCTGTGTTGACAGCAAATAAGAACTAAGGAAGGAGGGCCAACAATGTTCATCTATAACAAGAAAAACGGAAACATTCAGGAGTGCAATAATGCGGATGCCATTAAGGTATGCCGGAAAGATACGGATCATTATTTGGTGGCAGCAACCAGGGAGGAGCTTGAAGGGAAGGCGGCAAATAAGCCTCAGGAGGAGCCCAAAAAGCCGGAGGCGGGGGAAAATACCAAAGAACCCGAAAAAGCCGCTCCTGAGGGCGCTGAGAAGCTCACAGAGGGAAATGGAGAGCAGCAGGCAGCAGGAGGAAACGCTGAAGGCGGTGAGAAGCAGCAGGAAGGCAGCGGGAAACCGGAAGAGGGAGCCGGAGAAGAGAAAACTGGCAATGATCCTCTGAATGGTGCCGGTGATGAACGTCTTGCAGAGCTGAATGGGAAAAAGGTGGCTGAGCTGAGGGAGATTGCCAAAGGAATGGGGATCCAGGGGTATGCAAACATGAATAAGGATACCCTGGTGGCCATGATTATGAACCATTAAGCGGGAGGCGATACTGTGACAGATGTGGAAATGCTCAAAAAGATAACGGGAGAGGGGGATGAAGAGCTCCTCTCCCTTTTGCTGTCCATGGCAGAGGAAAAGGTGCTCTCCCTGGCAAACCGGAGAAAAATGATCTATCCACTGAAGCCTGCGGTGAGAGAATGGGCCACTGTGGCCTATAACCGTATGGGGATGCAGGGAGAAACAAGCCGGAGCGAAGGAGGGATCTCTTCAGCGTTTGCGGAGATTCCAAAAGATATTGAAACCGTGATTAAACGGTACAGATTAGGGAGGATCGGCGGCCATGCGTATGAGAAGGAGCCTAATGAAGAGTTACCACCTGAGGAGGAGGAAAACGGGGAAGGATCGTGAAGGCGGCTCCATTGTGGAATATGAGGAAGCGGTGGAGATCAAGGCAACCATATGGCCCGCAAGCGGCAGGGTGCAGGCTGAATTGTATGGAGAGAGGCTCACCTATATCAAAAATATGGAATATGGGGGAGCCGAGGCCATGCAGGAAGGCGATGGCATCTGTGTGTTTGTGGGGCCGGAGGCTCAGCCGGATTATAAAATCATTTCCATAAAACCGGAGTACAGCCCAAAGGTGATGGAGTTGGAGAGGATAATATAATGGCAGTAAACGGTGTGCAGAGCTTAATGAGAAAATTTAATCAGTTGGGGAGCATGGAGCCCATTGTATACAAGTCTGTAAGGAAGCAAACCCTGGCAGTACAGCATGTGGCGGTGAAGCTGTGCCCGGTGTACTACCCTAAAGGCGATCCGATCCCTGGGGTATCCTCAGGAGAGCTCAGAAACAGTATATTTACGAAGGTAGAGCAGGATGCGGATGCAACTATTGGCTGTGTTTACACCACTAAAGCATATGCTCCCTATGTAGAATTTGGCACCGGGCCGGTGGGTGAGGCTAACCATGCAGGGATCTCTCCCAATGTTCCGGTGGCATACCGGCAGGATGGGTGGGTGTGGCAGGATAAAGAGGGCGGCTTCCATTCCACGGAAGGGCAACCGGCTCAGCCGTTCATGTACCCTGCCCTGAAATCCATGGAAAAGCATGTGATAACGGCAATAGGAAACGATTTGCAGGCAGCAATGAGAGAGGTTGGTGGAAATCAATGATCAATGTGAAAGATCAGGTATATGGGGCAATTCAGGGTATTACAGAGAATGTGAGTGATACATACCCAAAGGAGTGGGCTGTGCTTCCTGCTATCCAGTACACTGAGGAGGATAATTCCGTGGTGGAATGGGTGGATAACAAGGAAAGCAAGGCCCATCTTCTCTATAAGGTGGATATTTGGAACAATGCAAGCACCTCAGAGGTAACTATGAAGGTGGATGCCGCCATATCTGCCCTGGGATTGAAGCGTATTGCGTGTGGTGATGTTGCGGATCCGTCCGGCCTGAAGCACAAGGTTATGCGGTATGAGGGCATTATTGATGTGGATACCGAAAGAGTATACAACAATTATTAAAGCAAGGAGGTAAAGAGAAACATGTTAGCGAATGGTGCAACACTGGGATACAGAAAAAAAGGCTCCACTGAGGAGTATAAGAACCTTACCGGCCTGAAGGAGATCCCTGAATTGGGTGACGATCCGGAAAAAGTGGAAAATACTGGCCTGGCCGATAAGGTGAAACAGTATGAGTTTGGTATTGGGGATGCGGGTGATCTTACTTATAAATTCAAGTATGAGAACACTTCAGAAGATTCCCCGTACAGAGTAATGAGAAAAGCGGGAGCCACAAAGGAGGTGCTCTCTTTCTGTGAAGAGCTGCCCGATGGCACCCGGTACGAATATGACGCTCAGGTATCTGTAAAGAGATCGGGCGGCGGTGTGAATGGTGTAATGGAGTGGGATCTCAATATGGCCCTTCAGAGTGAGATTGTAACAACGGATCCGGCATAAAAAGCATATAGGAGGATAAGAAAATGGGATTTTTTGGAAATAACAAGGATGAAGCAATGGCGGCAGCAGTAGAGGCGGCGAATAAGGGAGAAGCAGAGGAAACCACAACGGAGCAGCAGGCAGCAGGAGCGGCAGAGGAGAGCAAAGTGATCGAAATGCCCAAAAGAAAGCCTTTTGCACTGTGGGAAGTAGGAGGGCAGAGCTATAAGCTGAAGCTGAAAACCTCTGCCATTGTGGATCTTGAAAGCAAGTATAAAACCAACTTAATGAATATCATGGGATCCGGCCAGGGCGGTATGCCTGCTCTCTCTGTAATGTTGGATGTGGCCCATGCAGCAATGAAGGACTGGAACCACGGGATCACCAAAAACGGGGTGATGGATATTTTCAACAGATACATTGAGGAGGGAGGCTCTCAGTTGTCATTTTACATGACAGTATACATGGAGATTTTCACAGTGAGCGGTTTTTTCTCTGTAAACCTGAGCAATCAGATGGGGGAGGCCCTTCAGGAGGCACAGGAAACCATGTAAAAGAGCCTGAATCAGTATCAGAGGCAATAATGGGGCTGTATCCGGTATTTTTAGATGCCGGGTATGGCCCTGAATATTTTTGGGAGCTGAGTTTTGGAGAGGTGAGCGATCTCCTGGAAAGCTATGCCAGGAGGAAAGAGCACGAACAGAAGAAACGGGAGGCAGAACTGAAGGATCAGATCATGCTCCTCTTCAACCAGGCCCTTCAGATCGGCAATGTGGTTGGGAGGCTCATGGATAACAAGGTGGCCATCCGGCTCCCGAAAGAGTATTACCCGGAATTATTTGGAAATGAGGAGGAAAAGACAAATTTCACCGAGCAGGAAGATGCAGGGGATAAGCGCAAACTGAGCCCGGAAATGGAGTTACACAAGGCAAGAATGGATGACTTTATCTTCAGGCACAACATGGCCATGAGGGAACGATTGGCCAGGGAGCGAGGTGAAGAGAACAGTGGAAGGAATGACACTGGAACGGCTGCAAGTGATCATAGAGGCACAGACACGGGCATACTATGAGGAGCTGCAAAAAGTACAGCAGCAGACCAAAAAAGCAACCAGTGCAGTTGAAAGACAAACAGAAAAAATAAAGAGTGCATTTGGCAAGATTGGGAAGGCGGTGGCCGTTGCTTTTTCTGTAACGGCACTGATCAGTTTTGGAAAGAGCTGCATTGAGTTGGGCTCTGCCCTTGCAGAGGTGCAGAACGTGGTGGATGTCACGTTTGGGGCCATGTCTGAAACAATCAACCATTTTGCCAGGGATGCACTTGAACAATTTGGCCTATCTGAAACAAGCGCAAAGAAGTACACCTCAACATTAGGGGCGATGCTGAAATCCATGGGAATAGCCACAAACCAGGCGGCTGAAATGTCTATGGAAATGGCGGGGCTTGCGGCAGATATGGCCTCTTTTTATAACCTGGAAAATGATGCGGCATTTGAGAAGATCCGGGCCGGAATATCAGGAGAAACCGAACCGCTGAAGCAGTTGGGGATCAATATGTCCGTGGCCAATATGGAGGCATACGCACTCAGCCAGGGAATAACAAAGGCTTATAATGCAATGTCACAGCAGGAGCAGGCGATCCTCAGGTACAACTATCTGTTATCAGTGACAAAGGACGCACAAGGCGATTTTGCCCGCACTTCAGATGGGTGGGCTAACCAGGTGCGGGTGCTTACTGAGAGATTTAATGCTTTAAAGGCGGCCATTGGGCAGGGCCTTATTGCTGTATTAACACCGGTGATCCGGGTGCTCAATCAGCTACTTGCAAAGATTTTGACCGTAACCGATGCCTTCAGCAATTTCATTTCAAAGATCACCGGAAAGAACACAAAAACCACAACCTCAGTGAATGAAATGGGAGGGGCCCTAGATTCTGCAACGGATTCAGCCGGGAGCCTCTCAGGGGCCACGGATAAGGCGGGGAAATCAGCGAAGAAAGCGGAGGAGGCTTTTCATGGCCTGGCTTCCTTTGATGAAATTCATAGCCTGACGAAGGCGGCAGAGGATAGTGGGAGCGGCGGATCCGGAGGCGGCGGTGGCGGCGCTTCAGGAGGAGCTCTCTCTGAGAACATAGTGGATGCAGCAGACGAAGCGGATGCAACGCTTAACCCGGTACTGGAAAAGATTTGGAACCGGCTGAAGGAGCTTGCTGAGCTTTTTAAGAAGGGATTTAAGGCAGGCCTGGGGGATGTAACCCTGGAACCTCTGAAGCAGGCTATTGAGGGCATTAAGAAGAGCCTGAAAGAGATTTGGACGGATCCCGCCGTATTGCAGGCAGCCAATAACTTCCTGAATACATGGGCCTACTCTTTAGGGCAGCAGGCAGGAGCGGCGGCAAGCATAGGGATCACGATAGCCACAAACCTATTAGGCGGCCTGAATAAGTACCTGGATCAGAACAAAGAGCGGATCAAGCGGCATATAGTGAGCATGTTTGATATAAGCTCAGAGATCGTGAAGATTCAGGGGGATTTTGCCCAGGCGGCGGCCAATATCTTCTCTGTATTTGGAGGAGAGAACGGGCAGCAGGTAACGGCTAACATTATAGGCATTTTTGCCAATGCGGCCATGGGGGCAGCAGAGATCGGTGCGAAGCTGTACCGGGATATAACGGACATTATCACAAGGCCCTTCATAGATAACCAGGATAAATTTAAAACGGCCCTGGATGGCACGTTGGGAGTGCGGAGCGGATTTTTAGGGAATATCAAGCAAGTGGTGGATGACACTTTCAGCAAGGCTAATGAGGTGTATGATCAACATTTGGCTCCCATGTTCAGCTCACTGGCAGCAGGGCTCAGCAGCATAACCGGGAAACTACTGGATGCCTATAACTCATATATATTACCGGTATTGGAAGGCCTTCAGGCGAAGGTGAAGCCGCTAATTGATGAACACATACAGCCCGCAATCAATAAGGGCCTGGAACTGATCGGAAAGATAGCGGATGCAATAAAAGATATTTGGGAGCAGACGCTTCAGCCATTCATAGAGTGGTTTATTGCCACGGTGGCCCCGTACATAGCGGCGGCCCTGAATACAGTGGGCAGCATATTCTTGAAGGTGGCCGGAGTGGTTGCTGATGTGATCGGAAATATTTTTGACGCATTGGGCGGCCTGATCGATTTTATAGCCGGAGTGTTTACCGGTGACTGGCAGAGGGCATGGGAAGGGATTAAAACCTTTTTCTCTGCAATATGGGATGCCATAAAGAATATAGTGAGCGCTGTGTGGAGTGCGATCAAGGCCATTATTTCAACGGCCCTGGGAGTTATCTCTTCAGTTATCAGTGCGGAGCTGAATACAATCAAGACGATTTTTCAGACCATTTGGGAGGCGATCAAAACTCTCATAAATACAGTGTGGAATGCAATCAAAAGCATAATAAGCACCACGATCAATGCGATAAGCACGATCATAAGCACTGTACTGAATGCGATAAAAACAACCTTCAGCACGATTTTTGAGAGCATAAAGAACACGGTAACAACGATCTTCAATGCAATCAAGACCTTCATAACCACAACCATAAACACGATCAGCACCACGATCAGCACTGTGCTGAATATAATCAAGACCACTTTCAGCACGATACTGGAAAGCATTAAGAATACCGTTACAACCGTATTCAATGCGATCAAGAGCACGATCACCACAATTATAAATGCTGTGAGCACCACGATCAGCACCGTGCTGAATAGTATCAAGACCACGTTTAGCACAATACTGGAAAGCATAAAAACAACCGTAAACACCATTTTCAATGCCATTAAGAGCACGATCACCACGATAATGGGAACGATTCAGAGCGGCATAAGCACGGCCCTGAGCAGTATCAAAACAACGTGGAGCAATATGTGGGAGAGCATGAAAACAACCGTGGTAAATATCTTCAATGGGATTTGGAGCTCTATAAAAGGGGTGATAAATTCCATAATTGGAGGAGTTGAGAAGATGGCCAACGGTGTGATCAACGGCATAAACGGAATGATCCGGGCGCTGAATAACCTGAGCTTTGATGTGCCGGATTGGGTGCCGGAGATAGGCGGCAAAACATTTGGCTTTAATATCTCCACAATAGGCAATATATCCATTCCAAGACTTGCAAAGGGCGGTGTGGTAGATCAGGCCACTCTTGCAATGGTAGGAGAAGCCGGGCAGGAGGCGGTTGTGCCTCTTGAAAATAACACCGGTTGGATGGATAAGGTGGCGGCCCGAATTGGGGAAATTATCTCCATGAATCTGAGGGCTATCATTGGAGAAATGGATGCCGGTGAGGAATGGCAGACTATCCACACAACGGTATTGCTTGACAGTAAAACACTGGTGGAACAAACAGACAAATACAGACGGAGAAAAGGCTATCAGATGGCCAACGCATAAGGAGGGGAGAGAGAACGCATGGCGGCAAAATATCATAATATTCTGATTGTGGGCGGGGTATCTCTCCCCGATCCCTCTCAGATGACCATATCCGACTATGATATATCGGAGAGTGAGAGAAATGCCAACGGGAAAATGGTATCTCAGATCATACGGGAGGACGTGCATAAAATTGAGTGTAAGTGGTTCGTACTCAGGCCGGATGAATACATGGTGATAAGGCAGGCAATAAAGAAAAAGTTTGGGCTGAGCGTGAATTTTTTCATACCGGATCAAAATGCCGGAGGAAGCCTGGAAATGTATGCCGGTGACAGAAGCACACCAATTTACACTTATGAGGAGGGGAGGCCGGTATATAAAGATGTTACTTTGAATTTTATTGAAATGTAGGTGATACAGTATGCAGTATGTAAGCACAGAGTACAAAGAGGGCATGAAGCAGGCTGCCCGGAATAAGTCATATATGAGGATCAGCCTGGGCCTGATAAACCAGGCGGCCCAAACGGCGGCAGAGGTGCAGAATGCGGGATATACATATTTTGCCGATCTCATTAAGCCGCTGAGCACAGAGGCGGTAAATAAAACCTATGCAACCTATGAGAATGATTTTTCAAAGGTGGATCGCTCCATGTATTTCCTGCCCAGGAATGGGCCGGGAAAGAGCTTTTATAATGCCGGTATGGTAACAGAGGCATTATGCGGCCAGGGGCAGCAGCCGGTGGTTATCATTCATTTCAATACACTGGATCCATTGGATATAAAGGGCCTCACCCTGGAATTGGGGGAGGCTTACCCGGTGGAGCTCACGGTGGAAACGGATGAAGGCATTTTTGACTATGAGAACGATTCACCCACATTCAAGACAGAGGACACCTTCAACAACACCACATTTATGAAAATCTATCCAAGGAAAATGAAAAACGGGATCGGCAGGTTCCGGATCCTCAATATTGTATTTGGGATCGGAATCACGTTTGACAATGAGAAGATAGTGAGCGCTGAAATGAAGAGCCACATTTCTCCCATATCGGAGAGCCTGCCAAGCGTTGACTTTAGTGTGACCATAGAAAACATGGATAAATACTATAATGTGGATAATGATGACAGTGCCATTAACTACATGGAAACCGGCCAGGAAATGGCCGTATATTATGGCTACACCCTGAACAATGGAAGCATTGAGTGGGTAAAGGGTGGCACCCTCTTCATGCAGGAGTGGAGTGCCGATGATAAACTGGCAAAGTTTGGCGCTGTGGATATTTTTGAGTATATGAATGACGAATATAAAAGGGGAGAGTACCGGCCTGAAGGTATCTCCCTTTTTGATTTGGCGGTGGATGTGTTTGAGGATGCGGGAGTGCTCCCGGAGGGGTACTGGATCGATCCATACCTGAAAAAGGTTATAGTATACAATCCGCTGCCTATGGTGAAACACAAGGAATGCCTTCAGCTCATTGCCAATGCCGGGAGAAGCGTGGTAATGCAAAACCGGGATGGAATTATCATGCTGAAATCCTCTTTTGAGCCGGAGAAGGAGGTGGCGGCAAACCAGGTGGCAGAGTACGGCAGTATTGAGTGCCTGCTGAAAGAGCGGCCATATTCTGAATATGCGGCATTTGAGCAGAATTATTCCCAGGTAGGCAGGCAGCAGTATTTTATGCCCAGGGGGAAGAATTTCATGGAGGTGGGCTATGTAAGCGAATCCATAAGCAATGAGGAGGGATATTTTGAGGAGAACCCGGTGATCACCCTCACCATGGAAAGCGCCTATACCTTTTACAACTTAACTCTTCTTTTCGGAAGCATTCAGCCGGTGGAATTTACGATCACCACATTCAACGATGGGAAGCGCCTGAAGCGGTTCAAAAGCAAGAGTATCACGGAAAAAACCATAGTTTACTATGATTTTATAGACACCGACAAAATAGAAATTGAATTTACCAGGGCAAAGCCGCACAACCGGATCCACCTGAAGCAGATTCTTTTTGGAAGTCAGACGGATTATAGGCTCACCTATGACGATCTAACGGCCACACCCAACGGCACCAAACTGGAAAAGGTGAAGGAGCTGAGGGTGATCCGGACAATCTACACAAGAGGCACAGAGCTGAAGGATCTCACAACGGAAGAAACCATATTGGCAGCAGGAGAAGTGAGGGAATTTGAAATAAATTTCGGTAATGCGGTGCATAACCTCTCAGCGGTGTGCATGATAAATGAGGCTATTCAGGATTTTGGGGCCGTGGTGGTGGAAAGTAGCTCTTACTGGTGCAAAGTCAGGATCACAAAGCCCCCGGCCAAGGATACCAAGACGGTGATCACGGTGCGGGGATATGAGTACAACATCACCACTTCTCAGGAAACCACAAAGCTGAATAACAGCGGCAGCATTCAAACCTGGAATAATCCGCTCATAAGCTCAGCAGAGGACGCTAAGAACCTGGTGGAATGGGTGGGGGCCTACTACAAGGGCGGCAATCAGTATGAATTGAAGTACCGGGGAGATCCGATCCTGGATACCAATGATCTTGCATACCTAGAAAGCCGGTATGTAGAGAATTTAATGATAAGGCTTGAAGATGTAGGCTTGAACTATTCCGGGGCCCTGAGCGGTACACTGGTGGCAAGGAGGCATGTGTGAAATGGAATGGATAACACCAAAAACAGACTGGATGGCCAGGCAGGATGAAGCCGGGAACTATGCCGGGGATTATTTCAACACCGTGGACTTTAACCGGATCAAGAATAATATTGAATTTTTGGGGGCCGTGGCCCGTAAGTTTTGGCCGGTATTTGTGAGGGCAATGCCGGATCGGAAATATGAGGAATACCCTTTTGCTGATGAAATAAACACTCTTTCAGATAATTTGGAGGCGATCAATGCCTTTGTAAATTGCGAGATAGGCCAAAAAACGGTATATGAGGAGAATGGTGCATTTATTGGCTATGACGATCTAAACCGGTTAGAATCGGCCTGCCTGAAGCTGTATGAGGTTATGTGGAACCTCTACACACGGCCAGTAAAGCTCCCTTTTCGTTTGGGGGCTTTTTATTATCCCTTAAAGAATCCAAGGATACCACGGCCAAAAGAGCCGGAGCGGCTCAGGCTCCCCTTTGGATTGGGCACAAGGTTGGGCGGGGCATATTATCCATTCAAAGCCCCTTCAGCATATGAAGAGCCTCAGGTGGTAACAGAATTGAGAAGGCTTCCCTTCAGGTTGGGCGATCAGTATTTCCCGCTGAAGGATCCGGAGATACCACGGGAGGAAGAAAAAGAAATCAGAGAGAGGAGGTTGCCTTTAATTGCGGGCCGTGAATATTTCCCGTTTGGGAATCCACGGGAACCGAAAAGAAAAAGAACGCTGCCCAGGAGATTGGGCGGCAATCATTTATTTAACGAATAGGAGGGCATTATGTCAGTATTAAAAACAGATTATGTGGATGACGTGATCAACAAAGAGCTTGCGGCAGATCGCAAGTTTGGAGAGGTGCAGAACGAGGATGGCACCAAGAGCTATAATGACGTAACACCGTACACCCAGGAAGGGGATGAATACGGTGCAGAGCAGATCAATTTTGAGAATAAGCATACCAATTATGCCATAGAGGCAGCAGATCGCACCTATGAGGGCCGGGATCTTACAGTGGAATTTGCTGAGGAGATTGCCGGATTTTCTGATCCGTGGCGGTGGATTAAAACCAGGCTTGCAGCCCATAACATTGATGGCCTGCATGTAGAGGACTATATACCCATTTACATGGGGAATTATCTGATCAAAATGCAGATTGCCGGTATAAATACATATACACGGTGCTGTGATCAGGAGGTAGGGTGGCATATTGATTGGATCTCAAAAGATTGTTACCCGGATACTGTGCAATGGTTCACTTCAAACGATAACAACGGAACCTCAGCGGATCCTTATCCCTATAACAAGTCAACCGTGAAGAGCTTCCTGGCCGGATTAGAGGCAAAGCTCCCGGCAGAGGTGCGGGCGGTTATCAGCTCCAAGCGGTTCCTTTTAGAGCAGAGATATTCTGCATCCGGAAAGCTGAATGATTCAACCTCATGGGGGTGGCAGGATTTAGGGAAACTGTGGATCCCGTGTGAATATGAAGTGTTTGGCTCACTGATTTGGGCAACAAAGCCATGGGGAGAAGGCCAGGCGGTGCAGTATCCGATTTTTGCGAACAGTTGGAAGAATCGGATCAAGGGGGCCGGTGACGGAGGAAGCCGGGCCACCTGGTGGCTGCTGTCTGTGTGTGCGGGCTATTCTACCTATGCCTGCACTGTCTACGACAATGGCTATGCCAACAACTACAGTTGCTCCTACGCTCTCCGGGTGCCCGTCTGCTTCCGAATCACGGAATAATCATGGATCAATCCCGCCCCCTTCCCAGGGGCGGGGTATAATTTGCGAAAGTGAGGAAAGAGCATGAGTGTATTGGCAAGGCTCAGGAGCGCCTCAAAATTGGATGTGTTGGATCTTGCGGAGGAAATAAGAGCAGAGGCCACAAGGTTGGTATGGAATACCAATATAGTGCCTAAAGGATGGCGGGATATATTTGCAAAGCCAATGTGTGCGCTGTGCCACAAGCTCTATACTCAGATCCGGGCAGCTAACAGAATATGGAGCACAACGGAGGAATTAGTGGAGAAGAGGAAGGCAAAGGCCCAGGAGGCCATTGACACCTTGCGGGATATTTATGATCTCATAAATTACCTGGCCACTACTTTGCCGGTGGATTGGAACCGATTTGATCCGCTCCTGAATTTAATGCTGAAGGAAGAGGGAAAGCTGAAGAATTGGAAGGACAACACGAAAATAGTTAAAAGAAAATAATGAAATATCGGTTATCCGCTGTATTTTTCGCACCGGGCCAACTGGTGGCTGCTGTCTGTGTGTGCGGGCAATTCTACCAATGCCTGCAATGTCAACAACAATGGCAATGCCAACAACAACAGTTGCTCCAACGCTCTCCGGGTGCCCGTCTGATTCACTACCATAAACGATCCGACAAAGTACGCTGTAAAAGGAAGAAATCTGTATCAGGTAGAGGAAGGAGTGGATGACCGTCACTTTGAAAAAAGTGTAAATGACCTTGCCGCCTCTCATGTGCTCAGAGAGGTGGTTTTTGCTTGTTTTGGGTGGGTGTACGCTGCTTGCATGGTGCAGAAATCGGAAGGGAGCTGAAAAGAAGGTGCAGAGGTGCATTTCATACCCATACCATTATGCGGTTAGGGGCACAAATACCGTACAAGGAGGAGATGGGCACAATTTTATATGACAAGTGAAGAAAGAAGAGCGGGCAGAGCTCAGCGAAGGAGAGAGGCCAGGGAGGCACACCGGAGGGAGAGGCTATCCGAATATGATAATTTTGAACGGGTGGCAGATTATAACTCACTTTACCAGGCATACAAGGATGCCAGGAAGGGAGTGGGGTGGAAAGCCAGTGTGCAGCGGTACAGATCCGAGCTGAGCAGAAACCTTTGTAAAACTCATAATGCACTGATCAATGGCGAGGATGTCCGAAAGGGATTCATTGCCTTTGATTTGGTGGAGAGGGGAAAGCTGAGGCATATTCAGAGTGTGCATTTCTCTGAGCGTGTGCCTCAGAAGAGCCTCTCACAAAATGCACTCATGCCGGTGCTCTCCAATAGTCTGATATATGACAACGGAGCATCCAGGAAGGGTATGGGAATCAGCCATGCCATTGACCGGATCACGCTTCATTTGCAGGAGCATTATGCAAAATATGGAAATGAGGGCTATATCCTGCAAATAGATCTGAAAGATTATTTTGCAAGTATCCCACATGACAAAATGAAGGAGCAGATCCGGAGCAAATTCACGGATCAGAGGATCATTCACCTTGCAGAGCAATTTATTGATGCCTTTGCTGAGGAGAAAATGAAGGAAATGGCACAATTTAAAGAGGCGGCCATGGAGTACGGTGAAGAGTATGCCAGTGGCCTGGGATTAGGGAGTGAAGTCTGCCAAATATGCGCCGTTTCTTATCCTGATAAAGTGGATCATTATGTGAAGGACGAAAAAGGGATCCGGCCATATGCCAGGTATATGGATGATTCATATATCATTCACATTGATAAGGAATACCTGAAGGAGATACTGGAAGAGGTGCGAAAAATATATGAATCATTGGGAATACGGCTCAATGATAAGAAAACCAAAATTGTGAAGCTCAGCAGGGGCTTCACATTCTTAAAAACACATTTCCTGCTCACGGATACCGGGAAGGTAGTGAAAAGAATATGCCGGGATTCTGTAACAAGGGAAAGAAGGAAGCTGAAGAAATTTGCCAAGCTGAATGCTGAGGGCCACATGAGCTATGAGCAGATCAGGGCGGCATATCAATCATGGCGGGGATTTGCCGGGAAAAAGGACGCATACCACACTATCAGGAATATGGATGCCCTTTTCAATCGGCTATTTATAGAAAATTGGGAGTACATCCCATATATCCCTAAAACAGTATAAGGAAGGAGAAAAAACATGGAAGCAATGACAAGAGAACAGATTGAGGCAGAGATCAGAGGATTGGATCAGCTTATGAGAGAAAAGGACTACATAGGCACCAAGATCGCAATGGGGCGGGCCACGGTGGAGGAATACGCTGAGGAGATCGCTGAATCTGACAGAATGGCCGCCAGGAAAAATGAGCTCAATGCCATGCTGAAGGAAATGGATGAAGCTGAAGCGGAATAATTTCAGGTGCTCTCATAGGGCCCTGGGATATTGCAGGAGGACACTGGAAGAGTGCAGCCGGGAGTGCAAAGAATATGGAAATTGTGGGGAATGTAAAAGTTATTACATACCATACAGCCAAGAGCCATGCTCCCGGTGCGTTTTCTGCAAAGTGCAGGGGCCGGAAAATGAAGAGGAAGGAGAGGAGCAGGAGTGAGCATAGGAGAAATAGTGGCGGCTATTTCAGGCGGGGCTCTCTTCCTGGGCACCTTCATAGAGGTATCCAAGATCAAGATCAATCCATGGAGCAGCCTTTTTGGGTGGATCGGCAACAAAATGATGGCCAGTGTGAAGGAAGAAATGAAGGAACTGAGGAAGGAGCAGGAGGAAATTGCCAAAAGGCAGGAAGAGCTTGCAATACAAAGGGCGATAGATGCCGCCGACAATATCAAAGCAGAGATTTTCAATTTTTACAACGAATGCCAAAGAGGGCAGAGGCACTCTGAGGGTGAATTTAATTATATCATACAGCAGAATGAGAAATATGAGGAGCTGCTGAAGGTGACGAATGATCCCAACGGTGTATATGAAGCAGAATATGAGTATATTCTGAAGATTTACCATAAGTGCCAGGAAGAAAAGGATTTTTATGTGGGAGGTGAGCCGGGTGAGGCTAAGCAGGGAAGAGCTCAGGGAGCATGAGCGGAAGCTGAGGAGGATTGAGATCCAGGGAGAGCGGAAGCTATTGGAGGAAGAGCTGAAACAGAAGCGGGAGGAATACTGGCCGAAAAAGAAGCCGCCAAACGCTTCCAAGGTGGCCCTGGCTTATATCTTCCTATCATGTACGGCGGTGCAGCTTTACTCTATGGCCGCAATGTGGCACTTTGCGGATCTCTCAGCGCTGTACAGCCTGATCGGGGCCACGGTAGGAGAAGCGATCTCATACTGTGCCTATGCGGCAAAAGCAACCAAAGAAAACACGGAGGGCGGCATTGTGCATGATATGGCAATGAGAGGCCCTGAAACATGCTCAGAGAGCCAGGAAGGGCCCTCTGAGGCGGCAAAAGGATAAGGAGGCATATTTCTATGGATAATATTTTATTAAAGGTTATTGAGCTTGTGGTGATTATTGCAGTAACACTCATTATGAGGTACGGGATCCCGCTGCTCAAAACGTGGGCAGAGGAAATGAAGCTCACCGGAGTTATGAAGTGGGTGGCCAAGGCCGTGGAGGCGGCAGAGCAGATGAATAAGGAGGCAGGATCCGGCGCCGAGAAAAAGGCCATTGTTACGGAGTTTTTGAAAGAGATTCTTGCAGCTAAAAATATTTCTATTTCGGATGCTCAGCTTGAAACCCTGATAGAGGCGGCTGTGTTTGCTATGAATAACAGTAAGGGGGCATAAAAGTGTGGAAGGCGCTGCTTATTGTTTATGTGGCTGTGGCTGTAATATTGGCCATGGCCTTATTATATCTGTTTTGCAGCTCATGGAATGAGTTGAGTGAGGAAGAGAAATACATGGAATACCCGGAAGGAGCAGGAGAAGGCTTGATCGCCATCTGCTCCTTTTTCGCTATTTCCTTATTGGCGGCGGTGCTGTGGCCGTTTCTCCCCCTGGTGCTGATCGGGGTGTGGGTATATGGGAAGATAGCGGAGAAATACCCGGATTTGTGCAAAACGGGAGAGGAGGAAGAGGATGAATCTGAAGGAAATTGCTGAGAGGGCGGCTCCGATCATTTTTTCCCATGAAGGGGGTTATGGATCGGTAAATAAGAACGATAACGGGGCTTTATCGGTTGGGAGAGTCCAGTGGCATGGCAGCAGGGCCCTGAGCCTTATGAGGGCGATTTGTGAGGCCATGGGAGCCGGGAGAAGCCGGGAAATATTAGGGGCGGCCCTTTATGCGGAAATAACGGCAAAAGGCACCTCATGGGGCACCAGGAAGGCCACAGAGGAAGAGGCGGGCCGGTTATCTGCTGCCCTCAGCACTACGGAAGGGAAGCGGGCCCAGGATGCGCTTGCCTTAAAAGATATTACCGGATACTGTACCCATATTAAAAATTTAGGAGTAACAGATCCGGCAGCGATCATATTTATGGCCGATATTGAGAACCAGGGCGGGGCCGGAGCCTCTGCCAGGATTATCAGGGCGGCCAGTGGAAAGACGTTGGATGCGCTTTATGCTTCAGCGAAAAGTGACAGAGTATTCAGTAAGTACATGGCCCGGAGGGATGCGGTATATGCGGCAGTAAAGGGCTATGAGGAAAGGAGTGATCAGATGGCTGTATTGATTGGCCATGCAAGTATTGACGAAAACGGCACTATTCAGGGAAGGACACCGGGAGATCAGACCACAAAAGAGATCTGCATCCGGGAGTGGTACAGTAAGCCGTGGAATGTATACCTGGAATGCCTGGATGATAGCCTGGCAAACCGGGCCGCCACAATTATGGAGGAGATATGCAAAAATGATAATTTTGGGTATTCTCAGCCGAACAGATGGAAGGGATTTAATGCGATTGTGAACAATGGCCGGAAGGTGGCCGGGGCTAAGGGTGATTTTGATTGCAGCTCCCTGGTGCTTGCATGTTACATATTGGCAGGCCTGAGCATTGCCGCCAGTGGCTACACCGGTAATATGAAAAGCATTCTCCTGGCAACCGGCAAATTTAAGGCATACACGGATGCTGCCCACACCGGATCCAGTGCATACGCAAAGAGGGGCGGCATTTACCTGAAGGAAAGCTCTCATGTAGTTATGGCACTGAGTAAGGGCTCAAAAGCCTCAGGAACGGCCTCAGGAGCCTCTCAGGGCACGGCAACGGCAGCAGGCAATAAAAACTATGTAGGCAAGGGAATAGGCAGCGCAACGGCCAAAAGCAATATGAATGTGAGAACCGGCAGCAGTACGGCATCCGCATCCATTGGAGGAGTGACCAAGGGAGCCTCTGTGGAGGTATTGGAGATTCTGAGCAATGGGTGGTATAAAATTGTATGGCCGGGGGCTTCCTGCGGGTATGCCTACACAAGCAATGCGGCGGGCCAATATTATACCTATGTGGCCAACGGTGAAACAGCGGGCAATGCTTCCCTGAAGCCGGTGGGGGCAAAGAGTTTTGCAAAGGGTATTGCCGGAGCCTATAAGACCACAACCAACTTGAACATGAGAACTCATCCGGGAGTGCTGAAGAAAGAGAACATCATCACGGAGATCCCGAAGGGGGCAACGGTGCGGAACTATGGTTATTATACCATGGTGGAAGGTGTGAAATGGCTCTATATTGCCTATGATGGCAAAGAAGGCTTTTCCAGTAGTGAATATTTGAAAAAATCATAAGGAGGGAAACACGATGGCAGAGGTAAAGAACACAAAGGAAGCCCCGATCCGGGTGATTGCGGGCACATTTCCGGCAGCTTGCGGAGATTATGCCAAGAAGCTGAAGGATCGCCTGGAAGAGGCGGGAATGAAGGATTTTAAGGTGGAACCGGCCAAGGATATGCCCGGCTATATCATGGTATCTGCTGAGCGTGGCAGCAGGGCAGAGGCAGAGCAGCTCATTGAGCAGGCGGCGGCCAAAAAGATCCGGCTGTCAATGTAAAGGGAAAGAGGAGGGCCCGCCCGGCTCTCCTCTGTTTTCTCTGTTTCATTCTGAGGGGTGACAGGTTAATCGTAGGTGAGGTAAGGGGAAAAGAAGCAGTGGATATGCTACAGAGCATCAATGTAGGACACAGTGCAATGACAACAGTTCATGCCAACAGTGCCCGGGATGTTGTAAGCCGTCTGGAAACAATGGTTCTAATGGGGATGGAAATGCCTCTTTCTGCTATACGTAAACAAATTGTATCCGGTTTTGATTTAATAGTTCATTTAGGAAGGCTCAGGGATGGCAGCAGACATGTGTTAGAGGTTGTGGAGCCTGTAAGACTTTGGGCGGAAGAGGTTAAAATGCAGACGATTTACCGGTTTGAAGAAAATGGTATCTTTGAAAACGGGAAGGTACAGGGTAATTTAAAAAAAGTTGGGGAGATTCAAAATGTGGAAAAGCTTAAACGGGCAGGGATATAACTGCTATAGACTTTTGCCTGTTACGGTTAAGGAAAAAAGGTGGCTTGCTGCAAAAAGTATTTTTATTGTTCTGATTCTTGACTATTTTTTTTATCAGTCACTATGGGCTGTTATTCCCCTTTCCGTTATAGGGTACTGGTATTACCGAACAGAGAAAAAAGTACTTTTTCAAAAGAAAAGGGAGGAAGCAAGAGAGCAATTTAAAGAGCTTATGCTTTTAGCGGCAACCGGACAAAAAGCGGGATATTCTGCTGAAAATGCCTTTCTTTCAAGCTACGGAGATATGAAAGCCTTATTTGGCAAAGAAAGCAGCGTCTGTCAAATGATAAATGTGCTAAAGTCAGGAAGAGAAAATAACATAGCGTTTTCAAAATTATGGCAGAGAATAGGGAGTGAGCTTCAAATTGCGGAAATAATTGAGTTTGCGCAGGTTTATGAGATTTCTCAAAAGAGCAGCGGAAATTTGGCTTCTGTGATGGAGAAAACAGCAGACATTATTATCAACAAGATAGAAACCGAGAAGGAGATTTCTGTTTTGCTAAGTGCAAGAAGGCTGGAACAGAAAATCATGAATGTTATGCCTTTTTTTATATTGTTGTATATAAGTGTTACATCGCCAGGTTATTTTAGAGAAATGTACCATTCCTTTTCAGGTATTTTGTTTATGAGTGCTTGTCTTTTCATTTATTTAGGCGCGTACGCGCTCTCTGTTCATATGGTTTCCATAGAAATATAAAAGAGGGTAGGCTGAAGAATCAGCCTGACGGCTGATTTTTTCAACCACAAATTTTAACATAAGGATAACTCGTGGAGCGTGCTGGCCGCTGTTTGTGGTCATGCCCAAATTCACAGACTTTGGTAAGAATGGGGGATTTTTATGAAAAATCCGTTTTTTTCGCTGGCGGCATGGGTTTATGAAAAAACTAAGCTTATTTCAGGCAAAAAATATGACCCAAAAGTATATAAAACCCTGTTACAGCTCCATCCAACGGGGGATGGTAAGAAAATGTACGATAATTTTCAAATTCGAAAATTGACACTTATGCTTGCGATTCTGGTTATTGGGATTGTGTCTGCCCTTTGCCTTCATTTGAGCAGCCGGATGAAGGGAAAATTGGCGGAAGGGGCGCAGCTTATTAGAAATGAATGGGATGCGGGGGACTACCAGATCACATTGCATGCAGTAACGGAAAACTGGAGCAGAGAGATTCCTTTTGTGGTAAAAGAAAGGGAATTGACAAAGGATGAGGAAATTTATCTGAAAGAGCAGCTTTCCTATGGTTTGCCGGATATCATCAGAGGTAAAAACCCGGACCTTGCGCACATAACCCAAAATTTAAATCTGATAAGCTCCATGCCGGGGTATCCTTATATTTTTACCTGGAGCAGCAGCAATTATGAAAGGATAAACGCAAGCGGAAAGATAAACAGAAGGGATATTGATGGCAATGGAGAAAAGGTAAGTTTAGTGGTGACAATTTCAGGCGGGCAGGAGAAAACCAGTTTTACATATGAAGTATTGCTGCTCCCGGAAGAGCTGGGCGAAGAAGAAACTTTTTTCAGGGCATTAGAAAAGGAATTGTTGCAAATTGATTTGGAGGGAAAGAGCCGGGGGCAGATCAGATTGCCAAAGCGCCTGATGGGAAAAGAGATCGAATGGAAAGAGGTAAAATCAGACAGCAGTATTTTACTATTTTTTCTGTTCTTTCTTGGAAGCCTTTTAGCCGGCAAAGGAATGGAAAGCGATTTGGAAAAAAGCCGAAGAATAAGGAATAAGCAACTGATAAAAGATTATTCAGGATTTGTCAGTAAGCTTCGGCTATATTTATCTGCCGGCCTTACAGTCAAAAACGCTTTCCTAAGAATGACGGCAGATTATGTAAAATGGCAGGAACAGGAAAGGTCCCCCCAAAATAGGGGAAGAAAAAAGTGGTATCTGATGGAAGAAATGCAGGTTTCCTGTCACCAACTGGAAAATGGTGTAGCGCAGGAGAAAGTCTATCAGGATTTTGGTAAACGATGTGGGGAGATGAGATACCGCAGACTAAGTTTTTTATTGGCAGTACAATTAAAGCAGGGAAACGATCAGCTCCTTACCTTATTGGAAAAAGAGACAAATGATGCACAGGAGGAGCGAAAAAACCTGGCAAGAAAAGCCGGGGAAGAGGCAGGTACAAAATTACTTCTGCCTATGCTGCTGATGCTGGTGGTAGTTATGCTGCTGGTGCTATTGCCCGCCTATACGGGATTTGGAAACACTTAATTTTTTAGGACGGGTTTTTATCTATAAATTATTGTATGAAATGATAAATTTTCAGGCTGAGAAAGGAGCAAAATTAGAATGATGAGAAGAAAATTTAATAAGTTAAAGAAATTATGGAAAGATACCTCAGGTATGGGAACGGTGGAAATGATATTGATTATTGTAGTTTTAATTGGTCTTGTACTGATATTTAAGACGCAGATTAGAGAACTTGCCGCTACAATTTTTGAAAAGATTTCAGCGGACAGCGCTGCTATTTTGTCCTGATGAAAGGGTATTTAACAATATTCCTTGCCCTGTCCCTTTCGCTGCTCACGGGATTTATATTGCTGCTTACCGGAAATGCAATTAATAACGGGATGAAAATCAGATACGAATGTGCTGCGGATACAGGTATGAATGCGGTTTTGTCAGAATTTCATATCGGACTTTTGGAAAGGTATGATCTTATTTACGTGGATACTTCGTATTTGGAAAAAGAGCCGGACATCGCAAATATGGAGCAAAGGCTCTGGTATTTTATGGAAGAAAATATTGGAGGAGTTCTTGGAAAAAAGAATGCTCCCTGGGGGAATATTTTTTTGGAAAATATAACAATATCTTCTTTTGAAACATCGGCAGCAGATTTTGGATCATCTATGCGAAATCAGGCGGTCCTTTATGTGGAGGATGCCGGAATTTCCGGGAAAGAAAGAGAAGTGTTTTGGCAAATGAGTGATGTAAAGGCGCTGCAGGCAGCGTCCCCCCTGGCCGGATGGAGCAGCATTATGGAACAGCTGGCCGGAATGGAGCTTCCCCTTATACAGAATGAAAAAGGTGAATGGAAAGAGGTCCCCCTGTCGAATCCTGCGGATTGGGTATACAGCCTTGTGGGCAGCGATGTTTTGTTTCTGGCACAGGCCGATCTTAAATCTGTGAATCCGGCTAAAATATCTTTAGGAGAATATATATCTTATCGTGCCATAAAAAATACTGACAGTGAGGATAGAGACTACAGGCAGGACGAAGATTTATTCCTTTCCTATCTTTTTGACAAGATGGGGTATTTGGGCAATTTCAGAGAAGATTCTTTTCTCTCTTGCCAATTAGAATACATTGCAAAAGGGAGAGAGTCTGATCTGGAAAACGTAAGAGCCGTAGCGGGATCGCTTTTTGATCTGCGTTTTGCCGATAATACGGCCTGTGCGCTGGCGGATGGGGACTTAAGGGCACAGGCCATAGCAGCGGCAGAGATGCTGCAGGCAGTTAAGCTGAATGCGGAATTTCTGGATCCTGTGGCGGAAAGTATTTTGTATGCCTGTGCCTTTCTTGAAACCGTAAGCGATATGCGGACAATTTATGCAGGGGGATGCGTACCTGTGAGAAAATCGGATCATGGCATGTCGGTAGACAGGGTGCTTGGCGGGAGCCTCTACAGCGGCCATAGCGCAAATGGTTGGGATTACGGACAGTATCTTGCCAGTATGATTTTGCTGATTGGAGATAAAAATTCTAATCTGCGTGCAATGGATATTATGGAAATGGATATGAGGTTTCGCGATAATAACAAAAATTTTAAGATGGATTGGTGCGTGGAAAGGTATGAAGCTGAGATTACGGCTCGTGGAAGTTATTTAAGCCGTTTTTTTCTTAGGCGAAAGTATGGATATTTCTAAAATAAATCCAAAGCCTTTGTAAAAATTATTTTTGTCAGCTGTGCGCCCTGCCTTGCAGGAGCTTCGATCCAAAGAAAGCTGACACCGTATGATAAGCCCGGAAGAAAGGAAAAATGCTCTCTTTAGACAGAGCAAAGTAAGTAAAAGAAAATATGATAAAAATCCCTTCTCTCAAAGAAATCAGTAATAAAATAAAAAAATTCCTGTTAACAGTCTGTAAGAGAGCATTTTTCTTCTCTGCCGGAAAATCCAGGGGAAGCATGGCGCTGGAAGGAAGCCTGGTATTACCGATCTTCTTATTCTTTATGATGACAGTTCTTCTCAGCTTAGAGGCAGTACGTTTTCAGTGCAATATGCAGGAGGCACTTTTTGTGTCGGGGAACAACAGGGCGTTTGCGGAATATCAGGTTAAGTATGCAATGGGAGAACGAACAGAGATTAAAGGGCAGGTAAAGAAGTATCTGGGAAACCAGATATATCCCTATTTATGTGTAAAAAACGGAGAAAATGGAATAAATTTACAAGACTTATCTGATAAGAATAAGATTGGGTTTATTGAGGTAACGGCGGAGTACAAATTAAAGCCATTTATTTATTGGCTGCCTATTGGAGAGATAACCATTAAGGACAGATTTTTCAGTCATGCCTGGGTGGGCTACTCTGGTTCGGCCATACAAAACGGCGAAGACCGGGAAATCTATGTTTATATTACAAAAACGGGGGGTAAGTATCATTTGACTTATGACTGTACATATTTAAGAGTGAAAATACAGGCGGTAGGTTATGAAGGAATTTCTTCCTTAAGAAATACTTCAGGGGGAAGGTACTATGCCTGCGAAAGATGTAAGCCGGAAGGAAATGGCATAGTTTATATTGCTGCAGATGGAAACCGTTATCACGGGGAGGCGGATTGTCCTTCACTTAAAAGAATTGTTTATATGGTTCCGCTTAGTGAAGCCAAAGGATATAGTGTATGTAGTAAATGTGGCGGATAAATGCCGGATAAATTATCAGATAGATTCCGCATAAAATTTTTTTGAAATCCGGGCAATTAGTTATGATGCAAAAATGAAAACCGTGATAAATAAGGTAAAGAAAAATAACAAATGATTCGTGAGATTGCATATAGTATTACGCTGTTGTTTCTTGCCGGCTTATCGGCAGAAGATATAAGGACAAAAGAGTTGTCGGTTTATAAAGTAATTCTTTTTATTTGTTCGGGCTTTTTGTTTAGACTGTCAGAGGGGAAGTTTACTTGGTACGAGACTGGTCTGTGCCTGTTTCCGGGTGGTTTTCTGATATTACTATCCTTTTTGACTAAAGAAAGTATAGGATATGGGGACGGAATGACAGTTGCTGCCTTAGGACTGTGGACAGAGGGATGGTTTACAGTATTTACAGTATGGGCTGGAATTACACTGTCAGGAATTTGGGGTGGTATTTGCCTGCTTAGAAGAAAAAAGGAGAAAACAATTCCTTTTCTTCCCTTTTTACTATTAGGAATGGAGGTGGCGCTTATATATGCGTAAAAAATGGAAGGGTTATTTTACGGTGGAAGCATCTTTTATTATGCCGGTTG
This sequence comes from Parablautia intestinalis, assembly GCA_003612395.1. GTDB lineage: Bacteria > Bacillota > Clostridia > Lachnospirales > Lachnospiraceae > Suilimivivens > Suilimivivens intestinalis. Next base: position 216,138 of record RAYQ01000006.1, read on the forward strand.
TTCTGTTTTTATACCTGATGATTATTCTTGCGGCATTGTTTTTATATTGCAGGAGCGCAATATCTCAGGACAACTTTCTGCTCAGTATGCGGGCAGGAAGGTTCAGCCGGGGAGAAGATGGCTATGGGGAGGTTATCTATGCAGAAAAAGATACGGGTCCATGGTCTGCGGAAGCATATGTTGAGAAGAGGCTGGACTATAAACATGCTTTTTATCCTTTTTTCTCCACACAGGAAAGAGCCTGCAGAGTAGAGAATAATTATGTTTTGGTGCGTGCTCTGCAGAAAGGCTCTAAGGTTTCCATAACGAAAATAACAAAGAAGGTAAATCCCATAATAGATATCAGACGAGTAAGAAAACGAAATACGTGAAAATAGAAATGGTGAAAAAGATCTGGGAAGGGAGAAAATCTAAATGTTAGATGTAAAGTACTATAAAGATTACAGACATAATTACCTGATTATTAAAGATGATGGCAGTCTGTCGGAGTATGTCTATCAGAGAAAAATGATGACGGAAAATACGATAAAGGGGCTGCTCAACTGTCAGGAAAGATTTATTAACGGAGAAATACTTTTGTATTATGAAATTACGTCAAGGCAAAGTCTTTTTCATATATTTGATGGAAAAGGTATCGGAATGGATGAGCTTGGGAGCTTTTTTGTACAGTTGAAGGTAGTTAACGATATGCTTCAAAAATATTTATTAGATGGAAGCTGTCTGGCTTTGTCACCGGAATATATTTTTCAAAATATAGAGACAGGGGAATATTCTTTTTTGTATTATCCTGGTTCTGATGAAGGCAGCCTTTCAAAGCTAATGGATTTCTTTATTTCGAAAGTAGATGGAGAGGATATGGAGGCGGTGGAAGCCGTGTACAAGATAGCAGATTTAATTAATCGAGAGCAATTTGTACTGGATGAGGTACTTAGATGGTTTCAGGATGATATCAGCCAAAGAAAAAAGGACAATTATTTTCCTTATGAAATGCAATTTCAAAATCAGAAACTATCAGATCAAAACCAGAGTGACCAGGCTCAACGGAGCGGGTACAGAAGGGAGTCTTTGGATGAGGAGGAAGGGGGTAATGGCGAAGGCAAAGAGCCCTATGAATCTGTTATGTCACAGACATTTCCAGAGGAAAAGGATGCAAAAGAAATTACACGAGACTTTAAGAAAGCGCTGCCTGTTTTAGGAATCGGGATATCAGGTGCAGGTATTTTGACATACGTGATGTATTTCTATCAGCTGTCTTATAAGGAAGAGATTTATATTATCGCAGGATGGGTTTTGATGGCAGTTTTGATATTGGGTGCAATATTGTGGTATCTGCATCCTCTATTAAATAGGAAGAAAAAGATACAGGAACAGGAAGATACTGAGAGAGAAAGATATTATACGCCTGCTTATGAAAACAATGAAACTGTTTCGGATACCGATATCGGTAACACGGTTTTTATACCATGGACGGAAAGTTATGAAAATAAATTGTATAGTATGGATAAGAAAATAAAATGCCATATTGATTTGGGAAGTCTTCCTCTCACAGTAGGTAAATTAGCAGGAGCGGTAGATATGGTAATTGATGAAAAAAGTATAAGCCGTATGCATGCTAAATTTTTTAGAGATGGTAACAAAATTTACATTTCAGACCTTAATTCCACCAATGGAACCTTTAGAAATGGAATGAGACTTGCACCTAATGCCTCAGAAATGATTGAGCCTGGCGATGAAATTCGTTTGGGAAAGTTAAAATTTATTTACAGATAGAAAAAACCGCCTTATACTAAATAGTAGTTTAGTGAAAGGCAGGAGCAAAATGAAAGTAAATATTTATTATGGTGGCAGAGGACTTATGGATGACCCTACCCTATATGTGATTAATAAGATGCAGGGGGTTTTGGAGGAACTGAATGTTACCGTTGAGAGATTTAATCTTTATGAGCTGAAAAACCGGATTACCACTTTACCCCAGACAATAAAAAATGCAGATGGTATTATACTTGCCTCCACAGTGGAATGGTATGGGATCGGCGGATATATGTACCAATTTTTGGACTCGTGCTGGCTTTACGGCGATAAAGAAAAAATTTCTAAAACTTATATGTGCCCTATTATAATGTCCACCACCTATGGGGAAAGGGAGGGTAAATTAAGCCTTGCCAGTGCATGGGAAATGTTAGGAGGTCTTCCCTGCAGCGGCATTTGCGGTTATATTGCAGATGTTTCTATTTTAGAGGACAATGAGGATTACAACAGAATAATTGAAAAAAAGGCAGAGAACATGTACCGCACGATCAATCAGAAGATGGCAAGTTTTCCTGCCAGCAACCAGGCTGTAAAGCAAAAGGTTTCCATTACGAAGGATATTGATCTGACGCCTCAGGAATCAGAACAGTTATCCCAATACGCGGCTGATGACAGCTATGTAAAAACACAAAAGAAGGACATTCAGGAGCTTACCAGTTTATTTAGAGATCTAATGGGAAGCAATGAACAGGAAGAAAGTAAAGAAGAATATATCAATGAATTTAAAGATCACTTTGTTCCGCAGGCAGGTTTTAAGGCTGTTTATAAGATTCAGGTGGAAGAAAAAAAGAAACCGCTTATTATAGAGGTTGATGGGGCGGAGAACAATTGTTATTACGGAAACGTAGAAAACCCTGATGTGGAAATACAAATGGGAAGAGAAACCATGGATGATATTCTATATGCAAGAATGACTTTTCAGAGGGCCTTTATGGGAGGTGCTATGAAAATGAAAGGCGATTTCAAGGTTTTCCGTATGTTGGATCAGATATTTGTTTTATGATAATCAGAATATTCTTCGAGTTTACTGCGAGGGCTTTGAGTGGTGCTAGTGCTCTGAGTACAGCTAATGATAAGTAAAAAGTATGGCCCGCGGTCTTCGCAAAAAAAGCTCCGGTGTGGAGGAAAGGTTGAATAAATTGCCTGATAGCAATTTGTTCAACCAAAAGATTTGTGTCTGCGCGCTGCCAGCCACAGACTTGTAAGCCATTTATGGTTTTGCGCAAATGACAAACGCCGTCACGCTTCGCGGACCAGCTTATTGTAAGCAAAGGTGAACTTTGTTCACCTCACAGAAATGGGGGTAAAAAATGAGACAAAACGATTGTATTTTTTGTAAGATTATAGCAGATGAAATTCCGTCACAGACAATTTATGAGGATGAAAATTTTAAGGTGATTTTGGATGTGTCGCCAGCGACAAAAGGACATGCCCTTATTCTGCCCAAGGATCATTTTGCAAATTTATATGAATTGCCTGAGGAAAAAGCAGCAGATGCCATGAGATTGGCAAAGAAAATGATGGCTGTGATGACAGATAAGCTTGCGTGTGACGGTTTTAATCTTGTACAAAATAATGGAGAGGTTGCCGGACAGACTGTTTTTCATTTTCATATGCATTTAATTCCCAGATATAAAAATGACGGAGAAATTTTAAAGTATATTGCGGGAAATCCCAGTCAGGAAGAACTTGGAGAAATAAAAAGAGTAATTACAGAATAGAAAAAAGCCTGAGGACCAGAACATGTTTGAAAGACTATTCAGTAGAGTTTTGGGACGTCCCACATGAAATAAGTCACCAGCAGATTCATTATAGGGTTAGGCATAATGTATCTGCTGGTGACTTATGAATGGCATGGTTGAACTGTTACGTAATATGGGAGATAAAATGAGAACAATTCATACAGAGGAAGTTATAAAGAATATAAAGGAAATGTGTATTGAGGCGAATCATTACCTTACGGATGATATGGTTTTGGCGCTGAATAAGGCAACAGGCGCAGAACGATCATCTCTTGGAAAGCAAATACTCTGTCAGCTTCAGGATAATCTTCGGATTGCCTCAGAGGATATGATACCAATCTGTCAGGATACAGGTATGGCAGTTGTATTTGTGGAGATTGGCCAAGATGTACATATAGAAGGAGGATTGCTTACAGAAGCCATAAATGAGGGTGTACGGCAGGGATATATAGAAGGATACCTTCGAAAATCGGTGGTCAAAGATCCCGTATTTAGGGAAAATACAAAGGATAATACACCGGCTGTAATTCATTATGATATCGTTCAGGGTGATAAAATAAAGCTAATTGTTGCGCCTAAGGGGTTTGGCAGCGAAAATATGAGTCGGATTTTCATGCTGAAGCCGGCAGATGGAATTGATGGTATAAAAAATTCAGTTCTCTGTGCGGTGCGGGATGCCGGACCTAATGCATGTCCGCCGATGGTAGTTGGCGTAGGAATAGGTGGAACCTTTGAAAAATGCGCGATTCTTGCAAAAAAGGCATTGCTCAGGCCCATTGGTGAGCACTCACATATTCCTTATGTATGTGAAATGGAGGGAGAATTATTAGAAAAAATCAATCAATCTGGTATTGGGCCAGGCGGGCTGGGAGGAAGTACAACGGCGCTTGCGGTAAATATTAATACCTATCCCACACATATAGCAGGCCTGCCGCTGGCAGTTAATATTTGTTGCCACGTGAACAGGCATTGTATCAGAAAAATTTAAAGATAAAAGATTTAATAATTATTACCATGGATAACGAGTGGGAAAAAGGTTTAAAGTTAATTGCTGGTTGCCTTAGACATTGACATTTGGCGAATACTAGGAGAGCGAAAACCTGTCACATCGGAGATGTGTTGTGCTTTGCTGTAAGTTTGACGCATCATTAGCTTACGGCAGGGCTCCTGATAAGAAAAATAAAGCTATGCATGGCCCTAATATATGGGTGTATGCAGGAGTGAGGATTTTTATGGATAAATATCTTACGGTACCTTGTGAGGAAAAAGTAATACGAGATCTTCATAGTGGTGATTATGTATACATAACAGGAACTATTTATACAGCCAGGGATGCGGCCCATAAAAGGATGTATGAAGCTTTAAAGCAGGGCGAAAGCCTTCCTTTTGATGTTAAAGATAATATGATTTATTATATGGGTCCGTCTCCTGCAAGAGAAGGACGGCCCATTGGTTCAGCGGGCCCTACAACAGCAAGCAGAATGGATAAATATGCGCCTTCTTTATTAGAGCTGGGATTAAAGGGTATGATTGGAAAGGGAAAGCGATCTGATGCAGTAAAACAGGCAATTGTCCATAATAAAGCAGTATACTTTGCAGCAGTTGGAGGAGCGGGGGCATTACTTTCAAAATCTATTATAAAATCTACAGTAGTTGCATATGAGGATTTGGGAACAGAAGCTGTTCGAAAATTGGAAGTCAAAGATTTTCCGGTTATCGTAGTGATTGACGCTGAGGGAAATGATTTATATGAAAGTGCGGTAGAATCATACAAAGAAGATTAAATAAAATGGTAATGGGAGTAAAGTATTGGCATGGTATTGCGAGAGAGCTTGCGGCATATGACAGCAGGCGTTGCCTGTTGTATGCAGCGGGATAAGTGTGGAAATAAATCTCCAAACTTTTTATTGACGCAGTACCAAAAGTATAGCTTGCGGTATGCAGGGGGATAGGTATGAGAATCGCGTTGATGGTAGTCAGGTTATTTTTTCAGGTCCCATACTATTTATTCAGAGTTTGGTGGTGCGGTGTCGATAAAAAAACTACATATGAAGAAGCCTTTTGGCTGATTAAAAAAATAACCAAAAAGGCTAATTACGCGGGAAGAGTAATAATTGAAGACCATGGTCTTGAAAATTTACCGGGTGAAGATGGATTTATTCTTTTTCCTAATCATCAGGGAATGTTTGATGTATTGGTATTTTTAGAATCCTGCCCCAGGCCGTTTTCTTTTGTTGCAAAAAAAGAAGTAAGTAACATTATTCTTTTAAAACAGGTTATAAAAGCATTAGGCGCCTATGCGATGGATCGGGAAGATATCAGACAGTCTATGAAAGTTATAAATGCTATGGCCGAGGATGTGAAGGCGGGCAGAAATTTTCTTATTTTCCCTGAAGGAACAAGAAGTAAAATGGGAAATAAGCTATTAGAATTTAAAGGGGGAAGCTTTAAAAGCGCCACGAAAGCCAAATGCCCGATTGTGCCCTGCGCACTAATTGATTCTTTTAAGCCGTTTGATGAGAATTCTGTCCGGCCGGTAACGGTGAAATTGATTTATATGCCGCCTATATATTATGAAGAATACAAAAATATGAAGACAGTGGATATTGCGGCAGAGGTTAAGCGCAGAATAGAAAATACAATTGAAGAATACATGCAGGAGAATATTTTATAATATTTTTAAAAATAGAAAATAAAAGCATTGACAAGTAAAATCTATTTAATGTATAATAACTTTTGCGTTGTAAAACGCATAATAATATTGGTAGCGGTGTAATTCAGAGTACGGAGAAATACTCAAGAGGCTGAAGAGGCGCCCCTGCTAAGGGTGTAGGTCGTTCACGCGGCGCGAGGGTTCAAATCCCTCTTTCTCCGTTTAGCTGCCAATAGGATAGAAGTATCCGGGTGATACTTCTTAATTTTTGGTTTAATGCTGAATATTATAGCTTGCCGGAAATAATATATTGGCTTATAACAGGCCATGCTGTCAGATAATTAAATATGAATAATAAAAATATTTATTGACATATTTTCGGATTGATGTTATAATATAAACCTATCACGTGAGAATAAACGTGTGAAAAAAATTAAAAAAAGCTCTTGACAAGGGTAAAACTTTATGGTAATATATAAAAGTTCTGTCCGAACAAGAGAAATATGTTGAACCTTGACAAATAAACAGCAATGCAACCCTGAAAATTCTAAAAAGAGAAGCTTTGGAGAGCGCAGACATGAAGGCAT
>RAYQ01000073.1 GCA_003612395.1 Parablautia intestinalis
AAATCCAAACTTAGGAGAAATCCAAACTTTTTGCAAAAAAGATTACAAATCCGGCTTTTTACTGCAAAAAAGTTTGGATTTTATTTTTGATTCCTTCTGAATCCGTTACCATAGGATTCAGGAGGTGATCAACACATGAAATTAGAAAAAACAAACAATACCGATGCTGGCCTGGCACAAGAACCGGCAACTCAAAACGTATATGCAGAAACATCTGCGGGACGTGGTTCTTACTGGCAGCTCAACCCTGTCTTTCGTGAACTGATAGACATTTACAGAGATTCTGGAAAAAAGCGGGGGTTAAAGGAATCCACCATCTATAAAACTTCTTTCAGCGCATCCAGTTTTCTTTTGGCGATGCAGAACCGTGGCAGGGAATCTTTAAATGACATAGACGAAAAAGATGTCATTTCTTATTTTATCCGTGAAGACGGGCGCAGTCCTTTAAGCGGCGGATACAGGGATACGGTGGCTTCGGTATTCAAATCGGATCTGGGAACCTATACAGAACCTGCCAGACGTATCCTTGCATACATCCCTGTCATCCGCCAGCGCAGAAAAAACATCCAGTACCTTAAGCCTGAAGAAGTCGATGCGGTCCGCAATGCTCTTGACGACCCCGGTTCCGGACTCTGCATGAGGAACAGGGCTATCGGGATGCTGCTGTTCTTTACAGGGATCAGGGGGGCGACATTTGCTGCATGAAGCTTTCGGATCTTGACTGGGAAAAGGAAGAGATATGCATTGTCCAGCAGAAGACCGCAAACGGGCTGACGCTTCCAATGTCCGTGGCAGTCGGCAACGCCATATATGACTATGTTACTATGGAACGCCCTTCATCAGGGGAACCCTATGTTTTCCTGTGCATGACAAGGCCATACCGCCCGCTGTCGGAGGATGGGCTTAGGAGCGCCGTCCCCCAAATTTACCGGGCTGCGGGTATTCGCCAGGGCAAAGGCGACCGCCAGGGAACTCACCTGTTCCGCTACCATGTGGCATCAGCCCTTGCCGGGAACGGCATTGCGCGGCTAGTGATCAGCGAAACGCTCGGCCATACTGCCCCCAAATCCCTTGACTGCTATCTTTCCGCCGACATACAGCATCTCCGGGAATACGCGCTCAGCATTGAGCCGTTTCCCGTAAGCGGGGAGGTGATCCCATTATGAACGTTTACCATTCAGGGTTTTCAGCCAGCGTGGAATCTTTTGTAAACAGCCGGAAGATATCCGGCGCATGGAACGAGACGGTGTTCGGCATGAACATAAGGCTTTTTGACCGTTACTGCGCCGAACATTACCCCGGTGAGGCTCTCCGGCAGGAAATGGTGGATATATGGTGTGCCAGGCGGAAAACAGAAAATGTGAATTCCTGTTACACCCGGACGCTGGTCATCCGCCTTTTCATTGGGTATCTCCGCAAACGCGGGCAAACGGATGTCCTCGCGCCGCCAGCGCTGAAACAGAATAAAAAGCGACGAATCCCCCATGCGTTCAGCCATGAAGAACTGGAACGGTTTTTCCATGAATGCGACCGAATCATCCCCTGCAGGGGGCGGCTGTCCCATGCTTCTGAATTAAGGAAAATAACGTGCCCTGTATTCTTCCGTCTTCTTTACAGCAGCGGGATCCGCACAACAGAGGCGCGCTTTTTAACACGGAGCGGCGTTGACTTTGCACAGGGCATACTGGATATCCAAAAATCAAAAGGTTATGACCAGCATTATGTCGCCCTCCACCCAAGCATGACGGAACTGCTGGAACGCTATGACAGGGCAGCGGACAGGCTCAGCCCCGGAAGGACATACTTTTTTGAATCGCCGGGAGGGCATCCTTACTCACGCACATGGGTATCCTATAACTTTTCCCTGCTGTGGGAAAAAGCAAACGGTAAAAAGGGCGGCACTGTCGCTTATGATCTCCGGCATAATTATGCTACCGCAAATATCAATGGCTGGAAAGATGATGTGTTTGAATTTAATGACCGGCTCCATTATCTGGCAAGGTCAATGGGGCACCTCTGCATGGAATCCACGCTGTATTATTATTCTGTCGTTCCGGGGCTTGCGGGCATAATACAGGAAAAAACAGAGGAAAATTTCAACAGCATTGTACCGGAGGTGGCCTATGAAGAAGAATAACAGGGAAGCCGCCCGCATGGCAGGGTATATTTCTGAATTTCTCCACGATTATGCCCCACAGTTTCTTACATCCAGCAAACATACGTTGAAATCTTACCGGGATGCGCTGACACTTTATATCGTATTCCTTGATGAAAAAGGGATCACACATGACAGCCTTGGAAGGAGTTGTTTTGAGAGGGCTTCCATAGAGGAATGGATTGTCTGGCTGAAGGATGCAAGGCAGTGCTCCCCGGAAACGTGCAATATACGGCTTGGCTCCCTGAGGGCATTTCTGGAATTCGTGGGAAATAAAGATGTCGGGCTTATATATCTGTATCAGGAGGCAAAACTCATCAAACGCCAGAAGTGCCGGAAGAAGAAAGTGGAAGGGCTCACCCGCGAAGCGGTCGCCGCAATTCTGGCAGAGCCGGATCCTTCCACCCGGACAGGAAAAAGGGATCTGGTATTTCTGACGCTTTTGTATGCAACTGCCGCAAGGCTTGATGAGGTTCTGTCCATCAGGCTCTCGCATTTGTACCTTGATGTCGCCAAGCCTTACGTGAACCTGCACGGCAAAGGCGGCAAGATACGGACAGCTTACCTTCTTCCAAGGGCTGTTGAACATATCCGGATCTATCTGAAAGCATTCCATGAATCAGAGGCAAACCCGGAAGTGT
>RAYQ01000074.1 GCA_003612395.1 Parablautia intestinalis
GTAAGCGTCAAACCATACGCCACAGAATAAAGCAACGCCGCTTTTCAGCGGCGTGGTTTTCTGCATATATCGGGTAATTCCTCTGCCCACGGCAGTAATGATTCCAACGCTTTCGCATTGCTCACATTTCCCTCCCTGTCGATAAGTTTGGGGAGTTCTGTCAGCAGATGGTTAAAATAATTATAAGTGCTCAGGCTGTTTAGTTTCGCTGTTTCTGAGATGCTGTATATTATGGCACTTGCTTCAGCTCCTTTGACGGAATCAATAAATACCCAGTTTTTCTTTCCGATACAGAATGTACGGATGGCTCTTTCTGATGCGGAATTATCGATCGGGATTTCTCCGTCATTGAGAAATACCCGGAGATACTTTTCCTGGTTGATACTGTAATGAAGTCCGGAAGCAGTCGCTCCTTTTGGAAGCTGGCTGTCCAAAACATCTTTTACCCATGCAAAATATTCCTCAACAAGCGGCTTTACATGTTTCTGCCGTTCTTTGAGGCGCTGCCGCGGCATCAGTTCTTTCAGGCTTTCATCCAGCTTATAGATTGCCGCGATCCTTACCAGTGCCTGATATGCGGTGGACCTTTTTGCCAGCTCCGGATCCTTTATGGCTTTGACCGCATCAGAGAAATCCCTTCTTGCATGGGCCCAGCAGTTGGCGTTCGTCAATCCCTCAAGATGGTCTTCGAGCAGATGGTACTGTGCCAGGCCGTCGGTTACCAGAATGCCCTTGAAGCCTTTGTAGAATTCTTCGGGATGTTTGTGGTGGCGTGTTTTCTGGTATTCATACAGGACAACCGGCCTGTCCTTATAGTATTCGCCCGAACGGTGCACCCACATATAACTGGTGGAACCGGCACTGCGCCCGTCATTTATGACTTCCACCGGCGTTTCATCCGCCTGGGTGACATGATATCTGAAAAGTTCTTCTTTCAGCCTGTCATAAACAGGCTTTAAATATCTTTCCGCACAGAGTATCGTCCAATTCGCCATGTTCTGCCGGCTGATGTACACACCATTTCTCTGAAACTCCTGCTCCATTCTGTAAAGCGGTATGGAATTGACATACTTGCCATTGAGAATAGCAGCTTCCAGGGAGGGTGTGACGATGCTGTTACGCAAAAGGTCTTTCGGCCTGTCACCCCGTAAGAATTCATCCTGGCGCAGTCCGTCCGTACCTACATACACTTCAACCGTATGCAGCTCCACCGTCCATGATGCCGGAGTATATCGGAGCCTTTTGTAACTCTCATCCGGCAGTTTCCGATAACACCCCTCTCCAAAATGTTCGATCAGTTTTTCTTCTGGGACACTGTGTATGATGGATTCTTCCGGCAGTCCGGAAAGATCGGCATCACGGGTTCCTGTTTTTTTCTTCCTTTTTGGATGCTGTGGGAGCGCTTCGTCAATGGAAGGCTCCGGAACGTTCCCGGCCTCTTCCGATAAAGCCTCAGCCTCATTAAACAGATCCAGCTGGCCGTCGATCACATCAAGACCTTCCGAATGTCTCCCAAAACGCTGCTGGTTTGCAATGCTGATCTGTTCGATCAGCCTCTCCATGTTTGCGTTCAGTTGTTCCAGCTGATCCTGCATGGATATGGCAAGGAGGATCAGTTCCTGTCTGCTTAAGCCATTCAGTTCATCCGGTGTATATTTCTTTGCCATGAAAATCTCTCCTGTGGTTATTATTATACAGCAAAACCGGAAAACAAGCGAATTTCAGAAGACCTGTCATTCGTCATTCTGCCTATGTTTATAAGCGCTCGGACAGGGCCTTTGGCAGGATGGAAATATGAGATTTTCAAAGTTCATATGCTTTCTTTATAATGCCTTCAGCACACTCTTAAACCAATGTACAAGGCGCTGCTGAAGCCATTTTGCGGCATCCCATTTACTACAGGATAAGCCTGAAAATTTCTCTGTTCTGCACAAAAGATTACAGTACCTTGGAAGGCTGGATTTCCCTGATCTTCGGATTGACTGGATTTAGTCCATTCATTAAGAAACGGTACTGTTCCCTTGTAAGCTCCACCGCTTCTTCCGGTGTCCTGGGCCAGGAAAACGAACCTGCTTCCAGTCTTTTATAAAGGAGCAGAAATCCCGTCCCTTCCCAGAGCAGTCCCTTTATCCGGTCGCTTCTTCCACCGCAGAACAAAAACAGCACATCCTTTTCGAACGGATCCAGGTCATATCCGGTGCTGACCAGCTGCGCCAGCCCGTCAATGCTTTTCCGCAGATCAGTGCGGCCGCAGGCTATCACGATCTTTTTGACCCCGAAGGCTTCAGCGAGCATGTAAAAGCCCTCCCATTATCCTGTCAAGCAGACGGTCGGATATGCTGTTGGATAAACCAATAGTTGTGTTTCCTGTCCGGATAACTGCATCTGCGTGAAAAGAAGCTTCCATGGTCGTTTCTCTTTGTTCCGGTATAACCGGTATCTCAGCAAATGAAACAGACGCCGGTTCCGGGTTTTCGGCTGGCTGAGGCCGATTTATCTGCCCGAAAACCTCTTTTCTTATCCGTCTCTGCCAGTAATAATAAGTTTTCTCATTGATCCCGTTATCAGCAAGCCATTGTTTTACAGTCTGGCCTTCTGGTCTTAAACTGCATTGTTCGATGACTGCTTTCCAGTTGGAAAGTCGGATTTCATGTGTGATCTTATCCATTGTTAGCCTCCTTTAAAAAACTAGTTAGTTTTATTAGTTTTTTAAAGTTTGACAGAAAATCTATAATCTGACTAG
>RAYQ01000075.1 GCA_003612395.1 Parablautia intestinalis
AGGGCGCGTAGCGCGAAGTTTACCCTTGACAGCTTTTCCCGTCTTTGCTACTTCCTATCGGTCGAAGCGGAATTTCAATATGGCTTCAACCAATTTTGCTTTTAACCTGTCCTGCGTATCGTCATTGATATGCCCCTTATACATAGACAGATATTTGATGTGTGCGGTGTAATATCGCAATACTGCGTCTACCGCTTCCGGCTCTCCGGCAACGGCTTTTTCGATTACCTCAAAAGGTATCAGTTTTTTATTCCTCATGTTTCAATCTCTCCCATTCTTTCCGTAACTGTTTCAGCGCAACATTTCTTCTGTGGTTTATCGTACTTCTGCAACGCCCGTACAGCCTGCCGATTGCTTCATCACGATAACCGATGAAGTAATATAGCAACAAAACTTCTTGCCTTAACTCCGGCAATTTTGATAATGCCGTTGCTAACCGTTCATCATCAACGATAACTTCCTTTCCCAACACAAGAAATGCGGTCGGCTTGTCCTGCTTTTCAAAGTAACTGTCCATAACAGAAGGTTCAAAATATCGCTCTGACATCAGATAGTCAAGGGATATTTCCCGTTCCATTTTCCGCTTCAAATCCCGCCATGCGTTTATAGCTTCATGGCGCAGGACAACCTTGCAGAATGCATGAAACGCATATTCGATATGTTCCATGAATTGTTCAGAATATCTCATTTTCTCTCACCCCCTTTCTTCCCAGTAGGGGGCTATTACAACAAACGCCCATACAGCATAAAGCGGCATAGGCATTTGGGTAATACGAGTTATCAAGACATACTAAATGATATGTGTGTTCATACTCATAGGCAGAATATCCCGTTCCACAAGACAGGATTTTTTTGACAATTCACCATAATGAAAACTATCCATGAAATAAAAAACAGACATAGCAGTACCTCACAATACCGCCATATCTATGAAAGTCATTCTGCCACATAAAAACGGCGGCTTTGATTATTATTTCAAAACCGCCGTTCAGCCGCTTGTATTCTGTTTTGGCGCATGATGATTTTGCCGCCACACAACGGTTTTTTTATTAACCGCCGGACGGCATGAAAATCCTTTTTATGCGTAGTGATACTTTTCCCTGTTCTTATAAAGAAAAACCAATGCTACAACCATAGTGATTAGCTCTGCTATCGGTACTGCAAGCCATACCCCTGTTACTCCCCAAATATTCGGCAATGTAAGCAACAGCACTGTAATCAGTCCGAAAGTCCGCAGAAATGACAAAATTGCTGACAGCTTCCCGTTTGATAATGCAGTAAATGTGGCAGAGGTAAAAATGTTCAGCCCGCAAAACAAAAAGCTAAAGGGAAAAATCAAAAATCCGTTTCGTGCAATTTCATAAACAGGCATTCCTTTTTCTGCAAAAATACCAACCAATGGCGAACCAAAAATATAAGCTACTGCAAAAACAGTGACCGAAACAAAGACAATGAACCGCATACAAATAGAAAATACATTCTTTAGCTTTTTTTCGTCCTGCTTCCCATAGTTATAGCTGATAACAGGGGCTACGCCCATAGAAAAGCCTATGTAAAGGGCGCTCAATAAAAACTGCGTATAGATAATGATTGTGATTGCCGCAACTCCGTTTTCTTCAAGCAGTTTCATCATAATGCGGTTAAAAAGGAATGTTGTAACCGCTGTTGCCGCCTGACTTACCATTTCCGAAAAACCATTGGAACAGCTTTCAGCCAATACGGAAAAATCTATGACTGGCTTCCTAAAATGTAGACTGCCTCTCTTTGCGGAAAAGAACCATAATCCAATCACCGCCGGTATCATATAGCCAATGCCCGTACCAAACGCCGCCCCCTTAATGCCCATGTGAAACGGCACCATAAAAATATAGTCCAGTAAAATATTTACGATTCCCGCGCTTATGCCAAGCACCATACCCATTTCGGGGCGTCCCGCTGTTACGATTAGATTTTGAAAAAGCACTTGCAGGATACTTGCGGGCGTGAATAACAGCAGAATGAAAAGGTACTCTTTACAGTATGGAAATAGAATACTGCTCGCTCCAAGCCCCCATACAATCCTGTCAATAAAAACCGTTCCCAACACTGCAATCAATCCACCTAACAAAATGCCCGCTGAAATAATCAGCGTAAAATCCTGTGCCGCCCTTGCATGTTCTCCTGCTCCCATTTTGCGCGCTACAATCGCGCTACCTCCTGTTGCAAGCATAGTTCCAAGACCGACAATCAGATTGATAACAGGGCAGACAATATTCAATGCCGAAAGTGCATTTGTATCTACAAATCGTGCTACAAAAATTGTGTCAACGACAGTATACAGCCCCATGAATATCATCATCAAGATTGTCGGAAATGAAAATTTCAGCAACGACTTTAGTGTAAAGTTCTGTGATAATGGATTTAGGTCACTCATTGTCCTCGCCCTCCGATTTTTCTTTGTGAAGTATAAACCGCTGTGTCGGATAGCCAAACTCAATTAACAATTCCGCTTCGGCAAAGCCAAGGCTGCCTTATACCCCATTTGATAGACACATAGAACGAGTGGTATAATCTATCCAGAAAGTCAGGAGGAGAGATTATGG
>RAYQ01000076.1 GCA_003612395.1 Parablautia intestinalis
GAAGAAAAAGTTAGAAAAACTAAGAACCGGATAGAATCCTTTCGTTTAAGGTGTCTATTCTGGCGGGGACGGGTCATCCATGTCTCTGCGGAGTTTCAGAATGTTCTTACTCTGGATAGGTGTCGGTTCTTTTTCCATGGGAAGGAGCAATTCTATGTATTCCTTCACCTGTGTATCCGTCATTTTCTGTCTGCGTAACTGCTCAAACTCAATGCCAAGGTTATCCATGTAATTCTCCGCCATAAAGAGCGTATCCTTCGCTTCCTGTATCTTGTCATGGATATTGCCTGTGTGGATCATAGAAAAACTTTTAGCAGTATCCAACGCAAGGTTGAGCGTATTATTGCACACCACCCTTACAGGAGTTACAGCTACCTTTACAGAACCGGAACCGTCATGGGTGTTAGAAAATACCAGATAAGAGCTGATGCGTTCCCCTGCAATGACATACTCTTTCGGCAGTCTTGCAAGGAGCCATACCTTTTTACCCTCCTGCAAAGATCCAGCAGTCTCATATTTTACTCCTTTTCCAAGCAGTTCATCAGTGAAGCTGAAAGCATCTGTATTCTGTACCACCTTATACCTGTCAGATACCACGCCCAGCACTCTCCTGTCAGAGCTTCTCACATTTGCTTTATAACCTTTTATCAGTTCCCGGTTATCTGTATACACAGGCTCCTGAACTACCTTCCAGTCAAGCCCCGCTAATTTTAATGCTTCTGCTGATGCAGGCGCTTCCATAACGATAGTGCCTAATCCATGCCACGGTTTCTCCCTTACAGAGAACATTGTTTCTATCATATGTGCCATTCTTTACATCTCCTTTTCTTTTTTCATGTGTTGGTAACAGGATGCAAAAAGGAGCTTCCTCATGGAAAGCCCCTGTCCGCATCCTGTATTTCGTTTTTAACCTGTTGCTGATACTCGATTTTTCACCATTCTGCAAAGTGACGCATGATAAAACCTATGCCTTTTCTGTTTTCATACTGAACGCCATGCCGATAAATTTGACAAAGGACACAAGCGCCGCCACTAATGTTGATGCGGCTTTTAAAACGTTCTCTAAGAATTTCAGTCTGTCCATATGGTTCTCCTTTCCCTTCCTGTTTTCACAATACCATCTGGTTTGATGATACGTTTCGTACTATTGAAAGAATATATCAGTGTATGCTCTGCATATACGACAGAATCATGATTCCTTTATGGCAGGTACATTTCCCATATGCCCTTCCCTTTTACTTCAAAATAGACGCCATATCCCTCATGCCCTGCTTATAGGCAAGAAGCTCACATATACCCATGGTGGCGGATATGGCGGAATGGTATTGCTCCACTATATCCATCTGTTCCCCGGAAAAGGTTTCCCTCACACGGTTTGCAAGTTCTTTCTCCTTCTCAAAAGCCGCCCTGTAACCATCATCCCGCCAGTAAACTTCTCCTAATCTCTCTACTATGTTTGGCTGGAATGCTTTTAAAATATTTTTCTCCATAGATTTTGTTTCCTCCTTTGGTGCTTTGTGTTTCCTGTTCTATCCGTTATGTGTGGTAAATCAGCAAATAATAAAAGGGCTTTCTATGATTTAACTTCATCACAGAAAACCCTCTATTATTATTAGAAGATGACTTACACTTCCACTATTCAATTATAAGCTCATCAAATATGCCATGCAGATACATGAATCCACAGAATGCATTCATAGAAGTCAGTCTGCTTTTTTCTTAAATACTCCCACGATTTCCCTTCCGAACCCCATATCTCCAAGCATACGGTAAATCTCCACAGTCCTTTCCATGGAAATATCGTGGAGCATATTCTCTATGCATACCGCCGTCTTATGCGCCGCTTTTCCTGTTTCCGGTTTTTCATAATAATTGGAAAAAGGGTTTACGAGCTGAAAATCCACAAAGGTATCGCCGTAAAAATCCACACACTCAAATCCATTAGCTTCAAGCCTTGCGATCATTCCCTCACGATTAAAATAACCTGTATGGTCCGGATCATCCAGCCAGTATTCTTCTTTCATTTCCCCTTTTTCCAAAAGCATCCTCTGCAGGTTGGAGTAGTTATTTGCAACTTTTATTACCAGAATAGAGCGCTCTGCCATAATTCCTTTGATCCTGTTCAGACAGACGTCAATATCGTCCACCATATCCAGAACACGGTCAACGTTGACTACATCATAGATCTCACCACGCTCTGCCATGGCGGGAAGCAGTGTTTCCATATCCCCTTTTTCAAAATAAGACAGCAGAGCCGGATGGAAATGTTCAAGGGCGTAAGAGCCAATATCAATCCCCTTTACCTTTTCACCTTTGTCGTGGAAATACTGTAGCAAAAAACCTTCACCACATCCAATATCCAGTAGTGAATAATCTCCGCTTACGCCTGTTTTTGCAAGGTTCTGCTCTATGACATAAGCCCTTTCTTCAATCTGATTATTGAGGAATTTAAGCTCCTCTGGCGGATATTCTACCTTCTCATAAGTTGACCCGTCCCCGCCAGAATAGACACCTTAAACGAAAGGATTCTATCCGGTTCTTAGTTTTTCTAACTTTTTCTTCC
>RAYQ01000077.1 GCA_003612395.1 Parablautia intestinalis
ATAAGAATTGTCATATCTTGATTCTTACCCAAAAAGAGGTATTTTTTTCCAAAGACACAAACTATTTTACACTACCGCGGGGACGGGTCACATCCTTCTCTGCAGCCTTCTCTAGTTCTGCCTTTACTTTTACACACTTTTCTTTATCGTCAATGAAGATCAGCCACTTCTCTCCCCTGTTGACACGCTCCACTATTTCATCATATAGTTCACCAATAGCAGAATATGTCTTGATGTCAAGATAGCTATAATCCCGTTTAAAATGATAAAATACCATCTTTTCACCTTTCCATTTACGCTGTGGCTTATTCCAGTTCAAATAATTTCTCTGATACTCTTCTTCGCATTTAATTATATACTCCAAACATTCATATGGAGTGGCACTCATATATACCCTAATTGCATCCTGAAATATTTTGACTATTTCCTGTAGTGCCATATGTGTGTAAGGATTGAACATAGCATCAGTTGTGAAAAAATGAGCTTCATCGCAAATTACAAAAATGTATCTTGCATGTTGATTCCTCTGTTTTCTTTTTAAACGTCTTTCATTACGTAAAATACTCTGATATGTCATTACATCTGCAAACTCATCATAATAATAGATTCTTTCATTCTCTCCTTCTAAATTACCATCTCCATCAAGATGTTCTTTTATCTGTTGCTGAAGAGCCAGTCGATTACTTAAGATTAAGACCTTATGGCTGGTTTTATTTCTATAATTTAATTCTCTTACATATGGTATTAATGCATTTTCTATAAAATAATTTTTTCCCCGGCCTGTTTGTGCTGAGATAAATATAGGTTGCTGCGGCTCCCACCGATTTTCCGTATCAGTCTTTATAGCACCATCTCGATCTAATTCAATTCTATAATCTTCTCCAATTCCTTCCGCAACTCTTTTTTCGGCACATTCCACTTGAATAACATGATATCTATTCATTATACATCCATTTTTCATTTTCTCTCGATCATATGACAGCGGCACATCATGCATATATCGTTTTTGCACGCGTGAAGTAGTCTCCTCTTTCTCATTTACTATACTTACTGATATTGGGGCACACAAAACATTGTTATCTTCTTGCCCAAAATCCTCCGTCGATTTTACCGATACTGCTTTAATCGTATAGCAATTCCCAGCATTCTTTTTTATCGGAATTATCTCTTCATTCACATCAATTACCTGTTCATCCTGTTCAGAATCTTCAATATGATTTCCTGCGAATTGGCAAAATTCGCTTGTGCATTCACACGAATAAAAATTGCAGGATTCGCACACCTCCAGTACATACTGATTTCTTTCTTCATCACTTGCTTTAGCTCTCCACTCCTCTTTAATCATTCTCATCAACCACCTTTCTGTGAATTGTGAAACGCTATATAAATAAAATTAACATTTCACATCTGCCAATAAATCCTAATCTCCTGTATGCCTGATATAATTACAGTCTCTCATTCTAATAAAACCTTCTTATTGAAAAAAGAAAAATGTTTTGTTAAAATCATATAAATACGAAGACATCCTTATATGCCTGCGGAGACAATAAATAACCATGATTTTATTATAATATCCTTAAATTTTTTATCAGGACATTTACAGACAAAAATATAAACATACAGAATGGAGGTTTGTAATGACATTTAGCGATTTTGCTCAAATGATGTACCCTATCATAGGTAATGGAGTAACAACATGGGAATTTGTTATTCAATTAACCAATCACATCATGGAAATACCCAGCGATAACAATGATGAATACAATCCCCTAAGCCAACTTGACATAAGCACATTGGGAAAAATATATAGTGGGAAAAGAAATTTAAGTCGAAGAAATGCTATTGCAATTAATTCACATTTAGATAAAAGTACCTTCCATAACTATCTAATGGATTTCCCGACTGATATAACTGTTTCAATCATATATGCCCTGCAAGAAAAACAAATCGAAATTACAAATGACGACCCTATTGAAGCTTGTACAGACCTTTTTGTATCAATCATACAAAATTGCGCCAATAGAAAAAAGCAGATAAATCCACAAAATTCTGACCACTTTATGGATCAATTATGGAAAAAAGATTCTATTTGGTACGCTCAATTAATGAGAAATCCCTTATGGCGCAATATTTTAAAATAATTTGCACTTCCCCAAGTAAGAAAGCAACCAATTTTGCCTCTTTTAATGTTAATACAATTTCTATCCCTATCTTTTCTTACAAAGCATCGTTCCTCATCAACAACGGTACTGATAAAAGTTCACACAATATTCTTATAAAGCTCCGTCAAATAGTAAGCGCCAAATATTCCTGCGGATTTTCTAATCTCATGAATTCCTCTATGATTGTAAATGGAAGATAGTTAGACTATTTCACTACAATTACGGAGGATTGGTTATGGCAGCTACTCGCAAAGCCCGTGTTCCGAT
>RAYQ01000078.1 GCA_003612395.1 Parablautia intestinalis
TAAGAATTGTCATATCTTGATTCTTACCCAAAAAGAGGTATTTTTTTCCAAAGACACAAACTATTTTACACTACCGACGTGTGCCAAAGGACCATTTTAGAGCCACAAGCCATTTTCAATAAAATTCCGGCAAGTGGCTTTTCCTTTTGTTCGCTATTTTTTTAGACATTAAAAAACCGCAACCCCTTGATTTCTCAAGAAATTGCGGTGCTTATTTTACTTATTTAGCTCTAATCACAAGATTACTCAATGATAGTAGCCACACGACCAGAACCTACTGTACGTCCACCCTCACGAGCTCCCGGAAATGAAATCTAAATGTTTTTCTTTATATTATCCAATTTATCTCTATATTTTTACTGTTTTGAAAAATTTCAGAGCCAAAATAGATCCATTAGCAAAATACCAATTTTCTCCTTATCCAACCTTATTAGATGGTGCTAGCACCATGTATAAATAACATTAACAAGGAAAATATCAATTCGGTGTCCTCCACCACTCTAATCAACAAATGGGAAGCTGTTAAATTGATATCCACCAACACACTCCATATTTGTCAATAATAGTAGCACAACATTTATTCCACGGCAGTTCTCCAATAGGTTCGATAATTACTCCCCCATCGCTCAAAACTTGAAAAGCATTATAAACTGCGTCTTCTGTTCCCATTTCAAAAACATTAAAGGTCATGGTTTCCCATTTGTATTTGTGTACCATATTTATATCACACGGATTTTTTGCTTCTGCCAGTGCCAAAAACCCTTCTCCGTTTACAGATAACTCACAATGTTCATAAAAAGTGTTATCCTCGTTTTTAAACTCGCGAGTTATTTCTGCACCAAAGGCTTTGCAGTATGTTTCTGCTGCTTCAAAACTATTTTTCACATAGACTTGTGTATAATTCTTCGTTGTAACCTCCAAATTTGGAATTTGTACAATTCCTTATTTCACAAACAAAACACTTAATATGTTTGCTCCCACTCATTTCGTATTATTCCATATAAAGTACAATCATGAAATCCATCTCGTGTTTTATAGTAATGGCGTAAAAGACCTTCATAGTGCATTCCAACCTTCTCCATCACTTTTCTTGAAGCAGGATTTTCCACCGAGCTAAATGCATCAATCCGTTCAATATCCGTATTACGGAACATATAATCAATAACCGCTCTCGCCGCTTCACTTGAATAGCCTTGATTCCACCAACGGTTTCCAATCTTATAACCTAATTCACCTTTGAAATCAAATTCTGAGATTATAGTGATACCAATCGAGCCAATTATTTCCCCATCTTTTAGATACATTCCCCAGTAATAAGTGGAATCACACTGATAGTTATTAACCCATTGTTGAATCATATTCTTTGTATCATCTATTGTTTTATGTGCATCCCACCGCAAAAAACGTGTAACTTGATCGTCACTTGTCCAATTACTAAACATCATTTCTGCATCGATAAGTTCAAGTCTCCGTAAGGTCAATCGTGTAGTTTCGATTGTATTTGTTCCTACATGCTTCATGTGTATATTCCCCCTTACAAATCCCAACTTGTTCATTTCATTATATCACTTCCGTTCCTCATTTACCACAAAAATATAGAGTGCAGAAACCGTCACGCCACACATTTATTATCGTTCTAACGATTTATCTATCTTCCATTTTCGTCCTTTCAAATCGTTCTGTTTTTCATAAAGATTGTTCCGCTCCTTGCAGAGTTGTTTCATACGCTCCAACTGCGCCCGCACTCCCTCCCGGCAATCCGGCTCTATCTCCTTATATTCCCCGGTCAGATTGCGGATTGTATTATTGTTTTCCTTTATCTGCTCCGACAGACATACCCAGTCTATCAGATTTTGCACTTCTTTGTCCGTTTCATAAAGGTCTGTTTCTGCCACGATTTTAGCACACAGCCGTATCATTACTTTCTTTTCCATATCTGTCATATCCTATCAATCCCCTTTCCTATCGGCTCATTTCAAAGGCACGTTTCGGGCGTTTCTTTGCCCTTTCTGTCTGTTCTAATGTTTTTGACCGTTCTACTATCAACTGCACCTGTTCCCTGCCTAAATGACGCTCCAAATCAGACGCTTTTTCCTGCAATCGGTCTATGGTATCGCTCTGCTCCATAACCTTATCCGTCAAACGGCTAATCTGTTTCTGTTGCCCGTCCACTTTGGCGGTCAGCTTCTTTCCCTGCTCCGTAAGCTGTACGCATTTGATAGTCAGACTTTTTACTACCTCTTTTAATTTTTCCACAAGCGGTAAAGCCTTTTTATCCCGGTATGCCTTTGCGCTCATCAATGTTGTTATTCGTAACTTTACCCACTCCTAATTACCCGAAAATTCTTCCAATTAAAAGAAGGTACAGCATAATTCA
>RAYQ01000079.1 GCA_003612395.1 Parablautia intestinalis
GCCCTGTGTCGCGGTTGTTTTTCCGCTTTTGCCAGACAGTTTATGCAGATTCACTGCACCCCAAATATTCTTTTTTTGAATACCACATAACCTGACACGACTTCCTTTCCGTTTCTTCCTATACTTATAGAAAAACGAAGGAGGATCCTCACATGACACAGGAAAAACAGCACGATATCGCCCTGATGCGGTATTCTGTTATCTCGCCCATCATAAACGGGCTTTCAGAGGAATACAGTTCCCTGGATGCCTTTTATCGTGATGCCGCAAAGAAGGGCGCCGTTGCACCCGATGGCACGGTAAAACACTTTTCTGCCGCAACCATCGAACGGTGGTACCGCAGCTACAAAAACGGTGGCTTTGATGCCCTCATTCCACAGGGACGTGTGGACGAGGGAAAACCCAGAAAACTGGATGCGGATTTACAGGAACAGATTAAATATCTCAAACTGAACTATCCGCGCATGTCTGCATCTGCGATTTTCAGACAGCTTCATGACAATGGCAGCATTATTACCGGTGAAGTTTCCGAGTCCACCGTTAACCGCTATGTCAACCAGCTTGCACTGGAACTGAAAACAACCACCAGCCGGGATATGCGCCGCTATGAGCGTCCTCATATCAATGAGGTCTGGTGCGGCGACTCCAGCGTGGGGCCTTACTTAAAAACTGCCGATGGGCAGAAACACAAGGTATACATTACCGCCCTGATCGATGATGCCAGCCGCTTCATTGTAGGTATTGATGTATTCTTCCATGACAACTTTGTAAATCTGATGTCCGTTATCAAATCTGCTGTTGCAAAGTATGGGCACCCACGGATATTCAACTTTGACAATGGCAAATCCTACCGTAACAGGCAGATGGAACTGCTTGCGGCAAGAATCGGCTCCGTCCTGCATTACGACCAGCCTTATACCCCTACACAGAAAGCTAAAATTGAACGGTGGTTCCGTACCATGAAAGACCAGTGGATGGCTTCCCTTGATATCCGGGATTTCCATTCTTTAGATGAGCTGCGCGGAAATCTGCCTGCCTACGTGGATTCCTACAACCGGGCTCCCCATTCCTCACTGAAGGGAAAATCACCGCAGGAACGCTTTTTCTCTGAGCCTGAATGCTTCCATCGTCTTCCCGAAGATGAGCTTGATAAAAATTTCCTTCTGGAAATCGAGCGCAGGGTATCTGCTGACAGCGTTATCGTAATTGACCAGGTGGAGTATGAGGTGGACTGCCGCTTTGCAAAACAACGCATTACCCTGCGTTATTCCCCGGATTTAAAGGATATCTTTATTGTGGAAGCAGACAGAACTCTCACACCCATACGGCTTTTAAATAAAACGGAAAACGCGTTTGTGAAACGCGAAAAAATACATTTATGCAGAGGAGAACAGGAATGATGGAATATTTTACAAGGTATGGTCTGGAATTCAATCCATTTTTAAAGAATTCCAGGGAAATCTTAGTGGATACGAATGAGCGCACGGAGGCGCTCTTCCGGCTGGATTATCTGGCTAAAACAAAGGGGTTCGGCCTTCTGACCGGCGGCGCCGGACGCGGCAAGACAACCGTCATCCGCACATGGGCTGCTGGACTGAACCCTTCCCTTTACAAGGTAATCTATACCAGTCTTTCCACACTGACGGCAAACGATTTCTACCGAAATCTGGCGCAGGAGCTGGGCGCACAGCCTTCCTTCCGCAAACCCGATAATTTCAGAACCATTCAGGAAGAAATCGCCCGTCTTTCCCTTGAAAAGCGGAAGACCCCTGTCATTATCATTGACGAAGCCAACTACATCAACAATGCCATCCTGAACGACCTGAAAATCCTGTTTAACTTTGAAATGGATTCCAGGGACAGGGCCGCCGTTCTCCTTGCCGGGCTTCCCAAACTGAATTCCACTTTACGGCTGGCAATCCATGAGCCGCTTTACCAGCGGTTGGTCATGAATTATAATCTGGAAGGGCTGTCCAAAGAGGAAGGACGCTCCTATATCTACGAAAAGTTAAAAGGCGCAGGCTGTAACCAGACTGTTTTCCATGAAGCTGCCGTGGAAGCAATCCTGAACGCCGCTGACGGAACACCGCGTATCATCAATAAGCTGTGCAATGCCGGCCTGCTCATTGGTGACAGCAGCAAATCAGAAATCATTACCGCCGACATCGCCATGCAGGCAATCAATGACTGCGAACTTGGCTGACCCAGAATCCTTCACGCATTTAATGTGCGTGGGGGATTTTGAAACTTTAAATAAAGTGACCGCCCGGCTTTATATAATCTGCTGCATCTGTGTAGTTTCAGCACAAAATAGCTACATTTAATGTGACGCTGAAAGCATCATTTAATTTGCCAAACAACA
>RAYQ01000080.1 GCA_003612395.1 Parablautia intestinalis
TGATTATTCTAAAGCTTGGGAGCCACTAATTTAAAGCTTGAGAGCCACCCGAATCCAGTGTATTTAAAAGCTTGAGAGCCACCACTATATATTGTGGTCAGCCAAATATATTGCTTAATATAAGATTCCTCTTTTAAGATGTGTTTATGAAAAGTACTTATACTTTTCAAATACACTTTAAAGGAGGTTTTCTATGTTTAAGAAAACAAAAGTAAGACAGATCCTTGAACTTCTCCACAAGGATCTAAGCGCCAGAGAGATTTCTAAAACTTTAAATGTCTCTCGTAATTCTGTTGCATTTGTGAAAGAATCTTATGACAAATGCGACAAAGACTGGGATGAAATATGTCTGATGAATGATGATGAGATCTATCAGCTTTTTTATCCCCATACCTTCAGGCCAAGGAACAGATTTGCTCCTGTAGACTATTCGTATGTCCACAGCGAATTGAAAAAGGTCGGGGTTACAGAAATGCTGCTATGGGAGGAATATTGTGAAAAGTGTAATGCACAAGGGGTTCCCCACTGCTGTTATGCTACCTTCGCAAATGGCTATAAACGCTTCATAGCTGATAAAAATTATACCAGTCATATTGAACACAAACCGGGAGTAACTCTGGAGGTTGACTGGTCAGGCCCTACAATGAGCTACATGGATCCTGACAAACAGGAACAGCAAACGGCATATCTGTTTGTTGCGACTTTCCCGTACAGCCAGTATACCTATGTAGAGGCTGCCACTTCTATGAACCAGTCAGACTGGCTGTCATGCAATGTCCATATGCTGGAATTCTTTGGCGGGACACCGGTAAGGATTGTGTGTGATAACCTAAAAACAGGCGTGATCAAACATCCGAAACATGGAGAGGTCGTGCTGAATGATTCCTATTTATCTTTTGCAGAACACTACCAGGTTGCAATTATGCCGGCACAGGTAAAGAAACCCAAACAGAAAGCAAGTGTCGAGGGCGCGGTGGGAAAAATTGCAAGAAAGATCATCGGTATGCTCAGAAATGAAACTTTTCATTCTATAGACGGGCTTAATTCGGCAATCAGAAAAGTGCTTGACCGGCTAAATGACAAACCCTTCCAAAAGAGAAACGGCAGTAGAAAAGCAATTTATGAGCTGGAAGAAAAACCATATCTGAGAACCCTGCCAATGCTTCCATTTGAGATCTGTGAGTGGTCATATAATCACAAAGTAGGTCCGAATTCCCACATATGGTTTCACAAGGGACAATACTCTGTTCCAAGTAGTTACATAAACAAATACGTTGATGTACAGTATAACAGCTCTCTTGTTTCTATCTACGCCTCACATAAATTGATAGCTGAGCATAAACGTATTCCCAGAGGCATCCGGAATGCGAAAAGAACAGAGATGTCCCATCTTCCATATCCAATATACACTCCGGATACAATGGAATCAACGCTGAATAAGGCAGAGGCTATCGGCAACAGTACAAGGACCGTGATAGGCAGGCTGTATGACAATGCAAAAGTAAAAGAACAGGCTCTTGTAGATGCAAGGACTGTATTGGATATCGTCGGTGTATATGATAAAGACACCCTCGAAACGGCCTGCAGCCTGGCTCTTAAAGACTTTTATCTGATTACCTATAACACGCTTATGCCTTATGTGAAAAAGGCTGCAAAAAACAGAAAAAAGGATCTTACAAATAAGAACATAAAAGCTCAGAAGCAAGGAATCATAAGAGGTGCGGATTATTATAGAAAGGATGGGAATTTATGAATACAGAGATAAAAAAGCAATTGTCAGTATTAGAACTGAGTGATTTAGTGGCTGTGATTGAGGCTCAGGAGAAAGAAGTATCTTTTGTCGACCTGAATTATAATGAGAGACTGGAACACCTGCTCTCGGCTTTGATCACAGAACGGCAGAACAGACTGATTGCCAGGCTGACAAAGAATGCGGATTTAAAGTATCCCAATGCAAGCCTTGAAACTTTAGACTGCGATGCACGGGATATCAGCAGGGAAAAGATCGCCAATCTTGCAACTATGGGATTCGTAGGAGCTGCAACAAACCTGATCATTACAGGCCCAACAGGGGCTGGGAAAACATATCTTGCATGTGTCCTGGGCGTAGAAGCGTGTAAACAGACTCTTCGGACATGTTATATCAGAATGCCGGATATGCTGGGACATTTTCAAGCTCACAAAGATAACCTCAGAGAGCAGGTACGATACCGGAAGAAACTGGGAAACTATAAAGTGCTGATCATAGATGAATGGCTGAATTATAAGATCAATGAGAAAGAATCAAAATTCATATATGAGTTAGTAGAACAGCGTTGTGGAAATAATCCGA
>RAYQ01000081.1 GCA_003612395.1 Parablautia intestinalis
TTTAGGAGTTTCGGAAATTAGTTTTGACAGTTTGAAGTATCGGGTAAAAGCTGAGTTATCGGAGCTTGCTATACAAAGTAAAAGCGTGCTGTCCTCTGAAACACATTATTATATTATCTGCCCGATGCAGAAAGACATAGGCAATATCCTTGCTGAACTGTCACCCGCTGAAAATAAATTCAGTCAGACATACAACATGATGTTTGATGCGGAGGGCGGGCAGGAAACTGATTTTAATGCCGCTTTACAAAATCAGTTGGGTTCAAGTTATGCCGGGGCAAAATATGAAAATGCGGAAACAAAAAGGCAGAGTGATAATTTTACCTATGGAGGTTTTCTGTTTATCGGTCTGCTGCTCAGCCTGCTGTTTATGATTTTTCTGGCTCTGGTTATTTATTATAAGCAGATCACAGAGGGGTACAGTGACAGATATAATTTTGAAGTCATGCAGAAAGTAGGGCTTGACCGGAATGAAGTGTCAGCCATAGTCCACAAAGAAATCCGGACTATGTTTTTCTTACCGCTGCTTATTGCGGTTATCCATCTGGCTGTTTCACTTTATGCAGTCGCCATGCTGATTGCCGTGTTTGGACTGACAAATGTTCTGGTGCTTCTGCTCTGTGCGGGTACAATATCCTTGTTGTTTGCCTTTATCTATATGGTAATGTATTTTAGTACCGCAAAAACCTATTGCAAAATAGTGATGCGCTGATGGAAAGGAGCAAATATGAGTTTTAATTTTGGAATTATTTTTGCTGTTATCTGCATTATTGGTGGTTTGCTTATGATTATCTTGTATAAGCCGTACTGGTGGCTGATGAAAAAGCAGGAAATGCCTGATCATTACAAATGGTATCTGCGCATACCGGGAATTTTGTTTATTTTGTTTGGCATTGGGATTATCGCCATAAGTATTATTAACAATTTAGCGTTTTGATTGAGGGGGGTGCAGGCATCTGATGAATGGTGTGGAAAAATGAGAAAAACGCTGATTAAAAAGACACGGATAATGTTATGTGTAATAGGCACAATATTTTTTATTCTGCTTATTTGGACGGTATGGGGCAATAAAGCATTGATGGTGAGTACAATTTCAATCTCAAGCAGCCACATTCCTGCCGCATTTTCTGGCTTTCGGATAGCACAGGTATCAGACCTGCATAATAGTGAATTTGGAAAAAACAATACAGAACTGTTAAAACTGCTATCCGAGAGTCGGCCGGATATCATCGCGATAACTGGCGACCTCATAGATGCCAATCACACGGATGTAGGGATAGCGTTAGGCTTTGCGCAGGAATCCGTCAGGATTGCCCCGACCTATTATGCGACGGGAAACCATGAAGCAGCAAGCCCGCAATATGATACTTTGAAAGCCGGGCTTGAAGAAGCGGGGGTTATCGTGCTGGAGGATGAAGCCGTTTCCTTAGAGCGGAATGGGGAAACCATAACACTGCTTGGATTGGGTGATCCGGATTTTACGGTCAAGGGAGGTATGTTTGGTGAAACCTCTGCTATGGTTAGTACGAAATTGAAAAATCTGGATGACGGCGAAGGAGGGTATACCATTTTGCTCTCACATAGGCCAGAACTGTTTGAAACGTATGTAAACTGCGGCATTGATCTGGTCTTTGCAGGCCATGCGCATGGCGGCCAGTTCCGGCTGCCGTTTATCAGTGGGTTGGTTGCCCCCAATCAGGGATTGTTTCCTCAATATGATGCCGGACTATATACAGACGGCAGCACAAGCATGGTGGTCAGCCGTGGCATTGGAAACAGTATTATACCATTCCGCTTCAATAACCGCCCGGAGATTGTTTTGGTGGAACTTAATGCCAGATAATACTACAAAAGACAAACCGCCGCACTATGGACTTCACCCGCCATATGCGGCGGTCTGCCTTTTCCGCAGGCAGGCCGGGCGGCCTGATAATGGAAATCACTTGCAGACTGTCCGAAAACTCCAGAAAACATGGAGTCAAGGTTTGGGATATGGTATCATTAAGTCAACAAAACC
>RAYQ01000082.1 GCA_003612395.1 Parablautia intestinalis
TGCAGACTGTCCGAAAACTCCAGAAAACATGGAGTCAAGGTTTGGGATATGGTATCATTAAGTCAACAAAACCACAATGGAGGACGCAGGCATGGGGTACATTCAAGGAGCGGATCGGAATCAGGTAATTCTACTGCCTGATACCCTCGATGATTATGTTGGAGGGGATAATGAGGTGCGTGCCATCGATGCATTTATCGATTCACTGGATATATCCCTCATGGGCTTCAAAGCGGATCCTGCAAAAGAAGGCCGTCCCGGTTATGATCCCCGCGATATGCTGAAGCTGTATATGTATGGCTACCTGAACCACATCCGTTCCTCCAGGCGGCTGCAAAAGGAGGCATCCCGGAATGTGGAACTGATGTGGCTTCTCAGGAAGGTTGTCCCGGATTTCCGTTGCATTGCAGACTTTCGGAAAGACAATGCGAAATCAATCAGGGAAGTGTTCAAGGTATTTGTGAGGCTGTGCAACAAAGCGGGGCTGCTTTCGCATGAATCAGTCGTAATTGACGGGTCAAAATTCCGTGCGGTAAATGCTGACAATAAAAGTTATGTCAGCAGCAATGCCAAGAAGGTTCTTCTGGATGTGGAAGAAAAAATCAGCAGGTACATGAAAGAACTGGATGAAGCAGATGCCGCCGAATCCAGGCCGGGTGCATTGACAAAAGAAGACATCGCCGGTGTGCTGGATTATCTGGAACGCCGCAAAGCCCAGCTGACTGGAGCACTGGAACAGATGGCAGGCAGCGGGGAGAACCACATCTGCACTACCGATCCGGAATGCCGTCTTATGAAAACGAGGGACGGCATCCGGCCAAGCTTCAATGTGCAGACTGCGGTAGAACCGAAAAACCATCTGATTGTTCATTATGATGTAACGAGTGAATGCACGGACTGGCATCTGCTTGGAGACGGCATCAATGCCTCAAAAGCCGCACTAGGAGTGGAAAACCTTGAAGGTATCGCGGACAGAGGATACAGCAACGATGAAGAAATCCTGCAGTGCCTTTTAAATGGGGATACTCCTACAACGCATCCAAATAAAGGCGAGAAAAGCAGGATGTTCCGGTTCCAGAAAACCAATACAGAAGTAACCGGGGAAATGCTGTTTTCAAAAGATAAGGATACGATTCTTCAGTGCATATCAGCCGGTGAGCTGCCTGAGATTCTACATCGGGGCGATGTGGAGCTGGAAGTTGTGAAACGCCGGGAACAGGGAAGCAGCCTGTATCTGGATAAAGAAACCGGGGAAGTGGTTTCCTATGCAGAAATGAAAGCACAGGGCGGATTGGAGAAAGCGCCTGTGGAAGTCAGGCGGGAACCACCGTTACATCCATATTTTGAGCGCGATATTGAAAAAGACATAGTTATCTGCCCGATGGGTCAGACGTTGTTCTACGCAGGTCCGGGCCACCCGAATGGCAAAAAAGATCCCTGCATCCGCAGGTATCACAGACTTTCAGCCTGTTTGAAATGCCCCAACAAATGTACACTTCATAAAAGACGGATCGTCTCATTCAAAGAGGGCGAAACACGGAAAGAAGAAGCCTTTTATGAAAAAGCTAGGGAAAACAGAATTGTCCGGAAGACGAGCCGCCGGTTCAAAGTGATCACGTTATCCGAAGAAGAAAGTTCATGGGACGAATGGGTGATCCTGCGGTTCTACCCCAACCAGCAGCATTTACGGAAGCGGAACACTGTGGTTGAACATCCATATGGAACAGTGAAAAGATGGCACGGAGCCGGTTATCTGCTGACAAAAGGAAAGCAGAAGGCAGCCGCTGAAATGGGGCTTTCTTTCCTTGCCTACAATTTCCGAAGAGTGGTAAACCTCCTTGGGGTAAACGGACTAATGGAGATGATTTTGACCTGATACATGCCTTTTTCTTTTGAAAATGGTTTTCTTTCCGGCCAGTATACGAAAAAATACTCCTGCCGCCAGATTGTCACATATAGACAAGTTTCTGGCGGTATTTTCTACGCTATTTTTTCTTATTTTTCGGACAGTCTC
>RAYQ01000007.1 GCA_003612395.1 Parablautia intestinalis
AAAATATCAGAAATTTTAAGCTGCGCTGCCAACGGTTCTAACCTGCTTTCCATCTGCTTCTTTGGAGTATTGGAAAGCACAAGGGGCAGGTAGATATTATCCCGCAGGGAGAAGTTATCCAGCAGGTTAAAATCCTGAAAGACAAACCCTAAATTTTCGCGCCTAAACCGTGAGATATTGCTGTCCCTGATCTGGGTAATGTCCTTTCCGTCAAGCAGGATTTTCCCCTCGGTAGGACGGTCTAACACTGCTAAAAGGTTGAGCAGCGTTGTCTTTCCGGAGCCGCTCTCTCCCATGACAGCAATAAACTCGCCCCGTTCTACGCCAAGCGAAACATCTTTCAGTGCTTCCACCTGGCTACCGCCAAACCTGCAGCTGTATATTTTCCGCAGGTGCTCCACCATTAGTAAAGTTGTGTTTTTATCATTCATGTGTATGTTCCTTTCTGTATTTGGGCTTTACACATAAGATTATAAAAAAAGCAGGAACCGTCTGCCATAGATTAAGGTGACATTTCCCGCTTGAACCTTACATCACTTGTAAGGAAAGTCAATCTGCAGCGGCAAAATCATCCCCCGGCAGATTGATTGTTACTGTTGTCCCGATATTTACCTGTGACGAAATAGAAAGAGTCAGCCCTAACAGGTGCGAAACCTTTTTGCACATATACAAGCCGCAACCCGTGGATTTCTGGTGAATATGCCCGTTAAAACCTGTATAGCCCTTTTCAAACAGGCGCGGCAGATCCTCGGCGGCTATCCCCATTCCGGTATCACTGACACATATCTGTAATGGGGCAGGCTGATATATTGCAATGGTGCCCCGCTCCGTATATTTCGCGGCATTTGAAACCAACTGCTCCAATATGAACAACAGCCATTTCCTGTCTGTAAGGACTTCTGCCTCCAAATCATGCAAGTCTATTTTCAGCCTCTTTGCGATCAGAATAACAGAATGTTTCCTGACTGCTTCCTGAGCCACAGTCAGAAGCTTTACCTGTTCTAAACACAGATCGGAATATTGATTTTCCAACTGCAGGTACTTGAGCGCCATATCTGCATACCGTGATACCTGCAGCAGCTCCGCTTTCCATTTAGATGGTGTGGTGTCGCCCGTCTGCAGCATCAGATCCATAGAATAAATGGGTGTCTTTATCTGGTGCGTCCAGAGAGTATAATAATCATCCCTTTCTGCATTTATTTCCCGCCACCTGGTCCGTTCATTCTGCCATGCCTGCAGAGCCTCTTTGATTACTCGCTGATAGTCTTGTTCTAAAAGCGTTTCAGCCACCCACAGATCAGGCATAACCGGATTTTCCATCTGCCCGATATCTTGCAGCCGCCTACATTTCTGGTATATGCGGTGCATATCCCAAAAGGCGAAAGGCAGCACAAACAGGATGAGTAGAAATGACGTGTATAAAATCGGCTCCATGCGTACATCATAAAGGAAATATAAAAAGAAATTGCACAAAATCAGCCCGCAAAACACAACAATCACCTTATATTTTTCCTTCAGATACTGAATCAGAAAATGCCTTTTATCCAATCTGGTAGCCCATGCCTTTCCGGGTGACAATAAAATCTTCAAGACCAATCCCCCTCAATTTGTTTCGTACCCTCGTTATATTGACTGTAAGAGTGTTATCATCAACAAAAGTATTGTCATTCCACAATGCCTGCATAAGTTCATCACGGGATACATTTTTACCGCTATGGGCCATAAGTTCTTTCAAGATAATGAAATCATTGCGTGATAATTCCAACACGCTCCCATTGTATTGCAGTTTTGCATTATCCAAGTCTAACACCACATCACCGCAGGCAACTACATTCATTGCGCCTTGAAAATCATAGGCACGCCGCAACAGGGAATTGATTTTTGCAAGCAGGAAATTAAGGTCAAATGGCTTTACTACAAAATCATCACCACCCATGTTCATGGCTAAAATCATATTCAGATTGTCGTTGATGGATGAAATAAAGATAATCGGAACCTTGGAAATCTTTCTTATTTCTTCGCACCAATGATATCCGTTATAATGCGGAAGTGTTATGTCCAATAAAACAATCTCCGGCTTGTACATGATAAACTGGTCTGTCACCTGCCCGAAGTCTTTCAGATATTCACATTGAAAACCCCATGCACTTAAAAAATTACTGATTGATTGCGCTGCATTTAGGTCATCTTCTATAATCAAAACTTTATACTGTGTCATAATCCTTCCTCCTACACTTTTTTCAATTATAACACATACTATCCTTTTACTCCATCTCCCTGAACGTGCCAGCCATCCCACCCACAAGGCTCCACTGGTGCTGCATATAGGATTTCAGATTTTCTGTACTTTGCCGATATGCCTCACAAGCTATTGATGGGTTTCATTCTTTTCTAATACTTCGGCAGAATACCGTTTCCTCTAAAGCAATAGCATCCATTGAATTATACCAAAAAAATTATCTATTTTTTACCCGATGGTACGAAACGACTATTTTCCGGGCGTGGAAAGTAAAAAAGAGCCATTGAACAGCCCTTTTTCTTATATTGTCTTTTTTTCCATTCACTTTTTACCACTTTACCCACATATGAATACGGAAACCCTTATATTATCACGAAAACTCCCAGCAAGTTTCTGTGTTTGTATAAGGATTTTGCCTGCGAGTATCGACTTTTGCGTGATAGTACGGAGTTTTGCCTGTTAGTATCCGAGTTTCCGTGATGATAACCGACTTTTTCCTACGAGTATATACTATCAGGCAAAAGAACCCAAGAACAACCGTTCGCACCCTCGCTAATGTAAAAATGCCCCTAAAAGCACACGGAAATAATGTAACTTTGAAAGCTATGTGGTGCCGAAAGTGCGGTGTTTACGGGTTTTGTAGGCTTTCCGTGTCTGTATCTGCCGGAAACTAAGACACCCTTACAAAATTCGATAATATCCCCCATATTTCAACAGCATTTTTCTACAAACAGGCGAAACTCCATACTATCACGGAAACCCCTATACTTTCACGCAAAACTCGGATACTATCACGGAAACTGCCGACTTTTGCGTGATAGTATAATTTCTCCCCTATCGCCATCCTATCAGCGGCATCAAAAACGCAAAAAAGAGAGGCCCACCAATCACTCCGGTGAACCCCTCTACGCCTAAAAACCCTTGATTTTAAGCCATTCTTCAATACTTTTGCCTGCAAGTACCAAAAATCCTATGGCATTATTTTTTTATTGCCGCCTGTGCCGCTGTTAGATTATGATGACTTTTACCCCTCTTTACCCCATTTACCCCACCCAATTCGACATTCGACAAACGGGATTCGACAAAATCCCCTTGCTTTTATGCGGAATCCGGCATAGAATGATTTCAGCGGAACGCTCCGCAGCGTTTGACAGATGCGGTGGAATCTGCTACAATAAAAGCACAAAAGGGAATACTGCCGATAGACGGTCAGTCCTTAGAAATTAGTTACCAAAAAAGTAACCGCGATCCTCGGTCAAAAGGGCGGTTACTTTTTTGTGTGATTTATGTAAGCAATCAGGATTGATACGATGATTCCAAGAATCATCAGGACAACCGTCAGCAGTTTATAGTCACTCATCAAGCATCCCCCCTTTCCCGGTTTTACCCGTAGTCAGAGGGGCAGTCCCCTCTGCGTTTGCATCGAAAGACTGACCGCCTATCCCGTTATGGCAGTACCCCATATGGATATATTATCAGAAAATGTCGGACGCTACAAGATGGTTTTCCGGCTTTTTTCTTTTTCCGCTTGCAATCCCGTCAAAACAGAGGTAAGCTACGACACCACGGAAGGAGGGATTGGATTGGAAAAAGATTCTGCATTGTACCAATTGATGGATGTCCGTATGCACAGCGTCATGAACGGCATCGTAAACAGTGACGGGGAATACCAGGCGATTCTCCGCAAGTCGGACATATACTCCGGCGAACTGGACAGGATGAACTTGTCAAAAGAAATCCGGCTGCTGATTGACCGCTACGTCAGCGAGCAGAACGCGCTGGGCTCCCGGTTTGGGATGCTTGCATATCTGCTTGGATTTTCCGACTGCAAGGCTATGTTTTTAGGGAAATGCCTGCCAACAGAAGTAAAAGAAATGATTACAGAGTAAGACCGCAAAACGCCGGACAGGACGGAAAGGCCGCCACAGCCCTTCCGCCCTGTCTCTTTCGTCTAAATATAAATCCATGCCTCCAGCTCCGCATATTTGTTGGACTTTGACCACTGCGGGTGTTTCTTGAACCATGCCCGCTCGTCATCCGGCGTGACCGTTAGCTTCGTAAAATAAACAGGGGAACCGGCATCATCCAGTTCCCCGCGGGCTTCGGGGCTTAAGTTTAAGAGCCACTCAAAGCGGTCTTCGTAAACCCTTACCCCGAAAACATATTTATCGATATCTTCCTCCGAAAACTCCCCATCCTCCGGCACGGGCGGCTGCTCCATGAGCCTTTGCAGGTTTTCCAGCTTGCCGCTCACATCCGCCTCCGTGGCGGGCTTCACATCGCCGTACTGCATCATCTGCTGTTCCAGCTCTGCGATCTTTTTCTCCACCTCCTGCTGCTTGCGGCTGAATACCTCCCTCGGTATCTCGTTGTTCATCCGCATATCAAGGAGCGTCTCGTAGCGCCCCTGCTCCTTTTTCAGCTTTTCCTCTATGATGGATTTATCCCGCAGCACTTCCGCCTGCTCCACCCCTGCCGCGCCGAGACCGAGGACCGCCGCCGCATTTTTCAGCGTCCCCTCCGGGTCATCGAAAACGGCGTGGAGGACTTTCTGCGCCATCGTGTGTATCTTAGTACAGCAAACTATTTTTATCCAGCCTTTCCTCTAAAGCCTCAATGATTCAATCATCTCATGGGCAATACTGATATCCGTCAATTCATCCGGAAGTCTGGAACGCAGATGCCACTCTGCCTCCGCCAGTTCTTTCCTGTCAAGGCGGATTTCATCAGGGCCGTCCAGCCTTGCGGTATAGCCTACAATCACAGAATCGGAAAATCCCCACGGCTGGCTGCCAAAATACTGCAGGTCCCTGATGCGGATGCCTGTCTCTTCAAAAACCTCCCTTTCCGCCGCTTCCTCCAGTGTCTCCCCTGTCTCCACAAAGCCGGATATCAGTACCCACTGTGGAAGGGAACGGCCTGCATATTTAGTCATAAGCAGCTTATCGCCATTGATGACCGCCACCATTACCACCAGGGCGATGCAGGGATATACTGTATTCCCACAGTCCGGACAGACAAGTGATTATTCTAAAGCTTGGGAGCCACTAATTTAAAGCTTGAGAGCCACCCGAATCCAGTGTATTTAAAAGCTTGAGA
>RAYQ01000008.1 GCA_003612395.1 Parablautia intestinalis
CCTGCTGATCGACCGATACGTCAGCGAACAGAACGCGCATAGCACTTGTGCTATTGATCCCGGTATAGGATGCTCGCCTACCTGCTTGGTTTTTCCGACTGCAAGGCTATGTTCTTGGGGAAATGCCTGCTATATCCATTGATGTGTTTATCCCGTCCGCCTCCTTCCTGAATCACATGATAGCAACCGGCAGGGGAAAAGAAAAGTACTGTCTTTTTTTTTCTATAGTGCAAAAAAGATACCGGTATCAAAAAGGATAGTACATTGAACAGACAGGGCGGATATAGCATAATGCGTTAAAAGGAGGGACTCACATGAGCAACATGAAAGCGCCGCTGCCCTAATGCGCGGCTATGGTCAGGGTACAGAACATCTTAAGCGGGAAATGGAAGATAACGATATTATGGTACATTGCAGAATATGAGGTGCAGCGGTTTGGGGAACTGAGGCGGAGGCTTGGGGACATCACACAGTCCACCCTTACCGAATAATCCCTGATCCTTTTCCTGATCTGGAAAACCGTGTTCTCCACCGCATGGCAGCAGCCGTTTGACGGTTCATGCCAGACAGCCTCATAAATCTGTTCTTTCGAATAGGCAATATCCTGAGCAGAATACAGCATATATAAAATATCAAATTCCTTTATCGACAGGCAGATCTAGGTTTGCCTGTTCTGAAAAGGGTAAAAAAGTCGAGTACATTTTCCGGCATGCTGTTACAGAGAGATCCCGATTCCTGATTATGTCTTTGAGGCGATCTTAAAGGAACGGAAGGTGTACGAGAAAAACAGAAATCGCAGAACGGAAGAGTTTCAGGATCTTGCACGCTCCGGCTGAAAGCATTTAACCCAAAGGCAGTATCAAAGCTCATGGGATATGCCGAAGAAATCATAATAATGAATGTTTATGCAGATAATAGAGGTATCATAGCGGATGGCGTGTCGGAGATGAAGGAATACGTGAAAGAAGTATTACCAAACCCGGAAGAAATAGAAAGGCTTTCAAAAGGAATTGTTGGGGATTGTAGTAGATTGTAGTAGACGTAACGGGATTTCTTCCAGATGAGTGTGATAGAAAAGATAAAAAGAACAAAAGTTCGATTTGCATCTATACAAATTTAACGATCTGTGGTAAGATAAAAAAGCTCTTCAGTGTTGCCATGTCTATATGGAATTACAGAGGTACGCTGAGTTGCAAAAACGGCAAAGTGTGAACGTGATTCGTCAAGGGCTTTTTCTCCGATTTGAGTAAAAAGTATGACGAAAATGAAATATTCTTTGACAAATTTGTGGCATATACGCATCTTTTTTTACGATGCGAATGTCTCATTCGCATTAAATTTACGGAGGTGGCTTTTCGTGCAAAATGAACAAAAAACGTTCATCGAACAAAAATTCTTCAAACTCCACAGCGAATACAAGCCCACCGGAGACCAGCCGCAGGCCATAGAAGCCCTGGTCAAAGGGTTTCGGGAAGGCAACCAATTTCAGACTTTGCTTGGTGTTACAGGTTCCGGTAAGACTTTCACCATGGCAAACGTGATCGCCGCCCTGAATAAGCCCACTTTGGTCATAGCGCACAATAAGACTCTGGCCGGACAATTGTACGGGGAGTTCAAGGAGTTCTTCCCCGAGAATGCGGTGGAGTACTTTGTCTCCTACTATGATTATTATCAGCCAGAAGCTTATGTGCCATCCTCTGATACTTATATTGCCAAAGATTCTTCTGTGAATGAGGAAATTGATAAGCTGCGCCTGTCAGCCACGGCATCTTTGTCCGAAAGGAAAGATGTTATTGTGGTGGCCAGTGTATCCTGTATTTATGGATTAGGAAGTCCGGATGATTATCAGGAGATGATAGTATCCCTGCGGCCAGGGATGAATAAAGACAGAGATCAGGTAATCCGGGAGCTGATTGATATACAGTATGACAGAAACGATATGGATTTGGGGCGTGCGTGCTTCAGGGTGAGAGGAGATGTGGTGGAGGTTTATCCGGCGCAGGGAGGTGATCATCTCATCCGTATTGAGTTCTTTGGGGATGAAATTGACCGGATTGCGGAGACAGACCCACTGACAGGCCAGGTACGTGCCGTACTGGAGCATGTTGCTATTTTTCCGGCCTCTCATTATGTAGTGCCTCAGGAGAGAATACAGGCGGCATGCATAAATATTGAGGCGGAACTAGAGGAAAGAATACGCTATTTTAAGGGGGAGGATAAGCTTTTAGAGGCCCAGAGGATTTCTGAGAGAACCAATTTTGACATTGAAATGCTCAGGGAAACAGGGTTTTGCTCCGGCATTGAAAATTATTCCAGGCATCTTGCAGGGATGGCGGCAGGCGCTATGCCCCACACGCTGATGGACTATTTTGGGGATGATTATTTAATTATTGTAGATGAATCCCACATGACGATTCCGCAGATTGGAGCAATGTACACCGGAGACAGATCGAGAAAGACAACGCTGGTAGATTACGGGTTTCGGCTTCCTTCAGCACTTGACAACCGTCCTTTATGCTTTGCGGAGTTTGAAGAACATATCGATCAGATG
The DNA here is from genome assembly GCA_003612395.1 of Parablautia intestinalis. GTDB lineage: Bacteria > Bacillota > Clostridia > Lachnospirales > Lachnospiraceae > Suilimivivens > Suilimivivens intestinalis. The sequence continues at coordinate 2,552 of RAYQ01000008.1, forward strand.
TTGTTTGTATCGGCTACACCTGCCAAATATGAGCAGGAGCACGAACTGTTTCGTACAGAACAGATCATCCGACCTACGGGTCTGCTGGATCCGGAAATATCGGTGCGGCCGGTAGAGGGACAGATTGATGATCTGGTGGCAGAAATCAACAAAGAAACGGAGAAACATAACAAGGTTCTGGTTACTACGCTGACAAAAAGAATGGCAGAGGACCTTACGGATTATATGAATGATGTGGGAATACGTGTGAAGTATCTCCATTCAGATATAGATACCCTTGAAAGGGCAGAAATTATCCGGGATATGAGACTGGACGTTTTTGATGTGCTGGTAGGCATCAACCTCTTAAGAGAAGGGCTGGACATTCCTGAAATCTCACTGGTGGCGATTCTGGATGCAGATAAGGAGGGATTTCTGCGTTCAGAGACCTCTCTGATTCAGACAGTAGGTCGTGCGGCCAGAAATTCGGAAGGCCATGTAATTATGTATGCCGACAATATGACAGATTCTATGGCAGCAGCTATAGAGGAAACCAACAGAAGGCGGAGGATTCAGCAAAAATATAATGATGAACATGGTATTACCCCAACCACTATCAGGAAGGCAGTCCGGGATCTGATCAGTATATCCAGAGTAATTGCAAAGGAGGAACTGCAGTTTGCGAAGGATCCGGAATCCATGGACCGCAGGGAGTTGGAAAAACTGACTGCAGAGGTGGAAAAGCAGATGAAGAAAGCAGCAGCAGATTTAAACTTCGAGGCTGCGGCAGAGCTGCGTGATAAAATGGTTGAATTGAAAAAGAAGCTGAAGGAACTGGATGATGATGAAAGAAAAGGAAAGAAAATAGATTGAAAAATCAGCCCGGCATCCGTTGTTTGTGCCCAGGCTCCAATTTGAGGGTTGCTGGCAAAAATGGAGGATTACAATGAAACTATCGGATAAACATATAGATATCCCAAGGATGCGTCCCAGAGAATTTATTAAAATCAGGGGTGCAAATGAACACAATTTAAACGAGCTTAATGTGGATATTCCGCGAAATGAGCTGGTGGTGCTCACAGGGCTTTCAGGCTCAGGAAAATCATCGCTTGCTTTTGATACGATTTATGCTGAGGGGCAAAGAAGGTATATGGAATCTCTTTCCTCCTATGCAAGGCAGTTTTTGGGGCAGATGGAAAAACCTAATGTAGAGAAAATAGAAGGTCTTTCCCCGGCCATATCCATAGATCAGAAATCTACCAACAGAAATCCCCGCTCTACGGTGGGAACCGTGACTGAAATTTATGACCATTTCAGACTACTGTATGCCAGAATAGGCATTCCCCACTGTCCGGAATGCGGAAAAGAGATCAAACGGCAAAGCGTAGACCAGATGGTAGATCAGGTTATGGAGCTTTCCCAGGGGACAAGAATACAATTGCTTGCGCCTGTTGTCAGAGGAAGAAAGGGAGAACATGCCAAGGTATTTGACCGCGCCAGAAGAAGCGGGTATGTGAGAGTGCGTGTGGATGGAAGCTTATATGAACTTACGGAAGAGCTAAAGCTGGATAAGAACATTAAACATAATATTGAAATCGTAGTTGACCGGCTTGTAATAAAGCCGGATATTGAAAGAAGGCTTACGGATTCCATTGAAAACGTACTCAACCTGGCAGAAGGCCTGCTGATGGTGGATGTCATTGACGGTGAGACAATAAATTTCAGTCAAAGCTTTGCCTGCCCGGACTGCGGCGTCAGCATTAGTGAAATTGAGCCAAGAAGCTTTTCTTTTAACAATCCTTTCGGTGCCTGTCCCGTATGCTTCGGGCTGGGTTATAAGATGGAGTTTGACCCGGAACTGATGATTCCTGATAAATCTTTGAGTATCAGCGGCGGCGCTATTCAGGTAATGGGATGGCAGTCAAGCAGTGAGCCGGGCAGCTTTACCAATGCGCTTTTGCAGGCTCTTGCAAAGGAGTATAAATTCAGCCTGGATACATCCATGGAGGATTTACCGGAAAATATCTTTGATATACTGCTTCATGGTACCGGAGGCAGAGAGGTAAAAGTCCACTATAAAGGCCAGAGGGGCGAAGGGATTTATCCTGTTGCGTTTGAAGGACTGATTCGGAACATGGAGCGAAAGTACAGAGAGACCGGTTCTGATATCATTAAACAGGAGTATGAAACTTTTATGCGGATTACCCCCTGTAAAGAATGCGGCGGCATGAGATTAAAGAAGGAGTCTCTGGCGGTAACTGTCTGCGATAAAAATATTTTTGAAATCACTTCCATGTCTATTCGTGACCTTTATGATTTCCTGAAAGATATGCAGCTTTCCAATCAACAGCAGCTGATTGGAAGGCAGGTGCTAAAGGAAATTAATGCGAGAGTCGGATTTCTGATAGATGTGGGCCTGGATTATTTATCCCTTTCAAGGGCTACGGCTACCCTGTCAGGGGGAGAGGCCCAGCGGATCCGTCTTGCCACACAGATTGGCTCCGGCCTGGTGGGTGTATGCTATATTTTGGATGAGCCAAGCATAGGGCTCCATCAGAAGGATAATGATAAGCTCCTTAATACGCTGAAAAACCTCAGGGATTTAGGGAACACACTTATTGTGGTAGAACATGATGAAGATACGATGTTAGAGGCCGATCATGTGGTTGACATTGGTCCCGGTGCAGGCTCTCATGGCGGTAAGGTGGTGGCTCAGGGAACGGCCCGGGAAATTATGGAGGTGGAAGAATCCATTACAGGCCAGTATCTGAGCGGAAGAAAGCAGGTTCCGGTACCGGAGGCGCGGCGTAAGCCCAAGGGCTGGCTGACGGTAACAGGGGCAAGAGAAAACAACCTTAAAAACATTTCGGTGAAGATTCCTCTTGGAATTCTCACCTGTGTAACAGGGGTTTCGGGCTCGGGAAAAAGTTCTCTGGTTAATGAAATTTTGTATAAGCGCCTTGCCAGGGATTTAAACCGTGCAAGGACCATACCCGGAAAACACAAGAATATTTCGGGAATCAACAAACTGGACAAAGTGATAGACATAGATCAGTCACCAATTGGAAGAACGCCCCGCTCTAATCCGGCTACCTACACGGGAGTCTTTGATATGATCAGGGATTTGTTTGCCGGGACGCCGGATGCCAAAGCGAGAGGATATAAAAAAGGAAGATTCAGCTTTAATGTAAAAGGGGGGCGCTGTGAAGCCTGTGGCGGAGACGGGATTATCAAGATAGAAATGCATTTTTTGCCTGATGTCTACGTACCCTGTGAAGTCTGCGGCGGCAGGCGTTATAACAGAGAAACCCTGGAGGTGAAATATAAGGGAAAAAATATTTATGACGTACTGGATATGACCGTAGAGGAAGCCGTACCTTTCTTTGAAAATCTGCCCTCAATACGCCGCAAGATAGAGACCCTTAACGATGTAGGTCTTTCCTACGTAAAGCTGGGACAGCCTTCCACTACTTTATCAGGGGGAGAGGCCCAGAGGATTAAGCTGGCCACGGAGCTGAGCAAACGCAGCACGGGAAATACAATCTATATTCTGGATGAGCCTACTACCGGCCTGCATTTTGCAGACGTGCACAAGCTGGTTGAAATACTGCACCGGCTTGTAGACGGCGGCAATACGGTGGTGGTGATAGAGCATAATCTGGATGTGATTAAGACGGCAGATTATATTATTGATATGGGACCGGATGGCGGAGACAGGGGTGGAGAGATGGTTGCCTGCGGGACACCGGAGGAGATAGCGAATTACCTTGGCTCTTATACGGGACAGTATGTGAAAAAAATGTTGAAAAAGTATAAAGAAAACGTAGATAAATACCGATAAATACATCGGAGCATGGATGCAGCAGGAAAAACGGATGGATCCGTTTTACTTGTTACATCCATTTTTATTAAATTTTTGTGAAACCCCTTTGAAAAAAATTTTCTATGGGTTATAATAACTTCTATATGCGTCTTATTATAGACATTATAACTTCAAAATAGAAAATATGATCTGCGAAGCTGCCGGAGCCGGAATGAATTTTGGCTGGCGGGATCCATTCAGAATAAATAAATTTGAATTAAATTTGGAAAATGCGGTGATCAAGCTAAGAAAGGGGCACAAAAAATGCAATACACGGATATCGGGATCGATTTGGGAACTGCCAGTATATTGGTTTATATTAGAGGAAGAGGCGTTGTCCTTAAAGAACCCTCGGTTGTAGCTTTTGATAGAGACACTAACAGAATTAAGGCCATTGGAGAGGACGCAAGACTTATGCTGGGAAGAACTCCGGGAAATATAGTGGCTGTCCGTCCTTTGCGTCAGGGCGTTATTTCTGATTATAAAGTAACAGAGCAGATGATGAAGTATTTTATTCAGAAAGCGCTTGGTAAGAAAACTTTCAGAAAACCAAGGATTGCGGTCTGCGTACCCAGCGGTGTTACAGAGGTGGAAAAAAAGGCTGTTGAGGACGCTACTCTTCAGGCGGGGGCCAGGGAGGTTTCTATTATTGAAGAACCGATTGCGGCAGCAATAGGTGCAGGGATTGATATTTCCAAGCCCTGCGGAAATATGATCGTGGATATTGGCGGAGGTACTTCCGATATAGCGGTTATTTCATTAGGTGGAACAGTAGTAAGTGCATCTATCAAAATTGCCGGTGATGATTTCGATGAAGCGCTGGTAAGATTTATGCGTAAGAAACATAATCTGTTAATCGGCGAAAGGACGGCTGAGGATATCAAAATAAAAATTGGCTCTGCATTTAAACGGGCGGAAGTGGATTACATGGATGTTAGAGGGCGTAATCTGGTTACAGGCCTTCCCAAAACCGTGAAGGTATCTTCTGAGGAAACAGAGGAAGCTCTCAAGGAAACCACGGCACAGATTATCGAAACGATTCACAGCGTACTTGAAAAAACGCCGCCGGAACTGGCAGCGGATATTGCGGACAGAGGGATTGTACTTACAGGAGGCGGGAGCCTTTTGCGGGGATTTGAGGATTTGATTTCAGAAAAAACAGGAATTAACACCATGACAGCGGAGGATCCCATGACAGCCGTTGCTATTGGAACAGGTAAGTATGTGGAATTCCTTGCCGGCTACAGGGAGGATTAGCCTATAAACTTATTTGGGGCAGCTTGAATACACAAATTTGCAGGTTGAGAAGGGAGTATGTTTTTTATGGTAAAAGGATTATACACTGCCTATACAGGCATGGTAAATGAACAGCGCAGGATGGATGTCCTTACAAATAATCTTGCCAATGCGGATACTACCGGTTTTAAGAAGGAGGGAGCTTCCAGCCAGTCTTTTGATTCTGTTTTGACATATAAGATTAAGGACTTTACGGAAGGCGACCGCCTGGCGAAAAGACTTGGAAGAAATCACCCTGGCGTTAAGATCGGAGAAGGATATACAGATTTTTCCCAGGGACCGTTAAAACATACGGAAAATACCTTTGACCTGGCTTTGACGGATGCAGGTTTTTTTGCAGTTGAATTTACCAGCAAATCAGGAGAAACTTCTGTGAAATATACCAGAGACGGCGATTTCACCTTAACGCAGGATGGACGCCTGGTTACCAGAGACGGGGATGCGGTGCTTGATGAGAGCGGATCTCCCATTAAAATAGATCCCCTTCAGAAGGCCGAAATTAATACAAAAGGTGAGATTGTCCAGAATGGCAGAGTAGTAGCTGCCATTCAGGTTACCGATTTTGAAAATTATGATTATTTAGTACGATATGGGGAAAATTACTTTGAGGCGGCAGAAGGCGCCGGGGAAAAAGAACCGGCTGCGGAGGTGTATTCGGGATACCTGGAATCCTCCAATATTTCGGTGGTAACAGAGATGGTTAATATGATTACGGTTTCCCGTGCCTATGAAAGCAATCAAAAAGTGATAACCACTTATGACAGTACATTAGACATTGCAGCGAATCAGCTTGGCAAAATTTAAGGAGGCAGTTTATGGTTAGGAGTTTATGGACCGCAGCGACAGGAATGAATGCGCAGCAGACAAATGTTGACACGATAGCAAATAATCTGGCAAATGTCAATACGGTAGGATATAAGACACAAGTGGCACAGTTTAAGTCTTTACTTTATCAGACTTTGCAGACGGCCACTACCACAGCAAACGGGGATCCCAAGCCTACAAGTTCACAGGTTGGATTAGGTGTAAGAAATTCGTCTATTAATTCTATTTTTACCCAGGGAAGTTTCCTGGCATCTAATGGAGATGCATCATTTGCCATTGAGGGAGAAGGATTTTTTGCAATCCAGGGCAGCGATGGAAATACATATTATACCCGTAATGGTGATTTTACCTGGGCGACCAATGGAAGAAATGGCGGGTTAATCCTTACTAATCAGGATGGCCTTCCGGTGCTGAGCACTACGGGCAGGACGATTACTTTGAATAATAATTATGTAACCAGCAGAATTACTATCACCAATGACGGTACAATCTGCTACCCGGATGCCAATAATAATCCGCAGTCCCTGAACATGACGATTGGTATGTATCAGTTTAATAATCCGGGTGGACTTGTGAGAAAAGGAAGTACGCTTTGGGAAACCTCACCGGCAAGCGGTGAGGCCCTCAATGAGGCAACCAACAGAAATCTTACGAGAAGCAAGATGGTTCAGGGCTACCTGGAAGGTTCTAACGTACAGGTTGCGGATGAGATGGTGAATTTGATTATTGCCCAACGTGCCTATGAGATGAATTCAAAGGCAATTACTACCACAGATGAGATGATGCAGACAGCAAATAATCTGAAACGTTAATGTTACATCTAAATTTGCAGGTTGAGAAGGGAGCATGTTATTAGTATGGAATTAGGTGGAATTTCATCATCGGCTTATGTAGATTATATGAAAGAACAAAGCTCCACTGCCGGAGCTAAATTGCAAGAGACGATCAAAGGGACAGATTATTCGCAGGCGTCAGAAGATGAGCTGCTTGGGGCCTGTAAACAGTTTGAAGCTTATTTTTTGGAGCAGGTATTTAAGGAAATGCAAAAGACAGTGGATTGTTTCAAATCCGATGAAGGCAGCGATCCCAATAATAATCTGGTAGATTATTTTCAGGACTCTGCGATTCAGAAGCTGGCTGCCACATCAACTGATCTGCAGGGATTAGGACTTGCCCAGATGCTTTACGAGCAGATGAAGCGCAACTATAATATGGAAACATAAGCGTATAGTTTTGAGAAGGAATGGAACAGATCCGTGAAGAACGGAAAGTTAAAAGAACATAAAGGCTGCTGAAATAAAACGGGGAGACCGTTTTATTTGGCAGCCTTTTATTACAATAAGCTGGCTCGCGAAGCGAGGCAGCGTTTGTTAACATAAGGGCAGTTTACGGAGTGTGCCGTCTGCATTGCCTGAGCAGTGAGGCGTGTGCATGCCGTAAGCGGTTGGGAGGGATTTTGGTGGAGACGGTCACGGGTTATGTAGATCATATTATTTATCAAAATAAGGAAAATGGCTATGCAGTGGTTGCGCTAATATCAGATGGAGACGAACTGGTATGTGTCGGAAATTTCCGGGCGGTGGAAACAGGGGAAACTTTAAAGGTGAGCGGCAGCTACGTAGAACATCCCCTGTATGGAAGTCAGCTCAAGGTGGAAAGCTGCCAAGTGGTGGAACCGGATGATGCGGCAGGTATGGAGCGCTATTTAGGCTCAGGAGCAATTAAAGGCATCGGGGAGGCAATGGCGGCAAGAATTGTTAAAAAATTTGGCAGTGAGACCTTCCGGATTATTGAGGAGGAACCGGAAAGACTGGTGGAGATTAAAGGGATCAGCCAGCGGAAGGCACAGGAGATTGCTGCTCAGATGATGGAAAAAAAGGATATGCGCAAGGCATTTATTTTTCTGCAAAAATACGGCATTTCCAATACACTTGCAGTTAAAATTTACCATCAATATGGTATGGATCTGTATGGTATTATGAAAGAGAACCCTTACCGGCTTGCAGAGGATATAGACGGTGTGGGGTTTAAAATTGCCGATGAGATTGCCGGGAAAATAGGAATTCATACGGATTCGGACTTTCGGATACGAAGCGGCATTCTGTATGTACTGCTTTTGGCTGCGGCGGACGGGCATATTTATCTGCCTGACTTTAGTCTGCTGGCACGGGCGGCAGAACTCTTAGAATTGCCGCCTCATGTCATAGAGCCCCAGATTGCCAATCTTGCCATGGACAGAAAGCTTGTGATTAAGCTGAAGGAGGAAAAAAGGATTTATGCCTCTGCATATTATTATGCAGAGCTGGGCTGTGCAAGAATGCTTCATGATTTGAACATTACGATGGAAGATGAGGCTCTTTTGGCGGAGGAAAAAAAGGTAAAAGCTCTTTTGCAGGATTTGGAAAAGGAGCAGGGATTAGCATTAGATGAACTGCAGCAAAAGGCAGTGCTCCAAAGCGTTAAATCGGGCCTTATGATTTTGTCGGGAGGACCCGGAACAGGAAAGACAACCACAATTAATACGATTATCCGTTATTTTGAAAGGGAGGGGATGGATATCCTGCTGGCGGCGCCTACGGGCAGGGCGGCCAAGCGCATGACGGAAGCAACAGGGTATGAAGCGCGAACGATCCACAGACTTTTAGAAGTAAACGGGGCTGTGGAGGAAGACAAACGGGGACAGTTTGAGCGAAATGAGGAGAATCCTTTAGAGGCGGATGTAATTATAATCGATGAAATGTCTATGGTAGATATTTTTTTGTTTAAAGCGCTGCTAAGCGCAATCAGTGTAGGGACAAGGCTGATTATGGTGGGAGATGTGGATCAGTTGCCCAGCGTGGGACCGGGACAGGTTTTGCAGGATCTGATAAACAGCAATGCTTTTCCTGTGGTAATGCTTAAGAAAATTTTCAGGCAGGCAGGGGAAAGCGATATTGTGGTTAATGCGCACAAAATTAACCGCGGAGAGAATATTGAACTGGACAACAGGAGCAGGGACTTCTTTTTCCTGGAGAGAGCGGATGTGAATGTGATTTATAAGCATATGATACAATTGATCAGGGAAAAGCTCCCGCCTTATGTAGGGGCAGTACCTTATGATATCCAGGTACTTACACCCATGAGAAAAGGAAATCTGGGGGTGGAGGTTTTAAATGGAATTTTGCAGCGGTATTTAAACCCTCCTTCTCCGGAAAAAAAGGAATATGCGTCTGGAGAGAGACTTTTCAGAGTAGGCGATAAGGTGATGCAGGTAAAAAACAATTACCAGCTCACGTGGGAAATCGTAAGTAAATACGGCATTGCCATTGACAAAGGGATGGGCGTATTTAATGGAGACGTGGGGATTATAAAAGAGATCAATGAGGCGGCAGGGAGCCTTACGGTGGAATATGATGAGCACAGGAGAGTTGACTACCCTTTTGCCGGTCTGGAGGAGATTGAGCTTGCCTATGCAGTAACCATTCATAAATCTCAGGGGAGTGAGTATCCGGCAATTATACTTCCTCTTTTATCCGGGCCCAAGATGCTTTTTAACAGGAATCTTCTATATACGGCAGTAACCCGTGCAAGAAAATGTGTGACTATTTTAGGAAGCAGGAGAACGATAAAGGAAATGATTCAAAATGAAAGGGAAAATAAGCGCTATACCAGTCTGTGTGACAGAATAAAAGAGATCTGTGAAATGGAGGCTTAATGGGAGCAGGAAACAGGGTATTGGATTTATTATTTCCAAGGCGGTGTGTGGTATGCGATGAGATTACAGACAGAGCGGGAGAGTCTGTCTGCAGAAAGTGCCAAAATAAAATTATATATATCAGGGAGCCTGCCTGCATGAAATGCGGCAAGCAGTTAAAAAGTGAAGAACAGGAATATTGCAAAGACTGCGAAAGAGTCCGGCACAGTTACATAAGAGGAACGGCTTTATATGACTATGGGAGCATGTCGGATTCCCTCTTTCGCTTTAAATATGCAGGACGAATGGAATACGCATCTTTTTATGGAAGGGATTTATATGAGAAAAAGGCAAAGTGGCTTTCTGTGGTAAGACCGGATGCCCTTTTGCCTGTTCCCATTCATCCGTCCAGAAAGCGCAGGCGGGGTTACAACCAGGCTGAGCTGATTGCCAGAGAGCTGTCGGGACTGTCGGGGATTCCGGTGAACACAGCTTTGATGGAAAGAATAAAAAAAACAAGGCCTCTTAAAAACCTGAGTCATGAAGAACGGCAAAATAATTTGAAAAGGGCTTTTAAAATCCGGCAAAATGATGTAAAATTAAATACGATTGTTATTATAGATGACATATACACAACAGGCAGTACGATTGATTCCATGGCACGGGTTTTACATGGGGCAGGTATAACGGAAGTTTATTTTGTGGCATTGACAATCGGCAGAGGAATTTAAAATTATGGAATAAATGCAGAAGGAAAAGTGGAAGATAAATCTTTCACTCCGGGGGGTTTGTGTCCGCGCTGCATCCACAAACATTGCCATGTATAATAAGCAGCGCAGAAATGAGGGAAATATGAACGTACGTAATTGTAGAAAATGCGGCAGAATATTTAATTATGTAGGAGGGCCTCCGGTTTGCCCCAAATGCAGGGAGGATCAGGAAGTTAAATTTCAGGCGGTAAAGAAGTTTATACAGGAAAATCACGGCGCTGATATTAATGAGGTAGCTGAAGCATGTGAAGTGGAGATGTCCCAGATCCGCCAATGGATTCGGGAGGAGCGCCTGCAGTTTGCAGATGATTCACCTATTAGAATTCCCTGTGAGGGATGCGGGGCAATGATTCAGGCCGGGCGTTTTTGCGATAAGTGTAAAGCACAGATGACCCAGGAATTTAACCATGCCATAGGCAGGGATAAACCGAAGGAGCCGGCAAAAAAGTCTGCTTCATCGAAAAGCCATGAAAAGATGCGTTTCCTCTAAACAGAGGAAGCGACCTTTGAAGTGCAGTAATATATGGCGGCAGTTGAAAGGTACAGGATTATGATAAATGAAGAAAAGGTCATCCTTATGACCAAACTGGCATCCTATGAGTCGCACAGAGGAAAAAAAGATATTGCGATTACTCACTATTTCAGAAATGATTATATCGGATTCCAGGTTTTAAAATCAACGATTGCAGCTACAATTTCTTTTCTTGCATTGTTTGGAATTTATGTTTTATATCATTTTGAGGAACTGATGCAGGATATTTATAAAATGGATCTGCTGGAATTTGGAAAAGACGTGGTTATACTGTACCTGTGTGTGGTTGGGGCATACGGAATTGTTTCCTACATTGTATCTGCCACCCGATACAGCAGGGCGAAAAAAAGTCTGAAAAATTACTACAGCAGCCTGAAAAAATTGGCAGGCATGTATGATAAATAACGAGGATGACCATATGACAACCTTACTTGTTGCGAAACAGTATATAAAAAATTTTATCGGTAAATATGAGGTATATTTAAAACCCCTTATGAAACTGATATTAGCGCTTATGTCGCTGATGATGATTAACGGGAAAATAGGCTATATGCACAGACTGGACAATATATCTATCGTGCTTATTATTTCCCTGATGTGTTCTTTCATGCCTATGAATTTCATAATATTTATAGCGGCATTGTTTACGGTACTGCATTTGTATGAATTATCCCTGGAATGTGCAGTTATTGCGTTGGTACTTTTTTTGGTGATGTTTTTACTTTATTTCAGACTTTCCCCGAAAGATACGCTTGTGGTTTTGCTGACACCAATATGCTTTTTGCTAAAAATTCCTTATGCTGTTCCTCTTACCATGGGGCTTTTGGGAACGCCGTCTTCAGCAGTTTCTGTGGGGTGCGGTGTGATGGTCAGCTATCTGATTAATTATATCAGCGATAACGCCACAACCCTTTCAGGAATGGATACAGAAGAATTAGTTGCCAGATTCAGACTGGTTATAGACGGTTTTTTGAATAATAAGGATATGATGCTTACTATAGTGGCTTTTGCCGTTACGATAGTCCTTGTTTATACGATTAAGCGGATGTCGGTGAATTATGCCTGGACGATAGCAATTATTGCAGGCGCTATTGCAGATGTAATGATTCTGCTAATAGGCGATTTGATGTTTGACACAAACGTATCTATTATTGGAATTATTATTGGAACGGTTATTTCTGTTTTGATTGCAAAAGTGGTGGAGTTTTTTACTTTCAATGTGGATTACAGCCGGACAGAAAAGGTGCAGTTTGAGGATGATGAGTATTATTATTATGTGAAGGCCGTACCCAAGATTACAGTGGCAACACCGTCCAGAACGGTAAAAAGAATTAATACTTCTAAGAGACGTCCGTCCGGGGGGCAGTCAAGGCGGTAAGGAAAGGGAGACTCATATTTTGGTAGTGGAGAAATGAAATGTCACGGGGATTAGAATTTATACAAACATATCTGTCACGGGTCTCAGGCGTGAGATGGACAGATATTGTGGAGATTATTATTATCTCTTTTCTGATATATAGTATATTGGTATGGATCAAAAACACAAGGGCATGGTCACTGCTTAAGGGCATTCTTGTAATAGCAGTATTCATATTGATAGCGGCATACTTTGAGATGAATACAATTCTGTGGATTGTGCAAAATGTATTCGGCGTGGCAGTAACAGCCATAGTAGTAATTTTGCAGCCGGAACTGAGAAAAGCAGTGGAAGAGCTTGGAAGAAAAAACATTATCAGTTCTATTGTCCCTTTTGAATTAGGAAAGAATTTAATTGAAGGCAGATTTTCGGATAAGACAATTAACGAGATTGCAAGGGCTTGTGTGGAAATGGGCAAGGTGAAAACCGGTGCCCTTATTGTTGTAGAGCAAAATCAGTCCCTTGCGGAATATGAGAGAACAGGAATTGATGTGGACGGAATTGTCACCAGTCAGCTGCTTATCAATATCTTTGAACATAACACACCTCTCCATGATGGTGCGGTTATTGTCAGGGGAAACAGAATTACCTCTGCAACCTGTTATCTGCCGCTTTCCGATAATATGGGACTTAGCAAAGAGTTAGGAACAAGGCACAGGGCAGGTGTGGGAATTTCGGAGGCGACAGATTCTCTCACAATTATTGTTTCTGAAGAAACAGGGAAAATAAGTGTGGCATATGAAGGAGAAATAGAACGCAATTTAAGCGGTGATGCCCTGAAAGAGAAGCTCAGGACAATACAGAACAAGCCGGAAGTAGAGAGCCGGAAGAGAATTCTGTGGAAGGGACGGTCAAAAGGTGAAAAATAAACTGACGAATAATGTGGGCTTAAAACTCGCTTCGGTTTTTTTTGCGGTAATACTTTGGCTGGTAGTTACCGGGATAAATAACCCAACGATTCCCCAGACTTTTTATAATATTCCTGTGGAGCTTCTGCATACGGAGCTGATTACGGATTCGGGACAGATGTATGAGGTGTTAGAGGGAACGGATGTGATCAGCAGAGTAACGGTCAGGGCACCAAGTTCTGTGATAAAGGATTTGAAGGATGAGAATATTATTGCGACAGCTGATGTGAGGGAGCTAAGCAGTCTTGATACAATTTCTATTAAACTTACCACGAATGTGTCAAATATCAATAGTATTTCAGGAAGCAATGATATTGTAAAACTGAAAATAGAGGATAGAAGAAGCAAGGCGTTGACGCTTAAGGCAACTACCTCCGGGCAGGTGGAAAGCGGTTATATAATAGGTGATATCACCACGGATCAGAACCTGGTAAGGATATCCGGTCCGCAATCAGTGATAGATACGGTGGCAAAAGCATCCGTGGATGTGAATGTTACGGGTATTACAAGCGATATTGTGACCAATGGCGAAATCAAGCTTTATGATGCTGAGGACAATGAGGTTGACACAAGCAGGATAACGCAGAATATTAAGTCTGTGGGAGTAAAGGTGAGCATCTGGCAGAAGGCAGCAGTACCGGTCCGGTTTACGGTAGGCGGGGAAATTACCCAGGGCTATAGAGTAATTGGTGAGCCACAGACCGATAAAGAGACTGTTGAGATAGCAGGCAAAGCAAGCGTGCTCAGAAATATTTCAGCAATAGAAATACCTGCTGAGGCGGTGGACATTACGGATCAGTTAGAGGATCTTGTAACGGAAGTGGATATTCGTCCTTATCTTCCGGAAAATGTTTTTCTGGTAAATCAGGATGATGCATTTTGCACGGTTACCGTTCATATAGAGCCGGAGGTGCTCAAACGGCTGGAAATCGGGGAGGAGAGAGTAAGGGTTACCAATATTCCTGAAGGCTATAATGCCAGCATTTCCGGTTTGGAGGAAAGCTTTGTGATAGAGGTAATAGGTCTTTCACAGGACGTAAATGCACTGCAGGCCAGAAATATATCCGGTGTAGTGGACATTCAGAAGTGGATGCAGGAGCAGGAAATGGAGCATCCGGAAGCAGGTTATTATACTGTACCCGTTGATTTTAACCTGCCGGATAATGTGGTGCTGAGAGATGCAGTTACAGTAATGCTGCATATTTCAGAACTGGAAGAGTAGGTAAATGGACCTGAAATTTTAAATACATGCCGGTAATGGAGCAGACAGATGCCTGTGCAGGAATTGTCTGCCTGTGGAATAATTGATAGAATGGAGGCTTATTGATGGGAAGATTATTTGGTACGGATGGTGTCAGAGGAGTGGCTAATGATGAGCTAACACCGCTGCTTGCCATGCAGTTAGGGCAGGCAGGCGCATATGTGCTCACAAAGGAAAATATGCATAAACCAACTATTATGGTAGGATGTGATACCAGAATTTCGGGAGATATGCTTGCAAATGCACTGATGGCAGGTATCTGCTCTGTAGGCGCCAATGCCGTTTATGTGGGTGTAATTCCCACGCCGGCCGTGGCTTATCTCACCAGGAAGTATAAGGTGGATGCGGGTGTTGTGATTTCAGCTTCCCATAACCCGGTGGAATTTAACGGTATCAAGTTCTTTGACGGGGACGGATATAAGCTGCCGGATGCGCTTGAAGATGAGATAGAGTCCATTATTAAAGGCGGAATGAATGGAATCAAATTTCCAATAGGCGCTAATGTGGGTAAAATAAAATATCGTACGGATGCAAGGGAAGAGTACATTAACCATTCTATCCAGTCTGTAAAAATTGATTTGTCAGGGCTGAAAATAGTGGTGGACTGCGCAGAGGGCGCTGCCTACTATACCTCGGTTGAGGCACTGCGTGAGCTGGGAGGAAATATTGTGGCGATTCACAATATGCCTGATGGAACGAACATCAATGCCAACTGCGGATCTACACATATGGAGGAATTAAAGGCCAGAGTGGTTTATGAAAAGGCAAACATAGGGCTTGCATTTGACGGGGATGCAGATAGGCTTCTGGCTGTAGATGAGCAGGGAAATGTTGTAGACGGCGATCAGATCATGGCCATTATTGGAAATCATATGAAGGCAAGTGGCGATTTAGCCAACGATACGATTGTGGTTACGGTTATGAGCAACCTGGGATTTACGCTTATGGCTGAAAAGAACGGCATTCATGTGGAACAGACAAAAGTCGGTGACAGATATGTTCTTGAAAGAATGAAAGAGATTAACGCCAGCCTTGGAGGAGAGCAGTCAGGCCATATTATTTTCTTAAAAGAAAATACAACCGGTGATGGACTTTTAAGCGCCCTGCATCTGCTAAAAGTAATGGTAGAAACAGGAAAAACTTTGTCAGAGCTTTCTTCTGTTATGGAAGTTCTTCCTCAGGCGCTCATCAATGCAAAAGTGCCAAACCATAAAAAAGAAAAATATATGGAATATCCGGAGATTGCATCCGCTATCCAGGGACTTAATGATAAATTTGCCGGAGAGGGCAGGGTGCTAATCCGGCCTTCGGGGACGGAGCCCTTTGTCCGTGTTATGATAGAGGGGAAGGACCAGAAAATGATTGAGGATGAAGCAAAACAGCTGGCGGAACTGATTCAGAACATTATGTTGTAGAACACTTAAGACATAAGGCTGGCTTGTCCGGACTGTGCTGTTTGAGAATGGCAGAAAAATATTGGAGGAAAATGCTTATGGTAAGCCAAAAAGTGGTTATTAAGAACCCAACAGGTCTTCACTTAAGGCCGGCCGGCATCCTGTGTAAGGAAGCAATGCAGTTCAAATCCTTGATAACCTTTACATTTAGGGGAAATACTGCGAATGCCAAAAGTGTGCTGAGCGTTTTGGGAGCCTGTGTAAAAAGCGGCGATGAAATTGAGTTTATCTGCGAGGGCGAGGATGAAGTGGAAGCGCTTCAAACGCTGGTAAAGGCAATTGAAAGCGGTTTGGGGGAATAAATACAATTAGTTTGAAAGCGAGAAGACATGTTAAATTATAAGCGATACAGAAAAAACCCGGTGGTTGTTTACCCGGAGAGGCAGTGGCCGGAAAAAGAGATTGAGAAAGCACCTGTCTGGTGCAGTGTGGATTTAAGGGATGGTAATCAGGCATTAATTGATCCCATGATTGTCAGCGAAAAAATAGAGATGTTTCAGTATCTGATAAAGCTTGGGTTTAAAGAGATTGAAATTGGTTTTCCAGCTGCAAGCCAGATTGAATATGACTTTTTACGCCAGCTGATAGAGAGAAAGATGATTCCGGATGATGTTTGCGTGCAAGTGCTTACACAATGCCGTGAGGAATTAATTGAACGTACTTTTGAATCTATTGAAGGATGTAAAAAGGCAATTGTGCACATTTATAATTCCACTTCCACTCTGCAGAGGGATGTTGTATTTGGAATGGAAAAAAAGGAAATCATTGATATTGCCGTAAAGGGAACACAGATGGTAAAGGAGAGGGCGGCCAGGTTCCCCGGTGAAATTATTCTGGAATATTCTCCGGAAAGTTTTACAGGAACAGAGCTGGATTTTGCACTGGAAATCTGTACTGCAGTGCAGGAGACATGGGGGGCCTCTAAGGAAAATCCTATTATTATAAACCTTCCTTCCACTGTGGAGATGAATACTCCTAACGTTTACGCGGATCAGATTGAATGGATGAACCGGCATTTTCAAAACAGGGAAAGTATTATCTTAAGTGTACACCCCCACAATGACAGAGGAACCGGGGTGGCTTCGGCAGAGCTTGCCATGCTGGCCGGTGCCGAGAGGGTAGAAGGTACTTTGTTCGGCAATGGAGAAAGAACGGGAAATGTTGATATACTCAATATCGCTTACAACATGTTTTCCCAGGGAGTGGATCCTGAGCTCAATATTGAAAAAGTGAACGAAATAATTGAAATATATGAAAGGTGCTGTAAGATACCTGTTCACCCCAGACATCCTTATGCCGGCAAGCTTGTGTTTACTGCGTTTTCAGGCTCTCATCAGGATGCCATTAATAAGGGCGTAAGGGCAATGAAAGAGCGCGGCAGCGAGCATTGGCAGGTGCCATATCTGCCCATTGATCCTTCAGATATCGGCAGAGAGTATGAACCTATTGTGCGTATCAATTCCCAGTCCGGAAAAGGCGGCGTGGCATTTATCATGGATACTTACTTTGGCTTTAAGCTGCCAAAGGGGATGCACAGAGAATTTGCCGATGTCATACAGGCAATTTCTGAAGCAAAAGGCGAAGTTTCACCAGACGAGATTATGCAGGCGTTCCGAGAGGAATATTTGCAAAAGAAAGAACCTATCCATTTTCGCAGGCTGCGGGTAGATGATTTAAGTGGAGAAACCCGGTCAGAGTTTGATACACGGGTATTGGTGAAATATACGAACAGAGGTGCTGAAAAGGCCTTTGAGGCTGTGGGAAATGGTCCCATAGATGCGGTGCAGAGAGGTTTGCAGGTAGAACTTGGCGCAAGGATAAAGATTCTTGATTATGAAGAGCATGCGCTTCAAAGCGGATCAAATTCACAGGCAGCGGCATATATTCATCTTTTGGATTCCGACAGCGGAAAAGTTACCTATGGTGTGGGTGTAAGCTCCAATATTACCAGAGCTTCGGTGAGAGCTATTTTCTCAGCGGTTAACCGATTGGGGCTGGGAGAGAGATAAAGAAAAATAAAAACAATACCAAAAGCTGTCATAATAAAAGCCTTTCGGGAAATTCCGAAAGGCTTTTTAATAATTTACATTGTTATTGTCTTTCCGTCCACCATAAAAGCATCGTCATTTGGAAGAATGCAGATCATTGTCTTTCCTGTATTCAGCTTTATTTCATTGCCATTATCATCATAGTATCTGGTAGCGCCATAGTCAGAGGTCTTTTCCCAGGTAACATGAATACCCCTCCCATTGGTAAAAAACCAGCCATCCCGGGTAGTGTCGTGACACTGAAAGGAGAGATATCCTTTCTGGTCCCTGACTTCAAAATAAGTGCTCTGTACCAGTAAATTTTTAAAAGTTAAAGGTGTGTTGGCTGCAAGATCTACGTGAGGGCCGTCAGGTGTTCCGGGCAGATGCTGGTATCTGTCATAAAGGCCGGTATCTTTATTATATTTAAAGTAGCAGTTGGTAAGGGGATAAGCAAGTGACATATCCACCTCATATGCTCTGATGGAATCCGTATATTGCGTCAACATATTGGGATTTTGATCAGATGAAAAGAGAAAATGCTGTTCATCTGAATAATTATCCCTGTAATTGAGAGAATATCCGGCATTGTTGATATATTTTTTGATTAGGGATGAGCTTGTAAAAGCATTGTCAAAATCATTCTTAGCCACATCGCGGAAATGATAGGTTTTGGAAATGTCAATATTTAAATTTATATTGTCTGAATCATTTCTGTCAAGCAGATCATCCATATAAAAGGGACCGCCGTAGTGTATGTGGAAAGCATCCCACTCAAAAGACCAGTACATGAAATAATCCCGGCTGCTTCTAATGTTTCCAATCTTATCTGTATCGTCCCAGCTTTCACATATTCCCATCAAACGGGTAATATTGGATTCCACATTACATTCATATAAAATATCAGCCTTAGAGATTCCATACTGGCTTGCTGTTTTGGTATTGGGCACCATAAAAGAAATGGGGCGCCTTTTGGCAGTCTTTTCATCAATCCATTCATTGGTAATACGGCTTCTGACCATGCCCTCCATAGGAGGAAGATCCGTAGCAGGTTCAGGCGAAAACATATCTTCCCCAGCCTTTTCAGGCAGGGAAGTTTGTGTAACAGACTGAGGATTATCAATCGGTTCTAAAGCTGTCTTAGGAGCATCTTTTGAAGTGCAGCCTGAAAATAAAAGCAATGGAAAGAGGCAGGTCATAATAATTTTTTGAAATTTTTTCATGATGATACCCCTTTATTTACAAACTTATCCCCTTTTATTTCAGGGCGTTTCCGTCTACATTAATGGTATCCGTATCTTTTACAACACAAATCATGGTTTTGCCGGTGTTGAGCTGAATTTCATTTCCGTCATCATCGTAGAACTTTGTAGGGGAATAATCGGTGGATTTTTCCCAGTTTACATGAATTGCTTTGCCATTTGTAAAGAAATAACCGCCTCTGGTTGTATCGTGAACCTGAAATGCAAGGTATCCTTTGGCGTCTCTTACTTCATGATAGGCAAACTGAACAAGCACATTCTTAAATGCCAGCTGCTGGCTGCCATTTGCGGCATCCACATCAGGCTTGCCATACATGGAGCGGTAATATAATCCGTCTTCTTCATTATATGTAAAAGCTGTTTTGGTAATCGGATAAGGCTTTGATAAATCAATCTCCTTTGCACTGACCGCATCAGCATAAGAGTCTAATGTATTAGGCTCACTTTCCGATGCAAACTTAAAATGATCCGGTTCATAGTAGTTATCGCGGTAGGTCTTGGAATATCCTAATTTATCTATAGCACTGTTGATCCCTTCCGTGCTTGTATAGGCATTCTGGGGAGCGGAGCGATCTGTGGCACGGTAAAATGCGTTTTCATATAAACCGGATTTCCCGCCTGCACCGTAGCTGCAGCCTGTTATATTGTTGGTGCTCTCCTGCTCAATCAGATCATCTATATAGAAAGGTCCTCCAAAATGAACATAGATAGAATCCCATTCAAGTGCCCAGTAGATGAAATAATCGCGGCTACTTCTTACATTCCCAATCCGCTCTAAATTCTGCCAGTCTTTAAACACGGCCATGCTCCTGGTGATACCGCCCTCAACAGGACATTCATATAAAAGATCTGCCTTTGAAAAATTGTAATGGGGCAGAGCGCCGGAATCATTAGGACTCATTACGGCTATAGGTCTTACGTCTTCAAGAGAACCGTCTATCCACTCATTGGTAAGAGGACTGCGAACCATACCTTCCTGCGGAGGAACATCTGCTTCGTCTTCCGGTTCCTGCGGTTCTTCGGATTCTTCTTCAGGAGTTGTTGGTTCAGTAATTGGTTCTACAATGGGCTGAACAAGAGTCTCACTGACCTCTTCATCTTTTTTTCCACATCCAAATAGCATAAGAGATGAAGATAAGGCTACAAGAAAGAGTACTTGTAATCTTTTCATCAATATTTCCTCGCTTTCTTTCATATAATTATAACAGTATGCCTAAAATCACACGGTAATAATTATAGCACAGAAAGCAACAAGCGTCACTAGAAAAATATGTAAAATGTTATACAAAATTATTAAGAAATTATTACGATGCAAATTAAAAAAAAGAATGATTTTGGGAAATACTTGTCTAAAATGGATTTAAAGGGTAAAATAATAAACAGTTATTATGAAAAGTAAATACTTGTGCTTCAAAGCACAAATTTGCAGGTGGAGAAAGGAGCCTGGTTCTTAATATGAAAAAAATAATTGTGACTGGTTGTAATGGACAGCTTGGACGTGCAATTAATCTTGAGTGGAAAGACAATCATGATATTGAATTGGTAAATACCGATGTGGCTGAACTGGATATTACAAATATTGACAAGGTAATGGAGTTTGTAAGAGGAGTAAAGCCTTATGCGATAATCAACTGTGCGGCTCACACAGGCGTGGATGCCTGTGAGGACGAGCTGGACAAAGCCTACCGTATTAATGCCATCGGCCCAAAGAATCTGAGCATTGCCGCTTCGGAGACAGGTGCAAAGATGGTTCATATTTCTACAGATTACGTATTTGACGGGAATACGGATAAGCCTTATTTTGAGTTTGACCGGCCTAATCCCCAGGGAGTATATGGAGCTACTAAGCTGGCAGGAGAAAATATGGTAAAAGATTTTACCCACCGCTATTTCATTTTAAGGACAGCATGGCTTTATGGGGACGGAAAGAATTTTGTGAAGACAATGCTGCGCCTTTCCGAAAGCAATGATAAAGTCAGAGTAGTAGGCGACCAGGTGGGGAGCCCCACCAGCGCGGCGGAGCTTGCGCGCGCAATAAGTCAGCTTATATTTACGGAAAATTATGGATTGTTTCATGCCACCTGTGAGGGGAGCTGTTCATGGGCAGCATTTACGGAGGAGATCTTCAGGCTGGCAGGAAAAAATACCGGAGTGGAAAAAATTACAACCCGGGAATTTGGCGCAAAGGCACCGCGGCCAGCTTATTCTATACTGGAAAATTATATGCTTAAGCTCACAGGCGGTTACCAGTTTGCGGATTGGAAGCATGCACTGGCTGTATATATGAGGGAACTGAAATAATATGGACTTTATTACGGATTTACTTCAAAACCAGGTATTTGTTTCAGCTGCCCTCGGGTGGCTGGTAGCGCAGGTGCTGAAAACATTGATTCATTTAATTCTCACCAAACAATTTGTGGCAGAAAGAATGGTGGGAGGCGGGGGTATGCCCAGTTCTCACTCTGCAACGGTATGCGCACTGGCAACTTCCACGGGGATTAAGTATGGCGGAGGAAGCTTTGAGTTTGCCATAACAGCTATGCTTGCAATAATTGTCATGTATGACGCTATGGGAGTCCGCAGGGAGACAGGCAAGCAGGGAAGGGTTTTAAATGAAATGATGGAAGTTTTTATGAATATGGGCAAGCAGATTAGCGTGGAAGAACGTCTGAAAGAATTTGTGGGACACACGCCCCTGCAGGTTTTAATGGGCGCTATATTGGGAACACTCATTGCCATGGCTGTCATGGGGGTATAAATCCAGGGGGAATTATGAAAGCATGACGGTTTCAAATCTGATAAAAATTTGTCTGAATATAAAACCAATACAGGAAAAAAGGAGATAATCTATGCAGAAAACAGCTTTAATTACCGGTATAACTGGACAGGACGGCTCCTATCTGGCAGAATTTTTGTTGGAGAAAGGGTATGAGGTTCACGGCCTGGTGCGCAGGCACAGCATCAGCAATACATCACGTATTGATCACCTGATAAACTCAGGTTACCATAAGGTTAAATTTTTTCTTCACTATGCGGATACAACAGATTCCAGTAATTTAATGCGTCTGATATCGGAAATCCGCCCTACAGAGATTTACAATCTGGCAGCACAATCCCATGTGGGCGTATCCTTTGAGGTGCCGGAATACACTGCGGAGGCTACCGGAGTAAGTACCCTTAAGCTGCTGGAGGCTGTTCGCGTAAATGGAGGAAACTGCAGATACTACCAGGCATCTACTTCCGAATTATTCGGGGGCCTTCCTGAGACTGCACCGCAAAGCGAGTCCACGCCTTTTTACCCTAAGAGTCCATATGGTGCGGCAAAGCTGTACTCTTACTGGATTACGGTAAATTACAGAGAATCCTATAATATGTTCGCATGTAACGGTATTTTATTTAATCATGAATCGCCAAGGCGGGGAGAAAATTTTGTTACAAGAAAAATTACTCTGGCGGTTGCCAATATGATTGCAGGTAAGCAGGAAAAGCTTTCTCTGGGAAATATGAATGCAAAGCGTGACTGGGGGTTTGCAGGGGATTATGTCAGGGGAATGTGGATGATGCTTCAGCAGGATAAGCCGGATGATTATGTGCTTGCGACAAATGAAACCCATACCGTGCGTGAGTTTGTAGAAGCTGCTTTTGGGGAGCTTGGAATTTCCGTCAGGTGGGAAGGCAGCGGTGTTCATGAAAAGGGCTATGACGAGGAAACAGGGAAATTGCTGGTGGATGTGAATCCTGAATTTTATCGTCCCGCAGAGGTTGAATTTTTGTGGGGAAATGCCACTAAGGCTGAAAAGACGCTGGGCTGGAAACGGGATGTGGATTTTAACAAACTGGTAGCAATGATGATGGATGCCGACTTAAGAGAAATAGCCGGAATCAGTTGTGAGGAATATAAGGAAGGGAAAATGAAGAAATAGCCCTGCCATTGTAAAAGAGGATGATATAATGCTTTCTGTTATTCTCATCTGGCTGTATATGTTGTTTACCTGTTATGTGACAGGCGTTGCTTCTATCAGAATAATTGCAGGAAAAGACTATTCCTGCAAACAGGAAATCAGTTATGTGTACGCAGGTATTGGGGTGGTAATGGTTTACGCCCAGCTTTTCAGCCTGTTTGGAGGAGTCGGCTTTACAGCGAATTTGATTTTACTTTTTGCCTGTGCCATTTGCCTTGCATTTTTGAAAAAAGAATTTTTGAACCATCTGCATACCTGCAGGCTGACCATCACACCGATAAAGGCAATGGTGTTTATTCTGATTCTTTCAGGCTTTGCGTATGGCACATCCACAGGAGTCATACATTATGATACTGGACTGTATCATGCTCAGAGTATTCGCTGGATAGAAGAATATGGGGTGGTTCCCGGATTAGGTAATTTACACAGCAGGCTGGCGTATAACAGTGCGGCATTTTGTCTGTCGGCGCTTTACAGTATGGCATTCCTGGGAGGGCAGTCCTATCATTGTTGTGCCGGCTTTCTGGCTTTTTTGCTGATGCTGGTGTGTCTGGAAGGGCTTACGAAGGAAAAAATCAGGAAAGGCCGGGCCTTACGCGGGGGTTTATCCTTTAGAAAACCAAGGCTTTCGGATTTTGCGAGAATTACCGCAATCTATTACCTGCTGATAATATTTGATGAGATGGTGTCTCCGGCATCGGATTATTTCATGGTGCTGCTGGTCTTTTTTATTCTGATAAGATGGCTGGATTTGACAGAAGAAAAGGAAAATTCCTGTTTACCTTACGGGTTGTTATGTGTGCTTGGCGTGAGCGTTGTGACAGTGAAGCTTTCCGGTGCCCTTATTTTACTGCTTACGGTTAAGCCGGCAGTGATGATGATAAAAGAAAAGCAGGGAAAAGAAATAGCTAAGTTTTTACTGACGGGTTTTTTGACGGTTCTGCCTTTTTTGATACGCAATGTAATTTTATCAGGCTGGCTGGTTTACCCTTTTACCTCCATTGATTTATTTTCTTTTGCATTTAAGATTCCCAAAGGGATGGCGGATTATGACGCGAGAGAGATACAGGTATGGGGCAGGGGATTTTCGGATGTGACAAGGTACGGAGAGTCACCTGCGAAGTGGCTGCCCGAATGGATATCACATCTGGACAGAAGCAATAAAGTCTTTCTGGCTATGGCTCTTGCCGGGCTTTTGCTGTGGACAGCCTATTTACTTTATGCGGTTATAAAGAAAAGAAAAGATATGCTGGATTTTCTCCATGTGGCGGGAACACTTTTGGTGTGCTTTCTGTTCTGGCTTTTGAGCGCACCGTTAGTCAGGTATGGATGCGTGTTTTTGTGGATGTTTCCGGTAATGGTATGGGGATTCTTATATTTGCAGATAAGTCCCCATATGGACAGGTTTAAAATATATCTGATTGTGCTTGTGCTGTTTGGAGGATATAAGGTGACAGCATTTGGCATTGAGACAGGTAAAGGGGCAACGGCCCAATATTTGATCAGGCAGAAGGATTATGATAATTATGAGACGGTATCTTATGAGCTGCATGGTTATACTTTTTATTATCCGCTGCAGGGAGACCGTGTGGGATATCGGGACTTTCCATCGGCTCCGATAAAGGCGGAGGATATTTTTCTGGGTGATACCATCCGGGAAGGCTTTAAGGATGTTATACATGAGTAGGCTGGGCTGTTGAAGATTGCGAATATGGTGCTTTAGAGCTTCATACAACAAAACTTACGCTTTTTGTTGTCACGAATTCGCAGATTGAGAAAGGAAGTATGGGTATATTATGATGAATAAGACAGACAAAATTTATGTGGCAGGCCACAGGGGACTGGTGGGAAGTGCAATTGTAAGAAATTTGCAGGCAAAGGGATATGAGAATGTAATCGGCAGAACACACCGGGAGCTGGACCTGACCAATCAGGCCATGGTGCAGGGATTTTTTGAGCAGGAAAAACCTGATATCGTAGTACTGGCAGCGGCTAAGGTGGGAGGAATCAATGCTAACAATACTGCACCGGCAGACTTTGCCTATGAAAATATGCAGATCCAGTGTAATGTGATAGAGTGTTGCCACAAATATAAGGTAAAAAAACTTCTCTTTTTGGGAAGTACATGTATCTACCCTAAAATGGCGCCTCAGCCGATTCCGGAAGACGCCCTTTTAACGGGACCGTTGGAAGAGACCAATGAAGCTTATGCCATTGCCAAAATTGCAGGACTTGAAATGTGTAAGTTTTTTAAAAGACAGTATGGAGACGATTTTATCAGCTGTATGCCAACCAATCTGTATGGACCTTATGACAATTATGATTTGGAAGGTTCCCATGTTATGCCTGCAATGATCCGTAAATTCCATGAGGCAAAGGTGAACAATATGCCTTCCGTGGAGCTTTGGGGCACGGGGACTCCTTTACGGGAATTTCTTTATGTGGATGATATGGCCGATGCCTGCGTATTCCTGCTTGAAAATTACGAGGGGGAACAGCATGTAAATATAGGAACCGGCAAAGAAGTTACCATCAAAGAGCTGGCGGAAACGGTTCAAAAAGTGGTTGGCTATGAGGGAGAAATTGTCTGGAATAAGAACATGCCGGATGGAACCCCAAGAAAGCTCACAAATGTGGACAAGCTTCATAATTTGGGATGGACGCACAGGATTGAGCTGGAAGAAGGCGTTAAGCTGGCTTATGAGTGGTTTAAAGATAATGTGGATAATGCCAGAATGTAATTATAATGAAAAACAACCGGCGCAGATTCATAATCATCACATTTCAAATGAAATCATACGGAAACAGGTAATTGCTGCAAAAGGCAGCATATATACAAACAGGGACAGTGCATGCGGCGTAAAAAGGGCAAAGGCACTGTCCCTGTTTCCTCATAAGATTATTTATAAATCTCTGAATTTTCTGAGTGATTCAAAACAGCCTTTATAAATCCCTTAAACAGGGGATGGGGCCGGTTAGGCCTTGATTTCAGCTCTGGATGGGCCTGGGTTGCAAGGAAGAAGGGATGAGCGGGCAGCTCGCACATTTCCACAATGCGTCCGTCAGGAGAAAGACCGGAAAGCTTCATGCCGTATTCCGTCAGGATACTGCGGTAATCATTATTCACCTCATAACGGTGCCGGTGGCGCTCGTGTATGATTTCTTCTCCGTATAATGCAAATGCCTTTGAGGTCCTGTCCAGTACGCAGGGATATGAGCCAAGCCTTAGGGTACCGCCGATGTCTTCAACGCCGTTTTGGTCGGGCATAAGGGAGATGACAGGGTGGGGGGTGGAGGGATTAAGCTCAATGCTGTGAGCATCGTGAAAGCCAATGACATTGCGGGCGTATTCCACAATGGCAAGCTGCATGCCAAGGCACAGGCCAAGGAAAGGAACCATATGGGTTCTCGCATAGGTGATGGCGCGGATTTTTCCCTCAATGCCCCGGGAACCAAAGCCACCGGGAACAAGAATGCCGTCAACATCTCCCAAAAGGGAATCTGCGTTTTCGGCAGATACGGTTTCGGAGTCAATCCACTTGACAGTAACAGTAACATGGTTAGAGATACCGCCATGTTTTAGCGCTTCCACCACACTGATATAGGCGTCATGGAGCTGGACATATTTGCCTACTATGGCAACAGTAATCTCGCCCACAGGGGACCGCAGGGAGTCCACCATATTTTTCCAGTCAGTAAGATCCGGACTGGGGCATTCCAGATTCAGACAATGACAGGCAACCTGGGCCAGATGCTCCTTTTCCATGGCAAGAGGAGCTTCATAGAGGTATTCCACATCCAGATTTTGCAGTACGTGACTGCTGGGCACGTTACAGAACAGAGCAATCTTGTCTCTGATAGCCTGATCTAAAGGGTATTCGCTTCTACATACGATAATATCCGGCCATATTCCCATTCCCTGTAATTCCTTTACACTTGCCTGCGTAGGCTTGGTCTTCATTTCCTGAGAGGCTTTCAGATAGGGGATTAAGGTTACATGAATTAAGATGGCATTTTCATGTCCTGCTTCATGCTGGAACTGACGGATGGATTCAAGAAAAGGCTGACTTTCAATATCGCCTACCGTACCACCCACTTCTATGATGGCAATCCTTGTGCTTTCATCCTCAGAATTTCTGTAAAACCGGCTTTTAATTTCATTGGTGATATGGGGAATGACCTGGACAGTGCCGCCGCCATAGTCGCCCCGGCGTTCCTTTTGCAGTACGGACCAGTAAATTTTGCCGGTAGTCACATTGGAATTTTTATCTAAGTTTTCATCAATGAACCGTTCATAGTGTCCAAGATCCAAATCGGTTTCCGTCCCGTCATCGGTGACGAAGACCTCGCCGTGCTGGATAGGATTCATAGTGCCCGGATCGATGTTGATATAGGGGTCGAATTTCTGCATGGTTACTTTAAATCCCCGGGCTTTTAAAAGCCTGCCAAGAGAAGCTGCCGTGATACCCTTGCCAAGGCCTGAGACTACGCCTCCTGTTACAAAAACATATTTTACCGCCATAATAATGTCCTCCGCATTTCGTAAGTCAGCTTATTGTAATCGGGGAGGGAAGAGCTTCTCCCTGCCCGCCGCGCGGCCTGTGCCTTACTTTGGTGGCATACTTTCCCTGCGCGGGCATGTGCATAAAAAAAGACACTATGGCAAGGCCATAGCATCTTTGCTTTCATATAAAAATTTTAGCATCAGAAGTTTTTCTTGTCAATAAAAAATGGAATTTAATAAAGCTGATATTCCACCACAATACTTGCTTCCACCTGAATTTCACCGGGCATGATGCCGGCCGTATCGGCCATGGAAAGTTCTTCTTTGACGGCACCGGAGCGGTATTTGTTCGCCAGGGCAGAATCATTGTAGCGGGTATCGGCGTAACCGCTGGTCTCCTCAATACGGATAACGGATCCTACGCTGCATCCGGCAGCCCCGGCTAACACCTGGGCTTTTTGGCGGGCCGTTTCCACGGCGGCGCTTAAGGCAGCCTGGTAGCTTTCGTCATATTTACTTGCCTGATAGGTGATGGACTGAATGGTATTGATTCCCGAGGAAACGGACTGGGAAAGAACGGCATCAAGACCGTCAATGGGAAGATCTGAGACGGTTAGCGTAGTGATGGATTCATATCCCACAACGCGCGCTTTGTTGTTGCTGTAGTCATAGACAGGGTTCATGTAATAGTCCGAAGTCTGGATAGAGGTTTCCTCAATGCTAAGGCTTTTTAACAATTCGATAACCTGTCCGACAGATTCCGCATTCTGCTGCTGACAGGCAGCGGCGTCAGAAGCCTGGGTGCGTACGGCGTAAACAACCTCTGCAATATCGGGAATCACAGTGACATTTTCACTACTGTTAACGGTGATGGAATTGGGATGATATTGTGATGTAAGGGATCCCGTGGCAGCAGGCGCTCCATCAGAGGGCGCAGATGGATTATTGTCAGTATCAGACAATATCTTTTCCTGCATGGGTGTGTCATTGGTAACAGCCTTTCCACATCCTGTAAGTCCTAAAACAATTATTCCCAAGGCCAGCTGTGCATAAATTTTTTTCATATTGTATCCTCCTTCTTATACGGCATGCCTTGATGCCCCGTTGCTTGCAGCGGGATTTACTGCATCAACATCAGTTCTTTATATTCTGCTTATGATACGCCTGAGGATAAAAAATTTATGGGCTATACAAATAAAATTGAAAAAAGGAATATTCATTTGTCAGCCGGTCTGTAATTTATTCCTGCGGGGTTATGGATTCTTTCCAGCGGAGCCTGTGAAGCTCTCCCTGTAACTGCAGCTGTGCAAAGTTCTGCTGGCGCAGGGCCTCGTACAGAACAATGGCGGTGGCGTTAGAGAGATTGAGAGATCGGATCCCGGGGAACATGGGAATGCGGATGCAGGTTTTTGCATAATCCACCAGAATTTCCTCCGGAATGCCAGCGCTTTCCTTTCCAAACATGAGAAAGTCGTCAGGGCCGTAGGAGACCTCGGTGTAAACATGCTTCGCCTTCGTGGTGGCCATCCATATTTTCGCCTTTGGGTGAAGGGACTTAAATTCCTCAAAATTCATGTATCGTCTCACATTAAGGCGCTCCCAATAATCCATGCCGGCACGCTTTATTTCCTTTTCATTGAGCCGGAATCCCAAAGGCTCTATCAGATGAAGGTCGGTCCCGGTGGCGGCGCAGGTTCTTCCGATATTCCCAGTGTTGGCGGGTATTTCCGGCTGGTGTAAAATAATATGCATGATGATTTCTCCTTGTCATAATTTTCTATTCCTGTAATGATTTTTGTACCTTTCATAGGTGGACGTATAGCAGGATTCAATATTTTGTAATCTTGGTAATATGTTATTTTCAAGTGTCAATTGAATATTCGTTAATATACTTCCTGTATGCCATTATTGCTGTTTGAGGTAGTCAGATTTGATTAAAATATATCATAGCCCGAGTATAAAGTCTATTCAATTATCAGGGCGGATTTGGAAAAGCAGGCCGGGCGGGGGAGTTGGGCTTTGGAGCAATTTTGAAACGCGCTTTAGAGAAAGATGAATTGTATTTGATCCGGCGAAGAGGTATAATTTAGTTATCACTTTATAAATGTTGTGAAGATAAAAATAGAACAGGAGAAGGGATTATGGGATTTTCAAAGGATTTTGTGTGGGGCGCCGCTACCAGCGCCTACCAGATTGAAGGGGCGGTAAACGAGGACGGAAAAGGAAAGCATGTCTGGGATATTTATACAAAGCAGCCGGGACATGTGTATGAGAATCATACCGGGGATGTGGCCTGTGATCATTACCACCGTTTCAGGGAAGATGTTGCGATCATGAAGGAAATGGGACTTAAGGGCTACCGTTTTTCCATTGACTGGTCCAGAGTACTGCCGGAAGGAAGGGGAAAGGTAAATGAAGCCGGTATCGCATTTTACGGCAATCTGATCGATGCGCTTTTAGAAGCCGGCATAGAGCCGTATATTACCTTGTATCACTGGGAACTGCCCTATGAAATTTATAAAAGGGGAGGGTGGATGAATCCGGACATCGTTGAGTGGTTCGGCGCATATGCCAGGCTTGTGGCGGAGCGTTTCAGTGACAGGGTGACACATTTCTTTACCTTAAATGAGCCTCAGTGCTTTGTAGGACTGGGCTTTCTCTCAGGGGAGCATGCACCCGGCCTTAAATCTCCTGTCCAGGATACCCTTGAGATGGCCCATAACGCTATGAAGGCCCATGGGCGTGCTGTACAGATGCTGCGCCAGTACGGAAAGCAGCCGCTAATTATCGGGTATGCGCCTACGGGTTCCATGTGCTATCCGGAGACGGAGACACCGGAAAATATTGAGGCAGCAAGGCAGCTTTTGTTCTCACTGCCAAAGGAT
Source organism: Parablautia intestinalis (assembly GCA_003612395.1). Lineage (GTDB taxonomy): Bacteria > Bacillota > Clostridia > Lachnospirales > Lachnospiraceae > Suilimivivens > Suilimivivens intestinalis. The sequence continues at coordinate 33,169 of RAYQ01000008.1, forward strand.
GCCGGATATTGGTCCTGGAATGTGACATGGTGGTCGGATCCGGTGCTGTTTGGCCGTTATCCGGAGGAAGGATTAAAATACTATGAACCATATCTTCCCCAAATAACGGATGAAGATATGAAGCTCATTTCCGAGCCTATTGATGTGTATGGGCAGAACATATATAACGGAAGATGCGTGCGTATGGGAAAGGATGGGAAGCCGGAGGAAGTAAGCCGATATGAAGGCTTTCCCAGAACAGCCATAGGCTGGCCGGTAACACCCCAGTGTCTGTATTGGGGTCCTAAGTTTTTGTATGAACGATATAAGAAACCGATTTATATCACGGAAAACGGTCTGTCCTGTCACGATACGGTTTCTCTGGACGGAAAAGTGCATGATCCTAACAGAATTGATTTTCTTGCCAGATATCTGAAAGAATTAAAGCGGGCAGCAGGGGAGATTGAACTGCATGGATATTTCCAGTGGTCCCTGATGGACAATTTTGAGTGGGCAAAGGGATACTTTGAGAGATTTGGCCTTGTTTATGTGGATTACCGGACGCAGGAGAGGATCTGGAAAGACTCGGCTTACTGGTACCAGAATTTAATTCGCACCAATGGAGAGGAATTGTAACATAAAGTTTAATCCCTGTCTCCGTCATCCTCTATGGGAAGGGAAAAGATAAATTCGGAGCCGATTCCCTCCGTGCTGATTACATTGATGTGTTCTCCGTGGGCATGGATAATTTCTTTGGTGATGGAAAGGCCAAGGCCGGTTCCCTTTTTATCCTTTCCTCTGGAGAGATCGGATTTATAAAACCGGTCCCAAATCAGTTTCAGGTTGTCCTTGGGAATGCCGATGCCCTTATCCTTTACGGAGACAAAAACTTTATTGTGTTTTTCCGTGGTCTCAATCTTAATGATAGAATCCGGATTACTGAATTTAATGGCATTGTCCAGCAGGTTATAAAGAACCTGCTGGATTTTTCCTATATCGGCGTTGACAAACAGCTCATCCCCGGTAAGGATCAGCTCTATTGCGATTGTCTTATTTTTACAGGTTCCTTCAAAGGAGGCAGCGGTATTGCGTATGACCTTATTGATGTCAAAGGTACTCTTATCCAGCATGATTCCCTTGGTATTTAAATTATTTAAGGTAAGGAGACTGTTGGTGAGTTTGGTAAGCCGCTCTGTTTCGTTTAGAACAATATTCAGGTACTTTTCATAAAGCTCAGAGGGTATGGTGCCGTCCAGCATAGCCTCCAGATATCCTTTGATGGAGGTAAGAGGCGAACGGAAATCATGGGAAACATTTGCCACAAATTTTTTCTGATCATCCTCAGAACGGGCAATTTCGCTTGCCATGTAAGAAAGAGAAGCAGCCAGATACCCGATCTCATCCTCACTGTCAATCTGAAATTCATAATGCATATTTCCTGCAGCGTATTGTTCGGTTGCCTCGGTTATTTTGCGCAAGGGAAGATACACCATCTCTGTAAAAAAGATCAGGATGATCATGGAAAGTAAAAACAGAATTATCAGCATCAAATAAGAAATATTCAAAAGGCTGTTGCAGGATGAGATAATATTGCTCATGGGATAATGTATCACCACATAGCCCCGCACTTTATAATCCGAAGTGATGGGCGCAAATACACTGAGCTGCTCCTGGGTAAAGCTGTCAAAAAAATAACCGATTGTATAGTAAGATTTTTCTGTGACGGTAGGGTCGAAACCCTCTATCACCGTTTCGCTTTCCACATTAACAGGCGAATGTGAATCCAGAATCATTCTCCCGGAAGGATTAATGATCCACAGATTTGCAGAAAGATAAGTGTCCAATGCGTCCAGCTGCTTTTTAACGGTATCCAGGGATGTTTCGTTGTTGTAAAGGTCTGAGGCGTAGGTGTTAGCGATGAGAGTAGCTTCCCGGTAAAGGGCGTCAGCCTTTTCATATTTAAGATGTTCCATGGTCATACTGTTTACAAAAGTTGCCACAACAATAAAGCCAAAAACCCCAAATATAAAGTAGGCAAGCAGAAACTTAAGGTACAGGGTTTTTCTCATTGGCGCACCTCAAACTTATAGCCGATACCCCAGATGGTGGCGATGCGCCAGCCGGCATGGTCACTTATTTTTTCCCGCAGCCTTTTGATATGCACATCCACGGTTCTGGTATCTCCAATATATTCATATCCCCAAATTTGGTCAAGAAGCTGCTCCCTTGTAAAAACGTGATTGGGTGAGGAGGCAAGAAAGTATAAAAGCTCCAGCTCTTTAGGAGGCATTTCTATGTGTTTTCCTTTATAGATCACGGAATAATTGGTCTGATTAATAGAAAGATCAGGATATTCCACGCATTTAATATCCTGAGGCTCCGATGCGGCGGGAGCGGGCTTATATCTTCGAAGCACCGCCTTTACCCGCGCTACCAGCTCTTTAGAGTCAAAGGGCTTTTCGATATAATCATCAGCGCCTAATTCCAGGCCCAGGACCTTGTCAAAAATTTCTCCTTTGGCGGAGAGCATAATAATGGGGGTGGAAGACTTGGAGCGGATCTCACGGCACACCTGATAACCGTCAATGCCGGGCAACATCAAATCCAGCAAAATGAGATTGGGCGCGAAACTTTCGGCAAGAAGCAGAGCGCTTTCCCCATCTCCTGCAATCATGGTCTCAAAGCATTCCTTTGTCAGATACAGTGAAATTAATTCTGCAATATTGCTGTCATCGTCTACAATTAAAATTTTTTGTCTGTTTACCATTTTATCCTGACTCTCCCGCATATTGTTTTGGACTTTTGTTTGTACGCTGCTTTTTATTCTTTAAATGTAACAATTGTAACACCGGCATCGCCTTCGCCATATTCTCCAAGCCGATAGGACTTTATATATTTAATGCGCTTTAAATGGCTGTGTACGGCGTTTCTGAGTGCGCCGGTTCCCTTTCCGTGTACAATCCTGACCGTGGAAAGGTGGGACAGGTAGGCATCATCTAAATATTTATCAAGCTGTGCCAGAGCCTCATCAACCGTGCGCCCAATCAGGTTGATTTCCGAAGAAATATTCAGAGCCTTTGCCATTTTTACCTTGCTGGTATGACTTTTTTGTAAAGCAGACAGGCCGGGCGGGTTTTCCTCATCCAACAAAGCCAAATCATTTATATTTGCCTGAGAGCGCATAATTCCGCACTGAACAAAGACATTGCCCTTGTGATCGGGAAGGGTGCTTACCGTGCCTTTAAGTCCCATGGAAAGAATTTTAACACTGTCCCCTATTTTGATTTGCTCCGGTTTCAGATCCCTTTTGCTTTGGGGCTGATTTTGTGCCAGAGTAAGCTTATCGTTTTTTTTGCCAATTTCGCGGCGTAATCGTTCCCGGGTTTTTTCCAGATCCTTCAGGGAAGCGCCGGGACCGGCTTTTTGATAGACGCGGATGGTCTCATCCGCCACATTTTTAGCCTCCTGCAAAATTTCCCGGGCCTGTTCATTGGCCTTTCGCAGGATTTGGTCTTTGGCATTATCTATTTTTTCGTTTTTTACTTGTAACCTTTCCTTCAGAGCCTTCACTTCTTCTTTGTAAGCGGCAATTTCCAGACGTTCCTTTTCGATAGTAAGGCGGCTGCTTTCCAAATCTGTAATAAGGTCTTCAAAGCTTTTTTCCTCGGTGGTAATTTGCTTCCTGGCAGCATCTATAATATAATCCGGCAGCCCCAGCTTTGAAGAAATGGCAAAAGCGTTACTTTTGCCGGGAATACCGATTAACAGTCTGTAGGTGGGAGCTAATGTTTCCACATTAAATTCACAGCATGCATTTTCCACAAAATCGGTGGACAGGGCATATACTTTAAGTTCACTGTAGTGGGTGGTGGCCATAGTGCGGATGCCGCTGGTGTGAAGGTAGTCTAAAATCGCAATTGCCAGGGCCGCCCCTTCCGTAGGATCCGTGCCTGCACCCAGCTCGTCAAACAGGCACAGGGAATTTTCGTCCGCATTTTTTAAAATGGATACGATACTGGTCATGTGGGAGGAAAAGGTGCTAAGGCTCTGCTCAATGCTCTGCTCATCCCCGATATCGGCGTAAACTTCTGTAAAAATGGAAAGCTCCGAACGGTCTAAGGCCGGAATATGGAGGCCTGCCTGACCCATCAGGGTAAAAAGGCCCACAGTTTTTAAGGAGACCGTTTTTCCGCCAGTGTTTGGTCCGGTGACAATCAGCAGATCAAAATCCTTTCCCAGCTCTATATCAATGGGAACCACCTTCTTTTGGGGAAGAAGGGGATGACGCCCCTTCCGGATATGGATAAAATGCTCCGTGTTAAAAAGAGGCATGGTTGCATTTTCGTCCATGGCAAGATGAGCCTTGGCAAAGACAAAATCCAAAAAGGTCATGATTCGCTGATTTTCCGCTATTTCCGGTATATGATCCGCACACCGGGCGCTTAAACCGGTCAGTACGGCTTCTATCTCCTCTTTTTCTTTAAGCGCAAGCTCCTTTAGCTGATTGTTCAGATTGACAATGGCAGCCGGTTCAATAAAGAAGGTGGAGCCGGTGGAGGACTGATCATGAATCATGCCGGGAACCTGGCTCTTATATTCCGCTTTCACAGGAATGCAGTATCTGTTGTCCCGCATGGTGATAACGGCATCCTGTAGGTAGCTGCGGCAGGAACCGTTTACCATACCGGCTAACTGCGAATGAATTTTTTCGCCGGTTAAGGCAATGGAACGCCTTACGTGCTTAAGCCCGGGGCTTGCGTCATCTGCAATTTCCTCATCGGAAAGAATGCAGCGGTTTATCTCGTTTGCAAGAGTGGTAAGGGGCTCTAAAGCCTTTAAGTAACCGGTCAGGGACGTTTCTTTTTCCTCATCCCTTGGTCCTTTGCTGTAAGCTCTGATTCTGTTTACATTGTCAAGAAGTCCTGAAATTTTTAAAAGCTCGGGAGCAGATAAAGTGCTTCCGATTTCCAGAGAGCGCAGTGACATGGATACATCCCGGTTGCCGCCGAAAGAAGTGGATCCCCTGGCAAAAAGCATGGAAAGGGCATCTGCGGTTTCCTGCTGGGCCAGTTGAACAGCCCTTAAGTCTGTCATGGGCTTTAACTCCCGGCACATGGCGCGGCCGGGCTCTGAGGATGCCTTCTGGGTTAATAAACTGATAATTTTTGTATATTCTAAGGTGTGTAAAACTTTTTCGTTCATAAATACCTCTGCCATACCGGTTAAATTGTTTCTGATAAATTAGTATAACATATTTTTTACGAATACACTACCTAATTGCATTCCGCATTTAGTTTTGATAGAATAGGCAATAATAGTAAAGGCTCTGCCGCAGGTAAGGCCTGCGGCATACGGGGGTATAAACGTGACAGCTTTTGTGGAGAAATATAGAAAACAGATATTCTGGATAGTATTAGCAGCTTCCTTTTTAATGATCCTGGTTTATAATTTTTTAACGCCATATATGTCAGATGATTATTCCTATGCCATAGAGGTGCGCCGGGCTAAGTCTCTGTGGGATTTGGTAAAGCAGCAGTACGGAGAATATTTATCGAACAGCGGGAGGATTATAGGCCAGTTTAATGTACGGCTTTCCCTGGCGATGGACAAATGGGTGTTTAATATAGTGAACAGCCTGATGTTTTTAGCGCTTGTGCTTCTCATATATGGGAATATCCGCCGCAAAAAAAGATATGATATTTTTGTACTTTTGCTGATAATTACTTTTTTGTGGAGGTTTGCGGTCAGCTTTGGACAAACAATGCTTTGGATATGCGGAGCCTGCAATTACCTTTGGGGAAGCGTGATTATTTTAGGGTTTGTAACCTTTTACAGGTATTTTCTGTGCCATGCGGATAAAATAAAGCATCAGCCCGCTGTGGCGGCGGGAGCCTTTCTTTTTGGGGTGGCGGCCGGGTGGTGTAATGAAAATACATCTGGCGGCGGCCTGATGCTGGTAGTGTTATTTGGATTAAATTTCTGGTACGATAAAAGAGAAAGGAAAGAAAAAAGCATTTATCCTTTTATGATTTCCGGGGTATTTGGTATGTGTTGTGGAATGCTGGGGATGATTTCGGCGCCGGGAGTAAAAAGCAGGAGTGCAACCATGTCCGAAGGCGAATACACGGGACTTGTAGGACTCTTGTCAAGAATTTATAAGGTTACACTCACCATCAGAGAGTTGTTTTTTTTGGTATTGGTAATCGCTATTATAGTGATCGTGCTTTTGGCGCTACAAAAAAAATTGTGCAGCTTAAGGCAGCTGTGCGGTAACGAGACAGTTCTTTTTTTGCTTGCATCCGCAGCTACAGGCTATGTTCTTGCTATTGCGCCCACGCCTGAGGACAGGGCGTACTTTGGAGCGGGAATATTTCTGTTTGCAGGCTGTATTCAGGGGATTGTTGACGTATCGGATAAGGAGCAGGCAATCCGTGCCGCTAAATATAGTCTGGTCAGTGTACTGTGTGCGTGGTTGTTTTTTACTTATCTGGATAATCTGGTAAATCTGGCCAGAATATACAGGGAGGAGAAGGAGAGAATTGAGCTTATCCGTGCGGAAAAGGCTGACCCCGAGGGTACCGGTATCCTGGTTGTGCCGCAATTAAGAAAGGCCTTTGAAAATCCTTACAGCAATGCCCATGAATCGGACTTGCAGGATGATAAGGATTATTGGATTAATCTGTATTATGAAGTTTATTATGATGTGGGAAATATTACTGCTATTCCAAGGGATGAGTGGGAAGAACAGTACGGAGAATAAAGCGGCTTTATGTGCAGCAGATGACAAAGCTTATAAGAGCTGAAACCAAAAAGCTGCTATTGATGTGGTGAGCAGCAGTAATGGTTAAGAGGTATGGTTATGGGGTGGGGGGAATTAAGCAGCAGCCCCTGCAATCTGTGCCCAAGGGAGTGCGGGGCAGGGCGGAAGGACGGACAGACGGGCTATTGCCTTTCGGATAACAGAATTTTTGTTGCAAGGGCTGCCCTTCACATGTGGGAGGAGCCCTGTATATCCGGAGAGGCAGGCTCGGGCACCGTATTTTTTTCCGGATGTAATCTTCGGTGCGTTTATTGCCAGAATTATCAAATTGCAGCAGGGAAAAAGGGCAGGCAGGTTTCCGTTAAGGAACTTGCGGAAATTTTTTTAATGCTTCAGGCACAAGGGGCCGCCAATATCAATCTTGTGACGCCGGATCACTATATAGATCAGATAGTGAGAGCTGTTCTTGAAGCAAAGGATATGGGGCTTTTGATACCGGTTGTATACAACGGCAGCGGCTACGAAAAAAGAGAAGTTATAAGAAATCTGGCAGAAATTGTTGATATTTTTTTGACGGATTTTAAGTATATGGATGGAGAACTGGCGGAAAAATATTCAAAAGCGCCTGATTATCCTGCCGTTGCAAAAGGAGCCCTTGCAGAGATGGTTAGGATAGCGGGGAGCGCCGCTTTTGATGAAAAGGGCATGATGCAAAAAGGAATTATTGTAAGACATTTGCTTTTGCCGGGACATAAGAAAAACGCAAAAGAAGTTATCAGGTATCTGTATGAAACATACCAGGACAAAATTTACATTAGCATAATGAACCAGTATACACCCTTTGTAAAGACCGGGGCGGATTCCGGTTTTAAGGAACTTCGGCGGAAGGTGACAAGGCGGGAATATGAATCCGTGACAGATTATGCCATAGACTTAGGAGTCAGAAACGCTTTTATTCAGGAAGGCGATACTGCCCGGGAAAGCTTTGTGCCGGAGTTTGATTTGAATTTTCATGTATAATAAGCCTTCTTTTACAAATAATAGTACAAGAGTAATTTTTTACTATTAGCGTAAATGGAGGTTTATTTTTATGAAAGCTACAGGTATTGTGAGACGAATAGACGACTTAGGCCGTATTGTAATACCCAAGGAAATCAGACGGACCCTCCGGATTAGGGAAAGTGACCCGCTTGAAATATTTACTGACAGGGAAGGCGAGATAATATTAAAGAAATATTCTCCCATTGGTGAAATGAATACATTTGCAAAACAATATGCCGAGAGCCTTGCACAGGTATCAGGCAAAGCAGCCCTGATTGCCGACAGAGACCAGTTCATTGCGGTATCGGGAGGCTATAAAAGTATTCTGGGTAAATCTATCAGTAAGGAGTTGGAGGAAAAGTTAAACAAGAGGGAAATGCTAATTGCTTCTAAAGGAGATTCAAATTTTATTCCGATTACGCAGGATGTAACCGATGAATTTCAACAGGAAGCAATCAGCCCTATTATCTGTGAAGGCGATATGATCGGCGGAGTTGTACTGATTGATAATGGAGAAAAGGGTAAAATGGGAGAGGTAGAGCAAAAGCTGATTCAGTCGGCGGCCGGCTTTCTGGGAAGACAGATGGAACAATAAGCACAAAAAGGGACTGCCGGGGGCAGTCCTTTTATCAATAGACCGATTTATAAAATATGGCGGTGTCCGGCAGGTCCGTATTAAACATAATAAGCGCCAGCCTCAGAGAAAAGTCTCCCATCTCATAATAATCTCCGGTAGTGCGGTTCAGACGCTCTATGGATACGGAGCGGTTGGCCTTTTTGGGCTGGCCGGTGATAAAGGAAATTTCTTCCGTAGAATATTCTTCATCTAATTCAGGATCGTCCAGTTCCTCATAAAAAGGGTCAAAAAGTAAAACCCTGTCGCCCTCGATACCTGTCAGCAAAACATAATGCTCCACCCCCAGATAAAGGTGAATCAAAACCACACCACCTGCCAGGAGGGCTCTGGTGATGGGACTGTCCGGCGTAATGGTTACGGACTCTCCGGAATAGTATTCACAGCGCAGAGGGAAGTTTCTGGTTTCCCCATAGTGATTTAGCCAGCGGGACAGAAAGTCTATGGCGGAAGGAGAGGTGCCGTGCTTGCCGGGATCCCCCGATTCGTTGCAGGTATCCAGACAATAAAGCATAATAAACTTAACCAGGTCAGGATGAATATCCTCCCGCTCAAAAAGATACCGTATGCCGTTAAGTACGGTAACAGGTCCGCAGTCGTATTCAGATGTCTGATAGTTCAACAGATTCTTCATTTTTTACCTCATTTCTGCGCTGCTTTATTGCGCAAAGCCATATATGGCTTACGAGTTTGTGGCAAGCAACACGCAGACACAATCCTTATGCCTTTTCATATCTTGTAAATTGATGACAGATAATTGTAATTAGCAGGTCCGATAATATTTTTAGCTTTGCTATATTATATTAAAAATTGTGGCGCAAAGTGATTGTAATATAACGCTATTTGCGGTATTTGTCAAGAATGCGCGCATTTGGCAGAAAATACAAGCTGTTCCAATGATGAATTTTGTATTTGACAGGAGAGGGGATTAGGAATATAATGGAAAACATATTTATCCTACTGAATAAGTAGGATAATAAAAAGCGGGAGGAAAAGTATGAATAAAGTAAAAGAAAGTGCTTTGGAGTTAATTGGAGGTACACCCATTTTAAGGTTAAGCCGTTATGGGCAAAAAGCAGGGGCCGGGCAGGCAGACATTCTGGCTAAGCTGGAATATTTAAATCCGGCCGGTTCTGTTAAGGACAGGGTAGCGCTTTCTATGATAGAAGATGCGGAAAAAAAAGGAGTATTAAAGCCGGGAGCCACTATCATTGAGCCTACATCAGGTAACACCGGCATCGGCCTTGCGGCGGTGGCAGCAGTGAAAGGCTACAGAGCGATCCTGACACTGCCCGATACCATGAGTATAGAGCGAAGGAACCTGCTGGGGGCTTATGGAGCAAAGCTGGTGCTTACACAGGGGGCGAAAGGAATGACAGGTGCCATAGAAAAGGCGAAGGAGCTTAAAGATTCCATACCCGGAGCCGTGATTTTAGGACAATTTGAAAATTCTGCAAATCCCAAGGCTCATTGGGAGACCACAGGGCCCGAAATATGGGAGCAGACAGACGGGAAAATAGACATTTTTGTGGCAGGCGTAGGAACCGGAGGCACGATTACCGGCGTGGGAGAATATCTGAAGGCCCAAAATCCCGGGATAAAGATTGTGGCAGTAGAGCCCGCCTCAAGTCCTGTTTTATCGCGTGGAACCGCAGGGGCGCACAAAATCCAGGGAATAGGAGCAGGCTTTGTGCCGGAGGCATTAAATACGGAAGTTTATGACGAGATTATTGCCGTTGAAAATGAAGATGCATTTGCGGAAGGAAAGGCATTTGCAGTAAGCGAAGGCATTTTGGTGGGCATTTCTTCAGGGGCGGCCCTTAAGGCGGCGGTTATTCTTGCAAAGAGAGCTGAGAATGCAGGAAAAACAATAGTGGTATTACTACCGGATTCCGGCGACAGATATTTATCCACCCCTCTGTTTGGAAATAACAATTAGGAACTTTAGAAGAACTCCGGATTTTTTGGAATTGTGATTGAAAATATTGACAATTCAATACTGTAACAGTATAATGAACCAACTAAAAAAGGTATCGGATTGAAGGATCCGGTGGTTTGCAACGGAGGAGTAATAAATTATGAAAAGATTTGCAAAAAGACTGCTGGGCTTTTGGCTAACAGCAGTAGTAGTTGCCCTTTCTGTGGCCGGATGTTCCGGAACCGGAGGTGATGGCAGTAAAACGGATGAGGGAAAAATTGTCAATGTGGGCGTTACAGATTCTTTAGGCGGGATTAACCCGTTTGTGGTTGATCAGACTGAAATCAATAAGTATGCAGTAGGATTAATGTTTTTGCCCCTGATGGAGCTTGACAGGGATTTAAATTTTCAGGGAATGCTTGCAGATTCTATTACCACGGAAGATAACATAAATTTTATTGTACACATTGATGAGGCTGCTGCATGGTCGGATGGAACGCCGGTCACGGCAGATGATGTTGAGTATACTGTGCGCAGGCTTGCAAGCCCTGTAGTTAACAATACGACTCTGATGCTTCATGCATTTGAAGGTACAGGGGACGAAGGCTTTGTGGAGGAAGGCGCTGAGAGCATGGCAGGCCTTAAGGTGATTGATGATAAGACAATCCAATTTACGACAAAATATCCCATGGCGCTTACTACCTTTGAAAATACCTATGCCAGATATCTTCATATCATGCCGAAGCATGTGATTGAACAGTTCAGTGAGGAAGAGCTATTAACGGCTGACTGGTTTAATCACCCGGATGTGGTCAGCGGACCGTTCATAGTAACAGAATATGATAACGATCATTACATTTCTTACCGGGCAAATACTGATTATTGGAAGGGCGCGCCTAAAATTGATAAACTGAATATCAGAATTGTGGATGCCAGTCAGATTTATGCGGGACTAAAGTCCGGGGAAATTGATATTACCCATCATACCATGACCGCTATACCCCAGGAAGATTACGAAAGTATTGAAGGGCTGGAAAATGTGGATGTAGTGTATGGCCAGCCTATTACAAACCAGTCCGTATTTATCCAGACAGCAAATATTCCTGATGTAAGAGTCCGCCAGGCTCTTGTCTATGCTATTGACAGGCAGCAGCTTGTAGAAGAACTTTTAAAAGGTCATGGCGAGGTGGTAGACGGATTCCTTTCCTCTGCCAGTCCGTTTTTTGATGATGGTATTACACCTATGGCTTATGATCCGGATAAGGCAAAGGCACTGCTTGAAGAGGCAGGCTGGGATGGAACGCAGACCCTGCGTTTTTATGTAAATTCCGGTGACAATACTTTTGTAAACGGCGCACAGGTGTTAGTGGCCCAGTGGGAGGCCGTGGGCATCAAGGTGGAGGTACAGACCGTAGATCTGGCAACGCTTATGACTCTTGCAGGAAGCATGGATTATGACTTTTTTGCAGTGCAGTATACGTATGCGCCGGTTGATCCTTACCCCGATGTACAGTGGCTTCTTAGCGGAGAGGGGAGCTGGACCAGCTATTTAAGCGATGAAATAAACGAAGCTTTGGAAGGAACACAGCAGACAAGTGATACAGAAGAGATTACAAAACTTTATTCTACTATAGATCAGAAAGTTCAGGAGGATGTCCCTATGTTCTCTGCATATGTCTTAAGCGTTCAGGGGGCGGTGAGCAAGCGTCTTACCGGCGCAGAGCCCAGCGCTTATGGATTTTTTAATGATGTGCAGAATTGGGATATTGCAGAATAGTGAGGGAAAGCCATGCCGCATTTATTGGAGGTGCAGGGACTGACCACTGTTTTTGCCGGAGACTATGGCAAAAACATCAGTGTAGACCATATTGATTTTCATGTGGATAAGGGTGAAGTGGTCTGCATTGTAGGTGAATCAGGATGTGGAAAAAGTGTGACTTCGTTGTCAATTATGGGATTATTAAGAAAGGACGGAGCTGTTATGAACGGCTCTGTCCTCTTTGACGGTAAGAATCTTCTGTCTATGACGGAAAAGGAACTGGATCAGGTGCGCGGAAATGAGATCACCATGATTTTTCAGGACCCTCTTACCTCCTTAAATCCTGTTTTTACCGTGGGAAATCAAATAGTGGAAAGTATTCGCAGGCATATGCATTTGTCCAAAGAGGACGCAAAAATGCGGGCGGAGCAGCTGCTTTTAAAAGTGGGAATGCCAGACGCACGGGGGACAATGAGAAAGTATCCTCACACTCTGTCAGGCGGAATGCGTCAGAGGGTAATGATTGCCATGGCATTGTCATGCAATCCGAAACTGCTCATTGCGGATGAGCCGACTACGGCGTTAGATGTGACAATACAGGCACAGATTATGAAGCTGCTTAAGGAACTGCAGGAAGAAACAGGAATGTCCATGATCTTAATTACACATGACATAGGACTGGTGGCCAGTACTGCTGACAGAGTGCTGGTTATGTATGCAGGACAGATTATTGAGGAGGCGCCGGTAAAAGAACTGTTTGAAAATCCAAAGCACCCATACACAAGGGCGCTGCTTGATACGGTTCCTACTATACGGGACAGCGCAGACAGACAGCTTATATCCATTCCGGGTATGGTACCGGAAAGCTATGATGACAGGACGGGATGCAGGTTTGCAGACAGATGTAAATATAGAAGGCCGGAGTGTGATAATCCCCAGAAGGATTATGGGTTTGGCGTAAACCATAAGGCAAAATGCGTTGTGATGAAGGAAGGGGGAATCATGCTTTGAATGATATTCAGAAGACCCCTTTGATTCAGGTGGAAAATTTAAAGAAATATTATCCTGTTAAAGGCGGGATAATCAACCATACAACAGGATATGTCAAAGCGGTTGACGGCGTAAGCTTTTCCATTATGGAAGGAGAAACCCTGGGGCTGGTTGGAGAGTCCGGCTGTGGAAAATCTACAATAGGAAGGCAATTGGTGGGACTAGAGCGGCCCACAGAAGGCAGGATTTATTATAAGGGCAGGGATTTAGCCGGGATGTCAAAGGCTGAAATGCAGAAAATAAGGACACAGCTCCAAATGGTATTTCAGGATCCTTACTCTTCTTTAAATCCCAGAAAGCATATATATGAGATCCTCTCCCAGCCTATGCTGTACCACAAAATATCGGATAAAGGGACAGTGGAGAAAGACATTCTGAAAATTCTTGATATGGTAGGTCTCCCCCGCAATGTACTTGGGAGATATCCACATGAATTTTCCGGGGGACAAAGGCAGAGAATCGGTATTGCCAAAGCGCTTTCTTTGAATCCGGGGTTTATTGTCTGTGATGAGCCGGTCAGCGCCCTGGACGTGTCCATACAGGCACAGATACTGAATCTTTTAAAGGAGCTGCAAAAGGAGCTTCATTTGACCCTGCTTTTTGTGGGGCATGGACTGGGAGCAGTCAATTATGTCAGCAACAGGATTGCCGTGATGTATCTTGGCAGGATTGTGGAGATGGGAGAGGCAAAGGAGATTTTCAACCATCCGGTGCATCCTTATACCAGGGCGCTTTTAGATGCGGTTCCTGTGCCAGACCCCGGGGAAAGGGATAAGAAGTACAGCCCTTTGCAGGGCGAAATCGGCAACAGCGCCAGTCTGCCGCAGGGGTGCCGGTTCCATCCACGGTGTCCTTACGCTGCAGACATATGCAGGCAGAAGGAACCGGAAATGTTAGGAATGAAACCGGAAGATGAAGGCTTTGACGGTAATTTGAAGGATGATAATGGCGGATATGCGGGGCATTATGCGGCCTGTCCGGTTGTAATGCTGAGTAAAAATGTCAATTCAGCCAGCAAAAATGGTTAGAAATAAAGGAGGAGCAAAGTATTGGCGAAGTATATTATGAAAAGAATATTGATTGCTATTCCTGTGCTTATTGGCATTACAATCATAGATTATGGGATTATGTGCATGGCCGGCAGTCCGTTGGAAATGCTGAAAGGTCCCCGGGTATCTCAGGCTGCAGTGGAAGCAAAGGCAATTGCACTGGGGCTTGATAAACCCTTTTATGTGCAGTATTTTGTATGGCTGGGGCAGCTTCTTCGCGGGAATATGGGATATTCCGTCAAATCCTATCAGCCTGTCAGTGAAATGATAAGGAGCCACTTAGGGCCTACGCTGCTTCTTATGGGTGTTTCTTTAGTGGTAAGTCTTTTTATGGCGGTTCCGGCAGGAATTTACAGTGCGATTCATCAGTACGAAAAAGGAGATTATGCAGTAGTTACTTTTTCTTTTTTGGGAAGCAGCATACCGGGCTTTTTTCTTTCACTGCTGTTAATTTATATTTTTACAGTAAAACTGGGCTGGCTCCCTTCAAGCGGAATGACCACGCTGGGGACGGAGGGCGGATTTGGGGAAGTATTAAAACATATGATCATGCCTGTGATTGTACTTGCCACCTCCATGGCTGGCAGCAATATCCGATATATCAGAAGCGCTGTACTGGAAATTCTGCAGCAGGATTATCTGCGCACAGCCCGTGCCAAGGGGATTGGGCGCTTTCTTGTTATCAATAAACATGCCCTGCGCAATGCGCTGGTTCCGATTGTCACGGTAATCGGTATGGAAATCCCTGTGCTTTTTGGCGGCGCAGTTATCATTGAACAGGTATTTTCCTGGCCTGGCCTGGGGCTTATGACTATGAGCGCCATTAGCGGAAGGGACTATCCCGTAATTATGGGTGTGTGTCTTTTGTCTGCAGTGGTAGTGCTTGCAGCCAATTTGGTTACGGATATTTTGTATGCACTGGTTGACCCCACAATTCAGCTTGAGTAGTGCTCCGTAGTGCGTACCAGATTACGGGAGAGCGGACATAAAACGGCGGGAGGAGACATGGGAAGGAAGACGGAGCGGATAGAAAAGAAAATGGTAAAGAAAAAGAAGTTTAAAAAAGAGATTCTTGTAGGCTGGGACGAGAAGGCGGTAAAGGATATAGCCAATGAAAGTTATGTACAAACAATCTTCAGGCGTTTTTGCCATCATCACCTGGCCGTCATCAGTCTGGCCGTACTGGCGCTTTTGGTGGCTGCAGCGCTTTTAGCGCCGGTAATTGCGCCTTATGATCCGGATGAAATCGTGGGAACCTTCAGTGGAGCGCCCTGCAGGGAATTTTGGCTTGGAACGGATCAGATTGGCAGGGATGTGCTAAGCAGACTTTTATATGCCATGAGGATTTCTCTGCTGGTGGGTGTCATGGCCACCCTGATTTCTACGGTAATAGGGGTAGTGCTTGGACTTATTGCAGGCTATTTTGGCAAAGGAGCAGATATGATCATCATGCGCTTTACAGATATGGTGATGTCATTTCCCTATATTTTGCTTGTGCTGGTTGCGGCGGCGGTTTTTAAACCGGGTCTTTGGAATATTATTTTAATTTTAGGTTTTGTGGACTGGCCGGGAATTGCAAGATTAGTGCGGGGAAATGTATTGAATCTGCGGGAAACCAATTTTATTAAGGGGAATATTGTGGCGGGAATGCCTCTTGGACATATTCTGTTTTCAGAAATTCTGCCTAATACAGTGGCGCCGATTTTGGTGTATGCCACTTCCGTGCTGGCGCTTTCCATGCTGGATGAGGCGGCTTTAAGCTTCCTTGGGCAGGGGGTTCAGCCGCCTACGGCAAGCCTTGGAAATATGTTAAATGGCGCCCAGTCTCTGACGGTTCTCACAAAGCAGCCATGGCTGTGGATACCTCCCGGACTGCTTATTATACTGCTGGTTATGTCCATTAATTTTATTGGAGATGCGTTAAGAGATGCTCTTGATCCTAACAGCCGCGGGTAAAGCCTGCGGTATGCAGGAGGCCGGAATTTGTGCCGAAGCGTCACAAATTCCATGATGGCAGAGTGAAATCTAACATTTCGCCCGCTTCTTTGGCGTAAAATGCTTCGGAATGGAGTGTGGAGATGGATCTGGAAAAAAAGTTAATTGAATATTTCGAGTGGTTTCACAGGAATCCGGAGCTGTCATACGAAGAGTATAAGACAACGGACAAAATCAGGGAGATCCTCGCAAACGCCGGAGTGGAAATTCTGCCCTGCAGGCTGGAAACAGGACTTGTGGCCGTGGTTCGGGGAAAACAGAAAGGTCCGATCCAAGCGCTCAGATGCGACATAGACGCCCTTCCTGTCAGGGAGGAAACGGGGCTGCCCTATGCCTCCTGCCAGAAAGGGAAAATGCATGCCTGCGGCCATGACCTCCACACAGTTTTGGGAATAGGCTGCGCGCTTCTTTTGCAAAAAAGAAAAGAGGAATTGTCCGGTAGTGTTAAGATCATTTTTCAACCCGGAGAAGAAAGCTCTCTGGGAGCTCTTAAAATATTGGAAACACATGTGATAGATGACATTGAAATGATATGGGGCATTCATGCGGATCCAACCAATGATGCGGGCGTGCTTGGCATTCGTCAGGGTTATGTGTCGGCAGCGGTGGATCGGTTTGCGATTACGGTAAAGGGAGTGGGCTGTCATGGGGCGCATCCGGATGACGGTGTGGATCCGATCCTGACGGCGGCGGCAATTGTGCAGGCATTACAAAGCATAGTAACCAGAAATGTGAATGCTTTTCATCCGGCGCTTCTTAGCGTTACCAGAATAGAAGCAGGAAATACATGGAACGTGATACCGGAAAAAGCATTTCTGGAGGGAACAGTCCGGACAATGGACAGAGAAGACAGGATTTTGTTTGAAAAGCGGGTGGGAGAAATTGCGCGAAACACAGCCATTGCCTATGGAGCAGAGGCAGGTATGGAGTGGATAGCGGGCTGCCCGGCTGTTTATAATGATGAGGAAATGGTTAGTAAAAGCATTCGGGCGGCAAATAAGTGCGGCTTTAAGGTGGTGCCTGAGGAAAGCTCCATGGGCGGGGATGATTTTGCTTTCTATGAAGAGAAGATTCCGGGCTGTTATATGAAAGTCGGTACAGGAAAAGGACAGACGATTCACCAGCCCGGATTTAAAGTGGATGAAAGTGTGATACTGCCTACAGCAGTCTATCTGGCAGAACTGCTTTTGGGGTAGTTTAAAAAGTTATTTTTCGCTCATCTGGTCTAAAAGCTGAATCTTAATATCATATAATTTTTTGGACAAATCCACATAAATCTGATGAGGATTTACAAATCGTCTGGTTTCATCCCAGAGTGTATTAAGCTCGCTTTGGCAGTAGCTTCTGATATCCATCACTTTGGGAGATTCGTAGCAGCATTCCCCCTTTTGAAAAACAGGTACCAGTAATTCCCGCAAGGTGTATGAGCCTGCAGGCAGTTTTGTCTTTTTCCATGGCTCTAAGGGATCAAATAAAAGTAAAGGCTCTCTTTCACTAAAGGTTTCGCCTACAAGGCAGATTAAATCAGCCTTTATTTTGCCTGTGTCTTTTTCATAGACGCGATAAATGGTCTTATTGCCCGGATTGGTTACCTTTTCGGTGTTTTCCGAGAGCTTAATTTTGGGAATAAACTCTCCTTTTTCATCCATGATAGCGGCTAACTTGTAAACGCCGCCGAAAGCCGGATTATCTTTTGCAGTAATCAGGTTGGTTCCCACACCCCAGGAGGAAATGGCGGCGCCCTGGGCCTTTAAAGTTTCTATCAGATATTCGTCCAGATCATTGGAGGCGGAGATAACAGCATCCGAAAAGCCTGCATTATCCAGCATTTTGCGTGCCTTTTTGGAAAGATAAGCAAGGTCTCCGCTGTCAAGACGAATGCCGTAGTTGGTAAGAGGGATGCCTGCAGCGCGCATTTCCTGAAAGACGCGGATAGCGTTGGGTACACCGGATTTTAGGGTGTCATAAGTATCCACCAGCAAAATACAGGCGGCTGGGTACATATCTGCATAGGTCTTAAAGGCAGTATATTCATCGGGAAAGCTCATAATCCAGCTATGAGCATGGGTGCCTTTGACCGGAACATCAAAAAGCTGGCCGCAAAGAACATTGGAGGTGCCGACACACCCGCCGATTACGGCTGCTCTGGCGCCATAAATACCTGCATCAGGGCCCTGGGCGCGCCGAAGGCCAAATTCCATAATACCGTCTCCTTTGGCAGCATAGCAGACCCGGGCGGCCTTGGTGGCAATCAGGCTTTGATGATTGATAATGTTTAAGATGGCGGTTTCAACCAGCTGGGCTTCCATGATAGGCGCAATTACTTTAACCAGAGGTTCTCTGGGAAAGATGACGGTTCCTTCAGGAATAGCATAGATATCGCCGGAAAACTTAAAGTTTGCCAGGTAATCTAAAAAATTTTTGCTGAAAATGTTCAGGCTGTCCAGATATGCAATATCCTGTGCGGAAAAATGCAGTTCCCTGATGTACTTGATGAGCTGTTCCAGACCGGCTGCAACGGCATAGCCTCCGCCACAGGGGTTGGTCCTGTAAAAGGCGTCAAAAATAACGGTTTCATTTTGCTCCTTATGCTCAAAGTAGCCCTGCATCATGGTGAGCTCATAAAGATCTGTTAATAAGGTCAGGTTTTGTCTGTCCATAGGGATTCTCCTTGGTTTTTACTTGAATATACTCTTAAATTAGTCAGATGGCAAGAATGATACTGAAATTTTTGAAAATAGTGTAACAGTTCAGGAATGCGCATTTGCTGAGGATTAAACTTGACACGTGAAGCGGCGGCGGATATGCTTAGAAACAGTGATCATTAAAAACTGCAACAATATAACCGAAGGATTAACTGCTGCGAAGGCTGACTTATAGCAGTTCTGTTTGGAGAACAATGACAATAGCTGCAGGAAAGAGCGCACGGATTGGCAAAAGAGGATAAGAGATGCTTAACAAAAAAGAGATTAGAAGGCTTACTAACAGCGTTACATATAACAGAGGACAGGAGCTTTTTTATAACGATGGCGTTGAAACATTTGAAGCAGACGATCAGGATCCATATGAAATTAGAATAAGGGCCAGGGTGCAGGGCAGCGGGCGGAAACATTATCAGGTGGAGATGACCTATGACAGGATGATAGATGATTTGGAAGACTGCTATTGCGAGTGCCCGGCTTTTTACAGTTATGAAGGCATTTGCAAGCATTGCGTGGCAGTGCTTTTAGAAGCGGAACATTACCAGTTCAGACAGCAGACGATTCAGGACTTTTTGGAGACACAGCTCCAGGACGCGGACAAAAAGTATTTGAAGGACTATATTGATTTCAAAGCGGGCTTTGACAAAAGCCCGGCCATACGGCAGGCTAAAACAACGACCCCGGCTATGAAGGAATTGCTGCAAAAGCAGACTGTCAGGGCGACTATGGCCCTTTTACCACAGAAGGATTATGGGAGGGTGGAGTTGGAACCCTATTTTGAGTGCAGTAAAAATTCGCTTAATGTAGAGTTCAAACTGGGTGTGGATACAAAATATGTGATGAAAGATGTTTTTGAGTTTGTGAGGCATGTGGAATCAGAGGCAGAATATTCTTATGGGAAAAAGCTTAAATTTTTCCATACATTGGATGCGTTTGAGCCAAAGTCCAGGGAGATGGTGCAGTTTTTAATAAGGTGGGTACAGGAAAACGGAGGTAGATATGTACAGTACAGCTATGGAGGTTATTATAGCTCATCTTATACAAGGCTGCGGAAGATTCCTTTAAGCAGTGCGAATTTTGAGGAGCTTTTGGAATGCCTGAAGGACAGGGATATTATCATGAATGCGAACCTGACGGGAGAGCGTTCATGGAGGCTGACAGAAGATAAGCTTATCAGAAAGATGTGGATAAAGGGGGAAAAGGACGGTATTGAAATAAGAACGGAGGGGGAGTTGTTTGGATATATCTGCTCTCACTATATTGTGATGTTTAAGGAGGGACTGATTTACAGGGAAAAGAGAGAAGAACTGGAGCAGGTTCAGGACTTTATATCCTGTATGGCGCAGTTACCTGACAGAAAGATCTATATTGCAAAGGAAGATGTTCCTGTTTTCTGCAGAGAACTGCTTCCGGCTCTTGAAGAATATTATCAATGTGAAAAGGCAGATTTCGATCCGTCAGCCTATGGCGTGGTGCCGGTGTCCTTTGAGATTTATCTGGACGCTCCCCAAAAGGATTTTATTACCTGCAAGGTTTATGCGCTGTACGGGGAAAGGAAATATGAGGTTTTTGGGAACCATGAAGAAAAGGGCGGAAGGGATGTTGTGAGGGAAACACTTGTCAGGAATGTGGTTGCCTCCTACTGCAATGCCTTTGACGAGGCAGAACATGCTATGGTTCTTTCCGGGGATGAGGATAAGCTCTATGAGCTTTTGGTGGATGGAATACCCAGGTTTCAGGAGCTTGGCGAGGTGTATGTCTCGGATACCCTTAAGAAAATTCATGTGGTGCAGCACAGCAGGGTTGAGGTGGGAGTATCACTGTCCGGAGATTTGCTAGAGCTAACCGTAAGCGCCGGGGAGATGTCCAGAGAAGAGCTTATAGAAATTCTGTCAAAATATGACCGCAGAAAAAAATACTTCCGCCTGAAAAATGGCAGCTTTATCAATGCTGAGGATGAGGGAATGCAGACTCTCTTAGGGCTTAAGGAGGATTTAAACCTGACAGAGAGTCAGCTAAAAAAGGAAAAGATGACTGTGCCCAAATACAGAGCCATGTATTTGGACAGTGAACTGCGTGAGAAACAAAATCTCCTGGCAATAAGAAGCAGGACTTTCAAAGAACTGGTCAGAAATATGAAGACCATAGAGGATAATGATTTTGAAATTCCGGCCAGCTTAGAGCCTGTTTTACGGGAATATCAGAAAACAGGTTTTTTGTGGCTGAAAACTTTAAGGTGCAATGGGTTCGGGGGTATTTTAGCGGATGATATGGGACTTGGAAAAACCCTTCAGGTTATTGCATTTTTATTGTCTGAATTTCTGGATGCAAAGGCGCAGGATAACAGAAGATGCTTAATTGTAACGCCGGCGTCCCTGGTATTTAACTGGAACAGTGAATTCAGACGTTTTGCCCCGCTCCTTCCCGTAAAAATGGTAACAGGTACGGCAGCCGAGAGGAAGGAAATTATAGAAACTTCCCAGATGAGAGATATCCTTGTTACGTCCTATGAGCTTTTAAAAAGAGATCTTTCCTGGTATCAGGAGCTTTCCTTTTTCTGCCAGATTATTGATGAAGCCCAGTACATCAAAAATCATAATACCCAGGCGGCAAAGGCGGTGAAGGAGATTAAGGCAGGATGCCGTTTCGCCCTGACAGGCACGCCAATAGAGAACAAATTAAGCGAGCTATGGAGTATTTTTGATTATCTGATGCCGGGATTTTTGTTTGGCTATCAGCGCTTCAGGACGGAAATGGAAGTACCGGCCCTGCAAAATAAAAGCGATGAGGCTATGGAAAGGCTCCAAAAGATGGTGAAGCCCTTTATCTTAAGAAGGCTGAAAAGGGATGTTCTTACAGATCTGCCGGATAAACTGGAGGAATGCATATATGGTCATATGGAGGGAGAACAGTGGAAGCTTTACTGCGCCCATGTGCAGAGAATCAAAATGCTGGTGGACAAGCAGTCGGATGAAGAATTTAAAAGTGCCAAAATTCAGATTCTGTCTGAATTGTTAAAGCTCAGACAGCTGTGCTGCGATCCATCGCTGGTGTATGAAAATTATGAAAGCTCATCACAGAAAGCCATGATGTGCCTTGACCTTATCAGAAACGCCGTAAGCGGCGGTCATAAAGTACTCTTATTTTCCCAGTTTACTTCTATGCTGGAAAATCTGCAAAGGGAGCTGGATAAGGAAAATCTTTCTTATTATACCCTTACAGGAGCCACCCCGAAGGAAAAGCGGCTGAAACTGGTTGAAAGCTTTAACCGGGATGAGACCAATGTGTTTTGCATTTCCCTAAAAGCAGGGGGAACAGGCCTTAATCTGACGGCTGCGGATATTGTAATTCATTATGATCCCTGGTGGAATCTGGCGGTGCAGAATCAGGCAACGGACAGGGCTCACAGAATCGGTCAAAAAAATGTGGTAAATGTTTATAAGCTGATCATGAAAGACACGATAGAAGAAAATATTGTGAAGCTTCAGGAGAAAAAAAAGGAACTGGCGGAGCAGGTACTTTCAGGAGAGGGGATGGGGAGCGGAAGCTTTAGCAGGGAGGAACTGCTGGAATTGTTAAAAATGTAGAAATGGAAATAATTGTCTGCAGAAACCTGCGCAGCCCGGGCAGAAGGAAACAGATTTAAGCCTGTGGGAGCGCGCAGGGTGTTCTGCGGATAACTTTAAAGTATTTATAAGCATACAGGATTTCCTGTATGCTGCTTTAGAGCATAAACAAAAGCCTGCGCTAGAAGTAGTCGGAAAAATAAGGCTTTTCTACAGGTATCAGGCGTTCTAACCAGGTTAGCATGTAATATTCGGTGGTGATTTTTTCGTGCTCATAAAGATAGGAGGGGCGTTTATACCCCATCAGCATAGTGGTTAAGGTGTTTACGCTCAGCTCAACTACATTAATGGACTGGTTATCCGCCACCTGCTCGCACACAGTCTCGCCATCGTGCCAGGAAACCATGTAATCGCCCTCATTCCAGGGGGCCATTTCATCATGGACTTTAAAGTGAAGCTTGAGATCCTCAGGCTGAATCTGGTAAGGATAGTATTCCAGAAAATCCCGTACATTTACGATTCGTGCCATAATATAAGGAGAGATGGTTTCGGTAATTTCGCTGTCATCAAACAGGTAAGCCATCGGCTCTCCGGAATAATTATCGCCCTGAACCTGCTCTATCATGGAAAAATGAGCGGTGATGTAGTTCCACAGCCCGTAATTGGCTTCTATGTTTAAATATACCATTTCTTTTATATGGAAAATATCATTTGCAATATAGTAAACCACATAACCTAAGGGCCTGTGATCCTTATTATAGTATACGGCCGCGATCATGTCATCATTGTCCCAGCGCCAGTATTCTTCCCAGGACAAATTATCCCGAATCAGGCATCCATGACGCTGCAGAGCAAAGTAGGAGTGTACATTGTGATAATCTTCCGAATCAAGGCTGACCCGCTCCACCATTCCGTCTACAGGCCGGGGTTTTGGAAGCTGGGTATCTTTTACGGTAAAGGACAGTTTGTCGGAAACGATCTCCCATCCCATTTTTCTGTAAAAGGGGATGGAATAGGGATAGAGAAAGGAAATAGGCATTTCCCGTTCGTGAATGTAGTTGAGCACATGTTTCATAAGGGAATGAATTAATCCTTTTCCGGTATATTCGGGGTAGGTGGCAACACCGGTAATGCCGCCCATATCCATGATTTCATCGTGAATATTTATTTTCATGGAATAGACAACAATCATGGAGGCTAATTTTTCGCCGTAAAACCATCCTAATACGTAAGCTTCCTCTAAAATAGGCCGCTTTGCGTATTTAATTTCCTCCTGCTGCCATCCTGTTTGAAATAAATCGTAGGTGGTTACCTGAAATGCGTACTGGAGCAGGGCATTAAACTGTTCCAAATCGCTTTTGTCAAGTTCCCGCATTTTAAAATCACCATTTGTTTCAAGATAGGTATGTTCTTCTTTTTTGTCTTTCATAACTGTTTTCCTTTCCCTCCTATTTTACATCACAAAAAAGCATGCGTCCATGCATTTTTTAGAAAGATACAATATCGCAAAGCAAACATCATGTTCTCACGGAATGTGTAGCTTATGCGCATTCCTGAAGCGTGAACAGTAACAATGTTACTGAATTTATCAGGGAAAAGAGGTAAGGGGGTTGACAAAACATAGGGAAATGTTGTACTTTTTAAAAAGTAAAGGCAAGGACGAAGACAGTAGTATTTTTCGAATATGACAGAGAGCCGGGATGGGTGGAAACCGGTATTGGTAGAAAAATGGCGAAGATCACTTTTGAGCTGCGGACTGAAAGCTTTGGCAAGTAGGTTTTGCCGGAATCCTCCGTTATGGGAAAACATATTAAGCCGTAGTATAATCGGTGCGTATGGGTAAACAGGTGGTTAAGGTGAAGCGTATTCCCGTCCTTTTTACGGACGGGATTTTTTAACATAAGGGCAGCCTGCGGAGCGTGCCGGCTGTTATTTAGAGGCAGGCCCGAAAACAAACGCTGCCACGCTTTGCAAACTGGCTTATTGTAAAGAAGCGGCGAAGGACTTTCCTGGTAAGTAAGAAAAGAGTTTGTGTCCGCGCTGTGTCCGCAAACTCTGCTATTTGGAAAAAGCAGCGCAGAAATGAGGAAGGCTATGTATCAAAAAGTATCTACAGACCTTAATTTTGTGGAACGGGAAAAAAAGATCGAAAAATTCTGGAAAGAAAATGATATTTTTAAAAAAAGTATGGAGAACAGGAAGGGATGTCCTACTTACACGTTCTATGACGGTCCCCCTACGGCAAACGGGACACCCCATATTGGCCATGTGCTGACCCGGGTAATCAAGGACATGATTCCCAGATACCGTACAATGAAGGGAAATATGGTTCCCAGAAAAGCAGGATGGGATACCCACGGGCTTCCTGTGGAGCTGGAGGTGGAAAAGCTTCTTGGATTAGACGGCAAGGAACAGATCGAGGAGTACGGCCTTGACCCTTTTATCAGGAAATGTAAGGAAAGCGTATGGAAATATAAAGGGATGTGGGAGGACTTTTCCGGTACGGTCGGTTTCTGGGCGGACATGGATGATCCTTATGTGACGTACCACGATGATTTTATCGAATCGGAATGGTGGGCTCTTAAAGAAATCTGGAAAAAAGGGCTTCTTTACAAAGGATTTAAAATTGTGCCCTACTGTCCAAGATGCGGAACGCCCCTTTCCTCCCACGAGGTGGCACAAGGGTATAAGGCGGTAAAAGAACGCTCGGCAGTGGTACGCTTTAAGGTAGTTGGCGAGGACGCTTATTTCCTTGCATGGACCACCACACCATGGACGCTGCCTTCTAATGTGGCTCTTTGCGTGAACCCGCAGGAAACTTATGTAAAGATAAAGGCGGCAGACGGCTACACTTATTATATGGCACAGGCGCTTCTTGATCCTGTTTTAGGAAAGCTTGCAGGGGAAGGCGAAAGCGCTTATGAAATTCTGGAAACCTACACGGGGAAGGATTTAGAGTATAAGGAATATGAGCCTTTATTTGCCTGTGCAGGGGAAGCGGCGGCAAAGCAGAATAAAAAGGGACATTTTGTGACCTGTGACAATTACGTTACGATGACGGATGGTACCGGTATTGTCCATATAGCGCCGGCCTTTGGTGAGGATGATGCCCAGGTAGGGCGCAAATATGATCTGCCCTTCGTACAGTTTGTTGACAGCAAAGGCAATATGACACAGGAAACTGCCTATGCAGGAAAATTTGTGAAGGATGCCGATCCTGCTATCCTGATGGATCTTGACAAAGAGGGCAAATTGTTTGATGCGCCTAAATTTGAACATGATTATCCTTTCTGCTGGAGATGTGATACTCCGTTAATTTATTATGCGAGAGAGTCATGGTTTATCAAGATGACAGCGGTGCGGGATGATCTGGTGCGCAATAATAAAACGGTAAACTGGATTCCGGAATCTATCGGCGAGGGACGTTTTGGTAACTGGCTTGAAAATATACAGGATTGGGGGGTTTCCCGTAACCGTTACTGGGGTACGCCGTTAAATATCTGGGAATGTGAGGAATGTGGGTATCAGGATGCTATTGGTTCCAGGGAAGAATTGGAGAAATTAAGCGGCAATCCGGCTGCAAGGACGGTGGAGCTGCACAGGCCATACATTGACGAAATTACCTGTACCTGTCCTAAGTGTGGAAAGGCAATGAAGCGTGTGCCGGAGGTGATTGACTGCTGGTTTGACTCAGGCGCCATGCCTTTTGCCCAGCATCATTATCCTTTTGAGAACAAGGAACTGTTTGAGTCTCAATTTCCTGCCCAGTTTATTTCAGAGGCAGTGGACCAGACCCGGGGCTGGTTTTATTCCCTGATGGCGGAGTCTACGCTGCTTTTTAATAAGTCTCCTTATGAAAATGTAATTGTTTTAGGCCATGTTCAGGATGAAAACGGACAAAAAATGAGCAAGTCAAAGGGGAATTCAGTGGATCCCTTTGAGGCCCTTGCAGCTTATGGGGCGGATGCAGTGCGCTGGTATTTCTATATTAATTCGGCGCCATGGCTTCCCAACAGGTTCCATGGAAAGGCGGTTATGGAGGGGCAGCGTAAATTCTTAGGTACCCTTTGGAACACTTATGCATTTTTTATCCTTTACGCAAATATAGATGATTTTGACGCGACAAAATATACATTGGAATATGACAAACTTCCGGTTATGGATAAATGGCTTTTATCTAAATTAAACACAGCAGTAAGGGAGACGGACGAACATCTGGACAATTACAGAATTCCGGAGGCTGCAAGGGTTCTGGACAATTTTGTGGATGAGATGAGCAACTGGTATGTGCGCCGCTGTCGTGAGCGCTTCTGGGCAAAGGGGATGGAGCAGGATAAGGTGAATGCATATATGACCCTTTATACGGCACTGGTTCAGATTTGTAAGTGCGCAGCGCCGCTGATTCCTTTTATGACAGAGGAAATTTATCAGAATCTTGTAAGGAGCAATGATAAAAACGCGCCCGAAAGTATTCATTTGTGTGATTATCCTGAAGCAAATGAGGCTATGATAGATAAGAAGCTGGAAGAAAATATGGAAGAAGCGCTTCATATTGTTGTGCTGGGGCGCGCGGCCCGCAATGCGGCAGGCATGAAAAACCGTCAGCCTATTGGAAGGATGTATGTAAAGGCAGTCCACAGCCTTGAGTCCTATTTTATGGATATTATCAAAGACGAGCTGAATGTAAAGGAAGTGGCATTTAAGGAAGATGTCAGCGATCTTACAAGCTACAGCTTCAAACCCCAGTTAAAGACGGTCGGGCCTAAGTATGGGAAACAGCTTGGCGGCATCAGAGAGTATCTGTCAGCTGTGGACGGCACCCAGGCTATGAAGGAGCTTAAAGCAGACGGCGCGCTTAAGTTTGAAGTAAGCGGGGTGGAAATTTCTCTTGGAGAGGAAGATCTGCTGATTGATGTGGCGCAGAAGGCGGGCCTTGTGACAGAGGCGGATAATTATGTGACAGTAGTGCTTGACACCAATCTTTCACCGGATCTTATTGAGGAAGGCTTTGTATATGAGGTCATCAGCAAAATTCAGACCATGCGTAAGGATGCGGGCTTTGAAGTGATGGATCATATCATGGTGACAGTTAATGGGAATGCAAAGATTGCAGGGATTGTCAATGCCAATAAAGAGACTATCTGCGAAAAGGTGCTGGCCGAAGATATCCTTGAGGATGCGAAGCTTGCTTCTATGAAGGAATGGAATGTAAACGGGGAGAAGGTTACCATCGGAGTGGAAATTAAAGGGTAAGACGGAGGACACTTGTAAAAATTTGAAAAAATGGAAAAACTTGTGATTTTGCGGCATTTGTAGTATAATCTACGAGAATC
This sequence comes from Parablautia intestinalis, assembly GCA_003612395.1. Lineage (GTDB taxonomy): Bacteria > Bacillota > Clostridia > Lachnospirales > Lachnospiraceae > Suilimivivens > Suilimivivens intestinalis. Next base: position 60,955 of record RAYQ01000008.1, read on the forward strand.
ATTTTGATTTTTAGCAATGACTGAATCAGGATAAAGTGGAGGAGAGAATGATGATCAAAAAGAAAGATACACAGGAGTCAAGTTCTTTTGACAAAGAACTATTTAAAAGAAGTGTACTTTATAATGTAAAAACTCTGTATAGAAAAACTTTGGAAGAGGCTACTCCACAGCAGATTTTTCAGGCTGTGGGCTATGCCATTAAAGATGTGGTAATTGATAACTGGTTAACTACCCATAAAGAATATGATAAACAGGATCCTAAGACTGTGTATTATCTGTCCATGGAATTTCTGATGGGACGTGCTCTTGGCAATAATATCATTAATCTGCAGGCTTATAAGCCGGTGAAGGAGGCAATGGATGAGCTGGGTCTTGACCTGAATGTAATCGAAGATCAGGAACCGGATCCGGCCCTTGGAAACGGAGGTTTGGGACGTCTTGCTTCCTGCTTTCTGGATTCCCTTTCTACTTTGGGATATGCAGCTTACGGCTGCGGTATCCGGTACCGCTACGGTATGTTTAAGCAGGAAATCCGGGACGGCTACCAGATAGAGGTACCGGATAACTGGCTGGTGGACGGTAATCCCTTTGAGCTTAGAAGACCTGAGTATGCCAAAGAGGTTAAATTTGGCGGCTATGTGAATGTGCGTATTGACGAAAATGGAAGAAGCAATTTTGTACAGGAAGGTTATCAGAGTGTAAGGGCAATTCCCTATGATCTTCCGATTGTCGGCTATGGCAATGGTATTGTAAACACTCTGCGCATCTGGGATGCGGAGGCGATAGAGTGTTTCCATTTGGATTCCTTTGACAAAGGAGATTATCAAAAGGCCGTAGAACAGGCAAATCTGGCAAAGAATATTGTCGAGGTACTTTATCCCAACGACAATCATTATGCGGGCAAAGAGCTGCGCCTGAAACAGCAGTATTTCTTCATTTCCGCTTCTGTGCAGGAAGCAATTGCCAAGTATATGCGTAAGCATGACGATATCAGAAAGTTCTATGAGAAAGTTACTTTCCAGCTTAACGATACACACCCCACTGTGGCAGTGGCAGAGCTTATGAGAATTCTCATGGACGAATACTATCTTACATGGGAGGAAGCATGGAATGTAACTATCAAAACCTGTGCTTATACCAATCATACGATTATGGCGGAAGCTTTGGAAAAGTGGCCGATCGAATTGTTCTCAAGGCTGCTTCCAAGAATTTATCAGATTATTGAGGAAATTAACCGGAGATTTATTATTAAGATACAGGAAATGTATCCCGGAAATCAGGAAAAGATTCGTAAGATGGCAATTATTTATGACGGTCAGGTTAAGATGGCCCATCTTGCAATTGCGGCGGGCTTTTCCGTAAATGGCGTGGCAAGACTTCACACAGAAATCTTAAAGAAACAGGAGCTTAGGGATTTCTATGAAATGATGCCGGAGAAGTTTAATAACAAGACCAATGGTATTACCCAGAGGCGTTTCCTGCTTCACGGAAATCCGCTTCTTGCCGACTGGGTAACGGCTCATGTGGGCAGCGACTGGATTACAGATCTTCCGAAAATCAGCAAGCTGAAAATATATGCGGATGATGAAAAATGCCAGCAGGAATTTATGAATATCAAGTATCAAAATAAGGTACGTCTGGCGCAGTATATATTAGAGCACAACGGAATTGAGGTGGATCCCCGCTCCATATTTGACGTTCAGGTCAAGAGGCTGCATGAGTATAAGCGCCAGCTGCTTAATATTCTTCATGTGATGTATTTGTATAACCAGCTTAAGGATAATCCGGAAATGGAATTTTTCCCGAGAACCTTTATCTTTGGCGCTAAGGCGGCAGCAGGCTATTATAATGCTAAAATGACCATTAAGCTGATTAATTCCGTCGCGGATGTGGTAAATAACGATCCGGTGATTAATGGAAGAATTAAGGTTGTATTTATAGAAAACTACAGGGTATCCAATGCGGAGCTTATTTTTGCAGCGGCGGATGTATCCGAGCAGATTTCTACGGCAAGTAAGGAAGCTTCCGGCACCGGCAACATGAAATTTATGTTAAACGGCGCTCTTACCATCGGCACTATGGATGGTGCAAATGTGGAGATTGTGGAGGAAGTAGGCGCGGAAAACGCATTTATTTTCGGGCTTTCCTCAGATGAGGTTATCAATTTCGAGAACAACGGAGGATACGATCCTACCGAAATCTTTAACAATGACCCTGATGTGAGAAGAGTTTTGATGCAGCTGATCAATGGTACCTTTGCACCAAATGATCCGGACAGGTTCAGAACCCTGTATAACTCCCTTCTCAATACAATCAGCACCAATAAGGCGGATATGTACTTTATTTTGAAGGACTTTAAAGCTTACGCCGAGGCTCAAAGAAAGGTGGAGAATGCATACCGGGACGAAAAGAGATGGGCAAGAAGCGCAATCTTAAATGTGGCGTGCAGTGGTAAGTTCACTTCTGACAGAACTATTCAGGAATATGTGGACGAGCTGTGGCATCTGGATAAGGTGGTATTGCCTAAAAAGGTTGTGGGTAAAGATAAGACACTTTAATTGTTAAGTGTAATTTAGTGAATATGCGGCGGAGAGATCCGCCGCATGTTGCTGTTAATGCAAAGCATTCAGACAGGGAATAGTTGTATGATAGCAGGGAAGGAAAAGAAAATGCGGGAATGGTTTTCACGAACGGAGCTGCTTTTCGGCGCCGAAGCTATGGAGAAGCTTGCAGGGGCCAGGGTGGCGGTTTTTGGGCTTGGAGGTGTGGGAAGCTATACACTGGAAGCATTGGTGCGCAGCGGAATAGGCATTGTAGATATTGTGGATGACGATAAGATATGTCCCTCTAATTTAAACAGGCAGCTCATTGCCACAACAAGTACCATAGGACAGTATAAGGTGGATGCTGCCTGCCTGCGGATGAAAGATATTAATCCGGAGGTAGTGGTTCATAAATATAAAACCTTTTATCTGCCGGAAACCGCCTGTCAGTTTGACTTTACCCGGTATGATTATATTGTGGATGCCATAGATACGGTGGCAGGAAAGCTGGAGCTTGTCCTGCAGGCGAAAAAAGCGGGAACGCCTGTCATCAGTTCTATGGGAGCGGGAAACAAAGCAGACCCTACAGCTTTTGAAGTAACGGATATTTATAAAACCAGCGTGTGCCCTCTGGCAAGGGTGATGCGGCGGGAACTGAAAAAAAGGGGAATAAACAGTCTGAAGGTGGTTTATTCCAGGGAACCTGCCCTTACGCCAATTGTAAACGGAGCTGTAAATGATTGTGAAAATAAGGACCCTGATGAAAGTACCGGAGGGCATGTAAAGAAACGGCAGATACCCGGGAGCAATGCTTTTGTTCCTTCCGCAGCGGGGTTAATTATGGCAGGTGAAGTGGTGAAGGATCTGATAGAATTTAGAAAAGAAAACTGATGCAGCCGGTTATAGATATATGATATACTTTAACTTAAGGTAACTGCCAGGTGGAGCTGGCGGTTTGTTCGGAGCACAATTAGCCATGCAGAAAAGAGAGGGAGAGGATATGAACAGAAGCGAAGAGATCAGGAAGATTTGTGAAGAAAAGCAGATTCGTATGATTGATTTCAAAATGACGGACATTGACGGGCGGTGGCGCCATATTACAATTCCGGTGGAGCGGTTTAATGAAAATGTTTTTGTCTATGGAATCGGTTTTGACGGCTCAAACTATGGATATGCGCCTGTGGAAAAAAGCGATATGGTATTTTTGCCGGATCCGGATACCATGTATGTGGATCCCTTTGCGAAGGTTCCCACATTAACTATGTGTGGTAACGTGTGTGTGATTGGTAAAGGGGAGAATCGGCCTTTTGATCAGTATCCGAAGAATGTGAGCCTTCGGGCAGTGGAGTATATGAAGGAGAGCGGCATTGCGGACAGAATGGTGATTGGACCTGAGTTTGAGTTTTATCTGTTTGACTCTGCCCGTTATGAAGTATCGCCCAGGCAGTGTGCCTATCAGATTGACACAAGGCAGGCGGCATGGAACTGCCGTCTTGATGCGGAAGGCAACAATGGCTATGAGGTTCCCCATAAGGGCGGATATCATATTGCGGCGCCGCAGGATGTGGGTTATGATTTGCGCAGCCGTATGTGTATGGAAATGGAAAACTGGGGAATTAAGGTGAAATATCACCACCACGAGGTGGGAGGCCCCGGCCAGATGGAAATAGAGGTGGAGCTTGATGATATGCCGCAAATGGCGGATAACACAATGATTACCAAATATATCATCAAGAATATGGCGGCTCAGGAAGGAAAAACTGCGACTTTCCTTCCCAAGCCCATTTATCAGGAAGCGGGAAGCGGGCTGCATGTACACATGCTTTTGCTTAAGGATGGCAGGCCTCTTTTCTATGATGAAAACGGTTATTCCGGTCTGAGCAGGACAGCTCACTATTTTATCGGCGGGCTATTATCTCATATAGCCTCCCTGTGCGCTTTTACCAATCCATCCACCAATTCTTTTAAGCGTCTGGTGCCGGGATATGAAGCGCCTGTGACAATTGGCTATGCAACCTCCAACCGCAGCGCAGTTATCAGGATTCCAGCCTATGCAAAATCTCCTGAGACAAAGCGGTTTGAGCTTCGCAATCCGGATGCCACCGCCAATCCTTACTATGCTTATGCAGCGATTTTGATGGCAGGCTTAGACGGTATTGAGAAACAGATTGATCCTGCTGAAAACGGCTGGGGCCCTTACGATTTTAATCTTTATACCCTGTCCAAAGAGGAGCAGAAGAAGATTAAGGGACTGCCTAAATCTCTTGAGGAAGCGTTAGACGCGCTTGAGGCGGATCACGATTACCTGACAAAGGGCGGTGTGTTCCCGCAAAGGCTGATTGATGTGTGGATAGAGCGCAAGAGAGCGGAGGCGAAGAAGGCCGGAGAAATTCCCACGCCGGCGGAATTTATGATGTACTATGATCTGTAAATGAAAGTTTATTCATCAGTACGCCGAAAGAATACAGGACTGTCACATAAAATTTGCAAGTGCGGCAGTCCATTCATTATTTTTGAAACGAAAATGGTTACACATTGTTTGAAAAGTAACAGAAAATTTTTGTTTTTGTAAAATGGCAATTGACAATGTTACAATAAAATTATACGATTATGCAATAGGAACAATTACTTTTAAAGGCTTAAGCCAGGAATTTGACATGGATTCCTGGCTTTGCCTATTGCATGCGGAAGGAGTAATAATGTTTATAATTGCAGGGCTTGGAAATCCTAAAAAAGAATATGATAATACCAGGCATAATATCGGTTTTGAAGTGATAGATGCCCTGGCGGATAAGTATAATATTTCCGTATTGGATATTAAAAATAAAGCCATGACCGGAAAGGGAATCATTGAAGGGCAGAAGGTGATACTGGTTAAGCCTCTTACCTATATGAATTTAAGCGGTGAGAGTATCCGGCCTCTGGCGGATTATTATAAAATAGACTATGAGACGGAGCTGATTATTATCTCGGATGATATTAATCTGCCTCCCGGGCAGATACGAATAAGAAAAAAGGGGAGCGCCGGAGGACATAACGGACTTAAAAACATTATCCGGAATCTTGGCAGCAGCGATTTTCAGAGAATACGGGTTGGCGTAGGGGAAAAGCCAAAGGAATATGATCTGGCAGATTATGTACTGGGGCATTTTACCAAAGAGGAGAAGTTTCTGATGAAGGAAGGCGTAGAGAAGGCGGTAAAAGCGGCGGAAATGATGCTGAAGGGAGATACGGATCAGGCAATGAACGAGTTTAACCGAAAGGTTGCGATAGACGGTAATTAAATAATTTTGTTACATGCAGGAATAGAAAGGAAATAATTCATGAGAGTATTGACGGCTCCTTTAGAGGAACTGGGAGAATTTATGGAAGTAAAAGCCAGGCTGCAAAAAAAGCCAGGCTGTGTATCTCTGACAGGCTGCATCGAGTCTCAAAAGCTTCATATGATATATGGACTTGGCAATGGGTTTAAAAACAGGCTCATCGTTACTTTCAGCGATCTGCGGGTGAAGGAGCTGATGGAGGATTACCGTTTTTATGACAGAAACGTATTAGCGTATCCGGCAAAGGACTTAATTTTCTATCAGGCGGACATCCACGGCAACCAGCTTATGACCGAGCGGATCAAATGTCTTAGACGTATGCTGGAAAATAAACCTGTTACGGTAATCACAACCTTTAGCAGCCTTTTGGCCCCGCAGATTCCCATAGAGGAATGGAAACGGCATCTTCTTTTTATTGATGGCAGGGCTTCCCTGGATGAAAAAAAGCTGGCGGTCCGTCTTGTTGAGATGGGATATGAGAAAACTTATCAGGTGGAGGCGCCGGGACAGTTCAGCATTCGGGGCGGTATTGTGGATATTTTTGATTTGACGGAGGAAAACCCCTACCGTATTGAACTGTGGGGGGATGAGGTGGAATCCATCCGCAGCTTTGATGTATTAAGCCAGAGATCCATAGAAAAGCTTTCCGGTATTACGATCTATCCGGCAGGGGAAATGCTCCTTTCAGCAGAACGACTGAAAAAGGGCATGGAAAAAATTGAAAAAGAAGGAAAGAGCTTTGCTGGGAAGCTGAGAGAGGAATTTCGCACACAAGAAGCTTACCGGGTAGAAACCCAGATAAAAGAATTGAAGGAACAGGTTTATGAATTCCAAAATCTTTTAAATCTGGATGCCTATGTACATTATTTTTATGAAAACACTGTTTCTTTTTTAGAGTTGTTTGACAGGCAGCAGACCTGCATTTTTATAGATGAACCTGCAAGGATAAAAGAGCATGCGGATGCAGTGGAACTGGAGTTTCGGGAAAGCATGATGCATCGTGTGGAAAAGGGATATATCCTTCCCGGTCAGATGAAACTTTTGTACGGCGGGGATGAAGTGGCAGCGAAGCTGCAGCAGGGCCATGTGGCAACACTGGCGGCACTGGACATGAAAACCTCCTTTTTTAAGGCTGACCGCAGGGCGGATATTTCCGTGAAAAGTATTGCCTCCTACAATAATAGTTTTGAAGCCCTGGTGCAGGATTTAAAACGCTACAAGAAAAACGGATACAGAATACTGCTTTTGTCCGGTTCCAGGACCAGAGCGGAAAGACTTGCCAGGGATTTACAGGAAGAGGAAATCAGTGCCTTTTACACGGAAGATCCGGACAGAGAGCTTAAACCGGGGGAACTTATGACATTTTATGGCAGAGTGATGAAAGGGTTTGAATACCCTTTGCTTAAATTTGTTGTAATTTCCGAAAGTGATATATTTGGCGCTGAAAAGAAGAAAAAGAAAAGAAAGAAAATTTATGAAGGGCAAAAAATCCATGATTTCAACGAACTGAAGGTGGGGGACTATGTAGTCCACGAAAATCATGGGCTGGGCATATATAAAGGGATTGAAAAAGTAGAGGTTGAGAAGATTGTAAAGGATTATATCAAGATTGAATACCGTGACGGAGGAAACCTTTATGTTCTGGCAACGGGCCTTGATGTGATTCAGAAGTATGCATCAGCGGATGCAAGACGTCCTAAGCTGAATAAGCTGGGAACCCAGGAGTGGAGCCGCACCAAGAGTAAGGTCAGGGAGGCAGCCGGAGAGGTTGCCAGAGATCTGGTGGAGCTGTATGCCGCCCGGCAGCAGCAAAACGGATTCCGGTTTGGGAAGGATACCGTGTGGCAGAGGGAATTTGAGGAGCTGTTTCCCTTTGAGGAGACAGAGGATCAGATTGCTGCTATTGATGCCACAAAAAAGGACATGGAGAGCAATAAAATTATGGATCGCCTGATTTGCGGAGATGTGGGTTATGGTAAGACAGAGATTGCCATACGCGCGGCTTTTAAAGCGATTCAGGAGGGAAAACAGGTGGTTTATCTGGTGCCGACCACCATCCTTGCCCAGCAGCATTACAGCACATTTGTTCAAAGAATGAAGGATTTCCCTGTCCGTGTGGATTTGCTTTCAAGGTTTCGAACCAGCGCGGAACAAAGAAAGACGGTGGAGGATTTAAGGAAAGGGCTGGTGGACATTGTGATTGGCACCCACAGGGTTTTGTCGGCAGATGTAATTTATAAAGATTTAGGGTTACTTATTATTGATGAGGAGCAGAGGTTTGGCGTTACTCACAAGGAAAAAATTAAGAAGCTGAAAGAAAATGTGGATGTGCTGACGCTGACGGCTACGCCCATTCCCCGAACTCTTCACATGAGCCTTGTGGGGATTCGTGATATGAGCGTATTGGAGGAGGCGCCCGGCGACAGAGTCCCTATTCAGACTTACGTGATGGAATATAATGAGGAAATGGTCAGGGAGGCTATTGTGCGGGAACTGTCCCGAAACGGACAGGTGTATTATGTTTACAACAGAGTAAATAATATTGCGGATATTACAGCGTCCATTCAGCAGCTGGTGCCTGAGGCTGTGGTGGCCTTTGCCCATGGGCAGATGAAGGAGCAGGAGCTGGAGAGAATAATGTATGATTTTATTAATGGAGAGATTGACGTATTGGTATCCACAACAATTATTGAAACCGGACTTGATATTTCCAACGTAAACACAATGATTATTCATGATTCGGATACCATGGGGCTTTCCCAGCTCTATCAGCTGCGGGGAAGAGTAGGACGCAGCAACCGCACAGCCTATGCTTTCCTGATGTACAAAAGGGATAAAATGCTAAAAGAAGTGGCGGAAAAAAGATTATCTGCCATTAGAGAATTTACCGAGTTAGGCAGTGGTTTTAAAATTGCCATGCGGGATTTGGAAATCCGCGGTGCAGGAAATCTTTTAGGGGCAAAGCAGCATGGTCATATGCAGGCTGTAGGATATGATTTGTACTGCAAAATGTTAAATGAGTCGGTAAAAAGCCTGAAAGGCATTTCGGCAGCGGAGGATTTTAATACTGCCGTGGATATGGACGTGGATGCTTTTATTCCGCCTGCCTATATTGTAAATGAGGTACAGAAGCTGGATATTTATAAACGGATTGCAGGAATTGAAAACAGAGGGGAGAGGGATGATATGCGGGAGGAGCTGCTGGACAGATTTGGCGAAATCCCTTCTCCGGTAGAAAACCTTTTGCGGATTGCCATGATACGGGTGAACGCCCACAAGCTTTATATGACGGAAGTGAAAGGAAAAAATGGAGAGATTCGGTTTACTTTAAAGGCAGATGCAGACATAAACCCTGAAGGAATACCCCGGGTGTTAAGGCGCCATGAAAAGTTATCCTTCAGCGCAAAGGGGACGCCCTTTTTCCTGTTCCGCTATAAGAAATGCGGTATGGTGGAGCGGGATGCCCAGATGCTTTTAAGCTTTACGGAGGACTTGCTTTTTTCTATGGAAAAAGAATTGATAAAAACTCCGGATTAGCAAGATTTTATCTGTTTATCCTCTGTAAGATGCGCTGCTTCATGCGGGGAAGACCTGCGCATTTTACAGAGGATGGCTGCTTCGCTGCTCTACCCCCGGGGCAATGAGCAGGGCGGCTGCGAAGTCTGGTATTTACGAACAATCTTTTCTATGTCGTCCCACTTCTTTTCCATATCCGCCACAAGTTTAAATTGTGTTCTGGCTCTGTCCAAATTGTGGTTTTCTCTGTGGATCTTAAAATAAACATCTCCTTCCAGGTAATCGGCCAGAAACCGTATGCCGCATTCGTAAGTCATCAGTTTAGCGCCCATAGGCAGCATCTCAATTTCCTTTTTCGTAAGACTGCCATCGCAGCCCTTTAAAAAGCCGCTTAAAAAGGTTTCAAAAAGAGATAAATCCAGTTCAATCTTATTTAAGTCCGTCTCATCCTCCGCGCCGGTACTGGCGCCAAAACGGATGGAATCACCGAAATCATAGGCAGATAAGCCGGGCATCACCGTATCCAAATCAATGATGCACAGAGCCTTTTTGGTATCCCTGTCAAAGAGAATATTATTCAGCTTCGTGTCGTTGTGGGTTACACGAAGGGGAAGCATTCCTTTTTCCAAAAGCGCTGTAAGGGCGAAGGTGTCAGCCTCCCGTGCCAGGGCAAAGGCAATCTCAGGCTCTGCTAAAGTCCGCCTTCGTAGAGGAGCCTCTTCCACAGCCTTTTTAAAGTCTTGAAAGCGGGAGGGCGTATTGTGGAAGTTGGGGATAGTCTCGTGGAGTGTATGGGCGGGATAGTCCGTTAACATTCTCTGAAAATTTCCAAAGGCCACTGCACTGTCATAAAAATCTTTTGGGCTTTCTACCTTTTCAAGACAAATGGTTTTTTCTATAAATAGAAACATTCTCCAGAAATTGTGGTTTTCATCCTCATAGTAGCTTTCACCGTCTTTGGTTCTTACCACATTTAAGGTTTCCCTGTCAGGATCACCTCCTTGGGAGATAATCATCTTTCTTAAGTATTCAGTGACGTTTACCACATTTTCCATAAGAAGCTTTGGCTGCTTAAAGATAGAATGATTCATACGCTGAAGAATATACTGTCTTATCTGTCCGTCAGATATCCTGCAGGTTAGCAGAAAAGTATCATTTATATGGCCGTTTCCATAGGGCTTTTTTTCGATAAGATGGCCGGAAAGGGCAAACTGCCCAATGGCCTTGTCTGTTTTTTCATATATTGTATTTTCTCTGTTCATAAAGATCCTTCCTATAAGTCCTCCCAGCACATTTCCATAGGCGCCATATACAGCTGCTTTCTGAGCTGACCGTTCACATAAAGAACCGTCATTTTCGGTTCTTTGGAATTGTTGATAACAGCAATTTTTCCGGTTTCTTCGAAAACTACCAGTTCTGTGTCAACATTGGTAACATAGTATTTTTTCATTTCGGCTTCCTGATGTGCCGCATAGTAAATGGCGCGCAGTAAAATACGACAGTTTTGCGGGGAATAGGGAAGACCTGAAAAATAGACGCTTCTTCCCTTGCCGTAGGAATTGACTATCAGGCGGCTGTATTTTCCGTCCATGTTCAAAATCTGATAGTTTTTACCCTGGGCGTAAATACGGCTCTTACCTTCTCCAAAATCTATTTCGCCGGGGGTGTCCTCCAAAATAAAATGCTCGCTGTTTAACTCGTTATACTTATCGGTACTCATGGAAAATCCAAGCTCTCTGTCTGCGCCAAGCACATCGCTGAGCTGAAAAAAACGCCCCTGGTACTGGCAGGCGCTGGGTTCGCCTACACCGATAAAGCCGCCGCCCTGGTCAACAAATCTGCGGATAGCGCACACAACCCGTTCATCCGTCCAATTCTGTGCGCCGCTCCATGAGGTATAAGCGTCCCCTGCGTTAATGATCACTTTGATAGCGGGATCAAGGCCCTGGCGCACCTGGTCAAAGGTGATAAACTCCACGTCTATGGGCATCCCGCTGAGACACTCGATAACCCCCACATAAGAATAAATTTCCCGGTACCACAGAGCGTGGTGCACCTGATTGGCCATCCATCTGCGCAGATTACCCCAGCAGTTTAAAATAGCCACTTTAAAGGGGGCGGTGTAAGCTTTGGTGCCCTGCATATTTGCGTGAATCTGACGGAACTCGCCCACCACCTTTTGTATCTGATCTATAAAGCCCGGCCAGTTGATGGCAAGCTTTAAGTACCCGCCGTAGCCGATTCGATCTAAAGGAGAGCGCAAAATAGCGCGCCTTGCTTTCATCCAGTTATCCTGGGCCTCGCCGATAGGATCGCCGCCTTCGGTAAAAACGTCCGGGAAGAAATAGGGCAGGAGCCTTCCTTCCGTGTATTTTACGCCCTTTATATCGGAAATCATGCGCAGGGTAACGCCGTCTCCAACGGATCCAACCACAGCATCCAGGCCAATATTTGCAAAATATTTTCCAAAGGGTTCTGTCCCAATCCAGTGATCTCCCAAAAACATCATGGCTTCCTTGCCATAGCTGTGCACAATATCCACCAGCTCTTTTGCAAGCCGGCTCACTTCTATCTGCTGAAATTCAATAAAATCCTGGAATTCCTTTGATGGTACCCGGAAAATGGAGTTGTGGTAGCCCTGATCCACGATAAATTCGGGGCGGAACTTATAGCCTGCCCATTTTTCAAACTGCTCTAAAATATAAGGGCTGACGCTGGCGCTGTAGCCGAACCATTCCACAAATTTTTCCCGTTTCTGATCGTCAAAGGTCAGTGTAAACTGGTGGAAAAAGGTGGTAAAGCGGACCACATCCACTTTTGGGTTTTCCTCACACCATTTTTTTAATTTTTCCTTCACATATGCCTGGGTTTTGGGCTGCCTTACATCGTAGGTAAGCTGGTGAGGGGCGTCCTTCCAGTCATTGGTGATAAAATTGTACATATGTACCGGATCCCAGATTAAGAAAGCCAGGAAACTGACGGTATACTGGTGATAGGGAATGGTTTCGATGACAACTTCCCCGGCGGCTTCCTCGTATTCCCACTTGTCCGTGGGAACAACCTCTCCTGTGGTCCGGTCTATTACTTCCCACCAGCGCTTGGGGGAATCAATCGTGTTAACCTTAAGCTGCTGGGTGTGAAATCCCTTCATAAGCTCAATCCGAAGCCGGGTATCTTTTGCGGTGACGCGGTCGCTGATTAAATATTCCTGTTGGATTTCTTCGGGATTTTGCATAGCCCAGTCGTTGTCTTTGCGTGTGGTATAGTAGGTGGCATATATTTTGGCATCCTGATCAAGAAGCGTTTCGGGCATCAGGGTCCCATCGCAGTCCCGTAAAGCGTCCGCACCTAACAGCTCTTTTAACTGTATGGTTTCATTAATCATGTCCAAATCCGTTGGGAGTGTCAGCCTCCCCGTGTTTTCCAAATTCATTTCAATCCCCCATTTCTGGCGGCACACTTCCAGACACGCCGCCCTATATTGTCAGAATATTCAGTAATCTTGCAGAATTTCCAGTTACTTTAAGTATATAAAAAAAGGTTTTTGATAGCAAGCTGATTGTTGTCCGGAATTTTATAATTCTTGCTTTTATATAAAAAGGGAGGTAAAATAACCGAAAAGGCGATTAAGGTATAAATTCACGGATTGAGAAGGCGGGATAGCTCTAAAAATGGGGAATACAAGGCACAAAATTGAGGGGATGGGTCTGACGAATTTCGGACATGCAAGGCTTTTATATATTTCAACATCAAAATATGAAGGGGACTGGCAGAGTATTGTACATTCCCACTCTTTCAGCGAATTATTTTATGTTGTAAACGGAAACGGACTGTTTATTGCGGAGGACATTGAATTTTCCGTAACCAGGAACGACATGGTTGTCATAAATCCCCATGTGGCCCATACGGAAAAATCTCAAAGCGATTCTCCGTTAGAATACATTGTTCTGGGAATAGACGGCCTGTCCTTTTCTTTTGAGGATATGGCTTGTGTACAGGACGGGCTTTGTGTGGAGACGGAGTTTGGCATGGTGTATAAATATAATGTGCAAAGCGCTAATGTCTACGCTTATCTGAATATTATGCTGGAGGAAATTACTCACAGAGAAAGTAATTATGAGGCAGTCTGCCAGAATCTGTTAGAGGTACTTTTGATTTGTATGCTGCGAAATGACAATCTGTCCGTATTTCAGAACCGCAATACCTTTATAAACAGGGAATGTATGCAGATTAAAAATTATCTGGATTCCAACTATTCGGAGAATATAACGTTAGACGCTCTCGCGGCCATGATGCATATGAATAAATATTATATGGCTCATGCCTTTTCCAGGTTTACAGGGCTCTCGCCTATTCACTATCTGCAGCAAAAGAGAATACAGGAGGCCAGGGCGCTGCTTGAATCTACGAATTATTCCATAGCGGAGATTTCCTCCATGCTGGGGTTTTCCTCCCAGTCATATTTTTCCCAGTCGTTTAAAAAGATAACGGGAGAATCGCCAATCCAGCACAGAAACGAATATAGGACAAAAAAATGCCTATATCCAAAACAGATGAAATAGTGTAGAATAGGAAACGTAGCAATTTTACAGCACATTCGGAGAAAAAGTTTAGAAGTATACTTCCAAACTTCTATTAACGCAGGGGGGATAGAGATGGATATCTTTAGTGTACTGACCATGGTAGGCGGCCTGGCGCTATTCCTGTATGGAATGGATGTATTAGGTGATGGATTAAAAAAGGCGTCCGGCGGTAAATTGGAAATTATTCTGGAAAAGCTTACGGCCAATAAACTTATGGCAATTCTTTTAGGTGCAGGAGTTACGGCAATTATCCAGTCATCCTCTGCCACAACCGTCATGGTGGTTGGTTTTGTAAATTCCGGAATCATGAAGCTTGGCCAGGCAATAGGGGTTATTTTAGGGGCCAATGTGGGAACCACTGTGACCGCCTGGCTTTTGAGCCTTACAGGGGTGGAAGGATCAGGGATTTTTTTTGAGTTTCTGAAACCATCTTCGTTTTCACCAATTCTGGCAATTACCGGTGTGATTATGATGAGTATGTGCAAGCGGGAAAAGCATAAGGTGGCGGCAACGATTATGGTAGGTTTTGCGGTGCTTATGTTTGGGATGGACACCATGTCGAGTACCGTAAAGCCACTAGCGGAAAATCCTGATTTTATTGATATTCTGCTGATGTTTTCCAATCCGGTTCTGGGAATGCTCATTGGCCTTGTACTTACGGCAATTATTCAGTCATCCTCTGCATCGGTAGGTATTTTGCAGGCTCTTTGCGTATCCGGAGCGGTGAGCTACTCAACGGCTATCCCCATTATTATGGGACAGAATGTGGGAGACTGCGTGGCGGCGCTTCTTTCCAGTGCAAGCGCAGGCAGACAGGCAAAGAGAGCGGCTTTAATCAGTCTTTATTATAAGGTAATAAAAGTTGTGGCATTTATGGTGATCTTTTATGCTTTGAATGCAGTGTTTCAATTTGCGTTTTTAAACAGACCGGCAAGTGCCTTGGGAGTTGCAGCAATACATACAATGTTCAATGTGGTGGCAGTGGTAGCCATGTATCCGTTTACGTGGGTTTTGGAAAAGCTGGCCTACCTGACAATTCCTGAAAGTGATGATGAGACGAAAGCGTCTGCACAGGGCAAAAAAGAGATCCAGATTCTGGATGCCAGATTTTTAAGTACACCGAGAGTGGCCATTGAGCAGTGCAAAAATGCGGCCTTTGATATGGCAAGTTATGCCAAAGACGGATTGTTTCTTGCCATGGAGCTGTTTGATAAATTTGATCAAAAGGCGGCGGATAAAGTAATAGAATTAGAGAATCTGGTGGATCATTACGAGGACGAGCTCAGTGCATATCTGGTAAAAATAAGCAGCAAACACCTTACGGAAAAGGACAGCCAGGAGGTTACCATACTGCTGCACTGTATTGGGGATTTTGAAAGGATTTCCGACCATGCGGTGAATATAATGGAATCTGCCAAAGAGATGTATGAAAAAGATTTGAGGTTCTCCAAAAAGGCCATGGAGGAACTGGCAGTTTTTTCAAAAGCCGTGAGAAATATTATCAATGCTTCCGTTCAGGTATTTCGCCAGGAAGACTTGCAGCTGGCAAATACGGTAGAGCCTTTGGAGGAGGTTATTGACTATCTGAATTCCGAGATCAAAAAACGCCATGTGAAAAGGCTGCGTAAAGGAAAGTGCACGATTGAAATGGGCTTTATTCTATCGGATATCTCTACGAATTATGAAAGAGTATCGGATCACTGCTCAAACATTGCCCTTTGCCTGCTGCAGCTCAATGAGGAAAATTTTGGTACTCATGAATTCCAGGAACATTTGTCAAATAAAAACAATGACAGGTTTGTGGAGGAAGTAAAGAGGCTTCAGGAGCAGTACAAACTGCCTTAAAAATTATTATTTATGAATTTTAAAGTCCGTTTTATAGGACTGCCATAATGTTATTCTGGTTATAACATAAAAACAGTTTTGATGACAGGAGGCAGGAATATGAAAGGATATTTTGTAAATAATGGGTACATGGGACTGGTAGAGGGAAGATATATGTTATTTGCCTGCGAGGAGGATTATCTTGAATACATCAGACAATAGTGTGAAGAAAAGTTCTACGATGTCCAAAAGCGCCATCTAAAAACTTTTAAGGTTTGCATTGCAAACTATCTTCACACTTAAAAGAATGCCTTGGAAAACAGGCATTCTTCGCCCTGATTTGTGCTTTAGAATATAAATTTGCAGGCCGGGAAGGGAATATGGTTATTATGGGGAAACGGATGGGAAGGAGGGCGTTAAGCCGCAGTGCAAAGGAGCTAGCGCCGGAGCTTTTAGGTAAACTTTTATGCAGAAGGAGAGAAAAAGGCATCCTTAAATATAGAATCATGGAAACAGAATGTTATTGCGGTGAGGAAGATACGGCCTGCCATGCCAGCAAAGGGAAGACAGATCGGACCAGCGTTTTATACGAAAAAGGCGGAACAGCTTATGTGTATCTTTGCTATGGAATGCATGCTCTGTTTAACGTGGTAAGCGGAAAGGAAGGACATCCGGAGGCAGTTCTGATTCGTGGTGTAACAGGTTATAACGGACCAGGGAAGCTTACGCGGGTCATGGAAATAGACAGGACACTGAACAGGGAAGATATGGTGACGTCTCACTTATTGTGGCTGGAGGATGATGGGTATAAGCCTGAGTACAGGGCAGATAAAAGAGTGGGAATAGACTATGCCACAGAAGAATATCGAAATATTCCGTGGCGGTTTATAGTAAAAGATGATACTTATAAGCCTGCGAAGTAAACCGGAAAGGCAGTTTAAATGCAGATAATATACGGAACGGGAAATGATGCAAAGATAGCATATATGCAAAGAGCTCTTGGGAGTCTCCCCTGTGAAATTATCGGACTAAAGGATGCGGCCGTGGAAAGAGGAATAGAAATACCGCAGGTAGAGGAAACAGGTACAACTCCTCTCGAAAATGCAAGACTGA
The DNA here is from genome assembly GCA_003612395.1 of Parablautia intestinalis. Taxonomy (GTDB): domain Bacteria; phylum Bacillota; class Clostridia; order Lachnospirales; family Lachnospiraceae; genus Suilimivivens; species Suilimivivens intestinalis. The sequence continues at coordinate 77,857 of RAYQ01000008.1, forward strand.
AGGCAGAAAAATATTTTCAGATTTTCAAATGCCCGGTATTTTCCTGTGACAGCGGCCTTTATCTGTGGAATCACACCACAGGGGATCCGCTGCCCGGGGACCTGCAGCCAGGTATTCATGTGCGGGGAAGGGGCAGGGTGAGGCTGAGTGATGATGAATTAATCCGGCATTATATTTCGCTGGTAAAAAAATATGGATTGATTAGGGCAAGATATAAAAACGCCATTTGCCTGATCTGGGACGAATGGCTGCGGGCGGAGAGTATGGAGGAGGATTTATGGGGAAATCCTTTTCTTTTTACGGATATTCCCCATAAAAAGAGGGTTTGCGGCTTTCCACTTGACAGTATTTCCCTGGAAATGGAAACATGCCAGTATTTTTATGACATGGAAGATGACGCCCAGGATGAGCTGGTTTCTGAAGACGGATATGTTCGTTTTTTTCATAATTTTATGGAGAAATATCAAATTTTTTGACACAAACGAGAATAATGCGATGAATTACAACTATTCACGGAAATTGACATAATTTATACTATAATTAAATTGTAACATATAAAGCTTGGTCTGTGCATTTTATGTGCAGATTATAAGGCAACCACCGGAGTATTCGCAGTGAATATTGCGGGGAATATGATTCGGGGCGCAGGCTTTTGCTGCCTGAAGGACCGGGATCTGAAAAACAGGAGAACATAAATTATGGAGGAAAAAGACGACAGAAAAGTAGAGCAGATGGTATCAAACATGATGCTTGATATCGGTGTACCGGCCCATTTGAAAGGATACAGGTATGTGCGTACAGCAGTCCTTATGGCGGAAGAGGATATGAAAGTAGTGGGAAGTGTCACCAAACTGCTTTACCCGGAAATTGCGAAGCGGTATAATACTACGGATGGGAAGGTTGAAAGAGCCATACGAAATGCGATTGAGATCTCATGGGAGAGAGGCAATAAAAAGACTTTTGAGGGACTTTTTGGCTATTGCTGCGAAAATGGAAAGGCGAGGCCTACCAACAGTGAGTACATAGCGGTAATTGCTGATACCATCCGAATACAGCTGAATTCGGAGAAAAAAGAAAGCAAAGAAGAAATCTGTGAAAATATGTGTAAATAAGGAAAGATAAAAAAGAAATGCAACGGGAGGTAAGGTTGAAGAAATTGCCTGATAGCAATTTCTTCAACAAACTGAACAAGTTCTGTTAGAATTTGTGCCGAAGCGTCACAAATTCCATGATGGCAGAGCGAAATCTGACATTTCGCCCGCCTCATCAGCGTAAAACGCTTCGGAATGGAGTGGAATATGGATAAACCTGCGATTTCAGGGGGAAGTCCCATTCGGGATAAAAAAATATATTATGGACATCAGTATATTGATGAGGCGGACATCCAGGCTGTGGTGGATGTGCTGCGGAGCGATTATCTTACCTGCGGTCCTAAGATAGAGGAGCTGGAGAAAAAACTGTGTGAAATAACAGGCGCAAAATATGCAGTTGCGTGCAGTAATGGAACGGCGGCTCTGCATATGGCCTGTCTGGCTGCGGAAATCAAAGAGGACGATGAGGTTATCACCACACCGATTACTTTTGCTGCATCGGCTAACTGTGCCCTCTACTGCGGAGCAAAACCAGTTTTCGCAGATATTAATGAAGAAACCTATAATATCGATCCGGAGCAGGTAAAAAAATTAACCGGTGAAAGGACCAGGGCTGTTGTGGCAGTGGACTTTACGGGACAGTCGGTGGAACTCGACAGCCTGCTGGCTCACTGTCATGCAAACAATATGGTTTTGATAGAGGATGGCGCACATGTGATAGGAACACGCTATAAAGGTCGGTGTAACGGTTCTATTGCGGATATGACGACCTTAAGCTTTCATCCGGTAAAGACAGTAACCTGCGGGGAAGGCGGCGCGGTTCTCACCAACAGTGAGGAATATTATAAAAAACTGCTTTTGTACCGGACCCATGGCATTACAAGGGACTTATGGCAGATGCACCATGAGCCGGACGGACCATGGTATTATGAGCAGGTGGTGCTTGGCATGAACTATCGGCTGACGGACATGCAGGCGGCTTTGCTGATCAGTCAGTTAGACAAACTTCCTGTGTTTTCTTTAAGAAGAAAAGAAATTGTGAAGGCTTATAATGAGGCTTTTGGCAAACTGCCCCAGCTTGTGGTGCAAAAAGAAATACCGGAATCAGATACCACAAGGCATCTGTATATTTTGAGGCTGAACCCTTTAAGACTGCGCATAAACAGGAAACAATTTTTTGAGGCGCTTGAGGCGGAAAACATCTGCTGTAATGTGCATTATATTCCTACTTATTATTTCCCGTATTATGAAAAGCTTGGATACCGGAGAGGGCTTTGCCCTAAGGCGGAAAAGCTGTACGAGGAAATCATCAGTCTGCCGCTTTACTATGCCATGTCGGATCAGGATGTGAAGGATGTAATAAGAGCCGTTACCAGAATAGCAGAATATTTTGATGTGGAGAATTCCAATGAAGCTTAGTGTGATAGTACCCGTTTATAACATGGCAGCCAGGGACAAGCTTACCTGGTGCCTTGATTCACTGGTCCGCCAGACCATATCGGATTATGAGATTATTGCGGTGGATGACTGCTCAACAGACAATTCTCTGGAGATACTGCGTGATTATGAGCGCAGATACCCGGACAAATTTTATGTAATAGCTTCGAAAGAAAATAAAAAGCAGGGTGGTGCTAAAAATCTGGGTTTAGAGAGAGCAGGGGGAGACTGGATAGGATTTATCGACAGTGATGACTGGATCGCTCCGGATTTTTATGAGAAGCTTTTGACCCGGGCAGAGGAAACCGGAGCCGATATGGTGGGATGCGATTATCATCTGACCTGCGAGCACAGCATGAAAATAGGGAAGATTGTACATAACAACAAGCCTTCGCAGGCAGGAATTCTCACGAAAGAAAAATATAAGTCACTTATTCTGGACAGCGGCAGCCTTGTGGTAAAGATATACAGACGCCATATTATTCTTGATTATCCCAATCGTTTTCCGGAACATATTTTTTATGAGGACAATGCCATCAGTAATTCCTGGATGCTTCGGGCAAAGCATTTTGAATATTTGGAAGAGCCTCTTTACTACTACTATCAGCATGACAGCTCAACGGTTCACACCATAACCAGGAAACGCTGCGAGGATCGGATGGAAGCGGCAAGGGTTATGGTGAAGGAGGCAAAGCAGTTTGGCTATCTGGAAGAATACTATGCGGAGATAGAGAGTAGTTTTACTACTTTGTTTTATGTAAATACGCTGTTCTCCTATATGGCAGGAGTAAAAAGAAAAGAATACGGTTTTGTGAAAGCCATGGGACGGGAGATGCGAAAGACCTTTCCGGGATTTATGGATAATCTGTATTATCAGGAGCGGGTTCATGCGGAGGAAAGAAAGCTGATTAAAATGCATATGAAGTCTACGGTGTATTTTATGGCGTATTACAAATTATTGTGGGGATACCGAAACCTTCGGAAAAGACTAAGCAGGGGGTAGAAGGATGAAAGCTGCTATTATTGGTGCCGGCGGGGAGGCGCTTCATACAATTATCAAGGCACATGAACACGGTCTCAGTGTAGTGGCGCTGGATGGAAATCCCCAGGCAGAAGGCTTAAAGACAGCGGATCAGAAGATTGTAGCAGACATCTCTAAAGAAGCTACTGTGATTGAAGTTTTGAAACGGGAAAAGCCCGATTTTATACTGACAGCGCCGATTGGAAGATATCTGACTACGGCGGGGGCTGTCAATGATGCGCTTAATTTGCCCGGGATTAGCAAAGATATGGCGGTACTTTGTACGGATAAGCTGAAATTTCACAAAAAATTAGGTGAAAGAAATCTGCGGAAGTGTTTCTGCTATGGAGTAAAGGAAGGTATTATAACAGGTATAGACGGAAAGGGATTGCAGGAGGAAATATCATACCCTGCTATTCTAAAGCCCAGATATGGATCCGGGAGCAGAGGAATTTATATGCTGACGGATAAACAGCAGTTAAAGAAGGCGCTGTGCATGGTGGGAAGTGAGCCATATGTGCTGGAGGAATGTGTTGCCGGTGAGGAATACGGCGTGGACGGAGCGGTGACAAAGTCTGGATTTTCTATGATTTTGCTGCGCAGGAAAGAAAATACGCCGCCGCCTGCAAGACAGGCAGTGGGATATTTTTCTGTGCTGCCCGGTGACATTTTCTGGCATCAGATAAAGAACTATATGGCTGAAGTGATTGCATGTCTGGGCCTTCAGGAGTGTCTGCTTCATGCAGATGTGATAAAAACCGATGAGGGTCCTTTTGTTGTGGAGCTTTCTGCGAGGCCTTCCGGGCACAATCTGCATAATTTGTTTACGCCTTTATGTACAGGGGTGGATATGGCGGAAGAATACATTAAATACAGAATGGGACTTCCCTATTGCTTCGAAGCCGCCGGTACAAAGCTGATGATGATTCATTATTTTGATATGCAGGGAATTGTAAAGTCGGTGCCGGATCAAAGCACGGTGGAGAAAGCTTTAAACATAAATCTGACAGCATGGCAATGTTATCTGAGAAAGGGCGATAAACTGACAAGCGTTTCAGATGGACATTCTCTTATGGGCCGGGGTTTTTTTGTGCTGGAGGGCGGGGATTTTTCAGATTTACTTATGAAGGCACAGAGCATTAAAAGTTTATTTATGCTTTCATAAGAATATTGTTTAATATATACACCCGAAAAATATCCGGTGCAATTCGAAGGGTTATTTTGAAAGAATATACCGGTGTTACGAATAACAGGGAGCAAAGCTATGAAGTATAAACGTACCATACAATATGCCTTTATCCAAAGCGGATATTGGATGGGAGTTGGAGGATTGATAGGATTTTCCAGCGCCTATTTACTGGAAAATGGTTATACCAACGGGCAGATAGGAGTGATTGCTGCCATCTGCAGTCTCATCTCCACCTTTGGTCAGATAGTGGTTGCAGGATGGGTAGACCGCTCCGGTGGAAAACAGCTTAAGCGCTGGCTATATCTTATCACGGGAAGCCTGCTGGCCGCCAGTTTGCTGCAGGCTATACTCTTTCCCATAACGCGCCTTGGTGCAAGCATTTTATTTGCAGTGGACATGGCTTTGTTGCAGATGGTACTTCCGCTTATTAATTCGCTTTCTGTGGGAAAGGAACCGGAGGGCGGCAGAACAGATTTTGGAATTGCCAGAGGCGCAGGCTCATTAGCCTATGCGTTGCTGGCAGCTATACTTGGAAAGTGGGTTGCCAGATGGGGCGCCCGTTCCATTTCTCTGACAATCTGCGGTATTTTTTTACTTCTGTTTTTGTCAGTCCATTTCTATGCTTATGAGCCCCGGGAATTGAGCGGACAGGATGTGCAGAGGGTTTCGAGAGAAAAGGGATTTCTTTTTCGCTATCCCAGATTTGGTATTACACTGTCCGGGTGCATACTTCTGTATATCAGTCATGTCCTGCTGAACAATTTTTCTCTGCAGATTGTATTAGATAAGGGATGGGACAGCGTTGTTATGGGAAATACACAGGCCATCGCTGCCGTTTTGGAATTGCCTGTCATGTTTTGCTTCGGCTATTTGCTGAAGAAAAAGCCTGCTTCCTTTTGGTTTCGTCTCTGCGGAATTGCATTTTTCTTAAAGACAGTCGGCACATTGCTTGCCACCAGTGTTGGCAGCTTTTATGCCGTGCAATTGATGCAGATGGGAGGATGGGCGGTTATTGCTGTTGCTCCGGTTTATTATATAAAAGGGATTATGGCGCCGCAGGATGCAGTGAAGGGGCAATCTTATTTCACCATGACGAATACGATTGCATCTGTAGTCGGATCCTTTGCCTGCGGCTTTTTGATTGATGATTTTGGTATGGGAGGAGCTCTTTTGCTTGGAAGTATCTGCGCGGCCATTGGAGCAGTCATTCTTTTGGTAAGCGTGCAGAGGACGGAAAATCATATGTATACAAAATAAGTTTCATATTATTAGTGTAAAAGAAAATTTTACATCCCGTCAGTCTGCGGCGGGGTGTTTTAATCATAAGCGGTTTCAGAAAGCCTTGGGAATATTTATACTTTTATGGAATAAAATAGTATTAAGCAGATAATATTAAGAATTCTTTAAGGTTAACATAAAAAGATTTAAGATGTATTTATAAATATGATTTTGTCTGAAAAATATGTTATCCTTATGTTCAGAATTAAAAATGCTAATGAGATTGAGCTGTTGCTGCAAAGCGGCTGTTCAAAGCCAAATTTGAAGGTTATTGGAAGCATGGAGGATTAATATGAGAAACAAAATATTATTAAGGATAACAGGTTTGCTGGCAGCAGCGTCACTTTTGGTGGTGATGATGTCTGGGTGCAGCGTAAAAGCAGAGGAAAACAGAAATGATGAAAGGCTCTCGTCTGATAATATTATTATAACGGAAACGGGAGAAGTCCTGGAAAAAGAAGAATTAACACCAACGGAAACTGAGGCGCCGCAAGAAGAAAAGGAATCTGAGGCGGTACAGACGCCTGAGCAGGCAGATGAGCCGGAACCTGAGGCAACCGCGATTCCCGAGAATATTGCTCCTGATATGAGCAAGGTAGTAGAGCCCGAGCAGGAACAGATTATTACGGAGGAAGACCATACGGAACCGCAGGGAAACGATCTGCAGCTGGTATTTTTGGGGGACAGTATATTTGACACCTACAGGGATGGAACAGGAATTCCATATCGCACGGCGGAGCAGTGTGAGGCCGATATGTATAACCTGGCAATCGGCGGAACCTGCGCTGCCCTTGACACTTATGATCCGCTTGGATCTGAGGAGTGGTCATCAAGGAGCATGGTTGGCGTGGTAAAGGCCATAGAGGGAAAAATATCTACGGATATTTTTGCAAATGATGCGGCGAAGAGAATATTTGATAACCCCAATGTTGATTTTACAAAGACAGATTACTTTATTGTGGAATATGGAACCAATGATTTCTTTAATTGCATCCCACTGGACAGTGAAGGTGAAATTTATAATTTGAAAACATATGCGGGAGCCCTTAGATATGCGGTGGGGGCTTTGCAAGAGGTTGCACCGGATGCAACGGTTATTCTCTGTTCCCCGGCATATGCCCGCTTCTTTGACGGAACCTGGATGATTGGCGATGGGAACAGCGTGAACAACGGGTTTGGAACATTGTTTGATTATGTTGGGATTTGCCAGTATGTTGCCAAATCAGAGCAAACTTTATTTTTAAACGCATATCTGGATTTGGGAATTGATGGCTATACAGCCGAGGAATATCTGGAGGATGGCGTTCATCTGACAGATGCAGGCAGACAGTTATACGCGGATACGCTTGCAAAAATGATACTAAAGCATGAAGAAACAAAAAATAATTAGAAAAATCAGTAAACGGGTTTTTGGCATTCGTCAAAAACCCGTTTATGTTTCCCTGAGAGCCAAAGCAATCCGGTGAGCGCCTTTGCCGTCTATAAGACGGCGCATCCGTGTAAGGATGGAGAGCCTCTTTGCATAAGAAGGGCATAAGGGAACAAATTTGTCCGTCAGGTAATGGTCCGGGATATATGACATTTCTGTCACAAAATCTATTGCAGCTTGCAGCACGGCTTTCGGATTATCCCGCATATCGCCTGCACAGGGAATAAGGCCTGTCTCCTGAAAGGCCCGGGCGGAAGAAAGCTGATTATCTGCTATGGTAAAGCTGACTGCCGGTATGCCCAGAGCGCAAAGCTCATATAAAGTAGTACCGGCAGCGGATATTGCCAGATCACATGTCTGCATAAGGGATGCCATATTGCTGACATTTTCATGGAGCACCAGACAGGGCAGCTTTTTGGCAAGCTGAAAGAGGAGCTCATTGTCTGTGTTAAACTTTCCAATAACTATATGCAAAGTCAGGCTTTGCCATACCTTAAGGTCAACTAAATCCGTATTTTTTAGAGGAGGTGAATCCGTCCCAAAGGGAAGGACGGCACCGAAGATTTTGCTGACAAACTTGAGGCAAAAGTGACAGGGATCGCTGGCGCCTGTGGTGATTAAAATATGAGATACCTGCTCCCTTAGCGGCGCTTTTTTATCCTGAAACCAGACCCGCAGGGGTGTGTAGGAAGGACCCAAAAGGAGCCTTTTGGCCTTCTGGTAGGAGGATTTGTAGGCCGCCATGGCGCTATCCGGTATCACATCATAGTTGATCAGAAGATCCACTGGATAATCAAAGAGCCTAAGATCGTCCAGGTAAGCGATTTTTACCAGGGGCCTTAAAGAAGATAAATAGCTCTCCGTGACATAATAGGAGTCAAGAAAATATACGGCGGCAGAATCCGCTAAGGAGCCAAGCAGAGAAAGAACCTCAGGAAGCTCTTTCTCCAGACAGTCGAGGGCAGCGGTTTTAAGCCGTATAATGGAAAGTCTGGAATCTGGTAATGAGGGATTTAATGATAAGTCCGGCAAAGGAGTCCGCTCACAGGTGCTTATAATTCCTGTGAGGAGACTTTCGCTTTCCTCATCGGAGACGAGAAAGCAAACTTTCATATGTAGACGAAGGCAGGCCAGAGCGATGGAAAAGCAGCGCATCAGATGTCCTGATGCAATCCGGCTGTTTCCATCTGCCCTGAAATAAATTAATCGATCAGATCCCATTGAAGTGGTGTTCCTTTCCTTAGGAATGTTTTTGCTTTTTTTCCAAGTACCGTCTCATAATACATAGTGTGCAGTCCATTCCCGGGGCGTATGGAACGAATATTTTCAGGAGTTAAAACTTCTCCGGGAGAGATGTCCTTTACCACAAACAGGGAACGGGAACCCTGATGCTCCAGCTTTTGTGTTTCGGTAAGCTGATAGCGGCTGGTTCCCAGAGCTTTTTCCATAATACGGATATCTTTTACCATTTGTGCAAACTCATCCGGTTCCATGGAAAAGGCGCTGTCCGGGCCGCCATCCGAGCGGCGCAGGGTAAAATGCTTTTCTACCATTTTTACACCCAGGGCAATAGAACCGGCAGAAACTATGGTTCCCATTGTGTGATCGGAGATACCTACCAGACAGCCGTAAGTTTTTGAAAGAGCAGGGATGACATTCAAATTAACCTCTTCATAGGGCGTGGGATAGGATGATACACATTTTAATAAGATAACATCTGTGTTTCCTTCTTCCCTGCAGACACCAAGGGCCCGCTCGATATCCTCAGGGTAGGCCACGCCTGTGGCAAAAATCACAGGCTTGCGGAGTCTGGCAATTTTGCGGATCAAGGGAATATCATTGATTTCATAGGAAGCAATCTTATAGGCCGGTACATCCATTTTTTCAAGGAAATCCACAGAAGAAAAATCAAAGGGGGAGGAAAAACACTCTATACCCAGCCGGTTTGCCTCGTCTTTGAGCCCGGGCTGCCATTCCCAGGGGGTATAGGCCTGCTGGTAAAGCCTGTATAGGGTGGTTCCGTCCCAGATGGTCCCTTCGTTAATTTGAAAGCAGGGATCATCACAGTCAAGCGTGATAGTATCTGCCGTATAAGTCTGCAATTTTACAGCGTCTGCACCGGCCTGTTTGGCCGCATGAATAATTTCTACCGCCCTGTTATAATCCTGGTTGTGATTGGCTGAAATTTCTGCCACTATAAAAACAGGCGAATCATCACTGATTATGCGGGAACCGATTTTAATATTTTTGTTCCAGCAAAAATCATCCGGGGCAGGTTGATTCAGGTTCAAATGATTCATAGGGGATTCTCCTTTTTTACATAGAAAAATATATTACCGCTCACAGGAAAGCATGGAAATCCGGGCGGTTAAACTTTATCTTCCACATAGCTTTTTTGTAAATATTCCTCGTTAGACCAGGGCTTTCTTGCGGTAAACACAGTACCGTCCGCATGCTCTATGTAAACGGCAGGAAAATAATTGATAAACAGGGGATTTAAACACATAGTATAGCCGCCTGCAGTGTCATAAATGATTTTATCCCCCGGGATAAGGGCAGCGCCGTCTGTTATTTCAAATAATTTATCATATTCCATGCATGTAGCGCCGCATATCCACTGGGAAGTTTCCCTGTTCCTGACAGAAGCATCGGAAATGTATTCTATGTGATGAGGGTAAACATGTCTGGTAACCAGAGGATTTAAATTGGTGCGGCTTCCATCCGTCACCACATATTTCCGGTCCCGTATATCCTTTACATCAATCACAGAGGTCTCAAAAGTGGTAGCTCTTGAAATCAGAGAGACGCCGGGCTCTGCAATGAGAACAGTTTTTTGAGGGTCAAAATAAAGGGAAAGCTCTTTACAGATTTCCTGAAAATAATCCCGATAGTCGGGCATATCATCCCTGCCGCCAAAATAACCGCCCCCCATATCCACATAATCCAGGGAAAGGTTATATTCTCTGGCAATGGTAACAGCCATTTTAGCCAGAGCTCCAAAAATCTTTATGGAGCGGGACTGAGTGGAGGAATGCATATGAAGCCCTGCTGCCCATACATTGGGCAGACGCAAGAGCCTGTCAATGGCAGCTTTAAGTATGCCGTTTTCATAGCAGTAACCGAACCGGCCTCCTTCCCGGGTGGCAGGTATTTCTTCAGGACACAGGGCAAAAAGATCACAGTTGACACGCAGTCCAACCCGAAAATGTCTGTTAGGGTATAAACGGCTTAACTCTTCCATCCATTCAAGCTCATAGTTGGAATCCAGATTGATATAACCGCCTGCAAGCAGGACAGCCTCAAAGGTCTTTTTATCCTTGATGGGACCATTGTATATGATATGCCTGCCGGGAAAGCCAAGCCTGAGCGCCAGATCATATTCCATCCTGGATACCACTTCGGCATAAAAGCCCTGATTTTTCAGATAATTTAACAGCCAGGGCAGGGAATTGGTTTTTACGGAATATCCCATAATATAATTGCCCCAGTTATCGGCAAGAGACTGCCTTAAAAGAGAGACATCATATTGCAGGCTTTGTTCCCTTATCCTAAAAAAGGGAGTTTGAATTGGTTTCATGCTTTTCCTCATTTCTGCAGGGTGAACAAAGTTCACCTTTGCTTACAAATTTTTTGATAACTTATATTTTATCTCCGCCAAAGCCCAGTCCTGCGGCGTATCAATATCCTGAACCTCCATCTCGGTGAGAACAAGGGGGAGAAGTTTTTCCACGTCAGTGGTACCGGCCTGCAAAAAAGGCTCTGTGCGGCAGGCGTAAAACTGCCCGCAGTCATGGTAAATTTTTGGCAGATCCTGACTCCGCGCGGCAGAATACGCAGGGAACTGACGTGCCAGAAATCCTTCTTCCCGAATAATCAGTCCCCGCTGGGGAGGATAGGAGAAGGGAACCACGGGCATAACGGAATCGGCTTTTTCCAAAAGCATCATGGCTTCCCTTAGCCTTGTACCGTTTAGGAAAGGTGCGGTGGGATAAATGCAGCAGAAAGCATCAAATATCTGCCCCAATGCCTCATAGGCCTTTAGCACCTCCATGATGACGTCATCCGTAGAGGCATAATCCCCGGCAGTTTCGCGGGAGCGGAAAAAAGGTACGCTGGCTCCGGCCTTTTTGGCCAGACCTGCTATTTCCTTATCATCGGTTGATACCATGATTTCATCAAAAATTCCGGCATCCCTGGCAGCTTCTATTGAGTAATAAAGGATGGGTTTACCGCAAAATTCTTTTATATTTTTTTGGGGAATCCTTTTACTGCCGCCCCGGGCAGTAATGATGGCAAGCTTTTTGTTATTCATGAATCCTCCCTTAATGCTCAATGTATTTCACCTGGATAAATCGGATAGTTTTTAAGATATTCTTAATACTTCTGATTATACACCAATATCCGTTGCAATCAAATAAAATTCTGTGATACTATTTATGTTATGAAAAAACGTATTTATATTTGCCATACTTATTACCATGTATATATTGCCTGCCTTAAGGAGCTTAATCTGCCGAAGGATGGCAAAAGCGCCATACAGGGACAAGCCTCTCTTTTGCTCAGTTCTTTGTCAAATGATTTTGGTGATCTGAGGCAGAGGGCGGAAAAATCGGGGTTGTTTGAGGAGGTCATTCCCTATGAGGAAAAAGGAGAGGATTTTTTCCCGGAGCTTTCAAAGTACCATAGGGACAGGGGAAATATACTGCTTAACATGTTTGCCAGGATAAAATATACGAGGCAGATGGGAAAACTGCAGGCTCCCTTTGTGCCTGTAGATTTGCGCGGGTATCAGGATATTTATGTGTTTTGCGATTCGGATCCCATAGGGTATTATTTGAATGTTCATAAAATTTATTATCATGCTCTTGAGGATGGACTTGACTGTATCCGCTATTATGATACGGCCCGGTATGATAACCGGGGACATTTTGGGCTGAAAGCATGGATGGCGGCCAGAAATATCATATTTATTCAGAACGGGTATGCAAAATATTGCCTGGACATGGAGGTCAACGATATTTCCGTACTGAAATATTCCTGCCCGAAATATAGAGAGGTTTCCCGAAAGAGCCTGACGGAAGGGATGGGAGAAAAAGAAAAAGAGATACTTGTGTCAATTTTTGTATCGGACAGAGAAAAGCTGGAAAGAATTCTTTCATCCGGAGAAGGCCATGAGCATAAGGTGCTGGTGTTAACAGAGCCCTTATGTGATTTAAAGACCAGAGAGCGGATTTTTAAGGATATTATTGCGGAATATGGCTGTGTGCAGGGGCAAAAAGCACAGATATTAATGAAACCTCATCCCAGGGATGTGCTGGATTATGAAAAGCTTTTTTCAGAGTGCATTGTTCTGGATGGAAAATTTCCAATGGAAATACTGAATTATATAAAAGATCTTGTTTTTGACAGGGTTGTCACGGTATTTACCGTGCCGGACGCTATTTTGTTTGCAAAGGAAAAGCTGTTTCTCGGAGAAGACTTTATGGATCGGTATGAGGCGCCTGAAATTCACAGACAGAATGAGCAGATATCCTGATTTACAGGCCCGCTAAAGCGGGCAGATGGGGGTTAGAGTGACAGATAATAAACGGGCAAAAACCTTTTTGACAGTGGTGTGTATATTGCTTCTTGGAGTATTGCTGGTTTTACCCAGGGTGAAAGATAAGATAAATGAATACCGGATAAAGAACGTTTCACTAAAGCAGGAGCAGCCGCTGGGAACACAGGAGGATATTGAAGAACAAAGGGAAAAGCAGAAAGAAAAGGAGGATCAAAGCCTTCTGACGGCGGAACAAAACACAGGAGACGGACAGGAAGGAGAGTTTCCGGAAATATTTTGGAGACTGGAAGGAGGCCTATCCCAAATAAAGTTTTCCCTGTGGCAAAGTGAGAGCGGTATCTGTTATTTTTTTCTCCCCGGTTTTGCAAAGGGCAGGGGACTTGTCCTGGAAGAAGCCGGCGGAGGAAGGGTTCATATTGGAGAAGCACGGCTAAAGGAGGGAGATGTGCTGCAGGATGTTTCTGAAAAGGAGGCCTATGAGCTGATTTTGTATGACCGGGACGGAGAGCAGGCTCTAAAGGCTCCTGTCATTTTTATGTATTCCTCTGATTTGCCGGTGCTTGCCCTTACCACTTATTCCGGCAGTATGGAGCATATTGATGAAAGCAGGGAGAATGAGGAGACGGGAAAAGCAACCCTTTTAGACAAAGACGGAAAGGAAATCTATGCCGGCGATGTGGAAAGTATAAGAGGAAGGGGGAACTCTACCTGGGGGCTTTCCAAGAAGCCATATCAGTTTAAGCTTTGCGAAAAAGCAGATTTTTTCGGATTCGGGGAATCCAGGTCATGGAATCTGATTGCCAACGGATATGACGAGACCAGACTGCGCAACAGAATTGTTATGGAGCTGGCAAAAGAGCTTGGAATGAATTATGTGCCTGAGAGCCGGATGATTGATTTATATATAAATGATATTTATTATGGGAATTATTATCTGACGGAAAAAATCAGGATCGGCAGCAGCAATGTTGATATCCGGGATATGGAGACGGTTTTAAATTCCATATACAGCTCAAAGGAACTGGAAATGCTTACGCGCAGGGAAACGGAAGATGGAGACAGAAAATGGGTGGAAAATGGATACGAAGAGGCGGATCTTTCAGGAGGATATTTGCTGGAGAGGGAATTGCCCACCCGTTTTGTGCAGGAAATCAGCGGCTTTATTACAACCCAGGGGGATTGCTATGCCCTTAAGAGCCCAGCCCATGCCTCAAAGGAGCAGGTGGATTACATTGCCGGCCTTATGCAGGAATTTCAGGACGCGGTGGATAAGAAGGATGGAATACATCCGAAAACCGGAAAGCATTATACAGAATACATTGATGTTACTTCCTTTGTGCAAAAGTACCTGGTAGAAGAAATTTCCAAGAATTATGACGCAGGTGTCACAAGCAGTTTCTTTTACAAGCCGGAGGATGCGGTGAGCAGTAAGATATTTGCAGGCCCGGTATGGGATTATGACGTGTGCTTTGGCAATTGCAATTTGGACGAAATAGCCAGCAATCCTATTGGTATTACAAAGATGAGAGATCATGTATATGGCACGGATTTGTTTGCATCGCTTTATGAAAAAGAAGATTTTTATCATCAAATAGAGACTTTGTATGAGGAAAAAGCGCTGCCCTTTCTGAGAAAATTACTGGCGGAAGGAATAGATGAGATGGTGGAGGAAAGCCAGGCATCGGCGGAAATGGACAGTATCCGCTGGGAGAGACTTGAAAACCGGTATCAGTACTACAAAGAATATGACAATGGTGTCAGATATTTAAAGTGGTTTATTGCTGAAAGAATGGCGTTTTTAAATGAGGTATGGCTGGAAGGCGCAGTTTATCATAATGTAACCTTTATGGTGAATGACGAGCCGTGGCAGGTTGCCTGCGTAAAGGATGGAGAAACGATAGAAAACGAACCAATCCCGTTTAAGAACAGCTCGCTGTTTACAGGCTGGACGACACAGGACGGGATTCCCTTCGACAGGTTTAAGCCGGTTTATGAGGATGCGGTTTTCTATGCCGGATGGCAGGAGATGGTCCCCCTGGCCGAGTAACAGAGCGGGATTTTGACTTGTGGATGCGACTGTGGTAAAATAAAACGATATTTTTAAATAAAATAACAGTTTTTGGAAGAAATGTATGAAAAAAATAGTCAGAAAGTTAATGGTCTTATTGGACAAACGCCAGAAGCGGATTATGATTCTGCTGATATTACTGATGCTTGTGGGAGCGGTTTTGGAAACGGCCGGAGTTTCCATGGTGGTACCTGCCATGCAGGTAGTGATGGATGCGCATGCGGTGGAGAAGTACCGGTATTTGCAGGTGATTTGTGATATTAGTCATCTTGGTTATGATGATACCAGAGAGCTTATGATGGTTACCATGCTGGCGCTGGTTGTGATATTTGCCATAAAAAATATTTTTCTTTTTTTTCAGCAGAAAGCGCAGCTTAAGTTTGTTTATACCAATCAGTTTGCCACATCCAGGAGGATGATGATTAATTTTATGGAGCGGCCTTATGAGTATTATCTGAATGCGGATACTTCTGTGATTCAAAGAAGCATTACCTCGGATGTCAATAATATGTACGGCCTTATTTTGTCCCTTCTGCAGCTGACTAGCGAGGTGATTGTGTTCGTCTGTCTGCTGGTAGTGAGCTTTAAGGCAGATGTGTGGATGACGGTCACGGTTGCAGTGCTTTTGGTTGCGGTTCTGATGATCATCAAAGGGATTTTAAAGCCTATTATGAAAAAGGCAGGGGAGGAAAATCAGGAGTATTACAGCGGGCTTTATAAATGGATCGATCAGTCGGTTATGGGAATCAAGGAAATTAAAATTGCCAATAAAGAAAATTATTTTATAAATGAATATGCCAAATGCGGCGCCGGATATGTAAATGCAGTGCAGAGATATAATTTGTACAATGCTACGCCCCGTCTTTTGATAGAAACGGTGGCTATTGCAGGAATGATTTTTTATATGATGTTCCAGCTGCTGCGTGGAACGCCGGTTTCTGATATCCTGCCCCAGGTGACGGCGCTGGGGGTGGCGGCTATGCGGCTGATTCCCTGTGCAAACCGCATCAACAATCATCTGACAGCCATTTCTTATTTTGAGCCCTTCTTTATGGGGGTCAGCGATAACCTTCAGGAAGAAATCCGGGATGAGAGTATTAACTATGATGAGAGAATTTATCAGAAGCAGGCGGAAATTAAGAAACTGGAGATAAAAGATAAGATAGAGCTTAAGGATATTGTTTACAAATATCCCAATACGGATATCTATATTTTTGATCATGCGGATATGGAAATACCTATAGGAAAGGCAGTGGGGATTGTGGGAACCTCAGGCGCGGGGAAAACCACGGTGGTTGATATTATGCTGGGCCTTTTAAGACTGCAAAGCGGTCAGATTCTGGCAGATGGGGTTGAAGTGCGCCGGCATTATCATTCCTGGCTTAAAAATATAGGGTATATTCCCCAGACGATTTTTATGATTGACGCATCTATCCGCAGAAATGTGGCTTTTGGCTATGGGGATGATGAGATTGATGATGAAAAGGTATGGTATGCTCTTAGGGAGGCCCAGCTGGATGAGTTTGTGAGAGGACTTCCGGAGGGACTTGATACCAGCATTGGAGAGAGGGGGATCCGGATTTCCGGCGGCCAGCGCCAGAGAATTGGCATTGCCAGGGCTTTGCTTGAGGATCCGGAGGTTCTGGTGCTTGACGAGGCAACCTCCGCCCTGGATAATGAAACGGAGGCTGCAATTATGGACTCTATCAACAGGCTCCATGGGAGAAAAACGCTGGTTATAATTGCTCACCGGTTGCAGACTATTGAAAAATGCGATATGGTTTACCGGGTGGAAAAGGGCAAGATGTGCCGGGAAAGGTAAAAAGGAGATGAAGATTTTCTAAGGCGCCAAAGGACGCCGCCTAAGAAAATCTAAATCATCTCCGGAGGAATCGCCTTGGGGCGATTCTTCTGAAATGGTTTATAAGAAATGTGGAAAAGAGATGACAGGTCAGAAAGGGGATGTGGATGGTGGCGGAGCATAAACGCATGGCAAATTATGAATTGCTGAGAATCGTGGCGATGATTATGGTAGTAATTCTGCACTTTCTGTCCCGTTCAGATAATCTGATAAACCTTGATTTACCCCTTAACGGCGTAAGGATTTTGGGTACGCTCCTGGAAACCTTCTGCCTGGTGGCGGTAAATACTTATGTACTGCTCAGCGGATATTTAGGCATCAGAAGCAGCTTTAAGGTGAGCAGGGCAGTGGGGCTTTTGTGCCAGATTTGGTTTTATACATTTTTTATTTTCTTTATCTGTTCTGCCATGGGAATTACCACCGCAGCGTCTACCCGTGGGATATACGGATTGACAGAGTATCTTTTTCCTATAGAAACAGAGCACTACTGGTTTGCTACTTCCTATTTTATGCTGTATCTTCTGACACCGGTGCTTGGTCTGGCGGTGAAAAATATGACCAAAAAGCAGATGCAGATTACCCTGGGCGGTTTACTGATACTTTTTAGTGTGATAAAGAGTATCAGCCCTGTGGCGTTTGCTTTTGACCGGTATGGGTATGATTTGCCATGGTTTATCTGTGTTTACCTGACGGCAGCATATTTAGGACGGTTTGGTTTTCCGCTTATGGAAAAAAGAGGCTGGCTTTTTTATGCAGGGAGCTGTCTTGGGGGTTTTATCATAAATCTGTCTATGTGGTTTCTCAGTCAAAAATGGGACAGCTTTCGCTATTATTTTACGGTTCCCTTCCATTATAATTTTATCCTTTGCCTGTCAGGGGCGGTGGGCCTGCTTTACGGATTTTCCCAAATTCGTATAAAGGAGGGGACTTTGGCAGAAATCATAAGAAGGCTTGGAAGCTTAAGTTTTGGCGTTTATTTATTTCATGAACACATTGACCTGCGCTATTTGTGGTATGATTCTATAAAAGCAGTGATAAATCCCCAGGGGAAGGGAGGAATCCTTTATTTCCTGCGGGAGCTTATCTTCTGTGTATTACTTCTTTTTACGGCAGGCATAGTCATAGACTGGATAAGAAGCAGGATATTTGCCCTGGTGGGAAAGATATTTTATAATACAAAGCCAGGCAGGCGCCTTAAAGAGATGGATTTGTGCTTACGCCCGAATTTGCGGGCCGATGGAAGCATGGAGGACTTGTATGAAAAATGACAGAAAAAAAGGCCTGATGGCCGGGGTGTTACAAAAAGAAGAATGGCGGCTGGTGCTGCGCGTTTTAGAGGATGTGATATTTCCGCTTATTTTATTGCTGTTTCCGCTGATCAAAATAAATCAGGGGATTGATTTGACGGATACCGGTTACAGTCTTGGGAATTATCGGTTTTTTGGGCAGGTGGGCGGTGTGTGGACATTGCTGACCTTTTTGTCTAATGTGGCGGGATTTTTGTTTACCATGCTGCCAATGGGCAAAACCATGCTGGGAATGAAGCTGTATGGCTCGCTTCTTGTAAGTGGGGCAGCGCTGCTGGGATATCGCTTTTTCAGGACGAAAATGCCCGGCTGGCTGGCTTTTTTGGGGGAACTTTCAGCAATTGGCTTTTGCTGGTGTCCCACGGTGATTTTGTATAATTATCTCACATATCTTTTGTTCTTATTTGGGGCAATTTTGCTGTTTCGGGGGCTGGCTGGAAGCAGGCCTTCCTGCCTGGCAGCAGCCGGGGTAGTGCTTGGAATAAACGCTCTGGTGCGCTTTCCCAATAATGTTCTGGAATGTGCGCTTATTTTGTCTGTCTGGTATTATGGCGCTTTGAAGAAAAAAAGCTTTAAGCAGGTGGCAGGGGAAACCGGGCTGTGTACGGCAGGCTATTTTGCAGCCTTCCTCATCCTGGCTATTGTGATTAGTGTATTTTACGGTTCAAACGCATTTGGAACCATGGTGAGCGGTATTTTTGGCATGGCGCAGGGAGCCCCGGATTATACCTTAGGAGAGATGATACTGGCCATTTTAGATGCTTACTTCCATGGATTCCGGTGGATGCTTTATATGATTTTGTGTATACTGCCGGGGATTCCATTTCTTATGATCAGGAAAGAATATTTTCCGGGAGCAAGGAAGGTCGTTTACTGCATCTGTATACCGGTATTATTTTTTGTCCTTTACAAATGGGGTATGTTTAATTTTAAATATTTTCAGAAAGAATCTGCTCTGCAGTGGGGAGCGGTTTTTCTGCTTACAGCGCTGGGGATTACAATCTGGATGCTGTGTACAAAAATGCTGGACGATGAATGGCGGCTTATCGGTGCTATTGCGCTGACAATTGTTTTGATTACACCGCTTGGAAGCAATAATCATATATGGCCGGTGCTGAATAACCTGTTTTTTGTTGTTCCTGTGGTTTTCTGGATGGTTTATCGGTTTGCGAGATGGGGAAGGGCTTATTTAGATGCCACAAGGAAGGTTCCGCTTTTCCCGATGAAGGCTATGATATCCGGCGTGCTCATGGCCTTTTTTGTTCAGGCTTTGGGAATTGGCTTTTGCTATGTTTTTCTGGACGGAGAGTCAGGGCAGGAGCGGGATTACAAGGTAGCCGGTAATCCGGTGCTGCAGGGTATGTATACAAATGAAATGAATGCCGAGACGCTGGAGGAAATATCGGCCTTCATGACAGAAAATAAAGCGGAATTTGAAAATAAAAAGCTTATCCTTTATGGGAATATTCCCGGGCTTGCCTACTACCTTGATATGGCACCGGCCATTTATACCACATGGGCTGATTTAAATACCAGTTCTCTTTCACTGCTTCAGAAGGAACTGACAGAAATGTCACATGTGACCGGAGAGTCAGCGCAGGAGCGCCCCCTGGTGATACTCACGCCTGAGCTGTCAGCATATTTGTCCGGAAATCAGGATGCCATGGCGTTTTGGGGGACAGATGAAAAGACCTGCGATGAGGATGAAAAGCTGGGGGCCATATGGAATTTTATGTTGGAAAATAATTATGTGGAAGTTTTTGCAAATGAGGCCTTTACCGTTTATAAGTAGGAGCAGAGAGATTCCATTTTGCATTTGCGAGGGGATGAAATGGAGGTGTTAGTATGATTCGGTTTAACGTGCCCCCGTATACGGGGAAAGAAATGGATAATATGAAAAAAGCCGTGGAAAGTATGCATATCTGCGGGGACGGAGAGTTTACCAAAAAGTGCAGTAAATTTGTGGAAGGAATAACCGGCACTTCTAAGTGCCTGCTTACCACTTCCTGTACCCATGCGCTGGAGATGGCGGCGCTTTTGTGCGATATCAGGCAGGGAGATGAGGTTATTCTCCCCTCCTACACCTTTGTTTCAACAGCAGATGCTTTTGTTCTGCGGGGGGCAAAGGCCGTATTTGTGGACATCAGACCGGATACCATGAATATTGATGAGACTCTGATTGAGGCGGCGATTACGGAAAAGACCAGGGCCATTGCCGTGGTGCATTATGCGGGAATTGGCTGCGAGATGGATACGATTATGGATATTGCCAGGCGTCACAATCTCATGGTGGTGGAGGACGCCGCTCAGGGAATTATGTGTACTTATAAAGGCAGGCAGCTTGGCACGATAGGAGATTTCGGGTGCTACAGCTTTCATGAGACAAAGAATTTCAGTATGGGGGAAGGGGGCGCTCTTCTTATCCGTGAACCGGAATATATTGAAAAGGCGGAAATACTAAGGGAAAAAGGAACGGACAGAAGCAAATATTACAGGGGACAGGTGGACAAGTACAGATGGCAGAATTACGGATCCTCCTATCTTCCCAGCGATATCAATGCGGCTTATCTGTATTCGCAGTTTGAGGTGGCGGATAAGGTTAATGAGGCGCGTATAGCAAGGTGGAACCAGTATTATGAGCTTCTTTTGCCTTTAGCTGAAGCCGGGAAAATAGAGCTCCCTGTGGTGCCTGAAGGATGTGTACACAACGGGCATATGTTTTATATTAAGACAAAGGATATGGAAGAGCGTGCCCGTCTGATTGATTTTATGAAGGGAAAGGATGTTTTGACAGTATTTCATTATATACCGCTGCATTCTGCTCCGGCAGGGCTTAAGTTTGGCAGGTTCCACGGAGAGGATCGTTATACCACCAGGGAAAGTGAAAGACTGCTGCGGCTTCCCATGTTTTATCAGCTGACGGAAGATGAGACTGCGTATATTGCAGGCTGTGTGAAGGAATTTTATGGAGCTTAAAAATCAGGTAAAAAAATATGAAAACTGGATAATTGCCTTTGCCGCAATGGGGATTTTGGCTGTTTTTGCCGGATGCAGGTTTGATTATTTTTATGATTTAAACGATGATGTGCTGATGAAGGATATTCTGGCAGGGGTCTATACAGGCACGCCGGAGGGGCATAACATACAGATGCTGTGGCTTATCAGCGCTTTTATCAGCCTGTTTTACAGACTGGCAGGAGGGATCCCCTGGTATGGGATTTTTTTGTGCGTCTGCCACTATGGCTGTTTTTTCCTGATTTTAAAAAGGAGTCTGAATTTTTGCAGTACGCTATATGGAAAGTTTGCCGTGGCGCTTACGGAAGGATTTTTTTTTGGAGGAGTGTTTTTAGAACATCTGATTTTTGCACAGTATACGGTAACCTGCACCCTTCTTGGCGGGACAGCGGCGTTTTTGTTTTTTACCACGGATAAAAATTTGCCCGGCAGGGAATTTGTAAGGAAAAATATTCCGGCCGTTTTACTGGTATCAGTGGCTTATCTGATTCGTTCGGAGATGCTTCTTTTGGTTCTTCCCATGATTTGCGTGGCAGGCACATGTAAATGGGGAAGTGAGGACAGGATTTTTACAAAGGAGCATGCCTTTCAGTATCTCACTGTGATTGGGCTTATTCTGGGAGGCATTCTGATCGGGCAGATCAGCCATAGTATAGCCTACGGCTCAGGGGAATGGAGAGATTTTACGGAATTTTTTAACAACCGGACAGAGCTTTATGACTTTCAAAAACCCCCTGAGTATAAAGAGCATCAGAAATTTTATGAGAGTATCGGCCTTAGTGAAAGTGAAAAGGTTTTGCTGGATAACTACAATTTTGGCATGGATGAGGAGATTGACCACGTTATGGTGGGAGAGATCGCGGAGTATGCCGGAAAGAATAAAAGTGCCGAAGAACCCTTTGAGCAAAAGCTTGTCATGAAGCTGAAGGATTATGTTTACCGCTTAAGCCATGGGGCTGGGGCGGCGGGCAGTGATTATCCGTGGAATTATATGGTGATACTGGGATATATGGTGGTTTTTTTTACGGCACTTCCCATGAGAAACAATCTTACACCTTTGTCCCAAACCGGCAGATTACAAAGGGGCGCAGGGATTTACATGAAAAATGCCGTTGGAGCGGCGTGGAAGCTGATTTTTCTTTTTGCTGTGAGAACGGCTCTGTGGATGTATATTTTAATGCGGGATCGTGCGCCGGAGAGGATTACCCACTCTTTGTATCTGATGGAGCTTTGTATTCTGGCGGCTATGGTTTTGGTACAGTGGAGCGAAATCGGGGAAATCAAGATAAAACGTATGGGGGGAATTCTGGCGGCAGGCTGCTTTGGCCTTTCTGTGCTTGCAGTCTTTCACGGCAGCGTGAAGGCGGTTTCGCTAAGGCAGGCAGAGAGGGAAAAGGTAAACGGGCTTTACAGAGAGCTCTATACTTATCTTTCCGAAGAGGAAAATGCCGGGAACTTTTATTTCATTGACGTGTATTCTTCGGTTTCTGACGGGGGCATTCCTTATTCGGAAAAAATGTTTCAGGATGTGGACAACTCCCTGGATAATTATGACATTATGGGAGGCTGGGCATGCAAAAGCCCGCTGCAGAGAAAAAAGCTTGCGCTTTTTGGGATAGAGAATATGGAAGCAGCGCTTAAAGACAGGGAGGATGTTTATTTCATCCGGAAAAAGAGCGAGGATATGCAGTGGATTTTTGACTATTATGAAGACCACGGAACGCCGGTTGGGGCCCGGCTGGTAAAGCAGGTGGCCGGTGTTTTTGAAATATATGCTTTGTCAGGGCAAAGGACCTGAAAGTAAGTTAGCGGAGGAAAGTATGGAGGAGATGGAACGGAAGAAAGGCAGGCTGGAAGGGGAGGCTGTTTACCTGCGCCTTATGGAAGCGGAGGATACGGATGATATTATAAGGTGGCGAAATACGGATTTTGTCCGCAGAAATTTTATCTATCAGAAGCCTTTTACCAGACAGGGGCATGAAAACTGGATAAAAAATATGATAGAAACAGGTAAAGTGGTACAGTTCATGATTTGCAGGCAAGTGGATGGCAGGCCGGTGGGAAGTGTTTATCTGCGGGATATAGACAGAGAACATGGTAAGGCGGAGTACGGCATTTTTATTGGAGAGAGAGAGGCTCTTTCAAAGGGCTACGGAACCGAGGCCGCAAAAATGATGATAGAATACGCCTTTAAGGAGGAAGGTCTTCATAAACTTATGCTGCGGGTTCTGGCGGAGAATAAGCAGGCTGTAAGGAGCTATGAGAAGGCGGGCTTTGTGAAAGAAGCCTATTTGAAGGATGAAGTTTTTTTGGATGGCCGCTATAAGGATGTGATTTATATGGCGGTTATAAACGATAATAATTTGTGATGGCAAGAATTGAGGATTATATATGAAAAAATTGGTCAGCTTTGTGATTCCCTGCTACCGCTCTGAGGCAACGCTGCCCGGTGTGATAAAGGAAATTAAGGAAAAAATGGACCGGATGGAAGAATATGACTATGAAGTAATTCTGGTAAACGACTGCTCTCCGGATGAAACTTTTGATACGATTAAAAGGCTGTGCCGGGAAAATAAAAACATGACAGGGATCGATCTTGCCAGAAATTTTGGACAGCACAGCGCTCTGATGGCAGGGTTTCATCATACAAAGGGGGATATTGTTGTCTGTCTGGACGATGACGGACAGACGCCTGCGGATGAGGTGGACAGGCTTCTTGAAGGTATTAAAAAAGGAGCGGATGTGGTTTATGCCCAATATAGTAACAAGCATCATTCCGGCTTTCGCAACTGGGGGAGCCATGTCAATGAGGTAATGACCCGCATCATGCTGGGCAAGCCAAAGGATCTGTATATTTCCAGCTATTTTGCGGCAAAGCGTTTTGTGGTGGATGAGATGATGCGCTATGAAAATGCCTTTCCTTATGTGATAGGACTGGTTCTGCGCACCACAAAGAATATTATCAACGTGGAGGTGAATCACAGAGAAAGGCAGGCAGGAGCATCCGGGTATACATTGGGGAAACTGCTGGGCTTATGGTTTAACGGATTTACCGCCTTTAGCGTAAAACCTCTGCGGATTGCCACGGCCTCAGGCGCTGTGTTTGCCGTGGCCGGGTTTTTGTATGGGATTTATACCATCATAAAGAAAATTTTTATTAACCCTCCGGGTCTGGTGACAGGTTTCAGTGCATTGATGGCGATGATTGTGTTTATAGGGGGAATGTTGATGCTGATGGTAGGGCTTACCGGCGAATATGTAGGGAGAACCTATATTTCTATGAACAACTCTCCGCAGTATGTGATACGGGAGATAACAGGGGCGGAATCGGATGAAAAGCAGGCAGGAGATAACTGAGAGGATAAAATTGCATAATATCCATAAAAAGGCCGGTTTAAGGCGGGCTTTGGCTGGTTTTTTGTCTTTTGCAGGCGGATGGGCCCTGCCATGGATGCTCCACGCAGCGGAGAGTTTGGGGTATACCAACAGTATAGCTTCGGTTTTTGTTTTCTTATTTTTGTTTACTGTGACAGATAAAGCCCTGAGCAGAAACTTCGAAGGAAGGCAGGTAAATTGGAGGGGGTGGATCTGGCCCGGTCTTTTTGGAACCGCGTTTTCTCTTTGCATGGTGTTTGGAACGCAGCTGGACTTATGGGGCAGCGTTCCGTTTACAGATGGCCGGATGTGGGCCGGCATTGGGATATTAGCGGTTCTTTTTTCTATTCTGACGCGTTTTTTTTGGAATGAATTTGATCGTGTAAGAATGGGGTATGGCGGCAGAGCCGCCCAGGGCGGGGAGCAGAAAGAGCCTGTGCGGGAGAAAAAGAGCCGGAATATTTTTTGGATTAGGGCAGGGGTGATAGCGCTGTGCTATGTTCCGGTTTTTTTGGCGGTTTATCCCGGATTTTTTGTGTATGATGCCCAGGATGAGCTTTTGCAGGTGGTAACACGGAATTTTTCAACCCATCATCCTCTTTTGCATGTACTTGCCCTGGGGGGAATCATTCAACTGGTTCATAAAGTGACAGGCTCCTATAACCTGGGGATTGCCTGTTATACTGCTCTGCAAATGGCCGGGATTGCCTGTATTTTTGCATGGGGGATCGGGAAAATGGAGAAAAGAGGGACGGCGAAATGGATGAGATGCGGGATTACGCTTTATTTTGGCCTGTGTCCGGTGCTTGTGATGTTTTCCCTGTGCTCCGCCAAGGACGGACTTTTTACGGGAATGCTTTTTTTGGCGGTAATTCTTTTGCAGGAGCTGTGTGCAGACGCGGATGCCTTTTTAAGGAAAAAGAGTAATGCCCTTTTGCTTGGAGCAGCCTGTGTGGGAATGATGCTCCTTCGGCATAACGGGTTTTACGGGTTTGTTGTGTTTACGCCTGTACTGGCTCTTTATCTGAGGAGGGAATGGAGAAGGGTTATTCCCTGCCTTGCGCTGATATTAGCCTGTTATGGACTGATAAACGGCGGGCTTACAAAGATACTGCATGCGGATAATTCGGAAAATCAGGAGATGCTTACGGTACCGATTTCACAGATGGCAAGGATTAGCGCTTATGAGGATGTTCCTCTGGCAGAACAGGAAATTTTGTTCCAATATCTGCCCGGGGAGGCTGTGCAAAGATATACCCCCAAGGTGACAGACAGTGTTAAAATAAGTTTTGACAATGAAGCCTACGAGGCGGACCAAAAAGGCTTTTGGAGTCTTTGGGCAAAATGGGGAGCGGAGCATCCCTTTGGCTATTTAAACGCCTGGTTTATGACGTCCTATGGTTTCTGGTATCCCGATACGGTGATAGATACGTATCGGGGAAATACGGTTTTTACTTATACATATGAGGACAGCTCTTACTTTGGCTATGAGGTGGAGGAGCCGGGGGTGAGGGAGAGTAAGATCCCCTGGCTGGATGAGCTATATCGGAAAATGTCTTTGGAAATCGCCCAGCAGAGGATTCCTGTGGTGTCTATGCTGTTTTCGCCCGGTTTTTTGTTCTGGGTGTGGGCTTTTTGCCTGGGGTATCTGTGCTGCTTTAAGAGATGGGGGACATTGCTTCCCTTTATGCTGCCGGCTCTTTGCTGGTGCACGGTGCTTTTGGGGCCGGCCTGTCTGGTGAGGTATGTGGTGTTTTTGTGGGCATTGTTGCCGGCGGTGCTTTTGGCATGCATTGGCAAAATTTGATAATTGGTAATATCTGTGATATACTTACCCATGCGTGAAAAAGATAATAGAGGTATAACTATGAAGAAAATTGTGTATAAAAGCAGAGCAATTCAGGCGGTGATATTGATTGTGGCGGCATGCCTTCTGGTATCTTTGTGGCCGCTTCGGATCTGGCATGAGACGGTGAGCACAGAGGTAATACCGCAGGGGGAAATCTTTTCAGAGGTGGTTGATGAGGAGAAGACCATTTTGCAGGAAATAGTTGCCCAATATAATCACATGGATACCATAGATGTGTACTTGGATGAAAACAGTCATGGGGAGACTTTTTTTCTGCGTATTTTAGATGAGCAGTGGCAGATGGTGTGTGAGGAGGAAACTGCTATTTTACCGGAAAATCTGCCCGGCTTTCAGGAAGTGGTAATTGATGTGGATATGGAGGTGGGCAAGACCTATTTTGTAATTCTGCAGGGGGATGAATCGGAGATTTTTAGCGGCTGGGGGCCTGTGCCTGCAGAAAATACGCCCTATATGGGGATGCTTTATTATGCGGATTCCTCACAGGAAGGTATGAGCCTTATGGCTCGTTATAATTACAGTATGCCCCTGCGGAAAACATGGGTGTTTGGGCTTGGCGTTCTGATAGTGGGAATAACTGCTTTTGCTATATTGGGAGTGAGGCTTTGGTATAAGAAAAAAGAAGATAAACTGACTACGGTAGAAAAGGTTTTTAAGCGGGTTATGAATCCGATTGTGGCTGCCGGGGTTCTTATTTGTATCGGTGCGGTGCTTGCCGGGTACTGCGGAAATTATTTACTGGATAACACGGTGTATTTTGTCAGCGTAGTTTTACTGGCGCTTATCCTGTTTTATAGTATTAATCATGACAGGGTAGGACAGCCGCCAATCTTTACGCGGGATTATCTCAAAAGTCATTTGGGGGATTTGATTCAGTCTGTGGCAATTGCAGGGGCGGTTGCGGGATGCTGCGAGTATATGAGCGGATTGTATGATATCCATCATACGGTGGCGGAGCGCAAGGAAATGCTCTGGTTTTCGCTGGCGGTGCTTGCCATGTTTAAGTGGAAAGAAATTGTAAACGCCTATAACCTGATTTATCTGGGGGCAGCGGGACTTTGCGGATATCATTATTATCAGATGAATTTAACGGAGGAAATGGACGAGCTTGCGGTGCAGGCACTTAAGTATACGGTGTGGATAGCAATACTGCTGGGACTGATTGTAATCCGGACGCTGATCAGGCTGTGCAAAAGGAAACTGACACGGGTGTCTTATGTATATGCCGCTTTGATAACGGTATTTTTTGCCCTTATTATCATTTTCAGAAATGGAAGATGGTGGAGCGTTGCTCTTGCAGTGGCTTTTGGCCTGTTTTATTTAAACTATGGCATGTGGGAACATAAGGAAAGGATATTTGTAAATATTGCAAGAGGAATTATCATTCAGTTTATGTGGTCTACAGGCTATGCCCTGCTGCACCGGCCTTATGTGACTTTCCGGAATGCAAGATATACCCATATTTTCCATACGGTAACGATTACAGCTTCTTACCTTACAATCGTGGAATGTGCGACGGCGGTCATTCTGCTTTCAAAGCTTCGAAAAAGCCGTAAGCTGAAGGATTGTTATAAAGAGCTGGTACTCTTTGGCGTGGTTTCCTCCTATATGCTTTTTACTATGTCCAGAACAGCGTTTTTGGCTGTGGGAATTACGGTTTTGTTTGCCATTGGCATGATGGCAGGCGGAAGAAAACTTAAGTTTCTGAAAAATTATGGAAAAAATCTGGGCATGCTGCTGTTATCGGTAGCGGTATGCCTGCCGGTGACCTTCACAGTACAGCGAAATATACCTGCTCTTGTAAGCGATCCCTTTCTCTATGAGATAGAGTATTCCATGTACTGCCCGGAGGATGTGATGCGCGGCAGAAGACTCTGGTCTAAAAATTTTATGCGGGTAGGCCGTTTTATTGACGTGTTTGCAGAGAAAATTTTCAGCATACCGGAGGGAACCTTTGATATTTATGGTGAGATTGAGGAGTACGAGAGAACTCATAAAGACAGAATCAAAGCGGAAATTCCTGATGAAGCGGAAGATGAGAGCAGGGCTTTGGAAATTGCGGATAACGTTGAGCTGGTGGCTTCCACAGATTATGTTCCTGAGGGTGTGCCAAAGGAAGCCTTAAAGGATGAGGATTACACCAACGGCCGTCTGGATATTTTTAAATCTTATCTGGAGCAGCTTAACATGACGGGACATGAAGAGATGGGAGCGGTCCTCAAAAACGGGGAGATTGCAACTCATGCCCACAATATTTATCTGCAGGTGGCCTATGACCACGGGATACCGGTGGGAATCTTTTTTATCCTGCTGGGGATAGGCACTTTTATCAGAAGCTGTTTGTATTATCGAAGGGAAAAGGATAAAATAACTTATGCATCGTTTCCGGCGGTGGTGAGTGTGGCAGTGGCAGTGGCAGGTATGGTGGAATGGATTTTCCATCTGAGTAATCCCTGTGGTTTGGTGTTGATGCTGGCGGTTACTCCCCTTATATTTCGGGAAAGCTAAAAGAGATGAAGCTGCCGCAAAAAGAGACGGCGGTTATAATGGGGATGAGAATGATGAACAAGGAAAAGAAAAGAACCCCTTTTAATGTAAAAATATTTTACAGAAGGACCTGTTTGATTATTTATGACGTGATCAGCGTTATTTTAGCCAGCTATGTGGCGCTTTTGATGCGTTATAATTTTGATTTGTCGCAGATACCGGAACACTTTTTAAACCCGGTGAGCAGATTTTTACCGATCAATATTATTATTACCCTTCTTGTTCTGTATCTGTTTCGAATGTACAGCAGCCTTTGGGCATTTGCCGGAGAGACAGAGCTTCAGAATCTGGTTATGGCAAGCGTTGTATCGTCCATAGCCCAGGCGGTGGGAATTCAGTTTTTCAAGGCGCCGGGGGAACAGGCTGTTCCAAGCAGCTACTATTTTCTGTACGTCTTTTTGCTGATCAGCTTTATTTTCGGAAGCCGTTTTTCCTATCGGTTTTTCAGAAGTTTAAAGCACCGCCAGCAGAACAAAAATAACAGCATTTCCGTTATGGTTATCGGAGCGGGGGAGGCGGCTAACCTGATTATCAAGGAAATTGTAAACAGCAATTTTTCCACGATGGTTATCCGCTGCATTATTGACGATGATAAGGGAAAATGGGGGAGATTTATTCAGGGTATCAAAGTTGCAGGGGGAAGAGAAAGAATTGTTGAGTGTGCGGATATCTATGACATTGACGAGATCATCATTGCCATGCCTTCCATCTCGAGGGTGGAGATGTCCGCTATATTAGATATCTGTAAGGAGACAAGCTGTAAGCTCCGCTCCCTTCCCGGAATGTACCAGTTGGTAAACGGGGAGGTCAGTGTCAGCAAGCTGCGGGACGTGGAGGTTGAGGATCTCCTGGGAAGAGAGCCTATAGAAGTGGATTTAGACTCTATTTTGGGCTATGTAAAAGGGAAAAAGGTACTGGTAACAGGCGGCGGCGGTTCTATTGGAAGCGAACTTTGTCGGCAGATTGCTTCTCACCACCCGGCACAGCTGATTATTCTGGATATTTATGAAAACAGTGTCTATGATGTGCAGCAGGAGCTTTTAACCAGGTATCCCGATCTTTCTCTGACGGTGCTTATTGCATCGGTCCGCAATACAAACCGTATGAACTGGATTTTTGAGCACTATAAACCGGATATCGTGTATCATGCGGCAGCCCATAAGCATGTGCCGCTTATGGAAGGCAGTCCCAATGAGGCGGTTAAAAATAATGTATTCGGAACCTGGAAAACAGCACAGGCAGCAGCTATGAACGATGTAAAACGGTTTGTAATGATTTCCACGGACAAGGCAGTAAACCCGACCAATATTATGGGGGCCAGCAAGAGGATCTGCGAGATGATTATTCAGACTTTTAACAAGCACTACGATACGGAATTTGTGGCAGTGCGTTTCGGAAATGTGCTTGGGAGCAACGGCAGCGTGATTCCTCTGTTTAAAAAGCAGATTATGGCGGGAGGACCGGTGACAGTCACCCACCCTGATATTATCCGGTATTTTATGACCATACCGGAGGCGGTTTCACTGGTGCTGCAGGCGGGGGCTTATGCCAAGGGCGGCGAAATCTTTGTGCTGGATATGGGAAAACCTGTAAAAATTCTGGATCTGGCCAAAAATTTAATCCGTCTGTCAGGTTATCGGGTGGATGAGGATATTAAAATTGAGTTTACCGGCCTGCGTCCCGGCGAAAAGCTGTACGAGGAGCTTATGATGGCGGAGGAAGGAATGACGGGAACCAAAAATAAACTGATTTATATCGGGAAACCGATTGAAATTAATGAAATGAAATTTTTTGTCCAGCTGAAAAATTTAAAAGAGGCGTCCACCAATGAGAACAGTGATATCCGGCCGCTGATTAAGGAAATCGTGCCAACCTATCACTACTAAAGCAGTTAAGAGAAATCATCTCTCGAAGAATCGCCCCAGGGCGATTCTTCTGAAATGGTTCATGTATTGTTTGTGCCGCAAGGCGGTATGTTTGAAAGTGTGAAGAAAGGAGCTGGAATATGGCAGGAAAAAAAATATATTTGTCTTCTCCTACTATGCATGGGGAGGAGCAGGAATTCATTAAGGAGGCTTTTGATACGAACTGGGTAGCGCCTCTTGGCCCTAATGTGAATGCCTTTGAGAAGGAGCTTGCAGATTATGTGGGGATTTCCCACGCATCTGCGTTAAGCTCAGGAACTGCGGCAATCCATCTGGCTCTTAAAATTTTAGGAATTGATCAGGGGGATCTTGTATTTGTTCCTACGCTGACTTTCAGTGCCACTTGTAATCCGGTGGTATACGAAAAGGCTGTGCCTGTGTTCATTGATTCGGAGAAGGATACCTGGAACATGGATCCAAAGGCGTTAAGGAAGGCTTTTGAAAAATATCCTGATGTAAAGGCTGTGATTGTGGTGCACTTATACGGTACACCGGCGAAACTGGATGAAATAATGGAGATCTGCAAAGAGCATCGAGTACCGTTAATTGAGGATGCGGCAGAGTCCCTTGGCAGCACTTATAAGGGAAAGCATACGGGAACTATTGGGGATATTGGGATTTATTCTTTCAATGGAAATAAGATTATTACCACATCCGGAGGGGGAATGATGGTCTCGGATAAGGAGGAGTTTACGAAGAAGGCCACCTTTCTGGCTACCCAGGCCAGGGATCTGGCAAGGCATTACCAGCATTCCCATATCGGGTATAATTACAGGATGAGCAATATTGTGGCGGGCGTAGGCAGGGGACAGCTTTTGCACTTAGAAGAACATAAGGCGCAGAAAAAGGCTCTTTACAGGCAGTATGAAGAGGCTTTTGCGGATATACCGGAAATCACCTTGAATCCTTTAAACGGGGATGGAGATGCCAACTGCTGGCTTACCTGCATGACCATTGCGCCGGAAAGCAGTGTGACGCCCAATCAGATAATGGATGCGCTGGAGGAGCAGAATATAGAATCCCGCCCTATCTGGAAACCCATGCATCTGCAGCCGGTATTTGCAGAGTATGATTTCATAACCGTAATGGAGAACGGATGTGGGGAAGAAGTGCAGGAAAGCGTTTCGGAGGATGTTTTTAACAGGGGATTTTGTCTGCCAAGTGATATCAAAAATACGCCGGAGGATATGGAGCTTATCATAAACACCGTAAGGAAATGTTTTGGGAGATAAGATTGAAAAATCAGCCGGGCGTCTGATTTTATCAATCACAAATTTGTGCCCCGGCCCAAATTTGCGGGCTATCGGAGGCATGAAGGTTAGGGTGAAAAATCAGCCGGGCGTCTGATTTTATCAATTACAAATTTACAGGCCGGGAAGGGAGCATGGTTATTAATATGTACGAAAGGTATATAAAAAGACTGCTGGATATTATCATTTCATTGTGCGGGATTATTCTGCTCTCCCCTGTTTATTTCATACTGGTTATTCTTGTCAGAAAAAAGCTGGGCAGCCCGGTTTTATTTACCCAGGAAAGACCGGGAAAGGATGAGAAGATATTTAAGCTGTATAAATTCCGGTCCATGACGGATGCAAGGGATGAGAAGGGAAATCTGCTGCCGGATGAAAAAAGGCTCCCGCCCTTTGGGAAAAAGCTTCGTTCTACCAGCCTGGACGAGCTGCCGGAGCTGTTTAATATTTTAAAAGGGGAAATGAGCGTCATCGGACCAAGGCCCCTTCTGGTGAAGTATCTGCCTCTTTATAATGACTTTCAAAAGCACAGGCATGATGTGCGGCCGGGTCTTACGGGGCTGGCACAGATCAATGGAAGAAATGCGATTACATGGGAAAAGAAATTTGAGTATGATGTGGAGTATGTAGGTAATATTTCCTTTGGGCTGGACTTAAAAATTTTTTTCAGTACGGTCAGGGCAGTGCTGAAAAGAGAAGGGATCAGCAGTGAGACGGATGCCACTATGGAAGCCTTTAAGGGAACACCTTCGAAGGAAGAAAAAGAAGTAAAGGCTTAACCGCAAAAAGCAGTGCAGAAATGGAGTGAAATATGAATTTACAGGCAAATAAGGATGCAGGGATAAATTTATTGTTTTGCAGTGTGGGAAGAAGATGTGAGCTGTTAAAGGATTTCAGGAAAACACTGGGGGACGGCGTAAAGATTGTGGTTACTGACAACAGCGAAGTAGCTCCGGCCATGGCCTTTGCAGACAGAGCCTATCAGGTTCCGCTGATTACTGCCCCGGAGTATATTCCCATGATTTTAGAAATATGTAAAAAAGAAAATATTCATGGGGTGACTACCCTGATTGATCCTGAGATCGCCCTGCTAGCAGAGCACCGCGGGGAGTTTGAGGCTTTGGGCGTTGTGGTTTTCGCGCCATACAGCGAAACGGCAAAGCTTTGCTTTAATAAATATGAAATGTTCCGGTTCCTGACTGAGCATAAGATCAATACGGTAAAAACTTATGGAAACTATGAAGAATTTTTATCCGCTTACGAAAAGGGAGAGATTTGCCTGCCCGTATTTGTAAAGCCGAGAACGGGAAGCGGAAGCGTGGGTGCCAGAAAAATCGAAACCCTTGCATTGCTAAAGCAGGTGACGGATGCAGATGAGAGTCTGATTATCCAGGAGCTTATGACAGGAGCGGATTTGGATGCCGATGTCTATGTGGATACGGTAAGCCATAAGCCGGTGGCCATTTTTTCAAAGCGTAAGCTTTCCACAACCATAGGAGGGGCCAACAAGACAATTTCCTTTAAGGATGAGAGGCTGTTTGATTTTATCAAAAAGGCATTAGGGACTATGGAGTTTAACGGGCCTCTTGACATGGATTTTTTTTATCAGGACGGAAAGTACTATCTTTCGGAGATTAATCCCAGGTTTGGAGGCGCTTACCTTCATGCCTATGGGGCCGGAGTGGATTTTATTAAGCTGATCAGGGAAAATATAAAAGGAAATGAAAATCCGGAGCAGATTGGCAATTATGACGAAGATGTGGTGATGATGATGTATGACAGTGTCGTCATCCGCAAAAAAAGTGAGATAGAAGCAGCGATTGCCGGTTTATAACAGCAAAGACCAGCACAGGCATGGGGATATGCGTATGAAAATTTTAGTTCTGAGCAATTATGCAAATGGATTGTTCCTTTTCAGGAAAGAGGTGCTGCAGGCCTTTCAAAGGCAGGGGTATGAGACTGTGATATCCGTGCCTTATGATGAAAACTGCAGAAAGCTGGAAGATATGGGCTTTTTGGTGCTCCCAACGGAATTTGAGCGCAGGGGCAGCAATCCGGTCCATGACTTTAAGCTTTTTTTAAAATATATGAAGCTTTTAAAGGAACAAAGGCCGGATGTGGTGCTGACCTATACCATCAAACCTAATCTTTACGGCGGCCTGGCATGCAGAATAAAGAGAATACCTTATTTTGTAAACATCACAGGACTTGGGACGGCAGTGGAAAAGCAGGGCCTGATGGGCAGGGCGCTGATTGCTTTTTACCGGGTGGCAGTACAAAAGGCGGCCTGTGTTTTTTTTCAAAATGAAGGAAATAAGCAGTTTATGCTTGAACATGGCGTGGGAAAGAAAAGGAACAGGCTTTTGCCGGGATCCGGCGTGAATCTGCAGGAGCATCCTTACGAAAGTTATCCTTGTGAGGATGAGGGGATTATATTTCTGGCAGTATTGCGGATCATGAAAGATAAGGGTATTGAGGAATATCTGACTGCGGCGCAGCAGATTGGGAAGGAATTTCCGGAAAGCCGCTTTTACCTTGCAGGGGAATACGAGCAGGAGAGTAAAAAGGATTATGAGCCATGGATTCAAAGGCTTTCGGATGAAGGAAAGCTGAAATACTTCGGGCATATTGACAATGTGCCGGAGGTGATGGCAAAGAGCCATGTGATCGTTCATCCTTCCTACCATGAGGGACTTTCCAATGTGCTGCTTGAGGCGGCCGCCTGCGGCAGGCCGGTGCTTGCCAGCGATGTGCCGGGATGCCGCGAGACGTTGCAAAACGGATTAAGCGGGCTGACTTTTCCTGCAAAGGATGCCCGGGGACTTACACAGGCGATGAAAACCATTTTAAGCTATTCGAAATCCGACCGCCAAGAGATGGGAATCCGGGGCCGGGAGTATGTGGAAGAAGTGTTTGACCGCCAAAAGGTTATTGGGATTTATCTGGAGGAAATTGGTAAAAGTCTGTAACGAAACGCGGCCCGGATTTTGGCAGAAAAACAAAACGGATTAACAAATGATCTGCATTTATGCTATAATGGGATAGCGGTCCGGCGTTTGCGGCCCCGCCGCGGCTGAAATCAGAGTAATGATATACCGGATAACAGGGAAGGAGTATGGTTATTGAGATGAGTTTATATGAAGATATCGTAAGCGGAAAAGAAAAATTGTCGCTGGTGGGCCTTGGATATGTGGGGATGCCGATTGCGGTGGCCTTTGCCCGGAAGATTAAGGTAGTAGGCTTTGATTTAAACGAAAATAAGATTGCTTTATATAAAAATGGCGTAGATCCTACCAATGAGGTGGGAAATGATGTGATAAGGGAAACCACGGTAGAGTTTACTGCAGATCCCGCAAAGCTTCGGGAAGCTAAATTTCATATTGTGGCGGTTCCCACGCCGGTAAATGGCGACCATACGCCGGATTTATCACCTGTTGAGGGGGCCAGCCGGATTTTGGGACAGAATTTAACGGCCGGATCCGTGGTTGTATTTGAATCCACGGTATATCCGGGGGTAACGGAAGATATTTGTGTACCTATTCTGGAAAAAGAATCGGGCCTTAGATGTGGTGTGGATTTTAAGATTGGGTATTCACCGGAACGAATCAATCCCGGGGATAAGGTGCATCGCCTGGAAACGATTGTAAAGATTGTATCCGGCATAGATGAGGAAACCTTAGATACCATAGCAAAGGTTTATGAACTGGTGGTGGAGGCCGGTGTATACCGTGCGCAGTCCATTAAGGTTGCGGAGGCGGCCAAGGTGATTGAAAACAGCCAGAGGGATATTAACATTGCCTTTATGAACGAGCTTTCCATTATTTTTAACAAAATGGGAATCGATACAAAGTCTGTGTTGGAAGCGGCAGGTACCAAATGGAATTTCCTGAAATTTTATCCCGGCCTGGTGGGAGGACACTGCATTGGTGTGGATCCGTATTATCTGACCTACAAGGCGGAGGAGCTTGGATATCATTCCCAGATTATTTTGTCGGGCCGGCGCATTAACGATGACATGGGGAAATATGTAGCGGAGTCTCTGGTAAAAAATCTGATTAAAGCGGATCTTCATGTGAAAGGGGCAAAGGTTGCTATCCTTGGATTTACCTTTAAAGAAAACTGTCCTGACACCAGAAACACGAAAGTGATTGATATTTACAGAGAGCTTGAGGAATATAAGATTACGCCGGTGGTGGTGGATCCGGCAGCGGATGCGAAGGAGGCAAAGCAGCTTTACGGAATCTCTTTTGCGTCTATGGATGCCGTGAAAGATATGGATGCGGTAATTGTTGCGGTTGCCCATAAGGAGTTTACCTCGTTAAAGGAAGAAGACTTTGCAGGATTTTTCAGGCCGGAGCAAAAGAAAGTCCTTTTGGATATCAAAGGGTTATGCGACCGGGGAGAGATGGAAGAGGCCGGTTATTTGTATTGGAGACTATAGGAAATAATTATTTCTACTGGCGGCTCAGGAATGCGCGGGCTGTGAATTTTGTGAGAATATGAACAAGAGTGAGAGGAACACAAAATGGGATATAAAGATCTGAAATTTGAGAAGAATGCTTTGTTTCTGGTGACAGGCGGGGCGGGGTTTATCGGGTCAAATCTGTGCGAAGCGATTTTGGACATGGGATATAAAGTCAGATGCCTGGATAATTTATCTACGGGCAGGTATGAAAATATTGAAAAATCAACCTTAAATCCTGATTTTACTTTTATCAAGGGAGATATCAGGGATCTGGATACCTGTATGGACGCCTGCCGGGATGTGGATTTTGTGTTAAATCAGGCGGCATGGGGGAGCGTTCCCAGAAGTATTGAGATGCCTTTGCTTTATGAGGAGATCAACATACGGGGCACGTTAAATATGATGGAGGCGGCAAGGCAGACGGGTGTGAAAAAATTTGTCTATGCATCGAGTTCTTCCGTATACGGGGATCACCCGGTACTTCCAAAACAGGAAGGACGGGAGGGAAAGCTGCTTTCCCCCTATGCCCTGACCAAACGGGTGGACGAGGAGTACGGAAGGCTTTATAAGGTTCTGTATGGACTTGATACCTATGGAATGAGGTATTTCAACGTGTTTGGCAGGCGGCAGGATCCTAATGGCATGTACGCTGCCGTTATCCCCAAGTTCATCAGGCAGCTGATGGATGGTCAGGTGCCCACTATTCATGGAGACGGCAGACAGTCCAGGGATTTTACTTATATTGATAATGTAATTGAGGCGAATCTCAAAGCCTGCCTGGCGCCTTCAGAGGCGGCAGGAGAGGCATACAACATCGGTGCAGGAGGCAGAGAGTACCTGATTGATGTTTATTATGACCTCTGTAAGGCATTGGGCAAGGATGTGGAGCCGGAGTTTGGTCCTGCCAGGCCGGGAGATATCAGGGATTCCAATGCGGATATCAGTAAGGCAAGGCAGATGCTTTCCTACGATCCCGAGTATGATTTTGAAAAAGGGATAAATCTGGCCATCGACTGGTACAAGGAAAATTTGTAGCCTGCTACCAGAAAAAGCATTTGTGCCTTAGGGCGCAAATCTGCAGGTTGAGAAAGGGAGCATGTTTATTAGTATGAAAGTGGCAGTGAGACTGGATGACATAACACCTGATATGGATTGGGAGCGCTTCTTAAAATTTAAGGAGCTTCTGGATCGGTATCAGGTGAAGCCGCTTATAGGGGTGGTGCCGGAAAACAGAGATGAAAATCTTAAATCAGAATATAAGAAATGGGATAAGGGGCCGGATGATTTCTGGGGATATATAAGGGGGCTTCAAAAAGAGGGGTGGGTAATTGCCATGCATGGGCTTTACCACATTTATACCACTAAGAAAGGCGGGCTGTTTCCTCTTAACAACTTTTCGGAATTTGCAGGCGTTCCCCTGGAGGGGCAAAGACAAATGCTGGACCGGGGGAAAAAAATCCTAAAGGCAAAGGGTATTGAGACGCAGCTTTTTATGGCGCCTGCCCATTCTTATGACACAAATACCTTAAAGGCGCTGAGAGAAACAGGCTTTACGGCGCTGACAGACGGGTTTGGGAAACTGCCTTATGATTTTAAGGGCCTAACATTTTATCCGATTTCCTTTCACCTTAGCAGTACGTTGAAAAAAGCGGAAGGATATTCAACCATGGTGGTTCATACGGGAACTGTCAGGGAAAATGATTTGAAACGGTATGAGAATTATTTTAAGCGGGAAGATGTTCAGTGGATATCCTACAGAGAGTATTTAGATCAGCCTGCGGTAAAGCAGAGTATTTGGGGCAGATGGAAAGAATTTATGATGGCCAAAGGGAAATACTGGATGGTAAAGGCGGGCACGCGGTAAAAAGGAGAAGAAATGGCACAGGGGATTCGGGTACTGCATGTGTTGGGAAATACACAGCTTGGCGGGGCGGAAAGCCGCGTTATGGATTTGTACCGCCACATGGACAGAGAGAGAGTCCGGTTTGACTTTTTAGTCCATACGGAGAAGGAAGGGCATTTTGATAAGGAGATAAAAGAGCTGGGAGGGCAGATTTTCTGCGTTCCCCGTTTTCGACTGTACAATTTTTTTTCTTACCGGAAAGCCGTAAAAAATTTTTTTGAGGGTCACAGAGAGTTTCAGGCAGTACAGGGGCATATAACCAGCACGGCATCGATTTATCTTCCTATAGCCAAAAAGGCGGGGATCCCGGTTACCATTGCTCATGCCAGAAGCGCGGGTGTGGATAAGGGCATAAAGGGAAAAATGACCAGATGGATGCGGAGAAATCTTTCTAAGAAGGCGGACTACCTCTTTACCTGCTCTGAGCTGGCGGGAATTTCCGTATTTGGAGAAAAAGCGGTGAGAGAGGGAAAAACAATTTTTATTCCCAATGCCATTGACTGCCGGTTATTTGCTTATAACGAAAAAAAACGTATGGAGCTTCGCAGAAAGCTGGGGATTGAAGATAAATATGTGATTGGCCATGTGGGCAGATTCCATTATGCGAAAAATCATGAATATTTGCTGCATATTTTTGCCGAACTCTGCAAAAAAGAAAAGTTAAATGAAGATTTAAAGAATAAAAAAAGCTTTGTTCTTCTGCTTTTGGGAGAGGGAAGCGGTATGGAAGGGGCCAGGGCTTTGGCAGAAGAGCTGGGAATAGCTGACAGGGTATATTTCCTTGGCAATCGCGATAACATTTATGATTATTATCAGGCTATGGACTATTTTGTTTATCCTTCCCGGTATGAAGGGCTGCCGGGAACCATGGTGGAGGCCCAGGCCTCCGGCCTTAAATGTGTGATGTCGGATACCATATGCAGGGAAGTGGCGGTGACAGAGCTGGTACACACCATGGATATCCGGGCGGATGCAGCACTTTGGGCCGATTATATCCGGGAAACGGCGGATTATCAGAGAAAAAGCCATGTGGAGGAAATGCAGAAGGCAGGATTTGATGTAAATGGACAGGCTGAGCGGATGATGGCGTTTTATGAGAACGGTAATTTTGATGCCTGATTTATACGCCCGTTAAAGCGGGCAGATGGGAGTTGGAATGAAGAGGAAGCTGATGCTGATATCCCCCATGCTTCATCAGGGTGGGTTTGAACGGGTGTGTATTACCACGGCACGGCTGATGGAGCCGTATTTTGATGTGACCATCGTCATATTCAATTCGGCGGATATTGCTTACGATGTAGAGGGACTGCACATCATTGATCTTCGGATGGGAGCCAAAAAAGGAAAAGTTAAAAAGATATTTAATATTATAAAACGATCCTTAAAGGTAAGAGCGCTTAAGAAAAAAATGAGGCCTGACATTGCCTATAGCTTTGGCCCTACCGCAAATATGGTCAATGCTTTCTCAAAAACAGGGCGGGAAAAAGTATGGCTTGGACTGAGAAATTATACGGATGTGGAGGAAACGTTGAAGATCAGATTATTTACCAAACTGGCCGATCTGATTATCTGCTGTTCAAAGGCAATTGAGCGGGAACTTAATGTTAAATTTGGGTTTAACGACACAACAACCCTCTATAATCTGTATGATGTGCAGGCAATCGGAAGGGAAGCGCAGGCCGGGGAGCCTGAGCTGCCCTGGGGAGAGTATGACGATAATGGGAGAAAAATCAGGTGCATGGTGTCCATGGGCCGGGATGACGATATGAAAGGCTTTTGGCATATGCTGAAGGTGTTTTCACTTGTCCACAGGAAGGCGCCGGAAAGCCGTCTTATCCTGATGGGAGCAGGGACCTTTGCCCATTACAGGAAACTTTCGGAGGATTTAGGGATAGCAGATGCTGTTTACTTTGCCGGTATGCAGAGGCAGCCCTATCAATATTTGAAAAAGGGAGAAATCTATTTGCTCACCTCTTTAAATGAAGGTTTTCCAAATGCTTTAGTGGAAGGTATGGCGCTGGGGCTGGCGCCGGTCAGTGTGGACTGTCTTACCGGCCCGGCGGAGATACTTCTTGAGAATGGAGATACTTCTTTGTTTAAAAAGCAGATGCAGCAAGGAAAAAAGCCGGTTATCTATGGGGAATATGGCATTCTAGTCCCGGTTATGGATGAAAACAGGGATTTGGACGCGGGTCATATTCTTCCGGAAGAGGAGAACATGGCGCAGATAGTGCTGGATCTGCTTGGAGACGATAAAAAGCTTAAGGATTATCAGGAGGCGGCCTGCAAACGTGCGCAGATATTTACCTATGAGAATTATGTCAGCCGGTTTTTAAAATTAGCTGACAGAATGGAGGATTAGGATGCGGAAGGTTTTGTTTCATTTGAATTGTTTTGAGCAGGGGGGCGCAGAGCGGGTGGTGTCCAATCTGGTGAACCGGCTTGTGAAGGACGATTACGAAGTCATTGCCGCCACCGAATGGCAGGGTGAGGTTGAATTTCAGCTGGACGAGAAGGTCAGAAGGATTCATGTGGGACTGCAAAAGGCAGATGAAGGGAAAGGGCGTGTTTTAAAGATCTGGCTGCGGTTTCATTATCTGCGGGCGCTGATGAAAAAGGAGAGGCCCGATGTGGTCATTTCTTTTACCAGAAGGCCAAATTACAGAGCCCTTATTTGCGCTCTGGGTACAGGCATTCCGGTGATTACGGCGGTGAGGCAGGATCCTAAGTCCTATTATAATTCTCCGGTGGATAAGATACTGATTCCGCTGCTTTACCGAAGGGCGGCAGGCTGCGTGTTTCAGACAAAGGAGCAGGGAGAATCCTTTCCGGCTTCTCTATGTAAGAAGTCAAGAATTATTTTAAATCCGGTAAATCATAAATATATCGGCGTGTCAAAGCCAAAGGAGAGGGAAAAGCTGGTAGTGCATTCGGGAAGGCTGGTTGATTTTAAGAACCAGCTGATGCTTCTTGGGGCTTTTTTGCAGGTTCATGAGAAACATCCTGATTATATCCTGAAAATATACGGCGGCGATTCCTTTGACGGGACAAAGGAAAAGCTGGAAAAATTTATAGAGGAACATAAGGCCGGAGATTATATGCTGTTAATGGGTGCCAGCGATGAGCTGGAAAAGGAGCTTCCCAAAGGAGCGGTGTATGCCTTTTCCTCAGACTATGAGGGAATGCCTAACGCGCTTTTGGAGGCAATGGCGCTGGGGATGCCTGTTGTTGCTACGGACTGTCCCTGCGGCGGCCCGCGGACGGTTATTACCCATGAGGAAAACGGGCTGCTGATACCGGTTGGGGATGAGAAGGCGCTGGCGCTGGCGCTAAACAGACTGATTGAGGACAGGGTTTTGGCGGAGCGCCTGGGCGATGAGGCCCGCAGGATCAGCGAGAGAATTAACGAGGCGGCAATCTTGGAGCAATGGAAAGAATATATAGAAGAAATTCTTGGGTAAAGGAATAACTTATGTGCGGAATATGTGGATTTGTTTCAAAACAAAAGATTACATTAGATCAGCTGAAGGAAATGAACGATACCATGCATCACAGGGGACCGGATGATGGCGGGGAGGAAATTTTTGCAGGGAAAGAAGGATATCAGATAGGCATGGCCCAAAGACGGCTGTCCATCATGGACTTATCCCCTTTGGGGCACCAGCCCATGCATGCAAGGGATGGGCGGATCAGCGTGGTTTTTAATGGAGAAATTTATAATTTTTTAGAACTGCGGGAGGAGCTGCAGGAATATCCTTTTTGCTCTAACTGCGATACCGAGGTGATCATTGCCGCATATTTAAAATGGGGGATCAAATGCATCGACAGATTTAACGGCATGTTTGCCATCTGCCTTTATGACAGGGAAACCCGGGACGTTTATCTGGTGCGGGACAGGATTGGGAAGAAACCCTTATATTATGAGGTGGATGGAGAAAATCTTATTTTTGCATCGGAATTAAAGCCGATTATGAAAAGAGAGGGCTTTCACAAAAAAATCCGCAGGGAAGTCCTTTCACGGTTTTTGTTCCAGCAATATATCAATGCGCCGGAGACTATCTTTGAGAACGTGTATAAGCTGGAGCCGGGAAGTATTTTAAGGTTCCGTGATGGGGAAATTAAAATCTGGAAATACTGGGATATTAAAAAAGTATATCATGAAATGCAGCAAAGGCCCGTTACAGATTATGAGCAGGCGAAGGCGCAGCTAAAGGCGCTCTTAAACCGGGCCGTGGTCTGCCGGATGATTGC
Source organism: Parablautia intestinalis (assembly GCA_003612395.1). Lineage (GTDB taxonomy): Bacteria > Bacillota > Clostridia > Lachnospirales > Lachnospiraceae > Suilimivivens > Suilimivivens intestinalis. Next base: position 120,696 of record RAYQ01000008.1, read on the forward strand.
GGATGTTCCGCTGGGGGCTTTTTTAAGCGGAGGCTATGACTCCTCTCTGATGACGGCCATTGCCCAGGCCCATTCAAAGGAGCCGGTGAAAACCTTTTCCATCGGCTTTTGCGAGGAGCGTTATAATGAGGCTAAATATGCAAGGGAAGTGGCGGAGTATCTTGGGACGAAGCACACGGAGCTTTATATAGACGAGGCGGAAATGCTTGATCTGGTGGAAAGTATCCCTTTGTATTATGATGAGCCTTTTGCGGATTCCTCCCAAATCCCCACGATGCTGGTCTCAATGCTGGCAAGGAAGGATGTGACGGTTGCCCTCTCGGGCGATGGGGGAGATGAATTTTTCTGCGGCTACAATATTTATGAGAATGTGCGCATGGCGCAGCAGCTGGATATGCTTGGGGGTCTGACCCATGGCGTATGCGGGCTGCCGGGACTTAGGCAGATGGGATTGGAGGATAAGCTTCCCTTCCGGGTGAGAGTGATTGCGGGAAACCGGAATCGGGAAACCAAAACCCAGTTTGGAGCAGGCAACTATGTTACCCGGGCAAACCGGATGGTAAAGGGAGAAGGAATGCCCTGCCATTATCCGGTGGAAAGCGGGTATCAGGTGTCCGACTGGCAGGTCAGAAGGATGCTGCTTGATATGGATACTTACCTTCCGGGAGATATTTTATGCAAGGTTGACAGGGCCTCCATGAAATATTCTCTGGAAGCAAGATGCCCTATTTTGGATAAGGATGTGATGGAATATTCCTTCCGCATGGCCCACAATCTGAAATATGAAAAGGGAAATAAAAAACGTATCTTGAAGGATATTGCCTATGATTATATTCCTAAAAGGCTTTTGGAGAGGCCCAAGGTGGGCTTTGGGGTACCGCTGGATAAGTGGCTGAGGGGGCCTTTAAAGGAGCAGCTGACGGATATGTGCAACAGGGATTATTTGAATAGGCAGGGAATATTTGACGCGGAGTTTACGGCGGATATGATAGAAAACTACATGAAGACAGGGGATGGAGGGCCGGCCACCGGCGCCAATTATTCCAAGCTGTCCTGGTCGTTTTTTACCTTCCAGCAGTGGTATGACGCTTATATGCGCTGAAAAAGTTAAATGAGGTTATAATGGAAAAGCAGATTCATATTGCCATGTTAATAGGGGCGCTGACGAAGGGCGGTGCGGAGAGGGTACTGGTTAATCTGGCGGATTATTTTGCCGGGGAAGGTTATCAGGTAACCATGGTAACGCAGTACCGGAAGGAAAACGAATATCCTTTAAATGAAAGGGTAAAGCGGGTGATCTCCGATATCAGCCCGCAGGAGACCACGGGAAACCGCCTGATAAATTTTAAGCGCCGTTTCACGAAGCTTCGGAATATCTGGAAGTCGGAAAAGCCCGATGTGATTCTCTCCTTTATCGGGAAAAATAATATGATGGCGATTTTAACCTCCCGGTTTTTAAGGATACCGGTTGCGGTTTCCGTGCGGGCGGAGCCGGGGGAGGAATACTACAATTCCTGGATGCGGTTTATGGCAAGGCATCTGTTTGCCCGGGCGGACGGGGTGGTTTTGCAGACCAGGCGGTGTTTTGACTTTTTTCCGGAAAAGGTGCGCCGTAAGGCAGTGATTTTGCAAAATCCCGTGAGCGCCGGATTTTTCAGGGAAAGATACGAAGGGGTTCGGGAAAAAACAATTGTGGCGGTAGGCCGTGTGGACGAAAACAAGAACCATGAAATGATCATCCGTGCCTTCGGGGAAATTGCAAAAGAATTTCCTGACTATAAGCTGGTGATTTACGGGGAGGGAGAACGCAGGCAAACGCTTTTGGAGCTGGTAAGAGAGCGGGGGCTTTCGGAGCAGATCCTTCTTCCCGGAAGCATCGACAATGTGGCGGACGCCATTTATAAGGCGCGTATTTTCGTGCTCTCATCCAATTCGGAGGGAGTTCCCAACACACTGATTGAAGCTATGGTGATGGGACTTACGGTGATAGCCACGGACTGTCCCTGCGGCGGTCCGGCGGATCTGATAGAAAGTGGAAAAAGCGGGATTTTGATCCCAGTGGGGGGGACCGAGAACCTGCGGGATCATCTGCGAAGGTTACTGGAAGATACGAAGCAGGCCGATACGCTTGGGATGGAGGCGGCGAAGACGGCGGGAGCCTACCGGCCGGAAAACGTGTACGGCGCATGGGAGAAGTTTCTTTTAGCCTTAGCAATGAATCGATGAAGAATAGATGTAACTATTCAGGCAAGTCAGAACGTTTTGAATAAATGGATGCAGATCTAAAAAGAAAATATGAGCGGCAGAAAGAAGGGCGGTAAAAATGTGCGGGATAGCAGGGTTTTGTAATTGGAAGGGTAACAGGCAAAAGAACATAGAAAAAATGAAAGAAAGAATGTATCACAGAGGCCCGGATGCCGGGGGAAGCTACTTTTCCGAGGATGGCCAGGTGACTTTAGGGCACAGAAGGCTTTCCATTGTCGATCTGTCTGAAAATGGATCCCAGCCCATGGTTTCCCACAGCGGCCGTTACGTGATTGCCTACAATGGAGAAATTTATAATTATAAGAAGATAGCGGAAAAGCTTTTGCAGGAAAAGAAGGTGGACCGCTTCAGGGGGAGCTCTGACACGGAGGTATTGCTGGAAGCATTTGAGGCTTACGGAGTTGAAAAAGCCATTACTCTCTGCAAGGGAATGTTTGCAATTGCCCTGTATGACCAGAAGGAAAAGAGCCTGTATTTGCTTCGGGACCGGATAGGAGAAAAGCCTCTGTATTACGGACAGGTGGGGGAGAGCTTTGTGTTTGCCTCTGACCTGGGGTCTATTGCGGTGCTGGACGGGTTTCAAAATCCGATTAACACATCCGTGCTCAACCTGTATTTTGTGCACGGCTATATTCCCGCGCCTTACTCCGTTTATGAAAAGATTTATAAATTGGAGGCAGGCACCATGCTTAAGCTTAAGCTGCCTTTTGCCGGGATAGAGCAGGCAAAGACAAAGGCCTACTGGTCCATAAAGAAGGCGGCCAGGAAAGGACAGGAAAATCTCTTTAAAGGGTCCGAAAAAGAGGCGGCCGATGAGCTGGAGAGGCTTTTAAAGGAGGCTATATCGGAACAGATGGTGGCGGACGTGCCGGTGGGGGCGTTTCTCTCCGCAGGCATTGATTCCAGCACGGTGGTTGCCCTGATGCAGTCCCTGAATAAAAACAAGGTAAAAAGCTTTACCATCGGTATGGACGATAAGGCTTATAACGAAGCGGTGTATGCAAAAGAAATCGCAAGGTATCTGGGCACGGATCACACGGAGCTTTATATTACCCAGGAGGATGCCAAGGCAGTGATTCCCAAATTATCAGGGATTTATGGGGAACCTTTTGCGGATTCCTCCCAGATTCCCACCTACCTGGTAAGCAAAATGACCAGAGAGCATGTGACGGTGTCCCTGAGCGGGGACGGGGGGGATGAGCTGTTCTGCGGATATACCTCCTACGCTTCGGTGGAGCGGATTTGGAATAAAATGAAGGGCGTTCCCTACTTTATCCGAAAGCCCTGCAGTGAACTGGTAACCCACAGTCCCTTAGCCGGGAAACCGATCTGCCGGATTAAGGGTAAGCTCCTGGGTGCAAAGGGGCCTTCGGATCTGTATATCTGCTCCTATGAGACAGATCCCCTGACAAAGGAAATCTGTCTTGATAAGAGAGTGTGCAGCTACAAATACAGTGAGTACGATCCGAAATTTTTAAAGGAAACCAATCATAATATCATGCTGATGGACATGCTGATGTATCACCCTGACGATATTCTGGTGAAGGTGGATCGGGCGGCAATGGCGGTTTCCCTGGAGACAAGAGTCCCCATGCTGGACAAGGATGTGGTGGAATTTGCCTGGAGCCTTCCCATTGATTATGAGAGGGAAGGGAAAACAGGCAAGAAGGTGCTGCGGGATGTGCTCTACCGCTATGTTCCCAAAGAAATGATGGAGCGGCCTAAAAAAGGCTTCAGCATTCCGGTTGAAAAATGGCTGCGCGAGCCTTTGCTTCGGGAATGGGCGGAAAGCCTGATCGACAGAAAGGTATTGGAGCAGCAGGGAATATTGAATGCCGATGTAGTGTGGAAAATCTGGAAAGACTTTATTGATAAAGGCGAATGGCGGATCCAAATCTGGTATATTTTAATGTTCCAGGAATGGATGATGAAGGAAGCACTTCGTATTTATTCATAAAGACTGTCATAATCAAAATTTGTATAAAAATCCCGTTCCTTTGCCAGCTTTTCCAGATAATTCTCCTTTGTAACAAGTCCCGTATCCCCGGCAATCCACTGCAGGATACGGGAATTAATTTCCTCGCAGTAATGGCCGTCATCGGAATAAAAATCGGCGTTGCAGATTACATCGTACTGATCAAAAAAGTTGTAGAGCTTTACATTAGGACACGTAAGCAGCAATTCCGTTGCAACCTTCTCCGCTTTAAGCTGCCGATCCAGGGTCCCCTTGATGTTTAAGGAATCCCAGTAAAAGATGCTGAAGGGAGGATAAAAGAGATAAAAGGTGGTGTCGGGATATTTGTTTACCACTCGCAGGATATTCAAAGTTATGGTTTGGGTAACCATATCATATTCTTCTTCCCCAAAACCGGTAGGGACATCCGTATTTACATTGTTTCTGTCATAAGTAGACAAAATAACCTCCAGCCCGGTCTCCATGTCCCAGGAAGAATACTCATCCATGGTGGTGCTGGGGGCGCCGGCAAGGGTCATGGCTATATTGGTCAGCACGCCATGATATAAGATGGATTTGTTGAACAGATAGGAAACATCATTTAAGGGATTGTCATCGTACAAATAAGTAGGATACTCTTCATATCTGGCCCAGTCATATTCCCGGAGAAATCCGTTATAATCTACTGCCCACAGTACCTGCTTAAGATTTTTGTTTCTGGAAAGAGCTCTGTCCAAGTTATCCGCAAGCTCCTGGTATCCGGCGCCGGAAAAGGATTCTTTAACGGTGTTGGCATGAAAGAGCGCATCCATCTCGCTGGGCTTAAAATTTTGCGTTATGGAGGAACCGGTAATCATGGCGTCAAAGTCAAAGTGTCTTGATATACCGTCATTGGTATAACGCTCCTCATACAATCGGTAGGATAAAAACGAAAATGGCTTGTGATAATGAAAATAAGGATCCACAATTATCACAAGAAGGGCGATAAAGGTCAGTGAGATGACCAGAGTAAGAATACATTTTATAAACCATTTCTTAGCAGTCTGCTGATTCATAATTTCTCCGTTTCTTTTATACTTATAATGCTCTGCCCGGCCCGTTCATTTGCAAAGGCACTTTTCCGCTATAGAACGGACTTTGCTCACAGCAGGGCGCTGCGCTTGTCCTATGATACTAAAAATTGAAATACAAAAATTCGCTGATTCCGGATAAAGACATAATGCTCCAGAGCATAAGGATAACCACAACCAAAAACTTTTTATTTGAAAGAGTCAGCTGTGCGGTTTTTTCCTGAGTGTTTTTCAGCGTAAAGCATGCGGCCAGAGAAATGACTGTAAATAGCGAAAGCATAAGCCACGGATAGCTTGTCATGATACCGCCAAGGCCCGCTCTGTATAAAAATTTCATTTCTGTCAAATCCCCAAAAGTATCTATAAGCGGCTGATAAACAGGACCAAATCCGCCCCGGAATAATCGTGTCCAAAGCATACCTGCATCCTTTACGGAGGCAGATCTGAATAAGCTGCATGTGAATGTAAAGATGGAGTAAGTTACTGTCATTTTGATTATTTTAGGTATCTTAAGAGAAGAAATCTTTGTGAAACGTTCGACTGTAATCAGAATACCGTTCAGAGTACCCCATAATATGAAAGTCCAGTTAGCGCCATGCCATATACCGCTTACAATAAATACAATCAGCGTGTTTAAATACGTTCTTGCTTTTCCCCGGCGGCTGCCGCCTAAAGGAATATAGACATACTTAACAAAAAATCTTGTTAAAGTCATATGCCATCTGCTCCATAAATCTGCAAAAGATTCCGCTTTATAGGGAGAATTAAAATTAACCGGAAGCTTTATATTAAGCATATATCCCATACCATAGGCCATATCGCAGTAGCCGCTGAAATCAAAATAAAGCTGCAGAGAATAACAGACAATGACAAGGATGACGCTGGTGGTGTTTAAGTCAGTGATGTTATTGTAGCCCACAGTTACAATGCCGGAAAATGTATCGGCAATCAACACTTTTTTGGCGAGTCCAAGAGCAAAAGCATAGATTCCCCTGCTTAAATTTTCAAAATTAATTTTCCGGTTATCCGTATTTTGAAATTGCGGAATAAGTTCATTGTGATAAACGATAGGTCCCGCGATAAGCTGAGGGAAAAAGGAGACATACAGCGCATATTCCAAAAGGCTGTATTTTTCGCATTCGCCTTTGTAGGAATCAATCACACAGGATAACTGCTGGAAAGTATAAAAGCTGATTCCAAGAGGCAGCATGAGCTTTAGCAATGGAATTTGGGCTTTTAATGCAGAGTTTATATTGTCGATAAAAAAATCATAGTATTTAAAATAAAATAAAATGCCAATATTAAGCAGAATGCCCGCCCATAAAAAAAGGCGTTTTAAGCGCCGGGAGGAGGTTTTTGTCATGCCGGATATAAGTACATAATTTATGGAAATGCTGACAATTAAAATCGCCAGATAATAAATGTTATTGTAACCATAAAACCACATGGACATACCGATCAAAAACGCCAGAGCAGCTTTATATTTTTTGGCATAATTAAATCCGTAATATCCTATCAGGGTCAATGGAAAAAAAAGAAATATAAAAATATAAGAATTAAACAGCATAAATATGTCCTTTCAGAACTTAACAGGGCTGGTATGACATTTCACAAATTATATCATTTCAGAACAAATTTAATGATATTATAAGGCCCAATATATTATTTGGCAATAAATATTTCGTTAATTTTGGGGGAGTCTGCGGGGAAGGTCTTGTGACCATAAAAAAATTATGATACAATAACTAAATTTAATACAGGGATAAAAAATCGGGGTATATTTATGAATATAATCAGAATGTCAGGAGGTCTGGGGAACCAGATGTTCCAATATGCATTATATATGAAGCTTTGCTCAATGGGAAAGGAAGTAAAATTTGATGATATTAACGAGTATCGCAGCGATGATACACGTCCCATTATGCTGGCGTTATTCGGCATTGATTATCCGCGGGCAACCTGGGATGAGATTATAGAGTTTACAGACGGTTCCATGGAGATTTTAAAGAGGCTTGGGAGAAAAATATTTGGACGCCGGGCAATAGAATATTATGAGAAGGGCTTTTACGATCCCCAGGTACTGTCTTTTGATTCTATGTATCTGAGGGGAAATTTTCAAAGTGAAAAATATTTTGAGGATATTAAGGACAAAGTCAGGGAGCGCTATAGGTTTCCCGATTTGGATAAGCTCCATCTGCCGGAAAAGCTTTATGAAAGCACAAAAGTATGTCTGGATGCGATAGAGAGCACGGAAGCGGTAAGCATACATATGTACCGCAGTGATTCGAGACTGGATGAGGAATTGTATGAGGGCATTTGTACAGAGAAATACTACGAAGGGGCTGTACGGTTTGTGCAGGAAAAATATCCGCAAGCAGTTTTTTATGTTTTCAGCAATGAACCTAAATGGGTGCGGGGCTGGGTAGAGTATTTAATAAAAAACCAGCTTAAGGAAAATATGGATGCGCAGCAGGTAAAAGCTTTGGAAAAACGCTTTGTGATGGTGGAGGCCAATACGGATCATACCGGATACCTGGACATGATGCTTATGAGCAAATGTAATCATAATGTAATATCCAATTCCAGCTTCAGCTGGTGGGCAGCCTGGCTTAATCATAATCCGGATAAACTGATAGTGGCGCCGGATAAATGGGTAAACGATAAAGAATGCAGTGATGTTTACACCAAGGGCATGGTTTTAGTTAATGCCAAAGGCAGGGTGAATTGTACGATTAAATAAAGATGAATAGAAGGTTAATTTCTTCACGGATTTGCTGCCTAAAATGGCAGCAGGAGGTACGATGGTCATAATCAGAATGACGGGCGGTCTGGGAAATCAGATGTTCCAGTATGCCTTGTATTTAAAGCTTTGCTCTATGGGGAAAGAAGTAAAATTTGACGATTTTACAGAGTATGAGGGGAGAGAGGCAAGGCCGGTTATGCTTTGGGTGTTTGGCATTGATTACCCCAGGGCAACGAAGGAAGAACTCAATATTATTACGGACGGGTTTTTAAAGCTGTCCCACCGAATCAGAAGAAAGCTTTTTGGAAGAAAGTCCCTTGAATATCATGAAAGGGATGGGAATTTTGACCAGCAGGTACTGGCAAAAGATCCCGCTTATCTGACGGGTTATTTTCAGAGCGAAAAATATTTTAAGGATATAGAAGAAAAGGTGCGTCAGGCATTTGTTTTTTCGGAAAGGATTTGGAGTGGATGCAGCAACGCTTCGGACAGTAATAAATTGGGGCTGAAAGATGGAAGGAAACTGGCAGTGGAGCAGTATCTGGAGCAGATTGAAAACTGTCTGTCCGTATCCGTGCATGTGCGCAGAGGGGATTATCTTGAAAATAATGAAGTATATGGCGGAATCTGCACGGAAAAATATTACTTAAGTGCATTTGAAAGAATGCTGGATGCCTTTTCGGGTGCGGTGTTTTTTTTGTTCAGCAATGACACGGCATGGGCTGGCAGGTGGATAAAGGAATTGGGCAGGGAGCTAAAACTGTCAAAGGATCGGTTTGTGGTGGTGGAAGGCGCCACTGAGGATACCGGATATCTTGACTTGCTTCTGATGAGCAGGTGCAGGCATCATATTCTGGCAAATTCCAGCTTTAGCTGGTGGGGAGCGTGGCTGAATGCTTCCGGGGAGAAGCTCGTGATAGCGCCCTCTAAATGGTTTAACAACCAGGACCTTCAAGATATTTACACAGAGGATATGATTCGAATTTCTCCTGAGGGTGAATGTATGTCCCTGTAAAGAAATGCTCTGGCATGCCAGAGAGGCTCTTAATTAAAATTTTTAGCTGCGGCATTCGTCAAATGTCTATGAGATGCTCAGCGGAAATTAAAGCAAAGGTGAACTTTATTCGCCTCGCAGAAATGGAAAAAAGAATGGAACAGGATGTTAAGCTGATTTCGGTTATTGTAACTGCATATAACATTGAAAAATATTTACCCCGCTGTGTGGATTCGCTTCTGGCCCAAACCTATGAGCCGATGGAGATTATTCTGGTAGATGATGGCTCTACCGATGGGACAGCGGCGATATGCGATGAGTATGCCCAAAAGAGCAGCTTTATTCATGTGATTCATAAGGAAAACGGCGGCCCGTCTTCAGCGAGAAATGCCGGTTTAAAAATAGCAAAGGGCAATTATATCGGTTATGTGGACGGAGATGACTGGACAGAGCCGTCCATGTACGAGGATATGCTGGGAGCCTGTCGTAGCACCGGAGCTGAAATTGCAATATGCTCTTACCGTCAGGTAGGAGAGGGAGCGGAAAAGTCCCATCCCAGCGGAAAAGTGTTTGCGCTTAGCCGTCAGGAGGCTTTAGAACTTTACATTAGCGGAGACCCTCAATACCATATTTACCATTCGGTATGGAGCAAACTGTTTGACAGAAAGGTGATAGAGGATATCCGTTTCCCGGAAGGGAGAAAGTCGGAGGACATTATGTACACCACATGGGCGCTTACAAGGGCATCCAAATGTGTGTTTCTGGACACGCTATACTACAATTATATGGTGGACAGAAGAGGCAGCATTATGAACAGCCGGCTGCATGAGAGGCGCTTCCGGGATGAAATTCCTTTCTGGAAAGAGCAGAGGGAATACTTACAAGGACTTGGCATGCAGGAGCTGGCGGAAAAGGCAGCTTATCAGTTCTACCGCAAAATGGTTTTTTATTATGTGGATTTCAGGGACAGAGGCATGCAGGAATCGGGCCGGGAACTGATTAGGATGCTGCGCGGTGAAAAGCAGGAAATAAAGAGGATTTATAAAAAGGAGTTTGTGGCGGCGGGGGACAGGATTAGAATGAAGCTGATTTTATTCTGGCCCGGAGGTTACTACAAAGTGGTAAAAGCATATGACAGGTTTGTCATACCGCTGCGGCAGGGGTGATAATGCTCAAAAAGGAAGGAAATTTGCCTATAAAGTAAATATATGCTATAATTTTACTAATTATGCTTTCGTAAGCGGTAGTTGACAGAATTGTAATAAAAATCAGTAATCATAGAATGAATGCAGTTAATTCCGGGAAAAGGAGCTACATGAAAAAGACAAGTTTGTTTGGCAAAATCAGATATATTTTTGACAGAAAACAAAAAATACAGTTGTTCGTTTTGGGCATAATGATTTTTATAGGAGGTTTGCTGGAAACCTTGGGAGTGGGTGCCATGATTCCGGTGGTGGATGCGCTTCTGATGCCGGAGGAGCTGCAGGGATATATTGAACAATACCAGTTTTTGCAGGATATTTGCAATTTTTTTCACATCAGGGATGTAGGACAGATCACTTTGACGCTTTTATATGTCCTGATGGCTATTTATGTGATTAAAAATCTCTATATTTTATTTTTAACTTATAAACAGAATTCCTTTATTACCCAGAATAGAAATAAAATGATCAGCCGCGTTATGGCGGAATTTCTAAACAGGCCTTATGAAAAATATCTTGGGGCGGATATTCCTACGGTTTTCCGTATTACGGACAGCGATATTCCTCAGACCTTTTCTCTGATTTTAGCCATGCTGCAGCTTGCCAGTGAGGTTATAGTATCTTTTTTAATTTTTCTTGTATTACTGTGGCAGGATGTCAGTATGACGCTTTTTATTCTTGTGGTTTTTGGGCTTATGACTTTGTTTATAATCAAGGTATTTAAACCCAGATTAAATAAAATAGGCGCTAAAAATCAGGCCCTTCAGTCGCGGATTGCCAAATGGAGGATTCAGGCAACCTACGGGCTTAAGGATGTAAAGGTTTTAAACAGGGAAGAATTTTTTGTAAGGAATTATTACGAAACAGGTAAGGTGGGGGCGGATGTGGCGCGCAATTATGCGGTCTTAAATAACAGCCCCAGACTATTAATTGAAACGGTATTTATCGTCAGTGTGCTATCTTTTCTTATAATATACATCAAAGGCGGCGGAAATGTCGGGGCGATTGTGGAAACCATAGCAACATTTGCCGTGGCGGCCATCAGGATACTTCCCAGCGTGAACAGAATTAATACGTATATTACAGAGATTGCCTATAATCAGCCCTGTCTTGACTTTGTGTATGAAAATCTGCAGGAGGGCATGAAAACGGATGCTATGTTAGCTGAGAGAAAGGCAAATTCTCAGGTGGAAAAGCTGAAGTTAGAGGATAAGATTGAACTGAACCATATCAGTTTTCACTATCCCGATTCGGATAAGGCTATTTTTAAAGACGCCCATATGGTGGTGCCCAAAGGGAAGTCTGTGGGAATCATCGGAGCTTCCGGCGCCGGGAAATCTACTATTGTGGATGTGCTTTTAGGTCTTTTACACTCCCAGGAGGGGGAAATTACCTGTGACGGGGTGAATATTTTTAGAAATTATGAGTCGTGGCTTGCCCAGGTAGGTTACATCCCCCAGTCTATTTATCTGATAGATGAATCCATCAGAGATAATATTGCTTTTGGTATTGATGCAGATAAGATTGATGAGAAAAGGCTCTGGGAGGTGCTTGAAGAAGCCCAGCTGAAGGAATTTATTGAGGAATTGCCTAAAGGACTGGACACTACTATTGGAGACAGAGGGGTGCGTCTTTCCGGAGGACAAAGGCAGCGTATCGGAATTGCCAGAGCGCTTTACAATGACCCTGAAATTCTGGTGTTTGATGAGGCTACATCGGCACTGGATAATGATACGGAGGCTGCGGTCATGGAGGCAATAAACAGTTTCCATGGAAAAAAGACCATGATTATTATAGCTCACAGATTAAATACCATTGAAAAATGCGACATAATCTATAAGGTTGAAAATGAGAAACTGATAGAGACCACTTTATAAGGCCGGACGGCCTGCAGGGGGTACAAGCTTGGAAGTATACTTCCAAACTCTTTATCGGTGGCAGTATCGCAAGCGTTGCTTGCGCTATGCAGGGGGTGTAAGGATATGGTAGGAACAGAGTTCATTAAGGGTCAGGGGCTCGGCAACCAGCTGTTTTGTTATGTGACGGCAAGAGTTGCAGCGGAAGAAAACGGATATGAATTTGGCACTGCCGGGCAGGAGAGATTTGCTGTAAATATCCACAGCAGCCGGGGAATGTATTTTATGGATATGGACTTGGGACATGCCATTTCTCAGGAGGATAAAAAGAAATTCAGAAGATATGATGATAAGGAAGTACGGCTTTATATTGGAAATTCCAGACATGATATGGAACACGGCTGTTATATTGCAGGGGCGGATGAGGGAATAAGGCATGTGGAGGATAATACCCTGATTTACGGCAATATGCAGGATGAGTCTTATTTTATAAAGCATTTGGACAAGGTCAGGCAGTGGCTTAAGGTAAAGCCTGAGTATGAGTCTTACGAGTTTAGCAGAGAGAACCTTTGCATTATCAATATGCGGGGGGGAGAGTATACCGGCAGCCCGGAGCTTTTCATTGACAAAAAGTATTGGCTTCATGGTATAAAGGAAATGAAAAAAATCCGTCCTGATATGGAATTTATGATCATTACGGATGATGTGGAAACTGCCGGGAAGATGCTACCGGGTATTCCGGCATATCACTTTGATATAGGAAAAGACTACGTAACGTTAAAAAATGCGTATTATCTTCTGCTTTCCAATTCTTCCTTTGCCTGTCTGCCGGCGCATACAAGCGATACTTTAAAGTTTGCCATAGCGCCTAAATATTGGGCGCGGCATAATGTGTCAGACGGGTATTGGGCATCGGAACAGAATATTTACAGTCTTTTCCACTATATGGACAGAAAAGGGCGGCTGTTCAGCGCCGGACAATGCCGAAGAGAACTTGAGGAATATAAGAAGAAATCGAAAACATATGCAGGGAGAAACCAAAAACCGGGGAAAGGAAAAGCTTTTTTCCAGGATATCAGAAGAAGGGAAATTTACGCCTGGTTCTATCTGAAAAAAGTATGTCGGGCAGCGTTTAGAAGATTAGGAAAACTAAGGAATTATTTATGAATAATAATGAAGTTAAATATGGTAAGCTGCAGCTGCCAAATGTGACATTGGCGGCTATGACCAGTGTAAAGATATATGAAACCATAAAGGCCCTGGAATACAGCATGAAGGGGATCGAATTTGGAGAGGTGGTTTTGATTACCCACAGAAAACCGCTCACCCTGCCAAAAGGGATTACTTATAAGCATACCTCTAAGCTGACGGATATTGACTGCTTTAATTATAAAATGGTATATGAGCTTGGCGATTATATTGACACGGATTATGTACTGCTGATTCATTATGACGGATATGTGGTTCATCCGGAAAAATGGCAGGACCGGTTTCTTAAATACGATTACATCGGCTCCCCATGGCCTGTGCCGGAGGAAGGGAAACGGCACTGTTTTCATGATATTTATGGAAACCTGTGCCGGGTAGGAAACAGCGTTTCCCTGCGCAGCAAACGCCTTTTAGACTTTCCCGGGCAGGCGGAGCTTACATGGGAAAAGGATGAGGATGGTGTTTATAACGAAGATGTTTTTTTGTGCTGTATGAACAAACACAAAATAGAAGAAGCCGGCATGAAGATTGCACCTGTGGAGGTGGCAAAGTATTTTGGGCATGAGCATCCGGTGCCGGAAACGCTGGATGTGGACGCGCCGTTTGTGTTCCATAAATGGTGGGGACGCAATGAACAGTATCCTAAGTTTGAAAACCCATGGAACAGGAAACTGCTGGGACTAAAAGCGCTGATAAGGCCGTTTTTGTTTTGGAGACATCAGTAGGTACTTCCTGCGAAAGTTGTGAGTTATAGGAAATGAGGATAAGTGGATGGTATATGATTGTATTCCTTTTTTTAATGAACTGGATATTTTAAAGCTCCGGCTTCATATTTTGGATCCGATTGTAGACAAATTTGTGATAGAGGAAGCTACGGCTACCTTTTCCGGGGAGCCCAAAGAGCTTTGCTTTGAAAAGAATAAAGCCATGTTTCAGGAATTTCTGCCTAAGATAGAGTATATTGTAGTGGACAATTCTCCTACTGAGGCAACCACCCACCAGAGAGATAATTTTCAAAAAAACGCTCTGGTTCGGGGACTTAAGGAGGCATCAGATGAGGATGTAATTTTATTAAGTGACGTGGACGAGATTCCCAATCCCGGGGTTTTAAAGAATATTATTGCAAATTTTGATCCTGAAAAGATTTATCACCTGGCCCAAAGAATGTTTTACTGCTTTATTAATATGGAGGAGGTTTCAGGGAGCCTTTTATCCATTACGGGGGAATTTCCGGGGATAGAGAGGAAAATGTGGCTTGGGACCAAAATCTTCAGCAAAAGAAGTATTCCGGCAAATGGCATTATCAGGCTGCGTGAGGCATCCACCACAGCCCCAAACGCTGTGCGGGTGGCGGATGGCGGATGGCATTTCGGCTATATGGGCAGCCGGCAGGAGACGGATGTGTCCAAACGCATTGGTACGAAGGTAGTTGCTGCTGCTCACCAGGAATACAATAATCAGGACATTTTAGCGGAAGCAAAAGACAGACTGATCCTTGGACAGGATATGTTTGGCAGACAGGCTAAATTTGAGAGGGTGGAGGTGGATGGGAGCTACCCGGAATATTTGCTTGCGCATATAGAAGAATACAGCTATTTAATTATGCCGCCTATCAGCAGCAGTAAACTGATTTATACAAAGATTTCCATGAATATAAAGCGCTTTTTCAGGAAAGCAATGCGAAAAATGAAACGGATTTTTGCGAAATCATAAGCAGCTTTACCGCGGATAAAGGAAAGGAACTGCTGATGGAAAGAGACGATAAAATAAAGGTGCTTATGATAGGGCCTGACAGAAGTGTCCACGGAGGCATTTCCGGGGTGGTAAACAACTATTATGAAGCCGGTCTGGATAAAAAAATAGAATTATGCTATATAGGCACAATGGTGGAGGGAAATAAGCTGCGTAAGCTCTTTAAGGCAGCAGCAGCATTTATCCTGTTTTGGGTAAAGGCGCCTTTTTACCGGATTGTACATGTGAATGTAGCTTCTGACAGCAGCTATTTTAGAAAATCCTTTTTTATAAAAGCGGCAAAGTTGTTGAAAAAGAGAATTGTAATTCATCAGCATGGAGGGGACTTTGAGAATTTTTATTATAAGCAGCTAAACAGCCGGGGAAGAAAAAGTGTCCAAAGGATTTTTTCCATGGCGGATTCGTTTCTTGTGTTGTCGCCTGTGGCAAAACAATTTTTTTCGGGTATTGTGGAGGAGAATAAAATAGTGGTGCTTCCGAATTCCATTTGCATACCGCCAGCGAAAAGAAAGCAATATGGACAGCGCAGGATTTTGTTTTTAGGACGTCTTTGCAGGGCAAAAGGAATAGAAGAACTGTTAGAGGCCGCAGCAGAGCTGGTAAAAAAATACCCGGATATGAAGCTGTATTTAGGAGGCATTTGGGAGGAAAAAGAGCTGAAGGAACTCGCTGCCAGGCATTCATCCCATGTAGTGGATTTGGGGTGGATTACGGGGGAAGAAAAAAGCAGATATCTGGCGGAAAGTGATATATTTGTTCTGCCCAGTTACTTTGAAGGACAGCCGGTTTCCATACTGGAGGCAATGGCTTATTCCTGCGCGATTGTAGCCAGCAATGTGGGAGGAATTCCGCAAATGATCGAGGACGAAAAGACTGGGATTTTGGTGCTGCCGGAAAATGTCAGGTCCTTAAAGAAAGGACTGGAAAAGGCCCTTGGAGATGCGGAGATTTGTGCCCGGATGGGGGCAAACGCCCGCCAAAAGGTGGAAGAAGGATTTTCTATTGAGAAAAATATGGAAAAGCTCCTAGAAATCTATGAGACTGTTCTGGCTTACGGGCAATGAAAGCAAGGCATGTAAATCATGTCCCGCTGCTTGCGGCGGGGTTATTGACTATGTGGATGCCTTAATTGTAGGATATTTTAGGCGGTAAGAGGAGGTTTGAGTTGAAAAAATATAAAATCAGCGTTATTGTAACTGTATATAATACGGAGAAATATTTATCTAAATGCGTGGCAACACTGACAGGACAGACCTATGATAATCTGGAGATTTTATTAGTAGATGACGGCTCCACTGATGGGAGCGGACGGCTTTGTGACATGCTGGCCCTTAAGGACGGGAGGATAAGGACAGTCCATAAGGAAAACGGCGGCCTTATTTCTGCATGGAAGAAGGGTGTTTGTGAGTGTACAGGAGAATATTTATGCTTTGTGGACAGTGATGACTGGGTTGATCTTAATATGCTCTCAGAGATGGGGGAAAAGCTTTCCGGCAATGCAAAGGAAATCATTGCAAGCGACTATGTGATAGAGCGGGGAGAGGAACACTGTGAATACGTGTGGCAGCAGCTGCCCCCCGGGGAATATGACAAAAAAGCTATGGATGACGAGGTTATCCCTAAGCTTTTGGGCCATGAGCACAGGTATGTGTGCATCTCCCGGTGTATGAAATTAATTTCAAAAAAATTGGTTGAAGATAACTGCAAATACAGCAATCCTGTGATTACAACAGGAGAAGATACCACCATTATGCTGCCGGCGCTGATCGACTGTGAGCGACTGGTGATAATGGAGCATAAAGCATACTATCATTACCTTTATGTAAAGGATTCCATGATTCATAAATATGATAAAGGCCTGTATCAGAATATTCAGCTGCTCAGGCAGATAGTGGAGCAGATTTTAAAGGATAAATTTACAGGGGAAAAGCTTTCCGCAATGAGCAAAATGGCAGATAAAGAATATATTTTTATGCTGTTTTTGGCGCTGAAAAATGAAGCGCGGGGAAATGCATCCGGATATCGAAAAAATATTTTGCAGATTTGCCGGGAGGGGGAAGTGCGCAAACTATGTAAAAATGCTCCTGTTAGCGTGGAGGAAAAGGCGAATAAACTGCTTTATCTGGTTTTGCGCCATCCTAATGAAATTACGGTAAGATTGCTTCGCCTG
Source organism: Parablautia intestinalis (assembly GCA_003612395.1). GTDB lineage: Bacteria > Bacillota > Clostridia > Lachnospirales > Lachnospiraceae > Suilimivivens > Suilimivivens intestinalis. Next base: position 137,911 of record RAYQ01000008.1, read on the forward strand.
GCGATGATCGTTTATTACCGCAGGCAATGAGTCGGGCGGATGTGTCTGTACGGATATTTGACGAATGGCGCGAGAGTCAATGCTCCACCCCTGGCGCATCGCATTTCATGCCCCGCTGCTTGTGGCGGGGTGACTACCGAAAGCGGTGAGAAAGGCTGCTCGGGCAGGGCCTGCGACACATGACAACAGGCTTTGCCTATTGTATGCAGAAGGTATGGGAATGAAACCATTAATCAGCGTGATTGTTCCGGTTTATAACGGGCAGGATTTTCTTTTTAATTGCATAAAAAGTATACAGGCTCAGACCTATCCAAATCTTGAGGTTGTTATTATTAATGATGGTTCTACGGACCAGACAGCGGCGGTATGTGAAAATATCGTCTGTAAGTATGGCAATATACGGCTTATCAGCTTAGAAGGTAAGGGCGTATCATCGGCAAGAAATGCAGGGATGGCCGCGGCGAAGGGGGTGTATATTGCCTTTGTGGATGCGGATGACAGATTACTGCCTAAGACCTTAGAGCTTTTATATAAAACTCTTTTAGAAACAGATGCCGATATTGCGGGGTGCGGCTTTGAATGCTGGTATACGGAGCGGCAATGGGATCAGACTGTTGCAAGAGAAGCCGGAGAAGAGGCAGAAAAAGACATAAAAGAAGATGCCTACAGGATCTATTCGGGAAAAACTTTTGTCTGCGAAGAAATTTTGAAAGGAAACAGCCGCTGTTGGAGCAAGCTTTACAAAAGGGACTTGATTGGAGACATCTGTTTCAGACAGGGACTTACCATCGGCGAGGACATGCTGTTTTTGGTAGATTTAATGCCAGGGGTGAAAAAGGTAGTGGAAATCCCTTATAAAGGATATGGTTATTACCAAAATCCGGCAGGGGCGATGAACAGAGCTTTCAGGCCGCAGTACATGGATCAGATTACCTGCTGGGAGATGGCAAGGGAGATAATTGACGGGATGTGGAAGACGCCCCTAAAGGGGGAGGCGCGTGACAAAGAAGCGCTCATCAAAAAAACACTAAACGGAGAAACAGCTGACAAGGAGACACAGATCAAAGAAGCTTTGGGAGAAGAAATGTCAGCCGGGCAGGTCAGGGCGCAGGTGACGGCAATTTTAATTATGGGGATTATGCTCACGGCAGGAAAGCTTGCAATGCTTTCCCAAAAGGAGAGAAGGCTGCAGGCGGCGCATGTGGAAAAATGTCATGCTATATTAAAAAGAGAATTACAAGTGCCGGGAGCTTATGAGCGGCTTTCCGCGGGATATAGGGTTAAAGTGAAGATATTTGGGGCTTTTCCGGGAGTGTATTTGTGGTTGTATCATTTTAGAAATAAGATCAGAGGGTGTTTTAAATGAAGAATAAAAACTATTTTAAAGCTGAAAATATGGTGGGCATTATAGTATTACTTCATTTGATATTTGTTTTACTTTTACAAGTATTACAAGCGAATGCCGGCATTGGTGGTGATGGGATTTTTACGTATACGTTAGCAAATAATCCATATGCGTTTGAGTATATTGATCCTGAATACAAATATCTGCCTAAAAGCGATGAGGGATGGATAAGCGCACGTGTATTGCGGGATAGCTATATTGTTGGAGACTATAGCCAGTTTAATTATTCGGGGGCATATTTCCATCAGCGTATTGACAATCATCCTCTGGCATATTATTTTTTAGTTCACACAGTCTGCTCTGTTTTTAAAGAAACATATTCTCCTTACTTTACAATGATAATTAATTTATTTTTTGCAGGGCTGGCGGATTTAGTATTTATCAAGCTTTTTAAAAAGATTTATGGCAAAACGCTTTATGTGATTGTTCCTTTTGTATTTCTTTTCTTTATGGTGATTATGCAGCAATTATATACTTTGGCAAGGATGTATATGATGCTGGCTTTTTTTTGCCTGTGGTATATTTATATTCACTATGGACTGCTTGACGCAAATGATGCGAAATGGAAAAAATCTTCGTTGGTACAATTTACCGTTTGTATTTTGCTGGGAAGCCAAACACACTATTATTTTTATGTATATGCGGCAGTTCTTTCTTTGCTAATGGCAATTTATCTTATTTATAAACATGAAATATATAAGCTTTTGAATTATATTTATGCAGGCATTATTGGAATTTGTATTTCCTGGATGATTTTTCCGTGGATGATATGGCACATTTTTTTTAATCAGATGCAAAAACATACGGATATAATCCCCTGGTCGCTTGAAAAGATAAAGGGATATCTTGCTTTTCTAAATCAACGGCTTTTGAATGGAAGATGGGTTATTGCAATTATAGTGGTGGTCTTGCTTATAGCTGCGGCAAAGCTTAAAGGCAAAAAAACAGTATTTGGGAAACGGGTTTTTTGTATGATGGTACTGGTAACTTCAATTATATTTTCGCTGATTATTTATACTTTGGATGAGGATACCTGGGGTTACTTTACGCCCATATATATTCCGTTTATCATTTTGCTTTCTATTTGCCTTATTAATCTGTGTACAAAGATACTGCCGGACAGAACAAAAACGGCAATACTGTCGGCAGCTATATGTGCGCTTCTTATTTTGTCAGTCTCTTCAACCGTAAAATTTGTGAAGGACTATTTGAAAAGTAGTAAAGAATATACACAGTTTAGCAGGATTGCAGATGATTATGAGGGGGATGATTGTATATTTATTGAAACAGAACAGGATAATTTGCTTCAGGGGTACTTCTTCCAATTTGGGAATTATGATGAATTTAAAAAGATACCGTTTGAGGAGTATAAAACAAAAGGAATAAGCAAAGAAACGCTTCAGGGGAGAAAGGATAATGGCAGGGTGGTTGCTTACATTCCTACAGGATGCGATATCTATATAGAACAAAACTGTGAGCTTTTAGCAGATAATGGGTCTTATTGCATCTATGAGATAAAAGAGGAAAATTGAAAATGAAGTATTTAATATTTTTAAGGCAAAAGTTATATATAGCTATTTTAATCGTATGCGGCTTTGCTATGCTTGGCAGTATTTTGGGGGCAAGGAAAGAAAGTAAGGAATCGGTAACAGTATATGGGCCGGTTTCGGATGACACCATATCTTTCCAGGAAAGCGGAGAGTCATTGCCGGAACTGGCAGGCTATCTCCCATTGGCAGCAGATCAAAATAAGTGGTATAATTTTAAATATGCAGTTATTTTTGCAGGGGCAGGTATCGTTTTATACTGTCTGTTAATGGCAGTGTATCTGCCGCTATATCAGAACCCCTTTTTTCTCTGGATGAGGAAAAAAATGGGAAGAGCAGCCGGAGAGTATGATCTATTTATTAAATTATAATGAGGTATTAAGTTGAAAGATAAACTGGTAATGTATATGCATGCAGGCAGCGGCAATCATGGCTGCGAGGCTATTGTAAACAGTGTCTGCCATATGATCCGGGAGGATACGGTGCTGGTCAGCTACCGCGGGGAGGAAGATCAGGCTTATTCTCTTCGGGGCTTATGCGAAATTTTTAAGGAGCGCAGCTTTTCAAAGAACAAGCCTGCTCATGTTATATATTACGTTTACCGCAGACTGACAGGGGATAAGGAAAGCTTTATCAGATACCGGTATCATAAGGTATTTCAGAAAAAAGCAGCGCCGTTAGCAATTTCTATTGGCGGTGACAATTATTGCTATGAGAATATGCTCAGTGACCTGAGGCTGACCAATGCCGCCTTTAACAGACGGGGGACAAAGACAGTACTTTTGGGCTGTTCCATAGAACCGGAGCTTTTAAAACGTCAGGAAATCATAGAGGATTTATCAGAATATCACACGATCATTGCAAGGGAGCCGCTTACTTATAGGGCTCTGGAAACGGCCTTTTTGGAATTTCATAAAAAATTTAAAGAGAAAAGGATACCGGAGATATACTGTTACCCGGATCCGGCCTTTACGCTTGGTAAAACAGATCTGCCCCTGCCGGAAGGCTTTACTCCCGGAAATACAGTGGGGATCAATGTAAGCCCTTTGATACAATGCAATGAGAGCTGCAGCGGCATTACAATTGAAAATTATCAAAATATGATTGAGTTTATTATAGAACATTCGAATATGCAGATAGCGCTTATTCCTCATGTGGTGTGGAACAATAATGATGACAGGGTTCCTCTTCACAAATTATATGAAAGATATGCACAGACAGGGCGGGTGGTGGAAATTGGAGACGGCACCTGTGAGGAGCTAAAAGGCTACATCAGCCGGTGCAGATTTTTTATAGGGGCAAGAACCCATGCCACCATAGCGGCGTATTCTTCCTGTGTGCCTACGCTTGTGGTGGGGTATTCCGTAAAAGCCAGGGGAATAGCACTGGATTTATTTGGAACTTCCGAGCATTATGTAACACCTGTTCAGAGCCTGAAAAAACCGGAAGATCTGACCAATGCCTTTAAATGGCTTATGGAGCAGGAAGAGGAGATAAAAGCGCAGCTGAAAAGGGTTATGCCAGAATACAGAGAGAAGGCGCTTTTGACAGGGAAAGAAGTTGACAGGTTATGGGAAGAGTTAAGTCGGCCGCAAGAAACATAGCGTTTGGATATGCAGGAAATATTACCACCCAGCTCTTGGGATTTGTTTTGCGTACCATTTTCATTGAACACTTAGGGGACACCTTAAACGGCGTCAATGATTTATATACAGGAATATTATCTGTTTTGTCCATGGCGGAATTAGGGGTGGGAACCGCCCTGAATTTCAGCCTGTACGGTCCGGTTGCAAGGAAGGATTATGAGAAGATTAAGTCCTATATGCTGCTGTACAAAAAGGCATACCGTGTTATCGGCCTGGTGATTGGAGCAATTGGTCTTGCGATTTCGCCATTTTTGCCTTATCTGGTAAAGCAGCCTGAAGGGGTGGGCGTTCGGGACCTGACGCTTTATTATTTCATTTTTTTGTTTAACACGGTCAGTTCTTACTTTGTGGCGTACAAGTACAGTCTTGTAAATGCGGAGCAGAACAATTATATACAGACCAATATTATTACCATAACAAAAATGGTTACGGTTTCGCTCCAGATTGTCATAATAATTTTTACAGGAAATTTTTACCTGTATCTTCTGACAGCAGCTTTTGTGGAATTGATGCAAAAAATATTTGTCAGCCGATATTTAAACAGGCGTTATCCATACCTGTCAGATAAGGATGTGAAAAGCCTCTCCAAAGAGGAAACAGGGGAGATTGTAAACAAGACCAAAGCTCTGGTTTTTCACAAGGTAGGGGATGTGGCAAGGCTTCAGACGGACAGTATGATCATCTCTGCGTTTATCAATGTCACTTTGGTTGGCTATGTGGGAAACTATAATATGATCTTAACCTCTGTCGCAAACTTTGTGAATATTATTTTTAATTCCGTGCTGTCCGGTTTTGGAAATCTGATTGCCACGGAATCCCGGGAAAAACAGTATCGTATTTTCAAGGTATACCGTTTCTTTGCCTGTTGGATATATGGATTTTCGGCAGTTGGCTTTTTCCTTTTACTGACGCCGTTTATTGTTATCTGGCAGGGGAAGGAAAAGGTGCTGGCAGGGAGTGTGGTGGCCTGCATATTGATTGATTATTATTTTAAAGGCGACAGGATTGTTTTGTCAAACTTCAAAACGGCAGCAGGCGTTTTTGAACAGGATAAGTACCTTGCCCTGATTCAGGGTGTGGTGAATCTGTTCATTTCTATCGTCCTGGTACAAAAAATCGGGCTTGTGGGAATTTATATTGGAACTATAGTGTCGGGGCTGATTGCGAACTTCACCAAGCCTTTTATTATTTATAAAGTATGCTTTGATAAAAAGGCAGGGGCGTACTTTATGGAATCGGTTAAGTATTTGATAGTCCTGGCAGTGATTTTGAGCATATTGACTGCCTTAAAAGGAGTGATCATGCAGACAGTGACGCCCGGTTCTTTTACGGCAATGTTTGTGATGTGCTGTGTGGTGTTTAACGCTTTGTTTTTGCTTGTTTTTGGCAGGACCGAGGAGTTTGGGTATATTTGGGAGATTTTGAGGAAAAAATGCAAAAAACAATGAAAAAATTATATGATAGAATATGTGATTTTATTTCGGAGAAAAATATGGCGCTGGCTGCTATTGGCATTTTTATTCTTCTTATGTTGCCGATAGGATATCTTTCTTTTGTTAACAGAGCATCGGGAGATGACTATGGATATGGAATTCATACAAGAGCGGCATGGGTGGCAACGCATTCTCTGATTAAAGTATTTGGAGCCGCGTGGCAGACTATCAGAGAATATTATGTTGGATGGCAGGGAACCTGGTTTAGTATTTTTTTGTTCTCCCTTCAGCCGGAAGTATTTGATGAGCGAGCTTATGTAATTGTAGCTTTTTTAATGCTGTTTTTGTGGATTGGAAGTTCCTTTTTACTGTTTAAAGAAATTTTGTATCGTGAATTTGGCATGAATATTTGGAGCTATCGGTTGGCGGCGACTCTAATATTAATTATTAGCATTGAATTTATTCCCAGTACAAAATCAGCAATTTTTTGGTATAATGGGGCAGCACATTATATGATACCTTTTACGATGTGTCAGCTCTTAGTAGTGTTTCTCTTGCGGTATGGTAAAAAATTTAAACTTAAATATTTTGTGGGAATTACAGGCATTATGGCGTTATTAGGAGGGTCAAACTATCAGGCCGCCTTATTTGCCTTAATAGTGGCTTTCTATATAGGGGCAGTTAGTTATGCTGAAAAGAAGGATAAGCGTATTTTGTGGCTTTTGATTTCTTTTATAGTGGAAATGACAGGGCTTATAATTAGTATGAAAGCACCTGGCAATAGAGCAAGAGGCGGGGAAGAATTTGGATTTTCCATACAGAAGGGGATAAAAGTCATAGGGCTTTCTTTCATTGAAGGGGTTAAAACAGCATTTGATTATGGCAAAGAAAATCCATTAATTTACGCGGGGTTGTTTTTCCTTTTTCTTTTTATAATAGAATCCTTAAAAAGAAGCAGTGCGGAAAAAGAGAGAGACAGAAAATTTTGTTTTGCACATCCAATTTTAAGTATAGCGGGCTTATTTTGTTTATATTGCGCAATGCAGACACCGGCTCTTTATGCAGGAGTAGATGTTTCTGGCGGAGTGTATAATATGAATTATCAGATTTTTTTGTTAAGCGGTTGCGGTATTTTGCTTATCATTGCAAAGAAAATTGTAGAGCATGTGAAGGTTTCGAAAGAAATTTTACATAGGAAAGCAACAATTCCAGGTTTGCTGGTTTGCTTTATTGCTCTCATAATATGCCGGAGCGACATAAGAGGAACGGCTTCGTGGATTAGTTTAGAATATATTATGAGTGGACAGGCATCAGATTATAAAGAGCAGATGGATTTGCAGACTAGACTTTTGCTGGACGAAAGTACGGAGAATGTAGTTCTTCCATTTATTAATGACGTGCAGGGGCCATTAATGCATATGCCTGTTATTGAAGATACGGAAGCGTTTACGAATTCAGTGACCAGCCATTTCTACGGAAAAAATAGCGTGGTGGCAATACCAAGATCAGAGTGGGATGAAAAATATGGAAAATAATTATAGGAGCTTTTTTTCTAAAATTGCAAATTATTCCTTTTATACAGGGGTTATAATAGAGGTGCTTTTGGTATTGATAGATAAAAGTGCGTATACGAATCCGATAGAAGGGCAGATTTTTCGTATTACCTTTTTGCTTTTTTTGGTAAAGATTGTTTTTACAAGGTACTCGCTGAAAGAATACATGGCTATCTTTTTGTTTTGCGCTTTGGGAGTAGTTTCATATTGTGCTACAGGAAGAAATGAAGTTATAAGAATAATTATCTTTATCGCGGCCAGTAAGGATATAGATATGAAAAAGTGTTTAAAGGCCGTGTTTTACATGACGTTGGCAGGCTGTATAGTGATTATGTTTTTATCTGTTACCGGAATTTATGGAGCTGTTTCGCTGACACGGGATTATGGGCGGGGCAGTATTGAGACGAGGTATGTATTAGGCATGGGACATCCCAATGCATTGCAATGTATGGTATGGGCGGTTACAGTGCTGGGTTTGTATTTATACGGGGAAAAAATGAAATGGTTTCAATATGGACTGGTATTATTATTGAATATAGGATTTTTCCTGCTGACAGATTCCAAGACTAGTTTTCTGGTAACATTTTTTGCAATAGGTATGGCTTTTTTAGCAGCTAAATGGCGGTATATCAGGGGACAGAAATTCATTGCCGGAGCGGGAATTTTTGCAACGGTGGGAAGCGTTGGAATTTCCGTGGTTATAGCGGCTAATGCATACAGAATATATGATTATGTCTGGCACTTTGACAGAAGTCCCATAACGCTGTTATTTTTCCGCCTGAATGAGATTCTAAATGGCAGGATACGCATTCTGGTTGAAAACAACAGATTTGAAGGTACAGTGCAGACCTGGAGCTTATTTTCAAGGCCGGAAAATAATTATTTTTTTGATATGGGATGGGTAAGGCTGTTCTACTGGTTTGGCGTTATACCTGGTATAGTATTTGTAGCATTTGTTATATGGTTTTTGATATACTGTTATCGAAAGAAGGATTATATGGCAATTACACTTACTGCGGCGCTGGCGGTATATAATATTGCAGAAGCACATATAATCTCCGATTATCTGGCAAGAAATTACCTGTTTTTCCTTTTAGGAGGGGCATGGTGTGGTATGCTGAAGGAAGTGGGAAGGAACAAAAAAAAGAACGAAAGGAGAAAAGGGCAGAATGCTTGAAATGGTAAAAGAGGCGGAAAAGCAGCTTTTAAACTATCCGCAAAGGGGCTTAGCCTGGTATTTGAAACGGACTGTTAAAATAGCAACAGGAAAAAAACAGGAACCGCCTGATAAAATCAATTGGCCTAATGGCCTGCTTGCCAAAAGCCTGATTGATTATTATATGCAGAATAAAAATTCCGAAGAAGCGGGAATTATCATAAAGTGCCTCAGGAAATACTACGACAGATGGATAAAACGGGGATGTAAGTTATACTATCTGGATGATATATACAGCGGAATGGCGCTTATTGATTTGCACCAGATTACCGGAGAGGAAAAATATAAGAAGGCGGCGGAAACCATGGCGCAATATCTGTTTCACCATGAGATGGATGGTGCAGGGAGTTTTCCTTACCGTCCGGGGCAGTTAAATGGCTATGTTTTTGCAGACGGGATTGGAATGGTGTGCCCGTTTTTATGTAAATATGGCAGTACATATGGAGATATGAATGCAATTAATCTGGCGATTGTACAGATGCAGAATTTTATTGAGAAAGGCATGGATAGTAAGACAGGTCTCCCTTATCATGGCTATCAATTTGAAAGCGGCATTAAATATGGCATAATTGGATGGGGACGCGGGGTTGGCTGGTTAATGATTGGAATGGCGGAGAGCCTTGCTTATATGGAAGAAACCATGCCGGACTATGACATGATCAAGCAATCCTACAGGAGAATGGTGGATAAAGTGGAGGCTTATCAATTAGAAAACGGGTTATACAGCTGGCAGCTTACTGCAAAGGAAGGACCGGTGGACACCTCCGCAACGGCAATGATTCTCTACGCCATTGCCAGGTCTTTGGAGACAAAGGTTTTGATTGGCATTCATAAATCAAGAATGCAGAGAGGGAAAGAGGCTCTCCTTCATATGGTTAAGGAAGGAAAGCTGTATGACTGTCTGGCAGAGTGTCAGGGGTTTAGCATGTATCCGCAGATTTATGGAGCTTATCCATGGTCATTGGGGCCGGCATTGTCGTTATTTGCAATGGATATTGAATGAGGGAAGTTAAATGATTATTATAGAAATCGCAGGAGGGCTGGGCAACCAATTACAACAGTATGCTCTTTATCAAAAATTTGTAGGGATGGGAAAAGAGGCCAGGGTGGATGTCTCCTGGTTTTTACCTGAAAAGCAAAAAAGGATGCCGGCCAAAAGACAGCTGGAGCTTGACTATTTTGGCGGACTGGATTATGAGACTTGTACGCCTGAGGAAAAGATGGCACTGGCAGGTGGTGAGGGAGTATTGGGTAAGCTTAGAAGAAAATGCCTGCCCTTTACTATTCACAGATTTACAGAAAGCCAAATATATCATCCGGAGATTTTCACATTTGACAATATGTATATCAGCGGTTATTTTGCCTGCGAAAAGTATTATGGAGATATTTTGTATGACCTGAGAGAAAAAATACGGTTTCCAAAACCGGATAATCCTTTAAATGTTGAAATGGCAGAGAAAATGAGAGCTCATGAATCTGTCAGTGTGCATGTGAGACGGGGAGATTATCTGGATCCCGGAAATGCAGCTATGTTTGGAAATATTTGTACAGATGCTTATTATCATAAAGCAATGGAAATAATAAGGGAAAGGTTCCCGGATGCACATTTTTATTTATTTTCTGATGATATCCCATATGTAGAAAAAATTTTCCCCGGCAGGGAATATACCATTGTGGATATCAATTATGGGAAAGACAGCTTTTATGATATGTGGCTTATGAGTAACTGTAAACATAACATATGTGCCAATTCCACCTTCAGCTTCTGGGGGGCAAGGCTTAATAAATATGAAAACAAAATTATGATTCGGCCTGCTATTCACAAAAACAGTCAGGTTTTTGTGAAAGAAGAGATGGAAAAGCTTTGGCCTTTATGGACTTTTGTAGATTCCAAAGGACAGAAGAGATGACAGGCAGGGGGAACAGATATGGTAAAAAAGTTAGAAAGTTACCGGATCCTTGGTACAGATATTAATGTAACGAATATGAAACAAACGGTCGCTTACATTAGAGAAAATCTGAGTTTATTAAAAGGAAATTATGTATGTATATCTAATGTGCACACTACGGTAATGGCATACAGAAATTCAGAATACCGCAAAGTGCAAAACGGTGCGGTAATGAACCTGCCGGACGGGAAGCCACTGTCTATTGTGCAAAGGCTGTTTGGAATGAAACAGGCGCAGAGAGTGCCAGGACCGGATCTAATGCCTGAAATTTTTGCACTTTCTGAAAAAGAAGATTACCGTCATTTTTTTTATGGAAGTACACCGGAAACATTGCAGGCTCTGAAAAAAGAACTGCAGATGAAATTTCCCAAATTAAATATTGCAGGTATGTACTCACCTCCTTTCCGGTCTATGAGGGAGGATGAAGATGAAGAAATTATAGAAAAGATCAATAAAACAGAGGCAGATTTTATCTGGGTAGGCTTAGGGGCTCCGAAACAGGAAGAATGGATGGCAGCCCATGAAGGAAAAGTTTGTGGACTTATGTTTGGGGTAGGAGCGGGGTTTGATTTCCACGCAGGGACTGTTAAGCGGGCGCCCAAATGGATGCAGGAATTATGTATGGAGTGGCTTTACCGGATTACCCAGGATCCAAAAAGACTACTGCCCAGATACTTAGATACAAATTTTTCTTTTCTTTATCTTATTTTGAAAGAGTATCTGTTAAAAGAGAAAGGTAGAAAAAGAAGTTACAACAAAAGTGATGATAAAAGTAAGAAACCGCTAAAGGTTGCTATGATCGGCCATAAACGAATTCCGTCAAGGGAAGGAGGAGTGGAGATTGTAGTGGACGAGCTCTCTACAAGACTGGTGAGGCTGGGATGTCAGGTCGATGCCTACAACAGATATGGACGGCATACAGCTGGCAGAAAATTTGATGAGAGGAGAGGAAAATACTATAACGGTATACGGCTGATTACGATTCCTACCCCGAAAAGCAGTGCACTTAATGCAATTGTATATTCATTTCTTGCAGTCATACGTGCATTGTTTGGCCGTTATGACGTGATTCACTTTCACGCCGAGGGTCCCTGTATTGTGTTATGGATACCGAAACTTTTTGGCTTCCATGTCGTGGCTACCATACATGGATTAGACTGGCAGAGGGCGAAATGGGGAAATTTTGCTTCCAGTATGTTAAAGCTTGGAGAGAAGACAGCGGTCAGGCATGCAGATGAGATTATTGTGCTTTCACAGAATATGAGGGAATACTTTCAGCAGACATATGGCAGGGATACCATTTTAATTCCCAATGGAATTGAGCGTCCTGTTATAAAAAAAGCGGACTTGATTACGAAGCAATATGGACTGAAGAAGGATGAATATATTCTGTTTCTGGCCAGAATTGTACCGGAAAAAGGGCTTCATTATCTGATTGAAGCATTTAAAAAATCGGATACAGACAAAAAACTGGTGATTGCAGGAGGAAACAGTCATAGTAACGAATACATGAAAGAAATAAGCGCAATGGCTGCTACAGATAAAAGAATTATTATGACAGATTTTATCCATGGACAGTGTCTGGAAGAATTGTATTCCAATGCCTATTTATACGTATTGCCCAGTGATGTGGAGGGAATGGCCCTTACTTTACTGGAGGCAATGAGCTATGGAAATTGCTGCCTGGTCAGCGACATCAAGGAAAATACGGAGGTCACGGAAGAATCTGCCGTGACATTTAAAAAGGGCAGTGTAAAGGATCTTGGCATTAAGCTGGATAATCTGCTAAAAAATCCACAAAAGGTGATGGAATATAAAGAAAAGAGCCAGGATTTTATCTGTGGAAAATATAATTGGGATGCGGTAGTGGAAAAAACCTTAGAACGGTATAAGCGAAAGAGTATAAAAAGATATAAAAGAATGGGTAAGTGGAGCAGATAAATGAAAGTTTTAATGGTAAATAAGTTCTTATATCCAAATGGAGGCTCTGAAACCTATATTTTTGAGGTGGGAAAACAACTGGAAAAAATGGGACATAAGGTGCAGTATTTTGGTATGGAAGATGACAGGCGAATCGTAGGTAATGAGGCTGACAGCTACACGTCTAATATGGATTTCCATACAGGAAAACTCAGCAAATTATTATATCCTTTTAAAATTATTTATTCGGTTGAAGCAAGAAAAAAGATGAGGCAGGTATTGGATCATTTTTCGCCGGATGTAGTGCATTTGAATAACTTTAATTTTCAATTGACTCCGTCCATTATTTATGAAATTGAAAAGTATAAGAAGCAAAACAGGAAAAAGGTAAGGATTATTTTTACTGCCCACGATTCCCAGTTACTTTGCCCAAATCACTTGATGAGAATTCCATCCTCCAATCAAAACTGTGATAAATGTTTGACAGGGAATCTCAGTGAGTGTACCAAAAATAAATGCATTCATAATTCATTGGCTAAAAGCTTTTTAGCGGAACTCGAGGGCAGGCTGTATCGCAGATTGAGAACATATCGTTTTTTGGATTGTGTTATCTGCCCTTCCTTTTTTATGGAAAAGAAATTTCTTACGAAACCTTTATTTAAAGGAAAAACGGTAGTGATGCATAATTTTGTTGACAGGGCAGATAAAGAACCGCAGGTTAAGCAGGGTTATGTGCTTTATTTTGGAAGATACTCAGAAGAAAAGGGTATTCAGACTTTGTTAAAAGCATGTAAAAGATTACCGGAGGTTCCCTTTGTGTTTGCAGGAAGCGGACCGTTGGAAGAGGAAATCAGTCAGATAACAAATATTGAAAATACAGGATTTTTAAGAGGAAATGAGCTGTATAAAGTGATAGCAGGGGCGGACTTTAGTATTTGCCCCTCCGAATGTTACGAAAATTGTCCCTTCTCAGTAATGGAGTCAATTGCTTACGGTACACCTGTGCTGGGGGCGGATATTGGAGGGATACCGGAGCTGATACGTGTGGGAGAAACAGGGGAGCTTTTCGAAAGCGGCAATGAAAATGATCTGTACAGAAAGATAAAAGGAATGTGGAATAATAAGAAAGCATTTCGGAAATATACAGAAAGCTGTATGGAGAAGAATTTTGATACTGTTCAGGAATATTGTGAAAAACTAGTCAGGCTGTACCGGGGAGACAAAGCTGATGAATAAAAAAATAATTCTCCAGAAAATATGTTTTTTTAAAACAATTTTGCCTGATATTCTGTTTTTGTGCAGCAGGAATCAGTCTGAAATTAACAGGGATATTGAAAGATATTTAGAGGAGATTCCCTATAGTAAGGCAGGTATAAGAGCGTTAAATTATTGCCTTTTGTTTTATAAACCGTTTAGAAATGTTTTTTATTATCGGACAAAGCAAAATCATGTTTTGAGAAGTTTGTGCAGGGCATTTTTGAAGCCGGTAGTTACAGTGGAAATTAATGGTGGAGAAATTGCAGAAGGTTTTAGAATTGATCACAATTATTGTGTTGTCAGGCCGTTTAAGGCTGGAAAAAATTTGACAGTGAGAAATGGCGTTACCATTGGAAAAGGGCGGGCAAGAGATGATGACAGCAGTTTTTTTCAGCCGATAATAGGTGATAATGTGGATATTTACGCCAATGCAGTTATTTTTGGAGGTATTTACATTGGGAACAATGTGAAAATTGGAGCAGGGGCGGTTGTGAATAAGGATGTGCCGGATAATTGTATAGTGGTTGGAAATCCTATGAGGATTATTTTGAAGGATAGAAGCACAGGAAGTATTGATACAGTACCGCAGGCATAGCTGCAGTATGCAGGGGGAATAGGAATGAGAGTTGTACACATGGATTCCGGATTGGGGAATCAAATGTTAGATTATGCGGAATATCTGGCAATTTGTTCCCAGAACCAGGATGAGAAATGCTACCTGGAAAATTTAATTTATGAGCTTCCATTTAAGGATGGAATGTTTTCCATGTGGAACGGTTATGAGCTGGGAAGAATATTTGGCATTAATCCGCCTAATATAAAAGAAAAATTTAAGGCAGAAGCATGGGAAAGGATTCTTCAAAAGGTTGAATATAGTGAATTCTGGGATGAGAACTGGAATTATGCTCCATATATTACCAGAGCGTTTGAGGAGGAAGGGGTACGCCTTAAAAATCTCAGAAAAAAGCCGGAAATACCTTCGCAGACACCACCTTCTTTCAAAAGAAAAATCAGATTAACAATTACCCGCTTTTTTCAGACAAGAATCGGATATCATATAAAAAGATATCTGCGAAAGCTGCTTGCAAACCGGCTGATAAAAAAGGCGAATGCAGAATATGATGTTTTCAGAAAATATCCTTCAGATGTATATATTGGGCATTCATTTGCATTTAAATATAAAGGATTTGGGATCGAGCGGATTGATGCCATGATACGTGAAGCCTTTCAATTTCCGGCTCTTGAAGATGATAAAAACAAAGAAATGATGAAGATTATCCAGGAGTGTAACGCAGTATCTATTCATGCAAGGAGGAGCGATCTTCTCTTTTTAAATGGACATTGCTATAAATTCGGCTTCTTCAGACGTTCGGTTAAATATATAAAAAGGCATGTGGAAAATCCGGTTTTTATTTTCTTCACAGATGAAAAAAGTGTGGGATGGTGTGAGGAAAACGAGAAGATTTTCGGACTTAACTTTAAGAAGGATAAAGTATATTTCGTGGATTGGAATAAAGGAGAAAACAGTTTCCGGGATATGCAGCTTATGGCGCAGTGTAAGCATAATATATTTACGGAGAGCACGTTCGGCTTTTGGGGAGCTTATTTAAACAGGAATCCCGATAAGATAACCTGCGCACCGGATCCAATGATTTTGGCAACCCACTCTTTTTAGCAGTAATAGATCAGCCGGTGCTGTTTATAGAGCTATGCAGGGCTGTTCTGCAAAGGAAATGCAGGGGATTAATTGGAATTTGAGACAATAAATGATATACTATGTAAGTATGGATTTTGAAAAGAAAGGTTGATATCATGGCGAAAAGAACTCTTTACGGAACAGTGATTGTCACATACAGATGTAATGCCAGATGCAATATGTGCGATTGCTTCAGGGACCCCTCAAAACCCGGCGAAGAAATAACTCTCGAAGATATTAAAAAGCTGCCTGAGATGGCATTTACAAATATTACGGGAGGAGAACCTTTCGTAAGGCAGGATATTCCTCAGATTGTGGAGGAGTTGTACAAAAAATCAGACAGGATTGTGATATCCACAAACGGATATTTTACGGACAGAATTATCGATTTGTGCAAACAATTTCCCAGGGTAGGGATTCGAATCAGCATAGAGGGCCTGCAGGAGACGAATGATAAAATCAGAGGAATTCCGGATGGATTTAACAGAGGATATCAAACACTTAAAACTCTGGTTGAAATGAGACATCCTGATGTAGGTTTTGGAATGACAGTTCAGGATATGAACTGTGAGGATTTAGTGCCGCTTTATAATATTGCAAATGATATGGGAATGGAGTTTGCAACGGCCACGCTGCATAATTCTTTCTATTTTAGAAAAACGGATAATAAAATTGATGATAAATTAAAGGTGGCACATAATTTTGAAAAATTAATCAATGAGCTTTTACGGAGTAATTCACCTAAAAAGTGGTTCCGGGCTTATTTTAACCATGGACTGATTAATTATATTTATGGAAATAAACGGCTTTTACCCTGTGATATGTCACAAAATGCCTTTTTCATAGATCCTTTCTGCGATGTTATTCCCTGTAATGGTATGGAAAAAAAGGCGGTTATGGGAAACTTAAGAGAGCAAAGCTGGGATGAGCTGTGGAACTCTGACAGGGCACAGAAGGTCAGGGAGTGCACAAAAAAATGTGACCGGAACTGCTGGATGATTGGAAGTGCATCTCCTGCCATGCACAAATATATCTGGGTACCTGCCTGGTGGGTGGTAAAGCATAAGTTTTTGAAGGGTGGCAAATATCATTTGAGAGAAAACAAATTTATTGATTTATCAGGGGAAAAACTTAGTGGGTATTAAACAACAAATACAGAAAATCAAATTTATTAATGAACCTTATACGAAGTGGAAATGGCGCCAAAGAAAGGTATCCTATGGGAAAGAAAATCAGGATAAAACCTTTTTTGTGATAAGGCGCGCTTCCTGTAAGGTTGGGCTGTTCTCTCATGTGATGACCAATATGGGCCTTTTGGATGATGCGGTAAGAAAAGGCTATATTCCCGTAATAGACATGCAAAATACCGATAATACTTACCTGGAGCCCGGGCAGGTAGGGAATGTAAACGCATGGGAATTTTATTTCAGGCAGCCTGCAGGATATGGCCTTGAGGATATAGCACACAGTAAAAATATTATATTAAGTGACGGGATTATTACCGAAAAAAATGATTACCCTGATATTCATATAGTCAATAATGAGGACAGGCTATTACGCTGGAGAAATGTTTTTCAAAAGTACCTTAAAATAGAGGATAATTTGCTAAAAGAATTTCAGCTTGAGAAAGAAAAAAAATTTGGAAACAACAGGGTTCTGGGTGTTTTGGCAAGGGGAACGGATTATGTGAATTTAAGACCGCGTAATCATCCGGTGCAGCCAACGGCTGTGCAGATAATGGAAAAGGCGAAAGAAGTGATGGACAGATATTCCTGCACTTATATTTTTCTTGCCACAGAAGATCAGGCAATATACGAAGCCATGAAAAAGCAGTTTGGAGACAGATTGCTGTCAGTGGAGACTACAAGATATATTACAACCGGCGATGAAAACATTAATGATATGCATGGTAGGAGGAGTGCGGACAGATATCTTAAAGGGAAAGAATATTTGATGTCGGTATGGCTTCTTTCTGAATGTAATTGCCTGGTTGCCGGTAATGTAGGGGGGACACATGGTGCATTGCTTATGAGTTCAGGATATGAATATAGTTATATATTTGATTTAGGCTTGTATTGTTAGAATCAGGACAGGAATCGGGTTTTGCATATTATATACGGGGATATGAAAAAATGAAATGTGGAAAGGGCAGTTTGGGCAAAGTGAAATCAAATAAATATATTTTAAATCATATCCTGCCTGTACTGATTTTGGCAGTATGCAGTTTATGCCTGCTTAAGAGGAGTTTTTACAGTTTCAGCTGGTCGGATGAGAGCTTCTATTTAACGGTTGTACACCGTTTCTGGCTGGGGGAAAGAATGATTGTGGACGAATGGTTTTTTACCCAGGTATGGGGCCCATTGCTGCTTCCGTTTTATGCTTTATACCGCTTTATAACCGGGGGAAATGAGGGAATATATTTTTACTTTAGGATTTTATATTGGATAATATCTACCTTAACCGCATGGTGTACTTATGATAAACTGCAAAAAAGACATTCTCCTATGGCGGGTTTAGTCTGTGCTTTGATTTATTATCTGTATGCAAGGGCAAACATAGGCGGAATGTCATACTATAACATGACATTGACATGGACACTGGCAGCAACATTGATTATATATGAACAGGTGTATGCGGAAAAGCTTTCGAAAAAGAAATTGTATTTTGCGGGGATTTTTTTAGCGTTTGCGGTGGTAAGTACGCCATATTTGGCGGTGCCATATATAGCAATCAATGTTTATCTTCTTATAAGAAAAAAGTATCATTGCTTTAGATACGGGGTTTTTTCAGTGATAGCGGGAACATTTTCGGTGGCGGTTGTATATGCAGGCTATATTTTATACAAGAGTCCTCTGCACGAGATTATACAGAGCATACCTCATATTTTAAATGAACCGGAAATGCAGCATGCAAAGGATATCAATTTTCTTTTGACGCCGGCTGTCATTCTCATAAGGATTGCGTGGAGATACAAATGGACAATCGGGATTTGGACCGTACTCATGGCATATATCTGGTATAAAAAGAGGAAAAATGCTTTGTTTACCGGAACGGAAACTGCTGTTTTAACGGGAATTAATCTGGTGGTTTTTATAGGCAATTCCTTTTTGTCAAATAATATGCTGGGATGCATCAACATAGCGGTCGTATTGTTTGCTGTACCTGTAATTGGCATTTTTCAGGACAGTTTAAGCCTTGACAGGAGAGTCCTGGGCGTATTTGGAACAGCGGGGGGCAGCCTGGTACTGGCCTTTTCTTTTTCCTCAGATACGGGGCTTGACGCAATGGCGATAGGCTTTGTACTGGCTGGTATGACAGCGGTTTTACTTTTGTTTGAGCTGGATGTGCTGCAAAAGGAAAAAGTTATCTTTGGAATGGTAGTGTTCGCATGCAGTATAATGATTTTTCAGACGGCGATGCTCAGATTTTTCAGTGTTTACAGGGATGCTCCCATTAGTCAGCTAAATAGGCAGCTGACATCCGGAGTGGGCAAGTATCTTTTCACTACGAAGGAACACGCAGAACAATATGATAATATAAGGGCTGCAATAGAGGAATATGTACGTGAGGATGATCAGGTGCTCTATACGCAGAATTGCTTTTGGGGATACTTATGTACAGATAATGCCTATGGAACGCCATCTTCCTGGCGGATGCCGTTTAACAGCCCAAGACTGGAAGAATATTATACGGCGAAGCCCGAAAAAATACCCACATGTATATTTGTGCTAAACCCTGCATACGGAGATTTTGAATCCAGTTTGATACAGGGAAATGAAAAAGAAGAATTTCCCAATGAAAATAAAATAGAGGGGTATCTGGCTGATTATATTCGCAGGCATGATTATGAAAAGATAGAACTGGAATGCGCAACTATATTCAGAAGCAGGTCAGGCTGAGAAAGAAGGCTGACTGTTATCATAGCAGTAAGCCTCTGCAACAGTTCGGAATAATCCGTGGTTACAGAGGCTTACTGCTATTTTAATGTGATTAGTACACTATGGCCATCGCCTCTGATGGTGTGATACATCGTATCATTTATAAGAGGTAAGTTCTGATATTCATCCCCCTCGCCGTCCGAAATAACTTCAATATTCGGGATATTAAAATAGTGGTAGAAATAATAGACACCCCAGAAGCCCTCACTAAAACCGGAAAAAATTTCTTTTTCTAAAAAATGATAGGTTTCGGACATATTTTTTATGGCGGGGGCAGGGCCTATGTTTCCTTCTATCCGGATATTTTTCATTTCATCTGTTCCCATAAAATCCAGATGGCTAAGATCATTGGCTACCAGGGTTATCCGGTAATCTAAATATTCCTGCTGCAGGGCAAGGGCATTGCCAAAGGTTAATGAAAAAACAAGGAAACACCACGTTAGCGCCGTATAAACGGTTTTTGTAATCCAATATTTTGCATGATAAGAAATATACACAGCCATTAAAGTAAGGAGCACGTTAAAGCCGTACATACATCTGGTATCATATGCATCTTCGCTGATGAAGAGATAGGCACCAAAACAAAGTGCACTTCCTATAAGTACTGTCAATATACCTAAAAACAGGGCTGATATTTTGGAAGCAGATGTTGTTTTACATACCAGATACAAGAAGATTATAACAATTACAAAAACCAATAAAAGCCAGAGGGGCGTGAAGTCATAACATATTATTTTGTAATATGCAATATACCTGGAAACCATATGGGGAATGAGCATTATGGGAGAGGTTATGCTTACTCCGTTAGGCCGCATTAAAAGGAACCAGAAAATCCCAAGGGAAATGAAGTAACAGGATGCCGATACGCCAATAAATGGAAGGGTTTTTTTGATGGATATCCCTGACTTTAAATCTTCCAGAACCAGAAATAATGCAATCAAAGGGTAAATGCCGGAAGAAGCCTGATAAGTAGTGCACATTATGAGAAGACAGAAAACGGATGTAAGGACGAAGCTTTTTTGGGATTTTTTGTAAAATAAAAAGGGAAAGACACTTGCCAAAAAGGAGAGTGCCATATAAGGAGAATCAAATTTGTAAACAATTATTCCCAAAAAAAAGGGAGCAAGACCCGTCAGGGCAGCAGCCGTAATATTCCAAAAACCAACACGGCAGTTCTTTTTGAAGATGTGTAATAACAGGATCCCCCCCGCAGCCATGATGATGCATGCGAGAATTTGCGGAAGGGGAGATATATCTGTTAAATGCCACTGAGCATGTACAAATGTAGCAAGTATTTCCGTAGTCCAGCGGCTCCAATCCAGCCAGCCGTGATATCCGGCATATGCCCTTCCCATATCGTCCACATAACTGTAATTCGCTCTTATGATAGCGCTGAAAGCCAACAGATAAACAGATAACAGGATCAAAAACTGCTTTTTATATTCCAGAGCTAATTCCCTGCATGTATAAAATATTTCCTTACATTCGCAAAACAATTTATTCATAATATAGATTTTACTCCTATTTAGTCCAAATCACTGTGACAGCAAATTTCCAGGCAAACCGCCATGGATTTATTCCTAACTATACAGAGTCTGCTATGGATTTGTCAAGTTTTCTGCAGCAATATAAGAAGTTATGTTTCCGATTCATTTTTGAAGGAAGTAAAAGGGGGAAATGTTTTAAATATCTGGACTTTATTCAGCTTCATAGTATAATATTAAAATATGTGAGGATAAGATATGTTTAGCCTGAAAGGAATTATAATGGAAAACGGCAAAGAGCAGATTTCGCTGGAAGAATTATTATATTATATCTTATTTGCAGTTATTTCCTTTAGCAAAGGGACAGGACTTGACGAGGGGGAGCTTTTATTCCGCGTATGTCTGCTGGTGGGAATTATGCTGCTGGCATGTAAATTTCTTATAGGAAAATATAGTATTTTGGAGATTGTAATAGCAGGGGTACTGGGGATATGGGGTATTTTTATCTTTAAGATAACAGGCTCTCTGGGCATGTTTATTTACATTATTTTAATCATTGGTATGAAAAACGTGCCGGTAAAAAGAGTTTTCATCACAGGCGCTGCGGTATGGGGTAGCTGTATGTTTTTTTCGGCGGCAGGTGCTGTCTTTGCAGGCAGAACCGGTGTAAGGATTATCCATGAAAGATTTGGCATGGGACCAATCTTAAGGGAAAGCCTGGGATATACCCACCCTAATGTGCTGCATATTACCTATGCTTTATTTATGACGTTTCTATTGTATTTATATATAGAAAATAAAAAGAAAATATTATATGTGGTATGCCTTCTGCTGCTTGGCAATGCGTACGTATTTATGTATTCCATGAGTTCTACAGGAATGCTGATGACAATTGCTTTACTGGTTCTGTTTATTTATTTTGATAAAAGAAAGTGCCTGAGTAAAACAGAATCACTTTTAATTCAGGGAATGCCCCTCTTGTGTGTAATGTTTTCGATTGTTTTGCCATTGGCACTAAGGGATGGGGTATTTTACGAAAAATTAAATCGTCTGTTTCACAGCCGTATCTGGGCAGTGATATATTTTTTTGATCGCTATAAGATCACCTTATTTGGCAGCGGCAGTGAAGGAATGGATTTTTCGATTGATAATTCCTATGTGGGCGCACTGCATTCATATGGTCTTATTCCGCTGATTATTATGATAGCTGTATACAGTTTCCTGCTAAGATATTATATAAAAAAGAACGGGCGAAAGGAGCTTGCGGTTATCTGTACCTTTTTATTTGCCGGACTATCGGAGCCATTTTTATTTAATGCTTCCATAAAAAATATAACCGTAATATTTATAGGCCATTTCTTATATGAAATGACACAAAACGGAAATAATATATTTCAACTTTTTTCGAAATATAATCGTTTATTTTCTTTTCCATGTGATATATGGGCTAAAATGCGGGGAAGCCTTTCTGAAATAAATTGGAAAAGGGTGATGGGAGTGGCTGCTGCATCGGGTATTGTATGTTTTTTATTCCTGTTTCCGGGAAATCGGATTCAAATAGAAAAAGTTTATGGAGAAGAAAGCTTATGTGATGTAAGAGGGGATACGCTGCGCCTGCCCAAGCCGCCGGTTATGGAAAAGACATTATATATTGAAAACATATCGGAAGATGTAAATTATTATTGTTTTACCAATGAGAACAGCCACTTAATAGAGGTTATGGATTTGAGGTATAAGATCAGCGTAAGTTTGTATACGGCCGCTATAGCCGGTATGCTTTATGCGTGTGGCCAATTATATTTATGCAGGCTTAAGGGAAAACGCGCGGTTATTAGCATATATGAGGATAAAAGCTGAAATGGCAGATAAGTATAAGCAGAAAAAAATAGAATATATTTTCATGGCAGTTGTATTTTTAGGGTATTTAGCTTTTAATGGGATATTACTTCTTGGCCATGAGCAGTGGCGGGATGAGGCAAATGTATGGCTAATGGCCAGGGAGCTGTCACCCTTATCATTGTTTGGTGAAATAAAGTACCAGGGACATCCCTGCCTGTGGTATTTGCTCATGATGCCTTTTGCCAAAGCGGGGCTGCCGTTTGAGACCATTAGTTTTGTCAGCTATACAATTATGGCGCTAACGGCAGGGCTTTTTTTGTGGAAGGCGCCCTTTTATGGACCAATAAAAGCAGCGGTGCTTTTCAGTCCTGTATTTACGTACTACTATGCGGTGGTGGCCAGAAATTACTGCCTCATTGCGCTGCTCTTAATGCTTCTTGCTGTTTATTATCCAAAAAGAAATGAAAAAAGTTTTTTGTTTGGGCTCCTTTTAGGCCTGCTGGTGCAATCTGATGTAATTGCATTGATGACGGCAGGGGCAATATCCATTATCTGGTCAGGTGAAAATCTCTGGCAAAGTCTAAAGCGAAGGTCGGCAGTGCCATTTATCAATAGCTTAAAGGGTATTTGGTTACCCTTATGCAGTTTGGTGCTGCTGATTATGCAGTTTTATCATGTCTCAGACAGTCCGGTATTTCAGGTAAACAGCTTTGGAAAACGAGAGCTCCTTAGAGAAACCAGAAATTATTCTTTTCAGATACTGGAGCGGCTCTCGGGCTGGGAGGAAAGTTTTTGCCTGCTTTTCTTTTTTCTTTTTTTGTTGCTTACTTTGTTTGTATCGTTAAAACTGCGAAACATACAGGCTGTAGCCGTGATGGCCGCCGCTTATCTGTTTCAGGCTTTCTTTAGCGCAATGGTTTATCAGCTTCATATCTGGCACTTTTTGTCGCTTTGTTTTGTGTTTATATGGATGTTGTGGACGATGTATGGACAGTGCGCTGAAAAAAGGGTGGAAGATAAGGGTATAAGAGCAGCTCTTGCGGGGCTACAGATGCTGCTGCTTGTGCTTTCTGCCAGTATGTTCTTAAGATGGAATGCGGAAAATGAGACATCCAGCCTTGATAATGCTCTTCATGGAATGTATTCGGATGGAGCGGGGACAGCCGGGTATATCAGGGAAAATATATCTTCGGAGGAGTTGATAGTAAGCGTTAATGTGCCACGGGCATCTACCGTGCTGGCATATTTACCAGAGTATGAATTTTATTTCGCCGGAAACGGGCAAAAAGAAAGTTATGCCAACTGGAGCGAAGAGCAGAATCTGGAGATCGGCTTCGATGAGCTGCTTTTATGGGTTAAAACGAATTTTCCGGAGAAAAGAGAATTTTTTATTCTGGATTCATCGGATTCCTGTCTGACAGATAAAGAAAACAGGTTAGAGGAGTGCGAGGTTTTATACCGGACACTACAGGAGACTGCAAGGGGTGAGGAATATACTGTTTACCATGTTGAAATCGAACGGTAATCATTCTTTTTATACATTTTTGTAGTGACAGTTTCCCGCTAATTTGTTGCATATTTTATACGATTTTGATATAGTAAGAAAATGAGTTTACGGGAGTTTTAGCCTATAGCAGACAATAATTTTGAATGGGGATAAACACAGAACATGGAGATATTCAGAAAATTAAGTTATATATTAGACCGGAAACAAAAAATACAGTTATTCTTTTTGTTTATCATAATTGGCATTGGTACTTTTCTTGAGCTGCTGGGGGTTACATCGGTTCTTCCCTTTATCAATGTGGTTATGACCCCGGAGATCGTAAAGACAGATGAAACATACCGTTTTTTTTATGAAATGTTGAATCTTTCAAATGTAAATTATTTTATTGCTGTGTTAGCCATGGCTATCGGCATTGTGTTTATTGTGAAAAACCTGTTCATATCTTTTATGTATTATATGCAGTATAAGTGGACCTTTAATAACCAGGCCAGGCTGGCCGGGAGATTGATGGAATGCTATTTAAAGCAGCCATATTATTTCCATGTGACGCACAACAGTTCAGAACTGATACGAAATGTAAACTCTGATACTGTAATGATGTTCCATGGAATTTTAGCGGTTATCCAGCTTCTTACCGAGGCGTGTGTGTGTGTGGTTCTGGGTGGCTATATGTTTATCAAGGATAAATCTATCACTATCGGAGTCAGTGGTTTTTTGGTGGCATTTGTCCTTTTGTTTATCAAATTTTTTAAGAAAAATTTGGGAGAGACGGGGGAGAAAGACAGAAGGTATAATGCAGAGATTGTAAAATGGCTGCAGCAGTCTTTTGGCGGTATTAAAGAGACAAAGGTTATGGGGAGAGAGCGATTCTTCTTAGAACAGTTTAATCAAAACTATAAAGTGTTTGCTGAGTGTGAGAGAAATTACCGCTTTTTGCAGGTGGCGCCCAGACCGGTTATGGAGGCGGTGTGCGTTACAGGTTTGCTGATAGTAGTGGCACTTAAACTTTTGAATGGGACAACCAGCGATTATTTTATATCAACGATTGCTGTGTTTGCGATTGCAGCCTTCCGTCTGCTGCCTTCCTTCAATCGTATTGCAAACTATTTCAGCGTTATTTTGTTTAATAAATCTGCCCTGAATGCAGTTTATAAAGATTTAAAGGAAATTGAGCACTTACAGGACGCTCAGTTTCATGAAAGGGCGGAAAAAGAGCTGCCATTGGAAAAAGAGCTGAGGATAGAACATCTGACATTTACATATCCTGAGATGGAGTGTAATGTGCTGGATGATGTTTCGTTCTCAATTAAGAAAAATACTTCCGTGGCCTTTATTGGTCCTTCCGGCGCAGGAAAGACAACCCTGGCAGACATTATTCTGGGAGCTTTGACGCCGCTTGGAGGAAAGATTTACGCAGATCATACAGATATATTTGAAAATTTGTCAAGATGGCATAAAAGCATAGGCTATATCCCCCAGTCCATTTATTTGATGGACGATACCGTAAAAAATAACATTGCCTTTGGCATAGCGCAGGGGGATGTGGACGAGGGAGAAATTTGGAGAGCCCTGGAAAAAGCGCAGCTGAAGGAGTTTGTGGAACAGATGGAATTTGGGCTCGAAACAGTGATTGGAGAAAGCGGAGTTAAGCTCTCCGGAGGACAAAGGCAGCGTATTGGAATCGCCAGGGCGCTTTATAACGATCCACAGATCCTGGTGCTGGATGAGGCTACCTCAGCGCTGGATAACGAGACGGAGACAGCGGTTATGGAGGCAATTGAATCTCTGGCTGGAAGTAAAACGTTAATTATTATTGCCCACAGGCTCTCTACTATCAGAAATTGCGATGCTGTTTATGAAGTAAAGGGCGGCCATGTGGTACAGGTGGAAAATCCGAAGGCAAACTAAGAATTTAATTATTGGAGACATGGAGGATTGGTACAATGAACCGGATTCCCAGGGTAATTCACTATGGATGGTTTGGCGGAGGAAAGAAATCCAAATTTATAGAAAAATGTATTGCGTCATGGAAAAAGTATCTGCCGGATTACGAAATAAAAGAGTGGAATGAAGAAAATTTTCCTTTTCAGGATTTTCCCTTTGCAAGAGAAGCTTATGCGGCGGGCAAATATGCCTTTGTCAGCGATTACCTTCGCAGCTATGTGATGTACCACCATGGAGGTATTTATTTTGACACGGATATAGAAGTGCTTGGTAATTTCGAGGACAAGCTGGAAGGGGCGGAATTTGTGATTGCATTTGAACGCCCTGATACTTTAATGACCGGATTTATGGCAGCAGTACCCGGAAACGAAATTATGAGACGGTTTCTGGCCTATTATGACAGTATTGGTTTCTATGATGAGGAAGGGGAAATGCGTCTTACACCTAATACGGATCTTTTGGGAAAACTGGCTGTGGAGTTTGGCATGAATCCAAATGGAAAATATCAGGAGCTTGCAGGGGGAATACGCATTTATCCAAATGAAATTTTTGGTGGTTATAATGTGTATGATATGATTTACACCATTACGGGAAATACAGTGGTGGTGCATCATTATACAGCATCCTGGCGGACCTTTTGGGAGGAGATACCGGTAAAATCAAAAAAACTGTTTTTAAAGCTGTTTGGCGTAGAGAGCTACCGGTTTATGCGGAAGCTGAAACATAAAATAAAAGGTGACAAAGAGCGGTACGAAGAAAATTCATGAAACAGATTATAAAGAAGATTAAAAAACTTGGTTTCAGGCTGGGAGTAAAAAAACTGATAGGGTATGAGGCCATCTTTTCCTGTGCTTTCTGTAAAAGGGAAAAGGGGGCGGAGCTTTATACCGGCGCAGATAGTAGAGAGAAAGAGTTTATGGTTCTGCCGCATTCTGAAAAGTATTGGTATGCAGATCCACTTCTTTATGAAAAAGACGGAAAAGAAGTGGTTTTTTTGGAACGGGTAGACAGAAAGACGGGACGAGGCTGTATTGCCTGTGCAGATTTATCGAAGGGACAATGGACAGAGCCTGTACCAGTGATAGAAGAATCCTTTCATATGTCCTTTCCCATGTGCTTTACATGGGGCCGGGAGCTGTATATGATGCCGGAAACAGAAATGAGCGGACAGCTTAATTTATATCGTTGCACGCAGTTTCCCTATGGCTGGGAAAAGGCCGGAGAATTCCTCCGGGGAGTAAAATTGGTAGACAGCATTATTTTGGAGCAGGATGAAAACAAAATTTTGTTTCTTGCATCAGAGTATAAGAAGGATGATGATTTTTATACCAGATTTCACGAATATGAAATGGAAAAGGCAGATGGAACTATTTTTTGCAGAGATATGGGGAGGAAAAATGAGGATTATGCCTTAAATGCCAGAACTGCCGGGCCAATGATTGAGGATAAAGGGCGACTTATTCCCCTGCAGAGAAGTACATCAGGCATTTATGGCTATTCCGTGCAGTTTACCCGCTATGAAGGAAAGCTTACAGGGAAATTTCACGGGAAGCTTTTAGGTAAGACAGAAAAGGAACTGCTGCCCGGGGACATCAGGATAAAAGGCAGGAAGCTTATAGGTGTGCATACTTACAGTCAGTCTGACCACTATGAGATGATTGATATTCAGTACCTGGTATTTAATAAGAACAAGTGGCGAAGGAAAAGAAAATGAAGATTTTAATTGTCCGCACTTTCCCGGATATTATGAATACAGAGGGCTACAATGTGCAGGAAATAGGCCTCGCCAGGGCGCTGATCGTTGCGGGAAATGTCTGCGATATTATATTGTACAACGGAAAAAACAAGGACAGGGTACAGGAGTGCACCTTTGAAGAAAACGGCAAAATATATTATTATAGAATCTACTGGCTTCGCGGATATAATCTGTTAAAAAACGGATTTATGCCTTCCGCAGAAAAAATAATCAGGCAGTATGATGTAATCCAGGTGGATGAGTACGATTTAATTTACAGCTGGCGGCTCTATACGTGGCAGATCAGGCCAACCGTTGTCTACCATGGACTGTATTATTCAGAGTACACCAGAGGGTATAATTTAAAATGCAGGGTTTTTGATCAGATGTTTTTGCGGTGGCACCGGCATGATAAAGTAATTGCACTTACAAAAAGTGAAAAGGCAACTGAATTTTTGCGCGGAAAGGGTTTTAAACATGTCCATACGGCAGGCGTAGGGCTTGATATCAGACAGTTTGAAAACCAGGGGAAAAAGGTAACCTGCCCAATTTCTCCAAAGGGAAATAAATTTCGTCTCCTGTATGTGGGAAAAATAGAAGAACGGCGAAACAGCCTGTTTTTACTTGACGTATTTCAAAAGCTGAAAGAAAAGGTAAAGAATGTGGAGCTGGTGGTGATCGGTTCCGGGGAAAAAGACTATTTGAAGGCATTTGGGGAAAAAGCACAGGAGATGATTGCAAATGGTGATTTGACTTATTTGAAAAGGGCTTCTCAGAGGGAGCTTGCTCTGGTTTATGAAAATTGTGATCTGCTTCTCTTTCCAAGCAATTACGAAATTTTTGGAATGGTGCTTTTGGAGGCTATGTACTTTGGCCTTCCTGTGGTAAGCAGCGACAATGGAGGGTCAGGCACTCTTATAAAGGATGGGGAAAACGGAAGAATACTTCATGACTTCCGGACACAAAGCTGGACAGAGGCAGTGGAAGAATTAATGATTAACCGGGAAAAATATAATGACATGAAGGAAAAGGCAGCGCATACCATAAGGGAAGGGTTTATCTGGGAGCATTTGGCGGATAAATTTATAGCTGCATTTGAAGAAGCCAGAGGGCTGTTTGAAAAAAAGGAATTTTAGAATGGATAAAAAGAAAAAGTGGAAAATCTATGAGGCCCGATGGAAATTCAGGGATTTTTATTTCAGGAAGGTGCTGCAGAGGCATATTTTTGAGAAATATTTCCATTATGATTTGTGCATGCCACGTTTTGCCCATAAATGGATTATGTCTGCTAAGGCTGCCAATGAATGGCTTTATGAAAAAATTCTTTCAGGAGAGCCGTTTATGGCGGCCAGGTTTGGCAATACGGAATTGTCAGTTATTACTACTGTGCTAAAGAACAGGATATGCGGCAGAAGCAAAGAAAATGACGAAAGGTTTGATAAGTGGTTTCCCCGGCTTGGAGAGGGTGCGGGATTTTTCCCGGTGGCGGATGAGTTGGCGGATGCATTTACGGACCTGATGCTAAATGCATGTAAAAGTGTTGATTTATTGGGAATGTGGCATTGCCATATGGAGGACTATGTGATCGAGGAATATCTACCGCAGGCGGATCTGACCTTTTTATTCCATTTAGAGCCATGGCGCTGTAATAACCCATGGTCCAGAGCATTGAGAGGAAAGAGAGTACTGGTGATTCATCCGTTTGAAAAATCAATACGGAAACAGTATCAAAAGAGAGAATTGCTTTTCCCGGGAACGGAAGTATTGCCAGAGTTTGAACTTCTGACCCTAAAGGCGGTACAGACTGTTGCAGGAGAGAGAGATGAGAGATTTGAAACCTGGTTTGATGCCCTTGACTATATGTATCAGGAAGCTTTGAAAAAGGATTTTGATATTGCGATAATTGGATGCGGTGCGTATGGGTTTCCTTTGGCCGCAAAGTTAAAGGAAGCGGGAAAACAGGCAATTCATTTAGGGGGAGTAACACAGATTATGTTTGGCATTAAGGGGAAAAGATGGGTGGAATGTCCAACTTATCGTGTCGCTTTTAATGGGGCTTGGGAATATCCATTAGAATCTGAGACGCCCCGAAACAGCCAGAGAGTTGAAGAAAGCTGTTATTGGAAATAATATGGATTAATGTGAAGGAAAACAGGATGAAAAATAAAAGAGTATTTTTTATTATTTTGGTTTCAATTATAACATTGGTCTGCAGCGGATTGTGTGTCCGTCATTATGGAATGGGGGTTGAACCTTATTATGAGGAGCAATTTGAAAGCGCTGAGGTAAAAGAGGATGCTATATACTGGCTGGAAGAAGGAACTGTAGTTGATCAGCTCTATAGAAATCAGGCGTCTTACATGGTGGGGCTGGATTTATATCTTACCGGAACAGGAAAAGGATGTCAGGGAACCCTTTATATACAGCTGTGTGATGCAGACGGAAACCTGTTATCCCAAAAGAGGGAACAGTTGGAGGAGATAGAGCCGGGAAAACGCTACCCTGTCAGATTCCTTGAATCCGTAGACGTGAGGGGACACGGGAATTTAATAATCCGTTTGTTTGTCGGGGAAAACAACAAGGCGCCGGGAATGATAGCAGCAGTGGAAGATACGGGCGTTCAGGATAATATTACCTGCAGCGTAAATGGTAAGCAGGTTACGGATAATCTGGCGATTTCCTATTTATATGGGAAATGGAGGTATGTAGGATACAGGGGACAGGGAAAAACGGTCGGGGATCTGGAAGTACTGGCGGCATCGCTTTTCCTGATTATGACAGCAGCATTTTTTATCGTCTTTTGTACCCTTAACAGAAGAAAAATCCGATTTGAAAATGTGATTAAATTTTTTAAGGATAATGATAATTTAAAGCAGATTTTAGCAGTTTTTTGGTTTTTTTGTATTTTTCTGGGTGCATCAGCCATCTATAAAATTCCCAGGGGACAGTACGTACCTTTATGGGTATACTTGTATATAATATGCGTTCTGGCAGCTACAGGAGCTTTTGCCTTTCGAAAGCGCAAGGGAAAAGGGGAAAAAGGGATGATAAAGAAGCTGTTCTCTGAGCGATTACAGGACAAAGGGCTTATCCTTGTGGTTCTTTTGAGCACTCTGGTCAGAATTCCGCTTTTTTTGCAAATTCAGGTTGGGGACAGCGCTCTATATTATGGCGCTATTCAGGATATATGCAAAAATTTTGAATATTCATTTGGTTACATTTGGACGCACTTCCGATTGTATAGCCATTATGCAATTGCTTATACTTTTATTAACTGTATCGGTGAATTTCTGCTCCCTGGCAAGATGACGGGCGTGCTGATATTGACACTGATTCTGATGGATGTGGCATTGATCTGCATTTATAAAATGTTTCGGGGATACTGGCTTAATCTTTCCCAAAAGGAAGCTGCTGTCAGCACCATGCTGGTATCTTTGTGTCCCCTGTTTTTAGGATTGTTTTCCCATGTAAGCCTGGATAATCTGCTGCCGGTATTTACCATATTTTTATTATATGCAGAATATAAAGAAAAGACTATTTTGAAGGTTGTCTGGCTGCTTACCATTCTTCTGACCAAGGAAACGGGCATTGTTATTGTGGGCGGATATTTGCTCGCGCATATATGTGCTCATTTTTTGAAATCTTTAAAACAGAAAAAAGGAGAAAGGCTATATTGCTTCCTGCTTAATTTTCATGTAATGTGCGCAATTGGAGGTGTTATTTTTCTTTGCCTGTTCACGATAAAACAAAACGGTTTGTTTACATGGATGGGAATGTCAGATAAAAGCGGTGGAAGTGCGTTAAACGGAGTGGCAGAGAAGGTCTCGGTTTTTCTCTCCTACTTCTGGAGAAAATTCAGTATAATTTTTGTGCTCGATTTTGAGTGGATTCCCACAATGATTATCATCATTTGCCTGCTTTGTTTTTGGATAAAACGGCGAAGATGGCCTTCCTTCCGGGGACAGACAAGCTTTTTAGGAACTTTGGGAGCGTTCGTACTTGCTAATTTTTACCTTTGTGAATATGTTTTGGCCCGATACCATATTTTCAGCGCGGTTATGCTGTGGGTGCTGGCCTTTATTCTGCTTTTTAAAACCTTTAAAAACTGCCTGGAAAGTTTAGCCGGTATTGCTGCAGCAGGCGTGGGTATGGTATTACTGGTTGTGCAGACCTTCTTTTTCATTGACCCTCTTACGAATATGGCGTTTGAACAGTTTGACACAGGAAAAGGAAAAATGATTTCTACTGAAATGGAAGGCGGAAATTTTAGCGAAACCTTTATGACTAATTTCAGGCACACGTATCTTTATGGCCTTTTTGATGCAATGCTGGCGGACAGCAATTTTGATACGGATGCAATTATTATTATCGCAACAGTAGGAGACCGTATGGATTTTTACGAATGGACCGGGTACGATAAGGAGGAGAAACGGCGTGTTTTCTGCAGCCTTCCGGATGGCGAAAAAGTTGTTCCGATTAGTCATGTCTGCCTTGAGGATATCGTGGATGGCAGTATGGAGGAATTGCCGGAAAGAGGTATTATATATTTTATGCCATACATTGATTATGACGAGCAGGAAATTTTAAAAATGGCGGAGCCGTTTTATGAAGCAGGAGAGCGGAGGGAAGTCTCTAACTGGGGCGGAACAATGGCGTATTATGTCATGAAGCGAAAGTCAAATACCCCGCCGCAAGCAGCGGGGCATTAAACTTGAAACGCCCCAAGGGTCGGGATATTTGGTCTACGCTCAGCTTCGGCCCGTGCTGTTTGCAAAGGTGTTTACGCTGGTAAAAGCGAAAATGTGGCAGAAGATTGACGGATATACTAAAATGCGTTAGAATATTATAGAAATATGGAAAAATTTGTTGTAATTATTGAAATGTGTATATGGTGGCATGAGGGATTGTTGTGAAAAAAATCAGTATTTTAATACCATGCTATAATGAAGTTGAAAATGTAGAATTGATGGCTATGGCTGTGACAAATGTGATAAATGAAGCATTGTCAAATTATGATTATGAGATTGTATTTATAGATAACTGCTCAACTGACGGTACCAGGGACAAGCTGGAGGAAATCTGTGCCAAAAATAAAAAGGTGAAGGCTATTTTTAACGTGACCAATTTTGGGCAGTTTAATTCTCCCTTTCACGGTATGTGTCAGACTACGGGGGACTGTACCATTTCTATGTGCTGCGACTTTCAGGATCCGGTGGAGATGATTCCAAGGCTTGTGGAGGAATGGGAAAAAGGGCATAAGGTAGTGAGCTGTATTAAAACATCCTCTAAAGAATCCGGAATTCTTTACTTTCTCAGATCGTGTTATTATAAGCTGATTAAGGGGATGTCAAGTGTCAGAATGATTGAACATTTTACAGGGTTTGGCCTGTATGACAAGACCTTTATTTCCATTTTAAGGCAGTTGGATGACCCGATACCCTTTCTTCGTGGAATTGTAGCGGAATACGCCAGCGGGTTTAATATGATTGAAATAGAGTATACACAGGCAAGGCGCAGGGCCGGGAAAACAAAAAATAATTTTTACAGTCTCTATGATGCAGCTATGCTGAGCATTACCTCTTACACAAAGGTGGGTTTAAGAATCGCCACACTGCTTGGATTTTTCAGCTCCGTGGTAAGCCTTTTTATTGCAATGCTCTATTTGATTTTAAAACTGGTTAACTGGTACGGATTTCAGGCAGGATATGCGCCGCTAATCATTGGCGTGTTTTTAATTGGCTCCATACAGTTGTTTTTTATTGGACTGTTAGGGGAATATATTCTTAATATCAATACCAGGGTGATTCACAGGCCGTTGGTGGTGGAAGAAAAAAGATTGAATTTTGATGAAAATAGAGAGGAATAAAGAAAAGCAAAAGTGAACACTGTTCAACTGGCGGAAATGGGGATAAGCATGAAAAAGGTGATTACTTACGGATCCTTTGATTTATTTCATGAGGGACACTACAATATACTAAAAAGGGCAAAAGAGCTGGGCGATTACCTGATCGTGGGCGTGACCACTGAGCAATACGATGAGTCCAGAGGGAAATTAAATATTATTGATTCGCTGGACGAACGGATCGAAAATATAAAAAAGACCGGCCTGGCGGACAAGATTATTGTGGAGGATCATGTTGGGCAGAAGGTAGAAGATATTCAGAAATATGATATAGACATTTTTGCCATAGGCTCCGATTGGGTAGGGGCCTTCGATCATTTAAAGGATTACTGCAAAGTAGTATATCTGGAGAGGACCAGGAATGTGTCCTCTACTATGCTGCGTGCGCAAAAGCATCCAATTATCAGAATAGGGATCATTGGTACCGGAAGAATAGCCCGCCGCTTTGTGCCGGAGGCCAAGTTTGTCAGCGGCGTGATTGTACAGAGCGTTTATAATCCGCATATTGAAAGCGCCGAACAGTTTGCAAAGCGTTATGAGTTGGATTTGTACACAGATAGTATAGAAAAATTTTTAAAAAATGTGGATGCGATTTATATCGCATCTCCCCATGAAACCCATTACGAGTATGCGAAAAAGGCATTGGAGTGCCATAAGCATGTGCTATGTGAAAAGCCCATGGCGTTTCGAAAAGCTGAGGCGGAGGAGCTGTTTCGCATTGCCCGCAGGAATAACAGAGTTTTGCTGGAGGCCATTAAAACAGCCTACTGCCCCGGCTTCGTTCAGCTGATCAGCGTGGCGAAAAGCGGGGAGATCGGCCAGATCCGGGATGTGGAGGCATGCTTTACCCGGCTTACATCAGAGAAGGTACGGGAGAGAACAGATACAGTATACGGGGGAGGCTTTACAGAGTTTGGCAGCCATACCCTTCTGCCTATTATGAAGCTGATGGGCACGGATTATGAGGATGTGCAGTTTGACAGCGTTCTGGACGAAAACGGGATTGATTTGTATACAAAGGCATCCTTTAAGTATAAGAACGGCTTTGCCTTATCTAAAAGCGGCGTGGGGGTGAAATCGGAAGGACAGCTGGTGATTGCCGGTACGAAGGGCTATATTCTGGCGGAGTCGCCCTGGTGGCTGACAGAGTCATTTGAGGTGAGATATGAGGATCCTAATAAAAGAGACAGGCATTTCGTGAAATTTTTAGGACAGGGGCTTCGGTATGAGATCAGTGACTTTGCCTATATGATCAGTGGACATGAGGGACGGTCTTATAAGTTTACGGAGGAAGAATCCATTGCAATGGCGGGGGTTATGGAGAGGTTTATGGAGGAGAGGAACAGACTTAAAAAAAACTAAGATGTAAAGTGTTATATTTTGAGGCGTCTGTAGATTTAGCAGGCGCCTCATGTTACAGGTCACTTCCCGTATAATGCTTGTCCGTTGGTTTAAGGATATGCTTTACGGCTTTTAAAAAGTAATGAGAGATAGAGATATCGGAATGGGCGGAGAGAAATATTGATACAGACGTTTTTGCGAATATTACGAAAAAGTATCTGCAGGGATAAGAGAGAGAAGATTTTTTTCTCATTTGAAGCAGGAGCAGTTTTTCATCCGGAAACAGGTTTTTTTGAAAAAGAACATATGGAAGCAACAGATCCGCAGTGCACACATTCCAGGGAGATATATCCGTTTTGGATGGCGGATTTCCGCTTTTATGAGGTAGGTGCTGGGGATAAGATAGTGTGCACTGACAGTGCCTATCAGTATGGAATTGCTTCTTACTCGGCAGAGATAGAAGACAGGCTGATTTATACCTATTGCTATCAGGAAGAAGAAAACTGGTCCCGGTACAGGGGAGATTTTAATTGGGATGCTTTACACGGCGGGAGATATACCCTTTCGCAGGATGGCTGGATTCGTGTTGCCGTAAGACGGAAGGACGGCGCTCCAATTACAAAGGAGGACGTTTACGGGGCGTCAAAGGCTTTGTATCTGCTTAGGGAAGAAAGAACATATCAAAAGAAGGATTATTACAAACAGGAAATAGAGAAGACCGTTCAAACGGTTCGTGAAAAGCGGAAGGAAAATAAAAGAAAAAATAGTCTGGTTTTTGGACTGATGACAGATTCCCATTATGTGATAAACGGCGGCTGGGAAGACAGTATTGCAAATTTACAGGAGGTCTGCAGGGAAACCGGGTTTGACGCCATGATACATCTTGGAGATTTGACAGATGGTATGATTCCTTTAGCCGTTACAAAGGAATATGCTGCCAGGGTTATGAGAGATTTGGATACCCTGCAGGTGCCTGTTTACCTTGCCCTGGGAAATCACGATTCAAATTATTTTCGCGGCAATCCGGAATGGATGAGCGAACAGGAGCAAAGCAAGCATTACTTAGGTAGAGAAAAGCCATGGTATTATGTGGATTTTGAGAAACAAAAACTACGGTGTCTTTTTCTCCATTCTTTTAATCATCGGGAGAGCATCCGGTATGGATTCCCCTTAGAAGAAATAGAGTGGGTAAAAAATACGCTGCTGGCAGCTCCGGCAGGGTACAGCGTATTGGTGTTTGCCCATGTGCCATTACTGCCTGAGATGCATTTTTGGAGTAAGGAAATCAGAAACAGCTGTGAAATGCTGGAGGCGCTGGAAGAATACACAGCACATGGAGGAAGGATCCTTGCTTATATCCATGGGCATAATCATGCCGACCAGATTTCCCTTGAGAGAAGGTTTCCTATCGTTTCCATAGGGTGTGCCAAGTGTGAAGATTTTAAGGATAAGAAGCCGGAAGGGGCGGTGACCTATGACCGGAAGATAGGGACAGTTACGCAGGAGCTCTGGGATGTGATGGTGGTGGATGTGGAAGATGGGAAGATAGATTTTGTGAGATTTGGGGCGGGAGAAGATAGGAGAGTTTGTGCCGGCGCCCAATTTTTCGTCTGACTTCAAGGCAGTGTATAATGCCCCGAATGAAACATCCGCCCTCTCAGAACTGGAAAAGATCAAAGAAAAATGGGGAAGGAAGTCTCCCTATTCGATAAGTAACTGGGAAAATAACTGGGAAGATGTCAGTTCCTTCTTCCAGCCCCTCCTTATTCTATCGGCATTAGCAGTATTGCCAGAATTTTCCCTCCTTATTCTGGGGGCCGAGTGTGGGCAGAGCCCATGAAAAGTTCTTTTGTTGCTAATGCCTGGTTAGCATACAAAAAATTCAAAAAAATGTATAGAATGTAATGGATTGGCAATACTATTACCAGAAAAAAATTCGACAACATGAAAATGATAAAATTTGTCAGAAAATTTCTACATATCTGACTAATATCCCCACAAATGCAAGGCTGTCAGCCATTTGTATATATCCCTTCCGAAAAAACTGCTGCCCTTCAAAATGTAAACCATCCCGACATACAAAAAGACACCACGACCTATATCACTATAAGTAATGATGTCTCAAATTTTTGCTATATCAAGGCTTACTGTTTTTCTCTGCCTTATCCTTTTTTACAAAACGGATTTTCCTTGGAGTACGCAACCGCCGCACTGTTAAATTCATCAGAACTCATATTGTCAAACCGTTCTCTCTGCCACTTCGTATAATCAAACCGTTCCCTGTTAATCACTGCAATAAACCTCTCCGTATCCACAACTCCCAGTTTCTCTAATAAACAATGAATCCCTCTGTTCATAATTTCAATATCACTAACCATTTATATCTCCCTCCAATCTTCTGATAAAATCTATGGGGTTCAACATCTGAATTTCGCTTGACTTATATTTCAACAGCCTGTCATCAGTAGTCAAGAAATAGTCACAGGACGAATAAACCGCACAGGCTACATGATAAGCGTCTTTCATTTTGATTCCTGTTTTCATTATTTCCTCCGCTTTAGACTTTATCATGTCCGTCTTATCAATATCTATATATTCCACACTGTTCCTCTGCATAAACTCACTGATTGCCGTCTTTTTTGTCTCATATGGATTCTGGCTGTTCTCATACCACAAAACATATGATGTTACTAAGTCCAACTTCTCATTTTTTATCAAATCCTGTATATACAGCTTTGCCTGTGTCTCCAAAGAGATACGGATTTGCGCCTGGTCGTCATATGGACGGTTGAAACAGCAGTTATCTAAATATATTTTCATTGTTCACCTCTTTTTCGTTTATTATATACTGCCATGAGAAAATTTACAAGGTCTGCACCACACCAAAATGCCCTATATGGCTTCCCACACAGGGCATTTACTGAATAAATCGATAAGAAACCACATCTATATCCCGATAAGTAATGATGTCTTAAATTTTACTATATCAAGGCTTATCATTTGTTGAAACTCTGTCGTAAAATACAAATATCAGCCTTTTGAAACGCCTGTAAATGCCTTATTTTCGGCATTTTATTTATCAAGGCTTTTCATATCGGGAATAGTGGGTATGGAACAAGAAATACTTTTCGAAAGATTTAGTAAAGAAAGATTTATTATAAATAATACATAATTTTTATACTGTTTGCATTATTAACCCGGCAGAAATGCCGGGTTTTGGCATATTATTTCCGGTCTGAGGCACAGTGCCTGTGTCAGCTGTTCTGCTAAAAGGAACTGCGGGCTTTCTAAAGTAGTTACGAGTTCTTTTTTGCCAGTTTATAACTTTTTCGTAAGGACTGATTTATATTAATGAAACACATTGGTATAAAATGTTTCCTTCATTATAAATAAATCTTTACAAAAAAGTGTAATACAGCAAAAAAGAACAAAAAGTA
>RAYQ01000083.1 GCA_003612395.1 Parablautia intestinalis
TTTAGGAGTTTCGGAAATTAGTTTTGACAGTTTGAAGTATCGGGTAAAAGCTGAGTTATCGGAGCTTGCTATACAAAATAAAAGTATTTTGTCCTCTGAAACGAGATATTTCTTTATTTGCCCTACACAGAAAGACATAGATAATATTCTTGCCGAACTGTCGCCCACTGAAAATAAATTCAAGCAAACATATAGCATGATGTTTGATGTGGCAGATACAAAGGGAACTGATTTTAATGCTGTTTTACAAAATCAAGTAGTTTCAAATTATGCCGGGGCAAAATATGAAAATGCAGAAAGTGAAAGGCAGAGTGATAATTATACCTATGGGGGATTTCTGTTTATCGGACTACTACTTAGCTTGCTATTTATGGTTTTTCTGACCTTGGTTATTTATTACAAGCAGATTACGGAGGGATATAGTGACCGATATAATTTTGAGGTCATGCAGAAAGTAGGGCTTGACCGAAACGAAATATCGACAATAGTCCACAAAGAAATTCAGATTATGTTTTTCTTCCCGCTGTTTATGGCGGTTATCCATTTGGGTGTTTCACTTTATGCAGTTGCTATGCTGCTTTCCACGCTGGGGCTGACAAATATTTTGGTACTTTTGCTCTGCGCAATTTCAATATCTTTGTTGTTTGTTTTTATCTATATAGTAATGTATTTCAGCACCGCAAGAACCTATTACAGAATAGTGACAAGCTGATTGAAAGGAGTAAATATGAGTTTTAATTTTGGAATTATTTTTGCTGTTATCTGTCTAATTGGTGGTTTGCTTATGTTTATCTTCTTTAAGCCATTTTGGTGGCTGATGAAGAAAAAGGAAATGCCCAATCATTACAAATGGTATCTGCGCATACCGGGAATTTTGCTTATCTTGTTTGGCATTGGAATTGTCGCCATAAGTATTATTAACGATTTAGCGTTTTGAGTGAAGGGGCAGGACTTTGATAAATGGTGTGGAAAAATGAGAAAATGGCTGATTAAAAAGACACGGATAATGTTATGTGTAATAGGCACAATATTTCTTATTCTGCTTATTTGGACGGCATGGGGCAATACGGAATTGATGACAAATGCAGTTGCAATTTCAAGCAGCCGTATCCCTGCCGCATTTTCCGGCTTCCAGATAGCGCAGGTATCAGACTTGCATAATGCTGAATTTGGAGAAAACAATGCAGAACTGTTAAAACTGCTATCCGAGAGTCGGCCGGATATCATCGTGATAACAGGAGACCTCATAGATGTCAATCACACGGATGTATGGATAGCGCTCTGCTTTGCACAGGAATCTGTCAAAATTGCCCCGACCTATTATGTGACGGGAAACCATGAAGCGGCCTGTTCCCAATACGATGACCTGAAAGACGGGCTTGAAGAGGCGGGGGTTATCGTACTGGAGGATGAAGCCATTTCTTTAGAGCGGGGCGGGGAAACAATAGCACTCCTCGGCTTGGCCGATCCCGATTTTAAGGTCAAGGGAGATATGTTTGGTGAAGTCCCCGCTATGGTCAGTACGAAATTGAAGAATCTGATTGGTGATGAAAGCGGATACACTATTTTGCTCTCACATAGGCCGGAGCTGTTTGAAACCTATGTGGATGGCGGTATTGATTTGGTTTTTAGCGGCCATGCGCATGGCGGCCAGTTCCGGCTGCCGTTTATCGGCGGGCTGGTTGCCCCCAATCAAGGGCTGTTTCCCAAATATGATGCCGGACTGTATACAGATGGCGGCACAAGCATGGTGGTCAGCCGTGGCATTGGAAACAGCATTATACCATTCCGTTTCAATAACCGCCCGGAGATTGTTTTGGTGGAACTTAATGCCAGATAATACACAAAAGACAAACCGCCGCACTATGGCCATCATCCGCCATATGCGGCGGTCTGCCTTTTCCGCAGGCAGGCCGGGCGGCCTGATAAGGGAAATTACTTGCAGACTGTCCGAAAACTCCAGAAAACATGGAGTCAAGGTTTGGGATATGGTATCATTAAGTCAACAAAACCA
>RAYQ01000084.1 GCA_003612395.1 Parablautia intestinalis
CATAATCTCTCCTCCTGACTTTCTGGATAGATTATACCACTCGTTCTATGTGTCTATCAAATGGGGTATAAGGCAGTATTCAAGGGATATTTCTTTTTGCCGCCGCCTGCTCCTGTCACGCCATGCGTTGATAGCCGCAAAGCGTATGACGGTCTTGCAAAAGCCATTGAACGTATACATGATATGTTCTCTGTATGCTTCTGTGCAAGGCATAGTTGATTCCCCCTTTCCCCCACATAGGGCGATGCATAGTTTATGGCTGCTTTTATAATTCAAAGGGGCGATAGCAATTTTAACTACCGCCCCTTGATTACCCATCAACAAAAATGACTTCACTTTTTTTACTAATCATTGGACGATAGAAATGACAATATCAAAATTAGTTTTTCCAGCGTTTCAGTGTCGGAAACCATTCAAGCATAATTTTTCTTGCTTCTTCTTCGCTCATATTGGGGTTAGCAACAGCCATATTCGGTACACATACCTCAATCATTTCTTCCATTGTACCATTAAAAGTAAACTTACCGTTTTCAAAACAATACTTGCAGTATTCCTCATTTTTGCTGCCATCTGCATTTGTTCCGTACAGTTCATCAGTATCTCCCATAGGCATACCGCAGCACTGACAAAATTTCTGATTCATTTCATTCATTTTTGTTACCTCTTTCTTTCTAAATTGTGCTTAAAGTTTCTGTATAGTTGTATTGCTATGGTCATTAGTATAGCACATATATCTTGACACCTTTTGTCAAGGTTTATTTTTTTTATATATTTCTTGTGCCTGTTCAGCTAAAATACCTTTTAAATACTTTGGTTCAATGACTTCAACTTGTGCCCCGAATGAAAGCAGATAACCAGTAAGCCATGTATCAACTGGGATTTCTGTACAAACAATTAAATCACCGTTTTTTTGATATTTAATTTCTGATTCGTCAAATTCATCATAGACACGATATGCAATAGCTTTTGAAAACGAAAGGACTATTTTAGGGTATATCTGTTGCAGATTGTTTTTTTCTTCCGGGTATGGTCTTGGCACAAATGTGTCCTCTAATAATTCCAGCTCTAATATACGGTTTAATTTGAATGTGCGAAAATCTTGTTTTTCCATACAAAATGCTTTTAAATACCACTCTTTTGATTTATAAGATATTTTTAATGGTTGAACGATTCGTGTGCTTCTTCTGCTGTTAGAGTTTTCATAAACTATCTTTACTTTTCTACACTGAATCACCGCTGTTTTCAAAATTTCAAATTTTGAGTTATCATAAATGCGTTTTCCCCAACGTGAAAAATCCACTTCAAGCCAATTTCTTGTATTTACATTGAAAATCGCTGATAACTTTGTTAGTAATTCTTTTTCTCCAGTATAGCCTGTGGCAAATATACTTTGTATTGCCGTCAATACTTCCTGCTTCTCATTTTCGGATAATATTGCTCTGTCCAAAATAAAATCCTGCAATAAGTATATACCGCCGTTTCTTCCCGGTTCAGCATAAATCGGGATACCCGCACTGCTTAATGCTTCTACGTCACGATAAATTGTTCTTGTAGAAACTTCAAATTCAGCTGCTAATTCAGGAGCAGTAGCACGTTCCTTGTCTAAAAGATAATATAACATTTTGAATAAGCGATTATCTGACATCATTTCACCTCCCCTATAAGAATATCATAAAAATCTTGACATAGCTTGACAAGTTTTGATTTTTTAGTGATATATATGAAATGGATTCCGGAGTA
This sequence comes from Parablautia intestinalis, assembly GCA_003612395.1. Classification (GTDB taxonomy): domain Bacteria; phylum Bacillota; class Clostridia; order Lachnospirales; family Lachnospiraceae; genus Suilimivivens; species Suilimivivens intestinalis. Next base: position 1,741 of record RAYQ01000084.1, read on the forward strand.
GTCGGCACTGTGCGTAATGTGCATAACTTGCTGTCTTATGGAGTTGTGGGAAAGTCTGTTTGCAGAATGTGGGAAAGCTGCCCTTTAGCTTTTCCATGTTCTGTGAACGGACTTTTCCATGACGGAATAGCAAGTTATACACATTTCCACAAATCCAAACTTAGGAGAAATCCAAACTTTTTGCAAAAAAGATTACAAATCCGGCTTTTTACTGCAAAAA
>RAYQ01000086.1 GCA_003612395.1 Parablautia intestinalis
AATTATAGTGAATTACTCCAACTCGCAAAGGGCTGGGGTAATTTTATATCTGACCGCATCATTATTTGGCGGTTACTTTTATAAGACCAAAAAAGTTTGACGCAGAGGTTAAAACCCCTGCGCCACTATTTTCTCTATCAGTTCCATTTTACATAATATATATTTATTATATATATAACTTTAAATATATCTACATATGTTTTTAATAATATATCCATCCCATTTTATACATACTATAGATTAAATATTTACATTATTTCATTTATACACTTATTGCGTATTAAGGTTATTAATAATATCAAATACAATATACAATTTAATATCTATATATGGAGAATAATAAATAAATGATCTTATATGATCACAATAGTATTTATATGATATCAATGTAAGTTACAATAAATCAATTTGCATATTTTAATATCAAAATATTCTTTATTGTATTAATCAGCATAATGCAGTATCTATTTCAATTTATTGTATATATCAAAGAGCCACCTTCTGATATACTTGCATTGAAATAACAAACCTCCTACATTAGCTCTTACATATGAACAATACAATACTTTTTATGATTATTTATTCTCCAATATATAGATCAAAAACTATTACAAGGAGTGAACGACAAATGTTACGATCTTCGTTAGGTTTTCACACAATGACTTTATGTATATCTTTACTATACAGTGAAGTTGATAAATTACTTATAGATTTTTCTACATATAGAGAAAATACAGGGCTTATTGAAATGTATAGAAAGAATGAAAAAAATGATCCTATAATATATTATCATAATGAGAATTATTTGCCATTGGAAATTAATATCTATTTTAAGGGTAAAAATAGGGGGATTAAATGGTGTATTCGTTCTCCTAAATGTCCTTCTAATTCCCCCTTTTACAATATTGAAGTAACGATAAATCCTAAAATTCTTGCTGGTATAACTGATTACCTGACAGCAGCTACTTATAGTGATATGAACATTGCAATAGTTAATTTTAATGATGAATCAAAAAAAATCTCATCTCTGTTAGGATCATTTAACGATTATGAGATTAAACGAATAGACTACTGTATCAATATCTGTTTGAGTGATTTTATTCCTGAATATGATCCCGAACAGATAATGAATCTTATCAAGAGAAGTGATATACCACCTTATTACAAAGAATGGATGGAGTATGACAAAACTTCACACAGGATGAAGAGCAGACCCGAAAGTTTTTACCTGTGCAGCAAATCTGTTAATATAAATTATTACAGTAAATATCTGCAATTACTAAATCGCTCACAAGAAAATGTTGAAAATGGATTTGACCAAATTCCCCAGGAAATCATTAATGCCTCACGAAGCATCATCCGTTTTGAAGTACAATGCAAATACCATAAAACATACTCCCTCAATAAGAAAGCCGAAGAATCAGGCAATAACTGTGTCAATAAGTATAAGGATATTCTCACCCCTTTAAGATGTGTTGAGATTGTCAGCAGTTATTATGAAAAGGTAATTGGGAAAGGTGACTGGTATTCACTTCCAGAAGCAGTGCGGATTATACAATCCAAAAATTTCAACAGCCAACGAGAACAACGTTACATAGATGCATTAAAGTATGTCAACCAATGCCGCAGTTTAGCTAAAGCAAAAGCATCTTATCAGGGTAATGAGTTGATTGCCTTTAAGCAGACCCTGAAAGAATTAGCTGATCTCAATATCAATCCCGTTACCATTCCCAGAGAATGGAATATTAAGCACATACCAAATTTACTAAAAGCTTATTTTAATGAACTGATGGAAGATTACTCAAATTTTAAGGTAGTGTAAAATAGTTTGTGTCTTTGGAAAAAAATACCTCTTTTTGGGTAAGAATCAAGATATGACAATTCTTA
>RAYQ01000087.1 GCA_003612395.1 Parablautia intestinalis
CATAATCTCTCCTCCTGACTTTCTGGATAGATTATACCACTCGTTCTATGTGTCTATCAAATGGGGTATAAGGCAGTTAAAAGAGATGCAGGAAGAGACTGCTCATACAATGGGATTTTTTATCGGTCATGTGACACATGCATGGGTGATCAATGAACTGCTTGGGAGCAAAATTGCCGAGCTGGAAAAAGGAGCTTATGATGAAGATATCACAACTGAGATTTGAAAAGATTGAAAACTATGATCCGTTTAATAAACGTGCAAAGGAAAACGGTATGGTGATGGAATATGTGGCAGATGCGAAAAGAAATTCTAAATTGAAGCGGTAGAGCTCCTAAAGAGAATTTCCATGAGGTTTGAGAAATACCTATGAAAAAACAACGATTTATGATACTATTAAAATAAGGAAGCAATTATAAGGCAGGTGAAGAGATTGGAAAGAAACGATGTTGAGATTGTAGACAATGTAAAGAAGGATCAGGAAGGGATCATGAAGCGGACGATTAAGGACAGCGTATTCACGGATTTGTTTCAGGATAAGAAATACCTTCTCCAACTGTATAAATCGCTCCATCCGGAAGATACTGATGTTACAGAGAATGATCTGAATGATATAACAATCAAAAATGTATTGACAGACAACATTTACAACGATCTTGGGTTTACAGTGGGCGATAAGCTGATGATCCTTGTGGAAGCGCAGTCCTATGTATGGACGGTGAACATCATAGTGAGGGCCCTGATGTATCTGGTGCAGACATGGCATGATTATTTTGAACGCACCAAACAGAATCTGTATAAGGGCAAAAAAGTGAGAATGCCGATACCGGAGATTTTTGTTATTTATACCGGGGAGAGGAAGACAAGGCCATCCGAAATCTCACTGTCACAGGAATTTTTCGGTGGAAAAGAGTGTGCAGTTGATGTAAAGGTAAAGATAATATACGATGGAAAAGAAGGAGATATTATCAATCAGTATGTCATATTTACAAAAGTCTGCAATGAGCAGATGAAGATATACGGAAGGACGAGAAAAGCAGTTATGGAGGCAATCCGTATCTGTAAAGACCAGAATGTGCTTAGGGAGTATCTGATTAGCAGAGAAAAGGAGGTAGTATCAATTATGATGGTATTATATGACGAAGAAGAGATCATGCGTTCCTATGTCGAAAGTGAAGTCTATGAAGCAACGCAAAAGGCACAGTATAATGAAAAGATTGAGACGGCAAAGGAAATGATTGAGAATGATGAGCCGATTGAGAAGATTATTAAATATTCTCGTCTCCCAAAAGAAATTATTCTTGAATTACAAAAAACAAGGTTTGCAGCCAGTGTTCAATAAAAATATAGAATTGTTCCCGAACCATATTATTGGGAATATTATGTAGGATCATAATTGGTTTCCTGTACGCGATTAGAGTAGTGATAATAAAAAATATGTTGCAAAAATGAAGGCATATGCAAGTAATATGCTACAAGTATTGTAGTCGTGAACGAAATAAGGTGATAAAAGTTGCATATCTGCAATTAGATTTGGCGGGTATGCAACTTTTTTGAGTGAATTTTTTATTTTTGTTGTACGGTATATAATTTTAAATTTGACATAAGAATGATAAGTAATGGTTGGCATAAGAACCTTATTTTTTGACATATATGAAGCCGATAATACTAGGATGCAGAGAGATACATTAATATAATGAGAGTAATAGTATTATATAGGGCGGCGCTTAAACTTTTCGCAATATTCCACATATCCCTGTGCCGCACACAAATTCTCATTCAGAATATTAAAATTGAGGCTGTAAAAAATTTTGTGTCTATGGGTAAAAATCTTTTTTGATAAGAATTAGATATGTAGACATTTGCTGTCG
>RAYQ01000088.1 GCA_003612395.1 Parablautia intestinalis
TTTGTATAGCAAGCTCCGATAACTCAGCTTTTACCCGATACTTCAAACTGTCAAAACTAATTTCCGAAACTCCTAAATCCTTTGAGGAAGAAAATACAAAAACCTCATCCGCTTCAAGCGGTTCTGCCCCTTCCTCCATGCGGCTGTAATCCTCCCATGTAATCAGATAAATGCCGCAGGTCATATCCGGCGGGTATATATCAGGCTGATAGACAGAAATGGTATTGTCTTTATAAACACCGCTGATATAGGTAACATTGTAGTCAGCTTCCCGGCTTATCTCCATATCATACTGCTCCGCTGTTTTGTGGACAAACTGCGGCAAAGCTGGCTGTCCGTCAGCTATGTCAGAAACAGAAATTTTTGTTTCCATAGGAAAACGGAAAGAGATCATTTCTTTCTGTCCCACATACAGCGCCAGCGTAGTGGTGGCAATGACCATAACAACCGTACTTAAAATACAGATATTTGACAGCCCCTTTGCATTCTGTTTCAGCCGGTAAATAAGACCGGAAACAGAAATAAAGTTCTCTGGTTTATAATAGTAGCTGTCATTCTTTTTCAGAGCTTGCAAAAGAACGACAGAGCAGGATGAGAAGAAAAACAATGTTCCCACCAAAATCAACAATGCAATAGGAAAAACACGCCCGATTATATCAATAGGAGATGGAGTGGTAAGGATCAGCGCATATGCACCCCCAATACATAAAATTCCTAAAAAGGCTTTTAACCCCACAAAAGGATGGTAATTATCCCCTTTATGGGCAGCATACAACAGTTCGACAGGTTTCGCTTTCATAACAGAAAACAGGTTGTAAAACAAGATGAAAACACCGATCACAATAAAACAAATACCTGTCTGCACAAGTGCTTCCGTTAAAAATTGGAATGTAAGCCCACTGTCTAAGTGCAGCAATTTCAGCAAAACAAGGAAAAAGAGTTTTCCCAAAACGATACCCAAAACAATACCCGCCACAAGTCCGGCAGTTGTGAGCAACATGCTTTCAAGTATAAGTACCTTTGCAATATGCTTCTTTTCCAAGCCAAAGATTGTATATAACCCCAGTTCCTTTTTTCGCTGCCGTATGAGCAGTCCGTTTGTGTATAAGAGAAATACTCCCGCAAATATTCCTGTCATAACAACCCCCACTTTAAGAAACTGAACAAATATATAGCTTCCGGGAAGTGTAGCAATGATTGTCTGGTTTTGGATGGAAGCCATACAAAAGAAAATCATTACGGACAGGATATTTGTCAAAAAGAACGGGTAATATACGGGCTTATTCTTTTTAACATTAGATAATGCAAGCCGGATATAAAAGTTACGCATCTAATCCCTCCTTCTGTAACAGGATTTTCAGGTTGTCAGATATCTTCTCCTGAAATGCCTCATTATCCATATCCCCACGATATAGCTGGTTAAAAAGCCTCCCGTCACGGATGAACAGAACCCGCCCCGCATAACAGGCGGTCTTGACGCTATGTGTCACAACAAGGATGGTCTGCCCTGTTCTGTGTATATCCGTAAACAACTTCATAACCTGTGCTGAAGAATGGGAGTCTAATGCTCCGGTAGGCTCATCAGCAAGCACTATTTTGGGGGCAGTGATCAGAGCACGGGCAATAGCTGCCCTCTGTTTTTGTCCGCCTGATACTTCATACGGGTACTTCTCCAAAATATCAGAAATTTTAAGCTGCGCTGCCAACGGTTCTAACCTGCTTTCCATCTGCTTCTTTGGAGTATTGGAAAG
>RAYQ01000089.1 GCA_003612395.1 Parablautia intestinalis
CAGTTAAGGATAAGGTTGCTGCTCAAACTAAAGTCCAATAACTACTCGGAATTAGCTGTAGTAAATGTGGCAGATGCATGGAGAGAAAGAAACGTGTGGTACCAAGGGAGGTCTCGTCAGCAGGCGGAAACAGAGTATGAAACCTGTAGTAACAACGAATGGCGAGAAGTCAGCAGAGGTCATAGTACCACGGCGGTTGCAAACGTCATGGGAAGGACTGAACTTTAGGAGACACAAGCAATGAATGTAACTGAAAGTAGGTTTGAGAATAGACAACTTCATCTGGAAGACTATCTGCAAATGGTATCTGCGGAACAGAAAGAGTATGCAGAAGTGTTCGACTACTCTAAGATTACTGAAAAGAGCGGTGTCATCACAGACTACTGGACGGACAATCTATTGGATTTGATTTTGCGGAAAGAGAACCTAAACAATGCATACAAACAAGTGAAATCCAACAAGGGAGCAGGTGGAATGGATGGAATGCAGGTGGATGAACTTCTGCCCTACCTGAGAGAAAACCAGAATACCCTAATGCAAGAGATAAGGATTGGAAAATATAAGCCAAACCCAGTCCGAAGGGTAGAAATACCCAAAGAAACAAAAGGCGAGTTCCGAAAACTCGGGGTTCCAACGGTTGTTGACAGGGTCATCCAACAGGCAATCGCACAGGAACTCACACCAATCTACGAGGAGCAGTTTTCGGGGAACAGTTTTGGTTTTCGCCCGAAAAGAGGAGCGCACGATGCTCTCAGACAATGCCAAAAGAACGTAAACGATGGCTATGCATACGTGGTGGACATGGATTTGGAAAAGTTCTTTGATACGGTATGCCAGAGCAAGCTGATTGAAGTATTGTCAAGAACCATCAAAGACGGCAGGGTTGTTTCGCTGATACACAAATACCTGAATGCGGGGGTACTCGTAAATGGAATGTTTGAGAAGACGGGGATAGGAATGCCACAGGGTGGGCCGCTTAGTCCATTGCTAAGTAACATTATGCTGAATGAGTTGGACAGGGAACTGGAATGCAGAGGGCACAGATTTGTCCGCTATGCAGATGATTGCATGATATTCTGCAAAAGTAGAAAGAGTGCAGAAAGAACCTTGGACAACATTCTTCCGTTCTTAGAGGGAAAACTGTTTCTGAAAGTGAACAGGGAGAAAACGATGGTAGCACATATCAGCAAAGTAAAGTACCTTGGATACGCCTTTTATAGATATAAAGGGAAATGCAGGCTCAGAGTACATCCGAAGTCGGTAACGAAGATGAGAGATAAAATCAGAGAACTTACAGACAGAAGTAATGGTATGAGCAATGCCAAACGAGAAGAAAAGTACCAGCAGTATGTGAAAGGGTGGATAAACTACTTCAAACTGGCAGATATGAAGAATCTTCTCGGCGAAATGGACGAATGGGCAAGACGCAGGATAAGGGCGGTTTACTGGAAACAGTGGAAGAAAATCAGGACGAAGTACCGAATGCTGAAAGCATTAGGACTTGAGCATTGGAAAGCAATAGAACTAGCCAACAGCCGAAAAGGGATATGGAGAATGGCGAAGGCGCTGAACCAGACCTTTTCAAAGAAAATAATAGCCAAGCTGGGATATACATCCATGCTTGACTATTATCTGGTAGTTTGTGAAAACTAAGGAACCGCCGTGTACGGAACCGTACGCACGGTGGTGT
>RAYQ01000090.1 GCA_003612395.1 Parablautia intestinalis
TAAGAATTGTCATATCTTGATTCTTACCCAAAAAGAGGTATTTTTTTCCAAAGACACAAACTATTTTACACTACCGAAAGGGAAGGGGCTTATGCCTGCCAGCACCCCTTCCCCAAGCTCTGGGCCATGGATGACCATGGAACCGATATAACACTCACCATTATGATAAGATTTTACCTGGACATTTGCAAGGCTTTTCACATGATTAAACACCTTGATGACTATCAGTTCCTGTCCGCCGCGCTCAGATCTGACCTCTCTGAACTGCCTCCCTGCCCACACTGTGGTGCACCTTCCTCTTCCTATTCCCATAACGGTTCCCATGAGCGCCATCTTGTCTCTTACGTGGACGGCTGCATCTGCGACCGTATGGTATCCCTCCCTTTCCCTGCCAGATACCCTGACAGTATCCTGTCCCCTCCACACCGTGTTACCCTGTATCCAGGAGGCGATCTGTATGAATGAAAAACAACACAACAACGATATCGCCACTGCAGCCCTGAGGCTGTCAATGGTCCCACGCATCGCTGCAAAACCCCTGAAACTCCCTGACGGCCGGGAAGTCCTTTATGCCCCGGGTACCTTTACCTCCTGGGAGTCTGTCTACAGGAAAGGCGGTTTTGATGCCCTCATCCCTAAACAGCGGGCCGACAAAGGGCACTCCCGCAGGCTCGACGCCGATGTCATCGCCGCGGTCTATGAACTGCGGGAACGTTTCCCGAAGTTGTCTGCCGCCGGTATCCGGGAGAAGATGATCTCTGACGGTCTCATAGGCGCCTCGGATGTTTCCGTCTCCACTTTCCAGCGTTTCATAAAGAAGAACAACCTAAAAGGAGCAGCCGCGCCGGGCTTAAAGGACCGCCGGGCTTTCGAAGAAGAGTTTGCCACCGGAATGTATCAGGCCGACACCCTCCATGGCCCTTACCTTAATGAGAACGGCCGCCTGCGCAGGACTTACTGTATCATGATCCTGGATGACAAGTCCCGTCTCATCACCGGCGGCAGATACTTCTATCAGGATAACAGCCTTAACTTCCAGAAGGTCTTAAAAGATGCTGCTACTTACGGCATCCCGCAGAAACTCTACGTGGATAACGGCTCTCCCTACAAGAACGTCCAGCTTTCCCTCATCTGCGGCCAGCTGGGATGTGTGCTGATCCATACCCCGGTAAGGGACGGTGCCAGCAAGGGAAAAGTGAAGCGCAATTTCAGGACATTCCGTTCCCGCTTCCTCAATGCCCTGAACCCTTCCCGGATCGCCGGCATCGATGAACTCAATTCCCTGCTGGCTGACTATATCAGACGGCATAACACATCCGTCCATTCCCCTATCGGCATGACACCTTACACAAGGTACATGGAGGACCTTTCCCATGTCAGGATGCCTGTAAGCCCCCAGTGGCTGGATGCCGGTTTCCTCCACAGGGTAATGCTCATGTACGGTAAAGAAGCAAGTAACCGAAAACAAGAGATAGACCGCCAGCACCACACTATTCCGAACTAAAGAAACCAAAGAGCAAAAGACAAGCATTATGGAAAAATCCAAAAGTTTAGATTTTTCCACAAATCCAAACTTAGGAGAAATCCAAACTTTTTGCAAAAAAGATTACAAATCCGGCTTTTTACTGCAAAAA
>RAYQ01000091.1 GCA_003612395.1 Parablautia intestinalis
ACTGCCTTAACATAATTTCTGCTCCTTTCATCGGCGGGCAGTCTGCCAATACAGGATTGCTTGAAGCTATTATAGCGGCTTTCCGTTCATTCTTCAACATCTTTTTCTGCTTTTTCCTGTCCCATAAGGCGCAGAACCTTGTGGGGCAGGCTCCTTTCCCCGTCATAGCTTCCCGTAAAGCGGTAGAGCGTCCTGCCGGATTTTATCGCCACTTCCTGTTTTGGCATTTCTTGATATAGTGGATTTTTTACCACGATATGCCCGTCTTTGATTTGCCGTTTCCGTTCCATTCCTTTCCCTTCCTTTCCGTATTTGCTAAATGATAAGTTTCGGAGCAAGCATAGGAAACGGGTACCCTTTTCCGTAAATCTGCCCGTCCGCGCTATGGCTCGCCGGACAGATTTTGCTTGTTGGGAAGAATCCCAAACCCTCTTGAAAGTCTTCTCACTACCTACAACACCGCACAGGGCATTTTTGACGGAGTTTTGAGAAAAATTCTTCAAAAAGATTTCCTTGCTCCTTAATACGGGGAAGTTTGGAAAATGCCAATGTGTCAGAAGAAAATGGCTAAAAATCTTTCTTATCAAGGCAGACTGTTGTATACTGGTAAATACTTGCCCTTAAAACCGCAAGATATATGAAAAGCGAAATGAAATATCCTGCTATAATGCAGAGAGAAAGGAGGAAGCTGCAATGCCGGGGAATATCAAAAATGTAATGGCGGCAATCGACTATATCGAAAGCCGCCTGCACGAAAAACTGGATTTGGAAACAGTTGCGGGGGCTGTACATTATTCAAAGTATCATCTGCACCGAATGTTCACAGGTACGGTAGGGTTGACAATCCATGATTATGTACAACGCCGCCAGTTGACCGAAGCAGCAAAACTGCTTGTACTTTCCGACAAACCAATCCTTGAAATTGCGCTTTCTGCCGGATATGAGAGTCAGCAGTCCTTTACGGATATTTTCAAAGCCATGTATAAAAAATCCCCCAACAGGTACAGGGAGGAAGAGGAATTTTATCCATTGCAGCTAAGATATGTTTTGAATGAAAATCCTACAAATTTAGAGGAAAAAGAATGGCAGGATAAAATCGTCTTTGCAACAAAGGAAGATATACCCAAATGGATAGAACTGGTTCACCTTGTCATTGACGGTTTCCCGCACTTGGACGAGAAGCAGTACCTTGCACAGTTACAGGAGTATATCAAAAATAAGCGGGCATTGATTTTGAAAGACGCTGATACGGCAATCGGGATTATGGCATTTAACGAGGTGACAGGGAGCATTGATTTCTTTGGGGTACACCCACAGTATCGGAAAAGAGGGATAGCAAAAGCATTTTGTGAAAAAGCATTGTATGAACTTGCACGTTCCGCACAAATTAGCGTGACGACTTTTCGGGAGGGTGACAAGGCAGACACAGGCTATCGGGAGATATGGGGAAGCCTGACCCGTCCCCGCCAGAATAGACACCTTAAACGAAAGGATTCTATCCGGTTCTTAGTTTTTCTAACTTTTTCTT
>RAYQ01000092.1 GCA_003612395.1 Parablautia intestinalis
ACTCAAACTTCCCACACTCCAAACCAGCTGAAAACCTTTAAATTTCTGGCTTTGGATGCAAATATATTTGTACATTGACAACAAAAAGCACCTGTTCTCTGGTATAATAAGATTAGCGAAATCAAAAAAATACCTAAGAAAGGTGCCAATCTTATGATAAACCATACTGACGGAAATAACAACCCTGAAATTCAGTGCAGGTTTGGAGATGCCATCAGGGAGCTTGGTATATGCAGGCTCCTGAAAGAATCCAACATCCGCAAGAAGAAAGGCGACTCTGTATATGAAATCTTCCAGTTCCTCCTGCTGCTGGTATTCCAGAACTGCAACCTGTTCCATTTCCTGAACTCCAAGAAGCAGGACATGGCATTCTCCAAGAACACGTATTACCGGTTCTTAAATGAGCCAAGGTACAACTGGCAGCGCTTCCTGACTCTGCTTTCTGCCAGGGTGGTGGCTTATTTTTCATCGCTTACACACAGGGAACGGGTAAAATGCCTGGTCCTTGACGATTCCGTAATAGAAAGGAACCGCAGCAGCCAAGTGGAGCTGCTTTCCTGGGTCTACAACCATGTTACCCACAAGATGGTCAGAGGATTCAACATGCTGACCCTGGGGTGGACGGACGGCTACAGCTTTGTTCCCGCTGCGTTCAACATGATGGCATCCGCAAATCCCGCGAAGCATATCATGGGGGCTGCATCCGGAATCGACAGGCGCAAAAGCGGCTATAAGCGCCGCCAGGAAGCGGTCTGCCATAAGCCGGATGCCGCCATGGCAATGATCCACAACGTGCTGAAAGCCGGGATACAGGCCAGCTATGTCCTGATGGATACATGGTTCACAAATGAGCCCTTTATCCATAACATTCTCAGTGAAGGCCTGGACGTGATCGGAATGCTGAAGGACAACAAACAGCTCTACCGTTACCGGGGCAGGCTCTACAACCTCAAAGCCCTCAGTAAGCTGGTCGCATTCAACAAGGCAGGGAATATATTCGGCTCCATCACGGTAACAACGAAAAAGCACGGCATTCCAGTAAAGCTTGTATTCGTCAGGAACAGGAACAAAGCGGGCGAATACATCATCCTGCTGACGACTGACTGCAGTCTCAGCAACAGCGAAGTAGTCCGCTTATATGGGAACCGGTGGAGCATTGAGCTCTTTTTCAGGGCCGGCAAGTCCCTGCTCTGCCTGGGCAGCGAATTCCAAGGGCTCAACTACGACATGACAGTAAGCAGCACTGCCATTGTCTTTACCCGGTATATACTGCTTGAATGGCTGCGCAGGAAAGCCAATGATCCCAAGACAATCTGCGAGCTGTTCTATGTGTGCTGTGATGACATACAGGACATAGAGCTGTGTACAGCCCTGTCCAGTCTGGTCAGCATCTTTATGGAAGGGGTCAGGACAGAGGCCATTAAAATCACAAATGCAGTAAAAACGCAACTGATTAACTGGTTTGTATCCCAACCGGCATTTATCAAGGCTTTATTCCCGGAAGTAGTGTGGGAAGTTTGAGTTA
>RAYQ01000009.1 GCA_003612395.1 Parablautia intestinalis
GCCTTCTTCTCCGCCGCCTCCTTCTCCGCTGTTTCGGCTGCTTTTGCCGCATCTCCCGCTGCCGCATCCGCTTCATCCTTATCAGCCTGCGCCTGTTCCACCTCGTCCTTTACTTCGCCCACCTTTTCAGTAAGCTCATCAACCTTGCCTTGGTATTCTTTCTGTTCGGTTTCAGCACCTTTAAATTCCCAAAAAGCATCATTTCGTACTTTCTCGGCATTTTCCTTATTTTCCTTAGCTGTTTCTAACGCCTGTTTTGCGCCTTCTAATTCTGTCTTTGCATCGTTACAGTTTCTTTCAGCCTCATCCAATGCGTTCTGGGCTGCCTGCTTTTCCCCAGCCGCCTTATCTAAATCAGCCTAGGCCTTCTCAACCGCTGCCTGAGCTGCATCTAATGCTCTATCGCTCAGTGTTGACCCTGTCCCGTTTTGTTTCCTGATAAGCTCCAGCTGGGCATTCGCCTCCGCCACTCTATCCTGTGCCGCTTTGAGCGCCTCGTCTGCTAGACGTTTCTGTTCTACCCATGCCTGATAAGAGAGTTCTGCATTTTCAAGCTTTTCCTGAGCCTGTTTATTTGCTGTTTCTGCGGCATTCAAAATTTCCTCCGCCGCCTCGGCATCCGCCTGTGCCTGTGCTTTAGCCGCCTCTGCTGCAGCGCTGTTTTCATAAATCACAGTCTGAGCGCCTTCTGCTGCGCTTGCCTTTTCTTCTGCTGCATCTGCATCAGAAGCTGCAGAACCTGCCGTTTCCTTTGCTGTATCGTTTGCATCTGAAATATTACCAGACATGGTGCCCATGGTCCCATCATCTGTTACGGTATCTTCCAAATCTTTTTTGGCATCTTCTACATCCTGATTCATCTGCTCAAGTGTTTCTACTTTTCCCTGCAAATCTTCTACTGCAGTATTAGCGCTATCTAATGAATTATTGATACTATCGCTGTTTTCCGTTTTCTCATTAGAAACCACCTCTTTTGCATCTGTGATTTCATCTTTCGCATCTGATACTACTTCACTTGTTTTCACTTCATCCGGGGTATTCTGCGAATCAGGATCCTGCTGTCCATCCAATTCTCCAAGCTCTGCTGCCTGCGCCACTATGGGATTAGCCGCTGTCATTACTGCCAGAAGGCCAATACCAATCGAATTAACCACTTTTTTGTTTACCAGTTTCTTTTTCATTCACTGTCTCCTTTTCTTTATAAATTGTCATCTTCCAGTGCAATATGATCAAACAGATATTGCAGCACATCGTCCGTAAACTTTCTCGCGGAAATTCCTGCTACGAGGCTTCCGTCCTCCTGCTTTTCCTGCCGGTTTACATCCGCATACATAATCAGGGTTTCCGTCACAATGATAATATCCTTTCCGGTAATATCCGGCGCCCCCGGCTCCATTCGGACTGCCATCCCTAAAGGACTGATATTCTCTGTTTTCACATAAATCTTTTCCTGTGTGTCACATATCACAATGACACCGTTTGCGGAATATCCCACCCTGTCGATTTTTCTCCGCTCTTCCATCTCCCATTCCTCTCCTCCGGATATACCGGGCTTTCAAACATGCTGACTCTTATGTTTTAAGGAATAGTACGGCTTCGCAAAATATCCTATACCCATAAAAAGTCCTCTTGCTAAAATTTTCTTACATATTATTTTAACAAGAGGACTATCCTGCAAACTGCCTCATAGACGTTCATATTTTATATTTTTGACTAAATCTTAATTTTTTCCTAAAAACAAGTATCTCGTAGAAATATCACAGACAACCGCTTGTATGCCAAAATTTTAAAGCGAAATCTCGCAGCTTTGTGACATTTAAAAACCGAGGACAAATCGCTCCTCGGTTTTAGACAGATAAATTTAGTTTTGACGCAGGCGCTCTATAATACTCGTCTTACTTATCTGTTTATAAAGCAATGCAGGTATTAAGACTGTCAGAATGATAAGGCATGGATATATAACCAGCATAGGCCACATCACAAAGCGGTAGGTAAAGAACCAGATACCGTCAGAAATACCTTTCACAATTATGACTGAAAATAGCGTTCCAAATACAACAGATGCAAGAATTGTTCCTGCTGAGTAATACAAACCCTCATAGGAAAGCAGCTTTTTTAACTGTTTTCCTGTCATGCCGATGCTCTGCAGCATGGCAAACTCTTTCCTGCGGGTAATAATGCTTGTCAGGACGGAGTTTACAAAATTTACAATTCCAATAATGCCAATCACGATGCTCAAAGCCCCGCCGATTGTCACAATTAACGAAGTCAGATTTTCAAAAGAGCTTACATAGGTTTCCCTACAGTCAAAATCCATGCCTGGCTCTATATCTTTTACATAACCCTCTAAAAATTCTTTCATCTGTGTGTCTGTCCCGCCCTTTACATTAAAAGGAAAGCAGACAAGGTGCGGCGAAGTGCAAAGCGGCAAATAATTTTCAGTCGGCATATAAAACCGAGTTGTGCCAGTATTTCGGGTAGTAGTCGTATTCTCATTTGCACAGACTTTTGCCATTACGATAAGGTCAAAATGATTATCAGTAACGCTTGAAAGACCGTCTATCGAAACATGATTGAAACGGACGGTATCGCCCACTTTAACATCTGGATTGTCAATCATATTTCCGTTATCGTCATATTCCACATTAAGCAAAACATATTTTCCTGTTTTAAGAGCCTGCCAGTCTATCTCTCCTTCCACAACTTCCATATTTTTTAGCAGGAAGTCATCTGCCCCATACAAACTCACAAGCGGGTTGCCATTTTCATCGGTATTGTAATTTGAAAAAGCATTGCTTTCAGCAGAAAAGCCTTCTTCCAGCATACGGTCTGTATATAATCTCCCGCCCGCTTCAAAACAATCGCTTTCCATGACTGTTTCTATAAAGGATTCCGACAAATCATTGCTGCTCGCTTCATAACGAAATTGAAAATAATCCGCAGTCGAAACCACAAAATCAGTATTTACAAATTTTGCTATATATTTATCAATATCAAAGCCACTAGAAAAAGTAAATACTGTATTAAACAACACCAACGATAGTGTCATGGAAGCGATTACAAGCACAGTACGCTTACGGTTTCGTCCTAAATTTGCCAGTGCCATACGATAGATTTTTGCTCCATGCGAAGAATTTTTAAGTGCATGTTTCTTTCCTCTAAATGCAGACGAATCATTTTCCGTATATTTGATTGCTTCAATTGGAGATACCGTTCCTGCAATTTTGGCAGGCTTTTGCACGCTAATCAAGACGGTAAAGACTGCAAACGCAGCAGCCCCTATAAAAATTAGCGGGTTGGCAGTTACGGTTATGCCGGCATCCGCAGTATAAATTGTCCCATTCATTAGGAATGGCACTAATGCACGTCCCAGAAAGAATCCAATCAGCAGACCAATGGGAACTCCTATCAAAGAAAGATTGACCGCCTGACGGTTAATCATCTTTTTTATCTGCCGCTTTGTTGTTCCTAAAGTCTTTAACTGCCCATAAGCCTGAATATCCTGTATTACGGATATCTGAAAAATATTATAGATAATCAGATATCCGGTGACTATTATTAAAAGGATACCTACCACGCCAGAAATGAGCAACGTAGGATTTTCAAACAGGTTAGAGCTTTGATATGCAGGGCTGACACGGGCAATCATATAGTTTTCTTCCTTCGGGCTTGCGCCCATTATGTCACAGGTATAGCCTGTTTCAGAAAGCAGCCTGCTTAGCTTCGATTCTATGTCCCCTTTACCATGAAACATGATATAAGCGGTCACAACACCCGAATAATCATTATCTTCCCGATATGTGTATTCCAGAATATCTGAATGGCTGTCAATAAAGGATTTGGAAACAATCATCCGTCCAATATTACTCAGGCTGTCTGTTTCCCAAAAACCACAAAGAACAAAATCCGTCTCATATTCTGTCCCTTTGATTTCATACTTTAAGGAAACTGTTTCACCAATCCCCGCTTTTATGCCTAATGCGTCCAATGTCTTTGTGTCCGCAATAATCTCATTTTCAGCTTCTGGTCTGCGACCTGTCGTTGGTTCATAGCGGGCAAACTCTAAGGCCGTATCGTCCATATACCACAGATCAGAACGCCACTTTTCCAATCCTTCGTTCTTTATGCGATAGGAAACTGCTTTCGTGTAGGCAATCTTTTCAATAAGGGAATTGCCCTCAATGTCATTATAAATATCATCACTGATATAGTTTAAAGCCGCCTGCCCATCCCCGCCCGCTTTTCTGATGTTCTGCTCCTGCACGGTGTCAATCAATCCAGATCCTAATGTGAAAATAGTAGTAAACAATACAGCTGTTAAGGCAATGGCAATAACGGCAATAATATTTCTGCTCTTATTTGATTTAAAATAACGGTTTGACAAATTTTTGACGGCATGGCGGTTATTATTGCCAAATAGAATATCGCTCATGCTGATGCCTCCCCTTGCTGTGAAATTCTGCCATCTTCAATACGGATGATACGGTCAGCAAGCTGGGCAATTTCGCTATTATGGGTAATCATTACAATTGTCTGGTTGAATTTACCTGTAGTGACTTTCAAAAGCCCCAAAACATCGCTACTCGTCCTGCTGTCAAGGTTTCCTGTCGGCTCGTCCGCCAAAATGATTGCCGGTTTTGAAACTAAGGCTCTGGCAATCGCCACACGCTGCTGCTGCCCCCCAGACAGATTGTTCGGCATATTATTCAGCTTATCCTTTAGTGCCAGCATCCCCACAACGTCATCCATGAACTTCTGGTCTACGCTGTCCCCATCTAATTCTACGGGCAGTACAATATTTTCATATACATTTAGGACAGGAACAAGGTTATAATTCTGAAATATAAATCCGATATTCCGCCTGCGGAAAATTGTGAGCTGTTCGTCTTTCATCTCTGACAGTTCTTTTCCCCTGACCTTGACCTTGCCAGAAGTTGGAATATCCAGACCTCCCATCATGTTCAGTAAAGTTGATTTGCCACTGCCTGACGTTCCGACAATGGCAACAAACTCCCCCTCGTTAATCACAAGCGTCACGCCATCCAACGCTTTCGTGATGTTCGGTTCTGTCCCAT
Organism: Parablautia intestinalis; assembly: GCA_003612395.1. GTDB lineage: Bacteria > Bacillota > Clostridia > Lachnospirales > Lachnospiraceae > Suilimivivens > Suilimivivens intestinalis. The sequence continues at coordinate 5,076 of RAYQ01000009.1, forward strand.
AGTATTTCTTTAGCTCTGTCACTTGTAAAATGCTCATAAAAAACACCATCCTTTCATTTTGATGGCTATATTATAGAATTCAATCCTCACACAAATGTCACGGTATCAGGGAAATTTACGTTTTAATTCTCGCAGTTTGGTGACATTTCGCTTTCAGTCGGCAGGAAGAAATACGGAAAAAGTTGCTCCCCTTTGAGAGCTGGAAGTTACTTTTACATATCCGCCCTGCATTGTGATGATTTCTCTGGTTAGATACAGACCGATACCTATCCCGTCTATATCGTGGACTTCGCTTTCACGGTAAAAACGTTTAAAGATTTCCGCATGATGTTTTTCTGGAATCCCTTTTCCATTATCAGAGATGTCGATTTTCAAATACATTTCCCATTTTTCTGCTTTGACACGGATTTCACCGCCTCCCGGCGTATATTTTACCGCATTGTCCAAAATATTGAACAGGGCTTCGCTCGTCCATTTTTTATCATGCGTAACCTCTATGCTTTCTGGGCAATGCACCAAAACCTTAATGTTTTTCTTTTCAGCGTTTAATAGTATCCCGCCCAATGCGGACGCAAGCGTATCATAAATCGGCTGCTTTTTCTTTTCCAAAGAAATAATGCCTGTTTCCAATCGGGATGTCTTTATAAGCGTCTGCATAAGAAAATCAAGTTTGTCAAGCTGCCCGCCCATCGCAGAAAGAAATTCTTTCTGCTTTTGCTCTGGTATATCCCGTTCCAGCAAAGTTGTCTCTATCATTTTCAGATTGGCAATCGGCGTTTTAACTTGATGCGATACATCAGATATCAATTCTTGCAAGTCCTCCCGTTCTCTGGCTATGCTCTGGCGGTTTTCACACATGATGCCATATAATCGGGAGAGTCGGTGGCTGATTTTATAAAAAAGGCTTTCTTCTTCTGCAAACTCCAAATTCGCTGCATTTCCCTGCATCATCCCGTCAAGCTGTCTGCACAGCATATCGGAAAAAGCAGTCAGCTTTTTGCGGACAATGGCAATAAAAGAAAACATGCCGCCATAAACAAGAACGGCTAAAAACAAGATGGCATAAACGGCAGCGGCATTATCCGTCAACAGATAAAGAAAAACAGCGACTGATGCAAATAGGAAAGCCAATAAAGCACTTATGACTACACAAATCCTGTTAATGGAGAACTTTACCGTTTTCATTTTTTCAGCCCTCCAACCCACATATAACCCATTCCGTAAACCGTTTTGATATATTGGAAACTTCCCGCTTCAATTTTTGCCCTGATGCGGCTGATGGCACAAGTCAATGCGTGTTCGTCAACAAAATTCCCATCAGCATCCCATAGCTTTTCCAGTAAAATACGCCTTGTCAAAACAATCTGCATATTTGCTGTCAATATTTTTAAGATACGGTATTCCATAGCTGTGAATGAAATATCTTCTCCTGCAAGCGTAGCGCTCATCTCCAAAAAATTGATGAACAGATTCCCGTCATCATAACAGTCTATGGTACTTTGCTTTTGAATGCGGGAGAGCAGGGCTGACACTTTTTTCTGAAAAACATTTATAGGGAAAGGCTTTATCACATAGTCATCAGCGCCCAATTCAAACCCCCTTAACTGGTCGCTTTCCATGTCCCGGGCAGTCAAAAAAATCACGGCGGTATCGGGATTTTTCTTTTTCATCTCACTGCATAAATCAAAACCATTTCCATCTGGCAGATTCACATCAAGCACCGCAAGCCCATACTTTTCTTCTGTAAAAAACCTCATCGCTGCTCCTTTTGACAAAGCACTGTCCACATCATAACCTGACATGGACAGGTTGTAACACAATGTACTATTCAAAAGTTTGTCATCTTCAACAACAAGTATCCGCATAAAACCACTCCTTGTTTTTAGTCATTCTATCACCCAAATGTCGCAGAAACCTCACAAAACATAATTTTTTAATATCTCACGCTCTGTATATAGTATTACTATTTAAGCAAACCATATCAATAAATTACATATGAACTTTATCCATTCAAAAAAGGCGACAGAGTTTTGCACCCTATCGCCATTGCCGTTTATGTGTAGATTATCTCTTTCATGCTCTCTATGAGCCTTTCAGAGCGTTCCTGTGCCTGTCTGTCAATGTCGGCAAGGTAATCATTGAGTTTGCCATTTTCTATTTCCACCACATAAGATATTCACTCCACATATTTGTGTCTGCTGTCTTAAACACAATTTTTGAGTTTTGTCCTTATCTGGTTTCATACTTAATTCAGATTGGAATACTCATTGTTGCCCATGCAAATTTCATTTATCAGGTTTACAAGGGAAAAACAAACGCTGCCACGCTTCGCGAGCCAGCTTATTGTAAGAAATAGCCGCCACTGCTGCAATAGTGACGGCTGACCGTTATTAGCGGAAAATCAGTTGTTTTCTTTGGGGCAGATCCGCTTTATGACTTTCCCTTTTTCTGTCTTCAATATAGCATACTTGACAGCAGGATTCAAGAGCCATATACACGTTTACTATTGTACCTGCTTCGGCAGTTACAACCTCCTTAGTTCCTGGGTCATATCCGCATAATACCACAGTTCTCCTTTTCCGGTTCTTTTCGTATAAGCTGCCTCTATTCTTTGAAATACGCTGCTGCAAAATTCCAATTTTGTCTTAACCAGCATTAAAATAAAGTGTCTGTTTCCATATCTGGTAAAAGCATCTCCAATACGAAGGGAATCGCCGATTACTTCTTTTAAAAGCTGCATCTGCTCCTGAAGATCCATCACCTTCTGACTTTTTTTATGGCTCAAAGTAAGGAACATCAAGGCCGCTGAAAATTCATTTCGCTCCTTTGCCCGCACCACCAGGCGGCAGTAATCTACGAAGCTGGGATAGGTGCAGTAATAGGCTCCCTTTAGATCCTCCTTTTCAAAAATTGCCTGCTCAATGTCATTTCTTTTTAGTCTGAAGGCTTTGTCCATATTTTTCCAGCCGTCAGCATTGTTTATATTTCTTTTATGGTTTTCATCCATAAGTTCTATCGCTTCGAAACATTCCTGCATTTCCTTCGCAGGCACGTCTCCGCCCATCTCCCGGGCATAAAGCTCTACGGTTTCATTATAGATGGCAAGCGCCTCGTCATAGCGGTACATCTCCAGGTTGCAGCGCATCTGCTTTAACTGCCAGTTTTCAAAGGGGTAGATGGATGCCGCTCTTTTATAAAGCAGCAGTCTGCTTTTGTAATCCCTGCTCTTTTCAAGCTCTCTCTCCAATTCCTCCACAGACCAGATATACAATTCCTTAAAAAATGTACTTTTTTGAAAAAACCACATGTCCGATGCATTAGCGGGAAGCAGCTCCCCTAAATAAAGTTCATTGGCTTTCCAAAGGTATAAATTCCGTTTTACCCCCCCCCCAGAGGTTTTTTGCCTGTTTTATGGTCTCCTGAAATTCCACCGTATCCACCCTGATGGGAAGATCATATTTAAAATAGCACTTGTTTCCTTTAATTTCCACATAATCCTGCTCCGGCAGTCCCAGTGCCGCAAACTGTCCCTTTAAACGGTAAATCAGATTATTTAAATTCTTGTTTCGGTTGGCCATTTCTACATTCTCATTCCAGCCATACAGATTATCCATAATCTCACTTTTAGAGATTCCGCCCGGCAGCGACAGAAGAAGCATCTGAAAAAGTCGGAGAGATTTCGATCTTCCGACTTTATTTAAAGCAATTGCTTCGCCTCCATAATACATGGAAAAGCCTCCCAGCATCTGTATTTGCAACACTTTTTTCTGCATAAATTTTCTCCTGTCCCAAATGATGGTTTTCTTTCATTTCTGCCCATACATTTCCACTACCCAGACACGCTCCAAGATAAACCTGTCATCACTTGCTCTCCACAGCCGATGCCATCGTATCGGCCACATCCACCACATCAGGCGCTCCTGCCGGAGCGGTCCCGTTCTCCGCTGCTTCCTGCGGATCATCATATTCTTTTTCTTCCTCCTCCTTCCAGAGGGATTTATATTTTTCTTTCTTTTCCCTCTGGGCTAAGGAGCCGATGTTCTTTGCCGTCTGATACATTTCGAAGCTGTATTCCATCAGCTTTTTCTCATCTTGAGCAGGTACGATTCCGCCCTTCATAATGCGGCGGGCTACCTCCATCATTTTCGCAACATCCTCCGCATACTCTGCGGCCGCGTCCGCCTGCTGGTCCGCCACCGTGGCATTCCAGTAGGCGCAGTACTGCTGCGCCAGCCTGTCTAAATATTCCTGATATTCCGTTTCCTTTTCATCCAGAGCATTTAAAGTGAGTTCCAGAGTGGCAGCCTCGGATGCATATTCCTCCTGCCGCCCCGGAAAATGTTCCATCCGTGACCTGACATCCTTTAACTGCTTTGCAATGGCGGACCTCTGTGCCCGGTATTCCTTTACCTGTTCCCTGTAAATTTGCTGTGCTTCCCCTATTTTCATACTAACCCTCCATGCTTCCAACAGCCTTCAAATTTGGGCGTCAGCACAAATTTGTGGTTGATAAAATCAGCCGACAGGCTGATTTTTCAACCTAACCCCCATATTGCCGCTGCGCGGCAATGCAAATCTGAATGAAGAATCGCCTCGCGATTCTTCCAGAGATGACTTAGATTTTCTTAGGCGGCGTCTTTTGACGCCTCAGAAAATCTTCATCTCTTTTTCACACTATGCCCCTAAAATTTTCATAAATTCTTCCCCTGTAATGGTCTCCTTTTCGTACAGGTACTTTGACAGCTCATGGAGCTTATCCATATTTTCCGAAAGAAGTTTCCTTGCCTTTTCGTACTGGTTTTTCACTGTCTCCACCACTTTCCGGTCAATTTCTCTGGCGGTATCCTCAGAGCAGGCAAGAGAAGCATCCCCTCCCAGGTATTGATTCTTTACCGTCTCCAGTGCCACCATGCCGAATTCATCGCTCATGCCGTATCTTGTAATCATGGCCCGGGCTAACTTTGTGGCCTGTTCTATGTCATTGGATGCGCCTGTGGTAATAGAATGGAAAATCAATTCTTCCGCCACACGTCCCCCTGTAAAGGTGGCGATCTTGTTCTCAATCTCCTCCTTGCTCATGAGATTGTGCTCTCCTTCTTCCACCTGCATGGTATAGCCAAGGGCCCCTGATGTTCTTGGTATAATTGTAATCTTGGTAACAGGCGCCGAATGGCTCTGGAGCGCCGCTACCAGTGCATGGCCGATCTCATGATAAGACACGATCAGTCTTTCTTTATCCGACAGCACTTTATTTTTCTTCTGGTAACCTGCTATTACCACTTCAATACTTTCTTCCAAATCCGCCTGAATGACGTACTGGCGACCTTCCCTGACCGCCCGCAGAGCCGCCTCGTTTATCATATTGGCAAGCTCCGCTCCGGAGGCGCCGGAAGCCGCTCTTGCGATGGCGTTAAAGTCAATGTTATCCCCAAGCCGGACCTTTTTGGCGTGTACCTTTAAAATTGCTTCCCTTCCTGCTAAATCCGGCAATTCCACAGGAACTCTCCTGTCAAACCGCCCCGGCCTTAACAGCGCCGGGTCAAGAGATTCCGGTCGGTTGGTTGCGGCAAGAATTACAACACCTTTAGATCCGTCAAAGCCGTCCATCTCCGTAAGCAGCTGGTTTAAGGTCTGCTCCCGCTCGTCATTTCCGCCCATTCCGCCGCCATCACGCTTTTTCCCTATGGTATCAATCTCATCAATAAACACAATACAGGGCGCCTTCTCGTTTGCCTGCTTAAACAAATCCCGAACCTTTGCTGCTCCCATACCCACAAACATTTCCACAAATTCAGAACCTGAAATGGAGAAGAAGGGAACGCCGGATTCTCCTGCCACAGCCTTGGCAAGCAGTGTCTTTCCGGTTCCGGGAGGGCCCACTAACAGAGCGCCTTTGGGCATGGATGCACCGATTTCCTGATATTTCTGAGGATTATGAAGGAAATCCACAATCTCCGTCAAAACCTCTTTGGCCTCGTCCTCCCCTGCCACATCGCTGAATTTGATGCCCGTGGTGGACTCTACATAAATTTTTGCATTGCTTTTTCCAAACTGCATGGAGGGAATTCCGCCGCCCATTTTGCTCATCAGTTTGGAAGAAATCCACTGCCCCAGAACGATGAAAATGACAATGGGAAGTATCCAGCTTATGATAAATCGAAGGATGGGCGACATTTCTTCCTGCACCACTCTGCCGAAAGCACACTCTGATTTCTTAAGTCTCTCCACCAGATCCGGATCATCAAAAGTGGTGGTCCTGTAATATCCGGGTTCTTCCTGTTTGTCTACAAAATAAATGTATTCTCCTTCTATCTGAACGATTCCAACCTGCTTTTCTTCTACCATATTCAGAAACGTGCCGTAATCCACATTTTCAATCTGCCGCTTCATTAGCTTGGGAAACAGCAGCGTATTTAGCAGCCACATCACAAGCAGCACAATAATATAATAGAAAATTAATGGTTTTTTTGGTTGTTTTACTTCCTTCATGTTTACCTCCGTGTGTCATCAGCCCTGACAGGCTTTTAGCTCCTCTGCAATCCTTCTGCGCAGCCGGAAGAAATACTCTTTGCCAGTCGGATAATGGGTAAAGGTAAAGGGACCGTCTTCCCCTTCATAAATAATTTCTTCCACCCGCTCCCTGCCTGCCGTCTTCTCTAAAGCATACAGGGCCTGCAAATCAGAAAGTCCTTCTCTTTGTACCTCTCCCCTGATGGAAGACCATGCCTCCCCATTCTTTCCGGGATATACTAAAAAGGGATCTCCTGAGGGAAATGCATAGCCTGCATGAGTGTTAAAAAACGGATCTACCGGCTCTTTGGAAAATTGGGAATTATAAAAATTATATCCCCAATGCAGAAATCCTTTTATGCGGTATAAATACATCAAAACACCCATGATCCTGTTTCTTGCGCCGGGCATTGCAAAAAATCGGTTGGGGACTATGCGGCACTGTGCGCAACAATAGTATACCCACAAATCTTTGACTCCGTGCCTGATAAACCGGTCTATATGGTCATTGGAAACCACCGGGATGTCCACAAGCCCTTTTTCATAGAAAAGGAAATCGCTTAAAGCATCAATCACATTCCTGCCGCTTAGCAAATCTGCCGTCATACTTTTGGCCTGCCCATAGCTCTCCCTATTTTCTGCAGCCGGTTCATCCGATATGTGAAAATAAACGTGTTCCCTGTCAAACCCCCGCTTTTCCAGTTCCCCGCAAAGTGCAGGAAGAAACTGCGCGAGGAATTCTTTGTATTCGGCACTTTGCGCCGGAACGTGCCAGCCGAACCGTTTTTCCATCACCCCGTTTACCCGGACCTCAATCTTTGGCGTTGACGCAGCGCCCCACTGGGTAAACAAATGGGGAATCTCAAGATATAATATACCACATTTTTTACAAATCTCACACCATCTTATTAATTTTTCAAACTGAAAAAAATACTGACCTCCCTTAAAGGAAATATCCACAAGCTGGACCGTCCTGCGCTCTCCCCCCACAGCCGTATCTATGGGCGGCGTAAACACCGGGGTCAGAATCATGTTGATGCCCAGCTCCTTACCGGCAAGCATCAGCTGGTTTTCTATGACTTTCCAGTGCTGCTCATCAAACACCTCTGTATGATAATAGTTAGCCAGGCAGTCACAGTGGAACCATTCCGTATGTATTAATGTCTGTTCAGGCAGCAAAGTATCTGCTATCTCCAGGTAAAAGGAAAGCCTTTCTATAACTTTTTCTTCTGGCGCCGCATCCCCGGCCTGCTGGAAAGCGCTTCTTTGCAATGTGTCCGCTCCTGCCAGAGTCAAATCCCCCGCGAAAATAAGAATCTCAACCGGGTAAATCCCTGCCTCCACCTTCTCTGTATCCGGGAAATCTATCCACAAAGACCTGTACTGCCCCATCAGAGGAACTATTTTGTTGTCCTTCCTTGGCTTTAGCAGATCGGGGAAAAGTCCCGGCATAGTGGTTAAATAATTTTTATCATTTGTTTCATAGCACGGAAAAGCCGAAGGGATCAGCTCCACATCCCGCACCCGCGCCTTTACCGGGCTCCCTTTTATTTTATAAAAAAGCTCCTGCCGCTGCGGATCGGCCTTCACCTTTCCGTACACCAGCTGCAGGGCAAATTTTTCTCCCCGCAAAATGGAAAATACACTGTTTTCTCCTATTATGGCAGGTTTTTTATCGGGAAATACCTTTTCCAGACTGTCTGTCAGATAAAATTCAAACACATTCATTTCTATATCCTCCGCATAAAAATTACTTTACGCATTTCCATTTATCCATGGATTAATTTTTAAATTCAAGTTCCTGCAGAAGAAAACGCTTCACATCTGTAATATGCTGGCGAAAACTATTATTTTTTGTGTTTTCCACGGACAGAATACGAAGCAGTTTCCGTTCCGATTCAGAGAGCAGATTCTTATTTTTGATGATATACTGCCGGTTGGCGCCTCCAATATGGACGCCATCTATGTATTTATCTGTAATGGGTATAGCATCCCTGATAAACAAAATGGATTGGGAGGAAATACGCCCGATGTGATAATAGCAGGAACGAATATCCCTTTCGGGAAGGTTCAGGTAAAAGCCCAGACGTTTCTGCGCCCCATCGTCAATGGATGTTTTGTCAAAGAAAGCCTCCGGCTCGCACCGGAGGCTGGTAAACAATGTTTCTCTGCCGCACATTGTGAAGCGTATTTGTGTAAACAATGTTCCATTGTCGTACATTGTGAAACGTTTTTGAGTCAAAGCCCCCGCAGCAAGCTGCGGGGTATTTGACCCTCGCGGCAGTCGCCAAATGGACATGCAAGCATGTCCGCTTGGCTCGTTGCTCGCGGAAATAAACAGTGTTTCCTGTAAAGCGTCTTATAATTATATTATACGCAAAAGCAAGAAAAATACAATGTCAAAAGACAAATATTAAAAAATCTTATTCCTGTTTGTCCAGCTTTTCGGCAGCCTCTTTCATCAGCTCTATTATCTGCAGATGCTGGGGACATACGCGTTCGCACTGGCCGCAGGCAACGCAGGCGCTGGCTTTGCCGGACTTACTGATAAGCCCGTTGTAATACATTTGGGGCCTGTTATCTTCCGGATACATCCGCACCGTGTTAAGAGCCCGAAATACATCAGGAATGCGTATTCCCGCCGAACATCCATCACAGCAGTAGCGGCAGGAAGTACAGGGAATCAGCGGCATATCCAGCATTTTCCTAACCACTTCGTCAATTACCTGCTTTTCCTTTTCAGACAAAGGCTCAAACTCTGCAAAGGTATGCAGATTATCCTCCATCTGCTCTTCGTTGGACATTCCGCTGAGTATGGTCATAACGCCTTCTAATGAACCGGCAAACCGCAGCGCCCAGGAAGCGGCGCTTGCATCCGGACGTAAGTCCTTTAACATACCTTCCAGCTCAGGCTGTAAATTCGCCAGTGTTCCGCCCTTTACAGGCTCCATTACAATAACAGGCATGTTCCGGCTGCGCAGGATCTCATACAGCCTGCCGGAATACACCAGGGGATTATTCCAGTCCGCGTAATTAAGCTGAATCTGGACAAATTCAACTTCAGGATGCTCGTCAAGCACCTGCTCCAGTAATTCAGGGGTGCCGTGAAAGGAAAACCCGAAATGTTTGATTTTTCCTTCTTCTTTTTTCTGCATTCCCCAGCGGAAACAGTCATGCTTTACATAGGTATCATAGTTTACGCCTTCTTCCAGGCTATGTAACAGATAAAAGTCAAAATAATCCACGCCGCATCGCATTAGCTGTTCATTGAAAATCCGGTCTCTGTCCTCAGGTCCTGACATCATCCATGCCGGAAGCTTCGTTGCCAGATAAAAGGATTCTCTGGGATAACGCTTTACCAGGGTTTCCCGAATAGCTGTCTCTGATTTTCCCCCATGGTAAACATAGGCAGTGTCAAAATAGTTAAAGCCCTTTTTCATGTACGCATCCACCATTCGGTCCACATGGGCAAGGTCAATCTCCCCATTTTGCTCCGGCAGACGCATCAGGCCAAACCCAAGCTTGGGCATACTCTGCATATTAATCATTTTTTACTCCGTTTCCGCGAGGTGAACAAAGTTCACCTTTGCTTACAATAAGCTGGCCCGCGAAGCGTGACAGCATTTGTTATTTGCGCAAAACCATATATGGCTTACAAGTTTGTGGTTTCAAAATTGTTGACTAAAAAATCCGGGCGTCAAACCCAAAAAGAATACGGCGCCCGGATCTCTGTAAGGATCAGTTAAATCTCTATCAATTCGTATTCCCGTATGCCATATCCCAGCTCAGCCGCCGTTTCGATTGTATGTACGCCGTTACGTGATTCAATTCTCTCAATCAGGTGGTCCTTGCCCGAGTCATCTGATGCATACACCAAATCAAGACATGCCTGGTCAATTGCAACCGGATCAAGGGAAGCCAGAATTCCAATATCCCCCATACAAGGATCCTCCGCCACCGCACAGCAGTCGCAGTCAACGGACATGTTCTTCATTACATTGATATATGCCACATTTCCTTTGAAAAACTCAATCACGGAAGATGCCGCATCCGCCATAGACTCCAGGAAGGAATCGTGATCTGACGTCCAGAAATCCTCCATCACGCCCACTCCGTGAATGTACTGCTTCCCTTTTGAGGATGCCACTCCTATGGATAATTGCTTGATAGCTCCGCCGTATCCGCCCATGGGATGGCCTTTAAAGTGGGAGAGCACCAGCATGGAATCATAGTTTACGATGTCTTTTCCTACAAAATTTTTCTTGATTTTCTTACCGTTTGGAATCGGGAGCTCCAAATCCGGTCCCTCGCCGTCCAGCAGCTCTGTCTTAAAATGCTCGCTCCATCCATGCTTTTTTAAGGTTTCAATGTGCTTTTCCGTTGTATTTCTGCTGCCCTCATAGGCAGTATTACACTCTACCACTGTTCCGTCTACATACTCGACCATAGGCTTCCAGAATTCAGGCTTTAAAAAGTTCTGGTTCCCTTCTTCCCCTGAGTGAACCTTTACAGCAACTTTTCCTTCCAGATTTTTGCCCAAAAGCTTGTACAGCTCTACCACTTTTTCAGGTGTAATCTCCCTGGAAAAAAATACTTTTGATGCCATTTTTTTCTCCTTTCCTTTTGGATTGTTTATCTGTCTGACTTTATTCCAAATATTCTTACTATATTTTATCAAAATAGATTCCTGTCTACAACCAGAAAATAATTTAAATTCCGGCCAGCTCATGTTAACAGCTGTCAGTCTTTCTATATCCTTATCGAAAACTCCTCATATATGCCAACCGGTATGTCATCACAAAAAGAATATCTCTGGAAAATCATCCGAAATTTATACCTGCAGAGTATCCGCCAGGCGAAGCAGCTCCGCCTCCTCCACATATTGCGTAAGGCACCCTATCCCCTGTACACAGGTACCTCCCATCACATTCCCAAACCGGATGCACTGCTCCACCGGATAATCATAATACAAACCGTACAAAAAGCCGCTCATAAAGGCATCTCCGGCTCCGGTGGCATCTACTGCCCTGACTCCCTTAAGCGGCGGAATAACTTTTGTTCCACTGTCATCCTTTAGCAGGCACCCGTCTTTGTCCAGCTTAATGATTACAGCTTTAAAATATCTGCCTAATTGCCGGGCAGCATTTTCCACGGTGCTCTCCCCTGTAATCTTAAGGGCTTCCTTTTGGTTAGGCACATAATAATCTGCAATCTCCAGATAATTCCTGTATTTGTCAAGGGCGAGGTCTTCCTCCCATCCGGTATCAAATACGTGAATTGTGCCCTCCGCACTTAATTTTTGGTAGGCATCCAAAAATCCTGCCTGCATATCCACCACCTTAGCGCCCCTAAGCTGCCTGTATACTTTTTCCACATGCAGGGGCGTTATCTCTATTTCATCCTGATAGGAGACAAAACTTCTGTCCCCACCACAAATCAGGGCGGATGAAACTGTCACCGGCCGGCCTTTTCCTTCATACAAATTGACAGTTTCTACCCCATAGCCGTCAAAGGCATTTTTCACAAATTCGGAAATAAAGTCCTCTCCTGTAAAAGTAAGAAGTTTAGCAGGAACACCCAGCCTGCTTAAACTAATCATTGTGGCGGGAACACCGCCGCCTAATTGTATATCAAATCCCTTTGCATAAATCTCCTGCCCACTCTCAGGCAGTCTCTCAAGTCCTGCATATAATAAATCCAGATTGGCAAAACCTGCTCCCCCTGCAAATCCCATACCATACCACACCTTTCCAGTCTGCGTATACTCTGCTCCATTCAGATAGTTTCCCATTTTAATTCACAACCTGAAAGCCGCTCGCAGGAATTATTGCCATCCCTTTGTATATGCTTCATTGACTTTCAGGTACTCCTGTGTCAGTTTTTTCGCCAGAGAATATGAATTCACCAGCGGATGAACCATCAGGCAGTCTACAGCTTTGGCTGTGCTTTTCTCCCGAAGTGCCTCAGATGCCAGACGCTCATACATTTTAACCCTGCGGATCAACTCCATCTGCAAATCACCGGGATTGTTTACCCGGTTAGGAATAAGGACCTCTCCCTTTATCGTACAGGTAACCTCCACCACATCATCCTCTAAAAGACCGGGAATGGCCCCCTGGTTGGGCACGCATAATATCATTTCTGACTCCGCACCCTGCTGCCGCGTTCTGATATACTTAAGAGCCACGCCTGCATATCCCCCTGCATCCTTTTCATAAATATCAAAGTGATACGGTTTGGTTTTGCCCTGCATACCGGTTTCATTTGCCATATAGGCATTTTCCCTGCGTCCGTACCAATGTTCAAAAATCTTTAAACAATTATCAAAATCATTTTCAATGTCCATCCCTGAAAGCTCGTCCATCATATAGCGGTTCACATCACGTATCACCTCGCCCCGGGTCACCTTCGCATTCAGGATATTCTGTACCGCTTCCTCCCGGTAGAAAAAGTAATACAAATACTCATTTAAAGCACAGCCGAAATGCTCTGCCAGATCTTTTCCAAAAAAGCGCATATCCGTATCCGTATAAAGCCTTGGATCCTTTAACAGCTCCGGCATGATCTCCTTTCCGTCCAGCTTAATACTGCTGAAAAAGGACAGATGATTTAACCCATAGCATTCCCCGCTCACCCGATCCTGCGCTGCTCCATAAAGCTTTGCCACGCTGTGAAGAAATCCGCTGGGCGCATCGCATATCCCATAGGTAAAATCATATCCCATATCCCTGAGCGTCTGGGAAACCACCCCTGCCGGGTTGGTAAAATTAAAGATTTTCACATGAGGAGAAGCATATTTTTTCGCCAGCTCACAGTACTGTGCCAGCGCCGGGACGGAACGCATGGCAAAAGAAAAGCCTGCTGCTCCGGTGGTCTCCTGTCCCAGAATGCCCTTATCAAGCGCAGCCCTCTCGTCCCTAATCCGCATCTCATCCCCGCCTACGCGGATAGTGGTGATAATATAATCCGCATCCTTCACCGCATCTGCCGGATCCGTTGTAAGCAGGAACCTCAAATCAGGGGCAAGCCGTTTCGACACCTGTGCTGCCATCCTCCCGAAAATATTCAGTTTCTTCTCGTCATTGTCCATAAAAACAACTTCCGTAATACCCAGCTCTTTGCTGCTCTGAGCCAGACTTTTTGCCAGAAACATGGAGCGCACGCCCCCACCGCCAATTACTGTTATCTTCATTTTTCCTCCATATCAAAGAAGCTGACTACTGCCACTTTCTTTTCATACACACAAACAAAAGCTGTCAATACACTGGTACGTTTATAAGCTTTGCGCTCATCTGCCTCCATTATAATATGTGAATGCCTGAAATACAATGTAATTTCAAAACATAAAAAAATACATTACAGCACCTTGCATCTCCTATTCCGTTTATGCAAAAATCCCTGTCAAATCTCTTGCCTCACATACATATAAATGCTATTCTTTTCTTAAACCATATTTCAAAATTCGTTCCCACTATCTGCCGGAAAGCAGCTATTAAACACGCTCCGGACCCTTCAGCCTGAAACCGGTTATATTTTATCCAATCTGAATCGGGAGGTAAACAAATCATGCCAAAAACATTTCAGGTAGAAAATATATTATCAAAAATTGTCAGCGAATTATCTGCCTGTACTTTTGTAAAAGGAATTGTACTGGGCGGTTCAAGAGCAACCGGGACAACCGATGAACATTCAGATATTGATATAGGCATTTATTATAAAAAAGGGCAGATAGATTATACCCTGCTAAATGAAGCGGCTAGACGCCTTGATGATGAAGGCAGGGAAAACTTAATTTGCCGGGAAGGTGAGTGGGGCCCGTGGGTAAATTGCGGCGGGTGGCTGGTGACAGACGGCTTTCACGTAGATTTGATCCTGCGGGATATAGACAGAGTAAAAGACATTGTGGTTAACACCAATGCAGGTGATTTTTCTGCCAATTACCAGACCGGACACCCCCACGCTTATCTTGATGTGATGTATCGCGGAGAGCTTGCTTCCTGTAAAATCCTGTATTCCGGTGATGATGATTTTATATATCTACAAAACAGCGCCCGGGAATATCCGGCAGCATTAAAGTCCTCTCTGCTGCATTTTTTTATGTTTGAAACCGGGTTTTCCTGTGCACTCGCTTCAAAAAATATGCACAGCGGTGACAGCTATTACTTTACAGGGCATATATTCCGCTCTGTTTCTGCCCTGAATCAGGCAATCTTCGCTTTAAATGAAAAGTGGTGTCTCAATGAAAAAAAAGCTGTTTACCGCATAGATTCCTTCCCCTGCGCTCCTGCGGATTACTCAGACCGCGTGAATGAACTTTTTCACACCCTTACCACTTCACCCGTTCGGACAATCAGCCTTTTAAGGGAATTGTATGACGAAACCCTTCGTTTAGTGCAAACTAGCGCAGGGCAGCAGGAGGACTTTCTTTATGCAGGAAATTTGTAATCCGGTTTTCTTCCGGTCTTTGTTGTTAACGGATTTATATACGATCTTATAACCTGCTGTGTACGTATCTCTCCCGATACTTTTTGGGTGTCTGCCCGGTGTACTGACGGAACAGCTTAGTGAAATAGCTTTGGGAAGAAAAGGCAAAAGCTGCGCTGACCGCGGCGCAGGAGCATTCCGTATCTAACAGCATGCTTTCCGCTGCCCTAAGCTTACTTTCCATAATATAATCCGTGATCGATATTCCTGTCTCTTTTTTGAATAGGGACGAAAGATAATCAGGGTTTCTTTTAATCTGCCCTGCGATATCCGTCACACGAATGGAGCTGTTTAAGTGACGGTGTATGTAATCCATACATCTCATCACCGTTTTGGAATAGACCTTCTCCTTCTTCACAGCCCGCATGTACCTGGTAAAATATTCTATGGCCTCCTCATGAAGCCTGCTGATATCTTCTACTGTTTTATATTTGTCCATCTGCTGAATATAGTAGTCGCTGGTGGTATATGCCGTTTCACTGTTCATGCCTCCGCTTACCGCAAACCGCATTACCAGCGTCATGGACGCCACAAACAGATACTTCATGTTCGTCAACGGATCGTCTGAGAGATGCCCCTGCTTTTGTGCGCAGAAGGTTAAGCGGGCTTCCTCCACTGACCGGAGATCCCCGTCCCGCACATGCCTGTACATACGCATCTCTTCCTCATAATCGCTGTGCCTGAAATTTTGCTCTCTGTTTATAAATTCCATATGTGAAATCTGCTCTGTTATTTTTCTTTTCATAGTCTTTCTATACGAATAACCATGCCCTTTCCATAACCTGCAAACTTTCATACATAGCCAGTATGTATTGCATACCGTGTATGTATTGCACAGGCACAAATCGTACATCAGTATATTACCTTTTTTCTAAGAATTTTAATATCATGTTTTCCTATTTTATCATATTCTGTTATATAGAAGCAAGTCCATGGCAGCAGACATACCATGCCTCGTACCAGACCGGTCTTCGGATGCCTTCAATGCCCATGGAAATCATATCATCATTTTATATCATTTATTTTTATAGAAAGGAACGGACCATGAACAGAAAATTAAAAGAGACCAAACTTACCGGAACCCTCTCACAGGATGCGCAGCCCTATGAAGCCCTGCACCGTAAAGTGGCAAAATCCGCCGCTGCAGAGGGCTTTGTCCTTTTGAAAAACGATCAGCATCTGCTGCCTCTGGCAAAAGGAACGAAGCTGGCTCTCTATGGAGCAGGCGCCTCCAATCCCATCAAGGGTGGAACCGGCTCAGGCGATGTCAATGAGCGTGAGGTTGTGAGCATCTACGATGGCCTGAAGCAGGCAGGCTATGAGATCACCACGGAAAGCTGGATTAAAAGCTTCCAAAAACAGTATGAGCAGTCCCGCCTTGAATGGCGTCAAAGGATCTGGGATGAAGCGGACAAAGCTACAGGCGATCCTATGGCATTTTTCAATGCATATGCCTCCATGCAGTATGCCATGCCAGCAGGCGATATGCCGGAAAAAACCGATGCCGATACAGCTGTATATGTAATCAGCCGGATTGCCGGGGAAGCAGCCGACCGGTATGATGCGGAAAGCGATTACTATCTGAATAAGAAGGAAGAAGAGATCTTAAAGACTATATGCAGCCTCTACAGGAATGTCATTCTTCTGATCAACTCAGGCGGAATCATTGATCTCTCTTTCCTTGATACCTATGACAATATTTCCAGTGTGGTTCTGATCTCCCAGCCGGGTATGGAAACCGGAAATGCAGTTGCTTCCATCTTTACAGGAGAAGTAACCCCTGGCGGAAAGCTTACCGATACCTGGGCGTACAAATACGAAGATTATCCCAATTCCAAAACCTTTTCCCACAATAATGGAAACGTGCAGACCGAAGAATACACGGAAGGCATCTATGTAGGCTATCGTTATTTCGACACCTTTCAGGTTCCGGTCCGCTATCCTTTCGGCTACGGAATGTCCTACACGGACTTTGCCATTACCGTCAAAGGCATTGCCAAAGCGCAGGATAATTCTATTTCCGTTACCGTTTCCGTGACAAATAAAGGCACTGCCTACAGCGGCAGGGAAGTTGTTCAGATCTATGTATCCTGCCCTCAGGAGACTATGGAGAAGGAATACCGCCGTCTGGCCGGCTTTGCAAAGACAGGACTTCTTGCTCCCGGACAAAGTGAGGAGATGACAATCACAATTCCTCTCTATACACTGGCATCTTTCTGCACCCGGACACCCGGATGGGTTCTGGAAAAAGGTGTTTACGGCCTGTTCGCAGGCAGCAGCATCGCCACCGCCTCCCTGGCAGGCACTGTCAGTCTGGACGAGGACGCGCTACTTATCAAAACTGGTCATATCTGCCCTCTGCAGGACGAGCTGCAGGAATTATCCGCCCCCAGGGAAACTGTACAGGCACTTCGAAATTCCTGGCTCTCCCGTGCCGACAGCGTACCTTCTCTTAATGTTGAGGCTTCCTCTCTGCAGACAGCAACTGTTGTTTACGGCAAAGAGAAAGACAATATATCACCGGAAGTATGGCAGTTTGTAGATTCTTTAAGCGTTGACCAGCTCACCCTCCTGGCAACAGGCGATCCTGGCAAGAGCCAGAATGCCGATGAGGATCAGAAGGACAGTGCCCTCGGAAGTGCCGGCATCTCCGTGCCGGGTTCCGCTGCCCAGACCAGCAGCTGTGCCCTGAAAGACAAAAATCTGGCGCCAATTGTCTTGGCGGACGGCCCTGCAGGTCTTAGACTTCTCCAGAGCTACCCTGTTGTCAAGGGAGAAATCCAGCCGGTTCCTTTTGAGATGAGCTTAGAGCATGGTTTTCTTGTAAGAAATGCAAAGACCCCTGTAGATGGCGCCGAGCTTTATTATCAGTACTGCACCGCTTTTCCTATCGGAACACTGCTGGCACAGACCTGGGATCCGGCTCTGATGCAGGAAGTTGGCAAAGCCGTGGCTGAGGAAATGAACCTGTTTAGCGTAACCCTCTGGCTGGCTCCGGGTATGAATATCCACCGCAATCCTCTTTGCGGCCGCAATTTCGAATACTATTCCGAGGATCCCCTTCTTGCCGGCAAGATGGCGGCTGCCATGACGGACGGTGTACAGTCAGTATATGGGTGTGGAACAACCATCAAACACTTTGCCTGCAACAATCAGGAGGACAACCGCATGGGCTCTGACTCCGTTATTTCCGAACGTACCCTGCGGGAAATTTATCTGAAGGGATTCGAGATCGCCGTAAAGGAAAGCCAGCCCATGTCCATCATGACCAGCTACAATCTGATCAACGGCATCCATGCCGCCAACAACTATGATCTGTGTACAAAGGCAGCCCGGGACGAATGGGGCTTTGCCGGTGTTATCATGACTGACTGGACTACTACCCAGAACGGGCCGGACTGTACCGCATCCGGATGCATGCGCGCCGGAAATGATCTGGTTATGCCCGGCGTTCCA
The DNA here is from genome assembly GCA_003612395.1 of Parablautia intestinalis. Taxonomy (GTDB): domain Bacteria; phylum Bacillota; class Clostridia; order Lachnospirales; family Lachnospiraceae; genus Suilimivivens; species Suilimivivens intestinalis. The sequence goes on from RAYQ01000009.1 coordinate 23,526, forward strand.
AACGATCACAGCGATATTAAGGCCGCACTGGAAGACGGAAGCCTTTCTTTGGAACAGCTAAAGCTCAGCGTTGCCCATCTGGTAAATATCGTGTGGAAATCTAACCGGTATGATGCGTAGCCGTTATAGCAGCAGGCCGCGCTGAGCGTACACGCACCGTGCAGACTGCCGCATGTATACATCTTTTACCTGTTTTCCATCCCACTATGTTGCGCCCATACCGGCAGCGGCAGGGGCGCAAGTATAGTAAGCCTTTAATCTGCAGATACTAAGGAGGTATTTTCTATGATCAAAGAAAAAGACTGGATAAAGGATCTGGTCATTTACCAGATATACCCCCGCAGCTTCTATGATGCCAATGGCGATGGCATAGGAGACCTGCCCGGGGTTCTGCAAAAGCTTGACTACCTGGAAGAATTGGGAATCAATGCCATTTGGTTTTCGCCGGTGTACCGCTCGCCTAATGACGACAACGGCTATGATATCTCGGGTTATCAGGAGATCATGGAGGAATTTGGCACCATGGAGGACTGGGAGCGCCTGCGGGACGCCTGCAAGGAAAAGGGCATCCGTATTATCATGGACCTGGTGGTAAATCATTCCTCTGACGAACACCCCTGGTTCCTTGAATCCCGTTCATCCAGGGACAATGACAAGAGCGAATATTATATCTGGCGCGATCCGCTAGATGGCCATGAGCCCAATAACTGGGCATCTGCCTTCGGCGGCAGTGCCTGGGAATATGTGCCGGAAAGAGGCCAGTATTATTTCCATTATTTTTCCAAAAAACAGCCTGATCTCAATTGGGCCTGCCCGCGTCTGCGGGAAGAAATTTTTCATATGATAGACTGGTGGGTAGATAAAGGGGTAGATGGTTTCCGCGTGGATGCTATCAGCTATCTGGATAAACCCCGGGATTTCCCGGATTCCACCCAACCTCCGCAGCCGGACGGGTATTCCTTCCCTGATACGCTGGCAGGCCGTCCCGGCACCCATGCCTACATCCGCGAGATGAACCAGCGTATCTATACCCCCCGAAATGTACTGACTGTGGGAGAGGTTTCCGCCCCTACTGTGGAAGAACTTGGCAATTATGTGCGCACAGACCGGGAAGAATTTGATATGGCAATCCCCTTCGTACCGCCTGTAGTGGAAATTGACACCTGGTCGCCGGATAAATTAAGGCACGACATTGAGGAAAGCTACGAAGCCCTAAAAGGAAACGGCTGGTGGGCGCGTTTTTTCAGCAATCACGATAAGCCCAGGCAGGTTTCTCTCTACGGCGATGACGCACAGTATTGGGAAGTTTCGGCGAAGCTTCTGGCAATGTTCCTACACAGTCTGCCCGGCACGCCCTTTGTATATCAGGGGGAGGAGATCGGCATGACAAATGTTAAGCTCCCCTCTATAGAAGATTACAATGATCTGGATACCATAAACACATACCGCCAGAGCCTTCTTTCCGGTATGACACCGGAAGCTGCCCTTACCCGTGCCCGGCTAATCAGCCGGGATAATGCCCGCACCCCTATGCAGTGGGACGACTCCGAACAAGGCGGCTTTACCACCGGCACCCCCTGGCTCAAGGTGAATCCAAACACAGCAAAAATCAATGTGAAAGCCCAGCGTCAGGATCCACACTCTGTCTATCAGTGCTACCGCCAGTTAATTGCCCTGCGGAAAAAATCTCCGTCCTTATCCCGCGGAGATATGACCTTTTTAGAAACCGGCTGCAAAGAGCTCATAGCCTTTACCCGCAGTACGCCCGGTGAGGCGCTGATAACATTTCACAACTTCTCAGGGCAGGAGCTCACCATCCCTGATGCCCTGTTAAGCGCTGCGGGAGAGGCGCTGCTGTCCTCCTACGACCGTGAAGGCGGCTACCGCGGGCCTGTACTGCGGCCTTATGAGTCGGTGATTTTTCGGGTGAAAAAGCCAAAGCCCCCGCAGTAAGCTGACGGGGCATCAAACTTGCAACGCAACAGAGCGCAACACATCTTCTATGTGTCGGTATTTGGTCTACGCTCCGCTTCGGTCCGTGCTGAGCATGCGCCACCGGCGCATAGCACCCCTCGCGTCAGTCGCCAAATGGACATGCTTGCATGTCCGCCTGGCTCGTTGCTCGCGAAAATAAATAACAGAAATCAGGAGGAACACAAAATGTTAGAAGTCGGAACAAAAGCGCCGTCATTTTCACTGCCCGATCAGAACGGACAAATGCACTCTTTGGAGGAATACAAGGGGAAAAAAGTGATATTGTATTTCTACCCCAAGGACAATACCCCGGGCTGTACCAAGCAGGCCTGTAATTTCGGCGAGCTCTATCCCCAATTTCAGGAAAAGGGCGCCGTAGTCCTTGGCGTCAGCAAAGACTCTGTCGCTTCCCACAAAAAATTTGAAGAAAAATTTTCCCTTCCCTTCACACTGCTCTCCGATACGGAACTTTCCTGCATCAAGGCTTATGACGTCTGGCAGGAAAAGAAAAATTATGGGAAAGTAAGCATGGGAGTGGTCAGAACCACCTATCTGATTGATGAGGAGGGCGTCATTGTGAAAGCATTTGGCAATGTGAAAGCGGCGGAAAATCCGGCAAAAATGCTGGAATGTATCTGAGCGTGATAAACAAACGCCGATACGCTTTGCGAATCGTCTTATTGTAACAAACGCCGACACGCTTTGCGAATCGTCTTATTGTAACAAACGCCGACACGCTTCGCGAGTTGTCTTATTGTAACAAATGCCGACACGCTTTGCGAGTCGTCTTATTGTAAGCAGTCCGGCCCATGGCTTTGCGCTTATTGCAAAATCATGGACCGGTTGTCTGTGTTATGATCATATTTTCTGCGTCTTCCCCGTCTGGAAGCCGTACCGCTCTTACTTTCCGTTTCCGCTGCCAATCAGCACCTCTTTTCCCCGAAAAGCGAACCCGTATTTTCGTATTCTCTCCTTTGGAATTCCTTTTTCTGTCAGCGCTTTCTCGTACTTCCGGTCCCTGATTTGATCAAGAGCCGCTTTAACTGTGTCGGTAAGCTCCTTCTCTTTTCTGGGCTGGAATACTTTAAACTCTATAATGATACCGTCATCCTTTTCTGAAAGCGGCTCAAGCATCACATCATACCTGCCAAATCCGCTCTCCCAGTTGGAAGTCAGAATATATCTTCCCCGAAGGCTGACCATAAGCCCTAATACAAATCCATGATAAAACCTCTCCGGCTCTCTTTTGGAAGGACTCTTTTGGGTATCAAAACAGCTGAACAAAGATTCGGACACCTCATTCATATAGTCATTCATGGCATCCTCATCCCCCGCAAGCAATGCCTTCACAAAATCATTGTAATTATCCCCGCATTCGGCAAACCATACTCTGACCATATCCTCGAACATTCTACGCACTTCCTGATTTGTCAGGGAAAGGGTATAATACCGGATTCCCGAAGTATCTTCATATTCTGTCTTTTCCACCTTCAAATAGCCGCCTGCAAGCAAAAGGCTCCAGATAGCATTCTGTTTTACGGACAACTGGTCAAACACAATCTGCTCGTCAATTTCCGTTCTCAATGATCCCCCCTGAAGTAAAATCTCAAAATCCTGCTTAATGCTTTTGTTTCCCTCACGCAAAAGCTTCCCCACAAGGCTGTTAGAACCGGAATTTGCCCAATAGATCCCTACCGTCTTCTTATCCAGATAATTCAGGATTGACCACGGATTATAGATATCCTTTACCCTTCCAAAGGTAAAGCCGTCATACCAACGTTTCATTTCTTTTCTGCGTTCGGATAATCCATATTCTTCAAGCGCTTCAAAAACCTCTTTTTCCGTAAAGCCAAAGCTGTCCGCATATTTTTCTGATGTGGTTGTCACCACCTCCAGATTATTCAAATCGGAAAAGACCGACTCCCTGCTGATTCGGGTTATACCCGTCATAATCGCCCGTTCCAGATAAGGATTGGTTTTAAATGCAGCGTTAAACATGCTTCTGATAAAGGAAACCATCTCTCCCCAATAATTATTCACATATGCTTCCTGCATAGGCGTATCATATTCATCCAGCAAAATGATTGCTTTCTTCCCATAATGGCAGCAGAGAAATTTTGAAAGCCAGTGAATAGACATGGAAGCCGTAACCTCCGGCATATCTACGGAAACACTGCGGAAAATTTTCTTTTCCTCCTCCGAAAGCCGGGGACTGTCCAGCAAAAAACGATGTTCCTGATAAAGTCCCGCCAGGATCTGACATATCCTCTGTACCGCCGATGCATAATCCCTTTCTTTTACATTGGCAAATGAGAGACTGATTACAGGGTAGCTTCCCTGCATCTTTCGAAATTCCTCATCCTCCCACACATTAAGCCCTTCAAACAAATAGCCTTTTCCTGCATGGTCTACAGAGAAAAACTTCTCGGTCATACTCATGTTAAGCGTCTTTCCAAACCTTCTTGGACGCGTAATCAGCGTTACCTCATCATCCTCTCTCCACCACTCCACAAGGAACCGGCTTTTATCAATATAAAAATTATTTTTTTCTCTGATCTTTTCAAAATCCTGCCGTCCTACACTAATCACCCTTGCCATGCGCATTCTCCTGCCTACCACCGCTTTTATTCTCTTTGCCATATACCAGCATTTACAATATTATAATATGCAGATATCTGAAACACAATAAAAAACACTCTCCCTGCCGGGAATCATTTTAATATTCCCGTCAAAAAGAGTGTTTTCCAACATGATATTAACCTAAGCCTGCACAATGCCCTTTTTATCATCCCTGCTATAAAGCACCTTCAAAATAATCGGCGTCAATATGGATGAAACGATAATCAGCAGAATAACTGCTGTAAAGTAATCTGCCGTCAGCATTCCTGCTGCCAGCCCTTTTTGTGCCACAATCAGCGCAACCTCACCTCTGGTCATCATACCCACGCCTATTTTCAGGGAATCGGCAACATTATATTTACATACCCTGCTGACCAGTCCGCAGCCAATCACCTTTGATAAGAGTGCCACAATAACGAAACAAATGCAGAAGGCTATCATTTTACCGTTTATGCTGTCAAAGGAAGTTTTAAGTCCGATACTGGCGAAAAAAATCGGTCCAAAGAACATGTAGGAGCTCACATCTATTTTTCTTTCTATGTACTCGTTATCACTTAAACTGCACAGCACAAGGCCTGCCACATACGCCCCAGTGATGTCCGCTATGCCAAAATACCTCTCCGCAATATAAGAAAGTCCAAAGCAGAAAGCCACGCTGACAATTGGGATACGCCGCGTATGGGGATAACGTTTATCCAGCGTCAGGAATATTCTATAAATCAAAAATCCGCCCACAATTGCCACAGCAAAAAAGGCAATCGTTTTTAACACTACCATTCCAGAATTAGAATCCGGATTTTTAAAGCCCACTACAAAGGTCAGGACAATAATACCAATCACATCATCAATGATCGCCGCACTTACAATCGTGGTCCCCACCTTGCTCTTAATCTTTCCCAGCTCCTGCAGGGACGCCACCGTAATGCTGACACTGGTTGCAGTCATAATCGTTCCTATAAAAACAGCTTTATAAAAATTTTCACTTCCCCATGGCGCCACCCCATAAAAGCCCATGTATAAAAGCGCCCCGGCAATCAGAGGCGTAAGGACACCTGCACAGGCAATCAAAAAGGCAATAGGACCTGTTTTGAGCAGTTCTTTTAAGTCGGATTCAAGTCCCACCGAAAACATTAAAATAATGACACCTACTTCGGCCATCTGTGTAATAAAATCACTTTGCGAAATCCATCCAAATACACATGGCCCCACAAGCAGGCCCGCAAGAATCTGTCCCACCACCTGGGGCGCCTTAAATTTTCTTGCAAGAATGCCCAGACATTTGGCAAAAAGCAAAATAATCGCAAGATCTCTTAAAATATCAATCGTTTCCATATATTATACCTCCTGTTTTTCCATAAACAGTTATAGACCTAAAATGAGGTATTGTCAATGGCTGGATGGATAAATCTGATTAAGTCTCCGGTCGGACTGCCATTGCATCGGACCTGTACAGAAAAATCCGGGATGGTTATTCCTGCTGTCCATCCCGGTTTAGATACAGTTTCCAGTGTTCCTTGCGCCAGTGCATGGGATTATTGCCCTTGATCATCTTAAATAACCAGCAAGTATGTATTAAGTCACGGGATAACAAAAATTGCAACGAATATTTGTTTCATTTATCATTTTTTACAGCGTAATTTTTATTGTAAGAAAAAGCCCTGCGACTGCCGAAGCAGCCGTAAGGCTTTACCATTTTCTTATTTATCCGTATTCCACCCGCAATCAGAATATTCATCTCAACCCGCAGTTTGCTTATCCGACAAATTCGCTGTCTTTCCATGTGCCTTCCAAAACCTCACCGCTGGGATATGTATATTTACCCTGGCCTTCATACTGGTCATCCTTCCATTCGCCCTCGTAAACTCCGCCGCTGGTAAATGTCATTGTACCCTGACCGTTTTTCTTGCCGTTTGCCCACTGGCCTACATAACTAACACGGTTATATTTGTCTTCTTTCCCATAGGTTATGGTTCCCTCACCGCTACAATGATCATCCTTCCATTCACCCTCGTAAACCCGGCCATCGTTCCAGGTCAGCGTTCCCTGACCATGTCTGTTGCCATTTACCACCTGGCCCACATAATCATGTATATCATATTGGTTTCCCTCTGTATATAGAATTGTTCCCTGACCATCAGGAATATTATTTTTCCATTCACCCTCATAAGACAGAAACTTTTCGTTGTTATCCCAGGTCATTTTTCCCTTGCCATGTCTCTTATTGTTTGCCCACTGACCCACATAATCACGGATGCCATCTTCGTTTCCTTCTGCATATGTCATTGTTCCCTGGCCATTATATGCGCCATCTTTCCACTCGCCCTCGTAAACCTGACCGCTGTTCCAGGTCATGGTTCCCTGGCCGTTTTTCTTACCATTTTCCCACTGACCCACATAATCGCGGATATTATTTTCGTTTCCTTCCGCGTACGTCATCGTTCCCTGACCGCTATACTGGTTATCCTTCCATTCACCCTCGTAAACTGCGCCATCGTTCCAGGTCATGGTTCCCTGACCGTTTTTCTTACCATTTTCCCACTGACCCACATAATCGCGGATATTATCTTTGTTTCCTTCCGCATATGTCATCGTTCCCTGGCCGCTGTACTTTCCATCCTTCCATTCGCCCTCGTAAACCTGACCGTTTTTCCAGGTCATGGTTCCCTGGCCGTTTCTCTTGTTATTTTCCCACTGGCCCACATAATCGCGGCGGTTATTTTCATCTTCTTCTCCGTAGGTCGCTGTCCCCTGGCCACTGCACTGACCATCTTTCCATTCGCCCTCATAAACAAAGCCGATTTTACTGTTGTTTACATCTTCATATACAAAGGTGCCCTGCTCGTACGGCATATTCTTCTTCCAGCTGCCTGTGTACAAACCGGAATACAGCTGTGCCTTGCCCCCGTCAGGGATGCTGAGATCATAAGCCATGGCTTCCACCTGTTTGGGACCGGTAATGAGCACAAGGGCGATGATAATTACCACCACTCCCACTGCCGCGCCAATCAGCTTTATAACCGTTTTTTTGTTGTGCAGATCGATTTTGGATTTGGCAGGAGCCTTCTGTGAAGGTTCTTTACTCTTGTACTCTGCTGCTGTCTGAACATCCTGTGATGGCAGCGATGCAGTCTGAACGCCCTGTGAGGACTCCGCCCCGGTTCCTGTAACCCGGACAGGCTCTACATTTGCCCCGGCATCCTGTACCGGCTGCTCCTGCGGCATCCGCTCTTTAACATCTTCATCCCGCACTGACTGCGCTCTCACCCCGTCAGCCTGTGCATTTGCCTCTGTATCCTGCGATGGCTGCGCTTTCACCTCAGCAGTCTGCACCGGCTGCTCCTTCACCGGAATGTGAGGAGTCTGCTGCCCTGCATTACGCGGTGGTACCTTATCAAATACTCTGCTGCTGACAGATTTGATCGTGCTCATCAGCGCGCCAAGGTCGTTTATGGTTTTCTTATTAATTGACGCGTCCCGGAAAAAGTTGATAAACGCATCGGAAATATCATATTTTGAAAGAGCGTCCTGTTCCAAAAGAGTGGTAATGCTGGTAAAGGCTGACTTCATCGCCCGCATCAAATCATTGGAACTGTTGTTGGTATTGGTGGCAATATTGGCCCCCTGGTTTAATATCTCATTCTTTACGCCCCGCTCTATATTGGGCTGGTCCGTAGTGTCTCCCAGGCGGAGGTCCTGCTCAAGCTCAACGAAAACAATCTGCTTTTTGTTGTTGACCGCTGTCAAAAGCTCCAAAAAACAGGCATAGCTTTCAATATAATTCTGGCTTACAAAGGCAATCATCAAATCGGAACCGCGGATATTCCTCAGCATAGGCACGATCCATTTGTCATTTAACTTGTCAAATGCTTTGTCAGCGTAAACCCGCAGGCCGTACTGCCTCTGCAGCGGAACCACTGCCTGTTTAAATACCGTCTCCCAGTTATCGCTTGCATAGCTGATAAAAGCATACGGCTTTTTCTGAGAACACTCTGTTATCATTAAATTGCCCTCAAGGTACTCTGAACGTTTTTTCTTTTGCATTTCATCCAATCCCATTGCTTTTGACTCCTTTATAAAAATTACATATTTTGTATGCTATCGTTTCCACATCCACTAAATATTCCGTTATTATATATACCATAAACAGGGAATTTTTGCAACAAATCTCAGGTAATTGTCTCATCTTCCATTGTGCTTTTTATTGCCTCGATATCCTTGATTTTTTCAGCCTCACTGAGTTCTGAAAAGGGAATAAGGCAGTTATGAATCCGCTTTTTGGCATTGGTAACAGGTCCATACTTCCAATTGTGCAGATAATGGTATCTGCACCATCTGATATGCTCAAGCTCCGCAACCGTTTCAAAACTCACGCCCTTATCAAGCAGCTGATTAATCATATACCGGTAGTCTGATGAGCTTACATTTGAGTAGCGCTTAAAAGCATCCAGCTTTTCCCATGGCGTTCCTCCGTATTTTTTATAATAAAATTCGTGCTGCCTGCGGGCCGCTGCCATGGTTTTTTCATTAAAAATAATATCGCAAGAAGCTGTTTCTTTTGTTGTTCCAAAGCATATCAGTCTGTTGCTTCCAAAAAGATTTGTGACAATATCCCCGTTTGGAACATAAATATATATCTGACTGCTGACCGGAGAAGCCACCAGCAGTTTGCTTGCGATTTCAACATTACTGCTCCCCTCCCTGCTGCCGCATATAATCACCCGGTCAAAATCCGCCATCTCCACGAATTCGTATACACCGTCATCATGGAATATCACCTCATCGGGTCTCATCTGGTCAAGCTCCGTATGCTCCCGTCTGAAATCTCTCCCATCGCCGTAAATATGATATGTAAGGCGCTGCCCGGGATCTATAAGATTCATCTGAAGTCCGTAAAACAGAATATTTTTACCTATATTTCCAAATCCGATAATTGCAATCTTTTCATTTGAAGTAACGGGATAGTTTTTCCAGTACTGTCTGGCACAGTTTTCCGTAATACTGAAAACCGTAATCAGCGGATTTTCAATGTTCTGCCTGGATATATTCTCAAGCATAATATAAACATTTTTACTTTTCAGGGATTTATAATTTTTCTGATAAAATTCAAGACTCTTATTATCCTCTGAAAACATAAGCAAATATCTTGCAGCGCCCTCTATCATCTTTTCACCTGCGCGTATCCGCTGCCCCGGGGGTATGCTTTCAAATATATATTCCACGTAACCGGAATCCCCGTAAACAACCGTTGCTTTCGGGTTAAAAAGCTTAAGCCGGATAATCACGTCATTCATCTTATCTAAAGCGTTTATCACAATATTAAGAGTCGTGGCAAGCGCCAGAAAACGGACAAGCTGAAGCAGCCCGTTAACTTCAACTCCGCTTTCGATAGAGCCGGAATAAAGCATAATGGAGGCATAAACCGCATCCAGAAAGGGAAAGGAATGGGCCTCATCCACAAACACAGGATAATAGCAATACATTCCGACAAAAAAGGGAAATATTTTATATGATATGCTTAAAGATTTGTTCAACATATGGAGAAACTTTTTCATATTTTACCCCATTTCTGCGAGGTGAACAAAGTTCACCTTTGCTTTCCATATATGGCTTACAAGTAACAAAAATGTACCATTTTTGACGTTTTTTATCATTATTATCATACTATATCCGTTATAAACCTGTCAAATAGAATACTATCATACGCAATATTGTCAGGAGCGAACGCCTGCATTATGTTCTCACGGAATGCGCAGCCGCCCCGATCATTACCCGCGGGAAAAAATTTTGCGCGGATTGAGGAATCCTTAAATTTGTGCTATACTTTTGCATATCGTAAGCCATGCCGGAGCGTGTCTGCAAATGCAATTTTCCAGATTTGCGCCGGCGGCATCAGGCAGGAAATTCACCCAGGGAGGTATACCATATGCAGTTAAAGGAACTGTTACCCTTTGATACTATCGTTATTCAATGCCATAATGACCCGGATGCGGATGCCATTGCCAGCGGCTACGGTATTTTTGTTTATCTGCAAAAGCATGCCAAAAAAGTTCGCCTTATTTATGGCGGCGCTCCCATTCGAAAAGCCAATCTGGTTTTAATGACAGCGGATTTGGGTATTCCTATTGAACATATTACGACCTTAGATGTGCAGCCGGATCTGCTTTTGACTGTAGACTGCCAGTATGGTGAAAAAAACGTGCAGCACTTTTCCGGAAAAAACATTGCCGTGATCGATCACCATATGGTCAAAAACAGCGCTGCCCTTCCTCCTTTAAGCGAGGTGCGCAGCAGTTACGGTGCCTGCGCTGTAATTATTTGGGACCTGCTGTGCAAAGAAGGCTTCCCTGTTTCTGCAAACGAAAGCCTTTCTACCGCCCTGTATTACGGGCTGTTCATGGATACAAACCGGATGCAGGAGCTGCGTCATCCTATGGACAGAGATCTGCGGGATGCTTTAGAGCCGGCCTGCAATCAGGGAAAGCTCTTTCGCTTCCAGAACTGCAATCTGTCCTTAAGCGAGCTAAAGCTCACCGGCCAGGCTCTGTCAGGCTATGATTATTATGAATATGGAGAAGGCCATGGATTTGCCATCGTAGGGGCAGATGAGTGTGACCCCAATATTCTGGGTATCATCAGCGATATGCTGGTTGAGGTGGATATCATTGACGTCTGCGTTGTTTACTGTATGCAGGCCGGGGGCGTTAAGCTGTCCATCAGAAGCTGCGTCCGGGAAACCAAAGCCAATGAACTGGCAGCATTCCTTACGGAGGGTCTGGGTAATGGCGGCGGCCACATACGCAAATCAGGCGGTTTTCTGGAAAAAGACGCCCTGACCGCGGCTTACCGGCAGCAATACGGCTACTATCCGACCCAGCTGAAAATCGGGGCACAAAGAATCATTGCCGCACGGATGGAGCAGTATTTTCTGAATCAGGATGTTGTCTATGCCGGTTCCAAAGAAGCTCCCGACCTGTCCGCAGAGCCTCTTTATCAGAAAAAGCAGTTGAAAATCGGCTATGTGCGGGCAACGGATATGTATCCGGCCGGAACCCGGGTTGAGGTTCGTATGCTGGAAGGAGATCAGAATTTTTCAATAGACGAAGACACCTTCTTTATCATTGGCGCGGAAGGAGAGGTTTACATAAATAAGGAAGCCATCTTTCAGGAGAATAACGAAGCAGTTGACGCTCCATACCAATTCCACGGCGAGTATGCTCCGCTCATCCATAAAGCCATCCGCATGAAGGGATCGGATGAGGAGGTTATGGCTCCGAAAAATCTGACAGCCTGCGCAAAAACCTGCATCACAAAGCCGGGGCGCCGCATTCATGCACGCTGTCTTAAACGCATGACAAAGGTCGTTATTCCCTGGAGCGACAGCTATCTTTTAGGTATGCCGGGAGATTACTTAGCCGCCCGACAGGATAATCTCACTGATATTTATATCATCAAAAAGAATATCTTCCTAAAAACCTACGAGCCGGTCATAAGCGATATTGAGGCTTAAAGAAATCCTTTCTAAGCAGGCGTCCCGGCTAAGTGCCTGACACTTCATCACCACCGGGCTTTTTTCCAGCCACTCCCTGCAGAGAAATACTTCGCCCGGCGCTCCGCCTGCCATCGGCGGCATATGGCTGCATCCCAGAATATGCCGGCCGGCCACATGGCCGCTGCACACCACCGTTACAAGAATATTTTTCCCTTCCAGAAATAGTTTCACATCGGCACATCCCTGTTTTGGTATCTGCGGTATGATAATCAATTCTTCTTCCGGCGATACATAAAGAGGAAGTATCTCCTCCCACTCTCCTTCCCGCCTTATCCTTAAGCCTTCTTTATTTTCCGGCTTTTCTTCCATTCCCGTAAAGGTGATATCCCGATATGTGCACCGCTTTAGCCTTTCACCTCCGCTTAATGTAATTTTTCCCACAGGCCTGGCATAATTATGCCTGCAGACCTCCAGCTCAATAACACATTCTCCGCCATCTCCTACCCAGGGTGTGATATTAATACAGGGGTTACTTTCCCTTACCAGGCCGGCATCACAGCCGTTGATCCAAACGTGTATTCTGCATTCAGCCCTCGAAAAAAGCAGAGAAAACTCCTTGCAGTCCGGGCACAGGCAAAGCTGTTTCCGATAAAATCCCACTACAGGCGAACGGGGAATATTATATTTATCAATATCTGTCAAAAATCTGTATGCATCCCTGCTCTCCCCGAATTCCCAGTTTTCACTTATATCCTCCTCCTGTAAAATACGGCAAATTTTCCGTATTCCTTTTAAAGATCCCAGCCGCAGGGATTCCACCCGTATATCCTCGAAATTGCAGTGTCCCCATATTTCTGTCCAGAACTGCCATTTGCCTTTAGGCAGGGTCATAATCTGTTCTCGGCCGTCTCCGAAAAGGCATTGCCAAAAACGCCCTTCATGAAAGACAGTGACAATATCCGTAAGCCCCGAGATCTGTAATTTCTGCATACTGTCCAGTTCAAATTCATAACTGCCCCGTCCCCGGTACTGTCCCAGCTTCTCCATCTCCATCACCGGAACTTCCCGACAAATATTCTCACACCGCCAGGGTATGGCCAGCACTTTTTCTACCCGCAGCTCCTGATGCCGGTTTGTCTCCTCCAGACACCAGGGATCAAGCCCGGGTATTCGCTCCCTGGCAATCTGCTCCGGTTCTCCATAGAGAAATTCCCAGCCTCCCAGCACAAGTTTCCCCACTTTTTTTTCCTGAATCTGTTTGATAACCATAACGCTTTTATCCTGAAGCCTCACCTTCATCTGCAGCACTCCGTAACCATACAGGGCTGCTTGTCTGATTTCTTTCTCCTGGCGGATCCAGCCAACTTCACAATTTGTCCACTCAATCCTGCAATTTCCGGACAGCTTTAAGTCTACAGGAAACAGCGCCGTATAAACAGGAGGCATATATCGTTTAAAAAAGACATCTCCCATCCTGATTTCCTTCACCTGCCCAACAGTACCTAAATGAGAAACCTGGTAAAAATCCCCCCGCACTGTCCGAAAAGCATGTCCTGTCAAATAAGTCTTATTCGTCCTCTCAGTATCCTGATATCTCCTGACAGGAATTCCGCAGGCCAGTCCTTCCCCCATACTGTAAATAAATCCTGCCAAAAGACGTGCCTGTATGTATTCTTCCTTCCGCAGAGTTCCGTCAGACCCAATCATGGAATGAAAATCGTAATCGCTGGTAAGCAGTGCAAGCGGAGCATCTTCCCTGCCCCAGTTGGTCATTGCATTATAGTAATCCATGGTAGTGCCTGCTGTCTGGTTATAGGGTGAGAGCATCTTAGCGCCGCATCCTAAAAGACGCTTAAGCCAGGAATGCTCCCGGTTTGTCTCCGTGACCATGAGAGGCTGCTCTCTTACCTGCATTTCCTCATACAACCGGAACGTTCTTTCTTCCAGCCCGCGGCTGTCACTTACTCCATAAATGTTGAAAGCCGTTTTTATCCCCGGCGCCTTTCCGCCGCTTTTTTCGATATCATCCTGGCCGCAGCAGACAATCATCGGAACCTCTATACCAGACTTTACGGCAATTTCCGCCAGCCTGCCTACATAACCGTCAGGCTGTTCGCACAAAAAATAATCCAGCTCATTTTCTATCTGTAGAAGAATTACCGGACCCCCATCCTTCCACTGGTGTTTTCCAATCACAGGCAGAATTTTTTCATACCACCTTGCCAGTTCCCGGATATAGGCCTCGTCATTTTGCCTGATTTTAAAATCCTTCAAAGTATGCCATGCCGGAATTGCTCCTCCATCCCACTCGGAACAGATATAAGGCCCCGGGCGGGCGATCACCCACAATTCATTTTCCTGGGCCATATCCAGAAAAAGCTCCACATCCCGGTTTTCCTCAAAGTTCCATTCTCCGGGAGCCGTCTCATGGTAATTCCACGGCAAGTAAACATCAATTCCATTATACCCTGCCGACTTAAGCTCCTTCATTCTCTCATCCCATTTTGACACAGGTATACGAAAATAAAACAGAGAGGAAATCAATAAAATACGGTAACTCCCATCAATACAGATTCCCTTCTTATCCAAAGTAATTTCATGTTTTAATTCACTGCTTCTTCCCAAATCTTTCCATATATCCCAGCACTTCCAGTCCATTTTTATGTTTATCCTTTCCCGAAAAAACCGCATTGAGCATCAGATCTTTTGCTCAATGCGGTAACACAAATTTCTAACTTAATTCCCTACGCTTTTGGCAGCCCGCAAATTTCAATCTAACTCCCATCTGCCCGCTTTAGCGGGCATACAAATCTGGACGAAGAATGCCTGTTTTTCAAGGCATTCTTCTTGCGTGAAGAAAGCTTGCTTTGCAAGCTTTCTTCACGCTATTCTACAGCTGCAAACGCGGCATCCGCTTCCTTGCAGAATCCCTCCATGTCAAAGCTTTCTCCCATGGAATGATTAATCAGAATTTCCATCAAAATATCCTCATACTCGCTGGTCATGGTTCTTGTAATTCCCGCTTCCATAAAAGATGCGTCAGCAGAGTACTCCATAATGGTTTTCAGCGCCGGAAGCATGTTATAGTTACCAACTACGGAAGGCATTTGATGAGCCTCCTGCGCATAAGCTGCCATACATTCCTCAGAATAAATTGTATCGTAAAGCTGATAGGCTGCCTCCATCTGTGCAGCGTCCGGATTGTTGTAAAGTACAAGCTGCTGGCCCGGCTCTTTAATCATGATCGTATCTTTGGCATCTTCACTAACCGGCATGGGGAATACGCCAATCTGGCAGTCCGGATTGTGGGAAAGGAAACCGTCCACCGCCCAGGAGCCATGAATACACATAGCGGCTTCCCCGTTTGCCACCATAGACTGTGCATCCTCCCAGGATGTTCCAAAAGGATCCCCGCCCCAGTACTCATGGAAGGAGAAATAGGTCTCTACCGCTTCTTTAAACTTCTCATCCTCCGAAAAGGTACTGGTTTTATCCATCTTGCTCTCGTTCCAGCCATGATCCGGCATCAGGCAGGTGATATCACTTATGGCCCGGAGATAATAACGGAATGCCCACTGTTCCGCAAAGGGCGCTGCAAAAGGCTGTATCCCGTTCGCAGACAATGTCTCACACACAGCCTTCAATTCCGATAAGGTTGTGGGAACCTCCAGACTGTTTTCTGCAAACACCTCTTCATTGTAAAAAACCCCATAACCGGTAATCTCAATGGGAACACCTTTTTGTACCCCGTCTATCTGCCCTTCTAACAACAGTTCGGAATCTACTCTCTCAAGACAGGGCTGTCCGGTCAGGTCTGCAAGATGTCCCGCCTCATCATACACACCAAGATCATAATTGGAAGCCAAATCAAAAATAGCAGGCGCATCATCGGATGCAAGCTTTGTCTGCAGGACAGTAGTGTAATTGTCAGCCCCCACGGTCTCAATATTCAGTGTCACATCAGGGTATTTCTCCTCAAACACTTCCTTACACTTTTCCACCCATGCCTGCTTTCCCGCCTCCTGGTAATGATTCAGCCAGGTGATTGTCACCTTCTCTCCCTCTGACGGGGATGCCTCTTCTTCATTTTCTGCTGCATCTGAAGGAGCAGACACTTCCTGCCCATTATCAACTGCCTGCGCACTGTCTGTTTCCTGGCTTTCGCCCCCTTTCTCACTCTGCCCGCATCCGCCTGCCAGTGATATACACATAGCCGCACTCAGCAAGATCCTCATTTTTTTGAGCGTACTTTTCCTCATAATGAACCCTCCTTAAAGTTATTGAATAAAATTTTTCCTTTTGCCCTCAGCTCTTCACCGCACCGGCGGCAATACCGTTGACAATATATTTTTGCATAAAGGCAAAGCAGACAATCACAGGTATCATGGAAACAATAGCCGCTGCAAAGGCCAGGCCGTACTCTGCGGTATACTGTCCAAAGAAGTAAAACTGCTTGACCGTTATGGTCCGTACCATCTCCTTCTGCAAAAGGATGATGGAAATATTAAAATCATTCCACAGCCACATCACATGAAGCGCTGCCACTGTTGCGGAGACAGGTTTCAGCAGCGGAAATGTAATAATCCAAAAAGTTTTCATCTCACTGCATCCGTCCATATAAGCGGACTCCTCTATCTCTCTGGGAATAGATTTCACGAACCCCACATACAAAAAAGAGGCATAAGCAATACTGGTTCCCGTGAGCATCAGCACCATCCCCGGAAGGGAATTGAGCAGATTAAGAGCCTTATAAATCCGGTACACCGGTATCATAAGAATCTGGAAAGGTATCATCAAAGATGCCAGATAAACCTTATCCAAAAGCTGCAGCGCCGCTGTCTTCTGCGCGTGGCGGGCCACCGAATATCCACTCATAGATGCGCACAAAACAATCAGAATTACGGATGGAAATGTGACCAGCACACTATTCCTTAAGGAATGAAAGAAATCACTCCTTCTCATGCCCTCCCTGAAATTTTCCAGATAAAGCCCTTCCGGCAAGGCAAGCACAGATCTTGACAGCTCCGGCTTGCTCTTAAAAGCCGTGAGTACCGCAAGATAAAGGGGAATTACGAAAATAACAATCGTTGCCAGCATAAGTAACAGCAGGATCACATCACCCGGCATATTTTTTTTATGTTTCATATCAGTAACCATGCTCCTTCCCAACCTGTATAACTTCTATAATTCCACTTCTCTTTTTCTGAAAAAAGAGGAAACACAAAGCCCAATGACAATCAGGCACAATGAAAACAGGAATGATACCGCCTGCCCGTACCCGGCTTTATAATATTTATAAAGATTCTCATACACATAAATCGAGACCGTTCTTGAGGCTCCTCCCGGCCCTCCTCCGGTAGCTGACAGGGTGGTGGCAAATTCTTTCAGCCACGAGGTCAAAGTCAGGGTTACACAGACGGAAAAGGCAGGCATCAGAAGGGGCAGGGTTACCCGGGTAAACTGCTGAAAAGCATTTGCTCCATCCACCTTAGACGCTTCATACAGCTCTAAGGGAATATTTTTCAGCCCCGATAAGTAGATGAGCATATTGATGCCCGCTCCGTTCCATACACCAATTACCACAATCGCCGGAATTACCCAGAAAGGATTTCCCAGCAGATTTTTGGTGCCAAACAAATCAGATATAAATTCTCTGTACAAAAACTTCCACAAAAATGCAGTAAGCACCGAGCTGAAACAAACGGGAATAAAAAAGACTGTCCTGGATATATGGTTCAGTTTTTCAAATTTACTGTTAATCAGCATCGCCAGATAAAGAGACACCACATTGCCCACCACCGTGCCAATCAGTGCAAACTCCAGCGTATTGAAAAAAGGCGTCCGTATTCTTGCATCCCGAAAGATATCCATAAAATTTTTAAGCCCGACATACTGATAGCTTGCAGCGACACCGTCCCAGTCCGTAAACGCTATATTGATACCCATCACAAAAGGAATCAGCATGGCAAAGGCAAAAAAGCAAAATCCCGGAAGAACAAACAAATATTTCGTCAATTTCTTTTTCATAGGAAAGTACACCTGTCCTCTCCGCCGCCCGCAGTCTGCGGCATCCGTACAATTTTTCGTTCCTTATGGAATCTACATTTCCAACACCGCATGTACCAGTCCGACATCATAATATACCCATAGCCCCATATCTGACTCATCGCCGCACCGGACCTTTTTCGGCACAAAATCTCCCTCCTGATTAAATTCTCCTTCTTCCACTACCTTATACGCCTGATTTCTGGCATTTAAATATTTAAAGCCCCTGAGAGATGAGGTGATAAACTCCATGTTATCTTTTCTGATTAACACCAGCTTAAAACCGTCACCTGCCAGAAAGAATTCTCCGTTACCGGTATAAACAATCAGCCCTTTTCCTCTCACCTTTACATGCTCCTCGTCATCATGACTGCAGTCCAGGTGAATATACGGTTCATCGGTAATACTGTTCAAAAAGTAAACGTGTCCCCAGAAATCCCCAAAGTCAAAAAACATAGACTCCATCCATTCCTGCTGCACCACCGCATAAATTTTTCCGGTGCCCTGATATTTTTCCAAAAGAGGCTTCATGGAAGCAAGAATTTTTACAGTGTGCCGAAACTGCTCACACTCCGGTTTTAAATTCCCATCATTATCAATCGTACTGTCTATAGCGAAGCAGTGAACGCCTGCCAGCATGTGTTTCTCCACCGCCTCAAAGATATGCAGGGCATTCTTCTCATCGGCATGAGATTCCGGAATATAAAGAACATTATCCTCTCTGCTGTAGCGGGAACACACCATCTGGTAGGTATCTCTGTCATCAAAGTAAATATCCGGACAAAGGCAGTCAATATGCGGAGCAAAATACTTCCATAAGTCCAACACCAGACTGGTTGCTCCCCCTGAGGGGTAATCGATTCCCGGAATACGGCTGCGGGTCTCCCGTACCCACACATTCACATACAGCGGCAGATCATAAACCTTTTTTCCTGCTGCCGCCACGTTCTCCACATAGGATGCAAGGCAGTAAGCTGAAAAAATTTCCTCCGCCATAAGTCCAAAAGTTTTCTTCCACGGTGCATCCAAAAGAGAGCCGTTTTCTTTCCATATCTTAAACAGTTCACCGTCCTTCAGACTCTGCAGAAACTTTTTCATATCTTCCGGAATTTCACTGCAAAAGATTTCTTCCGATTCCCGGCCGTAATCTCTTGGCGCCCCCAATAGTCCCGGTTCATTTTCAATCTGAAACGCCAACACCGTATCATCCCTGTTTTGTTCCTTTATGTATGCCAATACTTTCGCAACCGCTCTGCCATCGGCCTCCATGGTTTCCCTGCCTATAGGGGAAAGGATGCGGGTGGTGGCTCCCACCGCATTTTTCACCCATGGGAATCTCTTTCCATCGGCTCTCACCCACTCCGGCACATAATGGGAAGCGCCGTTCTTCCATGTTCCAAACCACAAAAAAACTACCTTCAGTTGATTTTCACGGGCCTTTTTTAAAATGAAATCAATCTGGCCAAAGTCATAGACGCCTTCCTCCCGCTCTGTCTGATACCAGTAAAGAGGTGCTGCAAGAGTATTCATTTCAAATTTTTTAATTGCCGTTATCGCACGTTCCAAAGTTTCTTCTGACTGTGAGCTGCTGTTATTTACCTGCCCGCCGATAGAAAAAAAGTCATTTTTTTCCCTTCTAAACATTTTTCACCTCTCGTTTATACAATCGTTTACTTTTTTTATCAGAAAAATATTTCCTTTTTATGACATATTTTGTGTCATAAATCCTATATTTTCCATTGATTATTTTCTATTTTTTATGGTTTTTTCTCTTCCTTTCTTTCTATTTTGCAATCGCTTACATTTCACAGTATAATATCTTTTTTTCCTTCTGTCAACAGGATGGTTAATTTTTTTTCAGGAAACATCTGGAGCAGGATTCTCTCTCCTCGAGCAGCACCGGCATTTCCTCCCATTCCGGACATTCTTTTCCGTCCATCATTCCCATAATCATATCGATAATTCGTCTGCCTGCCAGACGGTAATCGTTTCCCACAGAAGTCAGCTCCGGCTCCATCATCTCCGCAATATATGTATTGTCAAAGCTTGCCACCGATATATCCCTGCCAATTTCCAGCCCTTTTTCCTTTATAGCGTGCACCACTCCCACCGCCACCAGGTCGTTAATCGCAATTACTGCCGTGGGAAGGGGATCCTTTTGAAAAATTTCGCGCATGACCAAATAGCCCCCCTGCTCATTGTAGGTACCGCTGTCCGCTATATAATAATTGCCGTATCCGATTCCCTGCCGCTCCATCATCTCCCGGTAGCATCTTCTTTTTTCATAGGTTGAGCGGACATTTTCGTTTCCTCCCGCCAGCGCAATCCGCTTATGTCCCAGTTCAAAAAGATATTCCAGCAATTTTTTCATACAGTGTTCGTTGTCCACCTGCACGCACCCGCTCCGGGTTCCTTCTACCGGTGCGGAGGTAACAACCGGAATTCTCTGTGAAATCTCTCCTATTTTTTTCACAATATCTGCATTACCATCCATCCTGTCCACACTTCCGCCAATATGGACAATCGCGCACACCCTCCGGGCCAGCAGCATATCGTAGCAGCGCCTCTCTAAGCTTTCCGAATCCAGAAAGTTATAAAGCAGGAGAGAAAACCCCTTTTCGTTTGCATACATTTCGCATTCCACAAAAATATTGGCGTAAAAGGGGTTCCGCACATCCGATACCAGCACCCCTATCACATTACTGCGGGCAGTACTTAAATTCTTAGCCACAATGTTTGGCTGATAATCCAGCTCTCTGACTGCCTCTTCCACTTTCTTGCGGGTATCCTCCCGTACGTTTCCCGTTCCATTAAGCGCCCTGGACACAGTGGCCGTTGAAACCCCGGCTTTTCTCGCAATATCTATAATCGTTATTTCCTGTTTCATGATTAATTCCCCATTCCTTCCGGCCGCCCTTAAATTCGGGCGTAAGCACAAACAATACACATATCATTTCAGAAGAATGTTCATCTCTTTTTCCCTTATCCGTTCTTCCCGGTCAATGGCGGAATCCCGGATGACAAACACAGACTCCACATAGGAAAGCTTTTCCGGTTTTCTCTCCCCTGCGGCGTCTAACGCCGTATAAATCAGCTTCTGGGCAAATTTAGCATAATTACATCCAACTGTTGTAAGGGCAGGCTTTGTGGTTTCCGAAATATAGGTATTGTCAAAGCAGACCATGGACATATCCTCCGGAATCCCAAGCCCTTTCTCCCGAACCGCTTTCATTGCCCCTACGGCCGTCATTTCGTTTATCATTATGATTGCGCTGGGTATTCTTTTCCCTTCCAAAAGCTTTTTTACACTATAATAACCGCTCTCCTTATCGTACTCCCCTTCTATCACATATTCCTCCCGGAAAGGAAGCCCGCGCTTTAACATCGTTTCCCGGTACTGTTCTCTCTTTTCATAAGTGGAACGGATTTCTTTCTTCCCGCCTACAAAAGCAATCTCCCTGTGTCCTAAGCCGATCAGATATTCCAGCAAAGTCCTCATTGCCCTGGCCTCGTCCGTTCTCACACTGTAGCAGTTATCGCAAAAAGCGTAACCTGCCGATATAATCGGTATCCGGGCCGAGACATCTTTTATACATTGAAAATAGGCTTCACTCACCTGCTTACGGTCTGAGCTTCCGCCTATCTGAATCACCGCGTCCACCTTCTGATTTGCCAGCCGCCTGAAATGTTCTATCTCCATCTCCTGTACTTCCAGGCTGTCGCAGGAAAAAATTGTATACCCGTTTAAATTGGCAATCTTTTCACACTCTATCAGCAGATGGGAAAAAAAAGGATTCCTCAGATCCGATGCTATTACTCCCAGTGTCTTTGTACAGGTCTTCCTCAGCCCCGTTGCCACCGCGTCCGGCACATAATTGTACTTCTTTAAAAGCGCTTCTATCTCCTCCCGCTTTTTCGCGCTGACATTTTCATATCCGTTATAAACCCGTGATACTGTGGAGGCGGAAACCCCTGTTTCCCTTGCAATATCATATATGGTAATCTTCCCATTTTCCCCCATCATCAGTTCTCCTCTCCCCCGGTTTCAGCACAATCCCTCAATTGCCATGAGAACAAAAATTTTACCTGTAATATTTTTCAACGTTCCCTTTTAATTTCTCAAACAATGGATAGTATACCCCGATAATATTTTGAAACTGTTCTCCCGCAAGGGTTCCGTCATAATCATGGGCCAGCTGATTTCTTACCCTAAGCATTTTCATCCACCTGTCGTCATCTATTATTCCGTTAGCAAACGCCTGCTGCAGCGTCTCCCGCGGCGACCCAAGTGCGAAGTCAAGAATTTCAAGCTCTTTTACCAGGATATCTTTCATGACTTTCCATGCAATATCAAAGGTAAGATTAAAATTTAAGACAGTCCCTTCCAGTACAAAGTCAGCCCTGACATCGGCATTCAGACTCTTTCCCAGATTTTTCAGGCTCTTACAAAATGTACGATATCGATTAATAGATTTGTTTTCCATATTTTCTTATATCCTCTAATAAAAATTCATTGTTGATGCCCTCATATTCAAAAATATCAATCCTGCGAAGCGTATCTATCTCCGTAAGTTTCTCCTCTAACCGCAGAATATCATCACATCCATAGACCACAAAATCAATATCGCTTGTGGCTGACGCCGTGCCGGTGGCAAAGGAGCCAAACAAATCCAGACGTCTCACACCATTTGCTTTACATATTTTGGTGACTTTATCAATCACCTCTGCTATTGGCATAATATGTGCATTTTCTTTTGCAACCTTTTTCTGAACGACTGATTTTTCAGGCATATCTCTCACCTCGTCTTTCCGTGAGTACTTTTATTACTACAGGCCGGCTTGCGAAGCGTGACAGCGTTTGTTTAGCAGCTCTTTCTTCCCGGCATTTTTATTATATCGTCACGGCAAAATTATTACAACATTTTTGCCCATTCTCTTTTCTACTCTTTTCAAATCCCGTCCTGAACGCTTGCAACTATCAAGCGCTGTCACTCTGCGCGAGCCAGCTTATTGAGTCAACACCCCCGCCGCAAGCAACGGGGCATCAAGCTTGCAGTGCTGCAAAGCAGCGGGGTATGCAACCCTCGCGGCATTCGCCAAATGTCTATGAGATGCTTTGCATCTCTATGAGCAGCCGCCTGGCTCATTGCTCGCGGGAATCAAGAAAACCCTGTAGCTGCCAAAACAACTACAAGGTTTTATCTTTCCTCATGAAAAAATATTTTGCGCCTTCTGGGAAACCGAAGTGCGTCAGAATAGCTTCTTACACTCACTGTACCATAAGATTAGTATACCCCATCAGGCTCTCGTCCACGGCCCTGGCGGCCTCCCGGCCCTCCCGGATAGCCCAGACCACCAGGGACTGGCCTCTGTGCATATCACCTGCGGTAAAGACATTCTTAACGGAGGTCTCATACCTGCCTGGCGCCGTACTTACATTGGTGCGTTTATTCAGTTCCACTTTAAAAGCGTCCGCTACATATTTCTGGCTTCCCAAAAATCCTGCCGCAATCAGCACAATCTCCGCCGGAAGGGTCTGTTCCGATCCTGCCGCCTCCTTCATGCTCATACGTCCTGTATCATCCTTTTCCCAGGAGAGCTTAACTATTTTAACTGCCTTTAAGTTTCCGCTTTTGTCCTTCACAAATTCTTTCACCGTTGACTCGTAAATCCTGGGATCGCGGCCAAATACCGCAATTGCCTCCTCCTGGCCGTAGTCTGTCTTTAAGACCTTAGGCCACTGGGGCCAGGGATTATCCTCAGCCCGCCCCTGCGGCGCTTTGGGCATCATTTCAATCTGGGTGACGGATTTGCAGCCGTGACGGATGCTTGTTCCCACGCAGTCATTTCCGGTATCGCCGCCGCCTATAATCACCACATTTTTCCCCTTTGTGTTTATGAATTTCCCATCCTCAAGGTTAGAATCCAGCAGGCTTTTGGTGTTTGCTTTCAGGAAATCCACTGCAAAATAAATCCCCTTTGCATCCCTTCCCGGAGCATTTATATCCCGGGGATTGGAGGCACCGCAGGCAAGCACAACCCTGTCGAAATCCTTCAGCAGCTTTTCGGCCTTTACATCCTTTCCCACATCGGTGCCTGTTACAAAGGTAACACCTTCCGCCTCCATCACCTTCACCTTCCGTTCCACAATATGTTTTTCAAGTTTCATATTGGGAATGCCGTACATCAAAAGCCCGCCGATCCGATCCGAGCGTTCAAACACCGTAACGCTGTGTCCTCTTTTGTTCAGCTGATCCGCCACCGCAAGGCCCGAGGGGCCGCTGCCTACTACCGCCACGCTTTTACCGGTTCTCACCTTGGGCGGCTGCGCAGCCGCATAGCCTTCCAGATAGGCATTTTCAATAATGGCATACTCATTTTCTTTGGTGGCAACCGGATCCCCAATAAGGCCGCAGGTGCAGGCTGCCTCGCACAAAGCCGGACACACCCGGGAAGTAAATTCAGGGAAACTGTTGGTTTTCTTAAGGCGGTTATATGCCTGTTTCCAGTTGCCCATATATACAAGGTCGTTCCACTCGGGCACCAGATTGTGCAGAGGGCATCCGCTGGCCATACCTCCAAGATTCATTCCTGACTGGCAGAAGGGAACCCCGCACTCCATACACCGTGCTCCCTGAAACTGCTGCCTTTCTTTGGAAAGATGTTCATGAAATTCGTTAAAATTTTTAATTCTCTCCTTAGGCGATATGTCCTTTGATACTTCTCTTTTATATTCCATAAATCCTGTTGGCTTTCCCATACTCTCACCCCATTCCCTTTGCCGCATAAAAAGCTTCAATCTGTGCCTGCTCCGCGCTCAGTCCCTTTTCTTCCATCTGCACAATAGCCGTGAGCATCTTCTCATAGTCATGGGGAATAATCTTCTTAAACTTAGGCAGATAATCCTTAAAATTATCTAACACCTCTTTCCCCTTCCGTGAATTGGTCATGGCTACATGCTCCCTGAGCATTTCCTTCAGCTCAATGACATCGTACTTGGAGGTCACTTCATAGGAAGAAACCATCTCTTTGTTCAGACGGATATAAAGATCATTATCCTCATCCAGCACGTAAGCAATTCCGCCGCTCATGCCTGCCGCAAAATTTTTGCCGGTTCTGCCAAGCACCACTACACGCCCGCCTGTCATATACTCGCAGCCGTGATCGCCTACGCCCTCCACAACCGCAATAGCCCCTGAATTGCGCACGCTAAAGCGCTCGCCTGCTACACCTCTTATAAAGGCTTTGCCGCTGGTAGCTCCATACAAGGCAACATTTCCTATGATAATATTGTTTTCTGCCTGAAAACGGCTTCCTTCCGGCGGATAGACCACCAGCTTACCGCCGGACAGACCTTTTCCAAAGTAATCGTTGCTGTCCCCCACAAGCTCCAGGGTAAGCCCCTTTGGAACAAAAGCGCCGAAGCTCTGTCCCCCTGCTCCCCTGCACAGCACATGGTAAGTATCCTCCGCCAGCTCATCTCCCAGCGTTTTCGTGATTTCCGATCCTAAAATTGTGCCGAAAGCCCTGTCCGTGTTTTTCACATCCACTTCTATGCTGCATTTACTGCCCCCGCTCATGGCCCTGCGAAGCTGCTTTAAAAGCACCTTTTCGTCCATGGTATTTTCCAGCTTAAAATCATAAACCTGCTTCGGGTCAAAGGTTACCTTCTCCTTACCTCCTGCATAGGGATTTGCAAGAATGAGGCTTAAGTCAATCTGTTTCTGACTCTCGCTTAAACCGTCCTTTACCTTTAGCAGCTCCGTATGCCCCACCAACTCATCCACCGTGCGCACACCGAGCCTTGCCATATACTCCCGGAGCTCCTGCGCGATAAACCGCATGAAATTCATCACATATTCCGGTTTTCCTTTAAAATTTTTGCGCAGCCCGGGGTTTTGCGTTGCTACCCCCACAGGACAGGTATCCAGGTTGCAGACGCGCATCATCACACAGCCCATGGTCACAAGGGGCGCCGTGGCAAAGCCAAACTCCTCCGCTCCTAAGATAGCTGCAATGGCAACGTCACGGCCGCTCATCAGCTTACCGTCTGTCTCAATCCGCACCTTACCACGAAGGCCGTTCATAATCAGGGTCTGATGCGTTTCCGCTAATCCCAGCTCCCAGGGGAGTCCTGCATTGTGGATGGAATTTCTGGGAGCCGCCCCGGTGCCTCCGTCATAACCGGACACCAAAATCACCTGTGCTCCTGCCTTGGCAACCCCCGCCGCCACAGTACCTACACCTGCCTCGGAAACCAGCTTGACGCTGATTCTTGCCTCCTTATTTGCATTTTTCAAATCATAAATCAGCTCCGCCAAATCCTCGATAGAATAAATATCATGGTGAGGAGGAGGGGAAATAAGTCCCACACCCGGCGTAGAATGTCTGGTCTTTGCAATCCAGGGGTAAACCTTTCCTCCCGGGAGATGTCCTCCTTCGCCGGGTTTTGCTCCCTGCGCCATTTTTATCTGAATTTCATTTGCGCTTACCAGATACCTGCTGGTGACTCCAAACCGCCCGGAGGCCACCTGCTTGATAGCGGAGCATCTGTTTAACCCGTCCGCTCCCACGGAAAGCCTCTCTAAATCCTCGCCGCCTTCCCCCGAATTGGAACGGGCGTGAAGGCAGTTCATGGCAATGGCCATGGTCTCGTGAGCTTCCCTGGAAATGGAACCGTAGGACATGGCGCCTGTTTTAAATCTGGTGACGATGGACTCCACGCTCTCCACCTCCTCAAGGGAAACGCCCTTTTCCGGGTAGTCAAAGTCCATAAGTCCCCGCAGGTTTTTAACGGAATTCTCGTCATTTACCAAGGCAGTGTACTGCTTAAACATCTCATAATCCCCGCGCTTTGTGGACTCCTGTAACAGATGAATGGTGGCCGGATTGTAGAGATGTTCATCCGCTCCGCTCCTCATTTTGTGATGGCCTAAGCTGTCTAAGGTCAAATCGTTTGCAAGTCCTAACGGGTCAAAAGCCCGTGAGTGCAGGGCGTCTACCTGCTTTTCAATATCCTTTATGGTGATACCGCCCACGCGGCAGACCGTGTGAGGGAAATATTTGTCAATTACCTCTTTGTCAATACCAATGGCCTCAAAAATCTGGGATCCCTCATAGGACTGAATGGTGCTGATTCCCATTTTGGAGGCAATCTTTACAATGCCATGGAGAACCGCATTGTTGTAATCCTCCACAGCCGCATAGTAATCTTTATCCAGCATATGATTGTCAATTAACTCTCTGATAGATTCCAGAGCCAGGTAAGGATTGATGGCGCAGGCTCCATAGCCAAGCAAAGTGGCAAAATGATGCACCTCTCTTGGCTCCCCTGACTCTAAGATAAGGGCTATGCTGGTCTTTTTCTTGGTCACTACCAGATGCCGGTTCAGAGCGGAAACTGCAAGCAGAGAGGGGATTGCCACGTGATTTTCATCCACCCCTCTGTCGGATAGGATGATAATGTTGGCCCCATCCCGGTATGCCCTGTCCACCTCCACAAAAAGTCTGTCAATGGCCCGCTCTAAGCTGGTATTTTTGTAATAGGTAATGGGAATTACCTCCACCTTAAAGCCATCCTTTTTCATGCTTTTTATTTTCATAATGTCCGTATTAGTCAAAATAGGATTGTTCACACGGAGCATGTTGCAGTTCCTTGGCAACTCCTCCAAAATATTCCCATCTGTTCCCACATAAACAGTGGTGGAGGTTACCACTTCCTCCCTGATAGCGTCAATAGGCGGATTGGTCACCTGGGCAAAGAGCTGCTTAAAGTAATGGAACAGCGGATGGTATGTCTTGCTAAGAACAGGCAGAGGCGTATCAACTCCCATAGCCGCAATGGCTTCGCTGCCGTTTTGGGCCATGGGGAGGATACTGTTTTTCAGTTCCTCGTAGGCATATCCGAAGGCTTTTTGCATACGCTGTCTCTCTTCTTCCGTAAACTGCGGCACACGCTCATTGGGGATTTTTAAATCATGCAAGTGAACCAGATTGCTGTCAAGCCACTCCCCGTAGGGCTGCCCGGATGCGTAGGTCTCCTTTAACTCATCATCATCAATCACCTTTCCCCTTACCGTATCTACCAGCAGCATCTTGCCCGGACGCAGTCTTTCTTTTACAAGAATTTTGTCCGGAGCAATGTCCAAAACACCTACCTCTGAGGAAAGAATTAGCTGATCATTATCCGTAATCATATACCGGGAAGGACGCAGACCGTTCCGGTCAAGCACTGCCCCCATCACATCCCCATCGCAAAACAGAATGGAAGCAGGGCCATCCCAAGGCTCCATCATAGTCGCATAATACTGGTAAAAGTCTTTTTTATGCTGTGACATAGTTTTATTGTTAGCCCATGGCTCCGGAATGGTTATCATCACTGCAAGAGGCAGATCCATACCGCTCATCACCAGAAATTCCAGGGTATTGTCCAGCATGGCCGAATCCGAGCCGGAGGCATTTACCACCGGAAGCACCTTATGAAGCAGTCCGTGCAAATGCTCCGATTCCATATTTTCTTCCCTGGCAAGCATCTTATCCACATTTCCTCTGATGGTGTTAATTTCACCGTTATGTACGATAAAGCGGTTGGGATGCGCCCGCTCCCAGCTTGGATTCGTGTTAGTGGAAAAGCGGGAATGCACCATTGCAATGGCGGATTCATAATCTTTATCCTGTAAATCTGCAAAGAAGGTGCGCAGCTGTCCCACCAAAAACATACCTTTATATACAATTGTCCTGCTGGATAAAGATACCACATAGGTGTTGTCCGAGGACTGCTCAAACACACGTCTTACCACATATAAAAGGCGGTCGAAAGAAACTCCCTTTTCCACCTGGGGCGGCTTCTTCACGAAAGCCTGCATAATATGAGGCATACACTCAACCGCTTTATGCCCTAATACGGAAGGGTTTGTGGGCACCTCACGCCATCCCAAAAAGGTAAGTCCTTCTTTCTCCACAATAATTTCAAACATTTTTCTTGCCTGATTTTTTTGCAGCTCATCCTGGGGGAAGAAAAACATTCCAACGCCGTATTCCCGCTCTTCGCCGATTGCAATGCCCAGGGGCATAGTTACCTTTTTGAAAAATTTATGAGGGATCTGTGTCAGAATTCCAACACCGTCACCGGTTTTTCCTTCTGCGTCCTTACCTGCGCGGTGCTCCAGATTCTCCACAATCTTAAGAGCATTTTCCACCGTTTCCCTGCTTTTTACACCCTTAATATTAACACAGGCACCGATTCCGCAATTGTCATGCTCAAATTCCGGCCGGTATAAAGGAGCATCCGGCCTGGTTCTTTTTACATCAAACATCATTACACCTCCTGTATACAATAGGCAAAGCCTATTGTCATATACCGCAAGCTTTGCGGGGCAGCTTATTGTAAAAAAAATCGCAATAAGGCTCTTTTTCGCCCCATTGCGATTCACGAATTTTAATATACACCTATTTTCTTTCCTTGTAAATAAAAACTTTTTCCGAAATTGTCAGATAATCATGCAATTTCATTCTGTATATACAATAGTCAGTCTTCTTTCCCTTCACTTTTTCTTTATCCGCCACAGCAAAATCCCCGCTGCGGAAAATAACAGGGCCATAATTCCCAAACTTACTTCTCTGCTCACATCACGAAACCCGTCCCCATAGCTTATCGTAAAGATGCTGATATTGGCCACGGCATGAAACAGCACGGGTGCCGCAAAATTATGATATTTTTCATACACATATGCTATCAGAATACCCAGTATAGTCCCATAAACAGCTTGTACCAGATTCCCGTGATAAAGCCCAAAAAACAAGGAAGATAAAATCAGTGCAATGGGAACCTGAAAGCACTGCTTCATTCTGTTATAAAGTAGGCCCCGGAATACCGTTTCCTCAGCCAGCGGCGAAACAATTCCATACAAAATAAGCCCTGCCGCAAACTCCACGCCATACTGCATTTCGTGAATACTTTCATAAGTTTTGGAATACTCTGAAAGACCAGCCCGGGTAAAAAATATATTGACTCCCACGGAAACGCAAAAAGCCAGTCCTGCCAGAAAACAATAGTCAGAAATCTGCCCCTTTTCAAACTTCTCTGCCTCTATCGCGCTTTTGGCCTTTTTCCAGACAGCAGCAGTACCAATTAAAATTGCAAGGCCGTTTATAATTCCCTGCAGCGTATAAGCATTCCTGGTGCAAAACCCGGTAATTCTTTCATTGCTGCCGGATAAAACCAGCTCCATAGCCGCCCAAAAAAAGAACTGTGCTATATCATGTACCGCAAAATAAATTAATAGCGGTAACAGCAAATAGGCTGTCTTTTTAAAGGAAGGCCAGCTTTTTATCACTGAGCTCTCATTTGAGGCCTGAGATACAGTATGCTTTCCCCTGTCCGGGATACCCTTGCCTTCAGCGGCATCCCTGCCGGCAAAGGCGCCCTTTCGGGCAAAGGCGCCCTTTCGGGCGCCTGGTTTAAACATGGATATCCAGCTTTGCGAAGATATCGCCTAAACTGGTCCCAAGGCTTTCTCCTGAGCTGTAATTCCTTACATCCGTTTTCTCAATTTCCTCAGCTTCCTGACCATCCTGGGCTGCTTTTATGCTTAAAGAAATCTTTCCGTCCCGGGTATTTAACACCTTTACCTTAACCTTATCCCCTACCTTCAATACCTCGGAGGGCTTTTTAATCCGCTTCTGGCTGATTTGCGAAATATGTACCAGACCGCTTAAACCATCTGTTAAATCAACGAAGGCCCCATAAGTCTGCAGACTTTCCACCGTTCCTTCTAAAATGGTGCCGGGCACTAACATTGCTACCTTGTGGTCATGCTCCTCTCTGGCCTGCTCTCTTAAAACTTCTTTGGCTGAGAGGATCAGCTTTTGCTTTTCCGGATCAACGGTAGTAACCCGTACCGTCAGCCTCTTTCCCTTATAAGGCTCTAAGTCCTCCACATAAGAAAGGGACAGCTGGGAAGCCGGGATGAATCCCCTGATTCCTTCCACATAAGCTACCGCACCGGCTTTCACAATCTCACTAACCTGCACCTCTAAATTTTTCTTATCTTCCATGTACTGTTTTAACACATCCCATGCCAGGACTGCATTTGCTTCCTTTTTGGAAAGTAAGATGTTGCCTGCCCCGTCATCCATACGCACTACCGTAGCTTCAATCACATCCCCAACCTTTACATCCTCTTTCACACAAAACCCGGGATCCTCACTCATATCCGCTGCCTTGATGATTCCCTGAGTGTAATACTTAAGGTCCAGGGTTACCTCATCTTCATTTACATCAATTACCGTCCCT
This sequence comes from Parablautia intestinalis, assembly GCA_003612395.1. Taxonomy (GTDB): domain Bacteria; phylum Bacillota; class Clostridia; order Lachnospirales; family Lachnospiraceae; genus Suilimivivens; species Suilimivivens intestinalis. The sequence goes on from RAYQ01000009.1 coordinate 54,947, forward strand.
GAAATTACATCCCCTTCGTTGATTTTTCGAAAGGATGCCTCTAACTCCTTTTCATAGTCTTTCATTGTCTCTTCCATAACCCTTTCCTCCTTTTTTATTACAACAAGCTGGCTCACAAAGCGTGGCAGCGTTTGTTTGAAACAGGCTCCCGAAATGTCTTTGCACCATAATAGTGTGGTTTAAAATTAACACCGGGTATTCTTACATATCAGATGATAATAGTACTCATCACAATCTCTTTTAATTGGAATTTTTACATCAAATTCCAATTCTATATCCCTTCCTGCATCGCGGAAACAAATTTTTCTATTTAATATATTCTTAAGCAGCTTTCTTTTCGCCTGAAGAATTGGCAGTCTCACGCTTCCTTTTCGCTTTGCTAAGACCATAGCATGCTTTGCGCCCTTTTCCATTTCCTTTATTGTCTCGTCTAATAACGCAAATTCCGCCCGTATCCTGTCTGTATCAAAATTACGCGTGATAACCCCTATATTTCCTTTTGATTCTATAGAATTATTTAACAAATAGTTTATCACAGAATTACACAAATAGCCATATGCTGCCTGCCACTGCTCGCACAAATGCCAAATCACATCCTGCCCGCCTACATCCTTTTTAACATCATAGAGCCACCAGCGGCACATGCCTTTTTCTTCGTTTATGATAAACGCTGTAATGTCTATTACCTTAGCACCCTCTCTGGCAATTGTATCAGCGCGGTATTCTTCTGAAAAATAGCCCTTCTCATTTTCCTCCATCTGATATTCAACATCAACCACATCTCCGGTTTCCCGTTCTTTGAATGTAATTGTTCTGCTGTCTGAAAATTCGTTTAGCACACCTTTTAGTGGTTCTCTGCCGCTTTTCAGTTTTCTCCCCTGTATATGCATCTTCCCCTCCGCATACCGCAGGCTTTATCTGCGGTACCATGCCAGTCAAAACCGTAGACTTCATTATTTCAATATAATATCTGTCTCGTGATATAATTCGTCAAGGCTGCGCATAAATAATTTAAAATCATATCCCACATATGGCATTGTCTGAAATTTCAATTCTTCCACATAACTACTGCCATCCGGCCGGTTTACAAATTGGTAGACATGAACTTTCGCATCAGAGAGTAAGTCCTCTTTACTCAGCCCTAGTTTCTTTAGCTTCTCCTTGCGTTCTTCTTCCGAATCCTCCGAAAAAGATAGCAGAAGTAAATTATTCAGCTTGCCCGCCATGGTGTCGCTGTGAGTGCTTACGACCATTCTTCTCCCGCTGTTAACCAGTCTTACAATCAGCCTCGCCATCTCCCCCTGCTTTAAAGGATGGAGACACGTCTCTACCTCGTCATAAAAAATATATCTGTAATTTTTCCCTCCACTTAGCGCTTTAATAATCGGCGTAATTTCATTTACCAGCGATGAGGCAAGATAAACCGGAATATCCTCTTTTTCCTCCGGCATTCCGTCAGGATGATAATAGATTTCATCCCCTACATGCTTCACCTGTCCGTCAATCAAATGCCTTTCTATAAATCTAAGCAGATTTTTATTCCTCTGGACCAGGCCTGCCCGCCTGTTGTATCGAAGCAAAAATTGGAGGAAATCATAGATCGGCATTGTCAGTCCCAGCTCATTATCTGTTACGTCCTTAATATCCTCCCCATCCTCATCCCCGAAATCAAAGTCAAAGTTATCTATTTCATATACGGCCTTCCTGTCTCTTTCTGCAAAGAAATATTTGCTTAAAAGCTGCAAACCCGTTCTTGATGCGGGCAGAAAAAGCGTATCTTCCTTTTGTCTGCCTACTACATTTTCCGTATTTCCCAATAATAATATCATTTTCCACATCTGGCCCGCCAATATCTGTTTTAAGGACTCCCTATCCGGACGATAACCAAAAAGAATACTGGATTTTTTCTCCCGGCTTTTCACATTCACATCTGCAATATAAATATCTGCGTCCATTCCCTGAACCTTTTTGACAACACCTTCCTCATCCCCACTAAATTCGTCATACTCACACTCATTGACTTCACAAACATATATTTCATCCATATTTACCATATGAAAATACAACTGTTCAATTGCTATATCTTTATGAAATATCCCTCTGATAATTTTCTTTTTATTTTTTGACAGATAATCGTTCATCTGCGTTTCCACGTTTTTGAGCCATTCCACTCCATATGTAAGTTCTTTTTCCCCATGCTCTTCAATCCCTTTTAACACAGGCTTCGCATTACGCAGTTCCTTTAATACACCATACAACAGCTGCATCACAAAAGTTTTACCACTGTTGTTGTCACCCACAAACAAGGTAAAATCGCTTAACGTAATTTCGGCATGCTCGATTTTTCCAAAATTGGATACCCCAAATAATAACTCCATCAAAAATCCTTTCTAACTGTCATTTCTCCTTTTATTCATCATTCCCCGTTATTTGTAATTCATTCTTTTTTGTTATGTCGTTTATTTTTTCTTTTGCCATAGTTCTTGTCAGCAACCTTGCCGCAAACAATGAGACTTGCCTCCGGAGCAAACCCGAATTTATACCAATTACTCCGCCACCCCGTGCTCTGACAAAAACTGCTTCACCAGATCGTTGTAGGCCCCTAGCAAATGAATCTGGTCAAAGGTATATTCCTCCTTCAGGTTCCCTTCCTCATCGCAGACCACCTCGTTCACATCTATGTAAAAAATATTTTTGTTGTCAGCTAAAGTTGCAATGGCATTATTCCTTGCATTAATATTGCTGTTGTTGAAAATAGCATCCGAACTGCTTTTCTTTTCCGATACACGCATAATTCCCATGATAAAAATTTTTGCTTCCGGCTCCAGCTCCCGGAGAGTATCAACCACTTCCGTATACTGCCCCATAAAGTCTTCCGTAGTTCCCCGGCCAAGCTCATTAATTCCCAGCATCATGTAAATCTTCCTGTAGTCCTTATTCTCCAGGACTTCAGGCACTGTACCTGCCTTGCTGAATTTTTCCTCAAGGGCCTTATAAATGGTGAGAGAGGTTTCACAGCAGAAGTCGGCATGCTCCGCCAGGTCCGTGTAATCCTTAAGGCCCACAAACCTGGAATCCCCGATAAACAGTGCATCATCAAAATAACTTTCATCTACTGTTTGAAATTCATAAGACGCCGCTCTGATAACGCCTGCATCCCCATAGATATCCGCGGAAATATGATTAAGGTACTCCTCACGGGTGCTCTCGCGGAGGGGCGCCAGCCGTTCAAATCCTGCTTCCTCTTTTTTATAAGTCTTTGAAGCGTTAAGCAGGGCATCTGCGCCAATCGTCCCGACATCCCCCTCTTTTACTTCACTTCCCTTAACGTTTCCCTGCTGTCCTTCTGGTTCCTCTCCCTCATCCGGCTCTTTGAAAGGCTCAGACTCTGTGCCATTGTCTTTTGCAGTGTTTTCCGCCATACCTGCGTCTGCATTTTCTCCGGTCTGCTCATTTGTTTCCCCGCTCTCCCCGCTATTTATACCCTGGTCTTTTATGTCGTCATTCTTCCCATTGTTTTCACCCTGCTCATTTGCTTTCCCGCTCTCCCCACGGTTTTCTTTCCGGTCTGTCCCGCCGGTTTTGTCCGTGTCATAAGAACCTGTACTTTCCGAATTCTCCTGAGGTTCTTTCTGTTCGTCAGACTCTGTTTCATCGGGCCTTCCCTGACCGGTTTCCGGTCCTTTTGCCATAACAGGCGCATTTTGATTTATAAAAAGCTGCCATGGATAAATCTCATCGTTAACCGCTGTAAACATCACGGACAAAACCGGCGTGGTGACAGGGTCGTATTCCTGACTTGCATATATCGTATTTTTCCCCCCAAGGGCTATCATTGTAAAAAGCAGTCCTGTACTTAATAAAAGTACAAAAACCGGACATTTCTTTATTAATTTCATTTAAAACTCCACTCTGCCTGTAAAACCCAGACTTTTCTTCCTAAAAATCTTTACAGGCCAAATCATTTTCTTTTGTTTTTTAGCTGTTTTTCAGCAAAACACATTTATCCTTAAATATCAATGGCAGCAGTTTTGCCTTTGGCCGGACCAATACTTCTTATCGTTAAAAATTCAGATACATAAACGGATTGCCCGCACTGCTGGACAAAAAATAAATGGACAGCCAGAAAATAACCGTCAGCGCCAGCACAATCAAAGGATTGTTTATATGCTTACTGTAAAATTCTGACACTGCCGGAATACACAGCAAAATCCCGGCAATAAAATATACGCTGTAATTTCGGGAATATTTGATGATATCCTGCTGATTAACAGCAATTCCCGCCCCTCCTATGAAGGGAAAAAGACGGCCAAAATAAATTCCCAGCTGCTTCAAATCTGTTATGGCAAAGATAACCCAGGTAAGAGGGATTACCGCCAGCACATAAATATTTCCCAGGACAGGCACTTTCTTTAGTATTTTCCCGTAAAGCAGCTTTTCCAAAATAATCAAAAGGCCAAGAACTGCGCCCCAAATCACATAATTTAAACCGTTCCCATGCCAAATCCCTGTAAGGAGCCATACAATAGCGAGATTTAAGATCAGCCTGCCCTTCCTGCATCTGCTCCCCCCAAGAGGAATATACACATAGTCCCTAAACCAGTTTCCAAGGGTCACATGCCATCTCCTGTAAAACTCTGAAATGCTTTTAGAGGCATAAGGATGGTCAAAATTTTCTATAAAGTCAAAGCCTAACATCACCATAAGCCCTGAAGCCATCAGAGAATATCCCCAGAAGTCAAAATACAGGCGAAGGGAATATCCGAAAGCGCCGAACCAGGCAAGGGGCGTAGAGATGCTCTGGAACCCAATCATCTGCAAATCATTCCATAAAATCGCCAGCCGGTCAGCCAAAAGCACCTTCATGCCAAGCCCAATCACAAACAGTTTAAGCCCCTCCTCAAACTGCTCCGGTTTATATATCCTTTTTCCATCAAACCCGCCTTCATTATACCTCATAATCGGGCCTGAAACCACCTGGGGAAACATGGTAAAATACAGCGCTGTCTGATAAAATTTAGGCCGGCTCCAAATCTCGCCGCGAAGAGTGTCCGCCTGATAGGATATCATCTTAAAGATATAAAAGCTAAGTCCCATGGGAAGCAGACTATTATCCACAAAAACGGCAAGCCATTTAAAAACTGCAAGAATTGCCACGTCCAAAACGACCGCCTCTATCATACATCTTTTTCGCCTTTTTTTCTGCCAGTCACTTAAATGGAATCCTTCATTCAGTTTCCACATCCGTGTTCCCATAAAATAATTGAGCAAAGTGAGCGCTATAAGCACCAAAATAAAAACAGGCTCGCCCACCGCATAAAAAATAATGCTCCCGATAAGCAATACCATATCCCTGTGCTTAACAGGCATTACAAAGTATAAAATCAGAAATACCGGTAAAAACCGGAATAAAAACTCAAGGCTGGAAAAACTGACCATAACGTACCTCTGTATTTATCATTTGACTTGTGATATCCATTTTAGCATTCCTATTTTCATTCTACAAGGATGTTTTGCCAGATTATTTTTTCATGCATAAAATTTTCTCAAATACGCACACTATAAGTCAACAACCACGCTGCATAGCGCAGCATATCTTCTATGTGTGAAGCATATTCCCTAAAGGAAAACAGCTGGAGCGGCGAAAGTCCATAATGGCCGGGCAAAATCTGACATTTCGCCCGCCTCCTTCGTGTAAGCCGCTTCGGAATGGAGGAAAATATGAGTGAGAGAAAGAGCGAAGAACAGATAAACCTTGAAAAGGATTATGAAGAATATGTCAAAATGATAACCCCCACGCACAATCTGTACTTACAAATGCTTAAAGCTTTCATCACTGGCGGTATCATATGCGTAATCGGCCAGTTTCTGCTAAACTTTGCAGGCAGTCAAATGGGAATGGATAAAGATACGTCCGGCAGCTTCTGCTCCCTTATTTTAATCCTGCTAAGCGTTCTTTTAACCGGCTTTAACATTTACCCGTCTATCGTAAAATTTGGCGGTGCGGGGGCTTTAGTTCCCATCACGGGATTTGCCAATTCCGTAGCCGCCCCTGCCGTGGAATTTAAAAAAGAAGGGCAGGTTTTTGGGATTGGCTGCAAAATTTTTACCATTGCAGGTCCAGTGATTTTGTACGGCATTTTTACAAGCTGGGTGCTGGGACTCATCTACTGGATCGGAAAAACTGCCGGAATACTGGGATGATTAATGAACCACTGCCTGTTTCCGGCATTCTTCCTGAGAGAAGAGAATTTCTAAGTCCGCATCTTTTGCAGGCTCAGAAATTCTCTTCGCACCAACTCCCATCTGCCCGCTTTGGCGGGCGTATAAATCAGGATGTATGAAATTTTAATTTCATACTATTTATTCATCTTATAAACCGGGTCTGCCGGATACCCGCCCTTTAATTTCTGCATTCCTCTCTGGACCGCATCCCTGGAATTCTTCCAGTCTGCGTTTTGGTTTTTATAATCAAATTTCTCCACCAGCCAGCTTACATCTTCCTGTATACGTTCCATATTCCTTTCCATAAGTGCAAACATAGCAGGGTAGAACTCCTTCTTTTCCTTATCATTCAGACGACTCTCCCCGTATTCGCACAAATCCCCAAAATGATGCAGGCAGAATCCCTTTCCGTCAAGAATGCGCTTTTTAAAGTCCTCATCCTTTTTATACATATAAAAGAAGGTATCCATATACCGGTCATAAGTCTGTGCAAACTGATTGCAAATATAGCAGGACTTTTCCTTTTCCTGCACCCACATGCCAATGGGATTTTCCCTTCCTTCGCTCTTTTTCAACTTTCCCATAAAAGTAGATTTGGAAGGAACAAATTTTTTAAACTGCTCCTTCATCTGCCTGTTCACTTCCGTATAGTGAGTTTTCAGGATCCAGCCGTTGCCAAGGGTATTGCCATAGTCAAACATTTTCTTAAAATGCGCCCTGCAAAAGCCCGCCTTATCAGTGGCCTCCCTGACATCGCTCTCCATATAGGAGGCCCCTGAGCCTAATACAAAATCCAGAAGATCCTGCTCCACCGCTCTTTCTATGTTGCAAAAAGGGCACTCATCCCCTGCATTCACCGCATCGTTTAACGGTATTGTATAAAGTTTTTCTTTCATATTTTAACAACCCTCCCCCTTTCCCTGTCCGGAGCTTATTTGAAAATTCCTTTTTTCAATATGCTCTCCACTTTGCGCGATATTTGCGGCATACGCCTTTTATTCAAAAATACAAAAAAATTATGTAAACCCATCATCTATAACTTAATTTCCGCATCATATCCAGATATTGCTCCATTTCCCCGTGGTAAATTTCAGGCTGAAAGGATCCATTCAAAAAGTGCTCCGCCATCAGCCCGTCCACCGTATATTCAATTACTTTGGTTATCTTCACCACATCTGCCTCCGGCTTAAATCTGGAAAGGTCCGCCCTGCTCATAATCTCTGCATACCGCTCCGGAAGAACCCCTCTTTTATCTTCTGTCTCCAAGAGTGCTTCGCTTACGTTTTCTTCCCTGCTCTTATTGATGAACTGCATCATATAAGGATAATTTTTCATTACCTGAAGCTGAGACTGCCTGATCTGTCCCAGTAATTTGAAATAATCTGTTTCTTCCTTCGACACGCCTGTAAAAAGCTCCAGTGTCACATATTTGACACTGTAGTCATAAATAAAGGAATACAGCCCAAGCTTACTGATAAAATAATGAAAAAGCAACCCCTTGCTGATGCCTGCCTCCTTTACAATGTCATCCGTGCTGGCATGACCGTAACCATTTATTGCAAACACCTTAAGAGCTGCGTTTACCATCCTGTCCTGCTTTTCCTTTTTCAGATCAAAAAATTTTTCATTCATAAACTTCTCCATATGAAAGTGCTTTTCCCACAGACCAGCCTGTATATATCCGGCGTAAAACCCTAAATGCCTATTGACCTTACGAGTCGAAATAGAATATAACAAAATATAACATATTTCATTTCTCCCTTCAATCGTTTAGAAGAAACTAGTATGAGCTTTTTTTTCATCCACCATATCTTGTGTACCCCTGAAATCACTCTGCCCGTGTCTCAAAGGGCAATCCTGTTTTTTTCCATAAAATTTATAGTTTTTTTACACATATTCTCTTTTCATTTTTGCAGAATAGTATTAAGATATTATTATGATGAAAACAACTGAAAGGAGTACCCTCATGTCCAAAAAATTTGGCAAATTTATACTTTTCTCAGCCGTAGCCGGCGCTGCCGCTTACAGCACATATTATTATCTGCAAAAGAAAGACAAAATGCCTGCCTCGCCTGTAGAGGAGGACATTGATGACGATTTTGACGATTTCAGCGAAGATCTTGATGAAGAAATACCTCCTGTAAAGGATCGCACCTATGTATCCTTAAGTCTGGACAAAGCGGAAGCCATCGCTCATGAGGCTTTTCACAAAGCCAAAGAAGTGATAGCGGATTCTGTGCAGCAGGTGAAAGACACTGTGAAATCAGTAAAAGAAAGTCAGCCAGGAGCTGAAAGTAATTTCACAGACCTGACAGCACTAAATAAGGAGCATGCCGCTTCTTTTAAAGCAGATGATGAGCAGTCCTGTTCTGAGCAGACGCCTGTCAATCCTGACAGCGAAGAAGCTGAAAGTGATGCTGCTGTCAATGACGATACTACAGCAAAAGAATCTTCCAGCGGGCAGTCTGTTGGCGGGGAGGATACCCTGCAGCAGGATACCGGCGAACAGTTAACACAGTCTCCTTTAGAAGCCTCAGACGCTGCTTTTTCGCCTGAATCCTGTGAGGAAAATTTAACCGCCGGGTCAGAAACTTTTACGCAAGCTGATGAGAAGAAAACAGAAATAAAGGAAACTGCCAACGGACAGGTAGAAGATTTTTTTGACGATACTCCCTGACAATATATAACGTATAACACCCCCGCTGCCTTGCAATTGCTGCCTGCAGCGGGTTTTTTCTGCGAAAGTCAAAACTAATCGGGCAAAGGCCCTCTTCCCTCTACCCGCCGCGCGGGGCGCATATTACTTCAGCAGCTATTTTCCTTACGCGTCCCTGCGCATAAATAGGGAGCCCAGGCTTTTTCCAGAAGCATAAGCCCTCTCCTCAATTCCGGTTCCTCCAGTGATCCGTATCCCAAAAGAATTGTATTTTCAAAGGAAGTATTTTTAAGGCTCCTCTGCCCCATACATGCATCCGATATTCCATAAAGCTTTATTCCCTCTTTGGCGGCCGCCGCAATCAGCTCACTCTCCGGTATTTTGCTACGGCTGGTCAGTAAAATATGCAGGCCCGCATTTTCCCCGGAAATCATAAATTCTTTTTCAAAACAGGTAAGATGGCTTAACAGAAAATCATGTCTTCCTCTGTATATTTTCCTCATTTTATTCAAATACCGCTCAAAGTACCCGTCCCGTATGAACTCGTTTAAAATGCGCTGATCAATACGGGATACCGTAGACGCATAAAATCCGCAGTTTTCTTTATACACCTGCAAAAGCTTTGGCGGCAGAACCATATACCCCACACGGATTGCAGGCGCAATAGCTTTTGAGAAGGTTCCCATATAAATTACTCTGCCTTCCCGGTCCGAAGCCTGCAAAGAAGGCACGGGTTTTCCTTTATATCGAAACTCGCTGTCATAATCATCTTCAATCAAATAGCGATCCTCTTCTTCCTTCGCCCATTTGAGCAATTCAAGCCTTCTTCCAATGGGCATCACCACCCCTGTAGGATACTGGTGGGAGGGCATTACATAGGCAACTCTTGCATTCGTCTCCCGCAGTTTTTTCACATCCATTCCATTATTATCCATGGGAACTGCCTTTATTTCATAGGCAAAGGATCTGAAAACCTTATAAGCTCTCTTATAAGTGGGATTTTCCATGGCAACAGCCACGTGCCGCCCCAAAATTTTCTCAAGAAGCATAAAGAGATAATCCGTTCCGGCTCCCACAATAATCTGCTCTTTCATACAGTTCACGCCTCTTGAGGAATGCAGATACCTGCTGATGGTCTCCCGAAGCTCCCTGTCTCCCTGGGCATCTCCTAATGCAAACATTTCGCTGTTGGCATCTACCAGAATATTTTTTGTAATTTTTTTCCATGTGGCATAAGGAAAGTTCTTCAGGCTGACTGCATGGGGAGAAAAATCATATAAAATTTTATTATTTTCTGACTTTACCTTTTCTTCCTTTGTTAAGTTCTGGCTCATTCCTTTTTCAAAAAAAGCATCCTCCGAAAAATGGAAGAGATCCTCCACATGGCTTACAAAATATCCTTTGTATGGACGCGCTTCCACATACCCTTCCGCTACCAGCTGGCCATAAGCAAAGTCCACTGTACTTCTTGCCACCTGCAAATATTCAGACAGCGAACGGGTTGAGGGGAGCTTTTCTCCCTCTAAAAGCTCCCCTCTTCTTATCTCGTCTCTTATATATTCATAGATCTGCTGGTAAAGGCATTTATCTCCTGCCTCTGCCAGCTGTATGGATAAATCATTCATACTACTTCTTTTCTTCCTTTTTTTCTTTCAGCTTAACTACCAATATCTGCTTGATCTCCCCGGCCCTGTCCTTCATCCGGCTGTTTGTTGACGGGGATGTCAAAAGGCTGGAAATAATACGGGAAGCAAGCTCGTACTGCTCAAACCGCACAGCAAGCACCGCAGTAATATACTCCGCCGTGGATTCATCCAAACCTGCAAGAGGATATCCCTCCGTCTGCCGCGCCGTCAGAAAACCCTCATATGCATTTTGAAGAAATTCATCCTGTGATGCCCGGATTTCACGCAATTTCTGTTCATATTCCTGACTGCCTTCCTTATCTGCCTCCCGGGCCTTCAAATTCTCCTCCATACTTATCAAAAGCCATCCCGCCTTCAAGCAGATATACGCTTTTTCACTGGCTCTGGCACGCCGCACAATAGCGCTTGCAAGGCTGAGTTTATACCGCCCCAGAGCTTCTTCATAGGTATACGTCAGTTTTTCTTCTGTAGGTGACTGAAAAGATACGGAAATAGTCTCTCTGATCGCTTTTATCTGTAATGCAGTAAGGCCCCCAAAATAACGGCTGTGAACCGAATAGCCGCAGCAGGGGCAGCTAATCACTTCATATTTTAACGGTTCCACATTCTCATAAACAGGACGCAGATAAATGTCCGTACGCACCAGCTTTGCCCGGCCCGTCCGCACAGTTCTGGCCTTAATCTTCTGATAGCATACAGGACACTCATAGGTTTTATCAAAAAGGTAATCCTCCTCCTTCATGACCTGAGGAGCTTCCTTTTCTTCTTTTTTTCTGTTTGTTGTCTTTTTTTCATCCTCATATACATTCAGATTTTCCAACTCGTTAAGGCCAAATTTCCCAAGGCCCTTTAACAGTCCAAGCATTCACTAACCTCCTAGTTTTTGGGTAGCACGTAAGAACTTTTTAAGGACACAATTCTGTTAAATACAAGACGGTCTTCCCTTGCGTCTTTTGCATCCACACAGAAATACCCCTGACGGACAAACTGGAAACTTTCGTAAGGCATTGCACCCTTCAGTGCAGGCTCTAAACAGCATTCTTTTCTGACAATAAGAGAATTGGGATTTAAGTTAAGACTTCCGTCCTCGTTGTAAACTCCCTTTTCTTCATCAATTATATTTTCATAAAGCCTTACCTCGGCCTTAACAGCTTCCTTAGCGGGAACCCAGTGGATGGTCCCTTTCACCTTCCGTCCGGTAAAGCCGGTGCCGCATTTGGTCTCCGGATCATAGGTACAGTGTACTTCGACCACCTTACCGCTTTCATCCTTTACGAAGCCGGTGCATGTTACGAAATAAGCGTTCATAAGCCGCACTTCATTTCCGGGGAAAAGCCGGAAGTACTTCTTAGGAGGTTCCTCCATAAAGTCTTCCCTGTCGATATAGAGCTCTCTCCCAAAGGGAACCTGTCTTACCCCCATACTTTCGTTTTCAAGATTGTTGGCAACCTCAAGCATCTCTGTCATATCCGCAGGATAATTATCTATAATCAGCTTAACCGGATCTAATACCGCCATCATACGCGGGCGCTTTAACTTTAAATCCTCTCTGATGCAGTACTCAAGCATTGCATAGTCCGCAGAGGAATTGCTTTTTGACACACCGCAAAGATCCACAAACATTTTAATGGACTCCGGCGTAAATCCCCTTCTGCGCAGGGCAGCTATGGAGACCAGTCTTGGATCGTCCCAGCCGTCAACAATTCCCTCCTCCACAAGCTTTTTGATGTATCTTTTCCCTGTCACTACATTGGTCAGGTACATTTTAGCAAACTCAATCTGCCTGGGCGGAACCTCATATTCCAATTCCCTGACCACCCAGTCATACAAAGGTCTGTGATCCTCAAACTCCAACGTACAGATAGAGTGGGTGATTCCCTCTATGGCATCTTCTATGGGATGAGCGAAATCATACATAGGATAAATGCACCATTTATCTCCCGTATTGTGGTGGCTCATATGGGCTACACGGTATATCACGGGATCACGCATGTTTATGTTAGGAGAAGCCATATCGATTTTGGCCCGGAGAGTCTTTTCCCCATCCTTAAATTCACCATTTTTCATTTTTTCAAAAAGGGCAAGATTCTCTTCCACACTCCTGTCCCGGTTGGGATCATTTTTCCCCGGCTCGGTCAAAGTTCCCCGATACTCCCTCATTTCTTCCGCAGAGAGGTCTGACACATACGCCTTTCCCTTGTGGATAAGCCTAACTGCCCCTTCATACATCTGCCCAAAATAATCTGAAGCAAAGAAAAGTCTGTCCTCCCAGTCTGCTCCCAGCCATTTGATATCCTCTAAAATGGATTCCACAAACTCTGTCTTTTCCTTGGTGGGATTTGTATCGTCAAAACGCATATTAAACTGACCGCTATATTCCTTCGCCAGACCGTAATTTAAAAGAATACTTTTGGCATGGCCAATATGAAGATACCCGTTAGGCTCAGGAGGAAATCTGGTATGCACATGGTCATACACCCCTTCCGCCAAATCCTTATCAATCATCTGTTCAATGAAATTCCTGGAAACCGCTGTTGAAGCTGCCGCTTTTTCTTCCCCGTCCCCCGCGGCCGTCTTAACCAAATCCTTTTCTGCCATCTCTTCATTTACCTCATTTGCATGTTCTTCTTTTCCATTATTATTCTGATTCATTTTCACAATAATTCCTCAATCCCTGTTTTTTCAAAAAATCCATGAAATATCATATCACAACACTTATAGATTATAAAGAATGTTTTTTGTATAATATATGTTATTTAAATTAAATATCAGGTTGTTTTCTTCTTTGCACTTCTTTTTCTGCCCGTACAGTCACGCAGTATGCTTAGCGATGCAGGATTTCCATCCACCCATTCAATCTCCTCATAATGCAGATCAAACCAACGCTTTTGCTTTGCATAGTAAAACTCCCGGTTTCCCTTTGCCTGCACGGCAAGCCCCAGAAGGCTGTTTAAGTCTCCTGCATCCGGCTCCTTTTCGAATAAACTGTTCATCTCACTGTTCGTATATATAATATCACCCGTTTTTAAGCTTCTCACACATACGGCAGCTCCTATGTGCTCCAGTATATTTTTCCATCTTGCTCCCAGCAAATCGCTCCGGTTCTGTCCGGCCATACTATATTGCAGTATTTTAGCGGCATCGCTTAAAAATCTGATTTCTGCAAGCTCCCACACCCTGTCCTTCTCTTTCACGCCAAAGCACACATATGTTTTTTCAAGAACGCCTGTTTCTATAGGGATTAATATAAATGCTTTTAATCCCAGGGCCTGCATCGTCTCCCTGTCTTTTGCTCCTGTCGCAGACTTACAAGACAAAACAAGTGTTTTTTCTGCCCGGAAGAAAGGCGCAAATACGCTGTCTTCCGTTTCCTCTATCTCCCATGTTACCGTCTTCGCACACCATTTCGATATCATTTCAATACGTTTGTTATTTTTAGGTGCCCGATAAATCGCCGCAATACTTAACTCTGAAAATTCTCCTATTGTCTTTAAACATCTGTATAAAGTATTCTCTTTAAGCTCTCCGCCTTCCAGAATAATCTGTATCAGCCTGTTCAGCATCTGCACACGGATAAGCTTCTCTTCCATTTCCTTTTCCAGATATCGGCTGCGCCTGTCCGCTGCCTGCGCGCTCACCACAGAAAGTCTTTCTTTAATCAGCGCATCTGTCATATCCCGCAGAGCATCTATGGTTCTTGCCAGTTGTCTTTCACTGATTAAACTGGTGAAGCCTTCCAAAGGGGCATTTTCATAATCCTCTGTATCTTCCTCATCGAAAATCACGCCACAGGCCACCCAGCTGATGATCGGCTTTCCTTCTGTTCTGACTGTTGCTGTTCCAAGGCGCAGATTGGGATAAGCCGTAGTCTCTATCGCCTGATCCTCCAATGTACTTTCCGCTAAACGCGTCAGCATATTTTGGAGCTGCTCCCTGTCAATGAGCTCCTTTATTCTTGCTGTTTCCTCCTCTTTTCCGCAAAAATCCGTAAGAGGAAAACCGTCTTTGTCCACACAATATAAAAAAACATTTGTCATTTTACTGAAACAGCGCTGCAAATTCTCCAGTACACCGCCTTCTTTCAGGCTTTGGATTAGCAGCGTTACATCATGCATACCGGCAGCACGCTCCAGATTGGCCACACATTTCACCTCATTCCGGTTAGAATTTAATACTGTCACCAGCCCCCGGCATTTAAGCCCCGGCCAGACTGTAACATTAGTGCTGCTGTCCTCTGAATCCGGCTTATTGATCAAGTTTTCTCCCCGCAAAAATAACGGGGAGAATTTTTCCTGGTTCTTATTATAATAAGCCGGCTTGCAAAGTGTGGCAGCGTTTGTTTTTCTATTTTACTCATCCACACTATAGTTTGGCGCCTCTTTGGTGATATGAATGTCATGAGGATGGCTTTCCTTTAAGGAAGCCGCGGAAATTTTAATAAAACTTCCCTTTTCCTTTAGTTCTTCCACTGTTCTGGTTCCGCAATAGCCCATGCCGGACCTCAGACCGCCAATCAGCTGAAATACTGTATCCTCCACGGTTCCTTTGTAAGCCACACGGCCTTCCACTCCTTCCGGCACCAGCTTCTTTGCATTCTCCTGGAAATAACGATCCTTACTTCCATTTTCCATGGCTGCAATAGAGCCCATCCCCCGGTAAACCTTGTATTTACGTCCCTGATACAATTCAAAGGTGCCGGGACTTTCATCGCAACCTGCAAAAATACTTCCCATCATACAGACATTTCCGCCTGCCGCAATTGCCTTTGTCATATCCCCCGAATATTTGATGCCGCCATCTGCAATAATCGGAATACCATATTCTTTGGCAACCGAATAGGCATCCATAATTGCGGAAATCTGCGGTACCCCAATGCCGGCAACTACACGTGTGGTACAAATAGAGCCCGGGCCAATCCCTACCTTAACCGCATCGGCACCGGCCTTAATTAAATCTCTGGTTCCTTCTCCGGTAGCAACATTACCTGCAATTACCTGCACGTCCGGATATTTTTCCTTGACCATTCTAAGACAGTTAAGTACATTTTCCGAATGTCCGTGAGCGCTGTCCAGAACAATCACATCCACCTTCGCATCAACCAATGCACCTACTCTGTCAAGCACGTTTGCGGTGATTCCCACACCGGCCCCGCATAAGAGTCTGCCCTGGCTGTCCTTTGCCGCTAATGGATATTTAATGGTTTTTTCAATATCTTTAATGGTAATCAACCCTACAAGATTGTAGTCGTCATCTACGATAGGAAGCTTTTCTTTCCTGGCTTTAGCAAGAATTTGTTTTGCTTCCTCAAGAGTAATCCCTGCCTTGGCCGTTATAAGCCCCTCTGAAGTCATGGATTCTTTGATTTTCTTTGAGAAATCTGTTTCAAATTTTAAATCTCTGTTGGTAATAATGCCTACCAGCTTACGCCCCTGCGTAACCGGTACGCCCGAAATCCTGAATTTGGCCATAAGTACGTCCGCATCCGCAAGCGTATGATCGGGAGATAAAGAAAATGGATCCGTAATAACGCCGTTCTCAGATCTTTTAACCTTATCTACCTCTTCCGCCTGCGCCTCAATGGACATGTTTTTATGAATAATACCTATTCCGCCCTGTCTGGCCATGGCAATTGCCATCCTGTTCTCCGTAACTGTGTCCATCCCCGCACTCATCATAGGGATATGGAGCTTAATTTTTTTGGTTAACCAGGTTGACAGATCCACTTCATTTGGAATCACCTTTGAGTAAGAAGGCACCAATAGCACATCATCAAACGTAATTCCTTCGCCAATTATCTGACCCATTTTCTCTCCTCCTATAGTTTATTATGAAATTGTTGCAATAAGCTGCCCCGCAAAGCGGGCCAGCGTTTGTTACCTAATCTTTAAATACCTTCCTTGGCGCTGCAAACTGTATGGCCTTCACCATCTCCTCATTAGGCTCAAATATGATCTTTTTTGATCCCTCATAAAAAAACACATATCTTTTATCCGGCTGCTTTTCCTCCCCGGAGCTGTAGTCTGTCACTTTATCGTTCCTGTTTTTATAGTTATCAAGATGCCATGATTTAACAGGAGCCATGATTTCCATTTTACCCACATCAAATACGGCAACTCTCTTACGTCTGGTCTTTGCCATAACTTTATCAATGGCAATCTCCTTGTCCACATAAAGATATTCATATTCCAGGTCTGCATTCAGATAAAGAAAATAAGCGCCGACACCGATAGCTGCGCCTATAATAAGAGCCGGTAAAAAAACAAATCCCACCAATACAAAGCAAACGGCCAGAACCATTGACAGGATTTTCAAAAATACCATATAAATCGGGGTTTTCTTTTTTACAAGACATTCTACATAAGTTTCATTCATAATTGCTTTCCTTTTCCTTTGCTGATTTAATATTTATCTTATGATAGTATATTTTAATGAAACTTTCAAGTAATATCAATTACCTTTTCGCGGCAAACATTTCCTCTGCACGTGCCTGTGCAGCTAAGTCTATTCAATTATCACCTCCCGCCCCGGCATCAGTGCTGTGCTGATGAACAAAAGAGATAGTTAAAAGAGATGATGGCATTTCTCCAACTTTATAAAAATTTTATTCCTCCTTAATTGACACACTTCTGCAAGGCGATTATGATATAAGATATGCAAATTTATCTTATTGTAATTTAAACCGGAGGAAAAAGCAATGTCCCAAAAAGAAAAAAAGCCCCGTGCCTATCATGGGGTTCGTGACGAGATAAGGCAGCAGCACATGAAGGCCAAAGATATGACTTTAAAAGAACGGCTGGCATATTTCTGGTATTACTATAAGGTTCACACACTGGTTTTTATCTGCGCTGTTTTTGCCCTTGTTGCCTTTGTGCGCGACATCTCTGCTTCTAAAGATTATATCTTTAACGGGCTTATGCTCAACTCCTACGGTTTGCCATCCGATGAGCTTTCAATGGCCTTTGCCGATTATGCAGATTTGGATTTGGAAACCTACGATTGTTTTATCGATACGTCTACCACCCTTTCTCTGCGCTCCATGGGGCAGTATGATGCTGTAACCGTTCAAAAAATTATAGCAACCATTCAGACGGGAGATCTTGATGCGGTAGTATATGATTCCGAAATTTTTAACAACTATTCCGAGCACGAGATGTTCATGGATTTGCGCACTGCTTTTACGCAGGAAGAGCTGGAGCAGTACAAGGATTACCTCTACTACATAGATTATGCCGAGGTCCTTAAATTGCAGGAGGCGAAAGATGAATACACACCTGAAGTTCTTTCCGATTATCAGCCATCTGAAGAAGAATTAGATGCCGCCCTGGCAGAGGAAACCAGGCTCCACCGCCATCCGGAAAACATGGAAAACCCTATTCCTGTGGGCGTAATCCTGGAAGATTCCGCTTTTGCCCAAAAAACCGGGGCCTATCCGCAGAAAGTCCCCGTCTTTGGTATCATTCATACCTCCCACAGATTAGATGTCAGCAAAAAATATCTGGAATTTCTCTGGGATGAAACAATTGATTTTGCCGGGATTGTCAGCTCCGGCCAGGTTTATTAAAGCTGGGCTATCACAAAGATGTCATAAATTGCGCTGATAGCCGCCTCAAAATCATCGTTGGCAACGCCGATAATAATGTTTAACTCGCTTGACCCCTGGTCAATCATTTTTACGTTCACATTTACATGGGCCAGAGCAGAAAAGATGCGTCCTGCAGTTCCTCTTGTAGACTTCATTCCCCGTCCCACCACTGCAATTAATGCGAGATCCGCTTCAATATCAATGCTGTCCGGATCTGCTAATCTGTGAATGGCGGACACTACCTTTTGTTCCTTATCTATAAATTCATCCTGATGTACAAATACGGTCAGAGTATCAATGCCGGAAGGTATATGTTCAAAAGAAATTCCATTATCCTCAAAGGCCTGGAGAACTTTTCTGCCAAATCCTATTTCCGAGTTCATCATGGCTTTTTCTATGTTTATAGAACAGAATCCCTTTTTTCCGGCAATACCGGTAATGACATATTTGGATTTCTGACAGGTGCTTTCTACAATCCAGGTTCCCTCATCCTCCGGCTGATTGGTATTACGGATATTAATGGGAATCCCCTCTCTCCTTACAGGAAAAATTGCATCCTCATGAAGCACGCTTGCTCCCATATAGGACAACTCGCGCAGCTCCCTGTAGGTAATGGTATCAATTCCTTCAGGCTGATCGATAATTCTCGGATCTGCAATCAAAAATCCTGACACATCCGTCCAGTTTTCATATACATCTGCTTTCACAGCCCTGGCAACAATAGAGCCTGTAATATCCGACCCCCCTCTTGAAAAGGTCTTCACTCTTCCGTCCTCATATGCGCCATAAAATCCAGGTATAACAGCGCTTTGAATACCTGCAAGGCGTTCTCCTAAAATCTGATTTGTCACCTCGGAATCAAATTCTCCGTTTTCTTTAAACCGTATGACCCCGGCAGCATCCACAAATTCAAACCCCAGATAAGCCGCCATAATGATACCATTTAAATATTCACCTCTGGAAGCCGCATAATTCTCCCCTGCATTTTTCCTTAGATTTTCTTCAATTGTCTCGAATTCTTTTTTCAGGGAGAGGTCAAGTGAAAGTCCGTCAATGATCTCCTGATAACGCTCCTTAATGCAGGCAAGCTTCTTTGTAAAGTCCTCTCCATTCTCCGCCATATGGCAGCACTCATAGAGCATATCCGTGACCTTTGTATCATCCGGGAATCTTTTCCCTGGCGCCGATGGCACCACATAGCGTCTCTCCGCATCCTTATGAATAATTTCTCCCGCCTTTTTAAACTGCTCCGCACTGGCAAGAGAGCTGCCGCCAAATTTTACAACTTTTTTCATTTTTCCTCCATGCCGGAGCAATTTTTGCGAAGGCTGCGGGCCAAATTTCAAAGTTGGCTCTGCGATTCCGGGTTTGTGGCTCCGGCACAAACCCATGGTTGAAAAATCAGCATATCAGTGTGATTTTTCAGCCTTTTCCTCCATTCCGTCAAACACGCTCTGTCAGCTTATTTATTATTGTATGCCCCTGTGAGATGAAATTCCCACTTTCACCTGCTTCTTTTTCATTATAAAAATGGCTCTCCTTTTTTGGGGCGGTGCTGTCATACAAAAGATAAGGGACACTGTCCGATGTGTGGGTCCGAACCCGAATGGGCGTGGGATGATCCGGCATTACCAGCAGCCGGTAATCTCTTCCTTCCCCGTCAAGGGCTTTCACCAATGGCCCTATCACCCTCTTATCCAGATATTCAATAGCCTGCACCTTTTTTTCCACGCTGCCCTGATGGCCCATCTCATCCGGCGCTTCCACGTGGATATAGGCAAAATCATATCCATTCTTCAGGGCATCAAGGGCTGCTCTCACTTTACCCTCATAATTGGTGTTGAGGCCGCCGTTGGCTCCCTTAACCTTCGCAACACCCATTCCTGCCCCTACGGCTATTCCCTTTAAAAGGTCCACAGCTGAAATCATCATTCCCTTTAATCCGTTCTTTTCCTCAAAGGAGGACAGGGAAGGCTTCGTACCGGCTCCCCAGAACCAGCAGCAATTGGCAGGATTAAGGCCTTTTTGCTTTCTTTCTATATTAATAGGATGGTTTACTAAAATTTCATGGCTCCTTTTCATCATGTAAAGGAGATGTTCGTCATGAGGAAGATATTTTCCAATCACCCGACCCGGAATATCATGTGGCTGGGCTAAATCTGTCACCTGTCCGTTATTCCAGATCAGACAGTGCCTGTAGCTGGTTCCTGCATAAAACTGATAGGTTTCATCCTGCAGCTCCTCCTTCACCGCCTCCAGCAAAACCGTACATTCCTCCGTACTGATTTCTCCCGAGCTGTGATCGATTATGGTTCTTTCTTCGAAAGGAACATCTTCCTCTGAAATGGTCACAATATTGCACCGAAGGGCCACATCCGTGTCCTTCATGGGAACGCCGATACTCAGCGCCTCAAGAGGGGAACGGCCTGAATAGTAAATCTTCGGATCATACCCTAATACCGAAAGATTTGCCGTGTCCGATCCGGGCTTCATTCCTTCCGGAATAGTATGTACAAGCCCAATTTCTGACAATTTACTTAATTTGTCCATGGCAGGTGTATCTGCATAGGCAAGGGGCGTTTTTCCGCCCAGCGCCTCAAGGGGTTCGTCCGCCATTCCGTCCCCAAGCACAATGATGTATTTTTTTTCTGACATATTTCCCTTCATTTCCGCGCTGCCGTCTGCCGCGCCATTTGTTTATCATTACTTTGTTAATCTAAACCATTTCTTTTTATTCATTTAACCGGATGCGGCTTATAATTCCTGCCTCCAAAGCCCTTTTGTTAAATTCTTCCTCTGTCATCTTCTCTGTCACAAAGGCAAATTCTCCCGGTACGTCTGCCTCTATCACACTTGCCCTCTCAAAGGCCTCCAGCGCCTTTCTTTCATTTTCTAATGATACCCGCACAAAAAATCTGTGGCTCGCCTCACCGATTCCGGTAAGAGCCACATCCTGCCCATCCCAGAAACACATAATCACCTTTCCAATATGCCTTGCACAGTCCACCACATCGGATACCACTGCACTTGCCGTAGGCAGCTTTCCGGCCCCTCTCCCATAATACATAGAATCACCCAGCATATTGCCATGAACGCACACAGCGTTAAACACATCGTTTACCATATATAAAGGATGGGATTTGCTGATAAGGAAAGGCGCTACCATTGCATAAAACTTCCCCTTTTCTTCTCTGCTCAGCGCCAGCAGTTTAATGGTTTTACCCATTGCATGGGCATAAATAAAGTCCGTGGATGTAATTTTCGTAATGCCTTCCGTGTAAATATCCTGATATCTCACGTTTTTCCCACACATAAGGGATGAGAGAATGGCTATTTTGCGGCAGGCGTCATACCCCTCTACATCCGCCTCGGGGTTGCGCTCCGCATACCCTTTCTCCTGGGCATCCTTAAGCACATCTGCGAAGTCAGCTCCCTCTTTTTCCATACGGGAGAGAATGTAGTTGGTAGTTCCGTTTAAAATGCCTGTGATGGCATCTATCTTTTCGGCCGTCAGAGAATAATTTAAAGGCCGGATAATCGGAATGCCGCCTCCTACGCTGGCTTCAAACAGGTAATTGCACTGGTTCTCATGGGCAATCCTTATAAGCTCAGGCCCATGGGCAGCCACCAGCTCTTTATTGGAGGTGCACACGCTTTTTCCAAGCATGAGCGCTCTTTTGGTAAAATCATAAGCAGGCTTTAACCCTCCCATGGTTTCACAGATAATCTTCACTTCCGGATCATTTAAAATCTGCTCCACATCATGAATCACTTTGCTCTCATACGGATCTCCGGGAAAATCTCTTAAATCTAATATATATTTAATATTAACCGCCTCACCGGCCCCGCATTTTTTATTGATTTCCTCTTTATTTTTTTCAATTACCTCCACAACGCCGCTTCCCACTGTGCCGTATCCCATTACCGCTACCTGAATCATATTTTCCCTCATTTCTACGCTGCTGTATTACACAAAGCCATATATGGCTTACAAGTTTGTGGATGCAGCGCAGACACAAACTTGCAGAGGAAAGATTTGAAAAATCTCTCACTCTTATCCTATATTTTTTATCATAATTTTAACTTTGGGCCAGACTGCCGCCTGGTTCTTCTCCTGATTCCGCCAATATCTTTACATGCATAACACCCTGCTGCCCTCTTAGATCTTCCAGCATATCCGATACATTTCCCGTTGTGGGGAGCACCTGCATGCTTAAGCTTAAGGATGCCACCCCGTTAATGGGAATGCTCTGATGTATCGTCAGAATGTTCGCTCCGAATTCCGCAATAATTTTTAGCACGTCCGACAATAATCCCGGCTCATCTTCCATCTGAAAAGTCAGCGTTATGTTCGTTCCCCGGGAATTCTCATGAAACGGAAATATGTCATCCTTATATTTATAAAAAGAGCTCCGGCTGATGCCTGCCTGATCCGCCGCCTCATTCACCGTATGCACTTTGCCTGTTTCTAAAAGCCTCTTGGCCTCCACCACCTTCAAAAGCACCTCGGGTACCGCCCGCTCCTTCATCACAAAATATCTGGTTCCCATAACCTGCACCCATATTTCACATCACTACGGCCTGTGCCTTATCCCGGCGTTTTATCCTTCTGCCAGACCGCTGCCTTTTTGTCTGTTTTATTTTATCAGTCCGCTCTGCAGCGCAAACATTATTTCTGTCATTTCAAAGAAGTCGACTGTGAGTAAATTCCCTCTGTTGCGGACACTTGTTTGTCAACGAGAGATATTGTATCACAAACCCTATTTCTTGGCAAGCAAAATTTATGCTTTATTTTTCAAGCCTTTTAAACAGCCTTCCAAGCACAATCACCGCTGCTGCTGCCAGCACCACTTCCGCTGTAAATTGTGTATAGGCAAGTCCGTATAATGGAAACAGCGTATTTAAAATATAGATTGCCGGGATCTCCAGCAGAATTTTTCTCATAATGGCAAATAAAAGGGCTTCCTTTCCCATTCCTACAGCCTGGAAAACCCCTACGGCCAGAAAATCCATACACAGGAAAGGCAGGCCAATGCAAAATCCCCTCAGGAACCTGCTGCCGTAGGCAACTATCACCTCATTATCCATAAACATAGTAATTAAAGGGCCTGCTCCTATATAATAACCTGCCACCACCACAACGATAAATCCCAGGCACACTTTCGCCGTAAACAAAATGGTATCTTTCATCCGTCTGTGATTACCGCTGGAATAATTATAGCTCACCAATGGCATAATGCCCTGGGATAAACCCATTGCAATGTTCATGGGGACCATATTGATCTTCTGGGTAATTCCCATTGCCGCCACCGCATCTGCCCCAAAGCCTGCTGTAAAATTATTTAAGATGGTCATGCCTGTCACATTTAAAAGATTCTGGATGGAAGCCGGTATTCCCACACCGCATATCCCCAGCACAATCTCCTTACGCAGGCAGAACTTTTGCGGCAAAATACAGACAAAGGTATTTTTCCTGCGGACAAAAACAAGCACCAGAAAATAAAGGAAGGCCACACAGTTAGAAAGAAACGTTGCGAGCCCTGCCCCTGCCGCTCCCATATTAAGGCCCCAGGGAAGAATAAAAACCGGGTCCAATATCATATTTAAAAGACACCCGCTCATAGTACCAACACTGGCATGAAGGGAGGATCCTTCCGACCGCACCATATAAGCCATCACTACATTTAAAATAGCCGGAACCGCCCCGAAATTCACCGTCCACATCATGTAATCCGATGTGGCGGCAAGCGTATCTGCATCTGCTCCAAGCAGCCTTAAAAGAGGCGTCTTAAAAACCGTACAGGCCAGTGAAAAGATAAGTCCGGAAAGTAAAGCGCAGTAAAATCCGAATGCAGAGCTCTTATATACAGTGTCATAATCTTTTCTCCCAAGCGCCCTGCTCATCATACTTGAGGTGCCAACCCCAAACAGGTTGTTTACCGCATTGAAAGCCAAAAGTACCGGAGCCGCCAGCGTCACCGCCGCATTTTGTATGGGATCATTGATCATCCCCACAAAGTAAGTATCCGCAAGATTATAAATCACCATCACCAGTGAGCTTAGAATGGTCGGTACCGCCAGCTTAGCCACAGCCCTGGGAATCGGTATATTTTCAAATAAAGCGGTTTTGTTCTCCTCCTGCATATGTTCTCCCTTCCTTATATATATCTATCATTTTCCAAAATTCTCCGGGCACTGCACGCCAAAGGCCGGACAGTCAAAGCTGTCCGACCTGCATTCTTTTCACGGCTCTTTGTATGAAGCCACAGATTCTTTCGGCTTACTATAACAGCTCCTTTAACAGCTTATTAACCATACCCGGATCCGCCTTTCCTTTCATGGCTTTCATGGTTTGTCCTACCAGAAATCCGATTGCTTTCTCTTTGCCCTTTCGATAATCTTCCACCGACTGAGGGTTGCCTGCAATGACCTCCTCCACCGTCCGGCGCAGAGTGCCTTCATCGTTTACTGTCTTAAGTCCGTGCCCCTCCACATACTTTTCCGGGTCAATATCCCGGGCAAACATGATCTCAAATACTTCCTTTGCAACGGATCCGCTCACAGCTTTCGTGTCCGTAAGAGAGATCAGTTTTGCAAGATTTTCCGGCGAAAAACTGACATCCTCCGGATCTAAGCCTTTTTCCTTAAGGAGCCTTAAGGTTTCTCCCATGAGCCAGTTAGACACTTTCTTAGGATGGCTTCCTAAGGCTACCGTTGCCTCAAACACATCCGCCATATGCTTGCTTCCCGTGATAATCTCAATGTCATATGCGGGAATATCAAACTCCTCCTTATAACGGCGCATCTTATCTTCACGGAATTCCGGCTGTTTTTTCCGTATTTTTTCAAGAAATACATCATCAATCACAATAGGGACAAGGTCAGGATCCGGAAAATAGCGGTAATCCCGGGCATCCTCCTTACTTCTCATAGGGTAAGATTCCCCTCCGGCGTCATCCCATCTTCTGGTCTCCTGTATGACTTTTTTCCCTTCCTCCAAAAGCTCTATCTGCCGCTCCCTCTCTCCCTCGATAGCTCTTGCGATGGCTCTGAAGGAATTTAAATTTTTCATTTCGGTCCGGGTGCCAAATCCTTCTTCCCCCGTTTTCCTTACGGAAAGGTTCACGTCCGCGCGCATGGAGCCTTCCTGAAGCTTGCAGTCCGATGCCCCTAAATACTGAATAATCATCCGAAGCTTTTCCAGATACGCAATCACCTCATCGGCGCTACGCATATCCGGCTCCGAGACAATCTCAATTAGCGGCACGCCGGAACGGTTGTAATCCACTAAAGAACAGTCGTCCCATTCATCATGAATCAGCTTGCCGGCGTCCTCCTCCATATGGATCTCGTGTATCCCGATAAATTTCTTTCCTTTCTCCGTCTCAATTTCAACCCGTCCGTTTTGACAGATGGGGAGATAAAGCTGGGAAATCTGATAGTTCTGCGGATTATCAGGATAAAAATAATTCTTGCGGTCAAATTTGCAGTATCTGCTGATGGTACAGTTTGTTGCAAGTCCCACCGCCACCGCGTATTCCAGCACCTTTTTGTTTAACACCGGAAGCGAGCCCGGCATCCCGGTGCACACCGGACAGGTATGGGTATTAGGCTCGCCGCCAAAGGCCGTAGAGCACCCGCAGAATATTTTGGTTTTGGTGGCAAGCTCCACATGCACCTCAAGTCCTATCACCGTCTCATATTGCTTTGCCATGGACTTTCTCCTCCCTTCCGCCAAATGGTCCTCTGACCTTTTCATAGGCATATGCCGTCTGTATCAGCTTCTTTTCCTGAAAGCAGTCTCCAATCAGCTGCAGCCCGATGGGCAGTCCCCTGGTATCCAGACCGCAGGGCATACTAAGACCCGGCAGGCCTGCCAGATTAATGGAAATCGTGTAGATATCTCCCAGATACATCTTAATCGGGTCAGAAAGGCTCTCCCCAAGCCCGGGCGCTGTAGTAGGCGCCACCGGCCCCAAAATCACGTCATATCTGGCAAATGCCTCGTCAAAAGCCTTTTTGATCAGAGCCTTCGCCTTAAGGGCTTTTAAATAATACGCGTCATAATAGCCGGAGCTGAGCACAAAGCTGCCCAGCATAATTCTCCGCTTCACCTCCGGGCCAAATCCTTCTGAACGGGACTTTTTGTACATATTGTGAAGCCCCTCATAGCTTTCCGTGCGGTAGCCGTATTTGATGCCGTCAAAGCGCTCTAAATTAGAGCTTGCCTCCGCCGATGCGATTGTATAGTAAGTGGGGATGGCATATTCTAACAGACCTAAATCAAATTCCTCCACCAGAGCGCCCTTTTCCTTCAATACCTTTGCCGCCTTCTGAACAGCGCTTTTCACCTCAGGGTCAAGTCCCTGTCCAAAGTAATCCTTAGGAAGGCCAATCCGCATTCCTTTCACGTCATCCTTAAGTGCCGAAGTAAAATCGGTGTCGGCCCTTTTCACGGAGGTGGAATCCTTCGGATCATAGGAAGAAATTACCTCCATAATCGTTGCGCAGTCTGTTACATCCTTACATAAAGGCCCAATCTGATCCAGGGAAGATCCGTAAGCGATAAGTCCATAACGTGAAACGGTTCCATAGGTGGGCTTTAGTCCCACCACACCGCAGAAAGAGGCGGGCTGGCGAATGGACCCCCCCGTATCCGACCCCAGAGCATAAAAGCATTCCTTTGCCGCCACTGCCGCAGCGCTCCCGCCCGATGAACCTCCCGGCACATGTTTTGTATTCCATGGATTTTTGGTCGCTCCAAAGGCGGAGGTTTCCGTGGTGGAGCCCATAGCAAACTCATCCATATTTGTTTTTCCCAAAATAACGGCTCCTGCCCGCTTAAGGTTCAGCACCGCCTCCGATGAATATGTGGGAACAAAGTTCCCCAAAATCTTTGAAGAACAGGTGGTGAGCAGCCCTTCGGTACACATGTTGTCCTTGATGGCAACAGGCACCCCGGCCAGAGGGCTTTCAAATCCTTCGTCTATTTTTTTCTGTACCGCCGCCGCCTGGGCAAGGGCTCCTTCCTTATCCACGGTCACATAACAGTGATACATATCCTCTTTTTCTTCTATCTGTGAAAGAACGGCCTTTGCAGCCTCCAAAACCGTCACTTCTTTTTTTCTGATTGCCGCCGCAAGCTCTACGGCAGTCATACCAAGCAATTCCATCCGCCGCCTCCTATTCAAATGTACGCGGCACCACAAACATGCCGTCTTTTTCTCCGGGAGCGTTTTTTAAAATCTCCTCCCGCATATCTCCATTGGTCACAATATCCTCACGAAATACATTCTTTACCGGGAAAACATGAGACATGGGTTCAACCCCCTGCGTCTCAAGCTCTCCCAACTTATCTATATAATCTAACATACTTCCCATATCCTTCCTGGCCTGCTCCTTCTCTTCTTCCGAAAGCGCAAGCTTGGCCAGAATTCCTACGTATTCAATGGTTTCGTCCGAAATCATATTCGCCATCGCTGTTTTCCTTTCTCTTTATATAATAACTACACCAAATAATTTACTACTTTTGCGGTTTGCTGTCCACTAATTTATAATATCAGTTCAGCCATGCAGAAATGATGATACGAATTGTACGTGGGAGCTTGCTCACTAAGGACAATTTGTATCACCATTTCTATAGGGCGGACGCCCCACATGAAATAAGTCTCCAGCCAATTCTGATACGATTAGGCATAATGTATATTCCGGTGACTTATGAATGGCTGGCCGAGCTGTTACGTAAAATGTGCTATCGATACAATCAGGGGTCGAAAAAAGGAACACTTTGTGCTAAAATCAAGTGGTAAAAACACTTGCTCTCAGAAAACAAAGGAATGAATGCAGCTATGATTTTTTTACCCCACATATATCTTTTACTTATTTGGATACAGTCACTTTGCAGTTCTGCTTTTGATTACGATAACCTCTTAAGCGGCTACGACTTTGGCGGATTTATGCCTGCATGGGCGGCGGATGCCTCCTTTACCATACAGATTCTTCTTATTTATGGTATTTTCCTGTGCCTGCTTCATATAAGACCCTTTGACCTGATTACGCTCAGACCGGCTCATAAAAAGGAAAGGTTTCCCCTGCGGCTGAAAATCATGAATGGAGGCAGGCGCATTCTCCGGCTTTGTTTCTGGGGGATTTTAGCACAGCCTGTTTTATATTTTACAGGACTCTGGCGTTATCCCCTTTATGCTGTAAACGATACAAAATTCCAGTTTCTTCTGATGATAGTTGACGGCATTATAACCTTCCTTTTTTTCTATCTGCTGATCATAAACGGCTCTGTCCGGATTCTATGCACCTGCCGCAGTCTCGGTGTCTGGAAAAGAATACTGATTTTCTGCTTTTTGTGGATACCGGTTGTTCATCTTTTTCCGCTCAAATATCTGAGCAAGCGGGCCAAAATCGAATTGGATGCTGAGATGTGCCGCTTTGAGAATCACAAAAGGCGGGATGGCGCCATGATCTGCGCCACCAGATACCCCATTCTCCTGCTTCACGGAATCGGATTTCGGGATCTTCAATATTTTAACTATTGGGGGCGTATTCCGAAAGAGCTGGTGCGAAACGGCGCCACAGTGTACTACGGCCATCAGGAGGCCTGGGGCACCATAGAAAACAACGGACAGGTTATCAGAGAAAAGATAAAAGAAGTGCTCGCCGAAAATCATTGCGATAAAGTAAACATTATCGCCCACTCCAAAGGCGGCCTGGATGCCCGCTATCTGATTTCCGGTCTGCATATGGACGGGCAGGTTGCTTCCCTGACCACCATATCCACACCTCACAGAGGTTCGGAGCTTTTGGATATCTTAAACAGACTTCCTGACGGGATTTACCGTTTTATTTCCTCCCTCTTCGACAAATCCTATGCCCGGTTTGGAGATTTAAATCCTGACTGCTACCACGCAAGCAAGCAGCTCTCCCGGGCCTATTGCCGGGAATTTAATGAAAAATATCCTGACTCTCCCCAGGTTTATTATCAGAGCTACGCATCCTTCGTAAAGCATCCCCTTGGGGATCCTATGCTTGGCATTCCAAGCCTCATGATGTCTCTGTCAGGGGCTCTTCAAAATGACGGATTGGTAAACGTGAGTTCCGCTATGTGGGGGCATTTTAAAAAGACCTTTGTAAGCAGTAGTGCCCGCGGCATCTCCCATGGTGATATGATTGATTTAAAAAGAGAGGATTATAAAGGTTTTGATGTGGTGGAAGCCTATGTGAAAATTGTGGCGGAGCTGAAAGAAATGGGGTTTTGAGTATTTAAGGAACAAAGCGTTTGTTTTTCCTGACTTGCAGGGCATGGCAATATTCATGACCATGCCCTGCAAGTCAGGGAGTATCAAATTTTATCTGAGCAGGCCTAATGCTGCACCGCATTTTCGCTGTCTGCTGTCATTTCCATCAGATTAAAGGGCGGAAGGATGCTGTCAATCTTCTCGTACAGCTTATCGTCAAAATTATAGCGGACCACGCATTCCCTGTCAAAAATCATAGTCGGCTCCACATCCGGCGTCACTGCCTCCCAGCAGGGAAGTTCACCGCTCCCGGGTCTGCCTGTTTTAGCAAATGACATAAAGGCTCCAAATATCTGCCCCTCCAGCTTCTCGCTTACATCCGGAATCTGGCACACCTCCACCAGCTCCGTATTATGAAAAAAGAAAGGAATATCAGAGCAATGCCATGCAATTTTGTTATGCTGCATGGGAAATTCCAGTATAAAATCATACAGGTACGCACAGGCTTTTCCGCCTCTGGCATGAAGCTTTGCAAGCCGCTTTGAAGGCTGTCTCATCGCCCGGTCAACCAAAAGTAAATCCGTCAGGTTTTTCCCGGGATAAGCCTCTTTAAACAGGCTTATCATCTCATCCGTATATTCTCCATACACGTCCCTGATCACTTCCTTCATCTGCTCACTGTTTAATTGGTTTTTATCATACTTTGCAGGCATAAAGGAAAATTCCCCGAACACGCTTCCCACCATAATGGGAATCTCAAATGCATGCTCTCTGAATCCGTACTCTAACGGGCTCCCCTTATAATAATCATTTGCCAGCGGTCCGCCGCCGATATATCCGCCTTCCTTGGCAATTGCAGGACTTACCTTTGCATATGCCTTTACAAGCTCATAATAGGGAATCGTCTCCAGCTTCTCCACCTGTTCCTCAGGTATGGAAAGCTCTTTTAGGATTTCCGTGACAATAGCCCGTCCGTCTCCCTTGCAGGAGGGCAGTACCTTCTCATCGCCCACGCCGCTCATAATAAGGCCTTTGTGGAAAAGCCCGTCCGCATCTGCAATTTGCATTAAATCCGCGACCTTCATTCCGCCGCCTGACTGCCCAAAGATTGTCACGTTTTCCGGATCCCCGCCAAACAATGCAATATTTTCGTGAATCCATTTAAGCGCTGCAACCATATCCGCATGACCTGCATTACCCGAATTTTTATACTTTTCTCCAAAAGGAGAAAGATCCAGATATCCGAGAATGTTTAACCTGTGGTTAATCGAAACCACCACAACATCCCCGTTCATACACATATTAAACCCGTCATAGGCAACCTGCTCTATGGAGGATCCTGCCCAATATCCACCTCCGTGCAGCCATACCACAACAGGCATTTTCCTCTCGCTGCCTAACGCCTTCGTCCAGATATTCAAATTCTGACAGTGCTCATCCTGAGGCCAGTAACGGTGAGGTACCATCAGCTCCGCGCTGGGAGTGTCCTTTTCCATAAGCGGGCATACAAATCCATACGAGCAGGCATCCTTTATCCCTTCCCACTTTGCCTGGCGCGGCATTTGGAACCTGTCTGCATCCGCATAAGGAATACCTTTGAAAATATATTCCCCGTCATAAAAATACCCCTTTAATTTGCCTCCGGTTGTCTCAAGCACCGGAACATCATCGTAGCGAAACTCCTTTACCATTTTATTTTCCCCCATTTCTTAATATTATTTTACATTATTCTGAGTGTGAAGATGGTTTGCCCAAGCCTTAGTTGTTCCCGGGCTGCGTTTTTTGAAGTCTTAGAACTTTTCTTTACACCTTGCCACATAACCGCTGATTTTTTCATCATAGGGCGGATAGGGATAGCCCAGCTTTCCGGCTACCTGCCCCGAAACCTCCCTGAATAAAGTCAGGCATAACTCTAATGACTCCCACATCTGCTCATAAGAATCCATCCTGTAGGTAGCCATGAGGCGGTTCCACATTTCTTCGGGAATATGATGATCCAAAAATTTATAATTTTTTCCCAGACTAAAGTCGAATCCCTCTTTGGTACCCACCAGCCAGGAGATCATCCGCAGCAGTTCCTTTCGCACTATTTCATTCATATGATCAATGGCAAACAAAATTTCCTTACGGCACAATCCTTTCACCACATATGTTGTTGTATTCCAAAATTCATTGCAGCAGTCATCAAACATTCTTCTGGTAGGCCGCCGCAAATGGTAGTCTGCATCTGTAGGCACAGGCGGATTACTAATGCGGCCATCCTTATCCATGAGCAGCTTCACCAGCTTGTCCCATGTGAAATACTCCTCTATACAGTCAATCGGCAATAATGTTAAATCTATTTTAACATCATCCCAAAATAACATCAAATAAGAAAAGCCTTTTTCCGCTGCCGGAAACAGCTCCATGTCCTCAGGCTTTTGCATGATCAGCCTTTCGCCAAATACATCCAGCCACTTATCATCTCCTGTAAAGCTCTCCATGTCCGTGACAAAAAAAGTAATGTCAAAGTCCTGGAACCTGTCCGGAGGTATATTTTTGTTGGTCCTTGATCCTTCTAAAGTGACCGCCCGAATGCGCTCATCCTCTTTTGCAAAATTTAAAACAATGTCGTATATCTGTTCATCCGATCTCATATTAATAACCATGCCCTTTCCATAACCTGCAAACTTTGGGCGGGGTGCAAACAACGGCCGGCACGCTTTGCGGGCTGTCCTTATGTTACATTTGTGGCTGATTTTACAACCTATGTACCCCTAATAAAAAATAAAACATTTTCGGTCTAACTCTCATCGGCCGATTCCTCTAATGCTTTAAGCGAACATGCGCCATCTTCCGCTAATTCCTCTACGCCCCGCAGTGTACGGTTGATCGCTCTTGTACGCCTGCCAACAATTTCAGAGAGGGTATTGTCGGCAGTCTGAATCTGCTTGTGGGCTTTATCAAGTATATCCCCAAACTTAATAAATTCTGACTTCACGGCACGGAGCGTATCCCACACCTCCTGGGAGCGCTGCTCAATGGCAAGCGTCTTAAAGCCCATTTGCAGGGAACCTAAAAATGCCGAAAGGGTAGTCGCGCCCACCGCCGTAATCTTATATTTATCACGGAGTTCTTCAAATAAAACCGCATTTTGAATCACCTCCGCATATAGTCCTTCCGTAGGGAGAAACATCAGCGCAAAATCCGTGGTCTTTGGAGGCGCAATATATTTATCATGAATGTCTTTTGCAAAAGTACGGATCTTTGCTGTCAGCGAGCGCCTCGCTTCATCAATTGCCTGTTTATCCTCCGCATCAAGCAGCCGGTTGTAATCCTCTATTGGAAATTTGCTGTCCACAGGCAAAAGCAGCGCTGTATCGCCATTACCAGGAAGCTTTATGGCAAATTCTACAAACCTGCCATTTGCAATCTCCACGTTCCTTTCATATTGGTTTGGAGCAAGTATATCGGAGAGAAGTTTTTCAAGACGGACCTCACCGTATATACCGCGCTCCTTTACATTCGTCAGGGCATTTTTTAGTGATTTTGCATCGGCAGCTAACGCCTTCATCTCACCTAACCCCTGGCCCACGCTCTCAAGCTGCTTACTAACCAGTTCAAAGGACTGAGCAAGCCGGGTTTCAAGAGTTTTTTGCAGTTTTTCATCCACCACGCCCTGTATCTGGGTAAGCCGCTTTTCATTACTTTCCTGTAACTCTTTTATTCTGCTGTCAAAGGTAGTGTTAATTTTTTCCAGGCTTTCCGTATTAGAGTTTTGAATAGAACAAAGGCGTCCGCTCACCTGCTCTCCGAATGTGTGGAGCTGATTATTCTGCTCCTCACGGCTGGTTTTCAAGGCACTGAGCACGGTCTGTCCAATCCGCTCGTTGCTTTCTGCGCCAGCTCTCTGGATCGCTGTCAGCTGCTTTTCCGTCTGCCTTTGAAAATCAGAAAGTTTCCGATCCATATCCTCGCGGTTTATGGCCAGCGTTGTCTGAATGCTCTCCTGAATAACACCGAAGCGGTTAAATTGCTCCGTTGTGCCGCTTGCAATTTGATCTTGCACACTGTTGCGCTGTTCTCTGGCGGCGTGCTTTAGCAGGGCTTTTACCTCGTCAATATCGGATTTTCTGCGTCCTGTAATCTGCAGGATTATAATAATTATAAGCAGAACAACTATCACAATACCTAAAATTTCTGATAATCCCATTCGTCATTTTCTCCTTATTTTTCCCCATCATACTACACTTAATTGTATATTTCAAGGCATGCGCACATAGTTACTTTTCACAGTTGTCAGGTCATCCGGCTGCCCGGATCCAATGGAATCACTAATTGCAAAAGTAAATCAAAATTTATATGTATCACTTTACTTTTTACCTGTTCCTCTTTAAAATAATAGAAATAAACAGGTTATTGGAAGCACAAATTCGCAGCCTGTCAGAAGTACAAATTCGCAGGTTTAGAAAGGAGCATGGCTATTAATATGCATAAAATCGGAATACAATCAACAGGAACGATCAGACAGGAAAATATAGACGAAGGCTACCGCATAATAAAAGCGGCAGGCTTCGACTGCGTAGATTTTAATTTTGATGAATATTTAGCTGTGAATGATGTGAGAGCAGGTAAAATTCATGATTTTTTTGACCGGCCCATTGACGAAATGTGGAAGGATTTTGAGCCTCACGCCCGGGCAGCGGCTGAGTATGGTCTCACATTTGAGCAAATGCATGCCCCATTTCCCATGATGCTGCCCGGCAAAGAATCTATAAATGAAAAAATGTGCCGCATCACGATTAACTGCATGGAGCTTTGCACACGAATGGGCGGCCGCTATATTGTGGTGCATCCCACCACTCTTGCTTATGAATACAGCAGACGCGATGAGCATGATTTCAATGTTTCCATGTATCAGGAGCTGATTCCTGCTGCCAAAAAACTGGGATTGGTTGTCTGTCTGGAAAATTTATTCGTTGAGCAAAACGGGCATTTAATGGAGGGCGCCTGTTCTGATTTTCAGGAAGCCGTTAATATCATTGATAAGCTCAACCAGCTTGCCGGGGAAGAGCTTTTCGGCTTCTGCTTTGATATAGGGCATGCCAATATTTTGGGGAAAAACATGTATCAGTCGGTGGTTGCTTTGGGCAACAGGCTTAAAATCCTTCATCTCCACGATAATGACGGTATGAGTGATTTACATAACATGCCTTTTACCTTTGCAAGAAGCTGGAATCCTGTCGCAACCGACTGGGCAGGCTTTTTGCGGGGACTAAAGGAAATCCGGTATCAGGGCGTGATTAATTTTGAAACTTTCCGCTGTATGCAGGGATTTCCCATTGAGCTTCATCCGTCTCTTTTAAAGCTTCAGGCTGATATGGGGCGTTATTTTTCCAGTCAGATTTAAACTGTCACATTTTTCATTTCAGCAAGAGATTTCCAAAAAGGCGCCCGGGCGATTCCATGTTCTGTTATGATGGCAGTAATCAGTTCGTGATCCGTCACGTCAAAGGCCGGATTAAACACCTTAATGCCCTGTGGCGCCATTGGCTCTTTGTACCACATTTCCGTCACTTCCCTGCCGGGACGCTGTTCAATTTTAATTTCGTTTCCGGCAGGAGTGTCTAAATCTATTGTGGAAGTGGGGGCACATACATAAAAAGGCACGCCGTATCTTTTCGCCACCGTTGCCACCACGCTGGTGCCTATTTTATTGGCAGTATCTCCATTGGCCGCCACCCGGTCACAGCCCACAAATACAGCATTCACCCATCCGTTTTTCATCACCATGGCCGACATATTATCGCAGATTAAAGTTACATCTACTCCACTGCTGTAAAGCTCATAGGCCGTCAGCCTTGCTCCCTGCAAAAGAGGCCTGGTCTCGTCCGCAAAAACATGGAAATGATACCCTCTTTCCTGGCCTAAATATATTGGCGCCGTGGCCGTCCCATACCTGCAGGTTGCCAGCTGTCCCGCATTACAATGGGTCAGTATACCATCTCCGGGTTTTAGAAGGCTAAGGCCGTTTTCACCGATTGCCCTGCATACCCGTATATCTTCCTCCTTGATTTCTCTTGCTTCCCGGCCAAGCCTGTCCACGATCTGCGCCACACTTTTCCCTTCTGCGTGCGCCTGTCTGCACACCTGATCCATCCGGTTTAATGCCCAGGACAAATTTACGGCGGTAGGTCTGGCCGAATCAAGGTACTCCTTCTGCTTTTTAAAACTGTTATAGAAGGAATCAAAATCCGTCTCTTTTTGGGCCGTGCGGCGTGCCAGCACATAAATGCCAAAAGCCGCCGCCACACCAATAGCAGGCGCTCCCCGCACTTTCAGCAGATAAATGGCATCCCATATCTCTTTCGCTGTCCTGAGCTTTATCATCTCCGCCTTCCCCGGCAGCTTCGTCTGGTCGAGAATCAAAACGCTTCCGCTCTCCTCGTCCAGATCCACTGTTTCATATTCCATTATATTTTTCGCCATATTTTCATTACCTCCTTCATTGCCGCGGAAATCATTTCAGAAGAATCGCCCTAAGGTGATTTTTCCAGAGATGACTTAGATTTTCTTAGGCGGCGTCTTTGGATGCCTTAGAAAATCTTCATCTCTTTTTTACGCTTTACCTCCAGCAGACAGGCCGTAACGCAAATCCCCACCGCAAACAGATATATCGTCCTGTCTGCTCTTGCATTGATACGCTTCCACCGTCTTTTCTTATCTTTTTGCTTTTCTTTCTCTTTCTTTTTCCGAAGCTTTTCCTGATTTAATTCTTTTACCATATCTGTCCCGTCCCTGTTCTTTCGCAGCAGCTCAGCCTTGCTGAACTGTTACATGCAATATCCATTTAAAATGTCTATGCTTCGCCCCCGGTCCGTGCCAGGCAAACGTCTGCTAAACGCCTGGCTCTCTTCTGCGATGGGAATAGGCAAAACCTGCTGTCATCTGTCGCAGGCTATGCCTGTCTGTAAAAACTTTATCACATCATCCGCCATTTGGCTACAGACTTTTAAATAACATCGCAATACAGGCCTTTAAAAAACAAGCCCTGCAATATTGCTTTTTCCCTAAAACAGTGTTATTATTTTAACGAAATTATAAAGCCGCGGCAATTGCCCAATATACATGAAAGCATGCCTGTCCGGCCCGTTGTCCGCGGAGTCAAAAAAGTATAAACAAATTTATAAGAGGTGAAAACAAATGAGCAAAACATTCGCTGATCTGATTGCCAAAGTTAATGAGTGCGGCACGAAAAAAGTAGCGGTTGCCGTAGCCCAGGACTCTGCTGTTCTCGAAGCTGTCAAGGCTGCCAAAGAAAGAAAAATTGCAGATGCCATCTTAGTAGGCAATGAAAAGGAAATCCGTGAAATCGCTTCCTCCCTGGATATGGACTTAAGCGGTTTCGAAATCATCCACGTGGAAGACAAAACTGAGGCGGCGCTCACCGCAGTTAAGCTGGTTCATGACGGGAAAGCTGACATGTACATGAAAGGGCTTATTGATACCAAAGGATTTTTAAAGAGCGTTCTTGACAAAGAGGTCGGGCTTCGCACCGGAAAACCTTTATCCCATGTATGCGTATTTGATATTGAAGGAATTGACCATCTGCTTTTCTTAACAGATGTGGCATTCATCCCTTATCCCACTTTGGAAGATAAGGTAAACATCATCCACAATACACTTGAAATCACCAGTGCCTGCGGTATTGAGAATCCTAAGGTTGCTCCCCTTGCAGCAGTTGAGGTCATCAACCCCAAAATGCCTGCTACCGTGGAGGCCGGTGAGCTTACACAGATGAACAAAGACGGGAAGATTCCCGGATGTATTGTTGACGGACCCTTATCCTTAGATCTTGCCATTGACCCGGAGGCTGCTAAGCACAAAGGCGCAACCGACAGGGCGATCCAGGGCGATGCCGATATCTTACTTTTCCCCGACATTCATGCCGGAAATCTGGTTTACAAATGTCTGGTACATACCGCTAAGGTAGTTAACGGAAACATTCTCACCGGGACAAAGGCGCCTGTTATCTTGACTTCCCGTTCCGATGACTTCGAAACCAAGGTAAATTCCATTGCTTTGGGCGCAGTGGTTGCCGAGGCAATGTCCAAAAACTAACTCATACAAAGATTGGGAGGAAAATAAATGTCCGTAAAAAGCTTAATTATCAATCCCGGTTCCACCTCCACCAAAATTGGTGTATTTGAGGATGAAACCCTTTTATTCGAGGAAACTCTTCGTCATTCCACAGAGGAAATTGCGCAGTATGCTTCTATTGTAGACCAAAAGGATTTCCGCAAGCAGATTATTCTTGACCTTCTTAAGGAAAAAGATTTTGATATTCATTCCCTGCAGGTAATCGTTGGACGCGGCGGTATGTTAAAGCCCATCCCGGGCGGTACTTACGCTGTAAGCGATGCGCTTTTAGCTGACTTAAAGGTTGGCGTACAGGGACAGCATGCTTCCAACTTAGGCGGTATTCTTGCAAGGGAAATCGCAGATTCCATTGGCGTTCCCTCTTATATTGTAGATCCTGTGGTTGTGGATGAGCTGATGCCCATTTCCAGATATTCAGGCGTTCCCGAGCTGCCCCGCACCAGCGTATTCCACGCACTGAACCAAAAAGCAGTTGCAAAGCGCTATGCAAAGGAACAGAGCGTGCCTTATGAGAGCCTGAATCTGATTGTTGTACATATGGGCGGCGGTGTTTCCGTAGGCGCTCACGAGCAGGGACGCGTTGTAGATGTTTTCAACGCTTTGGACGGAGACGGCGCTTTCTCACCTGAAAGGGCCGGCGGTGTTCCCTCAGGCGCGCTGATAAAATTATGTTTTTCCGGTCAGTATACGGAAAAAGAGATCTACAAAAAATTTGTAGGTGCCGGCGGATTCAATGCCTACTGTAATACAAACGATATGCGTGATGTGGAAAAGATGGTTCAGGGCGGTGATGAAAAAGCAGCTGAGATACGTGAGGCTTTCATCATGCAGGTGGCAAAGGACATCGGCTCTATGGCATGTGTATTAAAAGGAAAAATTGATCAGATCATTATCACAGGCGGAATCGCTTATGACAAGGCAGTGGTGGCAGGTCTGAAAGAACGGGCAGGATTTATTTCTCCCATCACCGTATATCCCGGTGAGGATGAGCTTCTTGCTCTGGCACAGGGCGCTCTGCGTGTTATGAACGGCGAAGAAAAAGCCATGATATATTAAGTCCCATGCTGCGTCAGAAGCAAACTTCCATATGCGGACCTGAGATCTTCCTTTGGGTGCCCATGCGATCGGGTAGGGAAGATTCAAATTCCCTACTCGCCGCGCCGCCCGCATGTTGCATCAGCAACAACATTCCCTGTGCGGGCGGGCGCATAAAACGCTGCCACGCTTCGCGCGGCAGCGTTTTTGTTACGCTTCTTGCTCTTTATCCCCCTCCAGCCAGTAATACATGCTCTCCATCAGGCGGGAAATATCAAGAGGCTTTGTCAGATGTTCATTCATGCCGGCTGCGCGGCTGGCAACAATATCCTCTGCAAAAGCATTTGCCGACAGCGCAAGAATCGGAACCGATGCAGCATCGGCCCGTGGCAGCTTTCGGATAGCCCGGGCTGCTTCATAGCCGTTCATAACAGGCATCTGGATGTCCATAAATATCAAATCATAATATCCTTCCGGCATTTCCGCGA
This sequence comes from Parablautia intestinalis, assembly GCA_003612395.1. Lineage (GTDB taxonomy): Bacteria > Bacillota > Clostridia > Lachnospirales > Lachnospiraceae > Suilimivivens > Suilimivivens intestinalis. The sequence continues at coordinate 93,967 of RAYQ01000009.1, forward strand.
AACGATCAAGCCCCTCCCGTCCGTTTTCTGCGCATTCTACCAAAGCTCCGGTCTCGCCAATAATTTCCATAGCAATCACACGGTTTAATTCATTATCCTCCACCACAAGGATTCTCCTGCCCCTGAAGGGATCTTTTGAAAAGAAATTCTCATCCAGTACGGACGCTTTATCCACAGCAGACGCTTTATGCAGCTTTTTCCCCTGACTTTGCTGCTTTAATAAAAGGATAACCGTAACCTTAGAACCACAGCCGCGTTTACTCTCCACCATAATGTGCCCGCCCATCAGACTGACAATATTTTGGGCAATCGTCATGCCAAGACCGGTACCTTCAATTTTGCTTACGCGGGAATCCTCTGCCCGGATAAAAGGCTCAAAAATATGTGGTATAAAATCTTCCTCCATACCAATACCATTATCCTTAAAGACAAACTCATACGAACCACAACCATATTCTCTTGGTTCCCGCTCAGTTACCGACAGTTCTAAAAGCCCTCCTGCCGGTGTATACTTCACAGAATTTTCCAAAATATGTAAAAACACCTGCTGAATTCTAACCTGGTCGCCAATCACATACTCGTGCTCTACCTGCATTGGGTGTATTTCCAGCCTGAGCCCTTTGGCTCTTGCCCTGGGCATAATAATATTTTTTACATTTTCTAACATATCGGACAGGCCAAAAAATTTCGTTTCCAATTCCACATTTCCCGACTCTATCTGGCTCATATCCAGCATCTTATTTACCAAAGATACCAAAAGCTCACTGGAATCGTTGATCTTATTCATACATTCCTGCAGCCTGGTGGAATCGTCCATATGCTTGCTGGCAATTTTAATCATACCCACAATACCATTCATAGGTGTGCGCAAATCGTGGCTCATGCGGGAGAGGAATTCGCTCTTAGATGCATTGGCCCGGTCCGCCGCCTCACAGGCTGCCTGCAGAGCCTGTTGCCCCCGCAGTTCCCTGATTTTACTCTTGGTAATATCCTGTGCCGCATACACAAAAAGCTTAGCCCTGCCTTTTTCATCTGTCTGAGCAAGCACGGAGGTAGCACGCACCCAGTCATAATTTCCTGTATTTTCCGGGCTGTCAGAGAACTTTCGGTAAGAAAAGGTCACATAAGGCTGTTCCGGCTTCAGGCTTTTGCGCATATTTTGTACGCTGAAGATATCGAGATACTCCTCCCTGTCATCCGGATGGATAAATTTTTCCGCATAAGTACGCAGACCGTCTTCATAGTTAACCCCGTCTTCTAAAACCTTGCCAACTTCTTTCACCTGCATTACCGGACGGAAGGTATTCTGCTCCAAATCACCATAATAAGTGGCAAAAAACATACTGCTCAGACTACGGATAATATTTAACCCTGCCTGGTCTGCCTCAAGCTGCATCTGCTCTTTCATCTTCTCCCTGGTAATGTCCCGTCCAAGTATATTAACCTGTACTTCCTTTCCCTTTCGAGTATAAATTACATACTGCTCCAGCCACCGCGGGGACTCCCCTGTTATACGGTACTGACAAATCTCTTCCAAATAATTTTCAGTGTTCCTTGCCTGCTGATGTAAATGTTCCGGAGCAAGCGCCTTCTCAAACCGCTCTGCATCCTCCGGATAAACCACAGAGGCCAAAGCCTTTTGAAAATAATGGGCGTAATCCCCCACATAAACCTTTTTCAGCCCTTCTTCCTCGCTAATCCATGTGCGCTCACACTGACCGCTTGACAGATTGACCGTGGTAATAACCTTAAACCTGGATTTTAATATGGCGGCCATCTGCAGTTCCTGACGGCTGAACTTAATTTCCTGCCGCATATGCTCGTCTACATCCTGCAGGGCAATCACCGCGTATTTCTTAAAACGCTGTTCCTTGTCAAAATACGCTGTGACAGACACATAGCGGTATTCCCCGTTTATGTCCCACTGGCAAAGCATTTCCAGTTTTTGTTCTCCCGAATCACCCGCCCTTCGCAGGTTTTCCAGTGTAAATTTTCGGATAAACTTTTTCTGGTAGGCATAATGCATATTAGCCGCAAAGCGGGGCTCTATGACATCCTCCCAGAGAAGCGTTCCGGATGCCTGACCGTCCTGCATTTTCCCGTTCTCCCGGATTGGATCCACTTCTCCCGAATTTAAATCAACCGCATAAATGCCAAAATTAAGCGTTCCTAAGGAGCGGATAACCTCCTGCATCCGGATGCTGATTTCCTCCCGCTCAAGGCTATCCTTCAGCACCTCCTGCACATCCTTTATAAAAATAATAATAGCCTGATTTTCTTCACAATATCCGGTATCCTGAACTGCTTCTATCATATTCCATCTAAGGCCCCCCGGCGTGCGGCGCCGGTAACTGCATGTCAGCGTACTGTGTCCTGTCCGCATAGCCTTTTGCAGTCTTTCAGGATGGATAAAACCTGAAAGCCTTTCCACGTCATCCTGATAAATTCCACTATTTTCTACAAACCAGTCAGCCCAATCTGAAAAAACACCCTTTCTGTTTTCCTTTATCAGCTTATCAGAGCTCATTTCCACCAAATCATAAGTATCGCTGCTTAAATTCACATGCATAATTTTGTGGTAAACACCGCTGACTGTTTCCTTATGGGGAGATACCGTAATAATAAAAGCCGGAATTTTATCCGCCCATGTTATTCTGGCGGCAGCAATATCCACTACATCGCCAAAAAAGCTGCCATTGCTGACAGACCTGCTTTCCTCTTTGTCTCCTATGGTCAAAATCGGGCAATTAGCACAGCATTCCTTCCACAATTCATGGCAGCAGACGCCTAAACGTACATCAGGCGTTGCTTCCTGTACCTGTTTGTTGTAATAAAGAATTTTATGGTCATCCTCCCGGATTACGTACACTGCCGATGTGGTTATGGCATCTAAAATTTTTTTATAATCTCTGACATCCATAATAAAACTCCTTAGTTTGAAGGTTTATCTTTGCTTTGGTGTACTGCCTTGATGCCTTTTAATTTCTGGCATTCTTGTCCTTTATTGTATCAAAAAAATGTGTGGCACGCCACACATCTTTTCTTTTTTATATTTTATTTTGCAACGGTCCGTTATTTTCCTTTTCGCAACAGCGCAGGCCGGACTTTTACTTTTGTTTAATATTCCGGCTCAATGAGTCCGTATGTATTTCCCTTACGTTTGTAGACTACATTTACCTGATCGGTTTCAGCATTACAGAACACATAAAAGCTATGTCCCAAAAGCTCCATTTGTACACATGCGTCCTCCGGGTACATGGGCTTTATGTCAAACTTTTTCGTACGGATAATTCTGACTTCTTCCTCATCCATGTATTCCTTTTCCATAAATTCTCTTTTAAAATAGTCCGAAGGCTGCTTCTTGTCCACCAGCTTATTTTTATATTTCTTAAGCTGCCTTTCTATAATTTCTTCCACCAAATCAATGGAAACATACATATCATTGCTCACCTGCTCAGAACGGATGATACTTCCCTTAACAGGAATGGTAACCTCGATTTTCTGCCTCTCCTTCTCCACACTTAAGGTCACATGAATCTCTGTCTCGGATGTAAAATATTTCTCAAGCTTTCCGATTTTTTCCTCCACCGCACTGCGCAGTCCGGGTGTTACATCAATATTTTTTCCTACAATTATAAACTTCATACTTATCATCCTTTCCTTGGATTATTTATCAAATTTTGAATTTATTATACCATACCTTGTACACACTATGCAATAATTCCTGAATTTTGTTTTGTATTTTGGCTAGTTTTCGGACAATTTATCCATCTTTCTTTTACGCCATATTTCTAACATTTTCTTTATTTCCGGCACAATTCACAAAACACATGTTTCGTTCTGTCACTACAGGGTTATCCTGCTTTCGTTTTTTCGTCAGTGGATAATGTGGATAACCCCGTGTATAACTCAAAAATCCACTTTTTATAAGCTTTTTCATGTGGATAACTTTTTAAGCCTTTTTCTTCCCGCCAGCCTTAATTTGAATAAAATTCAGCTCCATTTGTGAAACTTGTACAAGTGATTTTTTGTCAATAAATTTTTTCAGAATAACTGAATTCTGACTTTTCCGTATCTGCATGGGACAGCACAACAAACGCTGCCCCGCTGCGCGAGCCAACCCATTGATAAAAAAGTAACAGTCCCTGATGAAGAAACTGTTACTTTAATCCCACTGCTTTAACTATATGAATATATAATCTTTTTTACTAGAATATTCTTCTTACCGAAAGTACCGAACGGTAATTTGCATTGGATACTATGATACCGGTCTTTGAGGTGGACGCATGGACAATCTGTCCATTTCCCACATAGATCCCTACGTGTCCGGAGTAACATACAATGTCGCCGGGCTGTGCATTTTCAAGGCCGTTTACCGCCGCGCCCACGCTTCTGTCTGCCGCTGAAGAATGAGGCAGGCTGACACCAAAGTTTTTATAAACACTCATTACAAATCCGGAGCAGTCCGCACCATTGGTAAGACTGGTACCGCCATATACATAAGGATTCCCTACAAACTGGCATGCATAATTTGCTACTGACTGCCCCAGCTCGCTTCCGCCGCCAGTGACATATACCGGTGCGGGGGCTTCCTGACCTGAAGAAGATGACGAACTCTTTGCCTTCCGCTCTCTTTCTGCTCTGGCCGCCGCTTCCTGGGCTGCCTTTCTTTCTGCCGCTTCCTTTGCAAGTCTGGCTTCTTCTTCCGCCTTGGACTCTGCTTTTACAAATTCCGTGGAAAGAGTAACGTAATCCTTTGAGATATATCCGTCACCTTCCTCTATGTTTACCTTCACCCATTCATCCAGTTCTTCTGTTACCAGGAGCTGATCGTCAATGGGAATCAAGCCTAAAACTACCGCGTCAAGACCAGGCTCTTCGCGCACCTTTAAGGTGGTGGTGGTAACTGTTGCTATTCTGGTTCCCACCTTCTTGGCTAAATCCACCGCATCCTCACCTGTTACGCAATACTCTGCCTTCACATAGCCGGTTACGCTGCCGGATTCTATTTCATACCATCCATCCTCTTCGGAAATGAACTCACCTACTGATTTATCATAAAGCTTACCGAGAATTTCACCTTCCTCGCTGGGCATGCTTCTTACATTTACGTAATCATTTACCTTGGCAATAACCAGAGAGCGAAATGTTTTTTCTTCCCGCTTTGTCTCTAATTCCCTTTCCATCTGGTTAAGGCTCTTGGTGGTAGAAGCTTCTACCGTTTCCTCAATCACCTTATCTTCCTTCTCAGGGAGCAGTTCTTTAACCGGTGATGCGATAGCCGCTGCCGCCGTGGCTGTAGCGGTTGCTGTAGCCGATGCCATGGCCGTAGGAGATACGCTTGCTTTTTCCTCCCCGTCCGTTTCCTCTTCGGAATCGGCCTCCTCGTCTGCAACCGGAACCGTTTCCTGTGTTTCCTCTTCATCCTTTAAATTTTTCACGCTGGTAGCGTTGGATGATAAAAAGTAATCTATTCCTGCTGAGGGAAGTCCGCTTGCTTCCTTCGCCAATACATCCATATTCATGCCGGAAAACATAAGGGCTGCCGATAAGGCGCAGGCTGTAACCCGCCCTGCTTTTCTAACATTCTTTATCTGCATGATAACCTCCATTTGTTTATCTATCGTAAGCTGCTTTACTTATCATATGAACTTTGTTACTAATTATTACAAATTTGTTACATCTGTTAATAAATATAACACTTATCATGCAGTCTGTCAACTGCCGGAAGTAGTTTCCAGTGTTCTATATCTGGTACATCGGAAGGTTGTTTTTGAAATATTTATTTTCTTACCGGGCCCAGCTAAGAGCCTCCTCCAGGGTCTTAGCCCCTAAGATGTTCAGCATAAAATCCATATATTCTTCCCCCTGATCCGTATCTATGTTACGGAAAATTTCCTTTAAAAATTTTTCGGAATGATCGTACTCATAAATGCCAAAGGCAAGTCCCTGCACCATCTCCTCAGGAGCATCCGTCTGGCGATTCATAATAAAGGCCTCTATGTATGGATTTGCCTCCGTAATATAATAACAGTAGGCAAAGGCGGCTGCCTGGAGCTTTTGGCCAAACTTGGAGGAAAATCCAAGCTCTGTGATAGTGATGCTTCTGATGTTTCCTTTTGTATCTAAGTATTCCTCCTGTCCAAGGAAATCCGTCAGCACATTTAAATTCATAATAGAAAGGGTTTCTGCATCCTGGGTTTTGTCGTACTCCTGAGACCAGTAATTTACACGGGTCAGAGGGGTAGGGTAGGGATGTATGGCAATTCCCCAGTCATAGTTGCCATGCTTAAGGGCCGCCTGATTGATTCCCTCCACCAGATCCCTTGCGTTAAAATATATCCTGTTGTCGCCTCCGTTGCTGTTCCAGTCGTGGTCTATGCTGAAATATACCTTTGCCCCCGCATACTTACTTTTAACCGCCTGATAAAAAATACGGAAGCCCTTTTCAAATTCCTCTGTGTAATATGCTACATCATTGGTGTCCATATAATTCCAGGTTTTAAACTGATTGATCTCATTGGCAATCACCCAGTTATATACCATGCCATGCTCCCCGTCAGAATATCGCTCCGCAAGAAAAACTGCCACTGCTTCCAGTTCCTTAACACCCTTTTCTTCGGCGGTGTTAAACATATAATAACTGGCTCCAACACTTTTATCCCGCGCCTTCGGATGAATCAGTTCTATGTAATCCTCGTTCCAGTCGTTTAACACAATTGCCGTGGCACACATGCCCGAATCTGTCAGGTACCTGAACAGCCCGTCATAACCGTTAATTGCCGCTCCGTTAAACAGATAATCCTCTCCCTGATAGGTATAAGTGATAGTCGGGAAGGTTTCATCCGAGGTTTCTCCCATGATAGCGGATAACGGGATATTATAAATAGCGTGTTTTACGCCCAGATCTGTTAGTTCCTCCGTGCCCAGCATGGTAGGATCAAGCAGAAGTCCTTTTTTAGATGCAATCTTCGGATATTCTTCCCGGTTGCCGGCAAGTGCCTCCGGATTTGACAGATAAATCCCATCTCCGACAGACACATATTTTCCTTCTAAAAGCAGCGCCGGGATAAACTGCTGAAATAAGTATTCCTCTTTATAAGCAAAGGCAATCTCGCAGTCCGTTCCCTTCGGGCCAAAGGCGGCCGGCGTCCCTCCTAATGTTTCCTCATCCTCATAGCAGGAGCGGGCAAACAAATATAAATAGGCATCATCACTTTCCGGTATCTGCGGCATTGCAAGACAATATTTCATCTCCTCCGATTCCTCATCATAAACCAGCGAAAAATCAGAAGCATAGCCTGTCAGCTCACCTGCCTCCACATATAAATCTCCCCGGGTAAGCCGTCTTTTTTCTTTCTCACTTAATCCGGTCTTTTTTTCTTTCTCTGTCTTTTCTTTTGATGTATTTTCCTTTTTACTCTCTTCCACCTTTACGGTTTCCACAGCTTTGTCTTTCTTGTTTCCACAGCCCCCTAAAAAACATCCGGGTAATAATGCCCCCATCATAAATAAAAGTAATATCTTCTTCCTCATCCCGATTTCCCCAAACTCTGCCTTAGCAAATTGTCTGTAACCCAAAAACCCAATGCTTACCGCCCGTTCTCAAATCCTAGGCAGCGGCATTTAATCTTCCGGTCCATACATATTTAAAGTAAAAGATACCTGAGGCTGCACATCAATATCATCTGATATGGAAACCTCACCCAGCTTGATTTTTTTGCGCAGTTCACTGAACCTTTCCATGGTAATAGCTTTAAATCTCCACTCCGTGTCATAAATGGGAATTCCCGTGCAGTTTTCCTCCATACTGTAACGCACAGCCTCTCCGGCAAAATCATATGACCATTCTTTTCCTGTGGCGTAGAAGTCGTCCAGCGAAATGATTACCGCATTGGTAATATTCTTAACGGCACTGGTCAGGAATCGATCCGACAGGGCACTTTGATCTACATCCACACCAATCAACAGCCCGTCCTCTTCTTCCGCCGCTGCAAGCACTGACTGGTACAGCAGACCGCCGCAGGCAAAGATCACTTCCGTTCCTTCTCCGTACCACGCTAAAGCTTTATCTCTTATTTCCTCATTGGGCTCATAGGAATCCGCATACCAGTAATTAACCGTCACATTGGAAAGCTCCAAATCCTTTACCGCATCCTCAATTCCCTGCAGGTATCCATAGCCGTATCTGATAACCGAAGGCGCTTTCTTACCGCCAATAAATCCCAGAGAGCGGTAACCGTCAAAAACGGCGAGATATCCCGCCATATAACCTGACTCCTCCTCCTCAAAGGAAATACAGTGTACATTATCCTCTATATCAACAGCTTTTCCAAACTCATCCACCGGAATCCCGTCAATCAATAAAAAACATATCTCCGGATATTCATTTTGCATGCTCCCGACCGCTTTTTCAAATCCGTCTCCGCCACAGACAATGACTTTTGCCTGGTTGGAAACTGCCCGTTCAATGACCTCCTGATATCCCTGCGGCTGATTCCCATCTGCAATATAATAGGAAAAGGAAACGCCTGCCGAAAATGCATACATCTGAATTCCTTTATAGATCGCTTCGTTATAGTTTCCGTCCATAATAGCGCCATCCAGTACAAAAGCAATCTCTCCGCCCTTTTCCTGATAATCTCCGTAAATATCCTCCATCAATTTTTTCTCCGGCCCTTCCTCCGGAGATATTAAAAGCCTCTGCCAGCTCTCCATGTTTTCCTCGGCGGCCTGCACATCGCTTTCCTTAGGGGCACCTTTCATCTCATCTACCGTATCATCAGCGCCCAAGTCCTTATCCTCCGGTTCTTTTTCTCCCTCTGACGCAGTGTCCTGTGCTGCGCCTTCCATTTCTCCTGATAACGTTTCCTGCTGCCTGCCGGAACACCCAAAAAGTACTCCCGCAAGAAGCAGACCAATGATATGGCACACTATCTTCTTTTTCATCTATATTCCTCCTGCATGCAATAGGCAGAACTTATTGTCCTATATCACAAGCCCGGCCTGCGATACCGCTGCCAACAGAAAAACCTTCATCCCTTTTCACTAACAAAAATAGCGGGGAGATTCCCCGCCGCGTCTTGGACCAGGGTCTTTCGCCCAGCCCAACCGTTGGTACCACTGACCTGTTTCCAAATTAATATTAGCGGAATTATACCTTACTGTCAATGTTGTTGGGAAAAATTTTAAAAATTCCCCTTTACAGCTGTCCCCGCACCCATCTGATGGATTTTTTTATTCCCTCCAGAATATCCTCATACCCATACAGTTCCACAATCACGTTTCCATCGTAATTTCTCCTTTTCAGCCCGTCTAAAATCTCTTTTATGTGGATATACCCGCTTCCAACCGGTGCTGAAAAGGCGCTGCTCCCATCAAAACACACACAGCCCACATCTCCCTGCATATGTGCGCTTTTGCTTCTGTCCTTTAAATGAACCGTACAGATTTTATCCGCAAATTTAAGAAAGGCCGCTTCCTCGTCTTCCTTATAGCAGACAAAATTTCCCGTGTCAAAAGCACACTTTAAGTCAGGAATTTTCTCAAAAAAATAAGAAAGGCCATTTACACAGTTATACGGAGAAGCCATGGAATCATAGTCTTCCATACAGACGTTAATTCCTCTTTCCTTTCCGTAAGCCACTGCCTTTTTTACGGCTCCGGCCATGTTTTCCATTATTTCATCACGATTTTCCTCATCTTCTTTTGAAAACAGTCCGGGAACAATCAGGCAATTTTCTGCTCCCACCCGCAGGGCGGTATCAATATATTCTTTATAGCTTTCGTCCTCAGGATGATGTCCAAAATCAAAATGCTGGTGCAGCCCCTCAATGGCAAGGTCTTTTTCCCTGAAAAGCTGCAGCAGTTCTTCCTCTTTTTTCTTCAGGGACTCCAGAGAAATGTATATCATCTGAAGGCCCTGTGCCTTCAGCTCATCTAACACCTCTTCGATGCATACCTGTTCCTTTTCCGCTCCATAAACAATATTTTCATAAAAAGCTGCAATTTTCATCTGGTACCTCCTCCTGCACTTTCAATAAATCCACCCATTACAAATTCTTTTTTATTATACTTTAGAATTCATCCCTAAAGCAACCGGCAGTTTTATTAATCTTCCAAAAGAAATCTTGCGGATGAGGGTTTGATGTGTGATAATATAAAGTTATAAGAAAGTCATTACTTTTAGATATATGCCAAAGGCAGGAAGCAAAAATAACGAGGTTCCAGATACAATATGAGTAACAATCAAAACCGGGGCAATATGGGAGAACAAATAAAAGAAGCGCTGGCGCAGGCTCTGCGTACCGGGGATTTTAAAAACTTAAACGACCTGGTTACCCAGACAGTAACAAGCACTTTAAATGAAGTCGGCATACATATTCCCTTCGAAAATGAAAGCCAGCCGGGTGATAATTCCGGTAACTATTCCGGCGATTATTCCAATGGTCATACCTATGGTCATTCACATGATAGTTCACGCCGATACACCGCTAACGGGCAAAGCGGCACCTGCACATGGGATCAGAAGGCTCAGCAGGCATACCGGGAGCGGGAAGAGCAAAGACGCCTGAAACAGCAGCAGCAATGGCAGGAGCAGATGCAGCGCACCAGGGCAAATATTTTACAAAAAAAAGAGCAGTTTTTACAGCACAAAGATCAGTTTCTGCATCCCAAAGCGCCAGGCTCTCCGGCTCCCGGACAAGTCCGGACAGTCCCCTTTGTTAAATTTAATAAGGTTGGCGGTGTATCCAACATTTTATACAAGGTCTTTGGCGGAATCGGACTTGCCGCTACGGGAATTATTCTTCTCACCCAGCTTATTCTCTGGGGCGCCAACTTTCCTGTAAACGGAGCCGGTTTTGTGTCTACGTTTCTTTTCACGGTATTTTTTTTGGGAATGATCCGCTTTGGAATCGGACAGGGAAAGCGTATAAAGCGGGCCCAGCGATACATACAGCTCTGTGACCGAAAAATGTACATAGGCACACAGGCCCTGGCTGAAAGTACCGGCAAAAGTAAACGATATGTATTACGTGATTTGCAAAAAATGCTGAAGGTCGGAATGTTTCCCGAAGGTCATCTGGATAAGCAGAAAACACATTTCATGCTAAGCGATTCGATTTACAGACAATATCTGGAAACAGAGGAAAATCAAAGACGCATGGAAGCAGAGGCACAAAGAGCCCTGCAGGCAAACCTGACCGCAGGCAGCGCAGGTGCAGATACAGCACAAAGAGGCGGATACCATGCTTCGCCGGATACCCTTACGCCAGACAAAAAATCTGCCTCTCAAAAGGACAGCCCTTCTTTCCATGACAGCGGGTCCGAAAATGCAGAATTGAATACCATGATAGCGGAGGGAACGGAATGCATCCATAAATTAAGATGTCTGAACGCTCAGATTCCCGGAGAAGTCATTTCCAACAAGCTCTTGCGCCTGGAAAATCTGTTAAAGGAAATTTTTGACAATTTAAAGGATCATCCGGATCAAATGCACCGAATGCACAAGCTGATGGATTATTATCTTCCCACCACCTTAAAACTGGTGGAGGCTTACGCAGATTTTGATAAGGTCAGTGTACCGGGAGAAGAGATAACGGCGGCAAAAGCAGAAATTGAAAACACCCTGGATACTATTAATCGTGCCTTCACGGAGCTTTTAAACAATCTTTTTCAGGATGCTGTGCTTGATGCAACCACAGACGCCCAGGTTCTTAAGACCATGCTTGCCCGCGAAGGCCTTACCAATGAAATGGATATCACGCACTCCGCCAAAAACGGACAGTAAAACAATGGATACCGGTCTTCGCCAGCCGTTCTTATGTCTGGAATGCCGGGAATACATTAATATAATATGGAGGACAATCAAATGAGCAATAATTTAGATGAAATGGTACAGGAGGCTCCCTCCTTAACCCTCACCCCTTTTACCGTGGATGAGCCTGAAAATCAGCCTTTGAGCATAGAGGAGGAACAGCCTGAAATACCGGAGGTGGTTTTAACTCCCCAGGAGCAGAAAATGGTGGATGATTTTGCCTCGCAGATTGACATCACCAACACTCAGATGGTCATGCAGTACGGTGCCGGCAGTCAGAAAAAAATAGCCGATTTTTCTGAAAGTGCATTAAACAATGTGCGTACCAAGGACATGGGAGAAATCGGCCAGATGCTGACCGATGTGGTTACCCAGTTAAAAGACTTTGACGAGCCTGAGGAAAAGGGATTTCTCGGCATATTTAAAAAAGGCAGCAATAAGCTGGAAAACATGAAAGTTAAATATGACAAAGCGGAAAACAACATCAATAAAATCTGCAAGGTAATGGAAAGCCATCAGGTCACCTTGCTCAAAGATGCCGCCATGCTGGATAAAATGTACGAATTAAATCTGAATTATTTTAAAGAATTGTCCATGTATATTCTTGCAGGTAAGCAAAAGCTGACCCAGGCCAGGACTTCCGAGTTGCCGGCTCTCCTTAATAAAGCAGAGCAAAGCGGACTGCCGGAGGACACCCAGGCCGCCAATGATTATGCGTCCATGTGTGAGCGTTTTGAAAAGAAAATTTACGATTTGGAGCTGACCAGAACCATTTCCATGCAGATGGCCCCTCAGATCCGCTTAATTCAAAGTAATGATACCGCTATGTCCGAAAAAATACAGTCTACCCTCGTCAATACTATCCCTTTGTGGAAAAGCCAGATGGTTATTGCCATAGGTTTAAATCATTCCGCAGAGGCGGCCAGAGCCCAAAAGGAAGTGACAGACATGACTAACGCCCTGCTTAAGAAAAACGCCGAGGCTCTTAAGACGGCAACCATTGAGACGGCACGGGAAAGCGAGCGGGGCATTGTGGATATTGAGACCCTCACCGCAACCAACCAGACCCTGATCAGCACCTTGGATGAAGTACTGAAAATTCAGGAGGACGGAAGAACAAAGAGAAGAAACGCGGAGCAGGAGCTTTTAAGAATTGAAAATGAAATGCGAAAGAAGCTTCTTTCAGTCAGCCGTTCTTCTTCCGCACAGATGTAATATAACGGCTAAAATTTTCAGCTTCGGGGGCCGGCTTATTTATCAAAAACCCCGCAGCAAGCTGACGGGGCGTCAAACCTGCAGCGCAGAAATGGGGGTAAAAAGTGAGCGAAAAAAAAATAAAAAGAAACGTGGATGCCGACCCTGTACATGCAAGGAAAAGAACCATCTATATCGTTGGTCATAAAAATCCTGACACGGATTCTATCTGTTCCGCGATTTCTTATGCTTACCTGAAAAATCAGATAAACGGCGGTAATTCCTATGTACCTGCCAGGGCCGGCCATGTCAGCGCGGAAACCCAATATGTGTTAAAGCGCTTTGACATGGGCGTACCGACCCTCCTTGAAAACATTGGTACACGCGTAAAGGATATGGATATCCGTAAAGTGCCGGGCGTAAGAAGTGACATTTCCTTAAAAAAGGCATATTCCCTGATGAACGATCAGAGTGTATTTACCCTCCCTATCACCAATGAAAAAAATCAGCTGGAGGGTCTTATCACAATTAACGATATTGCCCAGTCCTATATGGATGAATATGACAGCGCTATTCTCTCCACCGCCAAAACCTCTTACCGCAATATTCTGGAAACATTGGATGCGGAGCTGGTAGTTGGCGATGAAAACGGATACTTTGACAAGGGAAAGGTCGTGATTGCCGCCGCAAATCCTGATGTCATGGAAGAGTACATAGACGAACATGATATGGTGGTTCTTGGCAACCGCTACGAATCCCAGCTCTGCGCCATCGAAATGCAGGCCGGCTGCATCGTTGTCTGTCTTGGCTCGCCGGTATCCCGGACTATCAGGCGTCTGGCAAAGGAGCGCAACTGCGCCATCATCATTACGCCTCAGGATACCTATACTGTGGCCAGGCTTATCAACCAGAGTATGCCTGTAAGCTTTTTTATGCGCAAGGATAACCTTTTAACCTTCCGGGAGTCGGATTATACGGAGGGCATCAAAGAAATCATGTCCCAGAAGCGCTATCGCGATTTTCCGATTTTGAGCAAAACCGGGAAATATGTGGGTATGATCTCCAGACGTAATCTGCTTGGCGTACACAAGCGGGGGCTGATTTTGGTTGATCACAATGAAGTTTCCCAGGCCGTTGATAATGTGCTGGATGCGGAAATTCTGGAAATTATAGATCATCACAGACTTGGCTCTTTGGAGACAATGTCGCCAATCTATTTCCGCAATCAGCCGGTAGGATGTACCGGCACAATCATTTACCAGATGTACGAGGAGCAGGATGTTGAGGTGCCTGCGGCCATTGCAGGTCTTTTATGCAGCGCCATTTTATCTGATACCTTATTGTTCCGCTCGCCCACCTGCACCCAGATGGATATTAAGGCTGCCAAAGAACTGGCTAAAATAGCCGGAATTGAATGTGAATCCTATGCCAAAAAAATGTTTGCAGCCGGAAGCGACCTTGCCACCAAAACAGACGAGGAAATACTGTATCAGGATTTTAAAATGTTTGAATTTGGTGATTTTAATGTAGGAATCGGACAGATTACCTCCATGAGTGAAGAAGAATTAAACCACATTCAAACCACCCTTTTTCCCTATATGCAGAAGGTTTATCAGGATAAAAACGTGGATATGATGTTTTTCATGCTCACAGATATCATAAAAGAGACCACCCAGCTGCTTTGTTGCGGCGAGCAGGCGCCGGAGCTGGTGCAGGAAGCCTTCCAGAAAAAGGTGGAAAACGGCACCGTTACACTGCCCGGGGTACTTTCCCGGAAAAAGCAGCTTGTGCCTTCCTTTATGATGGCAATCGGAGAACTTTAGAAAAGCCTTAAAGACTACTCATTGCCTGCGGAAACAGCAAATGCCGGAATTCGCCGGTTATTCTTATGTTAAATAAAACCTCCAAATCAGATCAGGTTATTACCTGTATCAGCTTTGGAGGTCTGTTATTACTTTCTTACTAAATGCTGGGGAACGCCATTTACAAAGATTGGAAGAAGCTCACCCATAATAAGCGGTCTTGCATATTTCTCATAACCCTCGTTTAAGCCGCAGCCGTCTTCTGTAATCCACTCTGCCGGAACAGGCCTTTCAACATTTGCGATTGCATGAATGTCGTATGCGCTTGTACCGCACTGATAGGGATCATCACCATTTCTGTCTAAAGTGATCATCATGCCGGTCTTTCCCTCATTTGCCGCTACAACTGCATCATGTCCAACCTGAAATGCTTCATTGATGTCTGTCAGGGATGCAAGGTGAGTTGCCGCACGCTGCAGAGTTGAGAATTCCACTGCTCTGGTCTTTAATCCTGTTTCAGCAGCAATCAGCTGTGCCAGATAAGCTGCCGTACCGGACATCTGCTTATGTCCAAATGCATCCACTGCAACATTTTCATTTGCCAGTTCACATACATAGCGGCCGTCAGCAATATGAATTCCTTCGGAAACCGCAATCACTACGGAAGATTTTGTTGCTGCCAGATGTTTTACTTTCTCCATGAAAGCATCCATATCAAACACTTTTTCAGGCAGATAAATTGCATCAGCACCGCTACAGTCCTCTCCCTTTGCCAAAGCTGCCGCTGCTGTAAGCCATCCTGCATTACGTCCCATAATCTCCACAATACAGATAGTAGGCTTCTTAGCGCCGAAGGACTCATTGTCGCGGATAATTTCTTTTAAGCTGGTTGCAATATATTTCGCTGCCGAACCATAACCCGGGCAGTGATCGGTGACAGGAAGATCATTATCAATGGTCTTAGGCACACCCATAAACCGCTGTGTCTTGCCGTGTGCTGCTGCATAATCAGATAACATTTTAACCGTGTCCATAGAGTCATTCCCACCGGCATAGAACAGACACTCAATATCATGCTTTTCCATGATCTCAAATACCTTTTCGTAAACATCTTCATGGCCTTCAATTTTAGGCATTTTAAAACGGCAGGAACCTAAAAATGCGGAAGGAGTTCTCTTTAACAGTTCAATTCCTACAGGAGCATCTAAGTAATCCTCAAGCTCAATCAGCTTGTCCTCCAAAAATCCTTCAATTCCATGAACCATTCCGTAAACATTCTTTACGCCCAGCTTCTTTGCTGCCGCATATACGCCGGCTACAGATGAGTTGATGACTGCCGTAGGCCCGCCTGACTGTCCAACAACAATATTACCTTTCATTTTTACCTCTCCTTTATCCTATTATTTTCGCATTTATACCGCTGCATACCGCAAGCTTTGCCTGCGGCATTGTATCAATAGAAGTATAGCAGATTACTTTTTTCCTGACAAGAGTCATTCCTTTTTTTGTAGTGCTTCGGGTGGCTTCTACAAAAACGACATAACACAATAAATACCATAAATACCAAGTAATGTCACACCCTGCAGCCTTGAAGATTTTTTTCTGACTAATATGGGAACAAGTAGTACTGCCATTACAAGGAATGAAAGAGGTATGTCCACCATCACCGTTGATTTTTCCAGAGGAATACCGGCAATTGCCGAAGGAATGCCGATTACCAAAAGCATATTAAGGAGATTGGCGCCAATTACGTTTCCAAGTCCCACATTCCCGTAGCCTTTGATCAGGGACATTACGGAAGTCATTAGCTCCGGCAGGGAAGTTCCAAGCGCAATAAAAGTAACTGCTATAACCCTCTCCGGCACACCCACTGCCTGCGCAATCAAAATTCCATTGTCCACCAGAAGATTTGCCCCTACAAAAAGGAAGGCCGCACAGACCACCAATATCATAAGCTGAAATGGAATGGAGATCTCCTTTATGATATCTTCATCCTTCTCCTCAGTGCCGCCCTCTAAGGGAGCACGCATGACATTTATACATGCATAGACAATAAATAGCAGCAGAAGAACTATCCCCACAGGACGGCCAAAGGATCCGGTTATAAACCCGCACACATCCAGCAAAATAATTACAATGAAGAAAAATGCGCTGCGCCACCACAGGGCAGACGGTTCCACCTTTTTTGAAGGGCGTATGGTCTGCGTCAGTCCCGCAATCAGCGCCGTATTACAGATAATGGAGCCAAAAGCATTTCCCGCTGCAATGGCTGCAGAACCATCAAAAGCCGCCGTTGTGGAAACCAAAACCTCCGGCAGCGTGGTGCCAAGACTTACAATCGTAGCTCCCACCACAATCTGCGGTATCCCAAGCTTTTTGGCAATTGCCACGGCAGCGTCCACCAGCCTGTCGCCGCCCAGACAGATAAGTACCAAACCTGTTACAAATAAAATAATTGTTTGTGCCATCTTTTATCCTTCCTTTCCTGAAGCGTATTTGAGATCAACATCAAACGCTGTCACGCTGCGCGAGCCAGCTTATTGAATAAAAAAGACTTCTGACCCACATATTATGTGTGTCAAAAGTCTCGTACTTCCATAGTCTGCGGAAGTGTTAAGCCACGGCCGACTGCCGGAGATTGTTGGCTTAACCCTTTTTACTACTCCCTTTTAACTTATGAAAACTTTACCAAAAAAACATCCCAATGTCAAACAAAAATTCAAAATCTTTATGTAGAATTTATCCGGTGCTGCTTTTTGGTCAAAAAACCGTAAACAGCTTGGGAAAAGTATCTATCCTCTCACACAAGCCGCCACGACTCCCACCTTTTTACCCTGCACAGCTCCTGTTGGGTTGATAATGTATTCCTCCACACAGGACGGAATAATAAAGGTTTCCGCATAATGCACCTCAAAAGGGGCAAAAGCGCCTTTGGGGCTTTCAATAAGAGCTTTTTCTCCTTCCACCAGGTTAAGTACATGGACGCTGTCATTGGTAAGACACTTTACCGGCCTGGTCAGCATATAACGGTGCGTATCTATAAATTCTCTCTGATGCAGTCCTGTGCGTTCCACCAGTATTCCCTCCTCCTTACGGCAGACCTTTTCCTGATGAAGTACATTCTCCAAAAGCCACGGCATAGTACGCTCCCACTGAATATTGTTTAAGCCATGGTCCACATGAATTGGTCTGGGAATTCCGTCCAGTCCCACACGCCCCCAGTCCCACATTTTAAAGGTGAAAATATAGGGTGTTGCGCTGATCTCCAGTACCATGGTATTGGCTCCCGAACAGTGGACCGTCCCGGCCGGGATCAGCACATGGTCATGCTTTTTAACAGGGATCCTGTTTACGTATTTTTCTGCCGGAAATTCATATCC
Source organism: Parablautia intestinalis (assembly GCA_003612395.1). Lineage (GTDB taxonomy): Bacteria > Bacillota > Clostridia > Lachnospirales > Lachnospiraceae > Suilimivivens > Suilimivivens intestinalis. The sequence continues at coordinate 112,161 of RAYQ01000009.1, forward strand.
GCCCCCCTCAGCCCTTTTTAAATCCCGCGCCATCTCCTCAGGGTCGGCCCCTTCCTTTACACCCAGGTACACACAGGAACCTTCCTCACAGTCCAGAATATAATAGCTCTCGTCCTGGGTATAGTTCATCCCAAAAGTATCCTGAATATATTCTGTAAGAGGATGAACCTGCAGGGAAAGATTTCCGCCTCCCATGGTATCCAGCATATCGAAACGGATAGGAAATTCCGGTCCAAACCTGGCATGGACCTTTTCACCTAACAGCTGACGCGGTCTGTACAGTACTAAATCCATAGCAGGTATTTCCACCAAAATATCCCCAAACATCAGGTTTAAGCTATTCTCTTCCGGTACTCCGTCAAAGCTCCATGCAAAATTAGGTTCCTCATCCCCAAGGCCGAAATTCTGCTGCATCCAGTGTCCTCCCCAAACCCCTGGATCGAAATAGGGCTGCAGGCGGAAAGGTCTGCCGCTTATCTGAATCAGGGCCTGCCTGAAGGCCTCTCCTGTAATCATTTTGGGATTTTCTTTCTCATTTGTGTCCACTACATAATCAAAATCTTCAAAATGCTTATTTTTATGTTTATCTGCAAGACGCCACTCTACAAAAAATCCTCTTTTCACTTTCGTTAAATTAGGCGCGTTATAATTGGTGCACCTCCAGTTGGCCATGCCCCTGCGGTATCGCAGCTGGATCTCCCATCTTGCCATATCAAAATATAAATACACATCTCCACGTGTAATCAGGCGGGCTCCCACACCCATCACCAGCACCACGCCATCTGTTGTCTCATCAATCCTTCTTCTTTCCGCCTCCAGCTTTTCCTTTACAAAGCAGTCTGCAAGCTTCTTATGGCACATAAACCCAAAAACACGGTCATCCGTGAGGTAATCCCTAAAAAGATCGTTTAATTCTTCTTCCTTCAGGGCGCAGTCCCCAGACTCTATCACCAGTACCGGATCTATGCGTGACAAATGCTTTTTTACCTCATCCTCATCCACGCCGGGGTAGAAATCGCAGACAATTATTCTTTTCCCTGAGGCAATTTCTTTCTTAAGTCTTATTATTATATCATCATAACCTTTTACTGCCTGATCATCATATCCCCTGATTTTCGTGTATGGCTTCAAATCGTAATTGCCATACCTGACATATTGCTTCTTCATACTAATAAACATGCTCCCTTTCTCAACCCGCCAATTTGGATGCCGGGCACAAACCTAAAGTCCCTATGTAAATTAATTTATAATTCTACCGAATACTTATATCTGTCTCCCGGATAGTAACAAATGGTATATTCCACAATATCGCCATTTTCCTCATAAGCCTTACGCACCCTCTTAAACACAGGCACTCCCTCCGGAATAGACAAATACTTGCTGGTCTCCGCCGTAGACGCCACTGCCTCAAGGGTATCCCGCCCTTTCACCACCTTTGTATTGCAGTTGGTCTGCAAAAACTGGTAGAGGGATTCCATGTAACATTCTGTATTGAGCGGATACTCCCTTGTTTTTTTCAGATAGGTGATGGAATATACAATGGCTTCCTCGCCTACGCTTCTTACCCTGACCAGCCGGTAGCACTCCTCTCCGGGAGCAATCTCCAATTGATCCGCAACCGTCTTTCCTGCATGGATCAGGGACATATCACAGTAGCTGGTATTCATCACTTTGCCATGCAGCTTCATTTCATCCGTAAAGCTCACCAGATTCTTTAAATTCTCGTCTATTTTTCCATATACCACGGTAGTTCCAATTCCCCTGGAACACTGAAGATATCCTTCATTGACCAGTTCGTTGATTGCCTGTCTGACAGTGATACGACTCACACCATAGATCTCCTGGAGCTTTTTTTCTGTCAAAAACAAGTCTCCTTTAACAAATTCCCCATTTTCAATCTGGCCCCTGATGATTTCTACAATCTGAGAATACAATGGCGCTGCACCTTTTTCTCTGTTTAACATTTTCTCCCCCCTGCTTACCGTAAATTTTTCTGTATTAGAACATCTTCAACTTTTAAGCAATCAGGTTCCCGATGGCATTCTATCATCTCTGTTCGCTCCGGCTTGGTCAGACAGTTCAGTATTCGGCCAAACCATCACCAATTTATATGATTTTACCATTTACTGGATAAAAATACAATGAAAGTACGCCGCACATTTTATTGTTTTGCATTTTTTACAGGCTTTGTGGCAAAATCAGAAGCCTTAACCCGGATTATTACCGGTTACCATTCTTGTATATAATCCCTCCAAAGCTCTTTTGGAAGTATCCTGTGTCAGGTGAATGCTGATCCTTCTCTTTTCACATTCCTCCCCAAGTTCCTCCCCGAAATGGGGAAAGCTCTTAGACAACTGGCCTCCCAGCACTAAGGTATCCGGGTGGAAGCTTTCTATAAAGGGCAGCATTGCTTCCCGAAGCCATTTTCCAAATTTCTTATATACCAAAAGGGCCTCTTTATCCTTTTCCGCGCAAAGCTGATAAAGCTCCAGTCCGCTTTTGACATGCCCAAAGTGCTCCTTTGAAAGCGCCTCCAGGCCCCGGATAGAAAGATAATCGTCAATAATACTTTCCTTAAAAGGTGTGTTAAAAATCCATCCCATAGGCGGTACCTGACCATCCTCCCCCTTAAGAATCCTCTTATTATGCGCAAAAGCCGATCCCGCTCCTGTTCCCATGCAAAGGAACATTGTCCGCTCACTGTCTTTCCCGCTGCCAAAATAGCATTCCCCCAGGGCAAAGGCTTCCACGTCATGGAGAAAGAGAAATCGGCACTGCTGCCTCTCTTCCTCCGTTTCCCACAAGCCGCCTGAATATTTCTTTAGCTCCTCCTGAATACTTAGCCCGTATATGGCGTCATACTTGTTCAGTCCCTTCATCAGGCTGATCCCGTGTTCGTAGTCAAAGGGCCCCGGGAAAGCCATGCCGATTCCCTTAATCCGCGTATTTTCTCCTGAAAAATTCTCTTTTATATGTTCTCTTTGTGCGTGGTCTTTTGTCAGGCACTTTTTTCTAAGCCGGCATAGAATTTCTGCAAAATTCCGGAAAATTTCCTCTCCGGAGCCTCTGGCCTTTGCATCAAAGCTATATATTTCACCGCCGGCCAGGGCTCCATTTTCATCCAAAATACCTGCCTTTATATTTGTTCCGCCTACATCCAGCATGAGATATGCATCCATTTAAACCTCCCTGTCAAAGAGTATAAAAGCCTAAAATTCCCTCATTGTCAATGGCGCACAGCTCCATGGCTTCTTTTGCAGAGCACTTTTCATGTGTGGCGAGGGTATAGGAAAATTCATAAAAACCACCCAAATCCACTTTAAAGTTTGTCTCCCAGAAGTTATTCATAACCCAGGAATAAGCCTGCTCACGGTTCTTATCCTGATTATTGCCGTCACAGAGCAAAATGGGGTGAGCTTCTAAGCTGCCGAAGGTCACAAGAGGCGCATCCTTAATGGCAAGGGTCAGCACCTTGTCTTTTCCCTCCATCACAATTCCGTTCTGCAGAAGATAAAACTCCATATTCGTACCGGGAAGCTGGTCAATGCCCGGTCTTATGATACATCCTGTCTTATCAATGTATTTTACTTCCTCCTCCCCTGTCGTAAAAGGAAGAGAAATATACAGGTTTTCCGGATCCCAAACGCTCTCTTTATGAATCCGCACCGTACTTTCAAGTCGTGGAATCTCCTTATATACCTTTAAAAAGATACTGTAAAAGCCGGTTCCCGTAAGCTCATAGTCCAGCCGCAGCGCCGCATAAACCGCTCCGTTTTCCACAATCTGAATGTCTTTTAACCTGCTCGTACAGCGCATAGTGGATGTGTCTTTACGGTTTCTTCCCATCCTTCTTCTGCTCTCGCAAGCCTGCCCCTTCCTGTCCGTCACTTCATAAATTCCGGTAAAAGCAGGATACTGTGCATCTTCTCTGATAATATTTTTTCCATCCTTTTTGTCAATGATGGCCGCGATACCCTTTTGCTGATCCACAACAACTTTATAATAATCCGTCTCCACCAAAGCAGTATCCACCCGGTAACCTCCCGGCACAATCACGTCCTCTACGCCCTCTGCGCCAATGTGAGCGTGATTCTTTACCGTAACCGGCTTAACATCTTTTGCAAGGCGTATCATGACCTCTTTTTCTTCCTTTGCCTTAAGAGAGGTGATAACCTCCACCTGGGTTGCCCGGGCAATCCTCTTAACCTGGGATTTCAGCACCTGGCCCGTAGCCATATCCACCACTTCAATGGGCATATCCTCGCTGTAATTAATTCCTTCCATATACTCCCAGAACTCTATGTAAAGATATGCCCTGGTCTTTAAATCCACATTGTGGGGATTGATAATTCTGTATCTTTGCGGCTTATCCTGTGTAATGGTAACTTCTCCTTTTGCGGCAAGAATACCGTCCAGGTTCCGGGACACTTCCGTATTGGCATTGATTGCATATGCCGTCTTTTTCATTTCCAGGTCACCTACAAGGGTCTCCCATGGCTCCGACACAGAAGAAGAATACCCCCAGGTATGCTCTGCATACAGCATAAGATTCTCCGCCGCCTGATCCATCAGATGTTCATCCCCCAGCCTGCCCTGTTCGTCCAGCTTTTTACAAATTCTGTACTTTCTTCTGGCATCACAAAAGATTTTAACTGCAGCCGGCGTAGATCCTATTCCGTCAGCCCACCAGTCGTTCCAGTCTCCCTTATAAGTAACAATATTTTCGCAATTTTTTTCCACTTCCGCAAAAAATTGCTCCAGGGTAACCATCTTAAATGTAATCCTTCCCTGATAGAGAGAGTTAAGCTCATTCACCCGCCCTGCAATCTTTACATTTGGAGGCGCATTGTCCGTAATCGCTCCCGAAACCATAAAAGGCGCCAAATCGTAAAGGTATCCTTCCTCCTCCAGATTAGCCAGATAGCGTTCCAAGCGGGTTCTGGCAATCTCCATTTCCTTTTGATCCGTATCCTCCCTGCTGTGAATCAAAACCATGTTGTTCTGAAGGGGTCTGTGAAATTCATCGTAAGTCATATAAGTGCTTCCCCCATGAGGAACCAAAAACATCTCGTTTCCAAAATGATAATGCTCTCCGTTCCACACTAACACTTTATTTCCTTCAGGCCCCTCCCAATAAAAGGGCATCACCTTTTTGTAAAGAGGAAACATACCATGGTGGGGATGCAGACAGGAATACAAATGCTTTATCCCGTGCTGCGCAAGTGCGTCCGCATATCCCCAGGCAAAGCCGTTAATATCTGCCGTCATACCGGAAATCACCGGATGATCAATGCGCCTGCCATATTCCGAAGCCTGTGCAAGCCTTGTATCCAGCACTTCCTTTGAAATGAGCTCCGTCATATTTAAATAATTTCCGGACAATCCGATTTCTCCGCTGTGCACATACTTTTCAAAATCACTGATATATTCTGCCGGTGCATGAGCATAAAAATTTTTCACCTGCCAGAAATTTTCACACTGCCACACAAACCCTTCGTATTCTTTTCTATTATTTTTATGAATATCATTTAAAATATCTACAGCCTGTCTGATAAAATCACAGTGATAGTTGATAATCTTATCCTGTCTCTCCGTATATCCAATATCCGTGTGCGAATGATGAATCAGGTACACCTTCCACTTTCTTTTCAAATCTGCCATAGTCATTTTCTCCTTTCATGGCCATCGTGCCTTTTTCAGGGCCATCGTGCCATACCATTCTAATATCATATTATCACGAATTCCCCATGCTTCAATAGCCCGCAAATCCGGGCAAAGAATTCCCGCCTTGGCGGGCGTACAAATCAGGATGTGTGAAATTTTAATTTCACACTAACTCCCATCTGCCCGCTTCAGCGGGCATACAAATCAGGATATGTGAAATTTTAATTTCACATTATTTACCCGTGTAAGCAAAGCCTGCTTCAAAATTTTTGTTTAAAAAAATAAAGAAAAATATTGTGGGCAGTGATGCCACCAGGCAGGCCATCAGCATAGCCGGCGCATGTCCTGTGTTCATCAGGGACAAAGATGCCATAACCGGTTTAATCTCTCTTGATTTTGTAAATGTCAGACCAAACATCAAATCGTTCCAGCAGAAAGTAAACTGGGAGAGCAGAACCACGGAAATAGGCGCTTTCGCCATAGGCGCAAAAATTTTTATCAGAATCTGAAAATCCGATGCACCATCCAGCTTGGCCGATTCGCTCAGCTCCCTTGAAATCCCCTTAAAAAAATTCCGCAGTACAAACATCACAAAAGGAATACAGATTGCGGTATAAAACAAAATCATCCCCTGTCTGGTGTCATAAAGCCCCAGCTTAGCGTAACCTCTGAAAATAGGAATTAAATATATCTGAAAAGGAAAGATAGTGCCGCTGTAAATTACCATAAACCAGAACATTCTGTGTTTGATTTTAAGATGAGCAATAGCATATGCCGCCAAAGTTCCCAAAATAACGGCAAACACTGCTCCGCAGGCAGCATACAGCAGACTGCTTAACATTCCCTGAAAGATTTTGGCGTTGTCCCTGATATATACCAGATTATCCGCAAATGCATTCCCTGCAGGCAGGGCCCAAAAACTACCTTTATTATACTCCACCTGTCCTTTAAACATATTCAGCACCGCAAAAAACACAGGAGTGATCCATATTACCGCCAATATACTTAAAATACAGTTTATAATAATTTTTGTTTTTTTACTTGTTTTTCCCATGTTAATGACCAACTCCCTTCCCTGCCTAATCTTCTTTAAATGAATTTCTGATATTAAAGTAAGAAACAAAGACAACAATAACCGTCAGAACAATCGCAACGGCAGCCCCCCGTCCAAACTCATTCCGGATAAAAGATTCTTCATACATGGTAAGCGCCAGTGTCTCGGAAGTTCTGTATGGGCCTCCCTTCGTCATGATCCAGATATTATCAAAAACCTTAAAACTGTTAACCAGAGACATTAAAAGAACCACCACAATTGTATTTTTCATAAGTGGAAATACTACCTTCGTGTAGAGCTGGAAAGTTCCTGCCCCTTCAATCTGAGCCGCTTCTATAGGAGATGAATCAATGCTTCTTAGTCCTGAGATAAACAAAAGCATATTAAGACCCAGCCCCTGCCAGATTCCGGATACAATCATCACAAATGTATTCACATAAGGAATAGCCAGCCAGTCCCGCACCAGCTCCGGATGCCCCAGCATTCCTACAATTTTGGGTAATCCATAGATGGACAAAATGGATGTCATCAAAAGGCCGCCAACCGTGCCGGAAAGAGCCGAAGGAAAATAAAAAATATTTTTAAAGCCTGTAGCCCAGGAACTTTTGGTAATTAAAATTGCAAAAAGAAGCGGCAGCGCCAATGACAGCACCAGAGAACTGCCCACCCAGATAATGGTATTCGTAAGTGAAGTCAAAAAGTTTTTATCTCTGAAAAGCTTCAGATAATTGTCAAACCCCACAAAAGTCATCTCTGAAAAGCCGTCCCACTCAAAGAAACTGAGTCTTAAAGCATAGATAATGGAACTGATAAAAAAGATTGTGACAAATAAAACTGCAGGCGCTATGTACAGATAATCTTTGTATTTTTTTAAGGAAAAGGATTTTGTCATTTTCCAGATATACCTCCTTATTCATTTCAACAGTCTCCCGGATCCCCTCTGCGTCTGGTTTATCCGATTCCATGAGAAAATTTTCCAAAAGACCGTTCCCACCGCCTTAGCTGTTTCAAGCAGTGGAGCCGCCACAGGCGGCTCCTATAACCCCATATACATAAATGATGCATCAGTTTCCAAAGGTTGCATCAGCTTCTGCCTGAATTGTACTTAGCATTTCTTCCACGCTGGAATTCTTCAGCTGGAATTTCATCAGCTCATCCAAAACGAAATCACGCAGTTTATCCGGTGTGCTTTCATAGAATCTAAGTACTAACTGATAGTTATCAGCATCTGCAGTTTCGTCAAGAATTTTCTGCACTGCCGGAGAATCCACATCAACTTTACTGGTGTTTGTATATCCGCTCTGTGCATGGAATGCATTCTGTACTTCCGGCTTGTACCATGATTCCAGAACCTTCAGTGCATCCTCTTTCTGGGCACTGTTAGAAGCAACACATAAAGGAGCTGCCTCAAAGAAAATAGTTCTCTTTCCGCCGTCCATAGCAGGAACTACAAACGAATCAATGTCTTCGCCCTCTGTCATACCGTAATCATTACGCATACCTGTAAATTCCACATGAGGCTCTAACATCATAGCCACTTCGCCGTTGGAAAAAGCAGCTCTTACGTCACTCCAGTCTATCGGGAGAGAGAAATAATCCTTATCCAGCATGTCTTTCCAGATTTCCATTACTTCTACGATTCTTTCATCGGTATATTTGATGCTGCCATCACAAACTCCCTTGTACAGCTCTACGTCCTTAGCTGCCAAAAGCGCCTGAAACCAGATAAATCCTGCCCATGAATCACTCTTTAATGCAATAGGCGTTACACCGTTAGATTTTAAAGTTTCACATAACTGAAGGAATTCATCAAAGGTTTCCGGTTCCTTGAGACCATACTGGTCAAACACTGTCTTGTTGTAAAATACTACGTTATAAAGTACACTCCATGGTGCTGCATAAACCTTACCGTCAAAAGTAAATGCATCTGCAACTCCCTGAGATACGCCTTCATTATAAATGTAGTTATCCCATACCGGTGTCAAATCTTCAACCAGTCCGTTTTCCACAAGCGTCTGCAGCTGCGGGCCGCTCCACCATGTAAAAAGTCCCGGTGCCTTTTCATCCCGGATTGTCTGCTGCATAGCCGTCTGATAGGAAGCTGTGTCCGGATAGGGTACCATATCAATGGTATAACCGGATACGTTCTTCACTTCACCAAAAATAGCGTCCAGATAAGACTGTTCCATGTTAGCCATCTTATCATTCCAAAACTCAACTGTTCCGCCTTCGGAAACTGCCTCACCGGTATCTGCGCTTTCTTCCCCTGCATCCGCAGTCTTCGTGCCGGCTGTATCCTCCGTTCCCGCATCTTCTGTGCCGGTGCTTGTATCCTCTGTCTTTGAAGATTGCGTACTGCCGCTACCGCTGCCGCCGCATCCTGCCAATGCCCCTGCTGCAACCGTTGCTGAAAGCAACAGAGCCGCAATTCTTTTTAGCTTCATAACAAGTCCTCCTTCTTTTCTAATCAACATTATATTGTTATGACATCATAATAACATGCCCATTGATAATTGTCTATCTCCTTTATTATTAAATCTATATTTTGTTAAAACTACACAAATTAAAGATATTATTCTTATGCATGTCTACAAATGGATTTGTCTGCATGGATTTGTCTGCGAGGGTTTGCCCACAGGGATATCCGCCGTCTGCTTTTAATTCTTCTGTCTTCAGACAAAAAATACCGGGAGCAAAAGAAAATACTTTCGCCCCCGGCTGTTCCCGTTACATATCAAAAAACCTTTATTTATTTTAATGCTTTGTCAAAGAAGCGGTAGATTTGCTGATAGTATTCATCCCCGTCAAAAAATCCATGTATCTGACCGGGCACCATCACCAGAGTCACTTCATTTCCCGCTTTCCGTAAAGCCTTCTCCAGCGCCAGACTCGACTCCGGACTCACCAGGCGATCCGCATCCCCGTGCATCAACAGGGTAGGCGGATTCTTCCGTCCTGCATAGGTAATGGGACTGGCTTTTTCCATCATACGCTTTTTTTCTTCCACATCCCCGCATGCGAACAGCTTCTGAAAAATCTCACTTCTCCACTTTTCTCCGCCTTCCTTATCCCGCATGTCAGAGGGCGCATACCAGGGAACCACTGCCTGTATCCGGCTGGAAAAGCCGCTGTTATGATCGTCCACAAATTCACTGTCATCGCTGTAAGCCATCAGCTCCACCAGGTGACCGCCTGCCGACTCTCCCCAGGCTCCAATATGATCCGGATCCACATGATATCTTTCCGCATTCGCCCGCAAATATCTTACCGCTGCCTTACAGTCTGCAATCTGGGCCGGGAACGGCGCTTCCTGACACAGACGATAATCAATGCTGGCCGTTACATATCCTCTTTTGGACAACTCCGCCAGTTCCCGGGAAGGGAGATATTTTCTGGTCAGATTTTCATCCGACCAGCCTCCTCCATGCACCCATACCACTGCCGGGAGCGCTTCCTTTGCATCCGCCGGATAGACAATATCCATCCGGCACTCTTTTTCGCTATTTGTGGTGTAGACGAGCCCTTCCTCAAAAACAAGCCCTTCCTTTTTATAGTCAATCACCGGCGGGGTTACCACTTTCGCCAGAGGATCCTCTCTTAAATTCATCTGATTTCTCCTTTTTATTCCTTATTATCCTTTATCTTATCATACTCCGCTTTCAGTGTGCCATATTTTTCATTTGCCCATTCAGTCAGCTGATCGGCGCCCATATTCCTTGCCGCCTCTAACATGGCTTCATATTTTTCTTTGCATTCTTCCGCACTTTTAGCCGTAATAATATTAGTGGATTCGTTCATGTATAAATCCTTCAGATTATCCATGATCACCTGCTCGTTGGAATCCGCCCCCATCCGCAGCATACCCATCACCGGATTTGCATCACAGATCTCCGTCAGGGCAACTCTGGCGTCATAGGTAGATCCGCCGTTTCCATAGCCTGGCAATACATTGGCTTTGCCGTCATGACACATCCATCCCCAGTACTTTACGCCATCTTCAGCATTGGGAGCTTCAAAATCGTAGTTCAGAATCGGGTAGCTGTGATCTTCATCCCAGTTCCAGTCCACTCCCTCTTCTCCCCAGAGTAACAGTTCCTGCCCTTCATCGGACCAGGCCCATTTACAGAATTCCAAAACCCTTTCCGGATCTTTGCAGCTCCTGGGAATAAATAATCCTCTCCAGCCTGCCGTACCCTGGGTCCAATGGGCTCCTTCCTGTCCTCTCGTCATATCAACCACCAGCTGAACCCTGAAGTCCGCACCGGCCTGCTCCAGCTTTGGATTCGTTAAATCTTCTGAATTACTGTAAAAACTGTCCGCAAACAATTTACCGGAAATCATCAGCTCCTCATCTTCCGTGCCTGTCCATGCAAAATTCTCATCCGTCATGTATCCTTTTCGATACCAGTCGTTCATTAACTCATAATACCTTTCCAGCCCGGGATCCATGATAAAGGGAACCGCTTTTCCATCTACGTCCACAAATCCCTCTTCGTCAGGCGTAGCGCCGCACAGGATCTTAATATAATCATTGGTAAAGCTATAATTATAGGCAAACGGCACTATGTCCGGATAGTTCTCCTTTACGCTTTGCAAAAGGTTCGTAAAATCATCCAGATTGTTCAATGCAGGAGAACCTAATTCCTCATAAATATCTGTCCTGATTACCATTCCGGCCTGCTCATATACCACCTTATCCCAGCCTTCCAGTACGGAATTGGGCGAATATCCTACCATCTGGGTATACAGTTTTCCATCGTCCGCCGTATTGACGAAGCGCATTACCGAATGGATATTCAGATCCGTGTTATACTCCTGTGCAAGTTCATCCAGTGAGTAGCAGATATTGGAATCGGACAGACGGGTAAATTTCCCGGAGCAGACCAAATCCCCCAGATCGCCCGAAGCAATCATCATATTCAGCTGGTTCACATCCGAGGGCACAGTAACTTCAAATTTAATGCCAAATTTCTCTGTTACAATATCGGGGATTCTTCCTGACCATTCATCATAAGGCCACCAAACCTCATCACAAAACAGCTTCAGCGTGATAATCTCATCCTCCGACCAGGTCTTTTCGCCGCCTGTTTCCTCTCCTTCTGCTTCGTTTGCTTCTGTCCCGGCAGAAGCCTGTTCAGGATCGGACTTCTGCTCCGCACCTGCATCTGTCTTGCCGCCGCAGCCTGTCAGCAGCAATCCTGCCGCAAGTATGACTGACAACATTTTTTGCACCGTTTTCTTTTTCATAAACAGTACCCCCTTAAATTATTTTTGAATGCATCTTATTATGCAAATCATTCTTTTACAGCCCCAATCATAATACCCTGTACAAAATATTTCTGCAGGAAAGGATAGACACACATAATAGGGAGCATGGAAGCCACCATGGCGGATGCCTGGGTGGTCATAGCTGTGGATGTGGTGACCATGGAGCCGCCCGTGGAGGTAGCGCCCAGCGTCTGGTTCACCTCTGTCAACATACGGTAAGCAATCGTACGCAGGCCTTCTCCATTTACATAATAGGCGGAATCCAGCCAGGCGTTCCACTGATTCACCGCTGAAAACAAAGACAGCGTAGCAATAAACGGTGTGGAAACAGGCCGCACAATACTGAACAAAACCCGGAACTCCGAAGCCCCGTCCAGCTTTGCCGATTCAATCAGCGAAACCGGAATAGCGGCAAAAAAGTTGATCCCCACCATAATAAAGAACAAATTCAACATGGAGGGTATGATATATACCCATATCGTATTCAGCAGATGAAGATTACGCAGCGTTATGTAATAAGGAATCAGCCCGCCCGATACATACATGGCAAAAATCACAAGGAATTTATATATCTTTCCGAAAACCAGCTCTTCCCTGGAAAGCACATAAGAGAGAAAACATGTTGCGATCACCGTCAAAAGAGTCCCCGTTATTGTCCGAAAAAAAGAAACCTGAAAAGCCTTGATCCATTTCGACTGGGACAACAGATCCACATAATTGAATAATGTAAACTTTCTGGGAAAGAAATACACGCCTCCCCGCATGAAATCATATCCTTCGTTAAAGGAAGCCAAAACAATATAATAGAACGGGTAAGCAATCAGCACAAAAACTACCAACAGCAGAATCCAGACTATCCCGTCAAAAATTATGTTTTCCTTTGTCCACTTATATTTTCTTCCAACTTCATTTTCTTTTTTCTTTGCCATCAGAAAATCCCCTCACCTGTTGTTTTCTTTGCTCCCCAGTTACTGATCAGGATCAGTAATATCGAAATCACGGACTGAATCAGATCCACCGCCGTTGCATATGCAAATCTGCCGTTTGACAACCCTGTTTTAAAAGAGTAGGTCTGCAGAATTTCCGAAGCGGAATTATTAAAAGTATTTCCAAAAATATATGCCTGCTCAAAATTAGATCCTCCCATACCGCCTCCCAGAAGGCTTCCTATGGACAGGATCAACACTGTGATAACAGATGCCTTGATCCCCGGGAGCGTGATATGCCATATTTTTGCCAATCTGCCTGCTCCGTCAATATCCGCCGCTTCATAGAGCTGTGAATCAATCCCCGCAATGGCCGCCAGAAAGATTATTGCCCAATATCCGGAATTTTTCCACACCGCCATAAAAACAGAAACGCCATAAAAATAATCCGGTGATGTGAGAAAGGGAACCGGTGCATTTACAAGACCCAGATTTACCAGAATCTCATTTATAATCCCTGTATCCGTATTCAAAAATGCGGTGGCTATGGTATAAAGCAGCACCCATGAAATGAAGTTGGGCAGATAACTGACTGTCTGTACCAGCCGTTTAAACCAGGTACACCGCATCTCGCTCAGTAATAGCGCCAGCAAAATAGGCGCCGGAAAACTTAATGCCAGCTTCAGAATGCTGAGCACCAGCGTATTTTTCAGAATTTCTCCGAATCTGTAAAATCCGAAGATCTCACGAAACCATTTTAAACCCACCCACTCACTCTCAAAAATACCGGCAAATCCCATATTAATAGAATAATTTTTAAAGGCGATGATAATACCGAACAGCGGCAGGTAAGAAAACAGGAACAGAATTGTCATTCCCGCCAGGGCGATTATCTGTAACTGCCATTGCTTACGAAATTTTCTCCATGTGGATTGTAAACCCTTTCCCATCATTCATTTCTGCCTTTCTTTTTTCTTATTACTGATTATAAAAAGAAAAAATGGTTACAAAAAGAGGAAAAAAACATGGATTATAAGGAAAAAAAGAAGAACCGGCTTTTCTGTCCGGTTCTTCCTTATTCTGTAGCTGTCTCTTCCAGGCTGCCGCCAAATTTCACATATACGCATGTTCCTTCTCCCAGGCGGCTTTCAAATCGCAGTCCATAGTCTCTGCCGCAGTAAAGCCGGATTCTTTCATCAATATTTCTGATCCCATATCCATGCTGTTCTGAACCATGTGCCAGCAAAATGCCATCCAATACCTCCTGCGGCATTCCTTCGCCGTTATCCCGTACCATCAGGATCAGCCCCTCCTCCTCACGCCATCCATAGACTTCAATCTCACATTCCTCCCTCTTTTCCTTCACCAGGAAACCATGCTGGACTGCGTTTTCAATCAATGGCTGCAACGTAATCTTAGGTATCTGCGTATCCATCATCTCATCAGGAATTTCGATAATCAGGTCAATATCCATGTCAAACCTGTAATTTTGCAGATCTATATAATTCCGCGCCTGTTCAATCTCATCTCTGATTCTTACGATCTCCCTGCCCTGGTTAAGGCTCAATCTGTAAAAATCCGCAAGCTTACAGGCTATATCACTGATCTCTTCATTGTTAACGTTCCTTGCCTTCCAGTTAATCAAATCCAGTGTATTATACAGGAAATGAGGATTGATCTGGGACTGCATCAGACTTAGCTCCAGCTTTCTCTTATCCCGTTCATCTGCAATCCTTGAAGTATGGAGAGCCTGCATCCTGCCAAGCATGTCCTTATAGTAATCCTCCAGGACATCCAGTTCATCCCTGTCTCCAATGATTCCTTCCCCGGGATCTTCTACCCTGTCCTCCAGGCGCTCTCCCATTTCCTGTTGAAGATGCCGGATCCTGTCAACAATATCAGCAGTATATCGTTTGTCAAAACGCCTGTAGATCAATATCAATACCAAAAACAGAATAATCCATATCGCAAAAATTCTTAAAAACCCATCCAGAAAAAACAGCTTTGGTATCATCATCACCATCAGCCAATCCGTTCCTTTGACCAGCTGCGCGTGAACATAATAATCTCCATACCTGCTTTGGAACACTGTCCACCCACTGTCCCCTTTCCATTCCCGTGAAAACTCAGACAGATATTTTTCTTCCTCATCAGGAAAGCAGTCCGCCCCTTCTTTAACTAAAAGCAGATCTCTGTCCTGTGAATAAAGATAAACCGATGCTTTCGCACCTCCCGGAATAATCAAATCCTGAATCTCCTCTTTTCTGATGCATACCTTTTGGAATGCAATGGGATCCGTATTCTCCCCGATCTTTCTGATAAAAGGAAATGCTTCAACAGGCCGGGCCAGATTCGTCATTCTTATTTTCTCCGGCATCAGCCATATATAAGAAGATTCGCTCTTCCGAAACGCCGCAAATTCAGGATAGTCTTCCAGCTCCGAAATAGAATGGAAGGTAATATTATCCTGATACAGGGTTCCCTTGTCCAGATAAAGGGTAATAGGATACAAAGATAATGCACCCGTGAGGACTGCCAGCTGAGCCTCAATATTCCGCTTGGCATAGTATTTCCCTGTTCCCTCTCCATTTTCCTTCTGCATGGACTCAATGACGATCCGGGAGTTCTGTATCATATAGGACACATAATAATACTGGGAAATCCTGTTTTCCACAGCATTGTTTATCTGCATAAATTCCTGCATGGATGTTTCCAGAATACTGTTATAAATCGCATTTCTGGCCCACAGGGAAATGATCGCCATACCGGCCCAAAAACATACGAAAATGGTGTAAAAATATTTGCGAAGCAGTTTCTTCCTGATGCCGCCCCCTTTTTTTCGGACTCTCATCGTTGCTGCCCCTGCTTTCTATAGTCTGAGGGCGCCATCCCGTATTCTTTCCGGAATGCCTTTGCCCAATAGTTGGCGTCCCCATAACCGGAAGCCTGGGCGATAGCTCCCAAAGATAACTCCGAAGCCTCCAAAAGCCTGCGGGAATGCTCCAGTCGGGTGCTTCGGATGAATTGTCCCAGAGTAATACCTGTCTTTTCTTTAAAAACAGCAGTCATATACTGTGGCGTAAGCCCCACTGCATCCGCAATGTCCCTTATAGAAAGGTTCGCATCTCCAAAACCGGTTCTGACATACCGGATAACCTGGTCGATTTTCAAACTTCCTGAGAGAAAGCTCTCCTTATTTTCAAAATATGCGCTGATATTTTTCTTCAGGCAGACATAGCATTCTTCTATGGTTTCAAAATTACAGAATTGCAGCCACAGATAATTCTGCTCCGCCTCCCTCTCCAGTAATTTCTCAGTTCCATCGGATTTATGCAGTATTGCAATCTGAAAGCTGAAAAAGATATTTTTCACATTATCCGGAAGGGAATCTTTCTGTTCCTTCAGATAAAGATAGCTCTGCTCCGCCAGGTCCAATGCCTGCCGGGCTTCCGTCTCAAGAAGCGCAAGCTCAAAATTTTTTAACGGAACCTGCGCCGGATCGGCAACCTGCTTCTCTTTTTCCTCCTGTTGCACAAAACTGCCATAGCCCGTGAAAAAAAATTTTTGGAAGCGACACACTGCCTGAGTATACAGCTCCGGTATCTTTTCATAACCGCTTTTTCTCTCGCTGATAGAAATAAAATAGGAATTACTCTCTATCCTCTTTTCTGAAAAATCTGCCAGAAACCTCTCCAGATAGTTAAACCCTCTTACATAATATTCGTCTCTGGAAAAAGCAAACAGGCAGGCAAGGATTCCCTCCCTGCTTTCCTCATAGATCCGCCTTGTTTTGCCAAAATATGTTTCCAGCAATTCCTGTAATCTTTCCAGCGCACCGGCCATATCCCTGTATTTGATAATCATACACAGGAAATCATTTTCTTTACCGATACGGTCTTTCCCCCCCCCATGCTTTCCATCAGCTCATCTTCCCATACGCCATGTACAAGGTTCTTAAAAACCTGTTCCCCCATCTGATCCGCATAGGCGTTCAGAATATCCGCCGCCAGGGCAACCTTCGCTTCCTGTTTCCTGTTCCTTTGTATTTTTTCAACTGCCTTCCGGACAGTTTCCTCCATTCGTTCCGGATGGACTGGCTTCTCAATGTAATCCTCCACTTCCAGCCGGATAGCCCCTTTGAAATATTCCAGATCCGAATAGGCACTCATAAAAATTATTCTGCACTGCATACCCTTTTTCCTGACATACCCTACCAACTGTATCCCGTCCATCTTTGGCAGCCGGATATCAGAAATAATGATATCCGGAGTATGATTTTTCAAGTATGCAATCACCTGTTCCGCCGATTCAAAGGTTTCCACCTGATCAACGCCGAGCTGTTTCCATCTGATATGCCGGAGCAAACCTTTTCTCACAGATATCTCATCATCCAGTACAATTGCGGTAATCTTGTCAGATTTCATTTTCTGCACCTCTCGCGTCCACATCTATTAAAAACAGGGAAACTTGGCTTCCCGGACAAGCGAAACCGTCACATACTCCGCTCTGACCACATCCATCGTTCTCCCATAGGATTTATAGAGACTTGCACAGGCTCGCTTTATAAAAATCATTTCAAATTTAAGTTCCTCTCTATCCTTTGCAAACTCCAGATTCACAGCAGCTACGAAACCCGAATGCCATTATATTTGTCTCTTTCATGGAAAACTCCTTTATATTAATTAAATTATAGCATCATTTTTACAGTATTACAATATTGACCAAATCCCTTGAAATTGTCTGGTTACTGATTTCCGGCAGAATCCAGTACCGCCTTTCTGTCATAGTGTCGCCTAATACTATGCACCAACACATCTATATGGACGCAGAACTAGCTGTACGGCAAAAATTGGGGGAATACAAAAAGAACGCCCATTTTAGACGTTCTTTAACTGCGGATAACAGGACTCGAACCTGCACGGTCTCCCAATGGCACCTAAAACCATCGCGTCTGCCAATTCCGCCATATCCGCTTAAACTGTCCGGATAACCGGACATAAAATTTTATGTAACTTATCTTAACATTCTAAGATTTTACTGTCAACTTATTCTGATGAAAAAGTCATAAAGCCCGAAACAGGCTGATGGAAATAAATATTTATCCCTCTGCCAGTTTACACACATCCACCCAGCCTTCCTCTCCGGCGTACTTTTCCATCTCCGGCATGGTAAGCTCAATGGCGCTGTTACTGCTGCCGCAGGCGGGAAACACCGTCTCAAACCGTTTTAAAGATTCATCCAGATAAACCTTCACGCCCGGCTTCACCGCAAAGGGGCAGACCCCTCCAACGGCATGTCCCACCAGCTCCACCACCTCGTCCGGCGAGAGCATCTTTGCCTTTGTGCCAAACTGCTTTTTATATTTTCCATTGTCTATCTTAACGTCCCCGGCCGCCACCACTAAAATTGCCTGTCCGTCCACCATAAAGGAAAGCGTTTTTGCAATCCTTGCAGGCTCGCATCCAAGGGCCTGCGCCGCCAGGGCAACCGTTGCGCTGGATACCTCAAACTCCTGGATTCTTTCTTCCATTCCATATTTTCTAAAATACTCTTTCACTCTGTCAATCGCCACAGCTCCATTCCTCCTTATCCTTACCGAACGCCTCCAGATAAACCTTCACAGAACGGCTCATCTCTCTGGCAAAATCAGAATTATATTTCCTCTCGCAAAAACGGCTGATCCACTCATCAAAGGTCACTCTTTCACATTCCTTATCAAACATGCGCCGAATCTCGTCTCCTCTTCTACACCGGTAGCCGTTTTCCTGCACAATATCCTCAAGACGGCATCTTCGCGGCTTCGGACGCTCCTTCTGCTGTTCCGTGGGATAGCCGAACACCAGCATGACCGCCGGAAAAACATACTCCGGCAAATGTAAAAGAGTCCTGTGCGTTTCGCAATTCTCCATAATGTCTCCGATATAACAGGAGCCGATTCCCATACTCTGGGCCGCCGTAACAGCATTTTGTGCCGCTATGTTCGCATCCGACACCGCAAGCATCAAATCGCCTGGTCCCGGTTTTCTCGGCCTGCAGCCTCCCTCTAAAAAAGCATCGTACCATTTTTGTAAATCCGCGCAAAAGATAAGTGCCATCTTTGCCTTAGCAATAAAAGGCTGATTATCACAGGTTACAGACAGTTTTTCTTTTAGATTTTCATCCGTAATGTCAAGAATTGTGTATAGCTGCTGGTTTCCTGCCGTAGGAGCCGCCATTGCAGCGTACAAAATTTCCTTTTTCTGCTGTGCGGTAATCTCCTGTTCCGTAAAAACGCGCACGGATTTTCTTCTGTGCAAATCCTGAATAATCTCATTCATCTCTTATCCTCCATTCCCGAGCGTATTTGAAAAATCATTCCCACCACCTGCACGCCCCGGCTTTATCTGCAAAGCTGCCGCTGCCAAAAATTTAATGCCTAATAAAATTCCAGCCGTATTCCGGCATTTTCCTTTGCCGCCGCACGGACCACCTTCACCAGCGCCTTTGCATAGTTTCCCAAATGGCTTTCCAAAGCATCCTGATTCCAAAACTGCAGATCCGTCTCCTCACCTGCATCCGTCAGGCAGTCATATAAAGCGTCCAGATTCCTCCCATACCATTCCGGAAAGTCCAGCGCTTTGCTTAGGATATCATGAAGCATATCCCTGGTTTCTATTTCATTTCCGTCTATAATGCAAATACGCATAATCCTCTCCTTGCGAAATTCTTATAGTCAATAACTCTGCCTGCAGGCAATGATCTTTCGCCTCTGACACCTTCTTTATTCTTCACCATACAAAAGCTCAAAAGACTGATAATGATCCTGCGTATAATAAATCAGACCATCATTGGAAAACACAATACGCTTTGCGCCGCGCTTCCCGACTCCAAGAGTATCGATATCGCATTCTGTATAAAACCGTCCGTCTTTTTCAGGCAAAAGCCCCTCATAATTTCCAAACCGGCTTCCGCCAATACACATTCCCGGCGCATAGGGCTCCAGAGATCCCCCTGTCCATCCCAGATCTTCCGCTTCCTTTTTCGTAATAAAATTAGAGGGCAGCCGGCCATATAAATGAATATACAAAGCCACATCTTCCATGGAAGTATACGTACCATCCCTGTGCAGCTCTTCATTTTCACTTTTGTCCTCTAAAGTCTCTTGCAGGCTTTCCCCTGTAATGCTATCTTCCGACCCGGCACTGCTTTCCTTTGCCTTGCCGGCGCCGCAGCCGGCCAGCAGAAATATCAGCAAAAACACTGTCAAAAACCACAGTTTTCTTTTCATATCCATACCTCCCGTATTGCAGACTTTGCTACACTTTCTACTTATTTTATAGAAATGGTATTTACCCGTCAAGCAATTATTCCTGCCTGTTTAGAAATATTAAGCTTGCCTTTAAACTGTAACACCACTATAATTAGAAATAAGTTCATAACAAATATGGCTTATTTCAATCATTGTCCATGGCAAAAGATTTACAGGAGGAAAACACATGGATATTCAGGATAAAGCGGGAAACCGCACAAGACATTTTCTGATCGGGAGTTTCACTCTTCTTCTGCTCGTAAGTACCTGCGCTTTTTTATACCTGGGATACTATACGAGCAGTGCAAGCAAGGAGTCTATCGACAAAGTGGGCAGCATGTATATGGCAGGCATAAATAAACAGCTTTCCGCGCATTTCAGAACCCTTATGACCCTAAAACTGGAGCAGGCTGAAACAGTTGTTGAGGTTGTTTCAACAGATACCGAGAACGCTGATGAATTATACCAGGAATTAATTTACCGAATCCATATCAGGGGCTTTAATTATCTTGCTCTTTGCTCGCAAAGCGGCGATCTGGAAATGCTCTACGGTGAACAAATCTATCTTGCTGATCCTGAACCTTTCTACGATTCTTTAAGGAAGAATGAAGAGAAGATTGCAATAGGTAAAGATGAATCCGGTAACGAAGTGGTTTTGTTTGGCATTAACGCAGACTATCCTATGAAAAGCGGGCAGCAAAGCATGGCATTGGTTGCCGCCCTTCCTATAGAATACATTGAAAAGATGCTTGAGACGGATGTATCCGATGATCTGGTATACACACATATTATCCGGACAGACGGCAGCTTTATTTCAAGCGCCATCAGTAAGGATTATTCAGACTATTTTACCAGCCTCTATGAACGGTACACGGATGATTCTCCTGAGAAGATAGAGACCTACATTGACTCTCTCTCTACCGCTATGCAAAACAAGGAAGACTATTCTGTTATTCTGGAACTGGGCGGCAGCAGAGAACTGATATACTGCACCCTGCTCCCTTACTCAGAATGGCATCTGATCATTGTTCTTCCTTTTGGCGCATTAAATCAGACAGTGGAAAGCTTAAACCGTGACACTACAATTGCTACCATACTGGTTTTTAGCCTTATTCTCCTTATGCTGCTGATTATATTCTATATTTACTACAAAGCAAGCGGGCGGCAGATGCTTGCTTTGGAAGCAGCCAGGCAGGAAGCCATTCAGGCAACTAAGGCCAAGAGCGAATTTCTTTCAAACATGAGCCATGATATCCGTACTCCTATGAATGCAATCGTGGGTATGACGGCAATTGCAACCACACACATTGATGATATTGAGCATGTGCAGCACTGCCTTAAAAAAATAGCTTTGTCCAGTAAGCACCTGCTTGGTCTTATCAACGATGTACTGGATATGTCAAAAATCGAAAGCGGAAAGCTTACATTGACAGAAGAACGAATTTCTCTGCGGGAAGTATCAGATGCGGTTGTTAGCATTGTGCAGCCTCAAATTAAAAGTAAAAATCAAAATTTTAGTGTCCACATTGACAATATTACAGCCGAAGAGGTCTATTGCGACAGTGTGCGTTTAAATCAGATCCTCTTAAACCTGCTCTCTAACGCCATTAAATATACGCAGGAAAACGGCACCATAGAATTGTCCCTGTATCAGGAGGACGCACCGCTGCCCGGCAAAGAAAACTTTATCCGGACACATATTAAGGTAAAGGATAATGGAATAGGCATGACGCCCGAATTTATGGAGCACATTTTTGATTCCTATTCCAGGGCAGATACGAAGCGCGTACAGAAATCCGAGGGTGCAGGACTCGGCATGGCAATTACCAAGTATATTGTAAGCGCCATGAATGGAACCATTAATGTGGAAAGTGTGCTGGATAAAGGTAGTGAATTCCATGTAATTCTGGATTTGGAAAAGGCCAATGAGCAGGAAATTGATATGGTACTTCCCCCCTGGAAGATGCTGGTGGTAGATGATGATGAAATATTGTGCCGTACAGCTGTTGATACACTTAAATCCATCGGTATACAAGCTGATTGGACGCAGAGCGGAAAGCAGGCCATAGAAATGGTAAAGCATCATCACCAGATGCGGGATGAATATCAAATTGTTCTTTTGGATTGGAAACTTCCGGAACAAGACGGTATTTCAATTGCCAGACAGATGCTGCAAATTACGGACATGCCGATTATCCTGATTTCGGCATATGACTGGGGTGAATTCGAAGCGGAGGCAATAGCCGCAGGTATTACCGGATTTATTTCAAAGCCGTTATTTAAATCAACTTTATTTCACGGCTTAAAGAAATATATGCATTTTCTGGAAACTCAGGACAGCACTGGTATAGACATGGATTTAGCCGGACACAACATTCTGGTTGCGGAAGATAATGATTTAAACTGGGAGATCTTAAATGAACTCTTATCAGATTTTGGCATGAACCTTGACTGGGCTGAAAATGGACAACTTTGTTTCGAAAAGTTCCGCTCCTCTGCACCAGGATATTATGCCGCCATACTGATGGATATTCGAATGCCTGTTATGAACGGCATTGAATCTGCACAGGCAATCCGCGCATCAGACCATCCGGATGCCCAAAAGATTCCCATTATAGCAATGACAGCAGATGCCTTCTCAGAAGACGTACAGCGGTGTCTGGACAGCGGAATGAATGCTCATACCGCAAAGCCGGTCAACCTTGATGAAGTTATTTCCCTGCTCAAAAAGTTCATCCTGTAATATCTGGCATACTGTTCGATATATAGGCCTTTCAATAGAACAGACCAACGGGATTGGTCTGTTCCTCTTTGGTCCGTGCGGGACGCCGCTGGGCAGCATCCTCGCATCAGCCGCCAAATGGACAGTGGACTAGCCGGCTGTCGCCCGGCTTTGCCCGCGGGAACCAAACGCCGACAAGCTTCGCGAGTCGCCTTATTGTAATCAAACGCTGCCACGCTTTGCGAGACAGCTTATTGCATGAAATAAGAACGGATTTGAGTATCTCTACCCAAATCCGTTCTTTAACATCTGTATATATTACAAATATATGCTCAAGCTGTTTTGATCTGTCTGTATTCCCTGCTTACTTTATTCAGCGATATCTGCATACATGAAGTACCAGTATCCATAAGGTGAATGCCAGGAACCTGTAATCTTATCACTTTGTAACCAGAAGTCATTGTAGTAAGCAACCGGAATACATCCTGTTTCTTCCATAAGAATATCTTCTGCTGTATGCAGTGCTTCGGAACGCTCTGCAGCGTCAAGTGTTGTTCTGGATGTCTCCATAGCTGCATCATAATCTGCATTGTTGAATTTACCATCATTGTTTCCGTTTGTAGAGTATAACAGGTCTAACATATTGGAAGGATCACTGTAATCGCCAACCCAGCCGTTACGTGCGGAATCATAGTCGCCGTTACGACGCATAGGTGTGAAGCTTGCCCATTCTACGATATCTACTGTAAGGTCAATACCAAGCTCTCCCCAAGCCTGCTGTAAGTACTCAGCTACAACTTTGTGATAACCTGCATCATTTGTTGAGTAGGAAATAGAAGGGAATCCTTCGCCATCTGGATAACCTGCATCAGCAAGAAGCTTCTTTGCTTCCTCTACGTTAGCTTCATGGTTTGTAACATCAATGTAAGGCTGTCCGCCGTTTGCATTGTCCACGAACTGGCTGCCGTCTGTATCAATCCAGCCAGGGCCCATGAAATTGCTTGCCGCTGTATATGTGCCCTGCATCAAAGTGCCTGCTACATATTCACGGTCAATAGCAAGGCTAAGTGCCTTACGTACCAGAGGATCATTAAACGGCTCTCTTTGTGTATTAAGACTTAAGTAATATGTACCAATGATAGGATCTACATAGAAATCAGCATTTCCCTCTAAAGAAGGAATTTCCTCTGTAGGCACATCCTTGATGAAAAGGACTTCGCCAGTCTGGTATGCGCTGTAAGAAGCATTAGCATCCTCAATCAGGTTCCACTTGATACCGTCAAGCTTGATTGCATCTGCGTTCCAGTAGTTAGGATTCTTGCTCATAAGAATATAAGATCCGGGTACCCACTCTGATACATAGAAAGGACCATTGGAAATATAGGTCTCAGCTGAAGTTGCCCATGCATCACCGTTTGCTTCGATTGTTGCCTGCTGTACAGGGCTTAAAGTAGCAAATGCTGCAAGGCTGCCAAAATAGGAGCAGGGAGCATTTAAGGTAACAACCAGTGTACTGTCATCCTGTGCTACTACCTGAAGGGCATCTAAATCACCTGTGATTGCCTTGTCATAACCTTCTACCATAGCCAATACTGTCTCAGCATAAGGAGCTGCTACCATAGGATCACATACTCTCTTCCAGCTGTAAACAAAATCATTTGCTGTAAGGTCAGTGCCATCAGACCACTTTAATCCATCTCTTAAATGGAAAGTCCATGTAAGACCATCCTCGCTTGTCTCCCAGGTTTCTGCCTGGCCGGGAGCTAACTTACCGTCCTGATCTACTGTCAGGAGACATTCAAAAGAATGAAGCAGCATATTGCCGCCATCTACCGCACTGTTAAGTGCAGGATCAATTGTCTCAGGGTCAGGTCCTACCTGAACGGACAGGATCTTCTCTCCACTTGCTGTAGCAGGTGCCTCAGCACCTTCATCACTGCTGTCTGTGCTTTCAGCTGCATCTGCTGCGTCAGCCGCATCATCACCTTCTGTGGTTTCTGCTGCATCTGTACTCTCAGCTGCATCATTGCTGTCGGTATTACCACCGCCGCAGGCTGTCAGACCGAAAACCATAGTAACTGCCAACATAAGGGCGATTACTCTTTTCTTCATAACTTTTCCTCCTCTTTAAATTTTTTATTTAACAAATACAGACTTTTTAACGTCTATATTGGTTTACCACATTTTATAGATCTTGTCAACAATAATTCCTTTTTGAACGCTATATGCGTAACAGTTCAGCCTTGCTGAACTGTTACATGCAAAATCCATTAAAATCGCCTTCTGCGATGGGATTTTGCACTCTTGTATCACTTTCTCACGGTCTGTGCAGTTAATGCACAGACCTGGCTGAATAGTTACCTATATGCGCCATAATCAGTTCAATCTGTCAATATGATGGCAGGCCGCATAATGATTGTTTTCTACCTCCTGCCACATGGGAATCTCCTGCGCACATCTTTCGTCCGCATAAGGGCATCTGGTACGGAACCTGCAGCCTGACGGAGGATTTAAAGGACTTGGCACATCTCCCTCAAGCACAATACGCTTACTTGCCTTCGCCGCTTTCGGGTCCGCAATGGGAATAGCAGATATCAGGCTTCTTGTGTATGGATGTAAGGGACGGGTAATCAGCTCATAGCTGTCCGCAAGTTCCACCATCCTGCCTAAATACATAACGCCAATCCTGTTGGAAATATGTTTTACAGCAGACAGATCATGGGCAATAAAAAGATAGGTAAGCCCCATTTCCGCCTGTAAGTCTTCAAACATATTGATAACCTGTGCCTGAATGGAAACATCCAGCGCGGAAATCGGTTCGTCACAGACGATAAATTCCGGCTTTACTGCAAGAGCTCTCGCAATTCCCACTCTCTGGCGCTGCCCGCCTGAAAACTCATGAGGATACCGGTTAGCGTGTTCCGAGTTAAGGCCCACACGTCTTAGCATTTCTATGATGAGTTCATATCTTTCCTGCTTATTTGCCGCCATTTTATGAACGTCAATAGCCTCCCCCACAATATCCCCTACTGTCATACGGGGGTCAAGACTCGCATACGGATCCTGAAATACGATCTGCATTCTTTTGCGGTAAGGAAGCATATGGGAATAAATTTTCTTTTCCACATCAAAGATTACATCCCCGTCAAAGACAAATCTTCCGCCTGTCGGCTCGTAAAGGCGAAGCAGTGTACGTCCCGTAGTGGTCTTCCCACAGCCGGATTCCCCCACAAGCCCTAAGGTTTCCCCCCTTTCAATTGAAAAGGAAACATCATCTACAGCCTGAATATATTTTTTATTTTTACCATAACCGCCTGCCGGAAAATACTGTTGTAAATGATCAACCTGGACTAATTTTTCACTCATTTGCGGCTCCTTTCTCCATTTCTTCCTTCTGGTTCAGCCAGCACTGGGTATAATGGACTCTCCCGAAATTCGTAACAGGGGGCATTTCCCGCAGGCAAATCTTCATACATTCCTCACATCTGGGTGCAAAAGGACAGCCTTTGGGCGGATTTAAAAGATCAACCGGCGTTCCTTCAATTGGAATCAGCCTTTCATGCTCCTTCGTATCAATTCTGGGAATAGAGCGGATTAATCCTTTGGTATACTGATGCTTCGGGTTATAGAAAATATCATCCGCTGTGCCGTACTCTACTACCTTTCCGGCATACATAACCGCAATCCTCTCACACATGCTGGCTACCACCCCAAGATCGTGGGTAATCATGATAATTGCCATGCCAAGTTTGTCCTTAAGCTCCATCATCAGCTCTAAAATCTGTGCCTGAATAGTAACGTCAAGGGCTGTGGTAGGTTCATCCGCAATCAAAAGCTTGGGCTCGCAGGCAAGGGCTATTGCAATCATGACACGCTGCCGCATACCTCCGGAAAGCTCATGAGGATACTGCTTTAATCTTTTTAAAGGTTCATTAATCCCTACAAGCTCAAGGAGCTCCTTAGCCCTCTCCTTAGCCTGGACTTTATTTTTGTCCGTATGAAGCAGAATTGCTTCCATAATCTGATTTCCAATTGTGTAAACAGGGTTTAAGCTGGTCATAGGATCCTGGAAAATAATGGAAATTTCGTTGCCTCTTATTTCCCGCATTTCCTTATCGCTCATCTGGTCAATCTGGTGTCCGTTGAACATAAGACTGCCGCCAACCAGCTTACCGGGATGGGCGGTAAGTCCCATCAGGCTGTATGCTGTTACAGATTTGCCGGAACCGCTCTCACCTACAATTCCCAGCACTTCCCCTTCTCTTAAATGAATGGAGACATCATTTAACGCTTTCACCTCCCCCACAGGAGTGAAAAAAGAAAGCCGTTCATTTTTTATATCAACAAGATATTCTGACATAAATCCCTCATTTCCGCAAAGTGAACCTTGTTCGCCTTTGCTTTCGTTGCAATCAGTCGTCCCGCACAGCGGGGGCAGCGTTTGTTACAATATGCTGGCTCATGAAGCGTGACAGCGCCTGCGTGCGTAGTACTAGTTTTTTAATTTAGGGTCAAAGGCATCCCGAAGCCCATCTCCTAACAGATTAAAGCTCAATATTATCAGGCTGATTAAAAGTGCCGGAATAAACAAAAGATATGGGTATGTATTCATACCGTTAATCGCATCGCTTGCAAGACTCCCAAGGGAGGGAAGGGGAACCGCAACGCCCATTCCCAAAAAGCTTAGGAAACTTTCCGTAAAGATAGAGGAAGGAATCTGCAAAGTAGTGGTAACGATTAATGTCCCAATGCAGTTGGTAAGGAGATGCCTTTTAATGATCTTCCCATTGCCTACCCCAAGGGCCCGCGCCGCCGTAACATATTCGCTCTCCTTTAGCGTAAGCACCTGGCTTCTGACCATTCTCGCCATACCAACCCAGTATAAAAGGGCAAATACAATGAAAATACTGATCAGGTTTTCACCCACCACGCCAACCCAGCCAAATCCGGGCACAGTCTTAAGATTACCAAGGGGCGCTTTCAGCGCAAAGGATAAAAGAACAATCAGCAGAATATCCGGTACCGTATAAATAATATCCACAATACGCATCATAACAAGGTCCACCCACCCGCCAAAGAATGCGGCAATAGAACCGTAGGCCGAACCAATGATGAGGATAATGCCTGTTGCGATTAAGCCTACCAGGAGGGAAATACGGCTTCCCATCATGACACGGATGGCATAATCACGTCCCATTTTATCAGTTCCAAAAACATGGGGAAATACTTTCTCACCGGCGTCAATCCTGGCCTGCTCTTCCTCGGAATACTCCATGGGCCCTAAATTGTTTGCGCCTTTCATCTGATCCTTATAGGTATAGGGGTAAAAGGCAGGTACGATAAAGGAAAATATCATAACCAGAATAATAACCGCCATACTTACCATAGCCACTTTATTCTTTACAAGACGGCGCATACCGTCCTTCCAGAAGCTCACGCTCTCCCGCATGATAATCTGGCTCTGCTTTTCTTCCTCTGTTGCAGGCAGGAAATCCTCGGGGTTAAGTTTTAATTGAAAGCTGATTGGATTCTGTTTCATATTCGCCTTAAACTCCTTACTTTAATTTAATTCTGGGATCTACCATCTTATAAACAATATCAACCACCACATTCATAATAACAATCAATGTTGCAAGGAAAATCGTGGTACCCATAATCAATGTATAGTCACGTCCGCTGATGGCGCTGATAAATTCTCCGCCAAGACCGGGAATGGTAAAGATCTTTTCCACCACAAAGCTTCCCGTCACCGTGTAGGCAAGCATTGGTCCTACATAAGTGATAACCGGCAGGATAGCGTTTCTAAGGGCATGCTTAAACAAAATAAGAAATCCCGAAACACCTTTTGCTTTGGCAGTACGCATATAATCCTGCCCCAGAACGTCCAACATGGAAGAACGCATCAATCTCATAATATAAGCTGTAGGATAAAAGGACAGTGCCATGACAGGCATAACAAAATGTTTCCACGAAGACAATCCCACCGTAGGGAGCAGCATCAGTTTAACGCCAAAGAAATATAAAAGCAATGTACAAATTACGAAGCTTGGAACCGCAATACCGCAGGTAGCCACCACACTGATAAGGCTGTCAAGAAATTTCCCTCTCTTAAGGGCTGCAATACATCCCAGAGGAATACCAATGGTAAGCGCAACCAGGACCGTAAGGCCTCCTACTCTGGCCGATACGGGGAATTTCATCTTGATAATATCCATTACCGTACGTCCGCGCTGTTTCAGGCTGTCGCCAAAGTCTCCATGCAGCGCGTCCCCTATGTAAGTCAGGTACCGCTGGAACAATGGTTTATCCAGTCCGTACTTAGCCTCCAGGGCTGCCGTTGCCTGAGGACTGATTGCTTTTTCCGAAAGGAAAGGTCCGCCCGGAACCATGTTCATCAGAAAAAACGTGATGGTAGCAACCGCCCAGATTGTGACAATTGCAAGACCGATTCTTTTCGCAATATACTTTGCCATACTCACACCTCTTAATCCATATCAAACGCCGCCCTTTCCCGGCCGGCTTATTGACTACTAAAAAGAAAGAACCATAGTGTTTCTTCCTGTCAAACCCCCATCGTCCCTTCCCTTCATAACTCTAATACTTTACCACTTTAACAAAAAACTACTGTATTTGTCAATTCTATATTTATATTTTTTCTGCAAAAAAGGTTGCCATTTTGCAACAAAACCTGTTTTTTTGTCGTTATTTGTATATAAAGGGCCGTGCCCGTTTCCTTTTCAGGAGCGCACAATCACCTGACCGGTGCATTCCATGACGGGATCCTCCCGCACAATTTCTCCCACGCTGTCTGCCGTAATGACACCCGACCTGGGATTTTTAACGGAAACAATATGTCCCCGCACATCGGCTTCCACATCAGAATATTCAAAGGATAAATCCGTACCCTCCATCTGGCAGTTAATCAGCTTTAAGTTTTTGCAGTAGCACAGGGGCTGGGTTCCGATTATCCTGCAGTTAATCAGGGTAAGCCCTTCCGAAAACCATCCCAGATACTCTCCTTTCACAATACTGTCACGAACCGTTACGTTTCTGCTGTGCCAGAAAGCATCCTTCGTATCCAGATCGCAATCATCAATTTCCAGATTTTCCACATATTGAAAAGAATATTTTCCCTTCATCCTTACGCTGCAAAGCTTCACATTCCGGCTGTCCAGCAAAAGATACTCGGATGTAATGTCCGTATCCACAAGCGTAATGTCCTTTGACTTCCATCCAAACTCAGGTGAGATGACCTCACAGCGTTCTAAACGGATTCCTTCACATTCACGCACAGCCTTGATCCCATTTAATGTACTGTCTGCAATTACGCCATCCTGCGCATACCAGATAGCTGCCCTGGCCGTCTCGTCCATTACAGCTTTCTCCATGACAAATTTTCGCACATGCCAAAGAGGGTAACGCAGAGAAAAATGACATTCCCTTAACCTCACATCCCTGGCCTCCTTCAGGGCGGACTCGCCGTCTGCCGGCCCCGCAAAGCTACAGTTTACCACGTCCGCATTCTGCAAATGATACAGTGCGCGTTCTTCATCAAATTGTTTTTCGTTAATACTTTCTCTCATAGTCTTAATACCTCCTGTAAAAAATCCAATAATAACCGTCAAAAATAAGCGTCTCTTTCTCCTTTATAAAAATATCCTTCAGAGAATCCTCAAACCACTCCTCAGCTTCCCGGGCCCTCATACCGCCTTCCTCAATCCGTGCATTTACGTTGGACTGTATCATCATAAATCTTATAAATGCATTTTTGTCAAAATCATATTTCAAGGTGCAGGACATCTGCTTTTTTATGCCGAACCCATATGGCAGAGTCATCTCCCGCGTCCATACGGTTTCTTTTCTGGGCGGCCTTGGAAACTTCTTTAAATACCTGTCATGCCACCAGTCCCCGTAGGCGCTGTTTCCCTCCATCTTATCCGTGATCCAAAAATCGTAGACAATAAAAAGGCCCTGGTTTCTCATAAGCCGTCTTAAGCCCGGCAGAAATTCTTTTTCATCCACCCAGTTTACTACCCCTGCCGCGGTGGCCACGTCAAAGCTCTGTGCCGGCGCCTTGATATCTTCCGCACTGCTTACGAAAAAGGTGTAAGAATCGTCCTTATAGAAAGCCTTTGCCGCCGCAATCATTTCACCGGATATGTCCACCCCTGTTACTTTATCGCACATAAGTCTCAGCGCTTTCGTGGACAGACCCGCGCCGCATCCTATATCCAGCCCGTTTTGAAAATTTCGATTTATATGTAAATCCGCTCTCACAAAGTCTATCACCTGCCTGTGCAAAAAAGGCCTGTCATTTGCATAGCCCTGCGCTATTCTCTGATAATCAAAAGACTTACTCTCCATATTCATCCCCCCAGAGCGTGTTTAAAAAATCATTCCCACCATCTGCCGGAAAGCATTTTTCAAACACGCTCAGCATACAATAAACAGCGCTTATCTAAACACCGCTCTTTTCAAAAGCATATAGGACTGTGCAGCGCCTTCAATTTAGCGGACTAAAAGAAAGAGAAATACAGTACTTTTGCTGTATTTCTCTCTCTTTTCATTCATGCCGGCGACCGGAATCGAACCGGTACGGGAGATTAGTCCCGCAGGATTTTAAGTCCTGTGCGTCTGCCTGTTCCGCCACGCCGGCAGGTCAATATGGCTCTGCCTGCTTCGCAGACAACTTACCAAAATAATTGACTCGTGGGACCTATAGGGCTCGAACCTATGACCCTCTGCTTGTAAGGCAGATGCTCTCCCAGCTGAGCTAAGATCCCTTATTTTTGAAAAACGACCCGGATGGGGTTCGAACCCACGACCTCCGCCGTGACAGGGCGGCGCTCTAACCAGCTGAGCCACCAGGCCAAAATCAACCAAATAGGAAAACAAACGCCGACACGCTTCGCGAGTCGTCTTATTGTAACAACGGATGTCAGGCTTCGCCAGTCATCCTTATGCTAATAAAATTTTCGAGTGGACCTTCGGGGACTCGAACCCAGGACCGACCGGTTATGAGCCGGTTGCTCTAACCAACTGAGCTAAAGGTCCATATCATCTGTTAAATGACTCCGACGGGAATCGAACCCGTGTTACCGCCGTGAAAGGGCGATGTCTTAACCGCTTGACCACGGAGCCTTATTAGACCTCAAAAGCGGGTGATGGGAATCGAACCCACGTGTCCAGCTTGGAAGGCTGGTGTTCTACCATTGAACTACA
The DNA here is from genome assembly GCA_003612395.1 of Parablautia intestinalis. Taxonomy (GTDB): domain Bacteria; phylum Bacillota; class Clostridia; order Lachnospirales; family Lachnospiraceae; genus Suilimivivens; species Suilimivivens intestinalis. The sequence continues at coordinate 144,305 of RAYQ01000009.1, forward strand.
CCCGCAAATTTTATATAACTGCTATATGAGCCTGCATCGGGGTGACAGGATTCGAACCTGCGACCTCCTGGTCCCAAACCAGGCGCTCTAGCCAAGCTGAGCCACACCCCGCTGGTTTCCTGCCGCACTCTCATACAGCACAAAACATATTATAAGATAGGACTTTATTTCTGTCAATACAAAAATAAATAAATTTTAGTCAAAATGCCCTGGTTCGGACGGACCTTTGCATTTCTTTCGCAAAACGTGAGAGGATAATTCAGGTGCGCAAAACCTATATTGCTGGTTTAGTAATATTTTTCATAATTGATTGGTCCGCCCAAACCATAATACGTTTATAAGTTTATTAGAAAAATTTGTCTAAGCCGTGTTGAAATTGTGAAAAATCTGTGATTTAAAGATAAAGATAGTAAAGTCCGCATCATTATGCTAAGATGGATTATGATCGAAAGGATACAGTCTCCAAATATTTCTTTACAGAAAGGACTCATTACTAATGAAAAACAATTTTCAGGAACTTATTTCAGGTCTGCAGCATATAGGACTTCCCACAAATGATATTGAAGAAACAATCGCCTTTTATGAAATACTGGGGTTCAAAGTGGTTTATCGGACAGTAAACCCAAACCGGCAAGAATCTGAGAGTCAGTCTGCCGGCGAGCAGGTAGCCTTTTTAAGGCTTGGAGATGTCATAATTGAAACTTACGAAAATAAGCGGGCTGCGCTGACCCACGGCGCCTGGGATCATATTGCGCTAAATGTTACCGACATAGAAGCGGCGCTGCGGCTTGCAGAGGAAAAAGAGCTGGATATTCAGGAGCCAGGCATTCAATTCCTGCCCTTTTGGGAAAACGGGGTTAAATTTTTTATCATCACAGGCCCTAACAGGGAAAAGGTTGAATTTAATCAATATCTGTAGCAATCCTGCTTACAAACCTGTCAGTCTTTGCGCTTATTCTTTATATGCGTCAATAATTTTTCGCAGTTCCATAATTTCTTTTTCCTTAAGCCTTCGTCTGGAACAAAACGCCGCCACGAATTCCGGCAGCGATCCATCGAAGGCTTCATCCACGAACCATTCGCTCTGCCTGGCTTGAAATTCCGCAAAAGATATCCGTGAGGTTACCGTTCCGTTGGCATTTTGGAATAACCCCTTCTCGCACAGACGCTTCAAAATAGTATACGCGGTTGACTTTTTCCATTTTAGCTCCTTTTCCCCGAGCTTCGCCAGCTCGCCAGATGAAATCGGCTCATTTTCCCATATTATCATAGCAAATTTCATTTCCATCCCACCAAGTCTGCAACCCGCCATGCCTAACCTCCCTTAACTACAGCCTATGACTTTACAGCCTTCTTTGCCTCCTCTAAACGCTCATAAAACTGCTGATAAAAATCTCCTCCTTTTTCATCTGTAAAGTCTTCATACGGCTTTATATAAAACAGTTTCAGCAGATACAGATTTATACTTTTTATGACCGCGTCATTTTGTGTTTCCCTTACTATTTTCTGCACATCCTTAAGGAAAAAGTGCCAGGCTCTTATATAGGCTTCATATTTCGCAAGCTCCGGTATTTCCAGCCACTTTTTTATTTTTACCTTGGTTTTGACCGGATAAACACATTCATGGATCTGCAAAAAATAACGAAAACTATCTTCCTCATAAACTCTGCCCAGCGGAAACATCCTGCAAAATCCCGGCCTGAAACCATGAATGCTGCATCTTTCCTCCCCGTTTAGAAAAGCACAGCATTCCTTCTCCCCCTGCATCTTTAAATTAGGCTGGATAATGCCATCCACCACATTAAGTTCAATTTTATCCTCCATCAGCTTCTCAAATGTCGTCTTAAGTCCTTCTTCCAGAGCGCAAATATCGTAAGGATCTAAAACAATGGAGTTTCCCATCCCCTGACAGCAGGAAAAGCAGCCTGCACATTCATTACACCCTGCCTTTACCATGTCATTTGCCGTATAAAGCCTTCCGTCCGATATCTCCTTTAAATCAATTTCCCGTTCCATATACTTTATTGAATAACCATGCTCCTTTCCCGCCATGCCGCTTTGTGGCACAAACAATCCATAAATGATTTCAGAAGAATCGCGGCGCGATTCTTCGAGAGATGATTTAGGTTTTCTTAGGCGGCGCTTAATGACGCCTTAGAAAATCTTCATCTCATTTCCAGCTTCAGCATATACTCCTTGGCATAAAGACCGCCTCCAAACCCCACCAGGCTGCCGTTTGCCCCAATTACCCTGTGGCAGGGAATAAAAATCCAAACAGGGTTTTTGTTGTTTGCCCCTCCAACTGCCCGGCAGGCTTTGGGATTTCCAATCTGTGCGGCTATCTGACCATAGCTTCTGGTCTGCCCATAGGGAATTGTACAAAGCGCTTTCCATACCTTTTTTTGAAACTCTGTTCCCTTAGGCGCCAGGGGCAGTGTAAATTCCGTTCTTATCCCCTGAAAATATTCCATCAGCTGGAGTCCGGCTCTTTTCAGCAAATCCGTTTCCGGTTCCGTAAGAAATTTCATTTCCGATAACCGCCTGTGTTCATCCGGCCCTTCCGCCAGTATTTCCCGCCGGTTTTTGTCCGGCCGGCTCTTTTCTCCACATTTTGGAACAACGTGCAAAGCCGTGACGGCCTCACCATTTTCTTCTATATAAATAACCCCTATTGGTGTCTGCAAATAACAGCTATGCTTCATCTTCCGGCTCCTTATAAGCAACTGGATAATTTTCTGTCAGCGGCTTGTACATAAAGCAGCTTTCCACATGGTCGTTGATAATTCCGCAGGCTTGCAAATGGGAATACACTGTCACAGATCCCAGGTATTTGAAGCCGCGCTTTTTCAAATCCCTGCTGACCACATCCGATAAACGGTTTCTGGCAACAGCCCTTCCCTCCTTATGTCCTTTGTACAAAATGGTCTTATGATCGGAAAATTCCCAAAGATATTTATCAAAAGAGCCGAACTCCTGAATAATCTTTATGTATTGCCTGGCATTATTTATGATGGCCCCGACTTTTCTTCTTGAACGAATCATGCCGGGCTCCTCCAGAATCTCCTGCACCTTTTCTTCATTATATAATGCAATTTTTTCATATTCAAAATTGTCAAAACATTTTTTGAAAATCTCCCGCTTTTTCAGCATCATTGTCCAGTTTAAACCACACTGCATTACCTCCATCATCAAAAATTCAAACTGTTTCCTGTCATCATGCACCGGAATCCCCCATTCCTCATCATGATATTTTTGATTAATGCCATTGTCACAGCACCAGGGACATCTTGTCTTTTCCTCCATTAGTCCTCCCTTTTACCTTCCACTATTTTATTTCTATATTTAAACTCTTTTTAATGATTCGGCAGCTTTTACATGGAAATCCAATTTTCCTCTGCTTTTCGCCATATTATCAAATACGATAACCAATGTCAATTATTTAAAGAAACGATCTGAACTATTTTCCGGATATCCTCATCTGCAGATAAACAATTTTTCAAGTATTACTATTATATATCTGCGCTGTAGCTGATAAATAGTATATTTTTTATCACATTTATCCAAACTTGCTAAGAATTTCCAAAAATTTAATTAAATTTTCTTGTATTTCATATGATAGTTTGGTATAGTAAATAAGTAATTTATAAAAAATTAAAGGAGGATTTTCTAAAATGAAAATGAAAAAATTGTTAGCTCTTGTATTGGCTGGCACAATGATGGCTTCTCTGTCTATGGTTGCATCTGCCAGTACCTTGAGCGAAGAAGAACTGGAAGAGCTGAGCGAATCTTTTGTTTCCGGTTCAAGCGTAAGCGAAAACTCTGTTGCTAAATCCGAAAACGAGGCAAGAGCTGACAGAGAAGCAAAGGCAGAAGCCCTTGCTGCAGAAGCAATCGGTATTCCTCTCAGCACAATCTATGCTGCAAGAGCTGAGGACAAAGAAATCGGCGAGTACATCAGCAACTCTGTTTACAAGGTAGCCGGCATTGATGTAGTAACTCCTGTTGCACAGGGCGGCGATGTTATTGTTGACGGCGAGAAGACCAACATTACCTTCACCATTGACAAACCTTACTATGCTTATGTGAAACCTGCACTGGCACAGGCTGCTGCTGTAGGCGGCACAGCTATCAACGTTGTAGACGTTAAGGCTCCTGTTCGTTTCTCTAATGCAGTAGTAAACTTCTATACTCCTGGCGTTACAGCTGACCAGAACATTCAGATTTTCCAGTATGTTAACGGTACATGGGCAAGCGTTACTGTTAACGAAGTAAGAGAAGATCATGTGGTAGCTAACCTGACAGCTCCCGGCGTACTTGTATTTGTTAACGTACAGTAAGCATAGTTTAAAAAGTATTTAAAATCACACAGTAACAGAACAAGAAACAATACCTTTGTAATTGTTCTAAAAGAATGCACCGGTTTATCCGGTGCATTTTTATTAGCAGAGACCTGTGCCGTGCGGCAGCATTTCCTGTGAAATATTTTATTCGTGACGTATAATTGACTCACCAACGCCAATCAATATAAATATTGTCGGTGTGCAAACAATCTGCTGATAACAAAAAAAGTTATGTCCCATGTAGCAAAGAATTGCCATCACGATTGCAATCAGCTCAGGATGTTTCTTCGTCTTTTTCCAAAAACGGGCTGCTGATGAAATAAAAATTCCCAGATATGCAGCAGCGCCTGCAATCCCCAAATTTACAAGTACATTAAGCCATTCGTTATGTGCACAGGTAAGCGCAACGCTTTGTCCCCATTTTCTCGCCAGTTCTTCACCAAAAAAGCTCTGAACATATAAAGAAAAACCATCCGGCCCACACCCTGCTATTTGCCGGAGCAAATTCCCCTGCACAAAAGATTTTGCGGAAGCCATCCACGATAAGCCGCGGTTATTTCCCCAATATTCATTAAACAGAAGGTAATTACTGTTACTTCTGTAATTTTCCGGCAGCTTACCTGTAGTATTCAGATAAATATAAGCAACCGTCAGCCCGATGCCTGTAATCAGAATAAAAAGCACTATCATGCGGACAACTTTTATCCTGGCAATATCAATTTTTCTCCGTTTCTCTGCCAAGCAAAAGCCAGCATAAACTATCACGGTGCCAGCTAAAAGGGCCCAGGTAAGGCCGCTTTGGGAACAAAAGATGAAAATATTCCCCAGAGGCACTGCTTTTGTCGGAAAGAGCAATTGACAAATACCTATAAATTTAAAACTCATAAAGCATATCATCATCACTTCAAGGAAACGTCTAAATCTTTTATTGGATTCCAAAGAAAACCACAGCAGCACAAAAATCATTATTCCTAATGCCACAAATATGCTGTCAGAATTTTGCGTTATAATTGTCATAAACCCAATCGAAGTAAAAATCCCCGTTAAAATGCGCAAAAGCCTGCCATCATAAAACCAAAATGCAAACATTCCAAGCGGAAACAGCAGTACTATATAACTGGAATACCAGGTGGCCTGCCCAATTGTTGTCAAAAAGGTAATAACATATTGTTCTTCCAGGCCCTGATACAGCTTAAGCGGATCTATTCGAAAACGCATGATAACGGCAAGCAAAAACACCCCGAATGCCGCGCCGAGCCAGAACGCAACAGCAGTATTATCCCATTTCCAATAGCGGGATACAAAATAATATATCATCACAAAGCAAAGCTGCGCAATTAATCCCATATACCATCCGTCAGCTCCCCATATTACCTGATTTTTGTATGGAGAACACAGTGTAGAAATCATCACTACAATGAGATATGAAAAAACAAATCTATCGGGAACAGAAATTTGCACATTCTGAAAATTCTTTTTTAATTCGTGCGACCATACCAGATAAATGAAATAGAGAATAGTACTGGCTGCTAAAATAACTCCTGTTCCAAACGTTAAATTTAAAAAGAATTTCCATTTTGCATATCCAATGTTATAATATTTATCCTGAAAATAAAAAGGGTAAATAACCAAAATCAAAAATACATATACCGAAACAATTCCTCCTGTCAGCTCATGATAAATCTGACCCATTTTCTTTTTTTCTACAGCAGTCTTTATAAGATGATTCGACATTTCAATCTCCATTCTTACCAGCAATTATCAAATTTGAATAATAAGACAAGTTTATTGTAGAAATAACTTTCACAAATTTATTTCTATTAGGACATTATCTGCCTCTTAATCATTATGAAATTATAATGCCATAATGTCAACTTATATAACAAATATATACTATAAAAATCGGGTACAAAAAAACTTGTCATATAGCCTCCACTCTGTTATAGTTTATTTATCAATTCAAAGTGAATCTCTTATTTTTTCTGTCAGTACCTGTCAGGAAGGCCCCCGTATCAAGAACTTCTCTATAAATATCCTTATTGATACAGGAATTTCAAGTATGCTCTGTCCGAACCGTCTGACAGGAAGAAATCTACATTGGCATTTCGCCGGAAATTCACAAAAGAAAATCTAAATCAGGAAAGCAGGGATACGGTCAGTATGCGGCAGAGTTTTTTTCGGATACTCGTATACCCTGCCAAAGGAGGTTATATGGGATATCTTAAAAAGACACTGCAGGAGCTTGATTTAATTGACAATTTCCTGTCTAATGCAATTGCTTCCAACAAAGAGTTTAACGAGCCCTTTTACAGGCTGCTGCTGTCTGTACTGCTGGGGAAAGAATTAAAGGAGGTCCGGGTGCTGGCACAGCAGATTATTCCGGCGGCGACACCGGAGCTAAGGGGAATCCGGATGGATGTGGAGGTTACGGAGTATGAGGAAGGAACCGTCACCAATGTATACGATTTAGAGCCGCATTTAAAAGACGGGCTCCACCTGCCCAGACATAACAGATACTATCAGGCAAAGATAGACGGCCGGTATGTAAAAAGAGGACTGAAGGATTTCTCCAAAATTCCGAACCTTTATGTTATCACCATCACGAATTATGATTTGTTCGGTAAAGATTATATGATGTATACCGTCCACAATAAGTGCGAGGAGATACCGGATATGGAATATGATGACGGCCTTAAGTTTCTTTATTTTTACACAAAAGGGAAAAAAGGCGGTAGTCAGGCAATAAAAAATATGCTAACATATATCCAGAACAGCGAAAGCAAAAACGCGGTGGACGAAGCAACAAAAAAGATAGATTTTTACGTGAGCAGAGTGAAGAATCTGCCGGAAGTGGAGGCGGGATATATGACTCTTGGAGACTGGATTGACAGCATAAAAGAAGACATGGCGGTAGAGCTCAGGAAAGAACTGGCAGAAAGCATGAAGAAGGAAATAACCGGGGAAATTTCAAAGGAGATAACCGAAAAGGTTTCAAAGGAGGTAACTGAGAAGGTTTCAAAGGAGGTAACTGAGAAGGTTTCAAAGGAGGTAACTGAGAAGGTTTCAAAGGAGGTAACTGAGAAGGTTTCAAAGGAGGTAACTGAGAAGGTTTCAAAGGAGGTCAAAGAGCAGGATATTAAAATTGTTATTGAAACGTTTCAGGAATACCATGATACGAAGGAAAATGCCGTAGAAAAGCTTTGCCGCAAATTCCCGGAATATGCACATCAGGCGGAAGAACTGGTGGAAAAATACTGGAAAGAATAATTAGGAAAGTTTAATTAAAATGGACCATCGGAGGAGAATTATGCCTAAAATTACACCATTTAAAAGTATCAGACCCAAACCGGAATTAGCCAGTCGGATAGCCGCCCTTCCCTATGACGTTTATAACCGTAAGGAAGCTGTCATGGAGGTAAACAGAGAGCCTCTCTCCTTTTTGAAGATTGACAGGGCCGAAACCTGCTTTACTGACGAAACAGACACCTATGCTCCCAAAGTATATGCGAAAGCGAAAGCTCTTTTAGATGCAATGATTGCAGACGGGACATTTGTAACGGAAACTTCTCCCTGCTATTATATCTACGAATTAATAATGAATGGACGCTCTCAAACCGGGATTGCCGCCTGTTCTTCTATAGATGATTACTTAAGCCAGCTCATCAAAAAGCATGAAAATACCCGGGAGGAAAAGGAGCTTGACCGCATCCGCCATGTGGACGCTACGGATGCACATACAGGCCCTATTTTTCTGGTATACCGCTCCAGAAAGGAAATCAATGAAATTGTAGATACTGCTAAAAAAATGCGGCCTCTTTATGATTTTGTTTCCTCTGACGGAATCACTCACAGAGTATGGAAGATTTCAGATATGGCAGTCATCACAAGATTGGAAGCTCTCTTTGACGCCCTCCCCTGTACTTACATAGCTGACGGCCATCACCGCTGTGCCTCCGCCGTAAAGGTAGGATTAAAAAGGCGCTCAGAGCATCCCTGTTATACAGGAGAGGAAGAATTTAACCGCTTTCTTTCCGTTCTTTTTCCGGATGACCAGCTTTACATCATGCCTTACAACAGGGTAGTAAAAGATCTAAACGGTTTGTCTCCCGAGAGCTTTTTAGAACAAATAGAAAGAGCAGGCTTTAAAGTCGAATACACAGGGGACAGGCAGGTTTCGCCCTGCCGGAAAGGGACCTTTGGCATGTATCTTCCTGACGGCTGGTATCTGCTTTCTGCCCATGACTCCCTGCTTTCCTCTGACCCGGTGAAGGGACTTGATGTCTCTGTTTTGCAGGATAATTTATTACAGCCGGTTTTAAACATTCAGGATCCCCGGATTGACAAACGGATTGATTTTGTGGGAGGCATCCGCGGTCTGGACGAATTAGAGCGCAGAGTAAGCAGCGACATGGCAGTGGCCTTTTCCATGTATGCCACCTCTATATCCGAACTGCTTAATGTGGCTGACGCAGGACTGCTTATGCCGCCAAAATCCACCTGGTTCGAGCCTAAGCTGCGAAGTGGATTGTTTATTCACAAATTAACTTAAAAAGAATTAAAATTGGATTATTCCGGGTTCATGTATAAAGGAACTGATGGTTGCCGTGCCAGGGAAGGTACCCCACCGCTGGTCTCCCTGCGCGGCTGCCAGACAGCAGACATTTGCATCCTTTAAAAATATTACTACTTTTTCCATTTACCTTACCTCCATGTATTTTTTAGTCATACCGTTTATTTTTACCGGATCGTATTACCGAAAGTTATACTCAAATCACGCCTTAAATAAAGTGCCAATCTCTTTTCCCTCAAGTATCCTGTTTATATTCACCACATCATTCCCGTTAGCAATCACCATATCGACGCCAATTTCATTTGCAATCTTAGCCGCCGCAATTTTGGTTGCCATACCGCCTGTGCCGAAACTAGTGTCTGCTCCCTTGGCCATAGAATACAAATTCTCATCTATTTTATCCACACAGCTTACAAATTCAGCCTTCTCATTGTTTCTCGGATCGTCCGTATAAAGGCCGTCTATATCAGATAAAAGGATCAGCATATCTGCCTGCACCAGCTGTGCAACAGTGGCGGAAAGGGTGTCATTATCGCCAAAATTTTCGTCCTGAATCTGGTCTGTCGAAACAGTGTCATTTTCATTCACAATGGGAATTACCCCCATCTTCAGCAGCTCAAGAAAGGTGTTCTCCGCATTCTGCCTGCTGATTTCATTTATCATGGTTCTTTTGGTGATTAATATCTGCGCGATTGTCTGATTATACTCTGCAAAAAGTTTCTGATAAATCATCATCAGTCTTGCCTGCCCTACTGCCGCACATGCCTGTTTTTCTGACAGACTTCGGGGCCTTTCCTTGATTCCAAGCGCTTTTCTGCCTGCGCCAATAGCGCCTGAAGATACCAGCACAAGTTCTTTATTCTGATTTCTGATATCTGTTAATACTCTGGCCAGCTTTTCCATTTTAAGCAGGTTCAAATGTCCTGTATCCATGTGCGTGATAGTTGATGTACCGATCTTCACTACAATTCTCTTTTTATCTTTTAGAAAATCTCTGTTCATTTATTGTTATTTCCTTTCGTAGAAATTATCAAGTCCGGGCAATGCTCTAAAAATCTTTCTCACAAATTACATTGAACCGCCCGCAAAAATATTTTTGATATCATCTAATACAGATAATACAGCATGAAAAGAGTGTTCGCAAGGCATCCGCTATATTTCGCCTTCTTTCCGTATTCATTCATAAATATTTCAGGCTTATCATTCCACCTGTCTGATTTTTCAGCCTAAAGCCCTCCCAAAGACATATGCTCTAAAAACATATCCCGAAAAGCGCTCTCCTTTGCCAGTTCCACATGGATAATTTCTCTGCTGCCCCTTTCCATTTTTTCCATTGCCTTTTTAGAAAGCAGGGCCATGGCTGCACCTGTGCCTGCCAGATTCCCGGCCTGCACATACTTTTCCCGGGGGACATCCGGGAAAAGCCCGATTGCTATTCCGCTTTCTATTCCAATATAGCATCCAAAAGCGCCTGCCAGATAGATTCTGTCAAGCCGAGATGCCTTCCTATTTACTTTTCTTAACAAAATTTCCATTCCGGAGCGTATGGCACTGACCGAAAGCTGTAGCTGCCGCACGTCCTCCGCTTCCAAATAAACAGGAGACTTTTCATCTGTCAAAAGGAATCTTCTTTTTGGAAGTTTACTTACAGACTTCTCCTCGATCCGCCTGCATAGCTTTTCGGGCGCTCCTGCCCTGCGTGCCTCCTCCCTGCTACGCAGATATCCGGTCTCATCAATTACATGGGCCCTTAAAAGCAGCGCCACCCCATCAATCAGTCCGGACCCGCAGATCCCTACAGCCGGACCGCCTCCAATTACTCTGCACACAATATCCTGCATGGGAAAGTTTCCATTTAAAGATATCAAATCAATTGCTCCGGGGGCAGCACGCATTCCCTGGCTGATGGCTCCTCCCTCAAGTGCCGGTCCTGCTGCCGCCGAGCAGGCATATTTTTCCTCTCCACACTCCAAAATGATTTCCCCGTTCGTTCCAATATCCACCGCCATGATCCCGCAATTTCGCTCTGTTTGCTTTATGCATCCGTAAACCGCCAGCGCATCGGCCCCCACATAGCCTCCTATAGGCGGCAAAACAATGAAAGCAGCATCCTGCAAAAATTGAAACCCAAGCTTTTTTCCCTCCATCCGGACAGTGTTCTCATAATCAGGAACAAAGGGAGCCCTGGCCAATTTGGCAGGCTTTATTCCCAGCAGGATTTCACACATAGCCGTATTGCCCACAACAGTCACTTTTTTTATGCCTGCATTTTTCTTTCTTTCAATTTTCTGTTTCTTTGCATGCCCGCCTTTACTCCCCTGCATTTCACAAAGTCCGCTCCCGGCAGGCCTGTCTTGCACACTGCTAATTTCCTCCCCGCAAAGCCGCTCCTTCGCATAAGCCTGCTCCACCATACCCTGCGCCATCTCATCCAATTTCTTTACAAGAAGCGCCTGCATTCTTTTAAGACCGTCCTCCTTCTCCATAGCTGCCTGCATTCTGCTGATCACATCTGCCCCAAAGGCCGCCTGAGGGTTAGCGCCAGCTTCCACCCCTAAAAGGCTGCCGTCTTTAAGGTCCCAGAGCATTCCCGCCACGGTAGTGGTCCCGACATCAAAGGAAATCCCCATTCCTGCATCCTGCTCTATCTGAAAGTTTTCCGGAAACTGAATTTTCACCTGTTTATTTGTGTTTAACTTTTGAAAAATACCACAGCCGCTGCAACTTATGCGTTTGCATCCCGGACATCTGTTTTTTAAGCCTGTCATTTTTTACCCCCCGTAGAACTTTTCTTCACATTTCCTCCCTGTTACGGGATCTGCCCGCTTACTACAGAATAACACAAAAGCCTTGATTTTTTAACCACATTTCTCTATTATCTAATCATACCCCGTCTGTGCTGCAGGGCGGCATATGGGAAAATGTGTGAAAAGTAACAATGAGGCTGTACAAAAATATCCGTCATGGAGGATTTGTATGTGGGTAGCAGATAACTGGAAAGAATACGAAGTAATAGACACCTCTGAGGGTGAAAAATTAGAGCGTTGGGGACAATATATCCTTTTGCGCCCTGATCCTCAGGTCATCTGGAATACGCCAAAAGAGGCAAAAGAATGGCATAAGCTAAACGGTCATTACCACCGCAGCTCAAAGGGCGGCGGTGAATGGGAATTTTTTAACCTTCCACAGGAATGGAGCATTCATTATAAAAGCCTTACCTTTCGCCTAAAGCCCTTTAGCTTTAAGCATACCGGCCTTTTTCCCGAGCAGGCTGTAAACTGGGACTGGTTTGCCGGGATCATTCAAAAAGCAGACCGCCCTGTCAGGGTTCTAAACCTGTTTGCCTACACTGGCGGAGCTACCCTTGCGGCAGCAAAAGCAGGCGCCAATGTCACTCATGTGGACGCCTCCAAAGGCATGGTCACATGGGCAAAGGAAAATGCCGCAGCCTCCGGTCTTTCGGATGCTCCCATCCGCTGGCTGGTTGACGATTGTGTTAAGTTTGTGGAGCGGGAAATACGCAGGGGAAATACTTATGACGGCATTATTATGGACCCTCCCTCCTATGGAAGGGGCCCTAAAGGAGAAATCTGGAAAATGGAAGAAAGCATTTATCCCTTTATCTGCTCGGCTGCCCGGCTGCTAAGGAAAGATTCCCTTTTCTTCCTGATCAATTCCTACACCACAGGTTTGCAGCCGGCCGTACTTTCCTACTTATTAAATTCTACTATTGTTAAAAGGCTCGGAGGGCAGGTAGTTTCTTCTGAAATCGGGCTGCCCGTAACAGCAGGCGGTCTCATCCTCCCCTGCGGATCCAGCGGACGGTGGATAAACACAGATACTTAAAAATAAATAGGAAATTTTCTTCTGATAGTGTATAATGGTAACAGTCTTGGCAGTTGGCCCATCATATATGGAGTTGGCAAGAAAAGCATAAAGGAGTAAAAAATATGTCAAAAATAATTCTAACCGGTGACAGGCCTACAGGCCGTCTTCATGTAGGACACTATGTTGGTTCCCTGAAAGGCCGGGTATCGCTGCAAAATTCCGGTATCTATGATAAAATTTTTATTATGATTGCTGATGCACAGGCTCTTACGGACAATGCGGAACAGCCTGAAAAGGTCCGGCAGAATATCATTGAGGTTGCGCTGGATTATTTGTCTTGTGGTCTTGATCCTCAAAAGTCCACCCTGCTAATTCAGTCCCAGATCCCTGAGCTCTGCGAGTTATCTTTTTATTATATGAATCTTGTGACTGTTTCCAGACTTCAGCGGAACCCTACAGTAAAGAGCGAAATTCAAATGCGTAATTTTGAAGCAAGTATACCTGTGGGATTCTTTACCTATCCTGTCAGCCAGGCTGCCGATATTACTGCCTTTAAGGCAACCACCGTTCCCGTAGGCGAAGATCAGCTGCCCATGATAGAACAGACAAAAGAGATTGTGCGGAAATTTAATTCTGTTTATGGAGACACCCTGGTGGAACCGGACGTTTTACTTCCGGACAACAAAGCCTGCCTGCGTCTCCCGGGTATTGATGGCAAAGCTAAAATGAGCAAGTCCTTAAATAATTGTATCTATCTTTCTGACACGGAAGAAGAAGTACGCAAAAAGGTTATGTCCATGTTTACCGACCCCAATCATTTACAGGTTTCTGATCCCGGCCGGGTGGAGGGCAATCCCGTATTTATTTATCTGGATGCTTTCTGCAAGACAGAGATGTTTGCGGAATACCTTCCTGATTATGCAAACCTTGACGAGCTAAAAGCCCACTACACCAGAGGCGGCCTTGGAGATGTAAAGGTTAAAAAGTTCCTGAATAACGTGCTTCAGGAAGTGCTCTCCCCCATCCGCCAAAGGAGAAGGGAATGGGAGCAGGATATTCCCGCTGTTTATGAAATTCTTCATAGGGGCAGTCTTGCTGCCAGAGAGGCTGCTTCCCAGACTCTGGCGGATGTAAAAAATTCCATGAAGATCAACTACTTTGAGGATCTGGCTCTGATTGCGGATCAGGCGCAGAAGTATGCGCAATAGATGCTGCTCTGCTGCATGATGGCGCGCTTTTTATTACGAGCCGATATGAGTGAAGCCGTTTTGACCTGTGCAAAAAAAAACTGCCGGGAGGAGAGGGATATGAAAGCCTATCAGATAAAAGATGTGAAAAATTTTATGAGCCGGCTGTTAGGTACCAACGCCTTTGATTCTTTTCTGCTGGCCGAGGCTTCCATCACCACCTACAATACCTTTGTGATTGACGGCCATATTGAAAAAGGATTTTTTACTGGCGATGTAAATGATGACAACATACTGCCTCCCTATGAGTTCTCTAAATGGGCCGATATGCGTCAGATCTGCTTTGATCTGATCAAGGGCCGGCGCACTCCGGTGCGCTTTAAGCTTGTACTTCATTTAATGCCGGAGCAGATTGGTGAAATCCTTAAAAATGGTAATGCTAATGTCACATTATCCGATATCAAAGCCTTTGTTTTAAATATAAAATACGATGGCAGTATGCTCACCTGCATCACTGCCACCGCCTTTTATACTTTCCTTCCTGACAAAACCCCTGATAAACTGTGGGATGAATTTTTCTCTCATTTTCTTGTAGAAAAAGAGATTGCCTTTGAGGAAACGTAAACCTTTCAAAAATGCTTTCACCTGTTAGAAATGTACACAGGCAGCAAAGCCTTATCCTGCGGTGTCCACCGCCGCGCCCTTCATGTCTTCTCCAAGCAGCTTCATTTCCTCCAGGATTTTTTTGATTTCCCTTTGAACATCGTCCATAATATTATCCGCATCTAAAAGAGTGGTCACATCCTCCGAAATTTCTTCTATAAATTCCTCTTTCTTCTCTTTCTCTTCTTTTCTCTTTTCAATCTTCTCTTCTTCTTCCTCTTCTTTTTCGGCCTTCTTGTCCGCTGTCTCTTTCTTTTCTTCCATCTCCTCGTCTATATGATCTTTGGCCTCATCATACAGCATACCGATAATTTCATCGCGGGCTGCATCCAGCACTTTCTCTGCGTTTTGTGCCGCCTTGACCATCGGAGCTTTCTTTAGCCTTCCCTGCTTCGTTGAATTAATGGCAGCGCTTTCCTTGCCTATTCCTTCTTTTGCCTTTTCAATCTCCTGTTTATAGACGGAAGCTGTTTTGTACAGCTCAAGGGAATGCTTCTGATACTCTGTGGGACCTCCCGCCTTTTGGATCTCTGCAAGACGCTCCTGTTCTTCCTCTGTCATGGGCTTGTTATCCGCCTGTTTTTCCAACAGTCTTAAATCCTGTTCTTCAGGAGAATCCTCTGTAAGTCCATACTTTTCCCTGAGAGCCGCTCTTTCCTCATTAGCCCATTTCAGATTCGAGCTTGCCTCTTTCATGGTATCTTCAAGCTCTCTGATTTTACTTCTTCTCTCATCCAAAGACTCATCCAGCTTTCTGTCGCCGGCCCAGACATCTGTCACAATTTTCATTGCCTTCTCTCTGGCCTGCTGCTTTTTCTGCGCAACCGGGTCAAAGGCCTTATTCATATCCCCGGCAAAAACATTGGCTTTTCCGCTCTTTTTCCCGTTTGCTGCCTGCCGCTCGCTTTGGATGCTCTCACCCATAAAAATTGATTTGTTTTGTACTTTCATAGCTCCTTCTACCTCCATTCAACGGGATAATCCATTATCCCGACATTTAAAACCAATTAATGAAATTTATTATGCCGCTCTCTATGTTTATATCGGCTTATTTCCAAAACATAATAACTTTTAATCCCGTCAGTGTAACGAATTACTCCAAACAAGGACTAAACCAAACCGGTCTCGTCCTTTGGCTTTTTGTCCCGGCTTTCTTTTTCGCAGCTGCTTTCTTCTGACTGACCGGTCTGCTTTTTTAATCTCTTAGCGTATTCTTCGCGCATTTTCTCTTTGATTGCATCCTCCGCCGAATCAAATTGTTTCAGCAGTCTGTCCCACTCTTTTTCCGTAAATGCCTGGGAGCCAATCTGTATTTTAGGCTCTGTCTCGTTATTCATGACCTTTTTGAATATCTCTTTCTTTTTTTCTCTGAGCATATCCATAAAGTCAAACGTTTCCTCACCTTCCGTACCTTCCGAAATACCACCCTTACGGCCTTCTGCGCCACTGCGGGATGTTCTTCCTTCAAAATAGTCTGCGTTCTGAGCCCTGTTATTTATATTGGAACCTACCTGCATATTTCTGCCTCCTGTCCGCTAAAATCCCTGTTCTGTTTCTACAACATATTTCGGCTGGTCACCGCAAGTTATTAAGAGACAGATTCTAGTACAACGAACAATTAATTCCTGATAAAATCAGACAAGCCAAGGTGTCAGTTAATTAATATTCGTTATATTAGTGCCTGTGGGAAAAATAATTTACCAAAATCTGCTTAATATGGTTATACCGTCTTGCATAGGAATTTTCCACCCGTATAATCTGCAGATTATGGGCCTTGCAGATTTTATTTTTCTTCTCATCCCGGGCTTTTACAATCTCATCTTCAAAATGTTCCTTTCCATCCAGTTCAATTGCCAGGATGGGAATTTCCTTTTTTGATTCCACTTCAAAGACCACAAAGTCAAAACATCCCATATAAAATAAATCATCATGGCTGACATTGTCCGTGAAAATCCGGGAGATGGGCACTTCCCTGTGGATGGTATAGCGCTTTTGGGACAGCCAGATATTTTGAAGGGCATGGGTCATGTTTTCCAGAAAGGCTTCTTCTGTCTCCGTACTGAAGGGCTTAACCCCGAGGGCCCGGGAGCTGGCCGTCTTCTGCGTCACATGAGAGCATCCATTCTTTCTCACATATTCCACCAGCTCAAACAAGTCGTCATCCTTTTCTTTATGGAGTCTCAATACATTTGCAAAGTCTGAAAGCACAATCAGCTTATCCTTCGCCCGCGAGGTAGCCACATTGATTAATTCCTTATTATTTTTCAGCCAGTTATAAGTACCGGTACCGGTGCTGCCCGTAATTGCCGTGGAAAATAAAACCACATCCTTCTCGTCCCCCTGAAAAGCATGGACAGTGCCGCAGGATACATTGGTAAGCCCCTCCCTCTCCAGCGCTTCCTCTATCATTTTTCTCTGGTTGACAAAGGGGGTTATGACACCGATAGTTTTATCCTTATTCAGAGCGGCATACCTGATAATTTCCCGGACCTCTCCCATGGATGTATTTTTAATGCTGCTCTGGCTGCCCGGAATGTCCAAATAGATGAGAGGCTTTGTCTCTTTACTGTCCGATGCAACGCTGAGCTTTGAATTGTAATATTTTTTATTGTTAAAATCTATAATTTTTTTATTGCACCGGTAATGATTGTGTAAAAGGACTTCATCGCTGACGGAATCACAGGCAAGAAAGGTCTTGTAAATGGAATTTTCCCTGTAGTCGTACTCATCCGAAATATTATACCTTCTGCGCAGCTGTCTGTTGTCTAACTCCCCCAGCAGAATAACCGGATTAAGCTGCTGCGGATCCCCCACAAGCATCAGGCTCTCTCCTCTTATAATGGGTACAAGAGAAACTGCCATATTACACTGGCTTGCCTCATCCATTATCACCATGTCAAACATAGGGGTGGGCGCTCCCAGCTTATGGGCCGAAATGCAGGTGGTGATCATGACGGGAAAAACCTTCTGAAGCTTTCTTATGTTTTCTTCTTTGCTCAAATATTTACCAAAGGCTTCAACCTGTTTTTTCTTATCTTCCGCAAAAAGAATTTTTCTGAGGTCCTCATATTTCCCTTCGTCCAGCCGTTTAATGTACCTTGCCGATGTATAATACAGATACTGGTACAGCTCGTCCTCATCATTGTCCAGGAGCGAAACAGCATCCTCGTCCGTTATCTCACCCCGCAAGGCAATCTGTTTTTCCACCTCGGCAAGCTGTCTGCCCTGCAAATCTGCCTGAAAAGGCAAAAGACTGATGGATCCGTTTACCTTATCCTGATATTCCATCATCCGTTTTAAAGTTTCACTGCGCTCCTTTAAGTCCAGAACCTCCTCATATTTCCCCAGAAGCCCTGAGAGCTTCTTTGCCCTCTCTATCCGGTCGCCCTTGCGCCTGTCCAGGGTACCTTCAAAGATCTTGATTTCTCTAGTTTCTTCGTAAATGGATTTGATATAGGATATCGCCTGTTCCACCTTTTCCATGTTACCTAAACGCAGAGCCGGGAAAGGAATTCTTTTTCCCCGGTAGCAAAGCCCTGAGAGCTTTTCAAAAACACTGCTTATAGGATGGTTATTGTAAGAGGAAAACAAAACAGTTTTTTCATTAAAAAAGGCGGTCACAATGGTATTGATGATGGTATTGGTTTTCCCTGTCCCTGGAGGCCCCTGGATATAGGCAAGGGGAAACTTCATTGCATTGTTGATGGCAAGAAGCTGATCCAGATTGATTTGCCGGTTTAGCAAAGTGATGGGATAGGCCTTTCTCCGAACCGGGCGGCTTAGCAGATCTCCAAAAAAAGCGCGGATGGGAACTGTTGCCTTATCCTCGTGGTACATGTCAATGATTGCCTTATATTCGCTGCGCAGGTCCAGTACAATATCCATCCCCAGTCCAATCACATAAGGCATGTCGTCAACGCCCGTTACCTGACTGTTATAGCTGGTGATGGCATCCTTAATCTGCTCCTGATTTTTTTCAAACTCATCTAAAAGCGCATAGTCCTCCGCGTCCAGGTACTTTCGGATACTCTCCGTGCTCCCGTTGCAGGTAAATTCCGTACAGATTGTGATATCCCCGGCAGGCCGCAGAATTTTTCTTTTCACATCCAGCCGGAGCCTTCTGTAGGCCAGTACGTAAAGTCCTCTGTTCGTATGAATGCTCAGCACATTCATGCCAAGCTGCTGAAGAACCAGTTTCCCGTCCTTTTTTTGATCCTCTATTTTATACTGAAAGTTCTTAACAATATATTTAAACTGATTTTCGCTAAGGGAAAGGCTCTGCCCATTAAAGCTTTCCCTGTCCAGATACTGAACCAGCTTAAATTCTTTGTAGTAAGGGGTTGTATCCATGCGGTTGCACATTTCCAGATAGTTTAAGATCTTTAAATTTGCAACATTGTCAAAAAGACTCTTATATTTATGGGGATTGATATGAATATCATCCACCAGTTTCCGGTTTATCTCACAATAGGAGCCTTCCACGATCTCTGAAGATAAGACAGCGTCAATATAAATGCATTCATAGGCTTTTGTTGTATACAAACCCAGGTGCAGACCGTCCACGGCAAGGGTTCTCCTTGCAGGATTCAGGTTTCGGATACCAATCCAGTATTTTGTAATCTGTCCCTCTTTATTGCGATATTCAATTTGAAGCCATTTACCTTCATGAATTGCCCTGAAGATATCCCTGCAAACACTGTTCATAGCCGGTAACCATGCCTTTCATAACTTTCGTACTCTCAAACCGCATAAAAAGTCAAATATCCCGCCGCAAGCAGCGGGCCCTCAAACTTGCCCCTCCAAGGGGCGGGGTATTTGGTCCACGCTGCACTTAATCTACAGGCTGTCATAATTATACACGAAAAAAAGGCTGTTCTCCACTCTAATTTTTATACGTCTTTTTATCTTTTTTATGCAAAAATACTTGGTTTTTGCCGTTCATGATGCTACAATAAATTGTCCAGCATATGGAATTAATCTTCACACAATCTTCAACTTATGAGAAAGGGGTTTGTAATTATGAAAAAATTGAAACGTGCATTGATTGCCGGTACAGCCGTTCTTTCACTTTGCTTTCTTGTGATGCCGATGGCTGTTCTTGCTGCGCAGGAGGGTACAGAGCTGCCTTCCATGTACGCTACCTTCTGGGCTCTTGTTCCACCCATTGTTGCAATTGTGCTTGCGCTCATTACCAAGGAAGTGTACAGTTCTTTGTTTGTGGGAATTTTAGTGGGCGGCCTGTTCTATTCGGGCTTTGACTTTGAAGGCACCTTCACCCACATATTTAACGATGGATTTGTTGCGGTTCTTTCCGACAGCTATAATGTGGGAATTCTTATCTTCCTGGTGATTTTGGGCGCTATGGTAAGTCTGATGAACCGGGCAGGGGGTTCCGCCGCATTCGGGCATTTTGCAAAACAAAAAATCAAAAACCGTGCAGGTGCACAGCTTGCCACCGTGGCCCTTGGCGTCCTTATCTTTATCGATGATTATTTCAACTGCCTGACGGTGGGCAGCGTTATGAAGCCTGTTACAGATGAACACAGGATTTCCCGGGCCAAGTTAGCTTATCTTATTGATGCAACGGCAGCGCCTATCTGTATCATCGCTCCTATTTCTTCCTGGGCGGCTGCTGTGTCGGGCTTTGTGGAAGGCGAAGACGGCTTTTCCATTTTTATCAGAGCCATCCCTTATAACTACTACGCCCTGCTCACCCTTGTTATGATGATTGCCATTATCCTTTTAAACATTGATTTCGGCTCTATGATGACCCATGAGAAAAACGCCTTAAAGGGTGATCTGTTTACTTCAGGCAAAGCCGCGTCAAAGGCTGAGAACATCCCTGTAAATTCCAGGGGAAAAGTAATTGATCTGGTAATTCCCATTGTCACTTTAATTATCAGCTGCGTTATTGGAATGATTTACACCGGCGGCTTTTTCCAGGGTGAAAGCTTTGTGGCTGCCTTCTCCAATTCAGATGCTTCCGTAGGGCTTGCACTGGGAAGTATTTTTGCAATTATCATTACCATTATAATCTATCTGATAAGACGGGTACTTACCTTCAGCGAATGCATGGACTGTCTGCCCGAGGGCTTTAAGGCAATGGTACCCGCTATCCTGATTCTGACCTTTGCATGGACCTTAAAGGCAATGACCGATAGTCTTGGCGCCGCTAAGTTTGTGGCTGCTGCCATGGAAGGAAGCGCTATGGGCCTTATGAATTTCCTGCCTGCCATTATTTTCCTGGTTGGATGTTTCCTGGCATTTTCTACCGGAACCTCCTGGGGCACCTTCGGAATCCTGATTCCAATCGTGGTTGCAGTATTTGCCAATTCAAACCCACAGCTTATGATTATATCCATTTCCGCCTGTATGGCCGGAGCAGTCTGCGGGGATCATTGCTCCCCCATTTCAGATACCACCATCATGGCAAGCGCCGGCGCTCAGTGTGACCATGTAAATCACGTTACCACACAGCTGCCTTATGCCTTACTGGCGGCTGCCGTATCCTTTATTACATATATTATTGCAGGATTTGTACAAAATCCATGGCTACCCCTTCCGCTGGGCATTCTCCTTTTGATTGCCAGCCTGCTTATTATCAGGGCTGCTGGTCCGAAGCAGGCAGAGGGTTAAAGTAATAAGCATAGTCATGCTTTGCCAGCCATTTTTATACTAATGAAAGGCTCCCTTCTTAGTTTAAGAAGACAGGAGCCTTTCATTATCTTTTTTAGTCTTATGCTATTCTAACCTATAAAATTTTTATTAGTCGCTGCAGGGCGCTATCACCGGCCTTACGCCTTCCGCTTTTTCAATCTCCTCCAAAAGCTCCTCTGCCAGCTCCTTACGGACTTTTTCATATGCCGGATTCCTGACCTGATTTTCCAGCTCATAAGGGTCCTTCTTTAAATCATAAAGAAAGTCTTCCTCATAGTAATCGCTGCTGCCCTGCTGCCAGCCATCCTGTCCTGGCGCATACACGCTGTACAGGTAATCCTCCGTGCGGATGCATCGTCCGATGCGGCTCTCGCTGATCTGCGCAAAAATCCGGTTTCTGCGCCCTGTGGACTCTCCGGATGCTATCTTTCCCAAATCCTCGCCAATCATGGCCTCACCTATGTCTATACCTGCCATTGCAAGAAACGTCTTTGGTAATCCAGCTGTGCTTACCAGCTCCTTTATTCTTTTTCCCCCCTTAAATCCGGGGCCTGCAATCACCAGCGGAACCTGCAGACAGGAATCATGGCAGGAACGTTTATAGTCATCGCCGCCCATCATGTGCGTGTCTTTGTTGCGCGTCTTAAAATGAGAGCCATGGTCTGAGCTGTATATGATAATCGTATTGTTATACAGCCCTTTTTCCTTTAGTTTTATGATAAGCCGTCCTAAATTGTCATCCAGACTTTTGCAGCATCCCAGGTAATCCGGATACATTTCATCCGCATCCCCTGAAAAAGCCTTTAAATCCTCTGGAAGCTCATAATCCGCAAACCTCACCTTTGAGCCTATAGGTCCTTCATAGCATTCTCTATCATTTTGGTGATGAGGTTCTATATGAGATATCGTTAAAAAGAACGGCTTATTTCCATCATAAGCGTCCAGATATTCCAGGGCAAAATCCGTGATGCAATCTGCCCGGTATCCCTTAAACTCACACATATTCATATTTTCATCAAATACAAACCCATTATAACCATGGGAAGTGGCTTCTAACACATCCGCCACTCTCCAAAATCCCTTATAACCGCCTCTGCGCTCTAAAGGAATCGCTTTTTTTTCGTAATCTATATCCGGGGGCTCCGAATAGCTGTTTCTGTGGCTGGCCAAATGCCATTTTCCCACATAAGCGGTCTCATAACCTGCCTCGTCCATATAATCAGCCACTGTTTTACAGTCAAACGGGAGCGGCTGCCCATTTCTGAAGCAATTGATTTCTGTTGGATATCTTCCGGTCTGAAACAGCGCCCTGCAGGGGCCGCATACCGGCTGCGCCGTAAAAGCCTTTTCAAACAAAACGCCTTCCTCCGCCAGACGATCCAGATTAGGACTGACAGCGAGCTTTTGACCATAACAGCCTAAGGTATCCGCACGCTGTTGATCAGAAAAATAAAATAAAATATTTGGTCTTTCCATAATAGCCTTTCCGCCTGTGTCCCCAGGCTTCTATTCAACATTTCAGAAGATTTGCCCTAAGGCAATTCTTCGGGAGATGACTTAGCTTTTCTTAGGCGGCGTCTTTTGGCGCCTTAGAAAAGCTTCATCTCTTACTTTAATCCCGAAGTCACAATACCCTGAATAAAATATCTCTGTGCACATAAGAACAGTACAAACATTGGCAATGCCACCAATACGGAGCCTGCCATCATCTGGTTCCACATAATACCGCTGTCTGTCTTAAACATGGTAAGAGCAAGCTGAACTGTTCTCATATTTTCCGAGTTTGTCATGATTAAAGGCCACATGTAATCATTCCACACGGCAACCGCTTTGAGCAGTCCCAGTGTAGCCAGAATGGCCTTTGAATTAGGGAGATAAATTGTAAAATAAGTTCTCCATTTATTGGCCCCGTCAATCTCCGCCGCTTCATCCAGTGAACGGGGAAAATTCTCATAAAACTGCTTGCACAAAAACACACCGTAAGAACCCGAAACCAGAGGAATCACCAGACCGGCATAGGTATTGATAAGTCCGGTTCCTCCTGTTCCAAACAGGTTGTTTCCTCCTGCAAAAGGGAACTGTGCCATAATCAGGAATGTAGGCAGCATGGTTACCTGCGGCGGCATCATAAGCCCTACCATCAAAAATAAAAACATAATCTTTGCTCCCCTGAACCTGAGTCTTGCAAAGGCGTATCCTGCAATGGAATTAAAAAGCAAAGAAAGAATTACTGCTGTCAGTGTAATAACAAGAGAGTTCTTAAAATATACCAGCCAGTTTCCTGTTGTCATGGCATCCCTGTAATTATCCAGTGAAAACTTTTCCGGCAGCAAATGGAAAACCGGCGACTGGATTTCTGCCATCGTCTTAAAGGATGTCATAAACATCATGATAATCGGCACCAGCATCACAAGAGATGCGAGGCTCATTACAATAATCCATATAACCTGATATTTTTTTTCTTTCTTCATCTTTTTCCCCGTTTCTGCGCTGCTGTTTGTGCATCCCAAGTTTGTGGATGCAGCGCAGACACAAACTTGCAGAGGAAAGATTTGAAAAATCTTTCACTCTTCACTCCATTCCTTCCCATAGTCCTATGAAACATCTACATCCTGTCCGCCGCTTCCATATTTAAAGATTAAGATTGTGACTAAGATGGAAAAAGCTAAAAGTATAACAGACATTGCGCTGGCATAGCCCATCTTAAACTCTAAAAAGCCTCTCCTGTAAATCTGATGTACAATTGTGGTAGTTCTTTTAAGAGGCCCGCCGTTGGTCATAATGTTCACCTGTTCAAATACGGAAAAGCTGTTTACTATTCCCGTTACCAGCAGGAAAAAGGTGGTAGGCCGTAACATTGGCCAGGTAATATACCAGAATTTCTGTATTGCGCTGCCTCCGTCAAGTGATGCTGCTTCATACAGGGAATCCGGAATAGAGGTTAAGCCGGAAAGGAAAATAACCATAGAGTAACCGCAGCTTTTCCAGATACTCATGAGGATGACGCAGAACATTGCCATATCCGGATCCTGCAGCCACATTTTTGTGGATGCCCCAAAAGTTTTTAAAATCAGATTCAGCACCCCAAACGTAGGGTCAAAAATCCACAGCCAAACCATGGAAATGCACACCATGGACATCACGTTTGGTATATAAAAGGCTGTACGGAACAGAGGAAGAAGTTTTGACTTTCTATACAGCAGCACCGCTACAAAAAGACCAAGCGCAAGCTGCGGAAAGAGGGTAAAAATACTGTAAAACAATGTATTTTTAATGGATATTAAAAAATCCTCGTCCGTAAAAAGATTGATATAATTTTTAAGTCCTACCAGCTCTGGGGTAGTATACATGTTAAAATTTGTAATACTGTAGTAAAACACCACAGCAATGGGAACCAAAATGAATATGGTAAATATGAAGTATGCCGGAAAAATCATCACATAAGCACAGCCATCATACCTGTTCTTCCTTTTTTTTGTGCTTGTACTTTTATTCACTCCCACTCCTCCTTTAAAAAAATCCGGTATCTGTCAGGCGCGCAATCCCGTTTCGGTCCGCACTGGCCCGGCCGAAATATTGCCTTTTGCTACAGATACCGGAATAAATTATCTTTCTTTAATTAATCTCTCCAAGCATTCAGGAACTGCTCATAAAACAAATTTTCTTGCCGGCATTTCCTTACTGATTATCAATTTCCTTTTGAATCTCCTGGGCTGCTTTATCCAAAGCCGTCTTCGGATCTTCCACACCGTAAGCTATACGCTCCATAGCATCGTCAACTGCGTTAAAAACAGCATTGGAATAAGCAACTTTAGGGGAACCTACTCCGCAGGCAACGGACTCATAAATTACCGAATTGTTCTCCGGATTTTCTGCAATATACTTATCCTTCAAAGATTCTCTTACAGGAGGAACGCCCATCATCTCATATCGTGTCCATGCAACATCAGCGCTTGATGCATACTCTATAAATCTCCATGCTTCCTCCTTATGAGGTGTTTCGTTGCTCATGAACATAAATCCCATGCCGCAGAAAGTAGCCTGTTTTTCTTTCTTTAAAGGAGACGCCATGGCAATCTTGCCTGCAAGGGCTCCGCTATTCCAGTTTGCAAAATCAGTTGTATTAGCGAAGGTCATAGCTGCAAGGCCGCTTCCAAAAGGATTGTTGTCGCTGCTGCTGCTATCCCAGGGGATTATTCCCTCATCCTCAAGTTTCTTTAAAAATTCTGCTGCCTCAATTGTTTTTTCAGAATTGCAAAGTACCGTGTTGTTGTCTTCATCTACCAGATTTTTTTCTCCGTTTGCCAAAGCAAATATTGTCAGGTAATGCTGCTGGGCTGTACCGGACGAAGGAATTCCAAGTCCTGTCTGAACCACGTTATCGCCTTCCTTTTTCACCAGCTTTTTGTGATATTCTTCAAGTTCATCCCAGGTTGCAGGGGGGCTGTTCGGGTCAAGCCCCGCCTGCTCAAACAGCTCTTTGTTGTAAATCAGCAGACGTACATCAGGCTGGGTTGCAATACCATACAGTTTTCCGCCAATCTTTCCCAAATTTAAAGCGCTTTCCATATAGTCGTCCGTGCCATCCCAGTCAGCCGTAAATTCATCCAGTGCGGCATACTGTCCCAATGGTACTCTTACCCCCATAGATGCCAGTGTAAAATCAATTACATCCGGCGCTGTTCCGGAAGCAAATCCTGTATTGAGCTTTGTTTCAAAATCATCTCCGTAGCTGCATTCCTGATACTCAATTTCAATATCCGGATTAGCCGCTTCAAAATCGGCAATTACTTTATCCCAAAAGGCTTTCTTTTCTGCGTCTGTACCCGCTCTTAAAAACGTCAGTTTAACCTTTTCTCCTGATGCAGCATCCCCGCTGTCGGATTCCTGACCTTCCTCAGCACTTTCTGCCTCACCTGCGGTTTCATCCTTTGAGACAAGTTCTTCCGTACCTTTGTTTCCACAGCCCGCCATACCTAAAATCATCGCCGTTCCCAGCAGGGCACACATAACTTTTCTAAATTTCATCTTTTTCCTCCTTAAACAATTACTTATCATCCTGATGGTCATATTGTACGAAAAAAAGAGTACAAGTTCCATGTTTGTAGTTAACACTTCCTTGTACTCCGTTTTTATTTTTATAAAAATATTGTAATTATTTTATAAAAAATTGTGATTTTTTGTATTTTGTTTTTTCTTTTTGTATTATTATCTTGTCTTTCGGTATTCCAGAGGTGAGCAGCCATAATGCTCCTTAAATACTTTGCTGAAATGAGCCGAATCAAAAAAACCTGCCTGTTCGGCAATTTCTCCTATGGAAAGCCTGCTGTTTCTTAACATAATACAGGATTTTTCCAGCCGGACCTCCTGTAGGTAGCTGCTGAACTTTTTCCCTGTCTCCTTTTTAAAAAGCGTGGAAAGATAAGGTCTGCTTAAAAATACCGCGTCTGCCACCTGCTCTAAAGATATTCTTTCCCCCAAATGTTCTTCTACATACCGCATCACTTCTTTCACAGGCGCCGAATATTGACCGTTCCCCTGCTTTTTCTGCAAAAGGCCGCATAGCGCCTCCACCTCGCCTTTTACCATGACGATAAGCTGCTCCAAATCAGGCGTTTCCCGTCCTGTCAAATTTTGTTTTGCTTCACAGGCCAGCTTATTGATTAAAAACCCGGTGCCTTTGGTCCGTTCTTTTTCCTCATCCTCCAACACACACTCCCACAAATTATGCCGGTAAGCTGACACAATCTCATCACACAGCGCCTTCACATATGCCGGGTGAAGGTAGGATGCCTTTTTCACATTGTCCAAAAACAAATTGGCCGTCTGCTCTGCCGTATCATAATTTTCCTGCTGCAGATATCCCATTATTTCCTTAATATCCTGATTAAAATAAAGTTCCCCTGACCCCTGTTCCATAGAGATACGCATATCGTCATACTGCCAGGCGCCTGGAATGCCAAAAAAGACTCTGTTTTCTCTTGCCGCCACTGCCTGCCTGTACATTTCTTTTACATTTCCATCCCCCTGCATCCTGCTGATTCCCAAATACAGCCTGATTCCCGTATGTACATGTAAAATATCCCCAAGCCTTCCTATCAGCCTAAGCCGCTTTGACTCTGCACTATGTAGATACCCTAAAATAATCCTTTGATTTCCGGACCAGAAATAAGTCCCCTGTAGCTGTTCCTGTTCCAGAAACAAGTAAAGCAGCTCCTCAACATCCTCACGGGCTGCCTGCTTTTCCAGATAAATATCCACGATTACCATCTGCCGCACTTCCTGCTCCGTTACCTTTTCCCCGAACACTGCTGCCAGGTCCTTTATACTGACCTGGTCTTTATCCATTAGTTCGGCTAATGCAGCTCCCTTTCCCTTCCCGGATTCTTCTTTCTTTTCTTCCTTTTCCTGTTTTCGTTGTTCCAGATACTTTGATGCATCGCTTAAAATCTGTTTTAAGGCTTCTTTGGTAATTTCAGGCTTTAGCACAAACTCCTGTGCCCCCAGCCGCATGGCCTGACGGGCATACTGGAATTCATCATAAGCGCTCAAAATAATCTTATAGGGATCTATTCCCTTTTCCAAAAGTTTTTCCAGAAACTCTAATCCATCCATAACAGGCATGCGTATATCTGTAAAGACAACATCCACATCCTTTTCACATTCAAGATATTCAAGAGCCTTTCTCCCATTGGAAAAAACTCCTTCCACATGATAATCCTCTGAAAGCTCTTCCAGCTTCTTCTTAAGCCACTGCCTGGTAATTCCTTCATCCTCAATGATAATAATCTTCATAATGACTCCCTCCCTGTAGCTCTGACATTGTCCGGACAGGCATCCTCATATCAATCCTAATCCCGCCATGCTCTAATCTGCAAACAGAAAGCCCACTATCTTTTCCAAAAGAAAGCCTGATACGTTCCTGCACATTCCGAATGCCAATACTGCTTACCTGCCCCTCCTGACAGTCTCCCTTAGAAGCAAGAAGCATCTTTATCTTCTCAAGATCCGCTCCTTCTCCATTATCAAAAACGCTGATGAGCAAATCTTTTTCCTCCCTTTGTGCGTGTATATAAATATGTCCCATATCCTTTTTTTGACCAAAGCCATGGGAAATAGAATTTTCCACCAGAGGCTGTACGGAAATCCTGGGCACTAATGCATCCTCCACTTCCTCATCCATCCGGATCTCCCACTCGAAAGTATCCTGATACCGGTTTTTCATCAGCACCAGATAGTTTTCCAGAGACTCCAACTCCTCTTTTACAGGAATCAACTCCCTGTAATCCGAAAAGGTTCTCTTTAAAAGCTTTGCCAGCGCCAGGAGGGAAGTATCCGCCTGCTCCTTCATATCCATTTCCACCAGAAAGCGAATGGACGCCAGGGTATTATACAGAAAATGAGGATTGATCTGCGCCTGCAGGGCATTCAGCTCTAATACACGTTTTTCTTCGTCCCTGCGTCCTAACTGCTCTATCAGCTCCTCAATTTTGCCAATCATCTCATTGAACTGATGGCTGAGCTGACCGAATTCATCTCCTGTCTCCACCTGTGCACGGACACTCAAATCCCCTTTATAGGCCGTTCGCATATCCTCCTTCAGTTTCTGCACCGGACGGCTGATATATCTTGCATTGTAAAGAGACATCAGTAAAGCCAAAAGGAAATAAACCACCGCCACGCCAATAATCCACAGATAACTCCAGTTACCAAACCACGCACTCTTCTGCATTGTTTCATACAGGACAATCTTCCAGCCTGTGGCATCATTTGTAGTAAAACAAATTTGAGAATAAACGCCTTCCATATTGGCCGGGAAATATCCATAATCATAATTCAGCAGTTTTTCCAGATATTTTTCCGAGCTGATATAACTTCCAATCAGCCCCCGGTCCGTACAGCTTAAAATTCTCCCTGTCCCATCCATCAAAAGCAGTTCCTGATTTTCCTGCCGCGCTCCGTCCTCGAAAAGCCTTAAAAACTGTTCCTGCTGAATGCTGACATCCATAAGGCCGATGCACCTGCCACTGTTTAAATGGCGCAAAAGGCGCACCGCCCGGACAATGCTCTTTTCATCTTTGCTGAATTCTTCGCTGCTATAGGTGGGAATATAGCGGATTCTGCTGCTTTCCAAAAGCATGTCATACCAGCCCTCCTTTTTCAGATTATCCAAATCTGAAAAAACAAACTCCACCTGGTCATTCCATCTGGATGAATAATTTCGCCCGTTTTCCCCTAAAATCTCCAGATAATACCCTTTATCCCCATAATAAACCCACCTGCTTCTCAAAAATTCCTGCATTGCCTTTTGTGTGGTTCTTGCTTCATAGTCACTATCAAATTTTCTCTGGGAGAGCAGACTATTTACCTCCGCATTGCTGAAGAAGAAATCCGAGTAAACCACAATGTTTTTTAGCATATCCTCCATATTCCGGTTAATTTGGTTTAAGATTGCAAGCCTGGACTGGTTTAGCCTCTGGTTTGCCTCCGTCTGCACGAAAGAAATAATCTGCCAGGATAAAATTAAACAGGGCATGGCAAAAAGCAGTACGTTGGACGCCAGTATTTTTTTCTGCAAATTCATTCCCCGAAAATAGTTTTTCGTCCGCAGCCACATATTTCTGACACCTGCTTTCCTACAATCTTTGAATAAATTTTATCATTTCGACATTTTTATTTCAACCGGTTCATTTTTCTGTCCTCTGCGTTCTTTAAAATTGCCCATATAAAAATACCGGCTTCTCCTGAAATGTTCTCCCAGCTTCTTGGCAGCTGGCATTTCCCGGGAAACCGGTATTTTTATATAGACAGTTCCTTGTATGTGGAACTGTCAGGCTATCACTGTAAGACGGCTTTTAACATGCCTTCACACTGTTTTTATAATGCTTCAATCTTAGCCATCAGGTCATTGATGTCCATGCCGTGCACCATAGCCGCTTCTTCAAGGCTCTCCGCCTGGGCGGAAGGGCATCCGAGACAGTGCATGCCTGCCTCCATCAGAACCGGTGCAACCTCCGGGCTCACCCTTAAAATTTCACCGATTGTCATTTCTTTGCTAATCTGTGCCATAAAACGCAACCTCCTTCTGTATAATCCGTAACAAATAAATCCTTTGGTCATACTGTTACTATAAACCTTAATTTCAGGCATATTTTATTACAATAAGCTGGCTCACAAAACATAGCAGCGTTTGTTTTTCTGTGCCTGTACTGTTTAGTATAATACTTTGCCCATGTTCTGGCAAGTCTAAACATCATAGCTTTCACGACAATCCCTTTTATTGTCCTTTTGTAAGGTCTTGCGTACTGTCTCCCGGCAAAGTTTCTCTGCAATTTTTCCAAAAGCTCTGTATCGCCTTCAGTCTGAAAATCGCTCATTTCCAGCCCTCTCCTGCTCTTACAGCTCTGCCCTCACTATTGCATTATATGTACTCCCAAAATATTTTCGGCATTTTACAGCAACAATATCAGGCTGAATATTCCTCATCATTCTATCGCCATGTAACTTTTTTGAGTAATACAAATCTCTGGACGCAACGATTTGATTCACATATACTTTATTTGCATTCGGCATTTCCTGAATATATTCTTTTATTTCTGTTTGTACTGCATTTATAATGCAATCACTAAGTTTGATATACTTTCCAAAAAACCAACCATATTCTTCAATGTTTTCTGTATATTCTTTTAATACATTATTTTCAATATATTGCTTTAAATGATGCAAAAAGAAACGCTTAGCATTATATCCTACATCAGTAACCACACCACTGTCACTATAAAGATATTCAAAACCATTTTTCCAATCTGCAATAAACCAGCTTTCAGCTTCCGGAGACGCATACAAAATGAAAACAGGAATATCCTTTTGTAATTTTTCATGTACTTTTTGAATGATTTGATTTTTATATTCTTCTATCCGCTCGTCACTATATCCATGAAATTTGCCATCCAAATCATCTTCAATCAAAACCGCCTTACATTTTCCAATTTCTTCTCTATTTTTCTCCAAAATACGATATACTTTCTCTAACAATGCATCTCCGGTCAGACCACTAATTTGGGAATTGATATTTTTCGGATCTCCCTTCTTCTTTATTGTCTTATTAGGTAAGTACTGTTTGTACTCATACTTACTATTCATCTTTTTAAGGAAGAATTGCATAGCTCCTGCTTCTGTATACCCGCACGTCAAAAAACATGCTATTCTGTCTACCATGGCCATCCTCCTAATGCCGGGTCATTCGTTCTGTACAAATCCCCTAATTCCCACTCGCCAAGTTCATCAATAATGTCATTATACTGTATCTTTTTAATCGTTGTATCATTTTCAAAAACAAAAACCGCCACTTTCCCATGCTTAAATTCTTCCGTAAACACATCCAGGAAATCCGGCGAATGTGTACTGATAAAGCATTGGTTAAATGTGTCCGCCGTTTGCATCCAATTACCAATTACCTTTTGCCAGGCAGGATGCATATTTGTTTCCGGCTCATCAATCGCTAATAATGTTCTTGCTTTTTTCATTGGCATATTAATCAGCATATTTAATATTAAACCCTTTAACGTACCTTCCGATACGTCTGACAAATCATATTGCTCGTTATCATATACTAATTTGAAAACTAATTTATCATATGCACTCACCGTATCAGCTACTTGCAAATTCGGTATGAGATCCCTTAGTCTGTCTTCAAACTTTATTTTCCAAAGTACATCCTCCGATTTATACCTATTGAAAACATTTGTAAAATTTCCTGCATTTTGATTCAACGAATCATCAAGAGCTTTAACATTAACAGCTTCCCGCATCTTATCCGAAGCGAACTGCGCACTGGAATAAACATTGAAACCTTCGAAATATTTTTGCAAATCGTATAATAATTGCGCTATATTAACACGTATTAATTCATTACCATAAATTTTCTGGTTTTTCAAAAGAATATCTTTAAACTGCATAATTAACGTTTCTTTGCTATCTACCTCAAACGCTAATCTGCGATTTTTTGGTCCCACCTTGACAGCTGTAGAAAAGTTTCCCACGCCTATTTTAAAATCATGACATCTAAAATAATTAAATTCTCTGTCATATCCCTCTTTTAACTCTGCTGAACTTAATTCCTCCAACAAGATATTACACTTTTCTACACTATTGCCAACTTCAAAAGAAAATTTATAACGTACAGGTTCTCCATTTAGGCATATTTCCCACGAAAAATCTATAGGAGCGTTTTCTTCTGCATGCTTATATAATGAATGCTCCCATCCATTACGCGCAACTGCGTTCAGAAATGCGGACTTCAAATTGCCTTCTCCGGGATTTTGCAGCATTTCTGAAAAAAAAGTAATCGCTTTAATAAAATTGGTTTTTCCCGAATTATTCGGTCCAATTAAAATATTGATTTTCTCAAATTCCAAATCATCTGTATTAATATTTCTAAAATTGTGACATGAAAATTTGTTAATCACTTTTCATTGTCCTCCGTTTTCTTTTTGTTTTTTGGTGACAATCTCAAAATACAGGACTGCCGTCTGTAAAGACATATTGAATATCTGGCTTTAACTCTTTATAACTCTTAGGTATTTTCTTCACTATTTGTTCCCTTCTTATTTTACCTGGCTCTATAATATATTTCTTTATTGCCCCTAAAAATAAAATGCTCCATCCCTCGCGTACCCCTTTTACATATTGTGCATTTTCCTTTTCCGTTTCCAATTCCGCCAGTCTTATTTGTTCTTGTTTATTCAATTTTCTTGGCGCAATAAATGCAAACAGTGCCGGACTTATTTTATCCTCCCTTGTCAGCCTACCGTAATCAGATAATTCATACAGCCAATAGCTTCTTTGTATTTCTCCGATTTCACCTACATAACAATCAACTTTTTCAAAACGATCTTTGCGTTTTATTCCTATACCATAATAAGGATGTATCAAAACCGGATCTAATGTTGCAATACCGCATAATCCATTTCCATAAGAAGCTATTGTTTTGCACCTTTTTGTCATCGGTTTTATAACCTCTTCTTCTTGTAGTTGATTAAATAGATCGGGAGAGACAATTGGCCATAACCTATTTACTAAATCATATTCTGCATATTCCCCATTCCATTCATCTGCCTTAACCACCACAGAATGTAAGGATATATTCTCACTATCATGATTATGTTGAGAATATTGCAATTTTGTATAAGTTCCTCCTAATACAAACACCTTGTCTTCTTCTACAGACAATTTATCAGCATTTATCATTCTTCCTATTAATATTTGCCTTATTACCTCTTGGTATTGCAAAAAATTGGTATTCTCAATTGATAAAGTTCTTTCATTAAATAAATCCTGTATTGATATTTTGTTATCACTCAATGCCAATCCGCCAATCCTTGCCCTGGCATATTCTGTATCTTTTAATAAACAAATAATATCACTTGCCAAAAATGGAAATTTTCGTACTATAATTTTAAAGACCAGTGAGAGTTCTTCACTCTCTATATTTATTGACTCAGTTTTTAAATGTTCTAATACTATATGCTTTACCTCTAATATAAACTTCTCCCGTAATTTTTTCAGTTCTTCATCCATATCCGGCCAATTTACAATTGAATTTCGATCAACTGATAAGGATGGACGATTCTCTCCATAATAATTTAAAATACTATGATTTAAAATATCTGCTCCTAAAATATCTCCAATCTCATTAAAAATATTTATGCGCTCATCAATGAGTACGCCATCTACATATATATGACCGGTTTTATCCCCTATAAAATGACAAAAGTCAAACAGCTTAATATCTACACTGCCTATATTTTTCTTTGGAAGTGACAAACATGAATATATCTCTAAATTTTCTTTTTTCACCTTTATAACATAATCTTCTATCATGTTACGTTTTGCGTTATATTCTTTATATGGATTCAAACTCCCGTCTAAATAATGATATTGGCTCCACAGCATTTCAACATCTGAATTACTTATTCCATTATAAACTCTGGCATCAAAGATTGATATACTTTGATATATCTCCCTACAAGTTCCTTCCTCATCCTTAATACAGATATCTATGTTGGGAGTCATAATGCCTATCTGTTTACTTATAATATAAAATAGATTTCCGCCTAAAGTATTTATATCACAAACACTTTCTTCTATTTTCTCATTATGACTCATAAGGGCCAGCGGCATCTTGGCAAAATATTTAGCGTTTACATTTTTCTCAAATTCAGGTTTTAAATATAGCTTAATGATTGTGCCATGATCTCCTAAAAGTTCCTTATCTAACTGACTTGTCTTTGTATAATAAAAATGTTCACTTACGCCTTCAAGGATAAAACTCATGTATTTATTCGGCTCCTCGTAATACACTGTAGAAACACCTATTCTGTCAGCCAGCATATATCCCGACAAAATACCTATTCCAAACTGTGATGTCGGCTTCACCCCAAATGCCCAATCTGTATTTTTTCTTGCAAACTCTCTTGACTTATAATAAGAATTTCCTATGTGTAAAAAGCAATTCTTTATAATATAGGCATTCATTCCCGTACCATGATCTAAACAATAAATATACTTTCTTTCAATGCCATGAACACATTCCTTTTCTACACCAAATTCTATTTCAAGCTTCTTGATAATACCTCTCTTATTGTTATATGATAACATGCATTTTGATGCATCCAACGCGTTTTGATAAACTTCCCGTAAGCATAAATATTCATCTTTATACAATTGAATGCCCGTCAATAAATCCAGTATTTTTGCCTGATTAATAACAAATTTTAAATCTTTATCCGGCTTAAAATTTTCTTCATCATATTTAATTTCCTGGCGATTTACTGTCATTTCTAGAGGAATTGCATACGGTACTATATTTACCCGACTAGAAACACCCCACCGATTTCTTAAAATATAATAATTATCAATTTCTTTGTCCACCCAATCTAAGTAATCTTGAATAAAATAGTAAATATCTGGTTCCTTGCAATACGCCATATATTTTATACAAACATTGCCATTTTCTTGATATATCTCATATGTCAGTTCTTGGAACTTTGCTTTCCAATGCATAAAACTTGTTTCATCCGTTATCTGCTTCTCGGCAAATAACGATAAAGGCGCTCTGTCAGCACTAAAATGAATAACATCTCCCAATCGCAGCAACATTGCTACAAATTGAATATTAGATGAACTTCCCATCCAATCTTTTCTTTCCAATTCTAAAGTAAATAGTTTCTCTGGCTCCTCGCCATGACATCTACATATTTTTGCTAAATCTTCTGTAAAATACTGTGCGCATCTGTCGCCTAATGCTGTACAAAATCTTCTTTTTAATGCGGATATGTTTTCAACAACTCTAATATGATGTGTTTTCCTTATATATTCGCTTCGTATCATTTTGCTCATATTATAATAACTCAAACTTCCCACACTACTTCCGGGAATAAAGCCTTGATAAATGCCGGTTGGGATACAAACCAGTTAATCA
>RAYQ01000093.1 GCA_003612395.1 Parablautia intestinalis
CAGGATAAACTTACAAAGTTACAAAAATGTTAAATACCATTCGAAAAAAGAATAGGGTATCCTATTCTTTTTTTCGGCCATATCTGATATATTTGTTTTAGAATATTTACAACAAATGAAAAGGAGCAGATATGGCAAAGAAGTCAACCCGTCTGGAAGCGTTACACAATATATTTGAAGAAAATGGTATCTCACCTGACACAATAGAACTGAATGATTCCCTGATACAGGATATCAAGAAGTGTGCGGACATGGTGCCGGATTACAGGCATCCTTCTTATACGAAGCACCTTTTAGGCGACATCATCATGATCGTCTTCTTCGCAGTCCTTGGAAATGCAGACGAATGGGGAGAGATAGAGAGCTTCGCCAAAAGGAAAGAGAAATGGCTGCGCAGATATCTGGAACTGCCATTTGGGGTCCCGACAGATGATACTTACCGTGTGGTGATGGGAAGCATTAATACAGAACATTTCTATCAGGTCACAGTACAGATGCTGCTCCATATGATAGAGGACATCGTGTCATTGTCGGGAAAAAGGGACTGCATCCACGAAAAGAGCATAGTATCTGTGGATGGGAAGGAAAGCAGGGGCTCCAAGAGGAAGTCCGGGGAACAGGGGGAAGTGAGAGCCCTGCAGACCCTGAACGTGTATTCCAATGACTACGGGATATGCCTGGCACAAAAATTTATTGAAGAGAAGACAAACGAGATACCGGCAGCGCAGGAACTGCTGCGGCTGATGGATCTGCGGGACACGATAGTGACGGCGGATGCCATGAACTGCCAGAAGGAGACCGTTGCGGCAATCGTTTCCGGGAAAGGGGACTACGTTCTTGCGCTGAAAGGGAACCAGCAGATGTTCCATGAAGAAGTCAGGGCTTATTTTGAAGAAGGAGTGCTGGAAGAACTGAAAGGGAAAGAAGGCTGTTATAAAAAGACGGTGGAGCCGGAGCATGGAGGGAGTGCGGTCCGTGAATATTATATCACGGAGGAGACCGGCTGGTACAGCGAGCGGGGGAAGTGGAAGAAACTGAGGAGTTTCGGGATGGTGCATAAGGTCCTGAAGAAAGCGGACGGGACGAAGGAGGAAGAGTACCGGTATTACATATGCAGCATAGGGGAAGACGCAGATGAATTTGAGCGTGCGGCGAGGGGGGCATTGGGGAGTGGAAGTGAATCTGCACTGGCATCTTGATTTCACTTTCTGTGACGACAGGAACACAAGCATGGGGAAGACAAGCGGGAAGAACCTGCAGATCATGAAGAAGACAGCCCTGGCCATTCTGGGGCTGGTAAAAGAAAGCTATAAGATAAGCATGAAGCGGATTCGGTATGAGCTGTCGTTAGATTATGAAAACGAGATAGAGAAGATGCTGTCCATGTTGGATGTGGACAGCATAAGAAAGGCATTGAAATCGAAAGGGGAATCTCCCATGAAATAGAGCATATCTTTATATTTTTAACCAGCACCAAAGATGGTGCTGCGGTGCATAACGGTTTATAAGTTTAACCTG
>RAYQ01000094.1 GCA_003612395.1 Parablautia intestinalis
TAGTCTAACTATCTTCCACTTACAATCATAGAGGAATTCATGAGATTAGAAAATCCGCAGGAATATTTGGCGCTTACCTCTGACAGTCTGCTCATCGCAATGATTCCTCCCTCCTGCGGTCTGTTTTTACTGGCTGTTTCTGCCGATTTGGACGCTGGTTTTCCATCGTGTCGTGGATTTGGTCTAAGCAGTTGTCGATATGGGCGGAGCGTTTCTCTATCCCGTTTGCATATTTTAGCCGCTTCCTAAGCTCGGTTATCTGTTCCGTCACGCCCTGCTTATCTTCCCGAATTTTTTCTTTTTCGGCTGGTGTGGCACGGCGTACCTTGTTCCGTAAATGCTGTCGGTAGTCAATCAGTTTATTCATTTCGGTCTGGTTTTTCTCTCTGTCGGCGTGTAAGTCGGAGAGGGTTGAGATGTTATGCTTTGACATATACCGTACCTGTGCGGTAATCTCGTCCAGTTTCCGAAGCTCCTCTTTCATCAGCGGGCTTGTCGGCTTGTAGTCCGTGCCTTTGGGGAATATCCCCAACTGATAGCACCAGTAGAAATATAACGCTAAAATCCCCGTGGTTTTCTGATGCGGTTTCCATGCGTTTTTATACTGCTCTGGCATATGTGGGGAGTAGGAAATTCTTGCTTTGTAGTTTCCATATCGGGAAGCCCCGCCTAAACATGACCATATGAAATCGGGTGTCAGCCGCTCGTCAAGCGTGTCTAACCTCGTGAAATGTTTGTATTTCGGCAGCTTCATTTTCCAATGGCTGCCCGAAAAATCAACCTCATATCCCTTATCGGCAAGGTATTTCATCATGTGCTGTAAATCCCTGCTCCCATTGATTGCCTCCCTCAAATCCTCCCGATAGACGTTGTAGCGTGTCGGCTTTCCGCTCTTTTCGTCCAGATAAAGAGGTCTTGACGGTGCTTTCTTCGGGTTTTCAATTACCGACAAACTGTACTCTCGGCATAAGCGGTCGGACACTTCCCTTAACCGTTTCTGCTCCAATTTTGAGTAATTGTATTTGCTCCCATCCAGATAAGAAACGGAGTTAAAGCAGAAATGGTTGTGGAGATGTCCTTTGTCAAGGTGGGTGGCAACGATTATCTGGTATTTATCACCCCACATTTCCCTTGCTAGTTTCAATCCGATTTCGTGGCATTGTTCAGGCGTTACCTCGTCTGGCTTGAAACTCTGGTAACCATGCCAAGCGATATACCCGCCTGTCTTTTGGTACTGTTTCTTCGTCAAAATCATCTGCTGTAATGCTGTTTCTTTCAGACAGTTGACTGCGGAAACATACTCGCCCTCATTTGTTTTTAACGGATTCTTCACATAGGAGAACACGTCAAAGAAGTCCTGCATTTCCCGATTCGGCACGGTCTTTTCTGGATTTTCTATATTGTTATTCGTAACTTTACCCACTCCTAATTACCCGAAAATTCTTCCAATTAAAAGAAGGTACAGCATAATTCATTC
>RAYQ01000095.1 GCA_003612395.1 Parablautia intestinalis
TGCATCTGTGTAGTTTCAGCACAAAATAGCTACATTTAATGTGACGCTGAAAGCATCATTTAATTTGCCAAACAACATCACACCTAAATCATGTTTTCTAATAAATTACCGTATCAGTCAACCGCACTAAGCTCGCTACGATTTTCAGTTGGTCATAGTGGCACTTCTAATTTATCCAACTGAAAATCTACCTCTCTAAGTGCTTTGTGACAGCCTAGACGCTAGGCAGATTATTGACAAGGAAATATGGGCGTTTTTTCCTGTGTGTCACTTTTGTTTTGGCTGTATTTTTTGTTATAATGCCGATAATTGATAATATTGTAGATAGTACCGTCATCACCGGCAATCTTGACTGTTTTTTCGTAAGTCAATACAGCGTTCCCCATTTCCTGCATAGCTTCGGCATAGGTACATCCTTTTACGATTGGCGGTTTGATTCCTCTGCTTTTTCTAAAAAGTCGAAATCCTTTCGGATAAAGTTTTAATCTAGCCCCTTTAATGACTGCTTTTGACTGCCTGTTTCCATGTTCATCAATGCTTTCTACTATTTTGAAGCCTTTGCATTTTGTATTAGATGTGGCTAACACTTCGTCAAGTTCCATATCCCCCAGATATGCCGACAAATACGCACCGATATTATCTACATTTTTTAATGCCTTGATTTTCACAAATCCATGTCCCCATAATGTAGCAAGTTTCTCATGGGGAATAAATGGAGCTTTTACTTGAAAAATCAAAATCAAATGTGCGTGTAGACTACCTCTTGCCTGTGGCTCGATTGTTACAATATACTCATAGGGCGGCAATCTGTTCTTACGCAGATAATAGGACAAACGCATATTAAATTTGCGAAAATCATTATAAAGTGTTTCTGCACTCTGCATGTTTTCAGCATAGGTCAATGTGATAAACAGAGCCTTGTGGGAATCTGTAACATTGGTATTGATATATTCGCGCAAATGTTTCAAGGACTGTGCTACACTTGCTAAATTATCTGTTCTTCGGTCAGCATGTTGAAATTCTCGTATTTCTCCTGTTGTAAGTTCCAGAAAATAATCTTTATATAACTTTAAAATTGGAATTTTTGTTGAATGACAACTCATACAGCGTACTTCGTAAATGTTTCCCATTGTCTTTAATTGCACATGACTATCGTTGAAAACGTGTACATTCTCTTTCATTTTCTCAATTTGCATAAAATCCCTGCTTTCTGATATTATTCTATAATAATCAACTCAAACTTCGCACATAAGTTTTAGCTATGCACCTTGAAAATTCAATATCTGGCAGTTATTCAGTTGTCAATGTTC
>RAYQ01000096.1 GCA_003612395.1 Parablautia intestinalis
GTTATACGGATATGCGCAAATCGATCGATGGTCTCTGTGCCATTGTCGAAGACCAGCTTAAGATGGATCCGGCATCCAGTGCGCTCTTCCTGTTCTGTGGAAGAAGACGGGACAGGATCAAAGCGCTGCTGCGTGAACCGGATGGCTTCGTTCTGATCTATAAGCGGCTTACTGTCCCTGGCGGCTATCAATGGCCAAGGAAGCAGTCGGAAGTCCGAGATCTTTCCTGGCGGGAGTTTGACTGGCTGATGTCAGGGATTGATATTGACCAGCCCAAAGCACTTAAAACAGAGTAAAAAAGCATCTGGATCCCGGTAAAAATCCTGCACAGAAAAATGTCTGATTTCCTTATAAATTCAGCGTTTTTCAGCACTTGTTTTCCTTTAGGAATGGCTGTATTTCTGGTATAATAGAGGTATCAAATCCAAGGAGAGAACGATGGCTTCCAGTGCAAAAGACATCCAGCTGCGAGAGCTGAAGGACACCATAACCGGGCTGAAAACAATGATCTCTGAGCAAACGGAACTGATCAGATCTCTCCGTCTTGTTATTGACGAAAAAACCAGCCACGAAAAAGCCCTTCAGGAACAGGTGGACTATCTTACCAAAAAGCTTTTCGGTTCTTCCAGCGAAAGGAGACCCGATGACATTCCCGGCCAGCAGAATCTTTTTAATGAAGCAGAGGCGGAACAGGATCCATCCCTGCTGGAGGAAGAAACTGTGATCCGGGAACATACCCGCAAGAAAAAGGCAACCCATGAGGATCTTTTCAAAGGGCTGAAAGTTGAAAAAGCAGTCATCCCTCTTCCAGAAGAAGATCAGGCCTGCCCGGTCTGCGGTACGCAAATGGTTCTGATCGGCGAAGAGTATGTCCGTCGTGAACTGGAATTCATCCCGGCCACATGCAAAGTGATCGAATACTACAGCCAGAGTTATGGATGTCCGTCTTGTAAGGATGGATTGGGATACACGGAAAAACCTGTGATCGTAAAGTCTCAAATCCCGCAGGCTCTGGTAGGAAAAGGTCCGGCTTCGTCATCCAGTGTCGCATGGACGATGTATCAGAAGTACGCCAACGGACTTCCTCTTTACCGTCAGGAGAAAGACTGGAAGCAGTATGGCGCTCAGATCAGCCGGACGACACTTGCCAACTGGATCATCTACTGCTCCCAAAATTACTTTCAGCCAATGTATGATTACTTTCACCGGGAACTGCTGAAACGCAGCTTTGTAATGGCAGATGAAACCAGGATCCAGGTACTTAAGGAAGAAGACCGCCGGGC
>RAYQ01000097.1 GCA_003612395.1 Parablautia intestinalis
CCTCCGGCGTCAGATAGCCGTTTGCTTCGTGGATACGCTTCCGGTTATAAAATATCCATATATACTCGAACACTGCGGCTTTGGCTTCCTCCCTTGTCCGGAAATGCTGCCCGCTTAGCCATTCCTGCTTTAACTTCCCCCAGAAGCTCTCCATCGGGGCGTTGTCCCAGCAGTTCCCTTTCCGGCTCATGCTGATGATAAATCCGTGTTCTTTTGCCAGTGCCTGATAATCCTCAGAGCAGTACTGACTTCCCCTATCAGAGTGCAGGATACAACCCTCTGTAGCCTTTGTATGGCAGATGGCATCCTTAAGCGCTGACATCACCAGCTCTTTCGTCATGCGTCCGCCCATTGATATGCCGACTATCTTATCCCCACATAGATCCATCACTCCGGCAAGATAGAGCCAGCCTTCATCCGTTGGAATATAGGTAATGTCACTTACCATTTTCTGGCCGGGTCCGTCAGCATCAAACTTCCTGTTCAGGATATTTTCTGCCACCGGAAGGTCATGCCTTGAATTCGTTGTTGCTTTATATTTTTTATGGCTTTTTGACCGTATGCCGTTTTCACGCATGATGCGTTCTATCCTCTTGTGGTTGACCGGCTTTTCTGATCTCCGGTTTATTTCATGGGTTATCTTCCTGCCGCCATAGGTGTTTCGTGATGCCTCGTGAATCCCTATGATCTCTTGCAGAAGGGCTTCATTTTCTATACAGCGCAGACTTTTGGAACGTTTCCGCCACCCATAATAACCGCTTTTTGAAACCTGAAGCCACTGCGCCATCTTCGCGATCCGGTATCTGGAACGGTTCTGCTCTATGTAAAGGTAACGGATCACTTCAGGTTCTTGGCAAAGAAGGCGCTTGCTTTTTTTAGGAATTCATTTTCTTCTTCCAGATCCTTTATGCGCTTTTTCAGAGCGCGCAGTTCGGCATCCTCCTGATGGAGATTTCCACTGCCCACAAATGGTTCTGCGGGATGCTCCTTAAAGCGGGACATCCATGTATAAAGGGTATTTACGTTGACCCCAAGCTCCCTTGCAACGTGTGCCGCTGGTACTCCTGACTGCACCCTCTTGCATGCCTCTTCCTTGAATTCGATATTGTACGTCTGTGCCATAATCTCTCCTCCTGACTTTCTGGATAGATTATACCACTCGTTCTATGTGTCTATCAAATGGGGTATAAGGCA
>RAYQ01000098.1 GCA_003612395.1 Parablautia intestinalis
CACACCCTGTTCCAAAACTACGGCGCGGATATAATGCGTCGGGCAGACTTCTTTTCCTTTCAGCCTTGAAGTGGAACACACAAAATGGTCTTGCCGCGCTTCAAAATTTTTGCTTGTGCAGTAGTATAGCTTTTCACCGCAGTCAGCACAGCGGACAATGCCGGAAAACATATTTGTCTTTCCCGTTCTTGTCGGACGACGTTTGTTCTTCCGTAATTCCTGTACCCGCGCCCATGTGTCAGCATCTATGACTGCTTCATGGGTATTTTCAAACACAAGCTGCTTTTCCGCCGGATTGTAGCATTTCTTTTTAGTCTTGTAAGACTGAACAAAAGTTTTGAAGTTTACTGTATGCCCTTGATACTCTGGATGTTCCAAAATAAATGTTACCGTTTCGGCACTCCAACGACAGGGGTTATTTTGCGGGGCGTTTCTCGTTGCGCGTCCGTTCTGCCTGAAATAGACTGTCGGAGTGACTATTTTTTCCTCTTTCAGAATACGGGCAATCTGTGTCGGTCCGTACCCCTCTAAGCATAAGCGGAAAATCCGGCGCACTACTTTGGCGGCTTCTTCATCTACAATCCAATGCTTTTTGTTGTCGGGGTCTTTCCTGTAGCCATAGGGCGGGTTACTGCAAAGAGGTTCCCCCGCTTCCCCCTTTGACTTCATCACAGCGCGGATTTTCTTACTTGTGTCCTTTGCGTACCACTCGTTTATGATGTTCAAAAACGGGGTAAAATCGCTGTCCTGCTGGTTCGCGCTGTCTATGCCGTTGTTAATAGCAATAAACCGCACGCCTTTCTCTGCAAAGAGGACTTCGGTGTAAAAGCCTACTTTCAGATAGTCACGCCCTAACCGCGACATATCCTTGACAATCAGTGTTGACACTTCACCGTTTTCAATCCGTTCCAGTAGTTCACCCCAACTCGGACGATTGAAGTTCGTACCAGAATACCCGTCGTCCACGAAAAACAATGTGTTTGAAAAGTGGTTTTCTTTTGCGTATTTACTTAAAATCGCCTTTTGGTTTACAATGCTGTTGCTGTCGCCCTGTAATTCGTCATCGCGTGATAAGCGGCAATAGAGGGCGGTAATTTTGTCAGACTGCCTTAACATAATTTCTGCTCCTTTCATCGGCGGGCAGTCTGCCAATACAGGATTGCTTGAAGCTATTATAGCG
>RAYQ01000099.1 GCA_003612395.1 Parablautia intestinalis
GCAAAGATTTCCGTATGGCCGCTGTAATGGTGACCCGCCATGTTAATGGACTCTTTATTGATAGGAGCGGTTACCACCGCCTGGATTTTTCCCTCCATAGCCTGTCTGATCCCGTATATGACATATTGGAAGGATGCTTCCCCGCACTTTGCACTGTTCTTTTTATATTCCCATTCCCCGGGAAGAAGCTTATTCATATTGATAAAGTCTATATTGCCA
The DNA here is from genome assembly GCA_003612395.1 of Parablautia intestinalis. GTDB lineage: Bacteria > Bacillota > Clostridia > Lachnospirales > Lachnospiraceae > Suilimivivens > Suilimivivens intestinalis. The sequence continues at coordinate 220 of RAYQ01000099.1, forward strand.
AATTCTCCTCTGGCTTCAGTTACTTCGGACACCTCTCTTAACTCAATTGGGAGGTTGCAGAAGCGAATGGCATCCTCCAAAGCGGCACGGTCTCCAATCACTACCGGAATGCATTTTTGGTAGATTTCCACATGGCTCAATGCCTTTACAATAATCTCAGGCCCGACACCTGCCGGATCGCCCATTGTAATGGCTATTCTCATTTTTGGTTTCATATTTTTCCTCATTTCTGCGCTGCATCCCAAGTTTGTGGATGCAACGCAGACAAAATCTTTCATCCTTTCCGACATGCCGCCTTGCGGCACAAACAATACATGAACTATTTCAGAAGAATCGCTTTGCGATTCTTCCAGAGGTGATTGAGATTTTCTTAGGCGGCGTCCTTTGACGCCTTAGAAAATCTTCATCTCTTTTTCACACTTTATCTCCGTCCAGGATTTTCCTGCGCAGTTCCGTTGTGGATATCCCTTTTGTGTAGGGAACATAGACAACATCCACATTAACTTCCGCCAATATCTTTTCAAATTGGTTCCAGCGGTCGGTACCTTTCCAGTCATCGCCGATAAAGATAACATCAAAATGATACAGCTCCCACAATTTTAATTTATCCCGGAATCTGTTGATTTCCGCACGGTCTACTCCTTTAATGGCTTCTATGATTCTTTTTCTGTCATTTTCATTGACTATCGGCCTGCGGTGTTTGTATTCCTCTACAACGGCATCCCCGTGTATCCCTACTATTAAATACTCACAGTTCTGTTTTGCAGTCTGAATCATATTTAAGTGCCCGATATGGAACAGGTCGTACACCCCGTCCGTATACCCGACTTTATATTTCTTTTTTATCTCCAATGTGTATCACTCCTCAGGCAATGTCAATTTAGAAAT
>RAYQ01000100.1 GCA_003612395.1 Parablautia intestinalis
ATTGGTATAAAATGTTTCCTTCATTATAAATAAATCTTTACAAAAAAGTGTAATACAGCAAAAAAGAACAAAAAGTAACTGTTTTTAAAGCTCTCGGTTCCTTTTATAGATATCATTATAATTTCCAGCGCCGAAACAGGTTTTAAAATTTATTTAAACACCCTGAAAAGCCGGGAGCAAAAAGTACGTAACAAATTAAAGGAATATAGGGAGTAACGGTGGACAGTAAAAGCAGTCTTTATAAATTAACAGATGATGAGTTAAAAAAGGTACAGGATATCCAGAAAGAACTGATTTATGAAGTGAAGCGGATCTGTGAAAAATGCGGTATCCACTTCTGCATGGTCGGGGGAACAATGCTGGGAGCAATCCGGCATAAAGGATACATCCCGTGGGACGATGATGCTGATATTGGTTTCCTCAGGACGGAGTATGAGAAGTTCCGAAAAGTGTGTGAGACAGAGTTAAACCACAAAAAGTACTATATGCAGGATCTGCGGGATACCCCGGGGTACCGCTGGGGATATGGAAAGCTCCGCAGGAAAAATACGGAGTTTGTACGTTTAAACCAGGAATTTGTGCCATATGAACAAGGTATATCCATAGATCTTATGCCCTTTGATAATGTCCCTGACCATTGGCTTTCAAAAAGAATTCATTTTTTTTGCTGCTTTTTATACCGGAAGATATTCTGGTCAGAAGTAGGAAGCAGATCAGAAGAAAATTTCTGGAAAAAAATGATTTATAAAATAATGCGGTGCCTGCCAATGAAGATGGTTATAAAACGCTATCAGAGGTTTATTGACTCCGGATGTGGAAAGAAAACAAAACTGGTCCGCATTCTGACGTTTCCGACACCTAAGGGGGTGTATGGATATGAAAGAAAGTGGTACACCAATTTAAGTTTATACCGGTTTGGAGATATGCAGCTTCCCGGCGCAAAGGACTATGATGCCTATCTTCGTGTAAAATACGGAGACTATATGAAACTGCCGCCGGCTGAAAAACGCAAGGTACATCCGATTTCTAAATTGACATTGCCTGAGGAGTGATACACATTGGAGATAAAAAAGAAATATAAAGTCGGGTATACGGACGG
>RAYQ01000101.1 GCA_003612395.1 Parablautia intestinalis
TATCCCAAAAAGACCACCGCAGGACGCTGGTCTGGTAAGAGGGATATACCATTTTTTTAGGCGTTGTCAGCTTCTGTGTCCGTAGAAAGGTATTCCTTTACGCGGCCATAATAAATGCGGAGGAACTTATTTGCGCCGGCGGTCATGTAAACGTAATAAGGCTTCCCCTGTGCCCGTTTTTTATCCATGAAGGCATAAACAGGGTCGTCAGCAGGGGAACGTTTGATAAGCCCGGCCATGATCCGGAAGAGTGTCTTGCGCAGGTTCGGTGACCCTTTCTTTGAAGTGCGTACGCTTTTCTGCTCATGTTTCCCGGACTGTCTGGAACCGGGGTCAACACCGGCGAAAGCAGTCAGCGCCTCGGGGTGTGTAAAACGTGTAACGCCACCAATCTCAGCCATAAGCTGTGGGCCGAGAGAGGGGCCGACGCCGTGCATTGCCATGACAACAGGGTATTCCGGAAGGGCGGAAGCGGTCTCATCTATCTTCTGGCGGAGGGATTCTACGGTTGCGGATGCGGCATTGAGCATTGCCACAGCCTGCCGGATCAGCATTTTTGTAGTGTTATCCTTCGGGAATACAGCGATCAGGTCAGAAGATCTGCTGTATATTGTCTCCGCCTTGCCGGCGCTGAAGTTATAACCTTTCCGCCTGCACCAGTCCTGATAATGCTGCGCAAAAGCTTCAGGCGACCGTCCCCGGACGCAGTCCGCATGCCAGTAGGTGTGGACAAAATCCACCCATTTCTGGCTGCCGTCACTGCGGGCAGGGCTGTCAAAGAAGTCATTGGCGCCGGGATAAGTCTGGTCAAGGAGGGCGATGAGGCTGTTTTTCATTGCGGTCTTATGGTCCGTGTAGAAGCCGAACTGCCGGTTCATGGTTTTAAGCTGGCTGCGAATTTTATCCATATGGTTATATTGCTTTAAATTTGCCCGGCGGTCAAGTGTATACCGGGCGATTTTCTTTGCATCGGCCTTATCGGTTTTAGGCGTGCGCAGGGAATCATCGCCAAATTCCTTAATAAGGATGGGATTGACCGC
>RAYQ01000102.1 GCA_003612395.1 Parablautia intestinalis
GGAAGAAAAAGTTAGAAAAACTAAGAACCGGATAGAATCCTTTCGTTTAAGGTGTCTATTCTGGCGGGGACGGGTCACCCTCCTGCGCCGGAACAGCCGCCCCAGCCCCGTGACGCGACCCGCGCTGAAAAGGAAGAGATTGTCTATCTCAAACTTTCGGAGCTGTTCCCGTTCAAAGACCATCCTTTCGGTGTGCGGGACGATGCGGAAATGAAAGGGCTTGTAGCGTCCGTCAAGGACAACGGCGTACACCAGCCCGCGCTGGTGCGTCCCCGGGAGGGCGGCGGCTATGAAATCATCGCGGGCCACCGCCGCCAGCGGGCCAGTGAGCTGGCCGGGTTTGCAAATATGCCTTGTATCGTCCGCAACATGACGGATGACGAGGCCATCCTTGCGATGACGGACGACAACCTGCGCCACCGGGAAAAGATTTTGCCGATGGAAAAGGCCCAGTCGCTGAAAATGCAGGTGGAGGCCATCAGCCATCAAGGGACGAAGATGGAGGGCGTGGCCGCCGGGGACGTTGGAAAACGCTCCATGGAAATCGTGGGGGAACGAAACGGCATGAATTACAAGCAGGTACAGCGGTATATCCGGCTGACCGAGCTTGTGCCGGAGCTCCAGTCTATGGTGAATGAGAAAAAGCTGTCTTTCACCCCCGCCGTGGAAATCTCGTTCATCAAGCCCAAAAACCAGAGGTTTATCGCCGTTTCCATTGAGGGCGAGCAGGCATCCCCCTCGCTCTCCCAGGCCCAGGAGCTCCGCAAGCTGGATAAGGACGGGAAACTGAACGGCGATGTGATTGACGGCATTTTGAGCCGTGAGAAAAAGGAGGTTGAATATTATCCCCCTTGGGAGCCACCAGTTTCCCGCTTCAGAGCCACCCGGAAATTTCTTCCTTGAGAGCCACCTCAGACACAAGATATAGTAATACTGTTCATGCCATCCTCCAGCCAATGGGTAGCTTTGGCATGGCGGAACTGGTGGGCGTGGGTATTCAGCGGAACCTCC
>RAYQ01000010.1 GCA_003612395.1 Parablautia intestinalis
CCGAAAAAAAGAATAGGATACCCTATTCTTTTTTCGAATGGTATTTAACATTTTTGTAACTTTGTAAGTTTATCCTGGCTTCAAATGTGTATCTCCGCAAGCCGCCTTAAATATTCCTCCATCTTATCGTCAATAGTCGGCCCTTCTTCCATAAAGCGCACTTTCACGATATAGTCCCCGATCCGGTGGACGTATACGTTATTCGTCTGCGCCGCAAAAGAAGCCAGCTTCTGGGCGACAGGCTTTTTCGTGTCAACCACAATATCCCTTAAATCCGTCAGGCTGTTAATATCCACGCCCCGTATATCCACAGCCGCCATCTCCTGTAACTTTTCCCTTGTCAGTTCCATATCCTGCCCCCTGGCCGCCTTTCTATATTTTATTTCCTGTTATGGCTGTCCTATCACAAAAACATTTTCTTTCCTGTTACTGGCTTACCCACGAAAACGGTAAGGGAGTTTCCGGCCCCCGCGCTGCCCGTTATATTTTTCCAGGATGACGCGGGCAAAGCGCAGCGCATTGTTGCTTGTGGAGAAGTCTGCCCGCCCCCGGCGGTTAATCTCGTCCGGGTCAGCCTGGGAAAGCCGTGAGATAAAAGTGCGGTCATTCAGTTCCGTGTCATAGGTCTTTACAAAGAGCGCCATGCCTGCCAGGAGGGCGGCGGTCAGGGATCGCGGGTCACCTTTCCATGTATCCCACAGAAGCTGTAACATGCGGGTGAAAGATGCCCCGCCCAACAGCCGGTATGCGTTTACCAATGCGCGGGTAGACACGATCTCACCGGTTTTCCCATGACTTTTTCCCAACGCCCATATAAAACCGCAGTTCTCAACAAGCCGTTTGACTTCTGTAATTTCTGCGTCCACACCGGATTCCGCCAGCACGTTTGTAGACTGTGACAGGCTCAGGCGTTTTTTCGCCTTATCCAGCTTATAACAAAGGTCAGCTTCCTGCTCATAAGTCAGGCCATTATAGACCTTGCAGTCTACCATGATCCCCCTGCCGCCGTTCATTTTCCTCATGGCGGAGATACGGTGCTGGCCGTCCACCACATAAAACTTCCCATCACGGAAACTGACCGTGACAGGGTCAAGCAGGCGCTCATCCCATTCCCGTATCAGGCGGTCAACCTCTTTGGGGTTCACGGGGCGCTGGTAGGGCAGGCCGGAAGTCAGGCGGTCTGTGTGGATGGAACGCTCAACGCCAGGGTTGCTGTATTCCGGGTCAGGCTGTACCGCCGGTTTGGGCTTAACTGGTTTCTGGGGGTTATGTTTTTTTCTGTAACTGCTCATTTTTTCATTGTCCTTTCTACTTTATGAAATAATTCTTCAGCGGCCAGGCAGATGGAATCGGTCAGTTCCCGGAGGCTGGCAAGCTGCTCCGGGCTGACAGAAGGAAATACAGTATCATAATAGGGGTCGTTGTACTCTCACCAATAGGAGAAAAACAGGGGGCAAAGCGGAAGTGTTTTTTGAAAAATCCGAAAATATTTTTTCGGGGATTTTTCAAGCGGCGCAAGCCGCAAAAAGGCGGGCTTGGGGTGGCAACCCCAACAAGATTCCCATAGGACAAAATGAGCGATTAGCGAAATTTGGTACTGTGGTAGAATCTTGCTCTTAAAAAGTAGCGGTTTCCTCTGTGTGGGCTTCCGTCAATACCTTTAGTGCCGCAAGTGGGGATTTTGCCAAAGTAACGGCGGCATTTCTCCCCCTACTACCTACAACACCGCAAAAGGCAAAAATGACGGTGATTTGCGGAAATTTCCCTCTATTCCTTACAAAACCGCACAAACCGGAATAGGCGGGAATCTGTGAAAATTTCTTTTCGCCCGCCCTCCATGGACAGCCTGCGGATTTGCTAAACGGGAGAGAGAATTTCTTCCTATCCCCCTTTGCACGGCATAATACTGGCGATTTTTTAAAATGCCAAAAATGGGCGCAAAAAAACAGGAAACCTTTTCTTGATTTCCTGTCTTGGTGTGCCGTTTCTGTGTAGCGGCGGTTATTCGGTTTTTAGCTGGCTACAATTCTACAAACTGAAATTTATTTTCTTCTGCCAACATATCGGCAAACTTTTTTCTTATATTGCAAATATTCATTTCCAAATGCAACAAGTAAAAAATTTTCCTCGACATTGACAATCTGCAAGTGGTACATAATGACCGCAAATACAGTTAAGAAGCACAAAATCCAGTTAAAAAACATCAATAGTGTTCCAATGTACAAAAGGTCAAATCCCAGAAAGGCGGGATTACGGCTGATATGGTAAATACCGTTTGTTATAAGTTCCGTTTTATCGGTTTTGGATACTCCCGCCCGCCAACTGTCCCGCATAGTCCATAATGCAACAATAAATATAACCGTCCCTCCAACACTTGTTATTGCACCTATAATCCGAATAGCAGTAAGACTATTCCCCGTTTCAAGGAAAATACTGACAAGTCCCGCTATAAAGACAAGAATGGCTGCAATCTTCATTGTGATTTCCACAAATTTTACAAAACCGATTTTGTCCTTTCCAATTTGGTCTGTTTGTATTCCTTGCCTTTTTTGATGAAACATTTTCAAAAAATAACATCCATAAAAAGCAATTATGCTTGCTATGGAAATCAGCTTAAATTCCATTCTTTTCTCCCTCCAAACTTGAATTTTATACTACAAAGCAAAAGTGTATTATACATCCCGACAACAAGGCTACTATTAACCCCAAAACAATTCCAATACAAGCACCTCTCACATGGAACATATAATCTTTATATTCTTTTTCCATATCTTCTGTGCCAGATATTCTCAACTTCTTACTATGACAAAAAATCCCCCAATCTAAAACAATCAAATCATAGATATTTACAACGAAAAATAATACAAATACATGAGTAAAGGTTGTGTTAAAACTCCTACATCCGGACAAATAGGCAACGCTGGATAAAATAATCACAAAAAATATCAACCCCAATATTTTTTTGCCTATATGAATTTTTCCCCTTTGCTTAATTGTTTCTTTGTATTGTGGTAATTCTTCCACTCTTTGTCTAATCTTAGGCGGATAAGACATAATCATATTGATAGGGTCTTTATATTGTGTTGGTAGAATTGCTAATGTAAAAAGCAAACAGCACACCACGCACTGAATAAATAAAATCATTTCGTTTACCTCACACATACTTAAACTGCAATTTTTTCAAAAATAAAAGCAATTTCTCATTCTTTCTTTTCATCAAAGCGGAACTTGAACAGGGCAGCGACAAGCCGCTGTTTTATGCTGTCCTCGGTATCCCTGTTGATATGTCCGTTTTCAATGGCGGCAATTCGGATGCGTTTACTGTAATGCTGTAAAACCTCGTCCACGGCTTCCGGTTCTCCGTTGGTCGCCCGAACAATCGTTTCATATGGCAAAAGGTTAGGATTCCCCATGCGAAAACACCTCCATTTCTTTATGCAAGAGTTCTAACGTCCTGCGGATTTGATACCCGGTCGTACTCCGGCAACGTCCGTACATTTCTCCGATTTCCCGCTGTGTGTAATGCCCGAAGAAGTAAAGGAAAATGATTTCCCGTTTCTTCTCCGGCAAGGATAACAGAGCGGCGGCAAGTTCCCCATTAGTGAGACAACTGTCTGACCGCAGATTGTAATTAGGTATTCTTCATAGGGTGCTTCAAAATATTCATCTGTTGTTCCTAAAGGGTAAAACTTTTCTTCCGTGAGGTATTCAAGGGATATTTCTTTTTGCCGCCGTCTGTGCTGGTCACGCCATGCTGTGATTGCTGCATGACGTATGACGACTTTGCAAAAGCTGTGAAAAGTATACACGATATGTTCTTTGTATGCTTCTGTATAAGCCATAAATAATTCCCCCTTTCTCCCACAATGGGTGTAGCATAGTTTACAGTTACATTCTGCCATTTGGAAATTCATCGGCATTCTAAGTAGTCATTTTTAACTATTTATTTGTGACATTATGTGAAAATCAAAATCATAGTATATTCTATAATTAGTGTTACGCTATACTCATTCTCTCCCAAATAAATAATCTAAAAATGAATCTTTCAAAATATTCATGTTTTCAGCTATCACATCTTCGTGTAGAAAATTGCGGTTCTCTACTGTTATTGCCATTATTTTTATCATATTGGCTACGACATGGGAATGAATGTCACTCCGAATATCCTTCATATTTTGAAAAAGTAAATCCACAATTTTTTCTTCTTTAGGTGGGTCTAAAATGTACTCTGGTGGAAGTTTTTTTGAAAGCCATATTTCATCTTCCATTGACAAGGAACTTATAATGTTGTTTTGCCCTAACAAAGAAAAATGAGAAAGAAGCTCATCAACTGCTTGGCGGTCTAATGCTCCATATTTCTCAACTGCTTCATTTATTTTTTTTAAAACAGCTTCTTTGCTAAACATAATTGCTTCATACACAAACAACTCTTTTGAAGTAAAAAAATGATAAAAAGTTCCTTTGCCTATTTGCACACGTTGCGTCACTTCATCAATAGTCAATTTCCGTACACCTTTTTCACATATCAGTTGAATTCCAGTTTTGAGTAATTCAGTATGTATTTGTTGTCTTTGCTTCAATGGAAAAACTGGCGACATATATATCCCTCCTTTATATGTGACCAAAATCACAAAATTTGGTCACATATAAAATAACACTATTTTCTATGAAAATCAAGTAGTTATTCGTAATCACACATAATCGTTATTTTGAAAATGTATGAATGATAGGGATTCCGTAGTAGTCGGCATTGTGGAAAAATCCAAAAGTTTAGATTTTTCCACAATGCTTGTCTTTTGGTCTTTGGTTTCTTTGGTTCGGAATAGTGTGGTGCTGGCGGTCTATCTCTTGTTTTCGGTTGCTTGCTTCTTTACCGTACATGAGCATTCGCGCCAGGGTTATCATTGCCGTAGCCCTCAAGCAGGTTGATCACGCCCCATACGCCCAGGCCAGCGCCCAGCGCGATTACAAGTACCTTCAAAGTGTCGATTGCCGCTGTAAAAAATGCCATATGTTTTTGTCGGAGCCAAATTTCAAAGTACCGTTTTATCGCTGCTTTGTCCTCCCGCAGGCCCCAATAAAAAAACCGCTGTACAGACAAAGTACAACGGTCAAAACGGGTATGAAATCCAGCCCCTCTCCTTTCTTATTCTGGTTTTATTTTATGGGTTCGGGCGGAGCCTGCGGGAATCTTCTGTTACATGGTGGGTGCGCGTATCCTGCACCTCATTGCTGCATCACTTCCTTTCATTTCCCCATCTTACAGCCACATAAAACACGCCGGAACAAACGGTTCAGGCGGCAGGGCTGCCGGGGTCAGCCGGTGCTTCCAGTTCGCACACTTCATAGGTATCTTCCGGCTTTACTTTCAGGCGTTTCACAAATTTTGCCACGTCAAAGGTGTTTTTCGGGTCAGAATCCGACAGGTACTTATACTGCGGGTGCTTCGTAATGTCGAATTTGTCACTGAAAAACGGCCTTACCCCCTGCACCTGCAAAATACATTTGCCGCCGTCCATCACCGCAAGTTCATCCGGCGTCATCAGCTCCTTGCCGAGTTTCTGGTAATTCAGCCCGTAGCTGCGCTGGCTCCCCCGCGTGTCGGACGTGTTAAATGTGTCTATGGTCTCCTTTCCGAGCATGGCGGAAATCTCTTTCAGGGTGCTTTGCTCTTTGCCTCCTAAAAACAGGACACAGGAGCAGTTTCCGATAATAGTTTCCGCATGGTCTTTGTAAACTGCCTTTAGCTGGCTCTGGGTCTGGACGATCACATGGGCGGATATTTCCCGGCTGCGGATCACTGAAATCAGGTGTTCAAAGTTGGGGATTTTCTGGTTCGCAAATTCATCCAGCAGGCAGGTCACATGGGTTTTCAGCGCGCCGCCGTTTTCCAGCGCCTTGTCACAGAGGGTATTGAACATCTGCGTATAAACCATAGACGCTATGAAATTAAAGGTCGTATCCGTATCGGACACGATACAGAACAGCGCCGTTTTCCTGTCCCCCAATTTATCCAGTTCCAACTCGTCATCCATCATCATGTCCCGGACTTCCTTGATGTCAAACGGGGCCATCCTTGCACCGCAGCTAATAAGTATGCTTTTCGCCGTCTTGCCAGAGACAAATCGTCAAGGACTTTTTAATCAATTTCACAAAAAATTCACAATTAGGGCAAAAAAATAGAGCCAGAAACCTTTATTTAAGATTCCTGGCTCTATGACAGTGCTTTATGCGTTTCGTTCTGCTTTCAGTTGATTAACTTCTTCAAGGGAAAGCCCTGAAATATTCGCAATTTCCTCAAGCAAGTATTTCCCCGCCTCCAACATTCGGAATACTGTCATCTTTTTTTCTTCCTGTATTCCTTCTTTCAGGGATTCATTTCTCATATCCTCCATGATGCGGCACATCTCACTCACTCCCTTCGGATTTTCTTTCAGATACCGTGTCCGGTCTGCCATCAGTTCAAAATTCATATCGGATGCTTGTGTACAATTAAAATCGTGCATGAGCTTTCCAAAATCGGATTCGCCCCGGTATTCCCCATTCACATATAAAATATGTTCTCCATCTTCAAAGGATTTATCCGTAGCAAGATTGATTCTCTCAATCGGATAGACCGGTTCACCTTTTCCGTAAAAATCTTTCTCGATAATGAAGATTGTATAGGTGTCCGGCAGTTCTTTAAATTCCTGCCCGGAATGGAGGTTCTCTACATCCATCACGCTGGAATGGTATCTTGCCCTGTGCGGGTCTGCCCCCTTTTCCTGTCTTTGGATTTCAAGATCGTATTTTTTCCCATCCGGGTCCGTCCCGTATGCGTCCAGGCAGATAGAGCGTGCCCCGGCCAGCCTTTTCATGTCCTTTTGTGTTTCGCAGTCAGTGATAATCAAATCCTGCTTACCCGTGATAATGCGTAACACAAATTCTGCTAATGGAATGTTATCTTTAAACAGGCAGCGCATAAAATCATCGTCGATAGGGCGTAAGTCACGCAGGCGCTGTAAATCCCCCTGGTGCTGTTGTTCCGTCGCTGTCAATATCCCCACCTGCCTTTCCTTTCGTTTTTGTAGTTCCATACTACCATAAACCTCCTGATTTTACAAGCCGGGAACCAGTGTAGTATTTCTGATTCCCCGGCGTCCCTCTGTTATCGTTTTATCCCATCTGCTGTATCTCATTTTTCAGCATACGCTTAATCTTGTCGCTCATGGTCTCCGTGCTGGTCTCACTGAAATGAATCCGCACGATATAGGTGGTGCGGCCTATCTTCTTCACCAGTGCGGGCGGGTTCTCTGCCCCAGCTGTGGTGCCTGCTACATTCTGGATATTTTTCTCACTGCTCATGGTATGATGCTCCTTTCCCGGACAGTCCCACGGTATGTATAGGAATTGTCCCTTGCTGCTGTTTTCAGGTTTCATTTCGGGGAGACAATCCCCCTCGCCGCCTCTTTGGTAGCCGCCGCCTTTTCCTCCCAGAAGTTCCTGCCGGAGAAAAGGACAGGGGCGCACCGCTCCATGATACGGTCATAGATTCTGGCGTGGGCCAGGGCGGGCGGGTTTTTGATCTCTTCCAGTTTCAGGTTGGTCGTGACGATCAGCGGCTTCCTGCTCCTGGACCGGCTGTCAATGACAAGGAACATCTGCTCCAGCGCATATTCGGTATTGCGTTCCACGCCCAGGTCGTCCAGAATCAAAAGGCTGTAATCGTCAAGGGCGGAGATAAACGCCGCCCGGTCCTCGGCAAACATCCCGGTCAGCCGGTTCAGGATAGAGGGGATATTCGTCATGAGCACCGGTACATCCTGGTCGATTAGGGCATTGGCAATACATCCGGCAAAGAAGGATTTTCCCGTCCCCACGTCACCGAAGAGCAGAAGGCCGGTATTCTCCCGGTATGCCTCCTTCCAGTTTTCCACATAAGCACGGGCTTTCTCCATGAGCGGGTTCTGCCCGTTGTCATTGGCAAAAGTGAAGTCATGGAGATAGCGGTCCTGCAGGCCCTGCGCCCTCCTGCGCCGGATGCTCTCCATGAGCGCCCTCTGTTCCTCGGCGGCCTTCCTCTGCTTTTCGGCCTCCTGCTGGCAGGGGCAGACACAGCGGGGCATGAGGTAGCTGTGCCGGAGCGAGTCGGGGAGGATGGTCTGCCGCCTCCCTCCGCATTTCTTACAGTGGATAAGGCCATCAGAATGGTCTATGTATTCGTCCTCCGATAATTCCGTATCTCCGGCGGTTTTGTCAATAAATGCCCGGACAGCCTCGTTGATCTCGATCATATGGTGTCTCCCTCCTTTACGGTGTAATCCCGGTTTCTTGCCGGTGGAGCCGCCCCTTTCCTGTCCGCATTGGCCCAGCGCCGGATTGTGGCGGCATGGCTTTTATATTCCCTCCCGGTGGATTCCATGTATTCCGACAAACGCTCTACATAGTCCTGCAGGACACTGTCTGAAAATTCATTCTGCAGCTCCGACATTTCTCTTTCTGCCAAAAAAACATTCCCATACTTTCCATAAGCGTGTGCGTCATTATCACACTCTCTATTCTCTATACTCTTATCTCTAATATCTAATCTCTTATCTCTAATCTCTGGTGGACAAATGTCCCCCCGGCTATATGGTGGACATTTGTCCGTCTGTCCGGATGGGAGCAGCTTCTGGCGTTTCAGGCGCATCCGCTCTTTCTTCTTCCGTTCGCCCTCGGTGGAGGACTGGCCGATCAAAAGCTGGATGTCTGCCATGTAATAAGCCCCGTCCGTCAGGACCTCCACAAAACCAAACTCGGTAAAGAGCTTCAATGCCCGCTCCACCGTGCCGATCTGGTGGCGGGTGAAGGTGGCTATGGTCTGGGGCGTGTGGGGCAGGCCGTCCCCAAGCATGAGGACGCCGTTATGTTTCAGCGACATCAGGTACATTTTCAGCAGCAGGTTGGAATACAAAAGCCCGTCCTGTGCGCTTTCCAGTATCACCATCTTCTCGGTGGTGAAAAAGTTCTCTTTCAGTTTCAGGTAATAATATTTTCTGTTGTCTGACATATCTGTTGCTCCTTTGGTCTCTGGATAGGCGCCGCTATGAACGGCCCCACATCAATGAGGTCTGGTGCGGCGATTCCAGCGTCGGTCCTAGGATGATCACGGAAAGCGGAAAAAAGAAAGTCTATATCATTGCGCTGATCGATGACGCAAGCCGTTTTATCACCGGCATTGACATCTTTTTCCAGGACAACTTTGTGAACCTCATGTCCGTCATGCGCTCTGCCGTTTCCAAATACGGCAGGCCAAAGACATTCAACTTTGACAACGGCAGTTCCTATAAGAACAGGCAGATGGAGCTTCTCTGCGCAAGGATCGGCTCCACACTTAATTACTGCCAGCCTTACACACCCACTGCAAAGGCAAAGATCGAACGATGGTTCCGCACCATGAAGGACCAGTGGATGGCTTCCCTTGACATGCGCGCTTTCCATTCCCTTGACGAACTGCGTGCCTCCCTGTACGCATTTGTCAATGCTTACAATCAGGCCCCCCATTCCTCCCTCGGCGGAAAGTCCCCGGTGGACCGTTTCTTCTCAGAACCTGATCATATCCGAAGGCTGGATGATGCACAGATCGAACGGGCTTTCCTTCTGGAAATTGAAAGAACAGTTTCCGCAGACAGCGTCATCGTTATTGACCATACGGAGTACGAAGTCGATTACCGTTTTGCAAAAAGACGCATCCGGCTCCGCTATTCCCCCGATCTGAAAGAAATATTTGTTGTGGAGCAGGACGCCTCCCTTACTCCTGTAAAGCTCCTGCACAAACACGATAACTCCATGATCAAAAGAAATAAGACTTATCTTTGCAGAGGTGATCACCTCCAGGGAGGTGATGAATGATGGATTACATTGCACGTTTCGGTCTGGAATTCAACCCGTTCCTAAAGAATTCCAAAGAAATCCTCGTGGAGAATGAGGAAACCCACGAGGTGCGTTTCCGCCTGAATTATCTTGTAGAGACCAAAGGCTTCGGCCTCCTGACCGGCTCCCCGGGACTCGGCAAGACAACGGCGCTTCGTTCTTTTGCTGCTTCCCTGAACCCTTCACGCTATAAGGTGGTCTATTCAAGCCTTTCCACCCTCACCGTACAGGAATTCTACCGCCTTCTGGCTTCCTCCTTCGGGGCGGAACCTGCCTCCCGCAAGATAGACAACTTTAAGCTCATACAGTCATGGAACCCTGCGAATCCACGTCCACCAGAAGGACGCGCCTGCCCTCACGGGCAAGGCCGACCCCGATACTGATGGAGCTTACCGTTTTGGCACAGCCCCCTTTCTGGTTACATAAACAATAGATTGTCGCCCCCATACTCACACCGCCTTTCTCACCCGGACGGTCAGCCCGTCCAGACGTACATTCTTATGGCCTACCAGATAGTAGTCTTTTCCGTCATGCTCCACACTTGTCCACACCCAATAGGGCACTTCCTGATAATCGTCTTTTATCAGCGCCTCAATGCCGCTCCCACTGGTATAATAATGACCGCCTTTTGTCTCATACCTTCCGCTCCGGTTCTTATGCAGGCGGCTTGTTTCCATAACCGGGCGGGAAAGATATGCAATCCTGTCCGCCACATCCGAAAGTTTTTCCATGACCTCCCGGAGTTCAGACTGGAGGAAAAGCTGCTGCCCGTCCTCATAGTCAATATGCAGCCCGCTCAGATCATCATAATCGTCATATGTAGACAGCCTCAGCAGGCTCCTGATGTTCCCATTCAATTTTTGGGATTCCTTTAATACCATGTTTAAATCTGCCATATTTACACCGCCTTTCCATCACACATTCCGGCTCTTTCTTTCACAGCCGCAATCCCTTTCGGGTCAGACCACATCCGGCCTGTCCTCTCTACCACAAGTTTTCCATCCTGCAAGGTTACGGATATCCTGTCGCCAACGGTAAAACCCATATCGCGCAGCCACTTCCCCTGCATCATAATCATTGGAACCGTAAGGTCTTTACCGTTCCCCCTCGCTCTGTAAACCGTCATTTCTCTTGATTTCATTCGTACCTCCTGTTAAAATGGTGCAATAAGAAATAGGACTAAATCAGCCGCGCAGACACGATACTTGTCCGCATGAAAAGCTAATTTAGTCCTACCTAAACTCAAAAATATTCAGTTATCACCCCTTTTAGGCACACTTTTCACAACACCACTCGGCTTTGTGGTATATTAGTGTCAAGTTGCTTGATTTTCGGTTTTCTGGTTAAAAACAGGCCCGTCCTTATCCAATTTTGCTGTTTTCGACATGTCGAAAATTTTTTCACAGCAGTTTTTTCATAGGACTAAATCAGCGGAAACCCTTGATTTTACTGGCTCCTTGCTAACTTGACACTATATTACCATACGCCCCCACCCGCGCATTCGGATACTCTGTCTCCCCCCGGATCGGCTTGGCCCCTCTGCGCAGATACGCTTTCACCTTTTCCCCGTATAAAAACGGATCATTTTCCTTAATGATCCCCCATTCCATCAAAAGCGCCGCGCTCCCGGTTACAAAAGGTGTTGCAAATGAAGTACCCGATACTCTTACAAAGGTCCCTCCCGGTCCAATAGTCTCAATGTCCACTCCCGGCGCTGCCAAATCAGGTTTCACCGTTCCCGGAATCATTCGTTCCGCTGGAATATTCTGCATGGGATACCCCCGCCCTGAAAAATCCGCATACGCTTCAAAGACAGCATTATAGGCGCCTACGGTAATAACTTTTGATGCGGTGGAGGGAATTGTCAGTGTTTTGACAGGTGTTGGTGTGAAGAACCTTGTTCCTTCGTTTAATACCACACTGCTTGGCAGGTACAGATCATAGTTTCCCGTAACTGTCTGTATTGGCTGCATTACAATAGTCCATATTCCCGAATCCACATAGCTAAACCGCGGTAAAAATTCAAAATAAATTTCCTGATTGACAGAATACGGCGAAGGCTCTCCCACATAAGTTAATATCTCTGTGTTTTCCAGCACATAGCTCTGACCCCCCGGACGATTCATGTCCACTACAATCTCCGCGCCTTTCGGAGACCGGAGCCTGAGCCGGAAAGAATCCACATACTCTTTCCAGACCTGTATACTAAAAGTTCTCTGATAAGCGGCCACGCTAAGCTCTATCTCTCTTTCATCTCCCAGTCCACTCAACATGCCAAAGCTGCCTGACACATGCCCGGCCGCAGCCCCTTCATTTCCACTGCCCACGCAAATTACGGTTCTGCCAATTTCCGATACATTATTTAAAAAACGCTCTACCAGTGAAGTGCCATCATGAGAGCCATAGGTATTTCCAAAGCTTAAATTCACAGCAACAGGCATGCCAAGTTCCACAGCCTTTTGTACCACATAGGTTAAAGCCCGCATCAACTCTGTTGTTTTGGGAAAAGAATCCGGGGCCGGTGTTCCCATTTTCACCACCAGCAGCTGACTTTCAGAGGCCACGCCCTGATATTGTCCTTCTAAGAGCATTCCTCCCGCCGCCCCAATCGCTGCCACTGCCGTTCCATGGCCTGAGGTATCCCTGCTTGGCACTACCAGCTCCGGCACACCGCTTTTTAACGCGGCGTTAATCCGTTCTCCCGAAAACTCAACTCCTGTTAAAAATCCTGCAGGAGGCGCTGCCATTTTATCCCAGGCACTGAATTCCTCTCTTTGCGGTAAAAGTGCATTCACCTGTTCAGGAACCAGTGTCTGATCCCACAAAAAGCGGATTCTTGTGCTTCCTTCCCTTGTCATAAACTCCGGGCTTGTATAATCAATACCGGAATCAATCACAGCCACCAAAGTTCCTTTCCCCGATAAATACGGATATCTGTTTGTAACAGGAAAAATACAGGAAACCCCTTTCCCTTGGAGAGTAGAAAAATAAAGCCTTTTAGGCTTCTCCACATACTCCACTTCATCTAATTGTGTAAATGTATCAATAAGCTCCTCCGGTATTGTCACAATTGCATACCCTGCAATCAGTTTCTCCACACCTATGACATTACTTTGAAGCCTCTCAATATCTCCGTTATATTTGACAATTAATTCCCATTTTCTTGTTTCCTCTAAAAAACCGACTCCAAGCTGACCGGATTTTTGCCTCTGCGTTTCTTCCACACTGAGTGCAAGTCCAAGTAACGCCTCTAATTTCTGATTTTCCATCAAATCTCCGAATTTTGCATTTTTCTCATTACTAACACTATATGTCAGATAAAAAAATAAGTGTCATTCTTTTCTTTTTAAAAGCCAGTACACTGACATCTGATAGCTATGGCGAAACAGTTAAAACTCTCTGCCATAAATTACAAGTAGTCAGCGCACTGGCTTTCATTTGAACACTTTTTATTTCTCTGGAAAGACAACCGCCACTTTGCCGCATTTCCCGCTCGCCATCAGGGCATATGCCTCATCCGCTCTTTCCACCTGGAATTCATCTGTCACCAATTCTCCTGGATGAATCCCCCACCGTACCAGGTGTTCCACCAAATCCATCATCCTCCAGGTAGAAGTAACCCATGAACCATAAATTGACTTTTGTGAGTGCATCATATCCGGGCTTGGGTTAAGGCTCATAGTGTTTCCTTCCCCCACAAGTGCAATTTTTCCCCAGTCTCTTGTAGCACGGACAGCAGTCTGCCTTCCGGCATCGCTTGCCGAACAGTCTATGGCCCGCTCTACGCCATGGCCGCCTGTAAGGGCAAGGATCTCATCCACAGCCGTATCCGATGGTTTAATCACATAATCCACCAATTTCATATCCTTTGCCAATTGAATGCGGTAATCATTCATCTCCACCCCAATCAGCTTTTCCGCTCCCATTGCTTTGCACAACATAAGTGTTGCCAGTCCTACCGGCCCTAACCCCACTACCAAAACCGCATCATTTCCGTTAATGCCAATCTTTTCAAGGGCTTCATAAGCTGTTCCAAAGCCGCATGCAACGCTGGCTCCATCTTTGTATGTGAGTTCGTCCGGAAGGGCAATTAAATCTTTTTCATCACATAATATGTACTCCGCCATCCCGCCGTTTCTCTGCCATCCATATGCCTGCCTGTTTTTGCTAGTGCAGGCTATCGCGTATCCCATACGACAATTATAACAGATACCACAGCCTGAAATATGGTATACAATCACACGGTCTCCTTCCGTAAACTCTCTGGTTCCCGGCCCGGCTTTTGCCACAACCCCACAGGGTTCATGCCCTGCAATCATGCCGGAAATATATCCTTCTGCACCCTTTCCCATATGTTCTCTGTAAATAGCACGGATATCCGAGCCACAGATCGTGCTTGCGCGGGTTGCTACCAGTACCTGCCCGTATCCCGGCTTTGGCACATCAAATTCCCTGAATTCCACCGTACTGTTTCCCGGTAGTATTGCCCCCGTCATTTTCTTTGCAATACTTTTAGGTATCATTCCTTTCATCCTCTTATGCCTTCCTTTCTTCCCAATATTTTGCCATCAAAGGCCCCCATGCTTTGCAAAAAGCTTTCTAACTCAAATCACATTTTGCAAAACGTTTTATAAAATAATTTATAAAATGATTTTATCAATATTTTTCTGTGAAGTCAACTATCTTTCATTCATAAAATCAAAAACCCCTCAGCATTTATCAAGATGGATACAGCCCCTTCGATTCCGTCCGCATCCGCTCCAGTCATTGCCCGCGGGAATCGATGACAGATGCCCGGCTTTGTCAGACATCCTTATGCAGCAAACGCTGTCACCCTTTGAGCGCCGACTTATTGAAACAAACACTGCTGCGCCTTTCGAGGGCCGGCTTATTGCAATAAATGCTGTCAAGCCTCGTCCACCATCTTTATACTGCACTTTATGCCAATAAATTTTATAAAGTAATCTTTTGCAAAGCATTTTACAAAATGATATAATAAATCATTCAGGAGGATTGGTATTCATGGCAAAAAAAAATGGCGAAATAAAGACAAAATCAGAAAACAAACAGGCTATTTTCAATTTTATCCGAATAAATAAAGCTGCTACCAGACAGGATATCTATGTAAAACTGGGATTGAGCCTGCCGACTATAAAGCAGGGAATTGAATTTCTGGAAAAAGAAGAGTTGATTGCTGCCGCTGAAAAAGTCCATAATACAGGCGGACGCAATGCACTTACCTACCGCATTGCGCAGGGCAGTCGTTATGCTATCGGCATTTATGTATCTTTACACCATCTGGCTGCAGTATGCGTGGATCTTACCGGAGCTGTCTTATATGAAAAAAGATACTCCCTTGCTTTAGATCTGCAAAGCGACAGCTACCTGAGAAAAATTGGCGAATTAGTGGAAGATGTAAAAAACGCTCTGCATATTGAAGAGCGTTGTCTTTTAGGTGTGGGTATCGCCATTCCAAGTCTGGTATCAGAGGATGGAGAATCTGTAATATATGGCATGATTTCCAACTTTTCAGGAATAACAAGAAGTGTTCTGGCAAAATATATCCCATATCCCGTCAAAATGTACCATGATTCCCATGCTGCCGGATATGCTGAAGTATGGCAGAATCCCGCACTTAAAAACGCGGTCTATTTGAACCTTAATAACGCAGTCGGTAGTTCCATTATCTTAAATGGGAAATTGTATACCGGAAATAATCATCTTTCCGGAGAAGCAGGGCATATAATTATCCGGCCGGAAAATGGTAAGCGCTGTTATTGTGGTCAGAAAGGATGCCTTTACACCGTATGCAGCACCAGCCAGTTAGACAGCCTCACTGGTGGTGATCTCAAACAGTTTTTCCACCTGCTGGATAAACAGGATGCCCGGGCGCAGACTGCCTGGGATACTTATCTTGAAAGTCTTGCCCTTGCCATCCATAATATACGAATTATGCTGGACTGTTCCTTTATTATAGGAGGATATATAGGTACTTACATTGGAAATCATATAAATGAGCTCCATCAAAAAATTGATAATTTAAGTGTATTTACCAGATACTCCCGCACTTATGTATTCCCATGCACTTATCAGAAAGAAGCAACTGCTGCCGGCGCGGCAATTTTAATCGCGCAGAGCTATATTGAGAACTTATAGCTCCTTTCACAAATGCCCTTTCATTTTCATGAATGTAATAAACCCCGCCTGGAACAGCGGGGCATTAAATTAATCCTATTTATTTTTTATGTAATACATCAACCATTACCCGGAATAGGTATCTGCCAAATGTGCAAATTCATCCTTAATTGCCTTAAACGCCTCAAGCAACTTTGGTGAAAAGCAGCCGCATTCTCCGTTAATAATCATATTGCTGGCTGTTTCTTTGTCAAATGCTTTCTTGTAAACTCTCTCTGATACCAATGCGTCATAAACGTCTGCAATGGAGACAGCCTGGGCAGCAATGCCGATTTCATCCCCCTTAAGTCCGTCCGGGTATCCTCTGCCGTCAAATCTTTCATGGTGATGTCTGCAAATATCATAGCAATAATTAAAATAGTCCTCATCATCCATTCTCACGAAAGAGGCTATCATCTCTGCACCTTTCGTTGTATGTGATTTCATTATTTCAAATTCTTCTGACGTAAGTCTTCCGGGCTTTAACAAAATATTATCCGGCACTGCAATCTTCCCGAGATCATGCATGGCAGCTGCCTGGGTGAGCATTTCAATCCTTTCATCTGTCAATCCATATTCAGGAAAACGTTTCATAATTTCGATTGCCAGCGCCCTGGTAAATACGCGGATTCTCTTTACGTGCTGTCCTGACTCCATATCCCTGAATTCCACCACATTGCTCATAGCATCTATCATGGCGTCATTCATCTTTCGCAGTTTCTGGGCCTGCTTCATCAAAAGCTGATTCTGAGACTCAAGTTCTGCAGTCTGGGCTTTCACCAACGCCTCAAGCCGTGTTTTATAGGCATACAAATCTATATTATTTTTTACCATCTGTTTGACAGTAGGTGCATGGTAAGGCTTATGAATATAGTCTACCACACCGTATTCATATCCTCTCCGTTCATATTCAACAGAAGTTTCTCCTGTAATCATGACAATGGGAACTTCAGAAATCAGCCTCTTTTTACTAAGTACCTCCAAAACCTGGAATCCATCCATTACAGGCATGACAATATCAAGCAATACAGCCGCTAAATTTGAAAAGTTTTCTTCAAAAAGCTTGATCCCCTCTTTTCCGTTTGCCGCCTCTAAAATATCATACTCATCCAGGAATATATTCGCCAGCATTGCACGATTTATTTCCATGTCTTCAATAATTAGTATCGTTTTCTTATCCATTTGATTTTTGGAGCCTCCTTTTTCAAATGTAATCATTCAGGCATTCATTTAAAAAAAATACATCAAATAGATTATAACAATTTTATTATCAAAAATCCACTAAAATTTATGACTACTGTAACAGTCTTTGTAGCACCTAAATTTAACTTTTTGTCAACTATTTATATCTCTTGAATATTTTTCAAAAATACATTAAAATACAATTATTTATTTACTCTCAGACAAGTAGTAGGAGGACTTTATGTACGCACCGGAAAACACTGATGCTAATCTTTATACGGATAATGCCATTAAAGGCAATGAAATCAGCTATCCTGTTCATGTTCAGTTTATTGATCTGCACAAAATGTATATGCAGAGAATCCGCTGGCACTGGCATCCTGCAATTGAAGTGCTTCTTGCCGCTAAAGGGAAGCTTGTTCTTGTCACGGACAATAAAGAAACCTGCCTTGAAGAAGGGCAGGGAATCTTTATAAACCAAAACGTAATGCATTCCGTACAGCCCGTGGATGTTGAAGCAGACTGCAGTCTGTACTCCACCATGTTTGATCCGGCCTTTTTGTTTGGGTATGGAAATACCACGATAACCGGAAAGTATCTTTCACCGGTGCTGAATTCTTCTTCCCTCAAAACTCTTTTTCTGGATTCCCGGGATGCTGTCTCCGGCAAACTTTTGGACAACATTCATTCTGTCATTTCTGTAAACACGGACAGAGAATACGGTTACGAGCTGATCACCAAATCCCTGCTTTGTCAGTTTTGGGTCCATTTGCTGGAGCTTCTCATCCCTCATACTGCCCCTGGCGGACAGCCTCACAGTCTTTCTCTGGACGAAATCAGGGTAAAGGACGCTATTTTATATATTGAAAGCCACTATTCAGAGCAGATAACCTTAGAACAAATCGCTTCCTCCGTGCATATCAGCAAAAGCGAATGCTGCCGCTGTTTTAAAAGGGTTCTGCAGTTTACCCCTATCGAATACTTAATGCGTTACCGTATTCTGAAGGCGGCAACCATGATACAGGATAATGATCCCGCTTACCGCAACATTTCTGATCTTGCTTTCAACGTTGGTTTTAACAATGTGAGCTATTTTAATAAGGTTTTTAAGCAATACGTCAAATGCACTCCAAGCGAATACAAGAAAAACCTAAAAAATGCTTCCGGAAAAAGCGCCGAAAATATTATGTTTATATAGCTGTGTCTCCCTCTCATGAAATATCGATGTCTTTATGGGGTTACTTTCTTTTTCATGCTGCATTCAGAATAAAAATTATTTTTTTACATATGTTTGCTCATCCCAGCGTTGATATTTTACGGCCATTGATTGTATAAGCTGTGCCGCTTTTTTTAATTTCCTGCCCAGCTTTTCTATCTCACGGGCAGATAGTTTAAGTCTGTGATAAAAAGTGCTGCTACCTTTCATATACAGGGGAATAGCCTGTGCAATATCCCTGATCTCAGCTGCCAGTTCCTCCACCTTACTGCATACGGACTCAAATTCCATTGCCTGTTTTTGGAGCCTTGCGCTGCTTACCTGGAGGATAATAGGTTCACAATTTCCCCGCAGTGATGCATTTTTATTAAAAAAGGATTCCAAAAAGAGTGCACCTTCCTTTTCTTCAAGCAGACTCTTTGCAATAAGCGGAATTCCCTGAAAGGTGAAATCCCCCAAATCTGACAATGTTACTTTTTCTCCGTTTATCCCCTTTTTCTCACCCTTTGACGCCTCCATAATCTGCATAATCACAGATGCGCATCCATCTCTTTTTTCCGGCAGTAAATCCATCACTCCTCTGGATAATACGGACGCATACCTGCCAAGTGTTCCCTGCTTTCCGGTATCTTCGTTCTTCCTTCCGTTGAAAATTGTGACAATCCCGCCTGCTCCGGCATCATAAGCAAGACTTGCAAACATATATTTGATATCGTGATAACCGGCAAAGTTACTTTTTTGTGTGGGTGTTCTTACATATCTGATGTGTTCCTGCGGGATAATGGAATTTCCAAGAACACTGACATAATCATTTTCTCCATGAATTCCGTACAACTTATCCCTCCTTTTCTCATATCCCTCCTTTCCGTATCTGTCCTCCCATTCCTCTATTGCCTGCTCGGAAAATCCCTGCCCGTCCACCGAATAGCAGGCATCAATCAACCCATGATATCTGGACTCCATTGTCACAAACTGTGCTTTATTTCCACCTTTAGAGTGACCTGTCACCACAAGGCGCTGACCACCATTTATCTCCATTGCCTCCACAACTTCCTCAAAGTAGGAAAGCGCACTGTCCTGCTGGGCAGATGAGGCACAGGTCATTCCAATTCCATTATCCGGCCATTCCCCATCACCGGTTCCCCGATAAGCCACATATACACGACTCCCATCCTGAGTGCTAAAGGTACATGCGGCAGTTCCTGCATCATACCCCATATTAGCACTCTGACAGTTGATTATAAGATTTCCTATTTCATCATTGAAAGCAGCTTTTCTGACTACCGTATATTCCCCATAATGGGCTCCTCCGCCTCCATAATCCGGGTGTTCCTTCAGCGCAAGCAAAATTTCGTTTAAGGTAGCCCCGTCCGGCGCTTCTTTATAGTCAAAGTACATAAAGGTATCCAGTACCATACTGATTTCTGCATCCGAGAGCTTTTCACTCATTTTCGCTTTTCCCTTTCACTTTAAAGCCGCCCATTCCCGTCTTGCATCTTGTATAAAAAAACGGATAACAGTCATTATCATTTTCCTTTGCCGCTTATACGATAACATTTGCATTTAAACCGCTGCCCTGCTGCGCATTTCCGGCTTCTGCTCTCTGATAGCCCGCTGCCATCTCCTGCAGATCCTTTACATGCTCCTGCACCATCCGGTAAAGTTTGTCCATATCAGCCTGCAGAGCATTAAATTTATTCCCGTATGCTCCGGCCGCCTCCCCCTGCCAGATACCCTTCATCTCATGAATCTGAGCTATCATTTCACTGGTAAGATTTTTCATTTGATTTCCCGTTGCTGCAAACTCTCCTGATGTCTGCGTCAGCTTTTCAGGTGTTACCTTTAAAATGCCTTCCATAATTTACCTCCCTCTTTTTAATAATTTCTGGCAGCTGCAATCTCTCTGTTTCTTGCCTCCGCCTGCTCATATCTGTCTGCAATTTCCAAAAGTGCCTGTATGTACTGCTCGATCAGCCGGCAAAAAGCATCCATCTGCTGTCTGTCCCGCAAAAAGGCCTGATGAAAAGTGTCTTTTGCTATCCCCTCCCACATACCACATAAGGAAGCCTCCTGTTCTCCAAGCTGACCTGCTTTAGCCTTAAACTGACTGTTTAAATCCGCAATCTTCCCCGCTTTGTTTCTTAATTGTGATGATGTTACCTGAAAAAATGACATATCTGTTCTCCTTTCTATTTTTCAAGTGTTCTTCAGTAACTTCTAAATGCCCCGAGCTGACTATTGACTATTTCAGATTGGTACATTTTTTTGGCCTGCTCTTCCATTTCTTCTGCTGCTGCATTCAGCCTTTGTGCTTCTATGTTGATATCCTCAATGATTTTTCCCTCCTTTCCCGCCAGAATATCTGCACACTCACTGTTCCAGCCCACCTTTATGCCGCAGACCGACTGCATCAAATCTGCCTCAGAAAATATTTTTACTTTTTCTGCCAGTTCTTTAAGCTGCTGCGACAGGCGCATTATTTCTGTAAAATGTATTTCAATTTGGGACCGCAGCATTTACATTGCTCCTTTCCGCTTCCTCATAGATCAAAGCCATACTTTCCAACCTGCCAAGGTGCTTTCCAAATGCTCCAAAAATATCTGTTCCCTCATCCCTCCATACGGAAAATTCTTTTCTCAACACTGCTGTTTCCTTACAGCAAAAATACTCTTCCAGCTTTTCGGCCTTTTTAGCCGTTTCCAGATAAGCGGACTGTGCCTGTCTTAACAGCTCTTTCCATTCCTCCCCCTTTTCTTTCAGATATTCGGTTGTAACCAGTATGCTTTCTCCCAAAGTTTTCCTCCTTTTTTTGTTCCATCACACAGATAATTGCAAAATTTATAACTTTATCCCCAAAAGTGAAGCCCTTCCGCTTCCGCTATCAAACTTTTTTCCAGCCTGGTTAAATCCCGGGCCAATTCTTCAACCCATAAGGTGATTTCCTCCATTTCCGCAATTTTTTCTCTGATTTGCACTAATTCATCCTGGAAGCCTCTTTCCCATTGCAGTCTTGCTCCGCTGTCAAAGACGTTTTTAAGCCCTCTCTCCTCCTGCTCTAAAACAGCAAGAAAATCCCTCACTTTTGTCAGACTTTCCTCCACTGATATAATCCACCCGTTAAGGTCTGCTGCCTTAAGCTGTATGTTCCAGTCTCCCATATCCGCCTATATTAAAATCAGCCTGTCACCATCATGCACTCCCTGCTGTTTTAATGTCTCCTCCTGTCTTAAAATACCATCCTGCCTTAGAGAATAAAGATACCTGTCCCCGCCTTTTCCCTTAGCCGCTTTTTCCTGCTTTGCCACCAGTGCTTCAATATCCCGGACCAATATTCCTGCCGTCAGTTCCTCATCCAGTTCAAAATCATATACCCGGTCCATCGCCGGTACCTGCACATCCACCAAAATCATACTCCCCCCATACTTCCAACAGCCTGCAAATTCTGCTCCCTTCGAGTGCATGTTTGAAAAGTGTAAGTTATTAGTCCTCCGTAAACACAGGAGCCCTCACCCGTAAAATCTCCTTTCCCACCCCTTCCTTATAATAACCAATGCCTGCCGGTTCCTTTTGATTTTGCTTAGCATAGCTTAAATCATCAAAAGATAATGCTCTTTGCGCCGCCACATTACCACCTAAGCAAATCCCCTGCTGCCAGCTGGTAAACTTGCCAAAAAAGCCTGTACCGGCTGCTTCATAATCCTTTGCCGGATGATAAATTCCTGTAAGAAACGCTATTTTTCCCTTCCCCATGGCAGCGCGCTCCCAAAATGTAATTCTTTCTTCCCGCCTCTGCCCGGAGCTGTAAAGGAATCTGCAAAAGCTTCCCATATCGCTTATAAAAACACTGACCGGGCGTTCCTGCCTGTCTTTTATCTGTAAACCTGCTTCTAAGACGCTGCTGTCGTTATCTTTTTCATGTCCTTCCTCCGAAAAATCCATCTGCCATTTTTCCATCTCTTCTTCCCCTGTAAGTATCGTAAGCCTCTCTCTTTTGTGCAAATTCTGAAATCTCCTTCCCGTGTCCAGCACCACCACTTCATTTTGCCGGCAAAGTGCACCCTCTATAAGGCATCTCAAAAGAGTCCTTCTTCCGGTCCTTTCCTCTCCTGAAATTAAAAAGCAGGCTGTATTTTCCATAGAAATCCCACAGATTTCTCCGCTGGATAAACAATAACCCAGAGGAATTTCTCCTTTATTCCAGCAAAAATCATCTGCCATTTTCCCATATTCCGCCTTCTCTGGTATAACCGGAAACTTTTCAGGCAAACATCTTCCCTGCCTTTTCAGAAATTCTTCCCTTTTTCTTCCTGCTTCCTTTACAGTCTCAGCGTACCCGTAATCCTGCTCCGCTCCTGCAAGTGCTGCCTGAAACTCCAATACATTCTCCTTAACCCTGCAAAGCCCCCTTCCCTTTTGATTGGCTTTCGGCAATACAGGAAGATAGTACTGTCTCAGGATATCTCCATATTGAAACCTGTCACTCATCTCAAAGGACAGAGTGGTTTTCATCTTTTCAAATATCCTTCCTCCGATTTCCCCTGCCCCGGCCGCCGACAAAACCAGATAAAAGCCAAGGGAAAGTCCCTGAGATACCAGCTTTAAGAAAAACTCTTCCTGTTTTTCCTCCAGTACTTTATAAAAGCTTCCAAAATTATCTATCACAAGAAATATCTGTGCCAGCTTTCCTTTTTCCGACTTGTTGTATTGCAGCACATTCACCCCTGAAAGAAGTTTCTGTCTCTCCATAAAAAGGCGTTCTAAATGATGGAAAAAAATATCCCTGTCCTCCTTTTTCTTAAGAGCAGCCAGACAATTTGGCATAGCCAAAAAGCAGCTGAGACTTTCCTGCCCCATATCCGCCACCATAAATAAACTCTCCTGCGGCCTGTAAAAAGTGGCAAGCTGCCATAAAATTGTTTTCAGCAATGTCGTTTTCCCCGTAGAAGGCCCTCCACAGACTGCCAGATTGCCCTGCACATACGGCTCATAGGTGAGAATCTGCTGCAGCTGATTTCCCGGATCATCATACAGCCCAAGGATCAGACTTACCCCTGCTGCCCCGCTCCCGGCGTTCTCCTGTCCGTTTTTTTCATCTGTTTGAAAGGAACCTCCAAACTTACCTATAAGATCCTCTATAAAAACTTTTTCAGGCAGTTCCGGCAGCCACAGTGCCTTTGCCTTTCCATATCCCATTTTGGCCGCCGTATAATTGATATAGCCTGCCAGTATATCCATCTGGCTTTGCCGGTTATCCGCGGCCGCTTTTGCTTCCTTTCCGGGTATTTCCAGCCTTTGACCGGTATTTTCTATCAGTGCGGCCCGGGTCTTTGCTTCCTTTTCCTCCACATACCTTCCCCCGCAGTATCCGGTCTGAAACAGCTCGTAATACTCGTGATTTCCAATCTGCAGATAACACTGTCCGGGAGATGTCAAAAGAGCCGCATCCCCATTGTGAAGCATATCCATACTGTCCTGCTTATCCTGCACCCGCAGACACAGCCTGAATCTTGCATTGCTCCAAATCTTGTCATCCACTGTTCCTGCCGGTTTTTGTGTGGCAAGGATTAAATGCACGCCAAGGCTTCTTCCCACCTGGGCCAGTGAAATAATTTCCTGCATAAATTCCGGTTCCTCTTTTTTCAGCTCCGCAAACTCATCCACCACCAGAATCAGATGCGGCATGGGTTCGTCCCCTTTTCCCTCCCGCCAAAGTTTGGTATAAGCATCAATATGGTTAACCTGAAAGCGGCTTAAAAGTCTTTGTCTTCGTTTATTTTCGCTGGTTATGGCCGACATGGCCCTTTTGATTTGGCTTCCTGACAAATTAGATATGACGCCTGCGCAGTGGGGCAGTCCCATCAATGCATTTCCGGTTCCTCCGCCTTTATAATCAATCATAAAAAAGTTCACATCCAAAGGGCTGAAGGATACCGCCACAGATAAAAGGTATGTTTGCAGAAGCTCACTTTTACCGGATCCGGTGGTTCCTGCAATCAGTCCGTGAGGCCCATGGAATTTCTCGTGAACGTCAAGGCTTACTTTACATCCGCCCGCTCTGCATCCTATGGGAACCTTAAGCCGTTCCTCACATCTTGCAAGCTGCCACCTTCTTTCACTTTGCAATTCCTCCACCCTGCCACAGTCATACATTTGCAAAAATCTTACCTGCTGCGGCATCTGTCCGTCAATTTCCGTCTCTCGTACCCGAATCCCCGTTACCTTCCTCACATACTCCCCGGCCGCTATGCTGCTGCAGGTTTCCAGTGTAATTTTCTTTCTCACCACCTGTTCTGATCCCAGACTTAAAATCTCTCCTTCCGCCCCTTCTTTTCGGATAAAATAGCGGCAGCTTTTGGGCAGATTTTCCCTTTTCTCTCCCAGAAATACCGCACTTACCGGATATTTCCCCCCGGGCTGCGTAAGATACCTGTATAAAGGCTCCCCTGCTATCAGTTCTTCATGAAGCACCACCACAATATACCATGGAATTCTTCTCTCATTCTTCGTCTGCTCCTGTTCTCTTTTCAGTTCCTTTGTAAGCACAGGCAGAATCCTGGCCGCCTCCTTCTCATTTCCTGCAAGAAATCTGACCTTTCTGTCTCCCGACCAGCTGTGAGGCATCCATTTAAGACACCCAGCGATTTCCCCATCCGTCATTTTTTCCTCATCGTAAAAGCAGACGGTTTTTACCTCCGTATAGCAAAGGCAGTTCATAATTTGCATCAAAAGCTGAATAAGCACTTTTTCCCTTTCTTCCCCTGTTATTCCAATCTGTCTGTTCTCATACAAATCCACCTCCACAGGTGCCTTATCCATATATTTATATTTTTGCATCAGCTCCCAGGCTCTTTCCGTCAGCTTTCCCTGCACAATATTTTTCTGTGTTCCTGACAGCTTTACCTTAATCTGAAAGGGTATATCTCCTTTCCCGATACGAAGACATAAAAAGTCCTTTTGCCTGTAATAACGGTTCCAGGAAAGGACAGCTGCGCCATTTTCTTCCCCCAAAAATACCCAAAAGGGCGGATACCTTTTCTCTAAAATTACTCTGTTTTCTTCCATACAGCCGGAAAGATAACTCTCTATTCCTTCAAGATATTCCATGTACTGATGTTCTCTTTCCCTGTTTTCCCGCTTTCTCATCCTCTCCCTGTACCCGTGATTTACCATTCCCCAGAAAAGAGCAAGCAAGGCGCTGCTTCCGCTCATGATCACCGACATATAGTAAAAGCTTCTGCCTGTGCCTTCCATAAACCGGCTGCCAAGCTGTGCCATAAGCAGAACGGGCAGTACCATGGTAAGGGTTGGCCCCAGGCTCAAAAACAAAGATTCCCTCTGCCTTCTTTCCGGTTTTTCGGGCAATGTAATCTCCACCCCGCCAGTGTGAAGTTCCTCCTCACCGGCACACCTGCGCTCTATCCACTTCCCTGCATTTCCCTCCTTAAAATACTTTTCTGTCAGCCTGCCCTTATTTTCCAACCTGTCCCTTCCCATGGCAGTGCGGCATGTACCACAAAAGGACACGCAAACCAGCATTCCCTTTAAAACCAGGATATGGAGCCCATAAACCTCCACACAGTCCCCGCTTTTTAACCTTACCTGTCTGTTAAGAATCCTTCCATTTACATAAACGCCTTCCACTTCCGGCCTGCTGACTGTAAATTCCCCGTCCATATAGAGAATTTCAGCATGCACTTCCCGAACCAGAGAAAAACATTCATAAAAAATCTGATTTTTATACCCGCTTCCAATCAGGATCTTCTCCCTCTGTCCCGGCAGAATCCTCCCGTCAGTTAAAAGAGAATTCATTTCTTTCGAGAGCAAAATGAGTAGCTCCTCTCCCGTCTTTGTGTAATAATAAAACGGAGAATTTTCCCGCAATTCCTTTTCTTCCAGCTGGCAGAATGTTTCATTCCATTCCAGACGGATTATGACATCTTCCTCTATCCCCATCTCTTTCGCTGCCAAAACCACTCTTTTGCTACCTGTGGTTCCACTTAAAAGATGTATCCTGCTGCAGGCAAAGGAACCAAAAACCAGCAAAACCCTGCCTCCTCTTTCTTCCTCTTTTCCAATCCCCAATAACCTTTACCTCCCGCTATAAGCTTCTAAAACACCTTCCGTTCAATATATTGCCTTTCCCCGCAGTCACGCTGCCAGGCTTCGCGATCCGGCTTATTGTAATAAAAATAATGGAAAATTTGATAAACACTATCTGATGCAGACTCATTTACAAGCCAGCTTTTGAAAAATAAATACAAAAAGAATTTAAAGATAAAATTGAATTACATGAAAGTGATATAACATTACCAGATTTGGAACTGTCTGTCAACACATATTTCTAAAATTAAAGATAAAAATCTTAGATTTTTATCTTTAATTTTTATATATCAGTTCAGTCATCCTCTGATAAATGTGTAAGTCATGCTTACATGCATAAAAACATTTGTCAGAGGATGAGCTAATCGCCCGACTATGGGCAAAGCCGCCGCATCAGCGGCAGGAAAGTACAGTACTTTCCATTTATTCCTCAACCTTTATAAAATACATTTGATAGGCCCGGTATTCCCCCATCTCCACAGGAAGCGGAATTCCCATCTCCATCAGTGCATCCGATGGGTACACCTTCCCGCTTTTCTGTTCCCGGTACAGGCTGTCCGGCTTTAATCCCTTTAAACGAATATAGCTCACAGGCATATTTCCATGCACCTTAAGCATAACCGCACTTACCAGCGCCTCATCTCCATCCTGAGAGACAAATTCCCATGCACCGACTTCCTCTTTCGCCGGATTGGTCAAACGGTAATACAAGCCCTTTTGCATCAGACTGCCATACTGCTTATATTCCCTGATTTGCTCTCTAATTGCCTGCTTTTCTTCCTCCGAAAGCTTTTTCGGATCCAGCTCATAGCCAAAGGCTCCTGACATGGCAACCACGCCTCTTGTATGGAAAGGCGTAACTCTGCCTGTTTGGTGGTTGGGCACTGCCGACACATGCGCCCCCATTGTCAGTACAGGGTAACCAAAGGAAGTTCCATACTGAATGGAAACTCTCTCAATTGCATCGCTGTTGTCGCTGCACCAGATTTGAGGAGAATAGTAAAGCATTCCCGCATCAAACCGGCCTCCGCCTCCGCTGCATCCTTCCAAAAGAAGATCAGGATATCTTTGCAGGAGCCGTTCCAGAAAATCATACAGCCCAATCATATAATCGTATTGAACCCTTCCCTGATCGGCTGTATTTCGTGAGAAACAATCCGAAAGGCTCCGATTTAAATCCCACTTCACATACTCAATATTTCCCTGGTCCAAAACCCTGCACATCTGCTCAAAAACATGGTCAACCACTTCTTTTCTGGAAAAGTCCAAAAGCAGCTGATTTCTTGAACGCACGGGATCCCGCCCCGGAATCGTAAGCGCCCAGTCCGGATGGGCTCTGAACAAATCACTGTCCTCATTGATTCCCTCAGGCTCAAACCAAATGCCAAATTTCAGCCCCAGCTCATTGATTTTTTTAACCAGCCCGGCCAACGGTTCACCCAGCTTTTCTTCATTGACATACCAGTCTCCCAGGGCTCTGTAGTCATCTTTTCGATTTCCAAACCAGCCGTCATCCATCACCAGCATTTCAATTCCAAGTTCCGCCGCCTGCTTTCCAAGCTGATAAATGGATTCTCCGTTAAAGTCAAAATAAGAGGCCTCCCAGCTGTTTAAAAGAACCGGCCGTGCCTTATCTTTGTATTTTCCCCGGCACAAATGATTTTGAAAGCAGGAATGAAGGTTTTGGGATAAAGCTGCAAGTCCGGTGCCGCTATAAGTTAATACCACCTCCGGCACATGGAAAGCTCCGCCTGTCTCCAGGGGATAAGAAAAAAGTTCATCGGAAAGCCCTAACAGCATACGCGTCTGGTTATACTGATCCTTCTCTGCCTCTCCTTTAAAGCTGCCGCTGTATACAAAAGACATGGCATAGCAGCTTCCTGCATCCTCCGTGGTCTTACGTCCGGCTAAAATCATCATTGGATTGTACTGGTGGCTGGATGTACCCCTGCGACTTCCTATCACCTGTGCATTATGCCCTATCGGCGTTCTTTGTACATTCCGTTCCGAAGTATGGCGGCCATAAAAGCAGAGCAAATCATATTCCCCGCCCACAAAATCCAGGCATGCGGCCTGCGCCTTTTCCAGATATATTTTTCCGGCGCCATTATTCTGAATTCTGGCGCTTCTGGTGATAATATCCAGCTTGGGCAGAACCCCGTAAAGAAGCGTTACCTTTACTTTCGTCACCTTATCTTCCATATAGATTTCCAGCGTTTCGGCTTCGTCCCTGTCCGCATATACAGCAGGAAGGCCCGGTATCCCATATTTTCCTTTTGTTATCCTGTAACCCTGATACCGGAAATCACATCCATAGGAGCCATCTGAATTTTTTATGGCAACGGCACTGCTGCGGAAGTCCCCCGTACCCTGACAGGGCAGCTCCTGAGGCAGCACGTCCATTGAGTACGTGCGATCCTCCCCTGCTTCATAGGGGTTCCCTGAGAATCCCCTGTCGGCATAATGAAGCAGATAGTCCATGCAGCCTCTGCTTTTGCGCCCATAATAAAGGTGTAGCAAAAAGCCATATTGGTCCACCTTCATCTGATAGGTTGATTTTTTTGTGTGCAGCGAAAAAACCTTATCCTTCTCTGTAAAAACAATACTCATATTTTACCCCGTTTCTGCCAGATGAACAAAGTTCACCTTTGCTTACAATAAGCTGGCCCGCGAAGCGTGACAGCCTTTGTTATTTGCGTAAAGCCGCATATAGCTTACAAGTTTGTGGCTCCGGCACAAAATATTCTATTCTGATATGTGCTTTAAATAATAAAATCCGTACGCAGGTACATTGATCCCAACAGGCTTCATAACCTTTCCGGAAATCAGATCCGTGTAGTCGCCGTCCGTTTCATTGATCCATGCTGTCTTATCAAATTCGCTGAAATTAAACAGGCCTATGATCTTCTCGCCCTCAAAATATCTTCCGATGCACAGTATGGACTGATCCCATGTTTCAATTGTCCATGTATCTGCGTTTGACACAAACACCTTTTCACTTTTCCGAATATGCTCTAGCCGATCAAGGCTGGAGAACATTTTTGCCTCCACGGTTTTTGGGTCTTTGATATTCTCCGCCAGTTTCCAGTTCATTGCGCCCCTGTGGATGTACCTGGAATCCGCAACCTTCTGAGGATCTTCCTTATAGGTATAATCGTTGACCTGCCCGATTTCATCTCCGCTGTAAATAACCGGAATACCGGACTGCATGAACATATATGCGTGGAGCATTACATCCAGGCGAATTGCCCTCTCCATTGCCTCCCCATTTTGCTCAAACCCTGCCTTTTCTATGCCGCACATGGATGCAGTGGTTCCGCAGAATCTTGCATCTCCTGTGACAGGATCTGCGTTATAGAGCTCTCCACGGCTGTTGCTGTCCCCTGCATAGCCCTGAAAATAATCGTTCAGATACTGCTTATGGGAACGCTCGCCTATTCCCTCTGTCATCAAAGTGCCATAATCCAGCCCCCAGCCTATATCATCATGGCAGCGCAGGTAATTTAAAAATACATAATCCTTAGGCAGTGAATTTACAATATCAAGCTGCCTTTTCAGGAGACGTACATCCCTTGTGGCGACAGTATGCCAGGTAGTTGCCATTGTAGTGACATTATAGAGCATATGGCATTCCGGTTTCTCAATCGTGCCAAAATACGGTACTACCTTTTCCGGCTCCATAACCACTTCTCCAAGCAGCAGAACACCCGGGCAGACAATTTCGCTGATTATCCGCATCATGCGCACAATCGTATGTACCTGTGGCAGGTTCCTGCACTGTGTATTTAGTTCCTTCCATATATAAGGAACCGCATCAATTCGGATAATATCAATTCCCCTGTTTGCCAGATAGAGGAAATTATACATCATCTCGTTAAATACTCTTGGATTCCTATAATTTAAATCCCACTGATAAGGATAAAAGGATGTCATTACATAATGTCCTGCATCCGGCAGATAAGTAAAGTTCCCCGGAGCCGTTGTGGGAAATACCTGCGGAACAGTTCTTTCATACTGGGATGGTATAGAGTCATCCTGAAAGAAAAAGTAGCGGCTCATATATTCTCCCTCGCCCGCTCTGGCTCGCTTTGCCCATTCATGATCCTCCGAAGTATGATTCATAACAAAATCCATGCAGACATTGATTCCTTTTTTATGACATGATGCGGTTAAACTGTCCAGATCTTCCATAGATCCAAGCTTCTCCTGCACCTTTCTAAAATCTGCTACCGCATATCCTCCGTCAGAACGGCCCTCGGTTGTTTCAAGAAAGGGCATCAAATGAATATAATTTACATTACACCTTTCAATATAGTCAAGCTTCGATTCCACGCCCTTCATATTTTTTGCAAAATTGTCAATATAAAACATCATTCCCAGCATATCGTTTTGTTTGTACCAGTCCTGATGTGACTCTCGCTCCGCATCCTGATTTTTTAAATCTGCATTTCTTTCTGTAAAAAAATGCTTCATATTATCCATCAGTTCGGCAAACATTGAATCATTTTCATATAATTCCATGTAAAGCCAGCGAAGCTCATCATGGTGTCTCTCAAGCCGCTTTAAATATATTTCATCCTGAGCTCCCGCCTCTTTGTCCATTGCCTCCCGGGCTTTTGTCTCCTGCGCTTTTGCCTCCTGGTTTTTTGTCTCCCAAACCTCAGCCTCCTTAGCCGCCAGCCCTTGAACCGTTGTCTCTTTGACTATCATTTCTTCTTTTACAGGAACACTATCCTTTACAGCCGTTTCTTTTTTGACACCTTTGGCGCCTTCTGCATTTCTTTTACGATTTAACTGTTTTTTTCCTGCCTGCTTTCTCATAATTCCACCTCAAATCAATTTTCTATTAACTTATGCTTAAAAAAAGCATGCCAAATACCATCCTCCAGTACTGACGGACAAACCTCATCTGCAATTTTTTTTACCTGCTCCTGGCCATTTTCCATGCATATGCTTAAGCCTGCTATTTCAAGCATCTCCTTGTCGTTAATGCTGTCACCGAAGGCTATGCTTTCACTGATTGGAATTCCAAGATGCCCGCACATAAGCCTGAGCGCTTTCCCTTTATGAAACCGTTTATTAATCAGTTCTCCGTTTATAAATCCATATTCATCCTGTCCCGATATACTGAATACAAAATCATCCTCCAAAACCTCCCTCGGCTTTTTAAGCTGAGCCTGGGATGAGCATACAACGATAATTTTGTAAACCGGCTGTCCTTTATATTCCTTCATGGGAAAAACATTCAGTGACTGTTCTATCTGCTCTCTCCACCTTAGCAGCTCACTGTTGTTTCCCTCGTGGGAATGGGCACGTAAAAAGTCTTTAAACTCTTCATCCGTATAAGAACCATCCATACATTCCACTGTACGGAAAATACCGTTTTCTTTTAGCGTTTCCATGGCAAGATGCTTTTTTTCTTCTGTCACCGGACAGTTAACCAGTACCTCATTTTGGTATTCAACATAACTTCCTGCACTAGCTATTATCCCATCAAAATCATATTTTAGCAAGGGTAATAACATACCATAGCTTCTCCCGGTACATAAGAATACATAATGCCCTCGTTCTCTGGCTTTCTTGATCGCACGGATTGCTGACTTAGGCGGTTCATTTTGCCCGGGCAAAGTCAGTGTTCCGTCAATATCCAAAAAAATAACTTTTGATTCCATCTCACTCTCCCGAAAGTCAATAACCCCGCCGCAAGCAGCGGGGCATGAAATTTGTCAAATATCTATGAGATACCTTATATCTCTATGGAATGCTTTATATCCCTATGGAATGCTTTGCATCTCTATGGGTACGTTCCCCAGCTCATTGCCCGCGGGAATAAAAAATGAGACCGGCGCGCCGCCATAAACAAACACAGTTACCCTCATAGAGCCTGCTATTGTTAAGGAACTAGCGCCAGTCTCATCATAGACAACGGATACCAGGCTTTGCCAGCCATCCTTATGTCAATCAAAACCCCTTTTTCTGCTTATTTAACTGCACCTGAAGTTACACCTTCCACAATATAGCGCTGTAAGAACATATACAGTATTAAAATGGGCAGCATTGCCAACAACAAAGCAGCCATTACCAAACCGATATCTGTAGAATAGGTTCCATAGAATACCTGGGTGGCAATCGGGATGGTATACAGCTCTTTCCTTGCCAGTACAAGGCTCGGAAGGAGGTAATCATTCCAGAATGCCATTGCATCAATAATCGCCACTGTTGCAATTGTAGGCTTTAACAGCGGGAATACGATTTTCCAATAAATCTGCCAACGGCTGCAGCCATCAATCGTACCTGCCTCTTCAAGGGCGATCGGTACATTTGTATGTATTGCTCCGTGGAACATAAATGTCGCCATTGATACGGAGAAACCTACATGCATGAAAATCAAAGTTGCACGGTGGTTTAAGATACCAAACACACCTCCATACAGGGATACCAACGGAATCATCAATACCTGGAAAGGAATAACCATGGATGCAATCATCATTCCGAATAAAGCCCCGCATGCTTTCCACTTATTACGCACGATAACATAAGCAGCCATGGAAGCAAGTAAAATCGTGATAAGTGTTGAAAGAATTGTAATAAAGGCTGAATTTCCAAAAGAACGCCAGAAGTCCATTTTTTTCATAGCTTCCGGGAAGTTCTTTAAGGTAAATCCATGGGAACCAATCAGTGCCAGAGGATCTGATGTGATATCCGCTTTTGTCTTAAATACGTTAACCACTACTAAAATAAACGGAAAAATGAAACAAACAAACAACACGATCAATATAACAATGGAAACAGCGTGCCGTATTTTCCGGTTACGAGCAGCTTTTTCATTTAAATCATCCATTATGCTGACACCTCCGCTTTCTTACCAATGTATACCTGAAGTACGCCTACAACTGCACAAACTATAAACAGTATCAATGCCTCAGCCTGACCGGTACCATAATTCTTATAGGTAAACGCCTGATTGTACACATGCATTGCCGCCATAACCGAACTGTTAAAGGGCTCACCATTCGTCAAAGAAAGGTTTACATCATATACCATAAAGCATCTTGTAATTGTAAGGAACAGACATTGTACAAAAGAAGAAACCATGAGCGGCACGGAAATATGTATAATAGACTGCATATTTGTGCATCCGTCAATCCTTGCTGCCTCAAGCACATCCGCAGATACGCTCATGAAACCTGCTACATAAATCAGCATCATATATCCGGCATACTGCCATACGGAAACAATAATCAGACACAGCATGGCTCCGCTTGTTGTTGCCAGCCAGGATGTAGATAATGCGCCAATGGAAAGAGATTCTCCAATTGCAACAAAAGCACGGTTAAACACAAATTTCCAAATGTAACCAAGTACGATACCGCCAATCAGATTCGGGATGAAAAAACCGGCCCTGAAAAAATTCTGACCCTTGACACCGCTGGTAACTAAGAATGCCAGAATAAATGCCACAACATTTACAAGGATAACTGCTATAATAGAATAAATAAATGTTCTACCAAGTGCCTGCCAGTAAGCGGCATCTGCAAAAGTAGACATATAATTTGAAAATCCAACAAAGGGCTTTTGCTTTGAAACACCGTCCCAGCTTGTAAAGGTCAGATACAAACCATAGATGAACGGTACAATAACCACAGCAACAAATGTCACTGTCGTAATGCCGGCAAACATAAGGAACTGCCTGCACTTAAAAGACATGCTATTTGTATTCATATCTTAAAATGTCTCCCTTCTCTCATCCTTCTTATCCTTATACCCCTGCATACCACAAACTTTACCTGTGGTACTATTTCTGCCACCGAAGTCTGCCTTCTGTGGCAGAAATAATATACATTCTTATATTATGTTCTCACGGTCCGTGCAACCATGCACAGACCCAACCCATTATGTTTAATGCTCTACAGGAGTTGTGGATGACCAATAGCTTTCAATTTCAGCTGCCAGCCCTGCACGATCAACCTGTCCTGCCAGATATTTCTGGAAAGAAGCACCGTTGATAGAATAGTGATCATCCGGTAAGTAATTATAATTTTCAATCAGGTTTCCACCATCAGCATATGCCTTAACCGAGATGGAAAGCGGATCCAAAGCATCAGCATTAATATTGCTGTAAGCAGGAACCAGAGCACAATCCTCTGTCAGGAATTTATTTCCGGCTTCATCAAATACAAGCCAGTGCAGGAAATCTTTTGCTGCCTGCTGCTGCTCTGCGGAAGTATTGTCAGAAGAATCAATCATAAAGTATTTGGAACCTCCGCCCACTAACTTCTCGTTAGAGCCATCACTGGTGTTCTGAGGTACAGGCATCATGCCCATTTTTTCGGAATAGTCATAAGCATTAATCATAGCCCAGTCCCAGTTACCACCGAACATAAATGCGATTTCGCCCTCAGCCAGTTTCTGCTCGGAAACCTCACGCTCTGCTGCCACCGGTGAACCTGCTGCGTAGTTATACTTCATCAGGGTATCAAAGGTATCCATCAGAGAATTCCATTTCTCATTGTTTGCAAGGTCAGCGCTGCCGCCGTGTAAAGAGGTAATAAACGCCTCTACATCAGACTGCTCTTCATAAACCTGTGCAAGATAATGTGCGCCCATGGACCAATCCTCTTTCATGATGCCGGTAGGTGTTTCCATGCCGCCTGCAACCAGCTGGTCTAACAGACCCTGAAATGCATCTAATGTCTTATAATCATCAGGATTGAATTCCTCTCCCGTGATTGCTTCAATTGCAGTTGCATTGTACATAACGCCGCGGGCTTCAATACATACCGGGAAACCTAAAACCTTTCCGCCTACGCTGATTGCGTAATCCGTGTTGGCAACCCATTCCTCATCACTTAAATCAATTGCATGTTCTTCTCCGAGAGAATACACATCCTTTGCATCTACCATGGAAATTGTGTAAGGGTCATTTGCAGAATATCTGGTAGCAAGGTGGGCTGCTACGGTATCGCTGGAATAATATACTTCAACATCCACGCCTGTTGCCGCACTGTACTCTTCAGCCATCTCCACAAACTGATCCTGAATTTCACTCTTGGTATTAAAGATAGTAATAGATACTCCTGTGCTCTCTGCCTTTTCGCCCGATGCGCCTGCACCCTCCGAGTCAGAACCTCCGCCGCATGCCACAAGAGATAACGACATAGCTGTTACCAGCATCATTGCAAGTAACTTCTTTTTCATTTTTTCATTTCCTCCTTCATAAAATCCCTTTTGAAATTGCCCCACAGCAGCAAAAAAATAAGCTGCTGGACTTATAGTGCAGATTTTAATGTGCACAATAAGCGCTAGCAACTTTTGTGCAACATAAAAAACCGCCAGACATATCTAATTGCGTGTATTATCGTATCATTTACCTGATAATATGTCAATCGTTTATTATAAATTTTATCCGTAAAAAGCCAATTATGTTAATACCATACAATTTTAACCCATCACACTTATGCACATTATACAAAATACGTTTATTTTACATATTTTGATATAATTTTACCCCCTGTCTTTTATGACAATCCATTGATATTATTGTTGCACAATTTGTCTTTTATTGCTACAATATTTATGATAAAGGATTTCATATCAATATTTAGTTTATCCATGTGTCCTAGCGTAAATAATTGAACAAGTTTCTGCTTTCAAATTTGGGGAAACTAATATTTTTATAGAAAGAAGTGATTCGTATCCTAGATAAATTTTTTAACCAGGACACCCCGTTCTGGAACGAAATGGGGAATATTTTTGATATCTTTATACTCAATACCCTCTGGCTTATCTGCTGTATTCCTGTTTTTACCATAGGGCCATCCACCACTGCATGTTACTATGCCGCCATAAATCTGGCGCGCGGCGAAAGCAGCTCTGTATCCCGGGATTTTTTCCGTTCCTTTAAACAAAATTTTAAGCAGGGAGTTTTTCTCGGTATCCCGCTTCTTTTGCTTGGGCTCTTTCTGGTAACAGATATTCGGATGTGCTACCGGAGCGGTACCGGCATATATAGTTTTTTTATGGTATTTTTCGCCGTAATCTTTTTGTTTTGGATGTTTACGGTATTATATGCCTTTCCATTGCTGGCTAAGTTTGATAAAAAAAATAAGGACATCGTCATCTGGGCTTTCGTACTTTCCATCAAAAATCTCGGTCGTACCCTTCTTATGATTGTGGTACTGGTCTTTGGCCTCTGGGTCTGCCATATACTGACAGGACTTATTTTTATTGTACCCGGGCTTATCATCACGTGCCATTCCCGGCTTTTTGCTTCCGCCCTGAAAGCATATCTGCCCGGCGCCAGCAACGATGAGGAATTAAAGCCCCTTAGCTTTGAGGGGGAAATGCCGTCTTCTTCCACCGAGCAGATTGTGGATGAAGATACTTCTTCCGAAAAATAAGGCGGCTGCGGATCCGCAAAATTGAAATCACCAGGCCAAATTCAGTATCCGGCTTGCGTCCTTTACAAAAATTCTCCTGTCTGGAGGTAAATATGAAGAAAAGGGAAAAAAGAAAGTCTGCATTTATGCAGGAACTGCATCGGGATATTAACACTTTAAAAGAACTGCCCTGGAAAAAGAAAATTGAATTTTTCTGGGATTATTATAAATGGACTGCTATCACAGGTATTTTTATCCTTATCACACTCTGCACCTTTGCTCATATATTCTATGAAGGGCAAAAGCCCTGTCGGCTCCGGGTATGTGTTGTATTAAATACAGATGAAAACTGTTCTTCCTGGTTTCAGCCCTTTATCGAAAGCCTGCTCTCAGATGGTAAACCCGGCGCAGTAGACATCAACCTGGATCAACCCTTTGATTATGATAACAAGTATTACTATGTTCAGGAAATTGAAGTGATGACCACCATCTCCTCCGGGCGCATGGATATGGCTGTCTGCGGCCCGGATATGTACAGCTATCTGCTTGCACTGAATGCCTGTCTGCCTCTTGATACGGGCCTTTCCCGGGAACTGGCTGCTTCCCTGCTAGCAGAAGGAAAGCTTGTCTATGACACCGCCAACCTGACCCAGGATAAAAATGGAAACGTCAATCCCGCGGACGGAATTGACGGATATTATGCTGTCAACCTGTCCGGAACGGAATTCCATGATTTATATAACCTAACGCAGGACAGTACAGAACCTCTTTATGCTGTTATCATTTCCAATACAGAGCACTTAGCGGATTGTGAATCATTGCTTATGGCTCTGCTTCAATTATAAGCTTATTATAATTTATACTTATTTATCATTCTTTGTATTTTCAGGTTGTTTCCCGCTCAATTAAATTTACAGGAAGAACCGTTCTTTTGGCCACCAGTTTTCCTGCAACAGAATCATGCAAAAGGTTAATTGCAATTTCTGCCATCTCTTTCACAGGCTGGTGAATGGTAGTAAGCTGGGGCGTTGTGAGCCAGGCAATATTTGAGTCATCAAAGCCGATTATTTTAAGCTGTTCCGGCACTGAAATATGAAGCTTGCGGCATATCTGCAGAGTCTGGGCCGCAATCACATCGCTGTTTACAAACATGCCATCTGTTTCCGGATATTTCTGCAATATATTTTCCAGAACCTCATCATATTCCATACGATAATACTGGGTATCCTCCGTATAGATTTCCGCAAAAGGAATCTTCTTTCTCTCACAGACCTCCTTAAAGCCCTCGGTGCGCATATCAGCCGGCATGGATAACGTGCCGATATTCCCTACATGCAGCAAATGCTTACAGCCGCATTCAATTAACTTTTCTGCCGCCAGAGCGCCTCCCTGCCTGTTATCGCACTCTATGGAGGCAGTTCCGTTATCCAGAAAACGCTCTATTGTAATCACCGGAACATCAACTCCGTCAAACACCTCTAAGGCCACGGAACCGCTGCATAAGATAATGCCGGCCACTTTATGATTGATGCACATCCTGATATACTCTTCTTCCCTTTCATGGATGCACTGTGAGTTGCACAACAAAATCTTATATCCCTTCTCGTAGGCCCTTGCCTCCAGATTGCTGATCATCTCTGCAAAATACGGATGGCTTACATGGGGCACTATCAACCCGATAGTATTGGTACTCTTCATGCGAAGGCTCCTTGCTGCTTCATTTGGATGATAATTCAGGTCTTTCATTGCTTCGTCTACTTTTTTACGTGTATTTTCACTTATATATCCCCTGTTATTGATTACACGGGATACCGTACTGGTAGTTAAACCCGCCAATTTTGCAACATCCTTCAGAGTGGCCATTTGATATTTACCCCTTTCCGCCTATCTTTTATGTACACGCTCTGTATTTTTCCATGTTTAGTCTACATATCCAAGCTTTACATTTCGCATGTATTTTCTGAATAAAATGTAAAAATATAAACTTAAATAAGCAGTACATTTACCGCCTAATATTCTATCACAAAAAAAATGATTTTTCAAGTCAGACGCCGTTGCCCTCTGCAAACCGGTAGTAAAAAGCCGCAGGGCACAAGACTCTGCGGCTTCAACTGCTGCGCATAAACGGGTATTAATATTGTAACAGCAAATTCTTCCGAATCTATTTTTTATTTTCTGATTCTTGCACTAAACACAGACATTGCTTCGGAAATTTTAATCTGCTGCGGGCAGACCTTTTCACAGCTGCGACATCCCACGCAGGCGGAAGGCCATTTTTCTTCAGGCATTGAGCCCAGTACCGTAGACTCAATAAAGCCGCCTCCTGTAAATTCATGTTCATTATACACTTCAAGCAGCCTTGGAATCTCGAGTCCTTTAGGACAGTGGCTGACGCAATAACTGCAGGCCGTACAGGGCAAAAGACCATTTATCATTTTCTGCGCAATAGAAAGCAGAGCCTCCGTTTCTTCTTTGTTAAGAGCCCTGTCCGTCTCAAAAGTGCGGATATTTTCTTTCAGCTGATCCATATTGGACATACCGGAAAGAATAACCTTTACGCTGGGAATTGTCTGTAAAAACCGGAATGCCCATGCAGGAATGTTTTCCTCCGGCCGCAAAGCCTTTAATTTTTCCGCGTTTTCCTCCGACAGTTTGGAGAGCCGTCCACCGCGCACAGGCTCCATTACCCATACAGGTATATTGTAGGAATCCAGCAACTCAACTTTGGCCTTTGCATCCTGAAAAGTCCAGTCAATATAATTAAGCTGTATCTGACAAAATTCCATATTATCGCCATAGGCTTCCAAAAAACGCTTCATAACATCATAATCCCCATGGGCTGAAAAGCCCAGGTGCCTGATCCTGCCATTTTTCTTCTGTTCCATCAGATACTCAAAAATACCGTATTTTTCATCCAGATATGCATCAATATTCATCTCACATACATTGTGGAACAGGTAAAAATCAAAATAATCCACGCCGCACTTCTCAAGCTGCTTTTCAAAAATTTCCTTAACCTTAGGCATATTTGCAAGATCATATCCCGGAAATTTTGTGGCAAGATAAAAACTTTCCCGGGGATATTTCCCCAATGCCTTCCCCACTACAAGCTCCGAATTGCCGCCATGATAACCCCATGCGGTATCAAAATAATTGATGCCATTCTCCTTTGCATAGTCTATCATTTCCTCAGCTGCCGCAAAATCAATTTGGGCATTGTCCCCATCCGTCACCGGAAGGCGCATAGCTCCCAGCCCAAGCGCTGATAAATGTAAGTCCTGAAAATCCTGGTAAATCATAGTACTTTCCTCCTTAAAATTATTCTTTTGAAACCCTGTCACGTTTTGCGGCCCGGCTTATTCATCCGAAAGGACAGGTCGAAAAATCAAAGATTCTTCAACTTTCTCCTTAAGCAGTATCGCAAGCGGGCTTGCGATACATGACAACACGCTTTCCCTGTTGTATGATAGGGATCAAGATTTTAAGGTTAAAAGAAATCATCTGTGGCTAATAACACAGATGATTTCCATAATAAGCTGCCTTGTAAAACGTGACAATGCTTTATTCTCTCTGTTTCATTTCCTGCAGGCTTACTGCCTGCCCTGTAAGTTCTGTGCCGGATTATACTCTAAGCGCCATCCGGCATACTACTTTCTTATTACATGTTTCCAAACATTCTCATAACCAGAGAATTATCGTCCTGCATTTTCCGGCGGAGCATTGACATGCGGTAATCCTTCATCAGCTTTTCACTCTTCTGTC
The DNA here is from genome assembly GCA_003612395.1 of Parablautia intestinalis. Lineage (GTDB taxonomy): Bacteria > Bacillota > Clostridia > Lachnospirales > Lachnospiraceae > Suilimivivens > Suilimivivens intestinalis. The sequence continues at coordinate 40,705 of RAYQ01000010.1, forward strand.
GTGAAATTGCCTTGCCCATGTCCAGATCCTCAATCCGGCTTCTGGATGAGACCATTTCTTCCGAAGCTGACTTGCTGTAATTGTAAGCATGATACATGGCATTGGTAGATGCTCCTGTACGGCTTCTTGCCGCACTAACCTTTTCCATGGCCGCATCAATAGCGCCAATATCAAAATCTCCTGTAACATTATAGCCTTCAATGCCAAGAGCCTTTAAAGTTGCATTCTCCATCTTAATTGACATTCCCTCTCCTGCAGAAGGATTAGAAGCAATGTACATATCTGCCATACTGCCGTCAAGCAGTTTCTTTTCATTATACTGGGTTCCAACCGCGGTCCCCTCAATATCCTGTAGCAGCTGATCTATCTCTGTCTGGATCATTTCCTTTTCATCACTGCCGTATATTCCATTTGAAGCCTTAAGGCTTAGTTCTCGGATTCTCTGCAGGGAATCCTGAATCGTTCCAAGAGCACCATCCTGAATATTGGCAACACCTATACCGTCACTGATATTGTTAGCCGCTACGTCCAGTCCATTGCCATGTCTCTTTAATTTATTGGCAATTGCAAGTCCGGCTGCATCGTCAGCCGCTGTCTGAATCCTTTTCCCGCTGGCAATTTTCCCATAAATAGAATTTGCATTATAATTGTTACCGATTGGTGATATCCTCATAAATATTCCCTCCCGCCTGTATAATACGTTTCCTGTGGCTGGTTAATTTACAACCTTATTATACTATATGTATTTGCGAAATACAATATATTCCAGATAATTTTAACATTTTTCTGCGACAGTTCAGCCACTCTCTGTAAACTGTGCGAATCATGCCTGCATAAATGAGCACATCTTACAGAAAATGAGCTAAGCGCCCGATTATGGGCAAAGTCAGCTGCAAAACTTCTGAACCTGATCAACCGCCTCCTGTATCAGCTTTCCCGTGTTGTAGCCGGATACCCCCACAATCACGTTATCACAGTGGTTAAAAGGTATAAAGACCCTTTTAGCGTCACTTTGTGCAATTACCCTGGCCATCACAGGCGTTATCTCTCCAAGGAGGGAATCCGCTATCACAATTCCTATAGGGCCAACAATTACATCTGCCTTCCGGACCGCCACGACAACCGCATTTTCACCTGTTGAAGCCTGATCCGCACCGGCTTTCAACATAGCTGTTGTAGCCGCCACATTTGTTCCAACTGCCCATACCTTAGCTCCGTTTATGGATTGTTTTATGGATGAGACCAGCTGCTTCCCTATACCCCCGCCCTGGGCGTCAACTACAAGTATGTTCATTATTCCTCCACTGCGCCGTCACTTAAAATATAAGTATTAAGTATGATATTCCGGTTTCATTATCGTTACCTGTAAGTTATTCTATCTTACTATAGACGCCTGTTTTCCGCAAGCTGCATTTTATTTTTGCAACCTTACTTTAAAGCGATTTTTAAACTGCAAACCTTATCATTACGGCTTAAACTGCCGATATATAAATATAACTTTTTAGTGGTAAACGGAGTTACCAGAGCGCTATTGTAATCATGGAGGATAAAAATATGAGTATGCGGATCGGTTTAAACAATTCTAATGTCAAAGTCATAAAACTAAGAAATGCAACTGGGTCTTCTGCGGGTTCAGTCCGCATTTCGTCTCCAGAAAAGAAAAAGTTAAAGCGGTTGAATTACAACTTTAAACAAATTTCTTCCCAGATTCTTCTCACCAAAACTTCCGGCGGCGCAAACCGGATAAAAATCAAAGCCCGCCAAAAGGCTGCAATGCTTCAGGGCAAGCTTACAAATAACAACAGCGAATACGATTCCAGAGAGCTGCGGATGGCTCTCAACCACGCCCTGAAGATGGAACGTATTGCCAAAAAACGTGCCAAACACTTAAAGCAGGAAGAACAGGCCAAACGAAACGGCTCAGATTTAATAGATGAAATCATTGATGAAGAAGAACTTCTTGCTCTGGAAAACAGCGAAGATACTGATGCATCAGAGCTGGCTAACCTGACGAGGGAAGAAATGGAAGAACTGATGGAAGAGCTAAACAGGCTTATGGAAGAAAGCATGGAGGAATTGCAGGATGAAACGGGTCTTGAGGACTTAGCCGGGGAGCTTACCGATTTTTCTTATGAAGAAATGTCTCCTGAAGATCTTGAACGCATGAAGAAGAAACACCGGGCAGAGGAGCTAAAAGATATTGTAGAGGCGGATATGAAATATCTCAAGGCAATGATAGATAAGATGATCCATGACCAGCAGGAAAGTGCAGGCAGCGTTTCTCTGCAGCTTTCCGGAATGGAAGTTCCCGTGGATATTCCCGAGGCCCCCATTCCCGTGGAGGGCGGTAACGTGGATGTTACTTTGTAATGCAGGGCCCTGAAAACGAATTATATTTAAACTCTCTCACTTTATGGGGCTGATCGCAGAATTTCGGAATTTTGTATAAATTTTCTGTAAGGTAAGAGGCTGTGAAAAAAGTCGGAGTTTTTCAACTTCTTATTTTTTTACAGCCCCGTCTCTTTTTCTCACACTTCCTGACTTCCAAATATCTTTAAATACTCCTCGGCAGATTTCAAAGAAAGGTTCAGTTTATTTTGGAGCCTTTTCAGAATATCCTTTTCGGAGAGCCCAAACTCAAAGCCACCCTCTATAATTTCCTTCGCTATCCCCTTTTCTATTCCTTTTTCTATTCCTTTTTCTATCCCCTTTTCTATTCCTTTGATTTCATTTTCCCTTGCAATTTCTTCAAATAAAGTACACATTCTGCCATCTCCCTTCTCAAATGCATCATAATCTATCTTGCTGTTGGTCGCGCCTGCCACTGTCATAATTACAGATTTATCCGGCTTATGCTCTTCACTGTATAGTATGGCTTTTTCTCTTGCTTCATTCCCTGGGATACTCCTGTCCAGAATGATTTCCAGCAGGTTAAACAAATCCACATTATTTATATTGTGTAGCACCAGGTTATTTTTCCGTGCCTCCACAAGCAATATTTTATAGTCATTTACAAATTTTATCATTATTTCTGGGATACTCAGCATTTCATGGAGGGTCGTTGCCCCGTCCCATTCCCTTTCGCCGTAATACACCACAACCGTAATGACAGCTGTTAATTTATCTGTCCTCCTCATTCCGGACAGGAATTCCTCTTCATCCATTCCTTCCACAGTTTTATATTTTTGCGCATTGCTATCGTACTGTTTTTTATAAACGCCATAATCATATCCCATGACTCTCATTGGCATTGCATAATGGATATGTTCCTGTGATTCCAGTCCAAGCATGACAAACTCTACGCCATGCTCTGCCGATTTTTTTCTTATCTTTATGCTATCCCTTGATGCCCGGATGCTCTCGGCATATTTCCTATTTTGCAGTACAGAGGATTCCTCTGTATCCACATCCTCCAGTTCTTCCGGTTTGATGACCTGCTCCCCTCCAAAGAGGACTGCATTAAACAAATCTGCAAACTGTTCGTTGTTCCTCCAATAATTTTTCAATACCGTATCCGGCTTTAATTTCTGCGTTTTCTGTGCCATCCACCATTCCTTTCCAGACAGACAAAATCACTTTCTCTCCTATAATAAATATACTATCAACCGATAGCATTTTCAAGCCTGAGTGGTTTCTAACCGGCAAAAAACATATTGGGTTTATTTGCATACCAAATTAGATTTTTTGATTGGCCGTGAGAACCCTTTTCTGATATAATGAACTAAGTAGAGAGAATAAAAAATATATTATACTAATGTTTGAAAACAATCCGTATTTCTTAGATAAGCTTGAATCTGCTGCATATTTTACTAAAAAAATATTTCCGTCAGACACTTATGTGATTTTAGGGGGGGATATACGCATGGAAGAAAATAAAAACGAACTGATAAATTTAATTCCTGAAGCCGTTGATAATGCTGCTAAAAATTTATCCGGCCCTATAACTAAAAGCATAGGGACCACTCTCGATGATATCTGGTATCTCGTTTTTGGCAAAATTTCTCAAAATGCGAATATGCGAAAGTTGAAATATGCATCTGAACTGCAAAAATTTGAAGAAGAATTAAAAGAAAAGGTATCCGGGATCCCGGAAGAGAAACTTGTTGAGCCTGATATGCAGATTATCGGACCAATATTAGACGCTTCAAAATATTGCATCGAGAAAGTCGATATTCGCCAAATGTTTTCCACATTAATAGAATCCTCTCTTAACATTGATTATTGTGAATATGTCCATCCGTCATATGTTGAAATCATCAAACAAATGTCACCGCTTGACGCACGAATTTTTAAAATAATAATGTCTGTTTCAAGAAGACCAATCATAAGCATAGAGATACAGGAGCTCTCCGGCGGATTAGTTCCTTTTTGCAGGAATTGCTCAAGGATAACGGAATATACTATAGCCCAGTGTACAGTATCCTTTGAAAGCCTTTCCCGATTGGGATTAATAGATATTGATCGTGATTCATTATATTCATAAGACTCTCTATAATCCGGTAAGAGAAAATCCTCATTTTATAAAAGCGCAAACTGAATGTTTGTCATGCTTGAAAGTCGGCGAAAAAATTTATTTTAGAGAACAATATATCGCTATTAATGAATTAACCGATTCGTTTTATAAAGTTTGCATCAACGAATCTTAAAATATCTCCATAATTCCTGCATAAGCCCAAAAAGTCCATGTAACTTAAAATACAGGCTGCTTTATACACATCTGTCAGGCTCGCTACCCACAGAAATCAGCAACAATACTATAAAGTGCCGCCATTGCCCTACCGATACAACACATAATCCTGCACATTCCGTACAAATCCGCTTTCGGTAAGGGCTTCCTGCGCCTGTGCCGGATATTCCTTCACCACAATTCTCTTTTTCTCTCTAAAAATACCCCCTCTTTTATAGATATCCGCAAGCAGACGCAAAACCTCCGTTAAACCTTCCTTCTCAAAAATGCGCAGGGTTTTGCCCTGCTTTTCAAAAAGCAGGACAGGTATTCCTCCCCGAAGAGCTAAGGCTGTTCCTGGAAGATTTATAAACTCCCTGCCTTCCTCATGGGGAAGCATTTTTCCGAAAGGCTGCATGGGATCGGATGCGCAGATCCACACTGTCTCCGCCACCGGATGAAGCAGGCTTGCCGTCACGCCTCCAAAATCCTTTCGGCGAATAAACTGGGCGCCGGAAAATCCTTTTACAAAATATCCCCTTCTCACCTGTCCCGTATATTCCTGCACCCGCAAAAGAGCTAATGCATCCTGCCAGGAAAGACCGTAAAATGCAGCTGTTTCCCGGCACAAAATCAGATAATTGTCAAAGCATGCATCCATCTGTTCCTGCACCGTAACCGGCCTAAGGGGACGCACCAGATCCCATCGTCCTGCCTGTAAAGCCTTTACCCTTATCCCCACACGCACTCTGGCAGAGGACTTCTTTGTTTTTTCTTTATTCAGCCATTGCCGCACCGGCAAAAAGCTGTCGGCATACACTATACCCTTTTCCATCAAAGAAAGCAACGTGTCATAAGGAGATTCTCCGGAAGGCAGCACGCCGTTTAATGCCTGCATAAAGCTGGCGCCCCTTTTTAAAAGTGCCTGCACTATAAGCTTTTCTCTTTCCGAAAGCTCCTCCCATGGGATTCCCGGCTCCCTCTCCCAGTCAATCCGCTCCATCCTGTCAAAACGAACCTTCCCGCCATCTTCCATATGCCAGAAATATTCCCCGGCACTAAGCAGATTATCCAGCAGGCTTTCTTTATAATTTTTCACCCTGGAGGGCAGAAGGTATTCCTCCCAGGCCGCACCTGGAAAAGCTCTGCCCGAGAGCCTTAATACCGCCTCTTTTATACATTCCTCTGCCGGCAGAGGCCGCTGCAGCCTTGCGGTAAGAAGAGCCGCATAAGCGCCCGGCGGGCAGGTAACAATTTCCTCCCGCAAAGAGCGCAGCGTCTGTGTTCTGGCTTTTTTATAGAGCTGTGCATGATAGTAGCGGATTTCTTTTTTGCCCGGGGCAGCGTCACAAAACTCCTCCTGTCCCACCGCATCGCCCCTGCGGCAAAGCTCGCTTAACACTGCTGCAGCTGTTTCCTCCTGCCAGCCGTATCTTCGCATCACCTGACGACTGACGGCTCCGCCTCTGTAGCGGAGCATCCTTCTGACAATACGGAATGCTTCTTCTCCCGGCCCTTCCATTGCCGCCTGATATTCCGCCTCAAGCTCTGCCGCAATCCAAAGGCCCTGTTCCAGATAAACAGCGCGGCCTTCCTCCGCCAGTTTTTCCAGCCATTCCACCGGAGCATCTATTTCTCCTGCCGCCAGATCTCCCTCCGTCATCAGAAAAGCATGGAGCTGTTTCTCATCCTCCGGAAGCCTCTCCCTTGCCTGCGTTTGGTTTCCATAGCTGATAGAAGAAAGCTCTCTTTTTCCCGGACGCAGCAAATCCTTTTCCTGCTTTAATGCTTCCTCCACCGCGCCGTAAATCCCCCGGGGCGTAGGCGCATAATCATACATTACGGCCGCCTCCTGGGCCCACTGCAGGGGCAGGGACATGGGCGATGGGGTTTCGGAATAAACTTCATAGACCAGGATTTCACCGGACTGAATCTTTTCAAGGATTTCCGTCACGCCATCCACATCCCAGAGCTGCTCCATACACTCTCTTTTCGTCTCCCGCATAAGGGGATGATCCTTTTCCCTGACCACCTGATCCAGCATTTCCGCGCTTTTTAACCGCTGCATCCACAATGGCTGTCTTCCGTTTCTTCTTATTCCCATCATCAAAGCCCGGCCGCAATTATAACGAAAGGCCATATTAAAAAGCGGCGTGGCCGGAAGCAGCGCCTCCAGAACCGCTTTACTTGTCTTTGGGCAAACCCTGTTAAGAAGGCCTTCTCCTATCGCTTCATTACCATAGGAATACAGTAAAAAGCCATCCTCCTCATCAACGCTCCCCACATTGATTCCCATTTCTTCCCCGGCGGTCTGGGCACAGAGCAGCCCAAGAGGAGTATTGATACGCCGCCCGAAAACAGAGTGGATCATCAGCTGGCTGTTCCCCGACTGATCCTTAAAATGCTCCGTCAAAATGACTTTATCACTGGGCAAAGCGCCTGTGGCGGCAATCTGTCTCTCCAGGTACCCACAGGCGGACTTTGCAGCCGCCTCATCCAGTCCAAGCCTCAAAAGAGCCTCCGAAAGCTTTCCGTCTTCTTTTGCCTCCTGAAGGGAACGCAAAATCCGTCCGAACTTTTCTCCCGTTTCTTTCGCCCTTCCTTTCAGCTCTCCCTTCCAAAAGGGAAGGCGCGCCCCTTCCACCGGCGCTTCGGTGACTGTCACCGTGTCTCTGTCTATATTTACCACTTTCCAGGCAAACGCCCCTAAAATAAATCTGTCTCCTTTTTGCGTTTCATAAACAAACTCTTCGTCCGCCTCCCCAACTTTTACGCCCTCCAAAGTCCGCACCGTGTAAAGGCCTTTATCGGGGATCGTGCCGCCTGTGGAAAGAGCAAGCATTCTGCTGTAGCCGTCTCCCTCCACCTTTTCATGAATTCTGTCATACAAAATTCTGGGGCGGACCGGGATATCTCTCCTGTGCTCATAGTCCCCTGCCAGCATCCCAAGCACCGATTTCACATCCTCCTTTGTCACCTCCGCAAAAGGCCACGCTCTGGGCAGCATTTCCATCACTTCTTCCACCTCGTAGCTTTTAAAAGCAGCCATGGAAACCAAATGCTGGGCAAGTACATCCAGACAGCCCCTGGGAGGATTCATTCTTTCCACATACCCTTCTCTGGCCAGCTGTGCCGTCATTGCACACAAAATACTTTCCGCCGGTGTCCTGGGAAACATATACATAAAGCTGGTCCGGAAAGGATTGTGTCCGGCCCGGCCTAATCTCTGCATTGTCCCGGAAATCGTACGCGGACAGCCTACCTGTAAAACCTGGTCGATTTCTCCCACATCAATCCCAAGTTCCATAGAGGAAGTGGCGCAAAGAAGCCGCAGCCTCCCCTCCCGCAGGGCCTGCTCCGTCTCCATACGCTGCTCCTTGGAAAGACTCCCATGATGGACCCGGGCAAAATCCTGTCCGCCCAAAAGGTTAACATAATATGCCAGTTTCTCTGCATATCTCCTTCCCTCCACAAAGGCGATTACGCTCCGGTTTCCCTGACAGTACTGATATACAAGAGCGGAAAGCTCCTGCCATACCGGATCCTTTTTTCTCCTGCCGCTGTCCACATAGGAACCCAGGATCTGCAGCTGCAGCTTTTTCTCCATGGAAGGAGCCACCACAAAAACCGGCTCGGGAGCAAGATATGTGGCCGCATCTGCAAGAGGCGAAATAGTGGCAGATAAACCAATTCTCTGCAAAGGCCTCTTGCACAGGGCATCCAGCCTGGCTAAGGATAACATTAAATGAGCCCCCCGCTTCGTATCAATCAGTGCGTGGAGCTCGTCTATAATCACAGTCTGCGTGGGAGCCAAAACCTGCTGCCCTGTTTTGCTGGTGAGCATCAGATACAGGGATTCAGGCGTGATGATTAAGATATGGGGCGGCTTTTTTACCATCTGCCGTCTCTCCTGCGGGGTTGTATCGCCCGTTCTGACCGCCACCTTAACCAGCTCCTCACCGTTCATTCCTGCAAGGGGCTTTCTTAAATTCTCACGAATATCTGACGCGAGGGATTTCAGCGGCGAAACATAAACCAGCTGTAATTCCTGCTTCAAATTTCCCTGAACGGCTTTTTCTTTCAGCCTGTCTAAAAACACCAAAAAGGCGGAAAGGGTTTTTCCTGTTCCGGTGGGAGCCGACACGAGCACATGACCGCCTGATGCAATGGCCGGCCATGCGCCGCACTGCACAGGCGTAGGCTCTCCTAATGTCTCCCGAAACCAGCGGGCAGTATCTTTATCAAACAATTGCAAGGGATCCTTCATTTTACCTCCATGCCAAAGCATTTCATTGTAAAAGCCGCAGGCTAAATCTCAGATTTCGCTCCGCAGTTTCGGGTTTGTGCTAAAAGCGTATTTTATAAGTAAGTAACCTGCGCATCCGCATTGTAGGTGTGTGGCGCCTTTTCCACCGCTTTATGCCCCACCGCCAATGCAATTTCATACTCATAATTTGCAGGGAATTTCAGAGCCGCCGAAAAATACTCTCTTTTTTCTCCCCGCAGCGCATCATAAATACAGCCAATGATCAGATTGCCAAGGCCAAGTTCTTCGGCCACAAGCGCCATATTTTCCACTGCAATGCCGGCATCCAAGGGGCTCCATTTGTAATCTTTATCCGCGCTCAGTATGATAACCGTGGGCGCCTCAAAGTAGAAATTATGCTCCAAATCCGAAAGACCCCGAAGACGGTTCTTTTCATCTTCTATTTCCTTTAGAATCGGATGTTCCCCCTTTAACACCGTAAAATGGATCTCCTGCTTGTTGGCCGCCGTGGGGGCCTGAAGTCCTGCATGAATAAGGCTGTCAAGCTCCTCCGGCGTCAAAGGCTCCCCGGTATATCCTCTCGTTGAACTGCGTGTTTTTACTGCATCAATTACATTACCCATTTTTCTCCTCCATTCCGAAGCGTTTTAAGCTGAGGAGGCGAGTGAAATGTCAGATTTCGCTCTGCCATCATGGAATTTGTGACGCTTCGACACAAATTCCTGTGTTTTAATCCTTCATAAGCGCGCTCCATACGTTCACGCTGGAGGCCATTTTCTTTAAATTGGTGAGCTCTCTGCGCATGTAATCCTCTAACTGTGTAACCTCTTTTTCAGAAAAACCTTTGCTCGATAAAATAGTGCATTCCGGAATTTTGCCTTCGGCACTGTGCACACCGTCATCAAATGTTACAAATGCATAATTTTTTCCATCTTTACAAAATACCGGTGATACCGACATATTAAATGCGTCTTTCATGCTCCCTCCATAGGACTGTTACAGGCTCCCTGAATTTCTCTGTGCCTGATTTTGTGAAAACTTTCTTCATCCGATGCACGCAAATTTTCTTATCAACTTCATTATAACAAAAGCAGGCACCATGTCAACAAGCCGGAAATCATTGTTCCATATAATCTTTAAAACAATAATGTTTAAACATTATTTGTAAACATGAAAAATTTTTTCTTGAAGGAAACCGTAAGCTATGGTATACTACATTTATGCAGATGTAGTTCATCGGTAGAATATCAGCTTCCCAAGCTGAGGAGGCGGGTTCGATTCCCGTCATCTGCTTTAAGAAGCCCTTGATTTTACAGGATTTTTAAAGGTACCATATTTAAAAAGTAATCAAAAAGGTAATCAGACGTATGTTCGATTATCTTTTTTGTTTGCCTTGAATTCTGGGATTTCACTAATTACCTGGCGTGAGGTATTGTTTTAATCATTTACCATCTCCAACAACCGCGATGGTTGTAATCAATCCGTTACATACTAATCTTTATAGAAAAAATCTCAGCCTTAGAAAGACGAAAACTGATAAAGTTGATGCCCGTACGATTGCCACAATGTTGATATCCGGCATGAACTTAAAGTCCTACTCAAACACATCTTACCACAACGAGGAACTAAAGTCATTAACCCGCTGTCGTTTTGAAAAGGCAAAAGAACGGACAAAGCTTAAAGCAAGCATTACAATGTTGCCATTTCCCATGCCGTCAAGAAACTTGTGTGTTCCCAGTGCATAAATTTAATAAAATAAAGTATATTTTAAAAAAATCACATAATCAACAACAGCTTAACGACTCTGCAAACCGGAATTTGTCACTTTACTCAATTTCTGTGCGAATGGTAAACTCATTAGGAAGATTGAAAATATCCTTTTTCAAAAACAGCGGGTAGAAATACTCATCTTTTAATCTTTTAAACTCTAACCATTCAAAAGTATGTGTTCGATGACCTTCTTTTGATATAAATTTACTTCCCCTTTCCAGTAAGCCTGTGCCTGCAACATCCATTAAAAAGTATATGCAAAGTTCATGATAATTTAGTTTATCTACATCTTCCGTAAAGAATGCCTGGTTTAACCACAACGGGCGAATAATCCTTGGTGTAACGCCAAGTTCTTCTTGAATTTCTCTAATTACAGCAAGTTCTGCTGTTTCTCCCATTTCTACTCTTCCGCCAGGCAAATAATAATAAGGTGACCGCTCATCGTGCATTGTCAAGACTTTATCATCAGAAATCATCATAGCACATACCCTATAATTAAATTTCTCATTTTCAGATTTAAAAGATATATCCATATTTCACACCCCTGTAATATCTTCAATAGACTTTGTTGATACATCACACATAAAGTCTCTTCCGTTATGAGTGTCTTTGTATTCCTGTAGCTTTTTCCCAATCTCTTCCTTCAGTTGTCGATAAGTTTCCGTAATAATTTAATTTGTGAACGATACATTTTTTAAAACTCATCTAAAACCGCAGTCTCCGATACCTGTTTATACATGCCAAAATCTCCTGCTTTCTCGGTCTTGCCAGTGACGAAGAGATATCCCCTCTCTCAAAAAGGCTTTCAAGTCCGTCCCTATCCATCTGTTTTTCTAACAGCTCGCTGATCTGCTTTAAGTTTTTTCTTCCGTCCATCATTTTCAGTTCGGCAAATTTTAAGATCCAAGCAAGAGCCGCTGTCTGCTCCTGATCCTTTAACTGTTCTAAATACCTTAACTCTACATTTTCCCTGGAAAGCATCAGCTCGCTGGTACCCATTGTCTTTATCTTAATGCGATCGTCCTTTCTAAGGCCCATATCCGGCTGGGGGCATCTCTTGTCAAGATAAGCCGGAAACCTGTCTTCATCCCCACTCATGGCAGGATAGCCCTTTGCCGCTTCCTTTGCCCTTTTTGTAATATCATAAGGGATATATTCTTTCATCTGTATGACCGTATCCGCCACGTGAAAATAAGACCCTGAGCTTCCGGCCACAATAATGGAAGAAATATCCAAATCCCTGCATAAGCTGGTCACACGGCAGATAAAAGGAGTAATTGGCTCCTCCCCTGCCGAGATCACTTCCTGCATGAGCTGGTCGCGGATCATAAAATTGGTCGCAGAGGTGTCCTCATCAATTAAAAACAGGCTGCTGCCCGCCTCCACGCCCTCCATCAGATTTGCTGCCTGGGAAGTACTGCCGCTGGCGTCCTCCGTAGAAAAATGCGCCGTATCTCTTTTGCTGGGAAGGTTCCGGATAAAAGGCGAAATATCCACATTTACAATACTTCTGCCATCCTCAGCCCGCAGCTTTACCGCCGTCTTGTCCGTAATGACCAGTTCTCTGCCGTCACCGGCGATATGGTTATATACACCGTTTTGAAGTGCCTGCAAAATAGTGGACTTTCCATGATAGCCGCCCCCTACAAATAAGGTAACGCCTTTAGGAATTCCCATTCCGCTTACCATTCCCTTGTTAGGCAAATCAAGGGTAACTTTAAGGGAATCCGGCGTCTTAAAGGGGACCGCTCCTTTCATGGGCTTCTCGGACACGCCGCTCTCTCTCGGAAGAACAGATCCGTCCGCCACAAAAGCGCACAGTGAAAGCTCCGGAAGCTTTTTTCTGATAAACTCCTGATCCTCGCAAAGGCAGATGGCCTGTTTCAATTTTATTTTATCAATGCGGGCATAATACAGACTTCTCCTGACACATTCAGGCAGAATATCAAACAACATTTTCTCTAATTCTCTGGCATTGATGGTTCTGCCGTTTGCCGGGAATCCTGCTTCAAACCGCAGGGTGATGCCGCCTGCGGTGCTGCTTTGAACCGCACTGCCCTGCTCTGAATTTCCCCTGGCAGCATTACCTACGGTGGCGCCGCTCCCTGCTCCGCTGCCCGTATTTACTCTGAGAGCCGTTCTCTCCAGTACCTGCTGTCCGCATCTTGAGACGGACAAAAGCCCGCTTTTCCCGGAGCCTTTGGCCTGGAAACTGCCGCCGCTCACCTCCCGCCCAAATAATCTGGTCAGATGATCCTGCAAGGTCACTCTTTTCGCATGGGTATCATAAAAGGCGGAAGGAAATCCGGCCTTTTCACCCTTTACCCGCACGGAAAGCCTTGAGGGAGCAGCAAAGGGATCCCCCTGCACATGATCAATGGAAAGCACATAATCCTTAAAATCATACTGCCCCCTGAGATCTTTGTAAGCAGGATACCCCCGGTGGTCAATACTTTTCAATTTATTTCTCAAATCTATAGCTGACTGCATATTTATACCCTTCTTCCAGACGAAGCTTTCGTCTTTTTTACATTCTCTCCGGCGCCGAAAATCCCAGCACATCAATGCAGGTTTCCAAAATATCTCTTGTGAGCACAAGGAGCGCAACCCACCCTGCCTTTTTCTCCGGATTTTCCTCCGTGACGATTTTGGTTTCATGGTAAAAACGGTTAAAGGCATTGGCAAGCCCATAAATATAAGCACAGATCTTATGAGGCGCCGTTTCCTTGTAAGCAGTCTCCATTGCCGCCTGGAACCCTGCAATTTCAAGCATAAGCGCCTTTTCCGCTTCACTTCCTGCACAGCGGATGTAAGTCTTATCCTGCAAAGCATTTTCATTTTGTCCGTCTTGCTCTTTTATCCTGTTTAAAATAGATTTAATGCGGACAATGGTGTATAAAATGTATGGTCCCGTGTCTCCTTCAAAGGAAGTAAATTTGTCAATGTCAAAAATGTAATCTTTGGATGCCTGGTTGGACAAATCTCCATATTTAATTGCGGATAAAGCCACCACCTTCGCTGTCCTGCGCGCTTCCTCCTCGTCCACCTGACGGTTGTCCGTGATCTTGCGGTACATTTCGTCATTGATTTCCTGAATCAAAAGCTCCAGGCGCATGACGCCGCCCTCCCTTGTCTTAAAGGGCTTTCCGTCTTTTCCGTTCATAGTTCCGAATCCAATATGCAAAAGTTCTGTCTCAGGCTCCACCAGCTTTGTCTTTTTTGCACAGCGGAAAACCTGCTCAAAATAAAGATCCTGGCGCTTGTCCGTAAGGTAGATCAGCCTGTCCGGATGATGGGTTTTCATTCTGTCCATAATAGTTGCCAAATCCGTGGTATTGTAAAGGGATGCGCCGTCCGACTTTAAAATCATGCATGGAGGAATTTCCCTAGTATCCGTCTCCTCCTTTACATCCACCACAAGAGCACCGTCACTGATATAAGCATACCCTTCCTTTTTCAGGTAATCCACCATTCCCGGTATCAGATCATGGACATCGGATTCTCCCTTCCACAGTTCAAATTCCACATTTAGATTTTCATAATTTTTTTTCAAATCCGCCACGGACACCTTCATAATATGGTCCCACAGCGCACGGTAGCCCGGGACGCCGCTTTGCAGCTTAAAAGTTGCCTCCATGGCGCGGTCTTTATATTCTGCATCTTCCTTGGATTTGGCGCTGGCTGCCGGATAAATTTCCTCCAGCTCTGAAATGGTAAAAGGGGCATCCTTCGGGTACTCCCCTTTATAATTCTCGTCAAAATATACCAGTTCCGGCTGTCTTTCCTGTAATTCCGTAATAATTAATCCCATCTGCAGGCCCCAGTCCCCAAGATGAATATCCCCAAGCACCTCATGGCCGGCATACCTTGCAATCCGTTTAATGCTTTCGCCAATTATTGCTGAGCGCAAGTGTCCCACATGAAGGGGTTTTGCCACGTTAGGCCCGCCGTAATCCACAATGATATGATCAGGCTCCTTTGGGGTGCACAAACCAAACTTAGGCTCTTTGCGCATCTGATTAAGGTAGTCTGCCGTAAAGTCTTCTCTCACCTTCATATTTAAAAATCCGGGAGATACTGCCTCTACGCTGAGAAAAACTTTACTGTCCTCACACTTTTGAGCCACATCCTTTGCAATCATAACAGGCGCCTTCTTATAGAGCTTCGCCCCTGCCATGGCGCCGTTACATTGATATTCACACAAATCCGGCCGGTTGGACAGCCCCACCTTTCCAAGTTTCCTGTCATATCCCGCCGCCTCAAATGCATTCATCATTTCTTCTGATATTAGATCCAGAAATTTCTTCATCTGACACTTCCTCCTGCTTGTGTCCATAGAACAGACACGCTTCACCTTCTCTGCCCGCTGTGCAGCTTTCTGATAAAAAATATCTGCCGCCATCCTGTTACTCCAACTATCCTAACATTTCGGCATTATTTTAGCAAGCATCCGAAAGATTATCGTCTTACTTTCTAAAAAAATTTGTTATCGGTCATCTGCGGATGATGTGCTGTCAGCCTGTTCCCTGGTTTTCGCTCTTTCCTGTCTGGAAAAAATGCACCCGCAATAATCCTGTCTGTACAATCCATACTCCTTTGACAGTTCCACGGAGCGTTTATATCCATTCTTCTTTTTAAAATCGGAAGGCAAAAAAGGCACCCCGTATTCGCCGGACAGCCTTTCTCCGATTTCATTGATTTTCCCTGCATTTTTCAGGGGACTAATCGTAAGTGTGGTGGTAAAATAGTCGGCCCGGGTTTCCTTTGCCCGCTTTGCCGTCTCCCGCAGCCGAAGTTCATAACATATAAAGCATCTTTCCCCGCCTTCTTTGCACTGCTCTAATCCTTTCACTGCTTCAAAGAACAGACCCCTGCAATAATCTCCTTCTACTACATCAATGGAATAGCCTGCGGCCCCGCCCCTTTGGAGCTGTCCGTTAAATTCTCTGATAAGCCGTTTCTGTTCTGTAACTCTTTTAAAATATTCTTCCTGCTCCGTGATATTGGGATTGTAATAAAACACCGTGATCTGAAAAAAGCCCCGAAGGTACTCAAGCACATAGCTGCTGCAGGGAGCGCAGCAGCTATGTAAGAACAGCTTTTTTCCTTTATTCTCCGTATTTTTCAGTATCTTCTCCAGTTCTAATGCATAATTTTTATTTCCATGCATTGTGCCCATAGCAATCCTCCATGCATCCGGCAGCCTTGTTACTTTTTCAGCTGGCTTTCCCTGTAAATAATATCGTCACGGCCCGGACCGTTGGAAACCATAGTCACAGGGTAGCCAATCTGCTTCTCTATAAATTCCACGTAGTTTCGGCAGTTTACCGGCAGGTCTTCGTATTTCTTTATCCCCCTGATATCGCATTTCCATCCGGGGAGCTTTTCAAGAACCGGTTTTGCCTTCTCCAATTTACAGGTAACCGGAAAATCTGTCGTCACAGCGCCGTCAATCTCATAGCCTACACACACCGGTATCTCATCTAAATATCCTAACACATCTAATACGGTAAATGCAACATCTGTAGCGCCCTGCAGTCTGCAGCCGTATCTGGAGGCAACACAGTCAAACCACCCCATGCGTCTTGGACGTCCTGTGGTTGCGCCAAACTCTCCCCCATCGCCGCCTCGCCTGCGAAGCTCATCTGCTTCCTCTCCAAATATCTCTGATACAAAAGCTCCTGCCCCCACTGCTGAAGAATATGCCTTACATACGGCAATGATTTCCTTAATTTCATAAGGCGGAATTCCTGCGCCGATTGCACCGTAAGCTGCCAGCGTGGATGAGGAAGTCACCATAGGATAAATTCCGTGATCCGGATCCTTTAAGGTGCCAAGCTGCCCCTCTAACAAAATAGTTTTGCCTTCCTTCATTGCCCTGTCAAGAAATGCGGACACATCGCACACATAGGGAGCTATCATTTTTCTGTATTCATGTAAGGTTTCAAGAAGCTCCGAAGGCTTAATCAGCGGCTTATGGTACATGTGCTCCAGCATCACGTTTTTCTGTCCGCAGACTCTCTCCACCTTTTCCTTTAATAGTTCCTCGTCAAAAAGCTCGCTGACCTGGAAACCGATCTTTGCATATTTATCAGAATAAAAAGGCGCTATGCCGGACTTCGTGGAACCAAAGGACTTTCCGCCCAGCCTTTCCTCCTCGTAGGCGTCCAGCAGGATATGATAAGGCATTACCATCTGGGCCCTGTCGGATACCAGTATTTTGGGTATGGGCACATTCCGGTCCGTGATGGATTTTATTTCCTGAAACAGAAGCGGAATGTTAAGCGCTACCCCGTTTCCGATAATGCTGGTGGTGTGGCCGTAAAAAACCCCTGACGGCAGTGTGTGCAGGGCAAATTTACCATAATTGTTGACTATGGTGTGTCCTGCATTGGCACCCCCCTGAAAACGGATAATAATATCCGCCTGCTGTGCCAGCATATCCGTTATTTTTCCTTTTCCCTCGTCGCCCCAGTTGGCGCCCACTACTGCTTTAACCATCTTCATCCTCCATTCTTATGCCTGTTGTCATGTATCGCAAGCTATGTTTGTGATGCCGCAGCCTTCTTATGCGCTCTGCGCAATCGGGCAGGGGAAAGCCTTTCCTCACCCGCGCGCCGGGCGTCCGTCAGCTTGCTGACATATTTCCTTTGTACACCCGTGTACATCAAACGCTGTCACGCTGCTCGAGCCAGCTTATTGACATCAAACGCTGTCACGCTGCTCGAGCCAGCTTATTGAAAAAAAGCAGGCTGTAAAACCTGCTTTTCTTATCAGCTTTTACTTTTTGATTATACCCTTGGCACATTCATAAGTAAAATCAATATTTATTATGGATAGCATAAGCAATAATTATATTTTCTTTTTAATAACCGAATACCTCCACGGCCTTTTTCATTTTCTCAATAATTCCAACTCCAAAAGGACAATTCTGCTCGCATCTGCCGCAGGCAACGCAGTCCGATGCGTGACGGGAAAGCAGTTTATAATGATCCGCAACCGTCTCCGACACCTCCCCCCGGGCCAGACACAGGTTCAGGAACTTATTTACATCCGCCACATTGATCCCCACACTGCAGGGGGCGCAATGCCCGCAGTACATGCAATTTCCATGGAATTGAAACTTATCCATCCGGGAAAGCACAAGGGAATAATCCCTCTCCTGACGGGAAGCCTCATAATAGAAAGCCGCCTTTTCTATTTCGGTTTCGCTGTGACAGCCTGCCATAATGGATACAACTCCCGGTCTTGACAGGCAGTACTCGATACACTGGTACTCATTGAAGGCCACGCCGAAGGGAGAGAGCTTTTCATTTAACATATCTCCGCCCCCAAACACCTTCATCACGTCAATTGCAACGCCTTCTTGCTCACACAGCTCGTACAAAGCCTTTCTCTCCGGATTCATACCGGTAAACCCGTCCCGGTAGCTTTCCTTCTCAAATAAAGCGTTACAGTCCTCGCTGGCCGACTGCATATCGTAGGCGGCGTTGACGGAAAACATCAATACGTCAATCAATCCTGTCTCTACCGCTTTGCGGGCAACTACAGGGTTGTGGGAGCTTATCCCGATGGCATGGATTTTTCCCCGGGCCTTTAACTCCTTACAGTACCGGATTACCGGCCCGTTAAAAACCTCGTCAAAATCATTTTCCGCGTCCACGTAATGAATCATTCCAATATCCAGATAATCTGTGCCAAGCCTTTGGAGCTGTTCCTCAAAGCCTGCCTTTGTCTTTTCCATATCTCTTGTTCTTAAGTACTCTCCGTTTTCCCACACGGAGCAGATATGGCCCTGAAGTACAAGCTTTTCCCTTCTCCCCTTCATGGCCGCGCCCAGATTATCCCTGAAATCAGGATTGGGCGTATACATATCGATAAAATTAATCCCCAGAGAAAGGGCTTTATCCAGCATCCCCTTAAATTCCTCCGGCGTCTTGCCGATAAATCCCTCGCACCCTAAGGCAATCTCGCTCACCTTTAAATGATTGCATCTTTTTAGTTCCCTGTACTTCATCCTGTCAACACCTGTCCCTTTCCCTAATCCGCCGCGCCCTTTGCCTGCCGCAGGTTCTTTGACTCCTGTATGCAACGCGTCAGGCTGCTTCATTTAAAAATATCTGTTTTAAGATAATTCATGTATCTTCACATCCATGCTGCCTGAGCGAAATCCTTCCAAATCCAATGTTATGTAAACATATCCCAGTTCCTTTAAACGGGCAATGATTTCCTTTCTATGCTCCGTCAGCCTTTCAAAGGCATCCTCATCCACTTCAATCCGGGCTGTATCGTCATGAATCCTGAGCCGTACGTTTTGGAAGCCAAGCGCCTTTAAATAGTCCTCTCCCTTTTCCACTCTGGCCAGCTTTTCGTAATCAAGGGCTGTTCCATAGGGAAATCTGGTGGCCAGACACGGGGCGGAGGGCTTGGAGGATGTCTTAAGGCCATATTCCGCCGCCAGTGTCCTTACTTCTTTTTTGCAAAGCCCTGCCTCCGCGAGGGGGCTTACAATTCCAAGCTCCCGCAGGGCCTTGATACCGGGACGGTACACGTGAAGGTCATCCTCGTTGGTTCCCTCCAAAATGGTCCCGGCGCCAAGCTCCGATGCCTTTTCCTTTATTTTGAGAAAAATCTGCTTTTTACACAGATAACAGCGGTTAACCGGATTATCCATAATGCCCGCTTCCTTAAGCTCATCCACCTTAAGAATGATATGCTGCGCTCCAATCTCCCTGCAGATATCTTTTGTCTCTTCTATCTCCTTAAGAGGATGCAGTCTTGTATGGATGGTCGCCGCATACACTTTTTTTCCGTTTTTTTGCGCCGCGCCGCAGGCCATTTTCAACACCAGCGTACTGTCCACGCCGCCGGAAAAAGCAACCACGGTATCCTGACGGGTATAGCCTTCTATAAGCCGGATAAGCCTCTCTTTTTTGACCAGATATTCATCCTGCGTCATATTTTCAAATCCTCAACTATTTTCTTTGGTTTGTTTAAAAGCGTTCATAATCTGCCAGAACGTTTTTCCGCTTTTTTCCGCAAGCGCCACCATACTTTCATACTCCGGATAGCAGCGCTCCTGTCCGTCCGGCAGCACGCACCTTTTCACCTTAAGTTCGCCCTCCGGCAGCGTTACAACGTCTTTTTTTCTTGGCAGGAGCGTGCGCTCCATCCTGACGCGGCGTATGCCGATGGTTGTGGTTTCCTGAAAAATAATCAGTTCCAGCTCTTTTATCCGTTCTTCATCGCAAATCACCGCAAGCTCGTAGGCCGGCCTGCTTTTTTTCATAAAAACGGGGATAAAATGAACGTCCCTGGCCCCTGCCGCCATTAATTTATCCATTGTGTGCCCAAGGGACTCTCCTGTACAGTCATCTATATTAGTCTCCAGCTTATAAATGCAGTCTGCCTTTTTCAAATTTTCCTTCAGACCGTCAGTCTGCCATGCGCTTTTTTCCGTTATCAGCATGGCACGCAGCAGGCTGGGCCTTTCGTAATTCCGTTTTCCGGCGCCAATTCCAATTTTGTTTACCGTAAACTGCGCCGGAAGCCGGGATCCTGTCCTCGCTGCCGCCACAATCGCCCCTCCGGTGGGCGTAACCAGCTCTCCTTCTATATCCGTAAGCTTCACGGGCAGCTGATATTCCTCCACAATGTTGGCCACGGCCGGAACAGGAACAGGCAGTATTCCATGCTGGCATCTTACGGTTCCCCTTCCTTCGCACAAAAAGGGAACGATTACCTCCGTGATGTCCAGGTTATCCAGACATACCGCCGCCGCCACAATATCCACAATAGAGTCCACCGCTCCCACCTCATGGAAATGCACTTCTTCCATGGGAACGCCGTGGGCTTTCGCCTCGGCCTGCGCAAGAATGTGGAAGATCTTAACCGCTGTCTCTTTTGCTCTTTCCGTAAGCTGCCCCTGTCTGATAATCTCTATGATCTCTTTAAGCCCTCTGTGGATATGTGGATGGTGATGCTCCTCATGAGAATGGACATGTTCATGACTATGCGTATGCTCATGTTCGCATGCTGTATCTTTTGGGCAGTTTTCATCATGGGGATGGGCATGTCCGTGCAGATATTCCATATCATGGTCGTGATTTTCGTGCTCCGCATCCAGCCGGACATTGAAGTCGCAAACGTCAAGCCCCGCCTTTTTTACTCTGCTTATTTCTATCTCATATCCGTGGAGCGGAAGGCTTTTAAGAGCCTTATCAAGTACCTCCTTATCTGCCCCTGCATCCAGCAGGGCCGCAACCGTCATATCCCCGCTGATTCCCGCATAACATTCCAAATATAATGTATTTCCCATTTTATTGATCCCTTTCCTGTTTTTCCTCTTTCCTGTGTTCACCGCATCCAAGTCTGTTGATCTGCGTTGCAATGTAACCGGCTCCATAGCCATTGTCAATATTCACCACAGCAATCCCGTTTGCGCAGGAATTAATCATGGTCAGAAGGGCCGAAAGGCCGTGCATGCTTGCCCCATACCCCACCGATGTGGGAACCGCTATCACCGGCCTGCTTACCAGCCCTCCAAGCACGCTGGCAAGAGCTCCTTCCATTCCGGCCACCGCCACCACGCAGTTTGCCTCCTGTATCACGTCAAGACGGGAAATCAGCCTGTGCAGGCCGCTGACCCCCACATCATAAACTCTCTCTACATTTGCGCCAAAATATTCCGCTGTCTGGGCTGCCTCCTCCGCAACAGGAATATCCGCCGTGCCCGCGGTGCAGACCGCAATTTTCCCATATCGTTTCTTGTCCGGCTTTTCCGCCTTAAGGATATGGGATACCGTATCATAAGTAACCTCCGGAAGAACTTCCTTAACCACTTCATACTGGTGGGCGCTGGCCCTGGTTCCAAAGGCTTCCCCATTTTGTTCAAACAGCCGGACATAAATATTGGCCAGATACTCGTCTGGCTTTCCGCTGCAATAAATCACCTCGGGAAAACCCGAACGGATTTCCCGGTGGGTGTCCAGCTTCGCATAGCCCAGATCCTCAAAGGGCTGCTTTTTAAAGTATTTTTCCGCGTCTTCAATAGAAATTTTTCCTGCTTTTACCTGCTCTAATACTTCCCTTGCCTCCACAAAACTCTCTCCTTTACGAAAAAGGCATTCAAACCAACAGCCTGAACGCCTTATTTCTCCTGCTCTATTTATTCTAAAATGATTTCACAGCCCCGCCGGCTACGCCTCCACTACCCATCCTTCAGGCGCCTTGATGGTCCCCATCTGGATGCCGGTAAGGGTCTCGTACAGCTTCTGCGTCACAGGGCCCATCTGCGTCATACCGCTTGGGAAACAGATTTCTTTTCCGTGATCTACCACCTTTCCAACCGGGGAAATCACTGCCGCAGTACCGCACAGGCCGCACTCTGCGAAATCCTTAAGCTCATCTTTATAAACTTCTCTCTCCTCGGCCTCTAACCCAAGATATTCTCTGGCAACCTGCATAAGGGAACGTCTTGTGATGGAAGGCAGGATGCTCTCCGACTTAGGCGTTACCACCTTGCCGTCCTTTGTGACGAACAGGAAGTTCGCTCCGCCCGTCTCCTCCACCTTTGTCCTGGTAGCCGCGTCAAGATACATATTTTCATCGTAACCCTGTTTGTGGGCGTCCACAATCGCATGCAGGCTCATTGCATAGTTAAGACCCGCCTTGATATGCCCCGTGCCGTTCGGCGCCGCGCGGTCAAAATCGCTGATGCGGATGGTAAGAGGCTTAACACCTCCTTTGAAGTAAGGCCCTACCGGGGTGGTAAACACCCGGAACTGATACTCATCCGCAGGCTTTACGCCTATAACCGAATTGCTGCCAAACATATAAGGGCGCACATATAAGGTTGCGCCGCTGCCGTAAGGAGGCACGTAGGCTTCGTTTGCACGGATGGTCTTAAGCACTGCTTCCACAAATTTATCTTTCGGAAATACGGGCATCTCCAGACGCTTTGCGCTCTGCTCCATTCTCTCGCCGTTTAAGTCCGGCCGGAAGGTTACGATCCGCCCGTCCGCCGTGGTGTACGCCTTCATACCTTCAAAGATGGTCTGCGCATACTGCAGAACACAGGCGCACTCATTCATAACCACATTGGCATCCTGCGTCAGCGCACCCTCCTCCCAGGCGCCGTTTTTATAATTGGAAACAAATCTGTAATCCGTCTGAATATAGCCAAATCCAAGATTAGTCCAATCAATATTTTTCTTCTCCATCATCCCGCACTCCTCTTACGTTTTCCTGTAAATGTTTATGTTTCTTAAACTTTTTTTATTATTATACTTTTTTATGGAAAAGTCAATAGGCACACAGACACCTGACGCACAACCGTCCTGTAATTTAGAAAAGCAGTCTTGACAAAAGAATAACACCGTGTTATATTTCAATTATCAACACGTTGTTATACATTTAGGGGGAGCTGAGCGAAATCTGGTCTTTCGTCCGTTTCCCCAGTGTAAAATGTTTTGGAATGGAGGGAAAAATGCTGCACCAAATCTCTGATGCCGAACTTGAAATTATGAAAATCGTGTGGGGTAACCGGTCGGAAGTGACACTGTTCCCCTATATCATGGAAGAATTGGCGGCCAGGGGCAAGCCCTGTCAAAAGAACACCCTGATTGTGCTGCTGTCGCGGCTGATGAATAAAGGCTATTTGAGCGCCAAAAAAATCGGACGCCGCAACGAATATACCACGCTTGTTTCGGAAGCGGAGTACCAGACTGCGCAGACCAAAAACTTTCTGGATAAGATCTATGAAGGGAGTGCAAAAGGACTTGTTTCCAATCTGATTATGGGCGACCTGTTAGCGGATGATGAGTATGAGGAACTGAAAAAGCTGCTGGATAAAGGGGAGCGGAACCGATGAACACTGTTTTTAAGATTTTTCTGTCAATGTCTTTTTCCGGCGGTTTGCTGATCCTTACTTTGCTTTTAGGAAAACGATGGTTGAAGGACAAAATCAGCCGGCAGTGGCAATATTACATCTGGCTTGTTGTCATTTTGCGCCTGCTCCTCCCCTTTGGGCCGGAAGTAAGCCTGCTGGGAAAAACCTATCAGGCCGTTGATTGGGCGGTTACCCGGGCCGATGCTTTACCGGCACGGCAGCCCGCGCCAAACATTCCGGGCGATGCTCCTGCTGCCGGTTTGGAGCAGAAAAATGAATACGCGTCAAGTCCCTCAGAAAGTGATACAGATGTCCGCCCGTTTCAGGATATCGCTGTTTTGCTGGCAGAGCATATCTGGCTAATCTGGCTTGTGGCTGCGCTGTTCCTGCTGATACGAAAGGTGACAATCTATCAGGGCTTTATGCGGTATATCAGGGCCGGGCTTACCCCGGTTTCCGATATGGAATTGTTAGATCGTCTTTCTATCGCTGCGGAGCAATCCGGCATTAAAAGGCCGATAGAACTATGCGTCAATCCGTTGGTTTCTTCGCCGCTGCTGACCGGCTTTTTTCATCCATGTATCGTATTACCGGGAACAGATGTCCCTGAAAAGGACTTTTCGTATATCGTCCTGCATGAGTTGACGCATTATAAGCGGCGGGATATATTTTTTAAATGGCTGATACAGGTTACCGTCTGTCTGCACTGGTTTAATCCTCTTGTCCATCTTATGAGCAGTGAGATTACCAGGGCCTGCGAATTTTCCTGTGATGAAGCCGTCCTTTCTAAAATAGGGAGCTGCAACGCGCAGGACTATGGGAAAACCCTGCTGGATGCTATGGCGGCAATCGGAAAATACAAAGAAAATATTGGCGCTGTTACCTTAAGCGAAAATAAACAGATGCTGAAAGAAAGGTTAGGGGCAATTATGAAATTTAAGGGACAATCGAAAGCAGTTAAGCTGTTGACCGCCGCGTTGACGCTGTGCGTGGTTTTAGGAGCGTCCTTTGTGGGCGTTTACTCAACAGTTACGGCCGCGAACACGCCAAATGCAACGAATACGGAAAAATTACCTTTGGCACAGTCCGGCGTTTTGCCAGAAAATGAATGGCAGGACGACTCCCAGGCAGATGATGATCTGCCACCGGAAAATGCGATCAGCAGTTCTTATGAAAAGCAGTATATCGCTTCTATGCAGGCCGATCAGTATTATGAAGCTGGCAGTCTGCCTCTGTTTGACATCGCATTCTCACAACTGGATAAAGGCGCGCAGGAGAGCTGGCTTGATCGGCTTTATACCGATGGCAGCGTTGCGTTCTTCTCCGCCGCCGTAAAGAGACTTGACGGAAATTCTTCCCTGCCTGCCGACTTTGCCGAAAAAGCGTATGCCGATGAACAAACAGCATTTTTCTCCATCCTGACGGACTGCATGGGCGAAGCGGAGTTAAAGCTCTGGCTGGATCGGGCTCTGGAAGATGGGAACATTGCATTTCAGTCCATACTGTTTGATAAACTGCAGCAGAACGATGTATTTGACGAATTACAGGAAAAGCGGGAAAAGGAACTGGAGAAAGCCCAGGCGGCGGAATACCGGACGGCAGGCGTCACAATGAATGGTAAGGATTATTACTATGAAGGGCAGCTTGTCAATATTTTTTTGGATATCCGGCCCGGCAAATCCTTTTATACGCTGAATATGAATCCAAAAGGAACTGTTAATATCAAAATTGTCCGTGATGCGGATAACAAAATCACAGGCGCCATCTATATGACAGAGACGGAAGTGGCGCAGCTGCTGGAAGATATGATGGATGACGATTAAGCCTTATGTACGTCCCGCACGGCCTTGTATGGCTGTGCGGCGCTTTATCGACATAAAAGAAGTCTCACTACATCTGCAGCATCCTGTGCCAAAGGACATATATTGGAGCATTTCCTTACAGTCCTAACCTCTGTAACAAGTTTTTTTAAATTCTCATTCACTTCCACAAGTGGCAGCAACTTATAGATATCCTAAATATGCCTTGAATGTTTTTTATTCGGTTTTGCAAATAATAATCACAGATAGCAAACACTTTATCAACCAATGTACGGTCAAGCCCCTGCACCTTCATTTCAAAAGGGTTTATATGATATTCGCCTATCACCTCCGGCGCCTCTTTAACCATTACCCACCAATATAATTTATAACAGGCATTATTACTGTAGGGAAAGAAACCGCCGTAAAAGATTTTTCCACAGACACGACAGAGATGACGATTTCTTACAATCCCGTATGCCCGGCCACTATTCTAATGGCATCCAGAAATTGTTCTCTGTCTTCATGCAGATACACCTGCAAGCACCCCCGTTTCGTACATATTTTTATATATTTTTCCGGATAATAACTTAAATACGGTTCCAATGCCGAAAAGGTAATGCCCAGTTTCTTCATAATCTCCAGCATTCTCCTTTTTAAGTCATCCCCCTCCTCCTCAGAATAAACATCTACATCCTTGATCAAATCAAGAAACTGCAAACTTCTGACATTCTCATTTGTAACCGACACCTTCGGCCGCCTGACAATTACCTCTGTTTTACTTATCATAATTTTCCTATAATCCGTAGTAGCATTATTGGACACCACTTCATAAATCATCGGAACCTGTGTTGTCAGGCCAACCAGATTGACAAGCATATAGCCTCTTAAATAGCCGCATACCTTTTCCTTATTCTTTAAATATTTTTTTCAATAACCTGCATCGCAGAAATCGTGGAAACTGATTTGAATATTGTTTTTTTAGGAATAAAGTAAATACCTGTGTCAAACCGTTTCAACATTCCGGCATCCGTCATCTTTTTAATTTGTACGCGTAATGTACTTTCATTAAGTCCTTCTATGTCTAACTCAGATACGAAAATAGGCATATTTTCCCATAATTTTCCATAAGATAATCATACAGCATCCTGCCATTTTCTCCTGTAAACATTTTAGAAATTTATATTTTCGTTTTTATTTTACCCATTTTCCTCGATAGTATCAGCAAAAGACACAAACTATTCAGACTTTTCTTAAAAAGAAAAGAGCCGATACGCTGTGAGTTAATCTCACAGGATTATCGGTTCTTTTATTCATATTTGGTTTTCATTTACTCTTTTTATATTTTAATTCTTTTTCTCTTTACACGCCTTCATATGCTCGCTGTCCACAGTGATCTCCACCACATTCCCGTCCGGATCCCAGAAGCTGCTTTCCAGAAAATCGTCTCCATACTGCGTAGGGCCGCTTCTCATGGGCACCTGTAGCTTTACCAGGCGGTCCGTCACCTCATACAATTCTCCTTTTGTATCAACCCGAAAGGCCAGATGGGGAATTCCATAGCTGTTTTCCCTGTCAATATCATATCTTGCTGGATTGGATCTTTTTTCCAGCTCTATCTTCACGCCGTTATCAAACTGGAGAAAATAAAGCTCCACCGTCCCATCCGTCCATTTTTCTTCCGCTTTAGCACCGAAACAGGTAACATAAAAATCTTTCAGCTTTTCAATATCATCCGTCACGATAGCCACATGATCCATTTTCATTATCATACCTCCTGCATACAACAGGCAGAGCCTATTGTCCTTTATGTTGATTGAATAAGATAATCGGAACTATCAGAAGCAATAATGCTCCTAAAAAAACCAATACTGCGGTAAAACCCAGGCTTTGCGCTATAAGTCCCGTTATATAGCAACTCAGCGTACCGCCTATACTTGCCGCTAACGCCACCATGGAGGAAGCCCGCCCTGAAATATGGGCAAACTCTTTACAGGTTCCCGCCAGACAGACCTGGAACACAGCGCCTGTTGCAATACCCACCACCCCATATACCACGGTCAACGCCCATCCGTCCATACAGATGGCAAGCAGCATTCCCAGACCACCAATTCCATTAGACCAGAGCATAAACCTGTTAAAGGTAAGCTTGTCCGCCTTCCAGGTACTGAAGATCCTTCCGGCCAGGATACTGATCCAGTAAACCGTCATGACCCGGTTCCCCATGGTTAAATCCGCAGGATATCTGGCTGCAAGGCAGGTAGGAATCCATGCCATAAAAGAACTGCTGTGAGCCATATACAAAAAACCTATGACTCCATAGAACCAAAGCCGTTTCTGCTTAAGCACGCTTTCCCTGCCGCCCTGCTTTTTGTTTTCCTGCACCGGAGCGGGCTCTGTTATCCCGGGCTGTTTTCTCCTTCCGGCCAGGAGGATAAAAAGCAGCAGCGTGATCCCGCCTGCAATACCAACCGCTCCAAACTGGTTTCTCCATCCTCCGGCCTGCTTTCCAACCGAACCCACATATACCGGTCCCAGCACGGAACCCAGCCCGAACAAAACGCCCGCCAGGCTGATATAATAGTCTCTCCTTTCCGGGAACAAATCGGCAAGATATGCCGAGATACATGCGTTTAGCGCGGATGCCGCCAGACCCAGCATCATCACTGTCAGCACAAATCCCGGAAACCTATATATGATAAAACACCCTAGCAATGCCGCTGTCATTGCCGTAAACAGACCTGTAATCACTTTTAGTTTTCCAAATCTGTCCGCCAGATGGCCGCACAGAGCCAGCGCAATCATTCCGCCCGCATTCTGCACTGCGGTGACGATCCCTGTTTTTGACAGAGAGACCTGAAACTCCTTTGTCACCTCCGGCAGCACCAGACCAATCATGGAGATAGAGACGGCAAACAGAAACATTGCCATCATGCAAAAGAGCATTATTCTTTTTTTTCTTTTATCATTCGTATACAACCGCTTTACCTCCGGCTTATTTTCAATACCGCTTTTTTGTGGTATACTAAGTATGTTTCTTTATGCCGCGCTTAAAGGCCGCTTTCGAAACAGATAAGGAAAATTTGCGCCCCAGGGCAGCAGACGCCGTAGGATGTGAGAAAGGCATGGTTACTTTTATGAATATATGTGTATGTAGCAGCTCCAAATATCATTTCCCCGAATCCCTGTCCGATACTATTTTGGAATTTTCAGAGGCTTCCCTTTTTATGTCAGCCCTGAAGGAAGGGATCTGCCCCCTGTACATGTTGATTGAACCGTCCTGCTTTTCCTTTGAACAGCTCTCAGAGCTGAAACGCAGGTATTCTTCCTGTCCGGTTGCCGTTCTTGCCCCGCAGATATCCCCTGAAGATTATGAGACCATCTGCCTGCTGTCTCCTTTTTATCTTATATCCCCTTCTGATCTGCCTCTTAACGACTTTGCCATTCTTTCCGGGCTAAGCGCCCGCGCCCGTTCTATACGCATGGATTCCCTGCGAAGCGGACTTCGGATGGCGCTTCTTTCGGAGGCCGGACAGGTACAGGAGCCGAATGGAACCTCAGGAAACCGCGTATATCACCGGACATTCTCTTTTGATATGCGTTCCCTCTCCATCCATTCCTCCAGCCTTATCTGTGTTTGCGCCTCACGCCCTTTTTCAGAAAAACAGGAACAGGTCATTGCAGAGTTTGTCTCGCGAACCCCGTCTATCCTGTTTCATTTTCCGCACCAGGGTGATATTGTCCTTCTTTGTAACCAGCCGAACAGATGTGTCTTAACCTCCCTGTTAAACTGCCTGAAGGAAACGTTTCCCGAACTGGAATACGGAATCGGCGTAAGCGATCGGATATCTTCTTCCGCGCCCGGAGATCTGTCCTCCTGCTTTATGCAGGCAAAGTCAGCAACGGAAGATAATTTTTACAGAAAGGCCGAGATCGTTTTTTATTCGAAGGAGTTGTTTTCCCTGACCCAGGATTATACCACGCTTATCTACTATGAAAAGGAGCTCACCAACGCTATCCTTATGGGCCATTCCGAGGATACCCTTCTTTCGATCCTTAAGGAATATATTGGTTATTTTCGCCGCCGACATCTACTGCCCTCCATGGTCTGCAATTCCGTTTACCGTTTTTTGAACTCCCTGGATCGGGTCTTTAAATTCATCGATCCCCTTTGCACCATCGATCTGACCTTTATTACACTGGAACAAATCAACTCCTACGGCACCCTGGACGCCCTCCATGCCGCCCTTTCCAATATGCTTCTGGATTTCCTGCGGCGGGGCGAGCACTATACCCGTACGCCGGAGAGAATGATCCATGAGATCCAGGCTTATATTGACGATCATCTGGAGCAGCCTCTTACCCTGAACACCATCGAGCAGGAATTTTACGTAAACAAATTTGTGTTCTGCCGTCAGTTCAAAAAGTATACCGGTATGACCTTCAACCAATATATCCGCACAGGCCGCCTTCTGAAAGCCAGGGATCTTCTGACCAACACGGATATCAAAATCTATGAGCTGTCCGCCCGGCTGGGTTTTCAGGACGAGAGTTATTTCGGTTATGTTTTTAAAAAGGAATTCGGTATTTCTCCCACGTCCTACCGTCTCTCATCCCGAAATCCGACTGATTAGCGCTTTTTCATACGGATTACGTTCCAGCTCATGGCAGACAGAAGGGCGCTTAATCTTCCGTCCTCTATCCGCGCCGTGTTTTGCCCCCTGAAAGGCGCCACATGTTCGGGATCCTTCAGGCTGTTATGCGCCTTGGGATCCTCGTCATGGAGAATAATATGTTCCTCCAACTCATACCCTTCAAAGGCACGCATGTCGCATTTAAGCTCCATTTCTTCGCCCACGCTTCGATTGATTGCAAAAAGAGTCACTCTTTCATTTTCCTCATCATATACGGATACCGCAGACAGATAGGGAACATCCCCAAAGTCCCTGCTATCGTAGCAATCCACCTCCACCGGTGTGGTCAGCGCCACTCCGCGGCCATACAGGCAGGCGTCCATATAAGGGTAATAAATCGTTTGTTTGAAGGATCCGCTTCCGCCCACTTCCGTCATAAACGGAGCGTTCACGTTCACCAGCTGGGAAATACATGCCGTTTTCACCCGATCTGCACGCTTTAGCATGGAGATAAGCATATCCCCCACCACCAGGGCATCCTCAAAGGTAAAATAATCCTCCAACAGGCTGGGCGCCGGTCCCCACAGCTCCTCTTTGGATCGTTTGTCCGTGTCTTCCAGAATAAACCATACATTCCATTCGTTAAAAGCAAGGTTTACGGTTTTCTTACTCTTTTTTACCACCTTCATATAATCCAGCGCAGCAATTCCGCTGCGGATATAATCGTCAAATACCAGCGCGCTGCCTAAATAACTCTGGGTATCGTTCATATCATTTTTGAAATAGATATGCATGTCCATCAGATCCACATGCTCGTAGGCATGTTCCAGCACGCCCGCATCCCATGTTCCAAGGGTAGGCTGAAGAGGGCTGGAAGTACCGCACATGATAATCTCCGCCTCCGGATCCATCCATTTGAACAGCTTGGCGGTCTCCGTTGCCTTCTGTCCATACAGATCCGCAGAGAAATGCCCCATCTGCCATTCTCCGTCCATCTCGTTTCCAAGGCACCATGTTTTAATATGATACGGATCGCTGTGCCCATGAGCCTTACGCAGATCGCTCCAATAGCTCCCTCCTTTAAAATTACAATACTCGAACAAATCTCTGGCCTCCTGGATACTGCCTGTTCCCATATTCACCGTCATCATGGTTTCCGTCCGGGCCCGCTTCGCCCATTCCTGGAATTCATTGATTCCAATCCGGTTGGTTTCCATGGACTGAAACGCCAAATCCAGTCTTTTGGGACGGTTCTCCACCGGGCCGATTCCGTCTTTCCACTGATAGCCGGAGCAGAAATTGCCGCCCGGATATCTCACCTGAGGAATCTTAAGGCTTTGGACCACATCGATCAGATCCTTTCTAAAGCCCATGTCATCCGCCACCGGGCTTTCCGGATCATAGACGCCGCCATATACATCCCTTCCCAGATGCTCCACAAATGCATCATAGATATGTTCGTTCACTTTGCTAATCTTAAACGCTTTATCAATCGTCATTTTTGCTTTTATCATTTTTATCCCTCCTGCATATCGCAAGCACAGCTTACGGTACTGCCACCAATAGAACCAAATTTATCCCTTCACTCCGCCTGCCGCCATTCCGCTGATAAGGTACTTCTGCGCCGCCAGGAAAAAGATAAACGGCAGTATCAATGTGATGGTTACCACCGCAAAGCTCCTTCCCCAGTCCACCGAATTTCGTGAAACGGATCTGGTCACCTCCAGTATCAGAACGCCCTTATCCCTGCTGGTCAGGAACAGACTGGGGGCCAGATAATCATTCCATGTGGCGAAAAATGTGAAGATCACCTGGGTAATCATAACCGGTCTGGTCAGCGGAAATATTATCCTGAAAAACGTACCCGGCACACTGCAGCCATCCATCCATGCGGCTTCCGCATATTCTCTGGGCAGTCCCTGTATGCTCCCATAGAACATGAAAAAGGGAAGGGAGATGGATCCCGCATGCAGAAGTATAATCCCATAGAGCTTATCCATAAGGCCCATGGATGAGTACAGCTGGTATAAAGGCAGCAGAGTCGCCTGAAAGGGAATGAAAAAACCCAGCAGCAGATAAATCCTGATCCCTCTGTTCACCTTACAGTTATTGTATACCACCGCATATGCCGCCATCGCCGATATTATGGTTACTGCCAGCACGGACAAAGCGGTGATAAAGATGTTATTCCAGAGTATCCTGATAAAGGAGACTCCCTCAAACGCCTTTAAAAAATTCTGAATTGTAGCGCTCTGCGGCCAGCCGTAGGGGTTTACCGCAAACTCCCCTCTGGACTTAAAGGCGCCCATAAGCACATAGATAAAAGGATAGGCAACAATTGCGCATAACGGCAGCATGATCAGGTCCATGAGCACGCTCTTTTTCTTTCTTTTCAACTTTTACCCCTCCTTTTTCTCACCCAGCTTCAGCTGGATTGCACATAGTACGGCGGTCATCAGAAAGATAATCACTCCTGTGGCGCTGGCGATCCCGAATTCCCATTCCGTAATACCCCTCACCAGGATAGCGTGGGTCATCGTATAGGTGGTACGCATTGGTCCCCCGTTGGTAAGCGCCTGGGGTATCTCGTACACCTTAAGCCCCTGGGAAAGAAGCAGCGTAAGATTAATCATAACGGACGGCCATATCAGGGGAATTGTCACATACCACGCTTTCTGGAACGCGTTAGCCCCTTCCATCAACGCCACTTCATACAGGCTCTCATCGATAGATTGAATATAGGCATAAAACAAAGTGGCGCACCACCCCAGATCGATCCAGAGCGCTACAATAAAGATTCCCATTTTAGCCCAAAACGGGGAGGAAAGCCATCCCACCGCCTCCCCGCCAAACAACATAATAATTCTGTTGATAAGTCCTTCTCCTCCGGAAGCCATCAGATTTCTCCAGGCGTATCCTGCCACCATCAGGCTGATACAGGAGGGGAAATAAAGCACTGCTCTCTGCAGCTTTCCCGTATAACAGTTCTTTGTAAATGCGATAGCCAGAATCAGGGCCAGCACTGTGATCCCTACTGTTGTGACCACTGCGAACAGGAGGGTAAAACCTATGGAATCCACAACCAAATCATCCTTAAGAGCTGCGATATAATTCTTCAGTCCGACAAATTCCAAAGGTTTTCCCACCGTATAATTCGTAAAGCTGTACACAAAGCACATCACTAAGGGGACCATGACAAAGACCGTGAATAAAACCACTGCCGGAAGCAGGAACAACTGATATTGTATCTTATCCCTTCCTTTAATCTTCATCCTACGTCCTTATCCTTTCTATTCGGCATTATATATGTCGTCAAAGTCAGCGGCGCATTCCGCAGGCGACCTCCCGGTCAGCAGCATTGCCTGTACATTTTCCACATATTTAGCGCGCATACGTTCCACATTTTTTCTCCAATAGGTCTGGGGCATAAACTGATGGCCGGCCTGCATACCCTCCACAAGAGCGTCCGCACAGACAGGGTTTTCTGAGAAAATAGAATTATATCCATCCACACAGCCAATCAAACCAACCTGTTCCTCATTGCTTAAAAGAGACTCTTCGTCAAACAGGCTCTCCAGAAATGCCAGCGCGATTTCCTTGTTTTCAGAGCTTTCCATTATTGCCAGGGAAGGCTCCAGGCAGTCGCCCAGGTAATATTTTGACGTACCGTCCACATTGGGGACTCCCATAATCTTGTAGTTCAAATCCGGATTAATCGCTTCGATATCCGCAAAATTCCAGGAAGCTCCCACAATCATCCCTACCTGTCCCAAAGCGAAATTATTAAGCGCGGTATCCCAGGGCAGACCTGCCAGCTCCTCTGTCATCAACCCCGAATCATAGATATCTCTTTTTGTGATTTCAAATATGGGCTCCCAATAATCGGCATATGTTTTTTCACCGTTTTCAATTTTCTTTTCATAATCTGAATCCGTTCCCAGCCATGTTGCGCCGTAGAGCGGCGTTTCTATGGTGATGGTAGCGTCCGTCACATTATTGATAAAGGGCGTTACTCCATCCAGCTTTTCCAGCGCGTGCATGGCGTCCACCAGCTCGCCCCAGGTTTTAGGATCCTCGCCTAAGCCTGCCTGTTCCCATAAATCCATGTTCACCAGAAGACCGCCTATGGATCCGCCCACTGTAACCGCATAAATTCTGTCCCGGAACAGAACCTGCTGTTTGCAGGATTCCGACATCAGCTCCGCTACGTGCTCGTCCGTCAGGTCCATGAGCATGTTGCCGTCCACCAACTCCACTCTGTTCTCAGCCACACACAGGATCAGATCCGGAGCGCTGTCAGACATAATTAACCCCTGAAGCTTCTCCATATAAGGCTGGACTGCCTGAGCATATTGGTATTCCACCTTTACATCAGGGTACAGGGAATTGAAATGGTCGATCCATCCCTGGGCCACTTCATCGGAATACCAGCCCAGAATACTCAGCGTTCCGCTAAGTTCCCCGCTGTCCGCGCCTGCATCTGTATCCGCACCTGCATCCGCGCTTTCATTTCCCGTACTGCTCTCCTGCTTTGCCCCGTCTCCTGCGGGCGCATCCTGCTTGCTCTGTCCGCAGGCCGCAATCCCTGTCATCAAAGCAAGACATAATATGAGCGCTATACATTTCCTCATAAGTACTTCCTCCTTTTGTTTCATCATACATTCTGTTCCTGTTGGAACTGTTCCTGATTGCTATTATAGCCAACAGAGCCCTTATCATAAATCTATATTCTTGACTATTTCCCTAAAATAATTGACCTTATGCAGGATTTTGTGTACGAAAACAACAAAAAACCTCTTTTAAGATATGTTGAATCACATCTTAAAAGAGGTATTATTTCCCTCCATAACTCCGCATATACTCCGCGACTACTTTTTCCTTTCATATTTCAGGAAATGATAGGTAATATCAAAATACGTCTGCTCCTCGCTGTCCGCCGTGATCTCCCACTCGGGCATCTTATCCAGATTCGGAAAATAAGCGTCCGCCGCGTAAGCATGGTCAATTTTAGTCACATGGGCCACATCGCAGTAAGGAAGGAGCTGTCTGTAAATGCTCTCACCACCCACCACGTAGACATCCTCCGTGGCATACTGCTTTAATTCTTCAAGCAGTTCCTCCAGGCTGTGAACCACCGCCGCGTCTTTCACCTTATAGGCCTTATTGGTTGACATAATAATGTTCACGCGGTTTTTTAAGGGAAGTCCCTGGGGAAAGGTCTCCAGCGTTTTCCTGCCAAGCACCACCACCTTGCCGGAAGTTTCCTGCCTGAAAAATTTGTGATCCGCGGGAATGGTAATCAGCAGCTCATTGTGATTTCCAATGGCCCAGTTTTCATCTACTGCAACAATCAAATTCATAATTGATAAACTCCTTTTTATCTTTTAAATAGCCACAGGTATATCCTTAATCTGTTCCCCGGTCACATAATTTTCCACCCGCACGTCATCCCTTGTAAACCGGTAAAAATCCTTCACCTCAGGATTCAGATAAAAGGCCGGAGCCGGATAATGCGTTCTCTCAATCAGTTCCTTAATCAAAGGCACGTGTCTGTCATAAATATGAGCATCCGCAATCACATGAACAAGCTCCCCTGCCTCCATGCCGCATATCTGGGCAAGCATATGAACCAGCACCGCATACTGTACCACATTCCAGTTATTGGCGGTGAGCACATCCTGGGAACGTTGGTTTAAAACCGCATTTAAGGTAAGCCTGTCCGCCCCTTTTTTCTGCGTCACGTTAAAAGTCATGCTGTAAGCACAGGGGTACAGATTCATCTCGTGCAGGTCCTGATGCACGTAAATATTGGTCATAATCCGGCGGCTGAAAGGATTATTTTTAAGGTCATAAATAACCCTGTCCACCTGATCCATCATTCCTTCTTTATACCGGTGCTTCACCCCCATCTGGTACCCGTACGCCTTGCCAATAGAACCGTCCTTGTCCGCCCACTCGTCCCAGATATGGCTGTTTAAGTCTTTTATGTTATTGGACTTTCGCTGCCATATCCACAGCATTTCGTCCGTAGCGCTCTTTAAAGCCGTTCTGCGCAGGGTCATGATAGGAAATTCCTTCGACAGATCGTACCGGTTCACCACGCCGAATTTCTTGATCGTGTAAGCCTTAGACCCGTCCTCCCAGTGGGGGCGCACCTTCTCCCCCTCCGTACTGGTCCCATTCTCCAAAATATCCCTGCACATCCTGATAAATATCTCATCTGCCAGACTCATCTTCCATGTCCCTTTCTGTCCATATTGTTCCTGCAAATTTTAATCATCCCACTTATCGCAGAGAGAATTCACCTGATCCGCAAACTTCGCCAAATCCTTGTTCGCCCGGCCTTCATTTTTATGGATAATAGCAAGAAGCCTCTGACCTGACGCAAGAAGACGGGCAAATACATCCGATACCGTCCTTGCCTTCTTCTTAATAGGAATAGGCTCCGCTTCATACTCGAGCTTATCGCTTAGCAGATTAAATACTGTTCCACTGTAAGGCGCATAGGCTTTAATGCCGTGCTCTATTCTGAGGCACTCCGTAAAAACCTTGCACACCGTATCCTCACCGTGCACTACGAAAACCCGTCTTGGCTTTTCTTTAAACCCGCCAATCCACTCTATCAGACCATTTTTGTCCGCATGGCCCGACATTCCGGCAAGTCCCTTTATGGAGGCCCGCACATCAATAGTCTCGCCAAAAAGCTTTACTTCTTTTACTCCTTCTATCAGCGCCCTGCCCAGGGTACCCACAGCCTGATAACCCACAAAAAGGATGGTGCATTCCTTCCGCCACAGATTATGCTTTAAATGATGGCGGATTCTGCCCGCCTCGCACATACCCGAAGCGGATATAATAACCTTTGGCGTATTCTCAAAATTAATTGCCTTTGATTCCTCGCTGGTGATGGAAAGACTAAGGCCCGGAAAAGAAAGCGGGTTGATTCCGGCCCTGACCATCGCAAGAGCTTCCTCATCAAAGCAGGTCATCTCGTTTTGATGAAAAATATTGGTTGCATCCACTGCCAGAGGGCTGTCCACATAAACCGGGAAATCCTCATGGCCTTTTATCAGCCCTTCCACTTTTATTTTTCGCAGAAAATACAGCATTTCCTGTGTTCTTCCCACTGCAAAGGAAGGAATTACCACATTTCCTCCCCTGTCAAAGGTTTCCTTTAAAATTTTCGTAAGCTCTGTCACATAATCAGGGTGATCCCCCGGATGAAATCTGTCCCCGTAAGTGGATTCCATCACCACGTAATCCGCGCTTTCCGTCAGGCTTGGATCCTTGATAAGAGGCTGGTTTTTGTTTCCGATATCCCCTGAAAAAACAATTTTACGGGTAATATCTTCTTCCGTAGCCCACACCTCAATACTGGATGAACCTAAAAGATGCCCTACATCCGTAAAACGGATTTTGAGTCCTTCACAGATCTCTATCGCCCTGCCATAATCACATGGAACAATCCGCCTGATAGCTGCATCTGCATCTTCCATTGAATAAATAGGCTCGTGTGGTGTTATCTCCGCACTTCTTTTTGCCTTTCGGTTTTTCCATTCTGCCTCCTGCATCTGGATATGGGCACAGTCGCGAAGCATGATGCTGCACAGATCCGCCGTTGCCTTCGTTGCCAGAATCCGCCCGCGAAATCCCCTTGCGGACAGCAGCGGAATCAAACCCGAATGATCCACATGGGCATGTGTAAGGAGCACATAGTCAATTAACGCCTCCTGTACTGGCAGCTCACTGTTCTCAAAAACATTGATCCCCTGCTCCATTCCATAGTCCACCAGTATGTGTTTGCCACAGGCGTTCAGATAGTGGCAGCTTCCCGTCACCTCATGGTCAGCTCCGATAAAGATAAGTTTCATAGCAGTCCCCCTTCCTGCCGGTGCTCTAACCTTAAGCGCCGCACATAAACAAACGCTGACTCGCTTCGCCAGTCATCTTATTGTAATAAATTCCGACACGCTTCGCCAGTCATTTTATTGTAATATATTAATTGAATATTTTATTTTTAACAGTCGTAAATCTCACCCCGGCTAAATTTAACCTACAGCTTACTAGTTATCCCGACAGATAATATAATCTGTTTTTCCATACATTTCCTCCACCGCCGTAAAAAAAATATCCCTATCTTCCTCACTCTCTACCGTACCGTGAAAGAAAAACACAGCCACATGATAAACTCTCTCTAATTCCTCCTTGATCATTTTTCCGAGCTCTTTGTTGGTGTCCATAAACGCAATTCTGCATCCCTGGCTGGCATATTTTTCCAGCATAGAATATTCCTTCGCTCCAATACTTCCAGTAAGTATGCATACTTTCTCTTCTGTCATGACAATTTCCGTGCCTTTCTTCTGCCTGTACCGACAAAATGTTTCATTTATCGTAATCAAATTATACCATAGCCGAATATGATATAGCAAACACTTAAGGCAGCTTGACATGACTTTCTCAATTTATTTATTCATTCTTTTAGTGGCTGTCCTATCTATGGACGCTTTTGCCGCAGGATTGTCTTACGGGATGGAAGGAGTCCGGGTTCCTTTTCTTTCCATTTTTGTTATAGCTCTTTTATCCGGCAGCATGTTAACCGCCTCCCTGCTGGCCGGAAATATCCTTCTAAATCTTATACCTGAAGGGCTTACAAAGGGGATTTCTTTTTCCATACTCTTTTTGCTCTCCCTGTATAAATTCTATGATTCCTTTCCCCGCTGTAACCTGATTCAAAACCTGTCCGAAAGAATATTACATTCAGCCAGCCTTCCGGAAGGCAGCCGCCCTGCTTCCGATGGCAGACCATCCTTTTTGCAACGCCATACGCATCAGAAGGAAGGCAGAGCAAATCCGGGGCTGACTACCAGAGAAATCACAAAAAGGGTCAACAAGGAAGAGCCTTCCGTCCTCTCCTGCCGGGAGGCGGCTCTCCTTGCACTGGCCCTTTCCATAGACAACATCTCCGCAGGACTGTGCACTGGATCCACATCCCTTTCACCCATGATATTGCTTTTTTTTACAACCGCAGTACACCTTTTGTCCATCCGCCTGGGACTTTTCACCGGACGCCTTCTTTGCACCAGATCACACAGCTTCGCCTGGCTGGGGAGTGCCGTTCTCATGCTGCTGGCCTTTTTGCGTCTCCTGTAATGTCCTGGCGCCTTTCGGAGCCTTGTTTTGCAGGGCTTCGGAGAAAACCAAAAGTTCATGGACAATTAAGGGCATACTGGCAAGGACTCCCAGGCTTCCCGACTCTGTAAGGCTTAACCTGCTGGTACCAAAAAGACTCACAAAATAAGGAATCTCCGTCACAAGGGCCTGCAAAGCAATCCCTAAAGCCCATGCAATAATCATATAAACATTTTCCAGATGGTTCATTTTAAAAACAGATCTGTTCACATCCCGCATCCCCACCGCATGCATCAGCTGACTCATCCCCAGCACCGTAAAGGCATGGGTCTGGGCCCTATTTAAAACAAGGGGCAGGCGGAGAATTTTTTCCAGATTCTGTATACTGACCGGCAGGCCGCTTTTTAACAGCTCCTGATAAGGAACCGCCACAAAAGCAAGAAGGCTGATACAGCCAATCACCAGACCGTAACACAACGTACAGGTCAGTCCCCCATGGGAGAAAAGGCTGTCCGTACTTTTTCTGGGAGGCTCCTTCATCAGCGCCTCCCCGTCATTTTTATCCACCCCTAAAGCAAGGGCAGGCAGAGAGTCCGTGATTAAATTTATCCACAAAATATGGCTTGCCTTTAAGGGGGAGGGAAAGCCTGCAAGGACCGCCGCCAGCATGGTGATAATCTCCCCAAAATTGGAGGAAAGCAGGAACAAAATGGTCTTGCGGATGTTTTCATAAATGCCCCTTCCCTCTTTCATCGCCTTTTCAATTGTGGCAAAATTATCATCCGTAAGCACCAGATCCGCAGCGCCGCGGGCTACATCCGTCCCTTCTTTTCCCATGGCAATACCCACGTCCGCCGCTTTCAGGGATGGCGCATCATTGACCCCGTCCCCTGTCATAGCTACCACCTTTCCCCTGGCTTTTAGTGCCTCCACAATCCGCACCTTATGTTCCGGAGAAACCCTTGCAAAGACCCGTATCCTCTCCACCCTCTCAGCAAATTCCTCCCCTGTAAGGGCATCGATCTCCGCTCCGGTCATACATTCTTCCCTGACTCCGGCAATTCCCAGATCTCTTGCGATTGCATAAGCGGTATCCACATGATCCCCGGTAATCATCACAGTATCCACATGAGCGCCTTTAAAATGCTCCACCGCCGCCGCGGCTTCTTCCCGCGGAGGGTCTATCATCCCCACAAGGCCTACAAACATCATGTTTTTTTCGTCCTTCAGGTTCCCTTTATGTTTACTTGCCAGTGCAAGCACCCGATAGGCCTCTCCCGCCATCTTTTGGACCGCTGCCTTTGCCTCTTTTTTGGCCTTTGCCGGAAAAGGCGCTTCTTTTCCGTGCAGCCAGATGCTCTGGCAGCGGTCTATGATTTCATCGGCAGCTCCCTTGATGCAGGCAATCTGTCCGGTTCCCTTTTGATGCACCGTGGTCATTCTTTTGCGTTCAGAATCAAAAGCCCACTCATCCACCCGCGGAAGGCTTTTTTCCAGCCTGCTCTTTTCTATTCCATGTTTATGGGCCAGGTCCAAAAGGGCTAACTCTGTGGGATCTCCCAGCCTGTTATCACCGACAGATGCATCATTACACAGTGTACACACCTCGAAAAAAAGGCTGTGCTCCTTCGGACTTAATTCCGCCTCCTTTGTCAGTCTGCCGTCTATGTAGCATTCCTTTACGGTCATCCGGTTTTTGGTAAGGGTACCTGTCTTGTCCGAACATACCGTATTTACCGCCCCTAAAGTCTCCACGGAAGGAAGTCTGCGCACAATGGTTCCCACCTTTACCATGCGGGACACGCTAAGGGCCAGCACAATCGTCACAACCGCAGCAAGTCCTTCCGGTACAGCGGCTACTGCAAGAGAAATAGCAGTAAGGAGCATGTCCCCGATATCCCTTCTTTGAAGCACCGCCACCACAAATAAAAAGACGCACACTCCTACTGCCAGAATACTGAGCAGCTTGCCAAGATCTGCCAGTCTTTTTTGCAAAGGCGTCATTTCATTCCTTTCCGCAGAAATGAGCCCGGCAATCTTTCCAATTTCCGTATTCATTCCCGTAGCGGTTACAATTCCCTCTCCCCTTCCGTAGGCGACCATGGTGGACATATGGGCCATATTAAGCCTGTCCCCGATAGATTTGGCCTCGCCTGTTAATTCTCCGGCGGTCTTATCCACAGGAACCGACTCCCCTGTAAGAGCAGACTCCTCAATCTTAAGATTCACCGCCCGTAAAAGGCGCATGTCTGCCGGCACCTGCCGGCCGGCCTCTAAAAGGACAATATCTCCCGGCACAAGGTGCGGCCCCGGTATCTCAAATTCCTTCCCGTCACGCCTGACCAGAGCCTTAGGGCTTGTAAGCTGCTTAAGGGCTTCTATTGCCCTTCTGGCCTTGTCCTCCTGAATAACCCCAACCACTGAATTTAAAAGGATAACTGCACCGATAATCGCCGCATCCCCTGCCTCCTTCAAAAAAAGAGAAATGGCTATGGCCGCCATCAGCACATAGATCAGAGGATCACACAGCTGCTCCAAAAATAACATAAAAATCCCTTTTTTCTTCTGTTCCTTCAGCTGATTGGGGCCGTATTTCTCAAGCCTTGCTTCAGCTTCTGTGGTGGATAGTCCCCTTTGTGCGCTGCTGTTAAGCTCCCTCATTATCTCCGATGTGTTCTGCTTAGCGTCCATAAATCATCCCTCCTGCTCTGAGGAACCGTACAGGCAGGCCGGTGCTTTCGAAAAAATCCTGTACAGCTTGTATATGTTTACCTGCACGGTTCCTTATGATTTTATATGCAGGCGGACATGGAATTATTACTTCTCTGAAAACAGAATCGGGCAGGCACCTGTCAACTCTTTCTGACATATTTCCTCCGGGTGCCCGTGTGCATAAAACGCTGCCACACTT
The DNA here is from genome assembly GCA_003612395.1 of Parablautia intestinalis. Classification (GTDB taxonomy): domain Bacteria; phylum Bacillota; class Clostridia; order Lachnospirales; family Lachnospiraceae; genus Suilimivivens; species Suilimivivens intestinalis. Next base: position 82,770 of record RAYQ01000010.1, read on the forward strand.
CGCGGGGCAGCTTATTTAGTCGAGTAGGGAAGATTTATCTTCCCCTGCTCGCCGCGCCGCCCGCATGTTGCATCAGCAACAATATTCCCTGTGCGGGCGTGTGCATAAAATAGCGGCTGCGGCTGCGGCAGCTATGCAAACAGTTTCATTGTTTTTCATTTTATTCGTTTATTCTGAAAAACCCAAATTTCTCCCCGTTGTACTCAAATTCTTCATGCAGGTAATAGTTGTCTGTAAGTCCCGGGTAATGATCCTGCATATCCGAAAGGCTTTTTAAGCAGCAGAAAAACCACTCTTCACCTTCCAGCCCGTATCTAATCCGCTCCATGGTATCTAAGGGCATGTTGCGGTAAGACCATTCCGTTGTATGCAGGTGGGTGTCCCTGTCAATCATTGACATAAGCTCCGGGACCCCCTCCCCGAAGGAAACTGCATCTGGTGGAATCTGGAAATAAACATACTGTGCAAATTCCATAAGCTCATCCCTTTTCCAGATTGTTTCAGCCGATGTTTTAAAGGCCTTTGGCATAGAGTAAACACTGTCAAATGCCATCATAAAGAGAAGGAAGGTGGTGATCACCCTAAGGCACAGAAGCACAAACCGGTCAGGCTCATCAAATAAAGCGCCTTTCTTTTCCTTCCAATCCTGATAAACATCCTGACCTTTTTGAAGAATTATCCCCTGCCAAATCAGCATAAAGAATAGAATAATGAACATACTTCCCTCTGCCGGACGATTGATATAGTAAAGCATCAGCATCAGACTCATCAGGCCAAGCAGGAAGTAAAAAGACTTTAGTCCCTTTTCCTTTTGCGCAGGCCAAAAGACTTCGTATAATGCCGGAGCAGTCGCCCCCATAAACAGAATTGCCGTTCCAATCCATGCATGGGTAACATCCGGCAGCGTCAGTTCAATCATATCAATATAATCTCTGTCCGATATAAGCGGAAACATAAATTCCTGAAAATCCAAAATCCCGCCGCCTGCCAGAAGATTATATCCGTTAATTATGATATATGATAACACAAACGGAAGGAGAAAATAAACCGCCAGCTCCCGAATTAACATCAGTCCTTTTTGCAGAGAAAAGACTTTCCCGTCCATAATACGCCCAATCCATCTGTAAAAAGCAAAAGAGCACATTATGACAAGTCCCACTTCCGTTGACCACACAAAGGACAGTGTGATAAAAAAGACTGCCGCCAGGTCATATCTCTTTCCTTTTTTATATTCCAGGAGAGCAAGGGCCAGCAGCAGCATGGGAAATATCATGCGGTGGGGATGCACCTGCAAATAGACGCCTCCCTGCATCAGCATAAAATACTGCTCCCCGATAGCCAGCATTCCAAGATAAAAAATAATATCATTTTTGGCAAAATAATTTAAAATATACAGAAAAAGAAGAATGGAAATTCCTGCCAGAACCGCTGCAACAATAAAGATGCCCGTAAGATAATCCACATGGAAGCATTTATGCAGAAACTTGAGAACCGGCATATAAAGGATTCCATAATGTCCATAAAGACATTCCAAATCCTCGCTGTAAGGTATCAGCCAGCATGCATGAATAATACTGTTCGTGTAAGCATGACTGTGGTAGGTCCCTCCCTGAATATCCTGAAAAATATTAGGCGCATAAAACTGAACGGATACGCCCGCTGTAAAAAGTAACGACACCGCCACGCGGACAGCTTTTCTTATTCCCGACCCTGCTTTCCCAAAGGTCCCCGGTTTTCTTCCCAGCAGCCAGAGCAGGAAAATCGTGCCCCCTGCCATCAGCGCTATCCATAAGGGAAACGGAAAGTATCTGCGTATCAGTTCATCCCCGTTTAAAGGGTGCTCCGCTTTCGTCTCATTGATATAAAATAATATCATCCAAATTACCACAAGCCCGACTGCGCCAATGCTCCACAGGCGATCCCCTGTGGGATTTGCCGCTTTTTTCATCCGGCCTGATAAAAGATAATACAGTAACATTGCTCCTACGTAAAAGACACATAGGAGCACAAAAAATTCCATATTATGCAAAGGTAATGCCTGCCGCGTCATTGCCAACAGCACAAAAACAATGCTTCCAACAAAAAAACCTTTCACTTTTCCTGACATAAAAGAACGCTCCTGCCCAAAGCCGGCATTTAATTTCTGACTGCCGGTGTGTAATTGTCAAAATAGCTGTAGTTGCAGCGCACACAGGTATAGGCCGTATACCCTTGGGTATTCTGAGTTGCCGGTATTACCACTGCCCGGAAGGTATGATTATTCAGATCCCGCTCTATCACTTCCGCCATACTGCTTCCGCAGCTGCATACAAAGGAACGTATTCCTGTCTCCGTACAGTTTGCCTCCTTGAGCACATAAGATCTGTAATCATGCTCATGAGGTGTGGGCGAAGGCGATGCTGACGGTGAGACGGAAGGCGTTGCCGAACCTGACGGTGAAGCAGAGGACTGGCTGCCCGGCGAAGAGGTACTCTCCGGTGAAGCGCTTGCACTTGCTGACGGGCTGGGCGAAAGTCTGTTAATCTTCCTTGAATCCAGCACCACCCCGCACACATTACAGGTTCTTTGTTCCGTTCCCATATACTTTTCGGTGGCTTCCTCCGCCACCTCCCAATCCGTTGCCACATGACCTGGCGCAGGTATCATTTCCGTATAAAAATCGCCGCAGCTGCAGGTATATTTCCGAAGCCCTGCCAAAACGCAGCTGGGTTCTCTCTCTGTAGCAGCCGTATACTGGTGAGTGTGATCGGAATTATTTTCTTTTTTTCCTTCCGGGTTCTCAAAGGGTACCGTCTCCTGGGCCATAATTTCATCGCAGTAAATGCATTTCTGTACCCGAAGCCCATCCCTGTCTTCTGTCGGCTTTCTGGTTACCTCCCAGCCTCCTGACACATGACCGGTTGACATAATATCTACAAAATAATTATCCCCGCATTCCTTGCAGATATACTTAAGCCTCCCTGCACTATAGCAGGTGGCTTTCTTTTCAACGGATTCCTCATAGTCATGTACATGGCCTGCCGAATTTATCACGTTATCCGTAGATACCGGAACATTCTCCGCCCCAGGAGATACGGCTGCCTCGGGCGATGCCGCCTCCTCCGGTATGGCAGAAGGCGTTGCCTCAGGCTCAGGCGTCTGCAAAACCGCAGTCTCCTGCTTATCCGGTTCGTCCGTATTTACAGAAGCTTCCGTATTTTCACCGTCTCCAATACCTAACATGGCATAGCCGATAATACTGATTGTAGCAAGACAGGCCACCACTGCCATAACCGCTAAAATGCCCGTCAAAACTTTCGCAACTCCACTCATTTGTCTTTCTCCATTATACTTATTTCCTATATACTTCTCTTACCCATAAGTATATATTTTTTACTTCTTTTTGTAAAGCCACTTAGTTTCCTTATACTGAAAATTGTTAAAGTCCGTTACAGTTCAATTTCTTTCCCCGGCTCTAAAATCATGGCCCCATCGGTCACAAAACTCTCCGCACTCTGCCTGTCAAAGAGTTTTCCGGGAGCCATGTGTATGGGCACCGTATGCTTTGCGCCAATTAAATTTGCACACTCTGCTGCTTCCCGGGCGTTCATGGTGTAAATTCCGTCTATCGGCAAAAAGGCATAGTCGATTTTCCGCTCTGACAGGGTTTTCATCTGCTCCGTTTTTCCGGTATCCCCTGCAAAGTAAAGCAAAAGCCCGTCTATAAAGACCAGATAGCCAACGCATTCTTCTTTCGCATGCTTTTGGTTGTATGCCTGGACCGCCTCCACCTGAATTTCCTTTACGGCAAATTTCTGATATTCCCCCTTTTGGATTGCATTCGTATTTTGGATAATTGTGCAATCCGCCTTATGGGGCGGCAAATCAATCTGATTGTGATCGTGATGCTGATGGGTCACTAAGATAAGATCCGCCGGTATGTCGTACCCTTCCCCGATAAAGGGATCTATGTAAATAACCATTCCTGCTTCAGATATAAGCCTTAAACTTCCATGCCCCTGATAAAGTAATTTAGCCATTTTTCACTTTCCCTTTCTTAAAATAAATCATCCCGCGTAATATTGTTCAGCCACTTTCCGCTCCTATAATGTTTAATGACCCAAGGCCACTTTACGAATTCATCGGTACACAGCAGGAAGTATACCCACATTACCGGAAGTTTTATCACAAATGCCGCAAAAAAACCAAGCGGCACCGCATAGGCCCACATATCAATGGTATCGCATATAAATCCGAACCGGCTGTCCCCGCCTGCCCGGAACACACCTGCAATCAGAGTAGTGTTTACGGCTGCCCCCATTACATAATAGGTATTGATTAGCAGCATATATTTCAGATAATGCATTGCCTGCTGTGACAAGTCCGCGTACATTAACACCAAAGGGGTTGCCGCCAGAACAATCAGGCCTCCGATTGCGCCGGTAATCACCGTAAGCTTCATCAGCTTCTTTGCCCCTTCTCTGGCCGCCTCCATCTTGTTCTCGCCGATGATATTTCCTAACAGAATACCGCCCGCACTTGCCATACCAAAGCACAGGATTGTTCCAAAATTCCTCACCACAATGACAAAGGAATTGGCTGCCACCGCATCCGACCCCAAATGTCCGATAATCACAGAGTACATGGAAAATGCCACGCTCCAGCTGATATCGTTTCCCAGAGCTGGCAGGGACAATCTGGTAAAATCAGTAAACAAAAGTTTGTTTTTTGCAAAAAGATATCGGAAATCCAGTTTAATATCTTTGCTCAGGGCCGATACCACAAAGCAGGCTGCCAGCTCAATCAGTCTGGAGGCGGAGGTTGCAATAGCCACACCCATAGCCCCTAACTTTGGCGCGCCGAAAAGTCCGAAAATAAATACCGCATTTAGAAGAATATTTAAGGAAAAGGCAAGCACATTCATTGCCGTGCTGATTGCCACCCGGCCTATACTTCTAAGGACAGCCAGATAAACCTCCGTAATTCCCCAGCATAAATAGCTCACGCTCATGAATCGTAAATAAGAGGCCCCTATGGTAATTAACTCGCTGTCATTGGTGAAAACGCGCATCATCGCCTCCGGGAAAAACGCTGCCACTGCCGCAAAAGCCATAGCTATGATCAGGGAAAACCGGAGGGCAATGCCCTCCACTACCTGAATTGCCCGCAGGTCCCCTTTCCCGTAATACTGCGCACAGAGCATGGTTGCACCGGTTCCCAGGCCATAAAACACCATAAAAAGAACGCTGGCATACTGGGAGGCTAAAGACACCGCCGATATGGATGACTGCCCCACATAATTTAGCATCACCACATCCGCCGAGCTAACAGCAGCACTGAGCAGATTTTGTATGATAATCGGCAGTACCAGCTTAAAAATCTGACTATAAAAATCATCCTTTATTCTGTTTTTCATTTACTGATTAATCTCCGTTCTGTCTTTTACTATCTTTTATTATCTTTCCTAAAAAACATCCTACGAGATCCAGAAGGAATAAACAATATCTTTTCCCGCATCAATGTGATACTCTGGCTCCACATCAATGCCCCAGCTGTTGATGCCTCCCACGCCCCTTACCGCGCCGTATACGCACAGCACTGTCCTTCTCTCTGGGGGCAGTTCCTCTATGTGGGTCGCATTTTCCAGCTCCGATGCCGTGTAGGGAAGACAGGAAAAGGCAAAAGTACCTTCTCCCGCCGAAAACCTGACAGCGCAGGGCTTTGCCTTTCGAATCCGGTTATCTAAGGTGGTGCTGCGGTAAATTTTTACCCATTTTGTGTCCATATGCATACCGCAGTCCTGCGGCACCAGATAGGGCGTCACGGGAAGCCCCTCCACCTCATGGATCCCAGGCACGCCTCCCGCCTTTCTGTCGGGATAGGTTTCCCCTGAAAGGCCCTCGTACACAAACCTGTCCGCACAGGTCGGCATAAGAAACCGCATGCCAAATACCGGAAGCTCAGGGAGATCCTTATTCCCGTGATAATGAACCGTAACCTGCGTTTCTCCGGTCCCGTTTACCAGATATGACACCGTAACCTTAGCGGCAGGCTGCGTAATGGTTTCGTAGGTATAAGTGATTTCAAGGATCCGGGCCATCTCATCCCCTGTGTACTTATTATTTTCCGGCGCGCAGGGAAAGGGAATTTCTGTTCCGTCCACAGCCACCGCAATATTTACGCAATTTAAAAACATATCCGCCGAAAGCCACATACCGCTTTTTAAATGAAACCGGCTCCCTCTGTCGTTGTCCGTAAGAGCCCGCCAGAAGGTGGGGCGCGGCGTCCGGTAAAGCCACTCCATCCCGTTTATCACAAAAGATTCAGGCCCTCCTGTCACATAGGAAAAAATGTAGTCAAATTTTTTCTCCTGAAAAGCCCCGTGAACCCCCAGGGTAACGTCCCCAAAAACCAGCCGAAGGTGCTTAGTCACTTTATCGATACAATCCATAATAATACCTCACTTCCTGCATGGCGGGCTTTTCTGTCCTGTCCGCAAACACAATGCCGTTTCCCGAAAATTCATAGTCTGAAGGCCTGTCGTCAAAATCTCCTCCATAGCGCAGCACCTTCTTTCCTGTTACCTGATCTTTCACCATAATTGCCTGATCAATGTAATCCCAGATAAATCCTCCATGATACATTTCAAATTCATCCAAAAGCTTCATATAAGAATCCATCCCCCCAAGGGAATTTCCCATATCATGCATATATTCGCACAGCAGATAGGGTTTTTTCGGCTCATTGGAAAGATAAGCCCGCACCTCGTCAGGGGTGGCATACATACAGCTTTCCACATCAGATATCCTGTCTTCATAGGCTCTGTTATTAAACACTCCCTCGTAATGAACCAGTCTGCCATCGTTTTTTTCCTTAAAGTACCGGTACATGGCTACAAGATTTTCTCCTGCAAAGGACTCATTGCCAAGAGACCAGAACAATATGGAAACATGGTTTTTAAATGTTTCAAAATTGTTCCGCGCCCGGTCCATGAGAACCTCCTTCCACTCCGGCAAATCACCGGGAATGTTCCAGGAAGGCTCAATAGCGCCCATTTTCTGCCAGGAACCATGGGATTCCAGATTACACTCCGCCATCACATAAATACCGTTTTTATCACACATTTCATACCATGGGATCTGATCCGGATAATGACAGGTACGCACTGCATTGATGTTGTTTTTCAGGAAAATCTGCATATCCTGCTCCATCTCCTTCATCCCAATGCATCTGCCCTGCTCCGGGCTCCACTCATGACGGTTCACGCCGTTTAAAATCAGCCTCCTGCCGTTTAAACAAATAACCTTGTCTATCATCTCCACCCTGCAAAAGCCTGTCGGATAAGGGACCACCTCTATAAGAGCGTCATTTTCATCATAGAGCCTTACCGTTAAGCGGTATAAGTAAGGGTTATGATTATCCCAGGGCGTTACCCTGCCAACAGATACACCATCCAGCTTGCAGGAAATTTTCAGAAATTCATCTGTGTTTTCTTTATTTTCCCCTTTTTTGTCCATTGCCGGTACCTCTTCTGCCGTCCCGCAGGGCACTTCCTCACGCACTGCCGCTTTGTTATCCGCAAATGCTCCCTGAGGCGCTGCCTTCACATTCCCGGGCAAAAGCATGTCCCGCTTCAGCAGGCATTCTCCTTTCGGATTCTCAAGGCTAACCTCCGCCCTTCCCACGCTTCCTTTTGGCATGGAAAGTTTAAGCTGTAACCCAAAGTTTCCGATTCCATCCTCCGAAAGCACCGGCTTTGCCCATATATCCTCCACATGCATCCTGGGAAGGCCCATCAGCGATACATTGCGGAAAATTCCAAAGAACCGGAAGAAATCCTGATCCTCCAAAAAGGCCGCCGTGCTTCTCTTATGTACCTCCACCGCCAGGAGGTTCCCCCTTTCCCTGATATAAGGGGTAAGGTCAAAGGTTATGGGCGTAAAGCTGTCCTCCCCATAACCCACAAAATGGCCGTTCAGCCACAGATACATGGCCTGCTCCACCCCTTCAAAGCAGATGGAAACCCTTTTTCCCATAAGCCCGCTTTCAAGGTCAAATTCTTTAAGATAAGAACCTACCGGATTGCAGGAAGCCTTACTGAACATCCCTTCCCACTGCTTCGTCCCGTTAAGGCTGTGGGCGGGGCGTCTGTAAAAATGCCCCTCCCAGGGGTACATGGTATTGATATAATGAATTTTATCATAGCCTGCCATCTCTATATGGCAAGGCACCTTTATCTCATCAAATCCGGTACTGTCAAATCCTTCTTTATAAAAATCAGCCGGCCTTGACGGCGCGTTTTCAGAATAATGAAATTTCCACATTCCGTTTAAGGACTGCACCAGAGAGCTTGTACCTTTCTGAGCCTCATCCTCATTTATGTAAAATCTGTGATCACTGTGGGCATCAAGCGCCCCCACCCGGAAAACCTCAGGGTTATCCAGCCACCTTATATCAGCTTCCATATTTTATACCTCCTGCATCCGCAAACCTGCCGCTATTTTTTATTAAATACATATTGATCCAGCCGCTCCATCGCCTCTTCCACCAGCAAACGGGGCAGAGCCAGATTAAGCCGGATTGCATACGGTCTGTTAAAAGGGCGCCCGTCCTGCCAGATTACGCCAACCCGGATACCTGCCCGTATCAGCTCGTCCATATCCATCCCATGCTCCCTGCAGAACTTCTCACAGTTCAGGTAAAGCATGTAGGTTCCTTCCGGTTTGGCAAGCTCCACTCCTTTAAAATGTTCTTTTATATAGGTATATGCGTATTCCACATTCTCCGTCAGTACATGCCGCAGCTCATCCACCCACTCATATCCTTCCGGCTGATAAGCGCCGATCAGCGCATACATGGATAATACATTCACATTGTTGTAATGACTCATTTCCGCCTGCTTCCTTACCCGGTCCCGCAGATAGGGATTATATATAATATGGTAAGAACCGATAAGGCCCGCCAGATTAAAGGTTTTAGAAGGCGCATAGACCGCGATTGTCCTGTTTTTTGCATCCTCCGAAACAGACTGGGTAGGGATATGCTTATGCCCTTCCAGCGTAAGGTCAGACCAGATTTCATCCGATACAACCACGCAGTCATTTTTTGCATAAATCTCCATAGCCTTCTCAATTTCTTCCCTGGTCCACACACGGCCACAGGGATTGTGAGGAGAGCAAAATACGGCAAAATGGATATGTTCTTCCTTCAGTTTTCTATCCATGTCCTCATAATCCATCCGCCAGATGCCGTTTTCATTCTGCACCAAATTGCTATGTACGATTTTCCTCCCAATGGCCTCTAAGGAATGGGTGAAACCAATATAAGTGGGCGAATGCAAAAGAACGGCTTCTCCCGGCGCGGTAAATGCCTGGGCAGCGGAAGATACACAACCTAACACGCCGTTTTCATAGCCGATAGTTTCCTTCGTAAGGCCCTCCACCCCGTTTCGTTTCCTCTGCCACTTAATTATTTTGTCATAATATTCTTCCCTGGGATTAAAATATCCAAAGGTTGGATGCTTTGTCCTCTCAATGATAGCCTCCTGAATGGTTGGAACAGTAGCATAATTCATGTCCGCCACCCACATGGGAATCCTGGAAAATCCTTCCTCCACCCTGGCGTTCTCAAAAGGAATCAGCTCCACCGCTATGGCGTCCTTCCCCGTCCTGTCAATAACAGACGTAAAATCGTACTTCATCATAATACCCCCTGCAAACAATCGGCAGTTTCAATTTTACTGCCTCATCTTCTGTTTTTGTTTCATTATACCTTACGTTTATGTGCACATCAACCTATTTGTTTCTTTACATTACAGTTCAAGTTTGCGTGAAAGTATTTGCTTTCTATTTTATCAGAGCGCATCCGCGGCCCATAGGTATTAAAGATACGGATTACCTTGATATCTGCGCCATGCTGCCTGTAATAGTCAAAAAATAACTTAACCGCACAAAAGAGGCCTTCAATATAAGACAATTACATACTTTATATCAAAAGCCTCTTTAAAACACTCTGTGAAATCTTTCCTAACCTTCTTCCCAGTACTTTTCTATCAGTTCTTCCGCCTGCTGCGCATACTCCGGAAATTTACAGCGAAGCTTTGCCGCCGCATTCTCTTTCGTATCATGGTATTCCTGAAACACTCCAATCATGATTTTTATATTTTGTTCTTTTACTTCGCTTGTCACCTTTTCAGTCACTTCATCCGTTACTTCCTTTGTCAGGCTTTCTGTTATTTCTTCTCTGACTTCTTTTTTAACTTCCTGCCTGACTTCTTCTTTAACTTCCTGCCTGACTTCTTCTTTAACTTCTTCCCTGACTTCTTCTTTAACTTCTTCCCTGATTTCTTCCGCCATGTCTTCTTTTATGCTGTCAATCCAATCTCCAAGAGTCATATATCCCGCCTCCACTTCCGGCAGATTCTTCACTCTGCTCACATAAAAATCTATCTTTTTTGTTGCTTCGTCCACCGCGTTTTTGCTTTCGCTGTTCTGGATATATGTTAGCATATTTTTTATTGCCTGACTACCGCCTTTTTTCCCTTTTGTGTAAAAATAAAGAAACTTAAGGCCGTCATCATATTCCATATCCGGTATCTCCTCACACTTATTGTGGACAGTATACATCATATAATCTTTACCGAACAAATCATAATTCGTAATGGTGATGACATACAGATTTGGGATTTTAGAAAAGTCCTTCATTCCTCTTTTTATGTATCTGCCGTCTATCTTGGCCTGATAGTATCTGTTATGCCGCGGCAGATGAAGGCCGTCTTTCAGATGAGGTTCTATATCGTACAAATTTGTGACGGTTCCCTCATCGTACTCCGTAACTTCCACATCCATCCGGATTCCTCTTAGTTCCGGTGTCGCCGCCGGAATTATCTGCTGTGCCAGCACCCGTACCTCCTTTAATTCTTTCTCCAGCAGCACAGACAACAGCAGCCGGTAAAAGGGCCCGCTTAACTCCTGGTTGGATGCAATCGCATTAGACAGGAAATTGTCAATTAAGTCAAGCTCCTGCAGTGTCTTTTTGGTATATCCCATACGCCCTCCTTTGGCAGGGTATACGGATATCCGCTGCAAAAATTTGCCGTGCACCGGCCGTATCCCTGTTTTCCTGATTTAGATTTTCTTTTGTGAATTTCCGGCGAGATGCCGATATAGATTTCTTCCTTTCGGACAGATCTGACAGGTACCATCGGGAAGAAATAAGAGATTCACTTTGAATTGATAAATCTACTATAGCAGAGTAAAGGCCTATTGGCAAGCTATTTATATAAGGTATCTATTTTTATAGATACCAGGATATTTGAAAAATTTTATTGACACTGCTTTCTCCACCGTGGTATAATATATTGTTTCGTTCATTAAAAAATGATAAGTCAGACCGGCTTGGCAAGTTATACCCGAATTATAATACTACCAGGAGGAAGCAAACATGATCACTATGCAAGATGTGTGCAAGACCTATAAGGTCTCTAAACGCGATGCCGGATTTTCTTCGGCCTTCAAAGCTCTGTTTCATAAGGAATACGAGCTCATTCACGCTCTTGACGGCGTTTCCTTCACCATACGCGATGGCGAAATGGTGGGCTACATAGGCCCTAACGGTGCCGGAAAAAGCTCTACTATCAAAATCTTAAGCGGTATCCTTACCCCCGAGGAGGGTACCTGTCTGATAGACGGATTAACCCCATGGAAAAACAGAATTGAGCATGTAAAAAATATCGGCGTAGTCTTTGGCCAGCGCACCCAGCTGTGGTGGGATGTGCCGGTTCTGGATTCCTTTGAACTGTTAAAGGAAATTTACCGGATCGATGCGCATGCTTATCGCCGCAATTTGGAACAGCTCACCGATATGCTGGGACTTTCCGGGCTGCTTCAAACTCCCACCCGTCAGCTCTCCTTAGGCCAGCGGATGCGGTGCGAAATTGCCGCCTCCCTGCTTCATGACCCGAAAATCCTGTTTCTGGACGAGCCCACCATCGGGCTGGATGCAGTTTCCAAGCTGGCAGTCAGGGATTTTATCCTGAGACTGAATGCAGAAAAAAAGACCACCGTAATTTTGACCACGCACGATATGCAGGATATCGAAGCCCTCACAAGCCGTATTATTCTCATTGGCAGAGGGCATATCCTTCTGGATGGTAACCTGACGGATATCAAAGAAGGGTTTGCGAGCACCGATGAAGGACTTGCCTCCTTTTATCAGTCCCATAACCTGTAGACTTCTCTGCCTGGAAAACACGTCCCGGGATCCGCACTAATCCCCATGTTTCCAACAACCTAATTACCATAATGTTTTGCGCAGGATACAAAAAAGGAGAGCATCCATGAAAAAATACATCTCTTTCTTCAGGCTCCGTTTCAGCATGGAGCTTCAATATCGCGCCGCCGCACTGGCCGGAGTGGCAACCCAGTTCTTTTGGGGCGCAATGGAGATATTAATGTTCCGGGCATTTTACCGGACAAACCCCGGTGCCTTCCCTATGACCCTTCAGGCGACCTGTGCCTATGTATGGCTGCAGCAGGCTTTCCTGGCTCTTTTTGTCACATGGGTACTGGAAAATGAAATTTTTGATTCCATCCTGAACGGAAATATCGCTTACGAGCTCTGTCGTCCCGTGAATATTTACAATATGTGGTTTTCCAGAAATCTGGCTATGCGCATTTCCGGGGCAGTGCTGCGCTGTATACCCATCCTGCTTTTTGCAGCGTTTCTTCCCGCCCCCTACGGGCTGATGGCCCCTGCGGGCCTAACTAATTTCTTTCTGTTTTTCCTTACCCTGCTGCTGGGCGTAGGCGTCACCGTGGCTTTTTGCATGCTGGTCTATATGCTGTGCTTTTTTACCATATCCCCTATGGGACTGCGCATTGTAACAGTATCTATGGTGGAATTCCTTTCAGGCGGTATTATCCCTCTGCCCTTCCTTCCGGATGGTGTCAAACAGATCATTGAGCTGCTTCCCTTTGCTTCTATGCAGAACGTTCCCCTTAGAATCTACAGCGGAGATCTTACGGGCGGCGGCACACTGCGGGCTTTGCTTCTTCAGGTTTTCTGGCTTTGTATATTAGTCGCCGCGGGAAAAATTTTAGACGCCCTTGCCATGAAAAAGGTCACTGTCCAGGGTGGGTAAAGGTTGAAAATTAAAGCAAAGGTGAACTTTGTTCACCTCGCAGAAATGGAGAAAAAAATGAAATTATATGGAAAATTTTTTATGATACATTTAAAGAGTATCATGCAATACAAGACATCCTTTTTGCTCTCCTGCCTGGGGCAGTTTCTGGTATCCTTTAACCTGTTTCTTGGTATTTACTTTATGTTCAGGCGTTTTTCACAGGTAGAGGGCTTTACCTACAGTGAGGTGCTTTTGTGCTGCGGCATCACTCTGCTTGAATTTTCCCTGGCGGAGGCCTTTGCCCGGGGCTTTGATACCTTTGGCTCTATCGTAAGCCGCGGAGAATTTGACCGTATTCTGGTCCGTCCCAGAAATGAAATTTTTCAGGTGCTGGGAAGCCGCATCGAATTAAGCCGTATTGGCCGCGTCCTGCAGGCAATTGTCATGTTTATCTATGGCATCAGAGCCAGTCATATTCACTGGACACTGACAAAAGCTGCTGCCGTGGCGCTGATGCTCCTTGGCGGCGCAGTGGTGTTCAGCGGATTTTTTGTCATTTACGCCTCCATCTGCTTTTTTACCATTGAAGGGCTGGAATTTATGAATATTTTCACGGACGGCGCCCGGGAATACGGGAAATACCCTGTGAGCATATATGGAAAAAAGGTGCTACAGCTGTGTACTTTCGTGATTCCCTATGCCCTGATCCAATATTATCCCCTTCTTTATCTACTGGACACAGGAGAGGCTTATTACGCCCTGCTGCCCCTGGCGGCCTGCCTGTTTATGCTCCCCTGCCTTGTGCTGTGGAAAATCGGAGTGCGGCATTATGTTTCATCGGGATCATAAATAATTTACTTCATGTGTTACCTTGTTTTCTCTCTTTCCATCCTTTTGGTGGAGATAATCCCGGTAACAAATATACCGGCTACCAGAAGGACAATAACAATTCCCCATATCCGTGAACGTCGTGCCTCCGTCCGATATCTTTCCACTTCTTCTACCAGTATCTTACTTTCCATTTCCAATTCCTGAAACTCTTTATCCAGCCCCTCCACATCAAATTCCTGTATAAACAATAATGATTTCCGTACATACCCTTCCTTATCCTGATAAGATACCTTATACCAGCCATCTGCTGTTTCCCCTGTTACAAATACGGATTGCCCGCTTTGGTAAGTTATAACCGAGGCGGAATTATCATCAGGTAGTTCCTTCGCTTCAAATGCCTCATCGGCCACCATAATCTGATTCAGCTCAGCGATCCCTTCCTTCTGCACGGATTCTTCTGCTTCTGCCTGTAATGGTGCTATGCTTCCAAGATAAACAATTGCCAAAAACACTGCTATGATACTTTTCATTTTCACTCTTCTCCTTCAAATTTCATTTTCTTACTGATTATTTTTTCTCCTTTTTCCTTATAGGAAACTGCTAAAACGGTATATATCCAATATGCAGGCAACGCGCTTATGCTCCCCTCCCAAAATAAAAGTTGTATTAAAAATACAGCGGCTATCAAAATCAGCATACCTGTAACAGGCTTGTCCAAACTGTAATTCTTCTTCAGCTCCGAAATTATACACACACATATAATCAATATCAGCAGGCTTCCAATCACCCCGAATTGTTCAAAGCATAAATAAAATACACTCTTTCCCTGATGCACTTCATCCACCAGCGGAATGGCAAAGTCTTTTACCGCCTTCATGCCTAAACTGTTTGGAAGTCCGCTCCAAAAATTCCCACCCAGTATAACCCCTATAAATATCACGCATATCAGCCTTAGCAGGAAGCAATATCCCCTGTGCATTTTCCTCATAACCAGCCTTTTTAAATCCATACCTGCCGGAATCCTGCTCCAGTAATTGAAAAAAATAATACCGCCCGTTGCAGCCAGCAGATCCAAACAAATACTTTGCTCCAGGTCATATGTGATATCTGCATATAAAAGATCTGTATAATTTGTAAGCAGGCTCATATTACACAGCATGAACAGATAAATCGAAAATAACGTCATATCTCTTTTTATCAATTCTGCCGTAGGACGCTGCACCACCACAACCGCAATAAATACAATTACCATTATCCAGATGCCAAGCCTGCTTTGATTCACAAGCAGCACCAAAAAACCGGTAATCAATACTCCCATATAAAATATGGTACGCAATTTATCCCCGCATCTGACATATTGCCATATCCCCGCCATACAGATAAGTAACATATAGGAGCTGATTCCTGACCTGTCCTTCAGTAAGACTGCCAGCACACAGTCCGCTTCCTCTCCGCCGAAATATTTCCACAGCAATATGGCAAATACAATTAGTCCACAGTAAAGTAATATATCAAAATATATTTCTTTGAATGTTTCTTTGGATACCAGCCTTGATGTCAGCAAAAAGTATAGTGCTCCCAAAGCCATAATTACCATTTCGTATTCAAAGCTTTCCGGTTTCTCTCCATTCGTTATTACAATTTTATAAACAATCCTGACAAACGAATATCCGGTCAGCACAAATACCATAAAATCCATCCGGCTGCATGGGAAATTAAGGTTCCACTCCCCCGACCTTATTCGCAAAACACAATAAAAAAGCGCCCCCATAGTACACAAAAACAGTACCAGATGCTGTATGGCAAAACTCTCAAAATGCATCTCAAATAGAAAGAGAGGATAAATTCCTGTCAGAAAAATAATCAGTATATGTATTGTAAGATCCGCCTTATTTTTCTGATTTTCCATTTTTACCTCTCTATCGCAATATTTCTTTACAAATACAGCGAGCCAAATCAGGAATTGGGCTCTGCGGTTTCAAGTTTGCGGCTTTTGGTTTCTGATTTTTTTCATTCTTTCAAATAACGCCTTCATTTCACTGCTACTATGAAAAAAGATAAGTATTGCTGCAATGGAAATTATTAACGTGAGCAAAATTTCCAAGAAAAAATTCCAGACTGTGGTCATATGAATTTTTTTGCATGTATACCACACAACTACAATTGTCATCACTGTAGCCAATGCATGTTTTAAATATATTTTCAGCAAATCGTAGTTTCCTTTACCAAAAACATAACGGCTAATCGTAATTACAAAGGGAAATACTGATATAAAACCTTTACTAACAGCTGTCGATGCAAATATTCCCTCCAGTCCCCAAATCTTCCCCAAAAAGACAGACAAGATAATATTACATAATCCACCTGCAACCTGTCTTGACCTTCCAATCCGAAAAAATCCTCCTGCTTCACGGAAAATATTCATAATCTGCATTGTTCCGTCAAAATAAAAACTAATACACAAAAATGCCACTACGGTTTGTGACAAAATATAATCCTGCAAAATACTGCCTGTCCACAGCATAATGAATGAATTAAACAGCTGAAACAAACATACCGTACATATTGATACAAAAGTAAATACCATAAAATCAATTTGCAGAAAACTGCGATACTGAAAATCCTTCGATTCCTCTACCATCAAATTTCCAATACCTGCCGTAAACGCCCTTACGAAAAGACCAATTAAGCTGGTAAACATAGATATAATCATAAAATAGTTGCTATAATAGCCCACAATTGTTGTTCCCAGCATAACAGAAATAAGGATATTATCTGTGGAATTATAAAGGGTGCTACCCAGTCGGAACACGGCAGCATCCTTAATACTGCGAAAAAACGACCCTATTTCCTCCCTGCTCATCCTTTTAACGCTTTCTTCCTTTATATATGGGTAATTTCTGTTTACCATAATTGAAATTACAATATTACTAACGAAAACCAGAATAAGCTTTATTAGCAAATACAATATATAGCTTTTAAATATAACAAGCACTATTATATCTGTAATGCAATTACAGCAAAGGAAAATTATATTGATTTTCTCTACCTTGTATTGTTCCTGATTTGCGGCAGGTAATATCTGCTTATAGGCATACATGAAATACGAACATGCTGTGTTTAAAAGATAAAGCATATATACTAAATACAAATTTTCCGGGACATTCTGTTCTAAATTGACCAACAGATGCAGAAAAGGCATAATACATACGCCAATTCCAATCATAGTAAATCCCACTGCTCTATAGCAGTTCTTATAAAACTGCATCAGTGATTTTATTCTTTCCGTATCGTTATCTGCAAGGGGCTGATATAAGTAAAAGGAGATTGCTGAACCAATTCCCAATTCTGAAAGTGACAAAAGAGACAGCACATTGGAAAACAAACCATTTAATCCCAAATATTCAGCGCCCAGAATCCGTATAAATATTATCCTGCTTACAAACTGCAATATCAAATTAAGAAATTGCCTGATTCCAACTGATAGCATTACTAAAAAAGCATTATGAGTCCGCGTATTTTTCATAAAGTTTCCCCAAGATTGTCAGACCTGCCTCATCAGCGTTTTGCCTTTAACAATATTCGCAATTTATCTCCCAAGCAGGCAAAAATACTCTGTGGTACAAAGAAAATATTCTTCGTAGTTCTCCTCATCTATTCCTATAAGTCGTTTTGGAATAACTGTAATTGCACCTTTCTCATCCATACAGTTATAACATTCCTCTATCGGTATACATTGTATCTTACAATCCGGCATTGCAAGCTGCAGCCAGCATTCATAATGCCTTCCAACATAATATTCTCTGGTTCCTACAATAGCGTAAATCTTCTGATAATGATTCTTTGTAATAAAATCTATTTCATCCATAAAATCATATTTTTGGACAATTAAAGTATTCTCATAGTTTTCAATTGATTTTGCTGCCGATGATATCCATATAGCGGCTGCAAAATATAAAGGAACCATTTTCAATAAAACATTTCTCATTCGTGAAAAAAAATACGCGGCAAGAAGAAATATAACTGTCGCTTTTGTCGCAAGCACCCCTTCAAACCTGCCATCTTTCCACCATATACTGACATTCGGGACACATATTGTTAAAAACTCTGTTACGTCTTTACTCATTTTAAATAAGGCCGGAATAACATGATATGTTCCTGTCGTAATTGCTAAAACTCCAAATATATACCTGATATTTACCTTTCTTTCCAACACATTCATAATTCCAATATACAATATCGGGATTATACAAACTTCAGAATATCTTGTATGAAACATAATATCCAGCCTTGATACTCTTGGCATAGCCACACAATTTATGAAAAACTCAAAAGCAAAAGATAAGAAAATATATGTATAGATAATTCTGTTATCTTTTTCTCTCACGATAAAAGTTATAAGTCCCCCCATGCCAACCATAAACAGGCCCAGATAAGAAACCGCATAGGTCCAAACCCTGCTTACCATAAGCAATAAGAAACTTTTCATATACCTTAAATTCAATATTGCAATAACTCTGCCTATTTGTTCAGATAAAGAATTGGCGCTGTCATATTTTCCAATGCCGGATAATGAAATTGCACTTTGCGCCAAAAGGAAGATAGACAGTACCATTATCGCTGTTAGAACAAACATCTTTTTGTTTTTTCTTTTTGCATTACTTCCTTTAGCAAGCTTTAAATTATAAACCGCCAGTAGTATACAGGATGCAAAAACAGATCCTATCATACGTAAATGTATTGTTAACAGATAAAAATTTAAAAATAAAAAGACCGTTTTCCATCTCGTTTTTCCTGATGTGATATACTTTTCAAAGGAAAGAAGCATAAGTGAATATACCATAATTATGATAATTTCCGACAAAGCATAATTTTTAAATACAAGAATGCCTGGTATGAAACAGCATATCAGACTATATACTGTTCCATTCAAATGATTTCCTTTCCACATTTCATTTCCAAATTTCTTTACTGTCAGAAATATAACAACTATGAACAGACAATTTAATATTCTGATTGCCGTATAAATTTGTCTTATGGATTTACAAATCAGAAAAACAGGAACCAGAAATAAGCCATATCCAAACCCATAATACGGAACATAGCACAGTGCATCGTTCCACCTGTACCCTGAAATAAAAGCAGGGTAAGATATGTAGCCTATTTCGTCAACCATTATAGGCAAATCACATGATGATTGTATAAGCAAATTAATGCAAACAATTATAAGACAACAAAATATTGTGAATAAAATATCTGATTCTTCTTTATACCGGTATTTTTTCATCTAATCCCCATGCCCCCAATAGCTCGCAAATTTGGGCGTGAGCACAAACAACGGTCAGCACGCTTTGGCGGGCGTACAAATCAGGATGTGTGAAATTAAAATTTACACTATTCTCCTGTGCTGGCCAATGCCTTTTTCACAGCCTTGAGCCTGGCATAATTTTCCTGTATATCAGGCTCTAAATATCCTCCTTCTCCCCACTCATTCCATGCAAATAAAAATAACATTTCTTTTTTATAGATTCTTCTGGAATGTATGATTTGCATCTCTAAATACTTTTCAAATTTTTCAACCGAATAATTACCATAAAAGCTTCCCCGGGCTCCATATCGTGGTGTATTATCCCAATTTACAAAAGCTCCCGGAAATATTTTTTCATCAATTGGTTTGTGCTTTAATATGCGTTTCCATGTGCGGTCATAATTTAGCGTTAACAGCGAAAGCCTGTTCCTATTTCTTACGCTCTTTGTAAAAAATATACTCATCATTTTCCGAAACAACATAGCCGGTGTTCTCATTTGCGCATATTTTGCATAAACCGGCTGGTATTCTATTCCGTAAGAAAACAACCGGCCCCCTTTATCTTTTTTATGGTTATAATGAATATACTGATATATGAAACAAATTTCCCCAGCTCCATGTTCACACATAAATTGGTTCATATAAGTAATCATATCCTCTAACCTCTCAATTAGTTCCGGACGGTAAATAATAAACACAGGCTTTCCGTCAATTTTGATATATCTTTTATCCATAAAGTAAGGCAAAAGAAACTGACAATGCTTTTGCCACTCATTTTTATCCCCATATTCCTGTTTTAATATAAGTTCCTTTTGAAAACCCGCCTTTTTATACCAACTTTCATTTGCCCATGACAGACAATACCGGATCTTGATATCCGCATTATTTAGCAGATTTTTAATTGGGGTTTCCATAAGGGGTTTTCCGGAAAACCAATAGTGATAAAAGCAAAAACCATATATTCCATATTGATTTGCAAGTTTACACTGCCACTTAAGGACATCCGTACTCTCTAAATCATAATAATTATTGTTGTAAGGAATCCTGGGCTGTATATGTTTTTTACACAGGCTTTTTGCGGATTTGACATTCTCCCACTCTGTGAATCCCTCTCCCCAATTTTTATCGTTCACATCAATCCTATGGAATTGCGGTAAATAAAACGCTATAATTTTCATGAAATTCTCCAGATTCCTCCGTTTACTTCTCACAAACATAAATGCAGTCAATGTCATAATCGGCTGGCCCGATTCTGCACCCTGCCGCTTCCTCACACTCATTTCCCCAAACAGGTGTAACCGTGAATCCACACTCAGTCAAAGTGTCCTTTATATCCAACCCAAAAATCCGCAGATGATCTGCCTGCCCATACAATTTCCAGTTTTCTTCTTTGCTGTGACCATCCTGCGCTGTATAAATTTGATTTGGAAACTGCGGAACCGACAGTTCCAAAATTCCACCTTTTTTTAAAACCCTGTACATTTCCTGTATTGCTAATTTAAATTCAGGCACATGCTCCAGAACATGATTGCACAGTATAACTTCTATGGATTCGTCCGGAATATCCATATTTTGAATATCAATCTTTCTGTCCGCAAACTGATACAAATCCGCACTTTGCCAAGTAAGCCCAAGGCGGTTCATACACACTTCGCCGGCATAGGAGGGTGCAAAAAAAAGAATTTCCTTCTTTCTCAGATAATCGAATTTTTTTTCTATGTATGATGCCGCAACTCTCTGCCTGGGAAGAGAACAGCAAACCGGACAAATTGTATTTTTATAATGTTCCTCATACATTTGATGGTTATAGTGATTACTTCTGTATTCAAAGTCGATAAATTCTGTTATATGGTTTCCACAGCAGGGACAGTACCTTTCTCCCCCTATATACTTTCTGTATTTTTTCTTTCTGACAGCAAAATAGTATTTCCTTGCCAAAAAATACATTTTTTGGTTAAATATCAACTTCGCATATCGGTTTAAATTATTTAAAACCATGCTCCTACCCCCGCATACAATAAGCAGCGCTCATCTCTTCACAAAGAAATGATAAAATTCTTTATAAAGTTCTTTTGGTCCTTCCTCTTTCAGCAGTTCCCATGCATAAACGGTTAATCCTGCATATCTTCCATATTTTTGGGTAATATTCTGCTTTCTTTGCCGCCGCCTTTTTTGTGATTCGTTCATCCATTCCGCATTAAAATAGTGGATTGCATATGTATGTTCTGTAATTTCCAGTTCCCCGTCAGAAGGATTATATGGACAGAAATAATCATGCGGAAAGACTGTAATTTCATCTAACTCCTGCATTTCATCTTTTAGCAGCAGTCCATGGGATTTACATATTTTTGTAAAGGGGTAAGGGTTTGGCGTAAGAATCATCTTACCCTCTTTATCATAAAAGGAACGGTCTTTGTAATAATCCAAAAATTCTTTGATTATGGGATTTGTCTTCTCACTCCCTATTATCCATGGAGACAATGTCATTGACATTTTTTGAAAGCAGGTAAATGCCTTTAAACTTAAAAGCTGATCAAAACTTTTTATCACTTCGATATCACTATCCAGATAAATTCCGCCCATGGTATATAAGGCATGCAGCCGGATATAATCTGAAGCAAAGGCGTACTTTTTTTCTGCAAAAGCCTCTTTGGTATATCTGTACTTATTAATATCAAACCGATTTAAATCCCAGCAAATAATCTCATAATCCGGTAGTTTTTCTTTCCAGGAATTTATACATTTCTTAATTAAATCCGGATATTCATCTCCACTCAGCCAGCAAAAATGTATGATTTTAGGAATCACTCCTCTCGTCCTCCCTTATATCCAGCTTACCCTATACTTTATAAAAAATCTTTACAAAGGCTTTCGCACAATTCCAGTGCATCATCCTCATGAAAACTGCAACTGCCAGTTTTTGTTTTATACCTATGTCATTTTTCCTGCAGACAGATAAATATGGATTATGCATATACGAAGGACAGTACTGTTTTAGAATTCTTTCTGCAAAATCACAAAGCTCTTCCAGCACTTGTGTGTCGCTTTTTCTGTCTGCCAATTTGAAATACCGGTGTTTTCTGTTTGCTTCCAATATAAAATAAGTGAAAAAGCTCATAATCGTGTATTCAAAAACATCATAATCGTTTGCCTTATTTGCAATCACATACTGAATTGCCTGTTCCAGTTCTTTATACGGTACATCACTTTGTCTGACTTTCCGGGTCGTGATACTGTCCGGATGTATCAACTGGTAATACCCTTCATACTGCAAAAAATCTATACGGCTGGTAAGAAAAAATGCCGCTAAGTTAAACGGATTATCCTCATATGTTTTTCCTTCCGGAAATACCAAATGATGCTTTTTTAAATAATCTGTTCTGTACAACTTTCCATGCATATTCAAATGTCTTAAAATACATTTATCCTGTTTATCCAGGTGGTACTGTACATGCGAAATAATCTGTCCGCTTTCTGTAACCCGATATTGTCCGCTGCATACAACATCCGATTGTCTTTGTTCTGCTTTGTTTATCAGAGACATCAGATAATCGGCGTCCAGATAATCGTCACTGTCTAAAAAAGCCACATATTTGCTCTCACCTGTCTGCTTCATGCCGTAATTTCTTGCACTGGACAGTCCGCCATTTTCTTTATAATAATAATGAATAAACGGATATCTGCTTTGATAGCTCCTGATAATACCTGCCGTACCGTCACAGCTTCCATCATCAACAAGTATCACTTCAAAGTCTGAAAAATTCTGGTTAACAACTGAATCTAAGCATCTGTGAAGATACTTTTCTGCATTAAAGGCCGGAATAATTACTGTCACACTACTCATATACGAATACCTTCCCCAAACAATACTGCTTCATCCTTCCCTGGCTTCTGTAAACGGACCTTTCTCACCTTTTTCGATAATCCGGTAAGTTCTTACCGCCTCTTTCTCCCTCTTTTTTTGCATATATATCGCCTCATATTCCGCTTTTCTGGCATGATACTGGGTATCCTGCAAAAGCTTTCTGTTAGCTCCAATCACATCTGCCACAAGCCCTATCATAAAAGTCAGAAATCCGATAATAATCAATGTACAGCCTAAAATCAATGACTGTACATGTCCCCCTGCCCTTCCAAGCATCATATAGTACAGATACCGGAATCCTATTAGCAATCCGCACATCAGAGGTATGCATGACAGATAGCTAAAACATTTTAAAGGCTTGTACATCATATATGCCCGGAGAATAGTCAGCATGCTCTTTTTCACATATCCCCAGATACTGTTGAATAGTCTGGAAGGCCGAAGCTCTTCATTGGTTCTCACCGGCACACTCATGACTGCTATTTTTTCTCTTCCGGCCTGCACAATTGTTTCAAGCGTATATGTATAATCATTTACCACATTCATTCTCATAGCCGCTTCCCTTGAATATGCCCGAAATCCACTAGGCGCGTCCGGGATATCTGTGCCAGATGCCTTACGCACCACCCAGCTGCCAAAATGCTGCAATTTTTTCTTAATAAAAGAAAAATGCTCTGTTTCGTCAATTGGCCTTGCTCCAATAACCATATCCGCTCTGCCGTCTAATATTGGCTGGATCAATGCGGCAATATCCTCTGCACAGTATTGATTATCAGCATCTGTATTCACTATGATGTCCGCACCATTTCGAAGACACCCGTCAAGCCCGGCCATAAACCCTTTGGCAAGCCCTTTGTTTTGCTTAAAATTGACCACATAATGAACGCCCCATTTTTGGGCGACTTTTACCGTATCATCCTGACTGCCATCATTGATAATCAGATATTCAATCTCATCAACTCCACTTAAATTTCTTGGAAGATCATTTAAGGCTATTTCCAATGTTTCCGCTTCATTGTAACAGGGAATCTGTATGATTAATTTCACTTCAGACAGTCTCCTTTCCGTCATAATATAGATAAAAGCTATTTGCTCTCACGCACTTTCGGAACAGTTCATCCAATTGTTCTTTATATGCAGTGTCAATATCTGCAATTACAAACACACTTTTTGCTTTCTTTTTTAAATCATTCCATTTGTCTGCAGACATCACCCTGACTGTTCTTTCACCAAGCTGCATCTGCAAAAAATCAATATACTGGAAATTTCCTTCATCCAGATATACGACCTCATCTTCTGCTCCGGCATGATTGAAAATTTCCTCTGCTATCGTCAAATCCACAAAATTGGATCTGTTAACCTGATAAGTGTAATGATTGCTGATCTGCAAACCTGCAATTATCTCAACTGCCAAAATTCCTGTCACAAGCCACACCAGATTTCTGCCTTTTCCCGACAGCCATATCAGAAAAGTTGTCAGGAACATAACTCCCAGGCCAAGAATACATGTATCTGTAAAAAAGCGGCATACATCCAAATTATCTTCCTTTAAAAGATAGCTGATACCTGCTGCCATATACCCTCTTAAACCATTCATTTTCCCTGCTTCTATTGCATTTAAAAGTATGGGTACCTCCAATACCGTACATATTCCTATTGCCAATATACCTTTAAAGATCTGTCTGCTCCTATCTATGGCAATTATGCCAGCCAACAAAAAAACAGGCATCAGGAACTCATCATATCTTCCGTAGATCAGCGTATCAACCGTATTGCTTCCGTATATGTAAATACTGCCAATCAGGATCTCCCCTGTCATGGCAAGCAAAAGGAATAATGAAATCCATTCTTCCACTTCAGGTTTCTTTCTTTTTATGACTTTTGTCATTAATATAAAGCATCTTTTTACTATCCATCCCATTCCCCAATAAAATAAACCGAAGCTTGCAAGGCCAAGATAAAAAACTTTTCCGATTACCTGATTTACAAGCTGAATGATTCCACAAACCGTAGCTATTTGCTGAATTTTTCCCCACTGACTGCTATAATCATTGTCCGCCAGCGCCTGACTGTCTGCATTGGAAAAAACCTCTGTAACAGTGCTCTCCTTTATCATTGCCGCACATGTTACAAATATTAGCAGTGCTACGAAAAATAATAAAAGGATTCCTCTTTTAGGGGATTCTGCTGCATACCAGATTATCAGTGTAATAACACAGGCAATTAAAACGCCTGCCGTTCTCATATGCACACTGTAAATGTAAGCAAGCGCTGCTGCCAGAAATACCGCAGTAACTATCTTTGCTTTCTGCATAAAACAAATAAGCAGATATGTTATCAGTACAAAGAGAAACATAAGCATCGCTTCTGCCATCGTCATCTGCATATTGAATATCCAAACCGGATAAAAAACTGCTATTCCACTGATAAGCGCCTGCTTTACCCTATCTGTCAGGGGAAATAACCTCCTTATGATTCCAGTAAACAGAAGCAGGCTCACGCACATCAATAGCATATTAACCGTTACTGCCGCCCTGTATGCTGAAACACCATCACGAAAAGCCCAAAGAATCGGCGTTAAGACAAAACTGTATCCGAAAGAATAATATGAGCCTAATGATGCCACCTCTGACCAGTCATATCCCACATTCTCCGCAGCGCTTGCCCAATAGCCGAATTCATCCGGCACCATTGTAAAACCGCAAATTTTTCCAATTCCATATTGATATATACCAAGTAAAATGAAAATAATGAATAGTAGATGTTTATCTGCTTTTGTCCTGGTTTTAGTAAATTTCCTCATGCTCCTTTCCCGGACTATACTGTTATAATGAATGACACTGGCGTCATTTATTATACGCCAGCGCCATTTTCCGTTAAAACCTTTACCACAATGCATACTCTGCAAAACCCAAAGTTAATATTTGATCATTGCATATGCGCCTGCACCGCCAGTTGTATCGAAAGTAACGGTATTGGGATTTGTATCAACATCTTCTAAAATAGTTACAACACCTCCCGGGCGGACACATACAACTGCATAGGCCGCATCCGCCTGTGCAAAGCTCTTGGGAATACCCAACGAAAGTCTGATGGCTGCACCCTCTGAAGGCAGCAGACTGTATTTGCCCGCTGACATCTTTCCAAGCTCAATGTTCAGCATAGGCCCAACTACAGCTCCCTTTGCCTGCGCTGCCGCATGAATTGCCGCTGCCGCAAGATAGCTCTTCTTTGCATCCATATTCATAAATTTGGCATATGGTTTCTCAGCGCCGGTAAGTCCATACCCCTGCGCAATTGCCGCCTGACTTGTTGTAACCACAGTTCCATTTACGCTGGTTGCCAGATAGGTACCCGCCACAGTTGACTTAACGCCTGCCACAGTGCTGGTAGTGGGAATTTCAGCAATAGTTGTTACTTCTTCTGATGTACTGGATGCAATCACTTTTTCTGCTGTGCTTGTACTACTCCCTGTTACAGTTGTAGCGCTAACACTCATTGTTGGCGCAATCACCAAAGCAGCAGCCAGTACACCTGTCATCATTCTTTTGAAAATTCTTGCTTTCATTTTTTCCTCCTTCTATTTTTGTTTTTTTCTACTTTATTATATCATCTTTTTTTCATAATACAACTATTAGTTATTATTTTTTTAAACTTTTAGTTTGTTATATTTTTATAACTATCCGTTTAGAATATTAGGTAATATTTCTTTATTGGAGGCAATATGGACAGAAAATTACTCGGCAGACGCATCAGAGAAGAACGGATCCGCATCGGATTAACCCAGGAACAAATTGCAGAAAAAATCAATGTTTCGACTACATATGTTGGATTTATTGAACGTGGAAAGCGCTCCGTCACCTTAGAAAAGCTGATTTTACTGGCAGATTGTTTTCAGCTGCCAATTGATGCCCTTCTACATGATGCACCTTTGCAAACGCCTTCAGAAGCCAGAGAACAGAAATTAAGAATATTGTGGGAACATGCCTCCGATCAGGAACAGGAAATTATTCTTTCCATTATCAAAGTAATTCTCAGCAAAAGCGATGCCCATATCTAACTAATAGTTGTTTTTACGGAATCATAAAATAAAAGGAATCACAAAAAGACGCATGGTATACAATCTGCTGTTCCATGCGCCTTAAAATTTTGTCTTTTTCATTCTTTGCGCTGCCCTGTCTGTTTCATAAGAGCCAATCCCTGCGCACCTTCCGGATATTCTCCCGTACTGCCGGCCTTTCTCACGGCCCCTTACCCCCGCATCCTGCGCAATGCTCACAGTCACATCCGCACTGCAGAGACTTACCGCTTTTCTTATCCCGTACCATTTTCCTGATAATCAGTCCCACAATGCAGGCCAAAACTGCTGCCGTAACAATCGTCCCCATAATTAACCCGTCTCCTTTTCTATTTTGTTCCCACAGCCGCTTTTTTCATATTCACTTTCAAGGCTGCGCTCTCTTTATAGGGCCTGAAAAGCAGATAAATAAATCCGATTACCAAAAGAAACGCCGCCACGGTTCCTATTCCAAATATTCCTGATGAGCAAAGCATGCCAATCTGATACACACAAAGGGAAACCGCATAGGCAAGCACGGTCTGATAACCAATCGCAAACCAGAACCACTTTGTATTATTCATCTCCCGCTTAATTGCTCCCATCGCCGCAAAGCAGGGTGCGCACAGCAGATTAAATACCAGGAAGGAATACGCCGCTATGGCGCTCATGCTCACTGCAAGCTGCTCCCAGATTTCCGCACCGTCTTCCGCAACCTCTGCAACACCAAAGAGAATACCAATTGTGCCTACTACATTTTCCTTTGCGATAAGGCCTGTAATGGCAGCCACTGCCATCTTCCAGTCTCCCCATCCTAACGGAGCAAACAAAGGGGCAAAAATTCCCCCAAGAGCTGCCAGAATACTGCTGTCAAGCTGCTGCGCCTCCAGCATTCCAAAGGACCCTTCCGACCATCCAAAGCTCATAAGGAACCACAGCACAATAGTGGATAAAAGAATAATCGTTCCGGCCTTTTTGATGAAGGACCAGCCTCTCTCCCACATGCTCCGCAGTACATTGCCTGCCGTAGGCATATGATAGGCAGGAAGCTCCATCACAAAGGGAGCCGGATCTCCCGCAAACATCTTTGTTTTTTTCAAAATAATGCCGGAACAGATAATCGCCGCAATTCCCACAAAGTAAGCGCTGGGAGCAACCCACCAGGCGCCGCCAAAGAGGGCGCCTGCAATCAGCGCAATAATAGGGAGCTTGGCGCCGCAGGGCACAAAGGTTGTGGTCATAATCGTCATCTTCCGGTCACGGTCATTTTCAATGGTTCTGGATGCCATAACGCCGGGTACGCCGCAGCCGCTTCCAATCAGCATCGGTATAAAGGATTTTCCGGAAAGACCGAACTTTCTGAAAATCCTGTCCATGATAAAGGCAACTCTTGCCATATATCCGCAGGCCTCCAAAAAGGCCAGGAAGATGAAAAGCACCAGCATCTGCGGCACAAATCCAAGCACAGCGCCCACGCCGGCCACAATACCGTCCAGTATAAGGCCCTTAAGCCAGTCTGCACAGCTAACTGCATCAAGTACGCCTTCCACTAAAACCGGAATCCCCGGTATCTCGAGCCCAAACAGGCTCCATCCATCTCCAAAAACTCCGTCATTGGCCCAGTCTGTTGCCCAGGCGCCTACCGTGGTAACCGATACCGTATAAACAAGTATCATAACCAGTGCAAAAACAGGGAGCGCAAGCCACCTGTTGGTTACAACCTTATCGATTTTATCCGACTTTGTCAATGTCTCTTTTCCCGCTTTTGTACAGCACTGGTCAATAATGGAAGAAATATACACATATCTCTCATTTGTTATGATGCTTTCCGTATCATCCTCCATTTCCTTTTCCAGAAGCGCAATTTCCATCGACACATCGGGAACATTTTTCATCTGCTCTCCAATCTTGTCATCCTTCTCCAAAAGCTTCACTGCAAAAAATCTCTTTTGTTCCTCCGGAATATCACTGCCAAGCTTATTCTCTACAGCCTCCAGTACATTTTCTACTCTGACAGCAAACTTATGTACCTTTGGCGCTGCCTTTTTCTGGTTGGCCAGGGCTACGGCCCGCTCTGCTGCCTTCATGATTCCGGTTCCCTTAAGGGCGGAAATTTCAACCACCTCACAGCCAAGACTTTCACTTAGCTTTGATACGTTTATCTTATCTCCCGATTTCTCCACAACATCCATCATATTAACCGCCATCAGAACCGGAATGCCAAGCTCCATAAGCTGGGTGGAAAGATAGAGATTTCTTTCAATATTGGTACCGTCCACAATGTTGATAATGGCATCAGGCCTTTCTCCAATCAGATAATTCCTGGCAACCACTTCCTCCAGTGTGTAAGGAGAGAGAGAATAGATTCCGGGAAGGTCCATTATAATTACATCCTTTTTCCCTTTTAATCTCCCCTCCTTTTTTTCTACCGTAACACCCGGCCAGTTTCCAACGAACTGGTTAGAGCCGGTAAGACCGTTAAATAGTGTTGTTTTACCGCAGTTTGGATTTCCTGCAAGCGCAATTTTTACTGACATGTTCATCCTCCATTTTTTACTGGCAGACATATTGTTACGTCTACCTTTTATTAGTTAAGACTAATCTTTGTGCAAAAAAATTTTTACTTGTTTTTATTCCGGATCATTCTACCTGAATCATTTCAGCATCCGCCTTGCGCAGCGACAGCTCATAGCCCCGCACAGTTACCTCTACCGGGTCACCTAAGGGCGCAACCTTTCTCACAAACACTTCCACACCTTTGGTAATCCCCATATCCATAATCCGCCTCCTTACCGGTCCTTCACCGGTAAGCTTCGTCACTTTCACGGTTTCCCCGCAGGAAATTTCTTTCAATGTCTTCATAATTAATTTTTATTCCTTTCCTCAGATTAATCAGTAAAACGCTGCCGCGCTTCGCGAGCCATCTAATTTACTAAAATTTTATTTGCCATATCCCTGCCAATTGCAACCCTCGCCTCCTTTACATTGACAATCAGGCTGCCCCCTGTTTGAGATACCACTGTGACCATTCCTCCTGTCACAAATCCAAGATTTTCCAGAAACCTTCTGGTTTCATCCTTTCCGCCCACCTTGTGTATCACGCTGGGCTCTCCTTCTTTTACCATCGACAACGGCATTCTTACACCTTCTTTCCAGTTTATTTATCAGACCTGTAACTTTTTCAGTCATGATGTTCATCATAGCTCTCTTTAGTTAGTATATTCTACCTTTTATTAGTTGTCAATAATTTTTGTGGGATTTTTTTCATTTTATTTTATCTTAAATATATGTTATAATAAGAATTCACAAGAAAATAGCGGCCGGATTTCATTTAGCCTTAATGTATGCCGGACGCAGGAAATCAGAATATATCAATAAATTATAAATATCAGGGAAATACAGGGAAACAAGATGCATACAAACGAATCAGCTGAAAATTATCTGGAAACAATATTAATACTGAGCAGGAAGAAACCTGTAGTCCGTTCTGTGGACATTGCCGAAGAACTGGGGTTTAAAAAATCTAGTGTAAGCGTTGCCATGAAAAATCTGCGGGAAAAGGAGCATATCACTGTCACCAGAGAAGGGTTCATCTATCTGACCGAATCCGGCAGGGAAATTGCAGAAATGATTTATGAACGCCACGAGTTGCTCACCCTGTGGCTGACACATCTTGGTGTAAGCGGGGATATTGCCGCTCAGGATGCCTGCAAAATTGAGCATGTAATCAGCAAAGAAAGCTTTGAGGCCATCAAACGCCACGCTCTTCGCAAGTAGCCCTCATGCCGCACATTGCCTGCAGGGAAAGCAAAAATCTATGATTTTATTTATGGAGATAGCGCATTGAAGAATAATATCAGCATAATACCGGACGGCCAGTTTCAGGATAAAATGGATAGGGAGGCCGTCCCTTTTCTTATGTCCGTTGCAAGCTCCGGCTACATCAAAGTAAAGCAAACGCCGGAGCCTTTTACCGACCGGCGCAAAAGTCATACGCCATCGCCTTCTGCCAGCCGGCACAAAAGCCCCGCACAGCCCCTAACCGGGGAGCGGTCTGTTAAACAAATGCCGTCTCAGACCGCAAATCAGCCTGCCTCTCATGAGAATGGGTGTCTTTATTACGAATCCTACCGTCCTTCCAATGCCACAGGCGCCATCGTGATAAGCCATGGCTTTTGCGAGTCTGCGGAAAAGTATAAGGAAGTCATCTACTATTTTACCAAAGCCGGTTATCAGGTCTATCTGGCAGAGCACCGGGGTCATGCCCGCTCCCTGCGGGAGACGGATCATCCGAACATGGTTCACATACACCGTTTTGCCGACTATGTGGAGGATCTGCATACCTTTATCACCCAAATCGTAATCCCTGCTTCCAGGGGACTGCCCCTTTATCTGTATGCCCACTCCATGGGCGGAGCTGTGGGCGCATTATATCTGGAAACTTATCCTGATATTTTCAGGAAAGCCGTACTTACCGCTCCCATGCTCGGCATTTTACTGGGGTCTGTGCCTGAGCCCTGTGTAAGGGCCTTAGGACGTATTATGGTAAGCCTGCACAGGGCAAATACCTACCCTCCCGGCCAGCGTCCCTTTCAGCCCGGGGAGCGGTTTGAGAACAGCTGCTGTACTAATTATGAACGGTTCCAATATTATCAGGCCAAAAAGGAAGCTGAGCCTCTTTTTCAAAATTCCGGCTCCAGTTATGGATGGATTTATCACTCCTTAAATGCCTGCCATTTAATCACCCAAAAAAAGAACTGTGCGAAAATTACAGCTCCCGTTTTGGTATTTCGCTCCACCTGTGACACTCTTGTCAAGGCCTCCGGTATCAGACGGTTTGTAAAAAATACGCCTGGCGCCCGCCTGATTGACGTTGATGAAAGCCGCCATGAAATTTACAGCAGCTCCTGTGTGGTTCTGGAAAACTACTACCGCGAAATCTTTTCCTTTTTAGACACATAGCGCCTTTGCGGGAAAAATTCTCACGGTCCGGGCAGTAACTGCACGGACCGTGAGACCTTTTGTAGAAAACCTCTCTTTTTATCCTGATCAGGCAATGTCAACAACCGACCGGCAGGTAACGCTCTTTGCGTCTCCCCTTATAATGGAAACAATGCGTTCTCCGGCCTCCATGTCAAAGAAGTTGTCGGAGAGCCATAAATCTCCGTCTGTCCCAATGATTTCCACATTCTTTGCATAAGCGTCTGCATATACCACAATTTTGTCGCCCTTCCTTTCGCAGCGAAGATTAGGATTCGCAAAGAAATAATGCTTAGGCGCCGTGAATAAACAGGTATTTTGGGAAACCACCCGGCCGTCCACACAAAAGCTGTACTCTAAATGAATTTCTCTCTCCTCATAAGCGCCAAAATCCATTTTTTCAAGCCACACACCGTCAAGCGCCGGAACCGTAATCTGGCAGCTTCCCTCTTTTAATATGCTGCTGTCCGGCTTACGAAGGCTCCATGTAACCGTGCCTGTCACTTCCTGCATGGTTTCGTTTGCAACATGCAGCCTTGCACTCTTTTCAATGGGGGCAGGCTCCTGAATGCAGAAGGGACGTTCGCTCAGCTCCCCAATCTCCTCGCAGGAAATCATAACAGGCGCAAACATTTTTTTCTCGGCATAGTGCAGAGCTTTCCATCTTCCATAATAGTCAATGCTGGCCCAGGATGCCACCGGCCAGATGTCATTGAGCTGCCACACCACTGTTCCCATGCATCTGCCCCTGTAACGCCTGAAATGTTCCACCCCATAGCGGATGGCATCTGCCTGGAGAAGCTGTGAGGCATATAATAAATGGTCAAAATCCTTTGGATATAAATAGATAGCGGAAAGATAATTTAATATTTTGCCGTTAGCCGCCCGGTTTCTCTGGTGCATTTCCATCACCCTTGAGAAAATATTCCTGTCTTCAGGCTCTGTAAAGCTCTCTACCGTCTTTAATCCCGGGAAAGACTGGAAACCAAACTCAGACAAATATCTGAAATGGAATTTCCTGTATTCCGTAAAAGGCTTATTTCCATGCCACACATCCCAGTAATGCATATCCCCATGATCTTCTGACCAGGAGTTCTCGAAGTTTCCTCCTGAGGACGGGGAAGACGGCCAGTAAAAGGCATTGGGGTCTTCTTCTTTTATAATTTTAGGAATAATATATTCATACAATTTAATATAATCATATTTCTGCTTTTCTGAGACTTTCCACATTTCAATCTGTGTTTCAATCTCATTGTTACCACACCACAGACCCAGGCAGGCATGGTGGCGGATCCTGCGTACATTATCTATAGTTTCGCGGGTAATGTTAGCCTCAAACGCATCATTGAGCTCATAGGATGCACATGCATACATGAAATCCTGCCATACAATCAGTCCCAGCTCATCGCAGATATCAAAGAAAAAGTCATCCGGATAATAGCCGCCGCCCCATACACGGATGCAGTTGTGATTTGCCATAGCAGCATCCTCAAGCAGCCTTCTTGTCCGTTCCTTATTGACACGGTCAAGGAGATTGTCCTCCGGAATATAATCTGCGCCCATAGCGAATATCTTTACGCCATTTACCTCATGGGCAAAGCAGCTTCCCCATTCATCCTTATCCGTGTTCACTGTCATGGTACGCAGGCCGATTTTTCTCTCCCAAACATCCAGCTCACTGTCATCCCCGTCAAGGAGAGATACCCTTACCTGATAAAGAGGCTGATCCCCGTAACCGTGAGGCCACCAGAGCCTGGGGTTTTTCACCGTAAGCTTATAATCCTGTTCTTCCCCTGCCGTATCTTCTGCCGCAACTACCTGACCGTCAGGGTCCGTTACCGTAATCCGGACCTTTCCTCCGTCCCCAAAAAGACCGCTTTCCCTGTTGCAAAACAGCTCAAGGGTAATATCAAAATCCAGCGTAACCTGACCGGCCTCATGAATCTGTGTTATGTAAACCGAGTCCAGGCGGCTCTTTTTAATGCCAAGAAGCGTTACATCCCTGAAGATACCGGCATCAGGCAGTCTTGGACCCCAATCCCACCCAAACATACAATGGGCTTTGCGCAGATGCGGAAAACCTTCCATAGCATCCTGGGAGCCCTGCACAGCAACCTTCTCATTTTCTTCCTTTATATACTTTGTTGGGGAATGGAGCACCACCTTCAGCTGGTTATTTCCTTCCCTGATACTGCCTGTTTCCAACAGGTTAATTTCCCAGATTCTGTGCATATTGTAAGCACAGCCAATCTGCTCACCGTTTAGACAGATATCCGCTAACGTGTCGATCCCGTCAAAACGAAGAAGCAGCGCGTCACAGGCAAGCATCTGATTTGTCACTTCAAAATCCGTGGTATAGCAGAAATCATTTTCCATAAGGGGAAGCACTTTCAGTTCATTATCCCGGTAAAAAGGATCCGGTATCAGCTCCTTTTCAAGCAGCGCACCGTAAACTGAGCCAGGAATCTTAGCGCTTATCCCTTCTTTGGGCACAAGGGCGGAATCTTTTCCTATAATCTGCAAATTCCAAACCCCGTTTAAGCTGGTCTTTAACATGTTCTTTATCCTTTCATTTCAATAAAACTTACCGTTTCTGTCCACATATTCCCAGACAGATAAAAACGCCCTATTGTTTCCTGGCTCATTATAACACAGGGCAATTATTGAAAATAGTATAAACTCTAAAAAAAATTGTACAAATAAATCTATAAAACGGTTACTTCCAGCCCCCGGCGTTGGCATTTCTCCGCCGTTAACCTGTCCTTTAAGGTATTCCTTCGACCAGGCCAGTTCGTCTGCCCAGCGTCTCATAACCGGATAAAAAAAATCAAACTTCCCGCCAAGTATGGCGTCATACCCGTCACGACTCAGACGCACACTGTCCTTGGATATGTACTCTCCGTACTTTCGTTTACATTCCAGATTGTTCCTGCCATCCTCATTCTTCATATTCGGATCCGGATTTTCCACATGCTCCAGACTGAGCTGCTCATGACCCTGCTTATCTGTTTCCGGCTTTGTGGATATTTTGCTGGTATCATTGGCATGTTTATTGATGTTCAGTTTTTTCTGTCCGAAAAAGTCCCCTGCTTCCTCCTCAAGCTTTACCCAGGCTCGGCCGGTGTTACTTCTCACGCCTACGTCAGCTGGATGCATGGGAATGGCAAAAAATTCAGTGTTGCCACACTCCCGCTCTGCAAAAACGTATCAGATGCTTTGCATCACTATGGGCAGCCACCTGGCTTCATTTCCCGCAGGAATAAATTTATAAAAATGTCACACAAAATTAATGATATGAATTCATTTTCTATGCTATAATAAAAAAGTACTTTTGAATCCTGATTTAAGCTTTCTTATAAGTAAGCCCAAATACAAAGTTCTTCAAAAGTACCTGCAAATCCTTGTTTCATTTAATTTTCATTATAAATAAAAGGAGCCTTCTATGAAGCAAAAGCCCAAACAAATTGCCGCCATCATCTGTATCGTACTGCTTGTTCTTTTATATGTGGCCACACTGGTGATTTCCCTTTTGGATTTTCCCGGCTCAGACCGGCTGTTCGCCGCCTGTCTTATGGCTACTGTCGGACTTCCTGTTCTTCTATGGATTTATATCTGGCTTTATGGCAAGTACACAGGGCGAAAAACCCTGGCTACGGATGCCCCGAAGGAGGAATCAGGGGAAGAAGAAAATGGCAGGTAACAGAACCACTTTCTTACAAATTTAGTAAATTCATATCACTTTTCCTCCATTATCCACTCCTTCAGCTTTTCCTGCAGCAATTTCTTATCCGTCAAATACAATTCATATTTTGATGCATAAATATTAGCGTTTTCTGGCAACGTCAATTCAACAAGTGCATCACTCTTCTCCTGACAAAGTAAAATACCTACCGTAGGTTTTTCCTCTGTCGTCTTTTCATATCGATCATAATAATTAACATACATCTGCATTTGCCCTAAATCCTGATGTGTTAAATTACCCAGTTTCAAATCAAAAAGAACAAAGCATTGTAATAATCGGTTATAAAACACCAAATCAATCCGAAAATGCTGTTCATCAAATGTAAAGCGAACCTGCCTGCCAAAAAAAGCAAATCCCTTTCCCAATTCCAGTAAAAATTCCTGTAAGTGATTCAGAAGCCTGCTTCCCAGCACATCCGCAACGCTTTAAAGGAAATCCTCGTTCATTTTACTCTTTACAGTACCTCCTTACCCCTTGAGCTATATGTCTCAATATCTGTATTCTGGTCATCATCAAACTCCTCACAGCCGAAGATAAATCTTGGAAAGCTAAACCCCGCCCCCTAAAAGGTTAACATTTCCTCCAGCTCCGTTTTTACCTGCTCAAGGGTGTGAAACACAATTCCCTTCATCCCCTCTTTCACCGCTGCATCCACATTTTTAGCCGTATCATCAATGAAAACGCATTCCTGCGCCTTTAACCCATACCTCTTTGTCAAAAGTTGATATATTTCCGGCATAGGCTTAATCAGCTTCTCCTGAAAAGACAAAATTGCCCCGTCCGTCTCCTTCAGGAAATCAAGAGCATCCGCACATTCTATATATGCTTTATGGGAAAAATTAGAGATCACATATATCCCGCAGCCCCTGTCCTTTAACTCTTTAACCCACGGAATTGCATAGTCGTACCGGGTAATCATCTTTTCAACACTTTGAAAAACTTCCCTGATTTCTTTTTCTATGGAAGGATCGTTTCGTATAAAGCCTTCAAGAAGCTCGTCATCGTTAAGCACGCCCCGATCCAGCTCGTTCCAAAAAGCGCTTTTAATTGTAGCTTTCGTGAGCTTTTCATAAATATCCTCTGAGAAGCCAAAACTTAAGTAAAACTCCTGCCATGCAAATCCCGCAAGCACATTTCCAATATCAAACACAATATTCTTAATCATACTTTTAACCATGTTTCCTTTCTCAATCTAACTCCTGTCTGCCCGCTTTAGCGGGCGTACAAATCAGGATGTGTGAAATTTTAATTTCGCACTATTGCCCGTACCATTTTTAAAAACTCTTCCGCTGCCTTAGATACCGGTCCTCCTGCATCCGCCACCACACAGATTTTTCTTTTGGGAATCATCTGTTTAAAACGCAGCTCAAAAAGCCTGCCGTCCTCTAAATACTCCTTGGCAAAGTCCCGCACCACGCTGCCCACACCAAGATTCCTTAAGGCAAACTGGACTATCATATCGCTGGTTGCCAGCTCAAATTCCGGGTGCAGTTCCACCCCGCTTTGCTTTAAAAATTCGTCCATATAGCTTTTGGTGCTGGTGCTTCCCTCCAGACAGATAATGGGAAGCTTTTCCAGCTCCTTAAGCTCTAACATGTGGTTCTTATACTGCATGAATTTCCGTCCTGCCACAAACACATCTTCTATTTCACGCACAGGAATTACATGAAGCCTGGATTTACCGGCAAAGGGCGTGCTCACCACGCCAAACTCAATTTCCCCCTGCTGTAAGAGATTCAGGGTTTCCGGCGTAGGCGCATTGGTGACGGTCACCTTAATGCCCGGAAATCTTTCATGATACTCCTGCAGCATAGGAAGCAGGTAGTATTTAAGGGTCATATCGCTGGCGCCTATCTTTAATTCGCCATAATCAAGCTGCAGCATGGAGGCAAGCTTTCTCTCCCCTAACCTAATCTGCTCATACCCTGATTTCACATAAGTATATAGCGCCTGTCCCTCCGTAGTAAGTCTGATTCCCCTTGGCACACGCACAAAAAGTTTGGCCGATAAAGCGCTCTCAAGCTGCTTAAGAGCCTGGCTTACTGCCGGCTGGGAGATGGAAAGCTCTGCCGCCGCCCCGGTAAGGCTGCCGTTTTTGGCCGCGTAGTAAAACACCTTATAATATTCCAGATTTCCTACCATGCTTACACCATCCCTAACTCTGTTCCCCTGCGCCACTTCATTTCCAAATCGTTTCTGCACAGGAAAAGACTCTTTTTCCCAAGGAACGGCTTCATATTCTTCTGCACCTCGTCCTTATCCCGGACAAGCAGCGCCTCATCCGCCAGCACCAGAATTAATTTTGACCTTGCATGAAAAAGCTTCAGCTTTGCCGTTAAGGCGTCCAGGGACTTTTCCTCCCCTGTCACCACATAATCCTCAAAGCACCCGCTTGTCTGCAAAAAGGAGATAGGAATCACACGGTTTTCCATATCACTATTGCTTTTCCAGTACAAAAGATTCAACCGCACATTGCGGAATACCTCACTGTGGGACCGCAGACAAGCCGCCACATCCGCCGCCGTGTTCCTGACATAATCCAGGGGCAGGGCGCAGTCTGTCACCAGCGTCATCTCCAAAATCCCGCCTGAGTAATTCCCCGGCACATGCAGCACTCTCTCCACCGCATTATTCAGGTTCATCTTAAACAAAAGCTCCAACTTTCCGCCTCCTTGTCCTGCGTACAAAATGTCCTTTCAAATTGTATCACAACTTTCTCTTTCTTACTATACTGAAAAAGGAACATGTAAAATCCATGCCTCCGCTTTGCCGCAGAAGCACACATCTTATATGTTCCCTGTTCTCCGTTCTCAATTTAAACTTCTTTATGCAGGTCTGTACATTACCATAAGCTGATCAGATAAGCCTGACGGCGTTTGTAAACATAAGGATGGCTGGTGAAGCCTTGCAGACACTTCTTTGTTCTTATCTGTTTTTAGCTGCTATCTGTCAAAATGCCCGGATACTTCTTTCAGCTTTTCAATAATCGGCAAATGCTGGGGACAGACTCCCTCGCACTGGCCGCACCCCACACAGTCCCCGGCCTTCCCGAACTTTTCAGCGAGAATGGCATACTGGGTGGCTGTGGCTGTCCATCCTTTTTCCTCCAGATTCTCCCGCATGTCTTCATTGTACAGGGAAAAATACTGTGGAATGGCAATCTTTTTCGGGCAGCCTGAGGTGCAGTAAGAGCAACCCGTACAGGGTATGGCCGTCTGGGCGTTAATGATATCCGCCACCTTGTAAGTCAGCTCCTTTTCTTCCTCCGTAAGCGGCTTAAAATCCTCCATATAGCTTAGGTTATCCTGCACCTGCTCTAAATTACTCATGCCGGAAAGCACCATCATTACATTGTCCAGAGACGCCGCAAAGCGTATCGCCCAGCCAGACACGGAAAGCTCAGCATCATAATCCTTAAAAACTTTTTCGGCCTGCTCCGGAATTTTACTTAAGGTGCCGCCTTTTACCGGCTCCATGACGATTACCGGCTTGCCATGCTTTACGGCCACCTCGTAGCACTTCCGTGACTGCACCCACTCGCTCTCCCAGTCCAGGTAATTGAGCTGGAGCTGTACGAATTCCATCTCCGGATGATTTGTCAGAATCTCATCCAAAAGCTCGGCGCTGTCATGGAAAGAAAAGCCGGCATGCTTTACCAGCCCCTTTTCCTTTTTGTCCAGCAGCCAGTTAAAGCAGTCAAACTGCTCAAACTTTGGCAGCGAGGACGCCTCGATACCATGCAGAAGATAATAGTCAAAACAGGTAACACCTGTCTTTTGCATCTGCTGGTTAAATATTTTATCCCTGTCTTCTAAAGAATGAAAAAATCCGGTATGCAGTTTGGTCGCCAGTGTGTAAGCTTCCCGCGGATAGCGGTCCACCAGAACCTTTTTGACCGTGCTCTCGCTGTTGAAGCCGCAGTACATCCATGCCGTATCAAAGTATGTAAATCCCTTCTCCATAAAGGCATCCACCATCTGCTTTACCTGTTCCACATCAATACTATTCGCATCCGTCTTATCAAGCAGAGGCAGACGCATCAGACCAAATCCTAGTTTTTTCATGTTTTCCTCCAATTCATTCAACCTAACACCCTCCATTTTCACAAGACCATTATAATTCTTCGCACCCAAAACAGCAAATATTTATAAATAATTCATTTCTATAGGCAAAATCTATTCGTAACTATATGGTTACTTAGCCGATTTGTTTGCGCCCGTATTCCCAATATACCAGTGGCGCCAGCATCACGGTCAGCGCCGTATAAACCGCCAGCAAAACCGGTACGGCTCCCACCGTCTTTCCCGCGACCGTATACAGGCTAAAATAGTTCAGCGCCATCTCTGTCTGCAGCAGCTGGTCCGGCAGGAGGGATAAAATTTTGCTCACGGAGGCGCTGTTTATATTGGCCAGAAAGGAAGGAATAAAAATAAGTGCAAAAGGAACCATAACCGCCAAAACCGTGGACTTTGTTTTAGCAGACACCAGCATGCTTAAGAAGGAAATAAACAGGCATCCGATATACCCTCCCGCTATAATCAAAAGATATTTCTGCCACACGGTTATATTGTAAAAGCACTTCCACCCGCTCCTGTCAGCCTGGACCGGGCACTGCAGGCCGTCCGCCCCCAGATAAAGGAGAACAATGCCCGAGTACAGCAAAACGGCTCCCCAGTAAACTGCGGTTACAATGAAAATTCCCGCTCCTATTTTGGAAACAACGGCCTTATTTCTCCCGTACATGGATGAAAAAAGAACCGCATCCGATTTCCATGCAAACTCGTTGGAAAAGATCCCTGCAACAAGATATCCCAAAATCAGCATAACAATCATGATAACCGTAGGCGAATACTCAAACAATTGCGTCCATCCCTTCATGTAATCATAATAAAAAGGCGTTTGGACGCTGTCGTAGCGCCTGATTAAATATTCTTTTTCCTTCTCTGAAAACATATCCTCCGCCTCGTCCTCCAGCCATTTCTTCAGCAGAGAAATCCTGTTTTCATAAAACCAGCCGGCCTCATCTTCCGAAAGAGCGTCCGCCCGGTAATAATCATATTCCCGAAAGCCTTCCGCATAGGAACAGTTTAAGAGATTTCTGATTTCAGCAATCCCCTGTCCCCAGCCGTAAGCAATATTTTCTTTTACAAGCTCCTTCGACAATGCCTCGGGCGAGTGCCGGATCCGGTTGTTTTCCGCAATGACCTGCCGGATTTTTTCTTCATCCAGATACCCCGCCCATTCCTTCTGCACAGCCCGCAATTCCCGTACCGCCCCGGAGCCTATTTCTTTCTCTCCGTTTTCATTTACGTAGTAAACATCTGCGGCAAAATAACAGGTAATGCCCACCAAAATAAGAATCAGGAAAAGGGCTGCCCTGCCTCCTGTTTTCAAAAACACTTTTTTTAACTCATATTGAAACATCTTCTTCCACCGCCCCTTCCCCAAAATAATGCAAAAATACGTCCTCCAGCGCAGGCTCCTGCGGCAGAGCATTTTCGGAGGGCCTTTGGGCGGACAAAATTCTTAAATTTATCCCTTCCGGGGTTGTTTTTACATTTGCCACCTTATAAGCTCTCCTACAGGCTCCGGTCTTGTTTTTCGAAACATCCATGCTCCAGACCTGCCCCCGCATAGGCGCAAGCAGTTCCTCCGGGGTACCTGCCACACAAATTTTCCCATCC
Organism: Parablautia intestinalis; assembly: GCA_003612395.1. Classification (GTDB taxonomy): domain Bacteria; phylum Bacillota; class Clostridia; order Lachnospirales; family Lachnospiraceae; genus Suilimivivens; species Suilimivivens intestinalis. Next base: position 124,339 of record RAYQ01000010.1, read on the forward strand.
TTCATCAGGAGAATTTCATTTGCAATATACTCCACATCCGACACAATATGGGTAGAGAGAAGGACAAGCCTATCCCGGGCCAGCTCGCTTATCAGATTTCGAAAGCGAATTCTTTCATTGGGGTCAAGACCGGCAGTCGGTTCATCCAGAATCAGGATGGAAGGATTGTTTAACACAGCCTGCGCGATCCCCACCCGGCGTTTCATCCCGCCGGAGAGCTTTTTCATTTTTTTCTTCTTTTCCTTTTCCAGCCCTACCTGCTTTATCAGGCGGGCTGTGCGCTGCTTTGCGGTAGCTGGGCGCATCCCCTTAATGGAGCCCACATACATCAGATAGTCCTGCACCGTAAAATCCGGATAATACCCAAAATCCTGGGGCAGATATCCTAGCAGCTTTCTGTACTGCCCATCCAATTCAAAAATGTCCTTTCCATCCCATGTGATGCATCCCTTATCAGGCTTAATCAAAGTACAGAGCATACGCATAAGCGTTGTTTTCCCTGCCCCATTCACCCCTAAAAGTCCATAAACCCCGGCCCTCAGCGTATAAGATACATCGTCAACAGCGGCCGCGCCCTTAAATTCTTTGGTCAGATGAGAAACATTCAGTTCCATAAAGGCTTCACCTCCCACATTTCTTTATAATTTTTCTGCCCTTTATAAACGCTGTATCCCAGGTACGCCAGGGAGATCCCCAGCATGGCGGCCCAGACAGGCGCAGAAACGGCTTTATACACTTTTTCGCTTAACACAAGCAGGTTCCACACTCCGCACCAGACCATACACAGTGCCAGTGCAAACGGCTCCGAAACCGCCTGGCTGTACAGGGTACGGAAACATATGCAGCAGGTCACCATATAAGGAAGGAAAAACTGAACTATCAGCTCCCAGACCAACATCCTCCCACTCAAAACAACTGTCAGCGAAAAACAGCAAAGCAGAAGGAAATCCACTATCGCAAACAGGAGCATCCTTGCCGCATAAATCTGCCTTAAAGAATAAAATGCAGCGCATTCAACCTCCACCGCGCCGCCGCTCCGGTTCTTCCAAAGCTCCGGCAATAACATCGCCGCAAATAGCGAAGCCGCCACCCCCATGGCTCTCCTGACATAAAAGCCGCTGCCCGTAAGCTTAAGCGAAATCCACAGTATCAGCAGAACGCCCCCCTGCAGGGCCCACCAGTATTTGCGGATATAGCCGCCCTGCCAGTACAAAAATTCCGCCGCCGTAAGCGTATCCCGCTCCTCCCCTTCATAAAACGCCGCTTTTGATTTTAAAATAAGCCCTGCCGTAGGAACAGGTTCCCTTTTTTCCCTGCAGCCGCCACTATCCCCATTCATATATTTTCTCAGTTGACGATTCGATAATCTCATACTGATCCCCCTATTCTTGCCAGCAGCCCTCAAATTTGGGCTGGGCACAATATTTGCAAAAAATAATCTGAAAATCGGATTCGGGGTTATCTACTCTTTTCCCCAATAGGCACAAAGCAGCTCCCTTGCTTTCCTGATTCTATATTTTACAAGCGAAAGGCTAATCCCCTGGATCCGCGCGATATCTTTTTGCTTTCTTTCCTGCAGGAAATATAACACGGTCGTTCCTCTTATCTCCTCCGGCAGGCTTTCCAGAGCAAGCCTTACATCTATCTGCTGAGCCACATTTCTCACATAGGGATCCTCCCCTTCCGGCAGCTCCTCTATAGGGATTTCTCTGGCCTTTCTGTAATAATCGCGGCACAGATTAGCCGCAATCACATACAGATAGTTTGCCGCCTTTCCATAATGCCGGTATTCCTTCAGGGTTCGGAAGAAGCGTACAAAGGTTTCCTGGGTCACATCCTCCGCATAGCCGTAGTCGTCAATATGCGCTCTGCTATATTTCAGTATCCGGGGATAATATTTCTGCACAAAGCTTTCAATAGCCTGTTCGTCTCCCATGCGCATTTTCCGTATCAGCCAAAAATCCGCATCCATGCTCTTGCGCCCTCCTTCCTCCGTAATAAAACGCCGCCGCGCGTCCCGTACGCCACTTTAGCGGCATATTTCATCTGCACGGGCTGTGCATAAAAAAGACTCCTCTACATACATAACGGAGTCTGATGGAAAAAAGATAGTCTTTTATTCAAAATTTTTTTACAAAATTACTTTACACCTCTTCGGCCTTCAGCTAAATGCCACATTTATCAGATTATGCATTTAACCTTTGAAAAAGATATTGTTTTTTATTATAATAGGGAAAGTGGCCGTAGCAGTACGGCTTCAGATGAAGAAATTATTGCGGCAGGAACGGAGGATTTATATAACAAATGAAATGTTTCACCTACAAACATACCATTTACTCCTGCTTTATAGGATATATTGTGCAGGCAATTATCAACAACTTTATTCCGCTGCTCTTTCTCACTTTTCAATCATCCTACGGAATTCCTCTGTCCAAAATTACGTTTCTTGTGACCTTTAATTTTGGACTGCAGCTGTTCATTGACCTGATTTCTCCTGCCTTTATTGACAAAATCGGATACCGTGCTTCTATATTAATTGCGCACATCACTGCGGCAGCCGGCCTTATCGGTCTTATTTTTCTTCCGGAGCTTTTGCCCACACCTTTTATGGGGCTGATGGCATCCGTGATCATTTATGCAATTGGCGGCGGCCTGATTGAAGTGCTGATCAGCCCTATTGTGGAGGCGTGTCCTACCGACAATAAAGAGACGGCCATGAGTCTGCTTCATTCTTTCTACTGCTGGGGTCATGTAGGTGTGGTTCTTCTCTCCACCTTGTTTTTCACTTTCATCGGCATCCAGAACTGGAAAATCCTGTCAGGACTTTGGGCCATTGTCCCCATACTCAATATCCTCCTGTTTGCCAGGGTTCCCATTGCGCCGCTCCTTGCTGAGGGGGAAAAAGGTATGACCATTAAAGAGCTTATAGCAAACAAACTCTTTTGGATTTTACTCATTCTCATGATCTGTGCCGGGGCCTGTGAACAGGCGGTCAGTCAGTGGGCCTCCACCTTTGCGGAAAAGGGGCTTCGTGTAAGCAAAACCATCGGCGACCTGACCGGACCTATGCTTTTTGCCATTCTCATGGGAAGCTCCAGGGCCATTTATGGTAAATATGGAGAAAAAATTGATCTGCACAAATTTATGTACTGCAGCGGACTTTTGTGTCTGTTTAGCTATCTCTTAATTTCCCTGTCCCCTTCCCCCGCGCTTGGTCTTATCGGGTGCGGCCTCTGCGGGCTTTCCGTGGGGATTTTATGGCCGGGCACCTTTAGTATTTCTGCAGCAAAGCTAAAAAGCGGCGGCACGCTTTTGTTTGCACTGCTGGCTCTGGGCGGAGATATCGGCTGTTCCCTGGGCCCTTCCACCGTTGGCATTGCCTCCGGCCTTTTAGGCGACAACCTGAAATATGGCATATTAGCCGCTGTTGTATTTCCGGTATTGCTCTTAATTTTCCTGCCCTTCACCAAAGCAAACCCTGCTTTACGTACAGACACATCAAAAACAGATTTGTAATATCGAACACTGTAAGGCTTCGCGAACCAGTCTGACAGGGGGCATATCAAATTACGACAGTCCCCTTTTCTTTAACTATACAAACTGATTACGCCCGCTGTTGTAGGTATACCCTATGGTTTTTAGCTTTTCCTCTATTTCAGTCTTACTGACATCCATGTCATCGCACATGACATCCAGACTGGAATAAAAATCACGAAGCTTTAGATTGACAAAGCTTAAAAGCATATTCGGATCACCAGGTATCTGCATCTTTTCACCCCCTCTGCATACCGCTTTACGGCACAAACATTACATAAATCATTTCAGAAGAATCGCTTTGCGATTCTTCTGAAATGATTTAGATTTTCTTAGGCGGCGTCCTCTGATGTCTTAGAAAATCTTCATCTCTTTTTTATTTCTGCTGCCAGCTCATCGTTTTTCACGACAATTAAAATGGTATCGCCCTGCTTAACCTGATCGGTCAAAATCAGTTTGGCAGAAAGTGTCTCCACGTACTTCTGGATATAACGCTTTAACGGTCTCGCACCGTAAACCGGATCGTAAGCCTGACTTACAATAAACTCTTCCGCTGCCTTTGTAAGTTCCACCGTAAGATCCCTCTCCACAAGTCTCCTGTTTAAATCTTTTATAATCAGGCTGATAATGCCGGTGATATTCTCCTTGGTTAAGGGCTTAAACAGGATGGTTTCATCCAACCGATTCAAAAATTCCGGTCTGAAATGAGCACGCAGGTCATTCATAACCATTTTTTCAGCTTCTTCATTTATATGACCTTCCTGGTCAATTCCCTCCAAAAGGTAAGAGGCGCCAATATTGGAAGTCATAATCAAAATGGTATTTTTAAAATCCACAGTACGCCCCTGGGAATCTGTAATACGTCCATCGTCCAGTACCTGAAGCAGTACGTTGAACACATCAGGATGCGCTTTCTCAATCTCGTCAAAGAGCACAACCGAGTAAGGCTTCCTTCTGACTGCCTCGGTTAACTGACCGCCTTCCTCATATCCCACGTATCCGGGAGGCGCTCCGATTAATCTGGATACGGAATATTTCTCCATATACTCACTCATATCAATACGCACCATACTGTTCTCGTCATCAAACAGAGAAAATGCCAGGGACTTTGCAAGTTCTGTCTTACCTACTCCTGTAGGCCCTAAGAACAGGAAGGAACCAATAGGCTTGGCAGGGTCCTTGATCCCTGCCTTGGAGCGGATGATCGCCTCTGTTACCTTGGTGACGCCTTCGTCCTGTCCCACTACCCGTTTGTGCAGCTCCTCATCCAGATGCAGTGTCTTATTGCGCTCACTTTCTGTCAGCTTTGCCACCGGGATTCCCGTCCACCGGGATATAATCTTAGCGATTTCCTCATCCGACACACTCTCATGGACCAGAGACAAATCCTTATTTTTAACCTGTTCTTCTTCTGCTACCAATTGTTTTTTTAGAGCAGGTAGCTTACTGTAGCTTAACTCCGCTGCCTTTTCATAGTCGCCCTCTCTCTGGGCTATCTCAATCTGACTGCCTACCGCGTCAATCTCCTCACGCAGCTTTGAGAGCTTTTCAACGGAAGTTTTCTCATTTTCCCACTGTGCTTTTCGGTTATTTAATTCCTCCTTTAGCTCGGCTAACTCCTTCTGCAACTCCGAAAGCCGTTCCCTGCTTATCCGGTCATCCTCCTTTTTCAGGGCTGTTTCTTCGATTTCCATCTGCATTACTCTGCGCTGCAGCTCATCTAATTCGGTGGGCATGGAATCCAGCTCCGTCTTAATCAGCGCACAGGCTTCATCTACCAGATCAATCGCCTTATCCGGCAGAAAACGGTCTGAGATATAACGATTGGATAAAACTGCTGCGCTTACCAGCGCATTGTCCATAATCTTTACGCCGTGATATACCTCATAGCGCTCCTTTAATCCTCTTAAAATAGAAATGGTATCCTCCACCGTAGGCTCACTTACCGTCACAGGCTGGAATCTTCTCTCTAAAGCGGCGTCCTTTTCAATATACTGTCTGTATTCATCTAATGTGGTGGCGCCAATACAATGCAGTTCACCTCTGGCAAGCATGGGCTTTAACATATTTCCCGCATCCAAAGCGCCGTCCGTCTTTCCAGCCCCTACTATGGTATGAAGCTCATCTATAAAAAGAATGATCTGCCCGTCACTGTTTTTCACATCCTCCAAAACAGCCTTCAGACGTTCCTCAAATTCTCCTCTGTACTTGGCCCCTGCCACCAGAGCTCCCATGTCCAGAGCAAAAATCTTCTTATCCTTAAGCCCCTGTGGCACATCTCCCCGCACAATACGCTGTGCCAGACCTTCTACCACCGCTGTTTTACCCACTCCCGGTTCACCAATCAGCACAGGATTGTTCTTGGTTTTTCTGGAAAGAATACGAATAATATTCCTTATCTCGCTGTCCCTGCCAATAACCGGATCCAGCTTTTGATCCTTTGCCTTTTCCACCAGCTCCTGTCCATATTTGGCAAGGGTATCGTAAGTAGCCTCAGGATTATCAGAAGTTACCCTTTGATTTCCCCTTACGGTAGAAAGGGCCTGCAAAAACCGCTCCCTTGTAATACCAAATTCCCGAAACAGCTCTTTGACCGCCCTGTTTGGGTGCTTTATCATAGCCAGGAATAAATGCTCCACAGACACATACTCGTCCGAAAGGGCTTTTGCCTCATCCTCCGCAGATACCAGCACCTTATTAAGGTCCTGCCCTACGTGAACCTGGCCGCCCTGTACCTTCACTCTCCTGCTTAAAGCCTCCTCCACCTTATTCAAAAAGTACTGGGTATTGATCTCCATTTTTTCTATTAATTTTAAAATCAGACTGTCATCAATGGTGAGCAGGCTGTACAAAAGATGTTCCTGCTCAATTTCCTGATTGCCATATTCATATGCAAGCTTCTCACAACCTTCTACAGCCTGCATGGATTTCTGCGTAAACTTAGATATATTCATAAACACTCCTCTCTGCCTTCCTTGTAAGTCAACAGCCCCACTACAAGCAACAGGGCATAAGCTTGCATTTACTTACAGTATATCCGGCTTGTTTATTCCTTATTTTGTTTCTTTGTTATAGTGTGAATATAACACTTTTGTTAGCACTCGTCAATAGTGAGTGCTAACTTTTTTTAAAAATTTTCTTTATTCCTTTTTGGAGCAAAAGCGGCATGCCTATTCCTGCCAGCAGATAAATCCATTTGCTCCCTTCCGTACCTCCGGCCAGATATACATATCCAATATCATAAAGAAACATTTCCCTGTCATCACCGTGAGGTAAGGCACCACGGGTCCATTGGCAAAGCTTCCAACCCACACCACGCCAAAGGCCAGCCCTGCACAAAAAACAGAGTTCAAAATCAGACATCCCGCTAAAATAAGCCATTCATTTTTTAGCCTGAGCACTCCCAGTACCTTCCGCATCACCACGTTTATCACTTCGACCAAAAACAGGGCCGGAACAAACCATGCCGAAAAATTGTATAAAAACTGATGTCCGTCTATAAATGGCGAAAGAAACAGGGTTTTAAAAGACAGACTTTCTCCCAATGAAAATCCCGCTCTGTGAAGGAGCCGGGCCAATATCCCATAAAACAGATTCCATAAAAAATAGGGAACCATCAAAGTGATACATTTTCTGTAAATATATCTGAAAATATCATCCTCTGACTGTTCCCTGTAAAAATACCCCGATACAAATAAAAAGATGTAAACGTGAAAAGAATAATATGGAAATAACCCGCCAACATCCAGGAAATGATATCCCAGATGCCCTGCCACCACAAAAATTATTCCCAAAGCAGATAGAATTCTAAACTGTCTGTTTTCTTCCATGCTTATCTCCATTTCTGCGCTGTTTTACTTCGCAAAGCCATATATCGCTTACAAGTTTGCAACAGGCAGTGCCTGCCGTACTGTCACTATTTCTTTACACAGTCCGCAAGTCTGCATGTGCTGCCGTTTCAATGCAGCAATACTATTTTCCTGACCACCGGAATGTGCCCGGCCAAAAATGCCCCCAAAAGGCTGACCAGAAAAGCAAAAATTGTCAGAACGGGTATGGAAATTACCGCAGGGTATGAAACCGTGGTAATTCCTATAAGATTTAACTTTTCAATCACAAACATATGAAACATATAAATAAAAAATGTATAACCGGAGATCTTTATCCACATTTCAGGTTTTTTCACTTTATCAAATATCCCGCAGTATTTAAAGCACATAAAGATGGCTATGCTCATCACAAGAACATTGAGAGAAGCCGGGCTAAACCAGCTCTCCACATATGTACCGGTTTCCCTGCAGGAGCGTACCGTCAAAAAGGCTGTCAGGCCCGCTGCACAGATTCCCATTACATAAACTCCCTGGCGGACTTCTTTTTTTATCTCCGTTATTTCCAGATAATAGCCCAATAAAAAGTATCCGAAATTTCCCACCAGCATGTCCATACCCAGACTGTCAATACGCGCCTGAAGGGTATCCCAGTGAAATGCCCCTGTCAGGGTGGGGAACAAATATCTGAATACTATCCACAAAATCAGGTAGTATCGCAGCGCTTCCTTTTTGGCGCTTATCTGTCTGGCAATTGGAATCAACAGATAAAATCCCACTAACATTTGGACAAACCACATATGGACATGTCCAAAGATAAATCTCTCCATGGATGCGCGCCACACTTCTGCGGAAAGCTCTCCTTTAAGTAAATCTACCACTGCCCCCTGAAAGGCGTAAAATGCAGACCAGACGTAAAACAGCAGCACCAGTTTTAAAATCCGCCTGAAAGGCATCCAGCCCTCGTCAGCCTTTCTTTTGTTAACAAGAAAAAGCCCGCTTAGCATAAAGAAAACGGGAACGGCGAAACGAGTTAAACTGTTATAAATTGTCATAACAATAAATTCCCCGCCATGTATATCCACAACACTCCAATAACTGGCCGAAACATGCAGCAAAACAATAGAAAAACTTGCAGCAATTCTTAAAAAGTCATATTTGATAACTCTTGTCATACCAATCCCCCATGCTTCCAACAGCCCGCAAATCCGGGCGCACGCACAAATCCTTGTCCCTTGCATACAGTAAATGCCGCCGCGCTTTGCGCGCCAGCCGGTGCTTCTTATTATCGTAGTAATTATACGTCTTTGCGAATTATAATGCAACGATAATTTTTAGTATAATTAACGTATAAATTTAATAGTGGGGATGATTATGATAAATGTATTGGAACGGATAGTTGAACTTAGAGAAGAACGTCACTGGACAGAATATCAGCTTGCCGAAAAGTCAGGACTGACACAGTCTACCATATCCTCCTGGTATCGGAAAAATATGCTTCCTACTATTCCTTCACTGACAAAAATTTGTGACGCCTTTGGTATATCCATATCACAATTTTTTCTGGAGGATCACCATCAGGCAGTCCTTTTAAATGAAAGAGAGCTTTCTTTGCTTAAAGCATCTTCAAAGCTGGACCCCCGCCAGTATGATGCCCTGCTGCATTTTCTTGAGACAATATAAATCATGATTTTTCAGCTTATAACCGTTTATATTTATAAAGCCGGATAATCGTTAAAAGGACCATCGCAAAGAAGCTGCCATATACAGTACGATTGTTATCCTGTATATAAGCTGCACTTTACGATGGCCCTTTTAACGGGCAGCGAAACACTGCCTGTTGCCTTAGAGCGTATCTTTTATTTCTACTATCTGCCAGCCGAAATCAGCACCTTCTTTCCGCAGAAAGCAAACCCGTATTTGCGGATACGCTCCCCCGGAATTCCCTTTGCCACAAGAAGCGCCTGATAATCGTTCTCTTCAATCTGACGAAGGGCAGGATTCTTTCCCGTATCAAAGCAGCTAAAGGTGTTCACGGCAACTTTATTCATATAAGTATTCATGGCTTTCACATCGTTTAATAATAAGGCCCTGATAAAATCGTTATAGCCATAGGCACTGCCGCCAAACCATTTTCGAATCATTTGCCGGAACATAGCCTTTACCTCAAAGTTTGTCAGCTGCAGCTCATATTCCTCTTTCCATTCTCCGAAATCCGATGCATATGCCTTGTGCCCTGTCACTTTCAGATAGCCGCTGGCAAGCAAAAGGCTAAAGATGGCCTGTTCATCCTGTTCAAGCATGCTGTACACTATCTGCTCGTCTATTTCCGTGCATATGGTTCCTCCCTGCAATAAAACTTCAAAGCTTTCCTTCAGATTTCTGCTTCCTTCACGGACAAGCTTCCCCGCAAGGCTGTTAGAACTGCTGTTAGCCCAGTAAGCGCCTGCTTTTCCTTTATCAAGGAAATTAAGTATAGACCATGGATTATAAATATCTCCCTTTCCTCCAAAAATGAAACCATCATACCAGTCCTTTACTTCCTGTTTCTGATCAGACAAACCATATTCCTTAAGCGATATGAATACCTCTCCTTCTGTAAATCCAAAGCATTCTGCATACTTAGCGAAAGTAGCCGTTACCACCTCAAGATTATTCAAATCGGAAAAAACAGATTCCTTACTTATCCTTGTAATCCCTGTCATGAAAGCACGTTCCAGATTGGGATTTGTCTTAAAGGTGGAATTGAACATGCTCCTGATAAATGCCGCCATTTCCTCCCAGTATCCGTTTAAATACGCCTCCTGCATAGGCGTATCATATTCATCCAGAAGGACAATCACTTTTTTCCCGTAATATCTGCCTAAATAATCACAAAGCATTTTCAGGGATAAAACTGCCATATAATCTTCCATATCCGGACATACTTTCCAAAAATCCTTTTTTTCATTTTCATTCAGCACATCGCTTTTCTGCAAAAAATCGTATTTGTTATATATCATTTGAATAATCTTGCATATCTTTTTACGCGCCTGTTCAAAGGTGGTTTCCTTTACATCCGCAAAGCTTACAAATAAAACCGGGTATGTCCCCTGCAATTTCCTGAACTTTTCACTTTCCCATATACGAAGTCCCTGAAATAAGTCTCCTCTGTTTTCATAGTTAACCGAAAAGAACTTCTCCATCATACTCATATTGAGAGTTTTTCCAAATCTTCTGGGCCGCGTAAGCAGCGTTACATCATCGGCATCCTCCCACCATTTCCTTATAAAATCTGTTTTATCAATATAAAAAATAATTGTTTATTCTGATTTTTTCAAAATCCTGATTGCCAATACTTATTGCTCTTGCCATGGCCAGCCTCCCATCTTCAAATTCTCTAACAGAATCTGAAAAAACAAATGTATGGTCTTTTGAATCCCCTTTTTTGTCTCCTCATCTACCTCCTTAGCCGCCAGCAGCACATTTTGCAGACACTTTTTCCAGTTGGCCTCAAATTCAAAAACATTGGAAACCTCCGATGCGGACACCACCTCATACAGCGTATCCACAAAGGCATGGGTCTGCTCCTCGGTGAGAGAAAGAATCCATTCATTTAAAGCGGCGTCACGTATTACTTTCGCATTCGTTCTGTTCTTTGCCCGGACCAAAGCGCCGTCCTCCACCTTCCAGCTGTAGGTATTGTGCTGGAATAAGCCTATCCCCCAGCTCTCGATAACCTCATAGTCGCTTTCCTCCTCCAAAATCATACCCACCAGGGAAGACCTTGGAATAAACTTGATTATCCGCTCTGCAATTGCCTGAAAATTCCCCTGTGCTTTGATTTCCGGCCGAAAGCCCGGCCCGTCATGGTTAAAAATACGAATCAGTTTCGCTCTGATCTCATCGCTGCAGCTCATGGCCCCGTAAACTGCCAGATTGCCGCCCTTAGAATGCCCTCCTGCATAAATCCCCGGGCAAAAACCACCTGCCGCCTCCCCGGCCACCTGTTCCATATATTCCACCGCCAGATACTGGCTGCGCAGAGGTTTTGAAAAGGCAAGATTTAAATCTTCCTTCCATCCCACAATCGTTGCATCCGTTCCCCGATAAGCAATATAAATTCTCCCGTCACTCAGAAAATAGGTCATGGCCGAAAACTGCGCCTGCCGGTCCTCATCAATCACATTGACATAATAATTCATTTTCATATGGCCAAATCTTGGAGACCCGGCTGCCAGCAAAAAGAGCTCTCTGTTATGTTCTTTATACCAGTAATCCTCTAAAATCTGTTCCCATCCGGGATCCTCGCAGATACTTAGCATACTTACCGATGTGTTTTTTTCACTTAAAGCAGGTACATATTTTTCATAGTTTAAATAAACCAGCTGGCACAGCACCAGAGAATCCACCTCATTGAAAGGTTTTTCAGAAAAAGTATACTTTCCCCATTTTTTTACGTAACCGATAATATTATCCATACCCCTACCACCTTTTACTGATTCTTTTTTAATATAATTTCCCGTCATAATACTGCAAAAGCAGTTTTACCACGCGGCTGTAACTGACAGTTCCGTCCTCCACTCCGTTTAGGGTAAGCGTGGTTTCCAAAAAGGTATCTGCCGCCTGCTTTACGGTCTCGGTTTTCAGCACGGCCTTTTTTTCCACCTGCTCCCATGCCTTGCTTGTAAGAAATTTTTTATCCTCTGCTACCTGAGCCAGAATCCGGGGATGAGACCGGTATATTTCTTCATCCTCCCCTATTGCTTTTATAAAATCCCTGTCAAGATAACCTATTACGCTTAAATAAGCGCTATAACGAAACAGCGGATCCTCTGAGTCCGCACAGGCCAGATATCCGATAAAGTTAGCCTCATCCTCCAATATAAAGCCTTTTAAATGGGACAATTCATGGCACATGGTAACCGGCACATTTGTAATATACATCTGCCCGTTATAATTTGCTTCCATGGAAAACGGAAAGTAATACCCCATGATATACTGCTGGCTGTAAAATCCGGACAAAAACAGTTTCTTGGGATCCGGATAATAGCCCTTCAGATTCTCAAATTTTTCCCCCAGCCTCTCCATTTCTTCCCTGGCCTTAGCGCTCATATCTTCTTTTTCATAAAGCAGGTACCCATTCTCATCCCGCTCAAAAACAGGCGCCAGGGCATTTGCATTTACCACTACATAATCCCGCAGCATTGCAATTTCCTCCGGCCCATATTCCTTATCCGCACTGCCGCCAATTTCAAACCGCATATAAATGGGGCTGGTCTGGTAAAGCAAAAAGCAGTTAAGGGTCATCACCACACACACAATACCGAATACCCAGTACAGGAAAAAGGCATATTTCCGATAGCCTTTCTTTAAAATCTCCGGCAGCCTTTTTCCAAAAATCCCATAAATCATTCCCCCGATAATAAGGAAAAAGACAAGGAAAACAGCCAGGTACAGCATCCACTCCCCTACAGAGAAGGGAAAGAACCCCGTAAAACGCCCATAGGTTTCCACCCAGAGAGGAAAAATATGGTCCACGTAAAAATCCGTAAATCCCTGCCATATCCTTCCCGTTATGTTCAAAAGTACTGAAAATAAAACCAAAAACGCCGGTATCCATTTTTTCAGGTGTCTCAATTTATCCAACTACCCCCAATTTTTCTTTTCTTTAATAATATAAAAAGCATATCCTTCTGCCAGGGCTACTATATTAATAGTAAAACGTCCAAAGGCATTATGCCGGTCAGGAAATCTATGCAGTCAGTTCTAAGCTTTATAAAGTCCGCCAATCAATTTTTGTGGAGCGGCCCCCTTTTATTTCTGCTAATGGGTACACATCTTTATTTTACCATGAAACTTCGTTTTCCGCAGAAAAATATTTTAAAAGCCATCCGTCTATCTGTGACTCCTGAAAAATCCGGAGACGGAAATAATCTCTCTGTTTTTGCCACCCTTTCTACCACCCTTGCCGCCACTCTTGGCACCGGCAATATCATAGGTGTATCTACTGCAGTGGCTTTGGGAGGCCCCGGCGCCATTTTCTGGTGCTGGATCACCGGAATCCTGGGCATGGCAACCACTTATGCGGAATGCTTTTTAAGCGTACGCTTTCGCAGCCGTGATAAAACCGGCGCTTATCAGGGCGGACCTATGTATATGTGGCAAAATGGTTTACATAATATTGCCGTAGGGAAATTTTACGGTTTTTTAACATTAATTGCTGCTTTTGGCGTGGGCTGCACCACACAATCCAACTCCATCACCCAGACGACCTCCGTAAGCTTTGGTTTAAATCCTCATGTTGCAGGATTTCTGGCAGCTTTACTGGCAGGTCTTGTTATTGTGGGCGGAATCCGCTCTATTGGAAATGTCTGTATGAAAATCGTACCCTTTTTGGGAATTCTTTATACCGCAAGCTGCCTGCTTCTTCTTGTGTTAAACCGCGAAGCCTTTCTGCCTGCTGTCCGCCTTATTCTCTCTAATGCCTTAGCTCCCAGGGCGGCCATCGGAGGCGCTGCAGGTTCTTCGCTGATGCTCACGGCCCGTTATGGCATTGCCAGAGGTCTTTTTACCAATGAAGCCGGAATTGGCACGGCCGCCATCACCGCAGCGGCATCAGAGACCTGCCATCCTGCCCAGCAGGCTTATGTGTCCATGACCGCCGTATTCTGGGATACTGTGGTGATGTGCCTTTTAAGCGGACTGGTCATTGTGACGAATATGCTCCTGCACCCGGAATCCACCTTAAATGTAAATGAAGCAGGACTCACCGATGCCGCATTTTCTTTCCTTCCCTTTCTGGGAAATACCTTTTTATCCCTGTGCCTTATTGCCTTTGCCATCACAACTCTCATCGGCTGGTCTTATCTAGGAGAACAGGCCTACTGCTATCTGACAGGCAACAGGGGCATTTTCGCATATAAAGTAGCCTATATTGTAATGATATATGTGGGCGCCGTATTGCCCTTAAACCTTGTATGGGAATGTACAGACTTAATCAACGCCTTTATGGTTCTGCCTAATGTGGCGGCGTTATTCCTTCTGCAAAAATATCTGCACAGCAATATACATGCTTAGCATCCGCTGCGTTTTTATAGAGCAAAAGCGCAGTGACGGAAAATAATTAATTTCCGCGGCGGTAGGCGATGGCCCCTTGCATCTTTTTCATACATCCACTATAATACTGTATCAAACACCTGTGATGAACTATTTGCTGCTAAAGCACAGAAATGGTATCACAGACACAGCTTGTGCACAAATTTGCGCTTTACTGGCAGGAGTGAGGGATTACTATGAAAAAGAAATACATGGGATACATTTTCCCATCCATGCTTTCCTTTCTATTAACCGGTATTTATTCGATTGTTGATGGTATTTTTGTGGGCAGGGCCATGGGAGATCCGGGGCTTGCCGCTATTAATATTGCCTGGCCTTTGGTGGCCCTTATCATCTCTTTGGGAACAGGCATTGGCATGGGAGCCTCCGTAATGGTGTCCTTAAACAATGGAGCCGGAGATACAAAAAAAGCTGCAAAAGCAGAAGGCAACGCCTTTTTTCTGCTTTTTACAGGCTCTCTTTTGCTGACGCTTATTCTTTTCCTTTTTGGCAGACCGCTCCTTTGGCTGCTGGGAGCAAGGGACGGACTTCTCCCTCTTGCGTACACTTATCTGCAGTTTATCCTTCTGGGCGGTATTGTTCAGATATTTGCCTCCGGCATGGTACCTCTTATGCGCAACCGCGGCGCATCCTTTTATGCCATGTGCGCCATGGCTCTTGGATGTATTTCCAATATTTTTCTGGATTATTTGTTTGTAATGATCTTAGATCTAAGGCTTATGGGCGCTGCGTTAGCTACGGTCCTTGGACAGGTACTTACCCTGATTTTGTCCATTATATTTTATGCCAGAAAGAAAAACCGCATTGCCTTTGCGGATATGCAGCCTGACAGAAAAACAATTTTTTCTATATTAAAGGTGGCCCTGTCCCCCTTTGGGCTGACCTATCTTCCCTCCGTGACCATAATTTTTATGAATCTGCAGGCCCTAAAATACGGAGGCGAGGAAGCTGTCAGCGCTTACGCAGTGCTGGCATACATCATCTCCTTCATGGAGCTTTTGGTTCAGGGCATTGGCGATGGCAGCCAGCCATTGCTTTCCCTGAGCAAAGGCCGCGGGGATGAAAAGAGCCTGAATCTCTATACTGCATGGACCTTTTCTCTGGGGATAGGTTTCGGCCTTATAGGCGCTTTCATTTTTGTGCTTGTAAGAAATGTCCTGCCTGTTTTTTATGGCACTTCTCCAGAGGCCGCCGCCTATATTGTTTATGCTGCCCCTGCTTTTGCACTGGTCATGGCTCTTTACGGGCTGACCAAGCCTGCTGTTTCTTATTTTTATGCAACCCACCGGGTAGTACGCTCCAGCCTTCTGGTATATGGAGAAATTGCCCTGACTGCGCTTTTTATCTTTGTACTGCCCCTTTTCATCGGCCTTGACGGTGTCTGGTATACCATCCCCTCCGTTCAGGTAGTGCTGGGGATTTTTTGTATTTTCTTTCTGAAAAAACAACGGCCAGCACGCTCCGCGAGCTCTTCTTATGTTAAATAATAACCTGGGCCCGGCTTCGTAAGCCGGCTTAAGGTGATAAATTTTAAAGTTTTATTCCACCTTAACGCTGATCTCTCCGCTGGAAAGTTTCTCTGTCACGCCATCCTCATATTGAACCTCCAGATAGCAGTCGTCGTCTATGCCAAGCGCTTTGGCATATTCCCGCCCCGGTCCGCTTTCCGCTCTCCCAGGCGCTCCCTCCGGCATGAGAATACGGACCTTTTTTCCAATGACAAAACAGCGTTTCCTGTATTCTTCCAGATAGTCTCTTGCCGGAAATGCCTGATAATATTTCATGAAATCCACCAAAAACTCTACCGCCAGGCGGTTTCTTAAGTTTTCTTTTGGAAGATCGCTGGTAAACACAGAGCCTGCCACATCCTTAAGTTCCTTCGGAAACCCTCCGCAAGGCTCATAAAGATTAATACCAATCCCCACAATCACATATTCCAGCTTTCCTTCCTCTAAAGATGCTGACCCCTCCGTCAGGATCCCCGCTATCTTCTTACCGCGCATCCAGATATCATTGACCCACTTAATCTGCACCGGCTCCCCGGCAATCTTCTCAATTGCCTTTGCGGCGGCAGCGGCAGTAAGCGTGGTTAACATGGTACCTTCCTCCGGTGTTGCGTCCGGGTGGAGAAGCAGGCTTAAATAAATTCCCGTTCCCTCCGGCGAATAAAAAGAACGTCCTCTCCGGCCCCGGCCCGCGCTCTGTTCCTCAGCAAGTAAAACCATATCCTGCTTCTCCCCTGCAGCCACATACTGTTTTAATACATTGTTGGTGGAATCCACCTTTTTTTCCACATGAATTTTCAGCAAAACTCCGTTTTCATTTAATTTCTGCGCTATAAAGGCTGCTGAGAGCATGTCCGGCGCTTTCTTAAGCGTATATCCTTTATTGTTTACAGCTTCAATTCCATAGCCGTCCTTTTGCAGAGACTTAACCGCCTTCCACACACTTGCTCTTGTTACGGAAAGCAAATCCGCAATTTCCTGCCCGGAAAAGAAATCCCCGCGGTGGTTCTCCAGCAGCAAAAGCACCTCATCCTTCACAATCATATCTACACCTCTATTTTTTCTTTCTCCAAAAGTATAACGAAATTTTAACACAATGTAAATATTTACTTAATTTAATCTCTCTACTAAAAATTCACAGATAATACATTTTGTTTTGTCATTTTTTGCGTGTTTTTGTCTATTATTCATTTTTTCAGGCTGGAAATCTCACTTCACAATCCCATAAAAAAGGTGTATAATCGAGAAGAATTGTTGTACCTTCCGCGTATTGCGGATCATGCCTGCAAAATCACATCAGCAGGCAGACCGGAAATTTGTATCCGGTCTTACACCGCCGTAAAACGGCAGAATGGAAATCAACTATGAAACAGCAAAGACATAAGCGCAGGGAATCCTTTTCCGTACTTCTCATCTCTAATGTGGACAGAAGCAACAGACAATTTTCTGTTTCCCTTACCTTCATCCGCCTGATTTTCTTCCTGATACTCCTTATTCTGGCTGTTATCGGGATACTGACTTTTTTGTTTCTTGCAGGAAACCAAAAGCAGAATATGCTTCGCGCACAGTTAACTACCCAGGAGGCGATGGTAGAACAATTAAATGCTGAAAAGGATGTCCTTGACAATGAAATCCAGGCTCTGAGAGCAGAAAACAACGATCTGCGCCAGGTGTCCAAAATTATTACAACCAAGCGGGAAGAAGCTGCCGCTGAAGAAGCGCCGGCCAGTAATCCCCTTCCCACCCTTTTCCCTTCTTCAGGCTCAGGCATTCTGATTGAAACATACTCGGAAGATCGGCCTTACCTTTCGATTAATACCCACACTGAGGGTAAAATTGTTGCAACTGGTGACGGTACGGTGGTGACAGTCGGCTCTGACGACACTTACCCGCTCATCCTTGAAATAGAACACGAAAACGGCTATAAAACACGTTATATGTGTAACCAGGACGTACAGGTTCAAACCGAGGAAGGATCCCAGGTGAAAGCCGGAGATCTTTTATGTACCATCACCTCCGATGATACCCAGCTGGACTATCAAATCTTTTTGAATGAAGAAGCTATAGACCCGCTTCGTATCATTGATGCAAAGGGATAAAAACAGGCAAATATGGAGGAATACTATGTTAGGAAAAAATAAGAGCACATCTTCCTCAGAAGATGCACGAACAAATGTAAACACAATTATCGGCGAAGGAGCTGTCTTTGACGGCAACTTAAGCGCCCCCGATACCATCCGCATAGATGGAATCATAAACGGGAACTGCTCCTGCGAAAAGAAGCTGATTCTTGGCTCTGCCGGTCAGATCAAAGGAAATATTTACGCTCAGGATTTGGTTATCTCCGGAAAAGTGGACGGCGATATCTCCGCCACAGGAAAATTAGAGCTTCTCTCCACAGGAAAGATAAATGGCAACATTATCGCTAAATCTCTTGTGATAGATGAAAATGCCAGCTTTGATGGCAGATGCACCATGGCCGTGTCACTGCCTGATCATTCTTCTAACGTTGTGACAGATGAAAAAAAGGATGACAAATCTGACAAAAAAGAAAAATACAAAAGTGAGAACTAAGCGCGGCAGGAATAAACTTCCTTACGGAGACTTACATAAAAAGGGGCGGGAAATCCGCCCCTTTTTATTACAATAAGCGGCCTCTAAAGCGCGGCAGCGTTTGCTAAAATAAGCTGACCTGCGAAACGTGACAGCATTTGTTTAGCATAATTCCCCCATCAGAGGCTTTAAGGGCAGCGCCCGTAAGTTTCCGTAAGTTTCCTTATCTCCTCTATAAGCGCGGCCGTAATTTCCCCTTCTCTAAGGCGCCATTTCCAGTTTTTTCCCAGAGTGGAAGGGGTATTCATTCTTGCCTTATTGGTATAGCCCAGGTAATCCTGAATAGGAATAATACAGGTGTTGGCCACACTGCGCATGGCAAGACAGATCATCTCTTTATAAATCATTTTGTCCGTAACCTGGTCATTATGAATGTATTCCCTGACCATCCGGCGCTCTTTAGCGGTAATCTTTTTAAACCAGGAGCACAAAGTTTCGTTGTCGTGAGTTCCTGTATAAACCACACAGTTTCTGTCATAATTATGTGGAAGATAATCACTGGCGCTTCCCGTATCTCTGCTGTCAAAAGCAAATTCCAGAACCTTCATGTTGGGAAAACCGCTCTCTCTTACAAGCCAGCGCACGGAATCCGTTATAAATCCCAGATCTTCCGCGATAATACTCTTTTGTCCAAGTCTTGCACGGACCGCATGGAACAGATCCATCCCCGGCCCCTTTTCCCAATGTCCCCGCTCAGCCGTAGTGTCTCCATAAGGAATGGAATAATACTCGTCAAAGCCTCTGAAATGATCAATCCGGACCACATCATACAATTCAAAGCAGACACTAAGGCGTCTCAGCCACCAGTCATATCCCTGATTTTTATGATAATCCCAGCGGTACAGAGGGTTCCCCCACAGTTGCCCTGTCCTTGCAAAAGCGTCCGGCGGACAGCCTGCAACTGCAACAGGCATGTTTTCATCATCCAGCTGGAAAAGCTCAGGCCCTGCCCATGTATCTGCACTGTCAAAGGCTACATAAATAGGGATATCTCCAATGATGCTGATTCCCTGCCTGTTGGCATAAGCTTTCAGCTCCATCCACTGCTGCCGGAATTTAAACTGAATATATTTATAAAACTCAATATCAAAATATAACTCTTTCCGGTAATAATCCAGGGCATTATCGCATCTGAATCTGATATCCTCCGCCCATTCAACCCAGCTTTTTCCCTGGAAACAGTCTTTCACCGCCATAAACAGCGCATAATCATCAAGCCACCAGCTATGTACCTCACAAAAACGTTTAAATTCCGGATTTTCATAAATCCGGCTCCGCTCATATGCTTTTCTAAGAAGCTTAAAGCGGCCCGCATACAGCTTTCCATAATCCACAGATGCCGGCCTGTTTCCAAAATCCACGCTGTCGCATTCGTCCTTTTCAAGCACCCCTTCCTCTATCAGCGCCTCCAGGCTGATAAAGTAAGGATTCCCGGCAAACGTAGAAAAGGACTGGTAGGGCGAATCCCCATAGCTTGTAGGACCCAAGGGCAGTATCTGCCAGTAACTCTGGCCAGCCGCCTTTAACTGATCAACAAACGTATAGGCACTTTTTGAAAAACATCCAATCCCATACTTTGACGGCAGACTGCTGACAGGAAGCAGTATACCGCTTGCTCTTCTTTCCCCCATAATAACCTCCGCTTTTTAAATTTTATATAGAAAATACAAACTGCACGGACACCATATAGACAACTGTCCCAAGAGCAATGCTAAGCAGCGTATTCCTTTTCCATAAGTGCAAAAAAACTACCGTCCCCGTTCCCAGAAGCTCCGGCAGGCCATATGGCGCCGACCAAACTTTTACTCCGCGCAGACAGTACACAACTAACATCCCGATAATTGCATAAGGCAGCATCTTTGACAGATATTGAACAAAAGCAGGCGTCTTTTTCTTTCCCCCGAAAAACAGAAAAGGCAGAGCCCGAAGCAGCAGTGTAACTATGGCAATTACTGCCACCATAAGGCCGGAATAAAGGTTATTCATCTGCATCACCGCCTTTTTCCGCCTGCTTAGTGCAGGGTATCTTTCTTAAAACCATAAGCGCTGTCGTGATAGCAAGCATGGAAGGAATCAGAAACCTCTCCGCCCCGAAAATAGAAAGACATACCAGCGATGCCGCTACGCCAATCAGGGAACTTAAATGATTGGAAGTGCCCTTCCACTGCTCAACAAAAACCACAATGAATAAAGCCGTCATGGAAAACTCGATTCCGGACGTATTAAAAGTAAGCAGACTTCCGATAAAGGCCCCTGCCACACTTCCGGCAATCCAGTAGCTTTGATTAAGCAGGGAAACCAAAAAGAAATACCTGTTCTTATCCACACCCTCCGGCACTTCCCCGCTGCATACCAGAGAGTAGGTTTCATCCGTCAGCGCAAAGATAAGATAGGGCTTTTTCGCGCCAGTATCCTTATATCGGTCAATCATGGAAATGCCATAAAAAAGATGTCTTGCGTTGACCATTAAGGTCATTAGCGCTGCCGCAAGCAGCGAAGCGCCGCCAGTTAGCAGATCAACTGCAACATACTGCATGGATCCGGCATAAATAAAAAGACTCATACAAAAAGCCCACCATACACCGTATCCATTTGCCTCAAGAAGTATTCCGAATCCCATTCCCAGCACCAGATAGCCTGCCATCACAGGAAGGGAGCGTTTAAATGCATATCTGATATTCATTATTTCCCTTTGCTGCAAGGTGGACAAAGTTCACCTTTGCTTCATCTGTCAGTATTATACCATAATAAGAATAACACACCGGAGGTAAATATACAAATCCAAAATTATAACTGAAAAATGATGTAAAATCTTTCATCGGATTTTACATCATTTAACATGCCTGCCCCTTTTCAGTATATTGCATACAATGATTTCGAGGTCTGCACAATAATTTCCACGTACTTTCTGATTTCCTCCTCCATTTTCTTCCATTCATACTCCTGAACAGGAAAAACCCCTTTTTTATCCACTACTCGTTCCACGGGCAGTGATATTCCCGTATTCCACTCCGAATTAAAGGGAACTGTCCTCATCTGAACAGTGCCAAGTGCATTGGAAATCGTATCGTTTACCATTTTCTTGTAGCTTTTAAGCGCTCCCTTGTCCCCTCCTCCATGAGAAATAATTCCTGCCAGACTCCCCCAAAGCTCTGACCGGTAGGAATGATCCCTCCACCAATGAACAAAGGTAATCTGCTCCATCTTTTCAAGTAAAGCGCACAGCTTAGCAGGTATGGGCGCATAATGGGGTGACACGAAAAAAACATAATCCGCCTGTATCATTTCCTCGTAAATACAATTAAAATCCCTGTCATGAGCACATCGCTTTTTCTCATAGCACCCGCCGCATCCTGTGCAGGGAGAAAGAGAATAGTCTCTTAAATCCAATATTTTGCAGGAAATTCTCTTTTTGGCCAGCAATCCGGATATTATTCCGCATATACGGTAAGACGTACTTTTATCCCTGCTTTTCATCATATTAGACGCTGATATGCATAACGCTTTTTTATCTTTCACCTTTGTCCCTCTTTATCATCAGGAAAGCCGGCAGACCGCCAGCCTTAAACGACTGCTTTACCCTATGTTCTTTTTTCCGCCCTGAAAGTTTCGTATAATATTCCTAAACAAATTCTACATTTTGTAGACCAGTCTGTCAACAAAAACCGCATGCTATATTTGGAAAATCTGTCGGTATTGCGTAATTGACGTTTTGCGCGGCACAAATAATATATGATTATTCCAGGGTAAATTCTCCTGTAAGATAATATCCGCTCTTATCATCTGAAAAATTTTTTACCAGTCTGTAATGCCCTGCAGGAAGTTTTCCGTAAGCGGCATCCCAGTTTATCTCCATAGTCTCCGTCCCCCCGGCCGGAACCCAGCAAAGCTCCATGGTAACAGCCACCGGATTGGCAGGTAAAAGCTGGTACCACTTGCCGTTTTCCTCCTTTTGCAGGCTGTAATCCTGTCCGAAGTTTAAATCTTTTTCTGACCCGTTGTCCACCGTGTAGGTAATGCTATCGGCAGATGCTGTTTCCCCGTCAACCATAAGCGTTACACCCTCAAGGGTATTTACTTCTTCCGTAAATTCCTCCCCAAGCTTTGAACCGCATCCGACAAGAAAAACAAAAGCTGCTCCTATCAACATTGCCGCTGTTTTTTTACTTATTTTCATTTTATTGCCCATACTCCTTTCCCGGCCTGCGAATTCCTTAACTGATTTACAATGCCTTACGCATAAGTTACGTTTGAATACTTAAAATTTATGGCAAAAAATAACGGACAGAAAACAAATACTTTCCGTAATAGTATCCATCTTCTGTCCGGTCAATTTTTATGATATTCCCTGCATCCAATATAGAAAAGGAGCTGACTTTAAGCTTCATTTCTTCTCATCCGGCAGTACGATTTTGATATGCACGTCCCCAAGCTGCCCGTCATCCACTTCGGAAGGCGCTCCCATCATCACATCCTGCGCCGTCTTATTCATAGGGAAAGGAATAATTTCACGAATACTTTCTTCCCCTGCAATCAACATCACCATCCGGTCTACGCCGGGGGCAATACCTGCATGGGGAGGCGCTCCATAACAGAACGCATTATACATAGCCGGGAACTTAGCCTTTACAGCCTCCTCATCAAGCCCCACGATCTCAAAAGCCTTTACCATAATCTCCGGATCATGGTTTCGAACCGCGCCTGAGGAAAGCTCCACCCCATTGCATACCAGATCATACTGATAAGCATATATTTCAAGAGGATCCTTATTTATCAGCGCATCCATACCGCCCTGAGGCATGGAAAAAGGATTATGGCAGAATTCCAGCTTACCGGATTCTTCCCCAATTTCATACATGGGGAAATCCACAATCCAGCAGAATTCATAACATTCTTTCTTCATATGGGCTTCGCAGGCATCTCCTAAAAATCTGCGCAGCACCCCGGCTGTTTTCAGCGCATCGCCTTTTTTGCCTGCACTAAGGCCCACAAAATCCCCGTTCTTAAGCCCAAGCGCCGCAACGACCCTGTCCTTCCTATCCTGCAGAAACTTGGAAATGCCGCCTGACAGCTCACCCTTTTCATCCAGCTTAAACCAGTAAGCCTTCCGGCCGCTCACCACCTCCACATCTGTGCAGATTTTGTCAATCACTTTTCTGGTGGCTGTAAAGTTATCCACCACAATTGCCTGCACATTTTGTCCTTCAAAAGGTCCGAAACCACAATCAGCCATGCATTCAGTGGCATCCTGCAGGGTCAAATCTATTCTCAGATCCGGCTTATCTGATCCATATTTCTCCATGGCATCCTTGTAAGAGATCCTTGTAAAAGGCGCCTTAGATGCTGTTTTATATTTCCCATATTCAGCAAAAACAGGGGGCAGCACATCCTCAATTACCCCAAACACATCCTCCTGAGTTGCAAAGGCCATCTCCATATCCAGCTGGTAAAACTCACCGGGAGAGCGGTCCGCCCTTGCATCCTCATCCCGAAAGCAGGGAGCAATCTGAAAATACCTGTCAAATCCGGATGTCATAAGAAGCTGCTTAAACTGCTGGGGTGCCTGGGGCAGAGCATAGAACTTGCCCGGATGGTTTCTGGAGGGAACCAGATAATCTCTTGCGCCTTCCGGCGAAGAACAGGTTAAAATCGGAGTGGTAATCTCCAGAAAATCATGCTCTGTCATCCTCCTTCGCAGCTCAGCCACAATTTTGCACCGAAGCACAATCTTTTCTTTCACAGCCGGGTTACGCAAATCCAGATATCTGTACTTTAACCGGACAGACTCATCCGCCTCCTTCGAACGGTTCACCTCGAAAGGCAGCTCGTTGTAAATACATTTTCCGAGGACAGAAATATCCTCCGGCACCACCTCGATCTCACCGGTGGCAATCTGGGCGTTCTTGCTGGAGCGCTCGCGCACCACACCCGTTACGGAAAGGGTTGACTCGTTGTTGATGCCTGCCAGCTTTGCCATCATTTCTTCTGTTTCTATCACCACCTGGGTTACGCCATAAAAATCACGTAAAATCAGGAATCCAAGATTCTTGCTGACTTTTCGCATATTATCATACCAGCCCGTAATCGTGACCTTCTCTCCCACGTCACTTAATCTGAGCTGATTACATGTATGCGTTCTTGACTGTACCATACTCTACCTCATCTCTAAAATTTGAAATTATTTATTTTATAGATATTTTTCAATGCAGGCAACAATCTGTTCCTGCACGGGAAGGATTTCCTCCACCCTTTTTTTTGCCTCCTCAGGCTTATTCTCCCGAAGCAGGGCAACCGCATCATTATAGGCATTAAAAAGAGGTGTAACTGACAGATTTCCCATCACACCCTTAAGTGTATGTGCATTATTAAGAGCAGTTTCATAATCTCCTTTTTCCACATAATCTACAACATGCAAATCTTTTATGGAAGGCGGAAGCTTCTTAACCATTCTCGTAAAAAGCCCTTCATTCCCCATAAATCTCTGCACTGCATCCTCTACATCAACGCCCAGTTCCTTCAATTCTTCAATCATACCCATTTTAGCATATCTCCTTCATATCACTTTTAATTTGATTATGAAATATATATACTTCCACATTACACAAAGAATTGCTCCATGTCAAGTATCCTTGAAAAATCTGCCATGACAGGAAAGAAGAATGGTTACTCATAAATCTCAATAATTACTTTGTCCGCCACAAATTCATCTCCCTCGTAATGTCCTTCCGCTTCCAGGCCGGTTTCCTCCCGAATCTCTGAAAAAGATGCTTCGTCTTTTTGGATGCCTGCGCCGCCGCCCTCGATTGTCCACCGTTCATAACAAGCCCCGTCCGGACACCGGACCGTCACCAGTTTTTCTTCCGGGCTTCCCGGTTCCGGCACCACGATACATGAACCGGTCCCGTCTTTTGAATCTTCCCACAGCGTAAGGCTCAGCACAAAGGAATCCTGCGCAACGCTCCTTACTTTGCCGCCTATAATGAGTTTTTCCGGGCTGGCGCTATGCGCCTTACTTTTCTCCGGCAAGTCCGCGTCCGCCATATTTGCATCCGTCTTATTTTCGTCCGCCACACTGCCGCCCGGGTCGCCGGCATCTGTCACATTTTTGCGCTCTCCCATCCGGCCCTCGTCCGTTTGGTCTGTGTCTTCTTCTTCCTCTAAGACAGTGGTGATACTGTGTTCCTCCTCTGCCCCATTCCCACATCCTGTCACTGCTATCAGCATAAGTAACACTATTGTCATTCCCATTATGTACCTTTTTTTCATTTCTGCTTTCCTATTCCCTCCTGTACTCCCTGCATACAATAAGCGAAGCCTATCGTCACGTATTGCAAACGATGTCTGCGGTACTGCACCAACAGATAACATTACTCATTATAGCAGGCCACTCTCTAAACTTTCTCTAAAGGAAAAATATTTTTAAACGGCTGATGAATTACCGGCAAACTGTACCTGCCAAAAACCGCTTTTGTGTTCTCCCTTATCGCCCCTTCCAGCTCGTCATAGCGAAAGGGAGCCACAAGGGTTGCCATAATTCCGTATTCCGGCAGAGTATGCAGAACAGACTTAGAAAAACTTTGCCATAAATCGCTTCGTATGGTATTGCAGGCAGTGGGCGGATTTTATATAATGAGTAATGGCACGGCATGAAATTTTTTCTGTAAAAATGTATAGCATATGTAGAGGAGAACGATATGTTGGAATTTAAGTATGACACACAGCTTTTGATCGAGGGCGAAGATTTGGACGAGGATGCCATTTCCGAATACTTTACCGAAAACTTTAAGGGAGACTGCCTGCTTGCAGTGGGCGATGAAGAACTGATTAAAATTCATTTTCACACCAATGAGCCCTGGCAGGTGCTGGAATATTGCGCATCTCTAGGTGAAATTTATGATATTGTGGTCGAGGATATGGATCGCCAGTCAAGGGGCTTAAAAGGCTGACTGTCAGCCGGCATCTGATATTTATCCCGAAGACTGGCAGGGCGCCGTATCAGCATAAATACAGCGGACAAAAAGAAAGGTATGGTTAGTTATCACTATGGAAAACAATTTGACAAGACAGGAAGCGTACGCATTATTAAAAAAATACAATAAGGAACCCTTTCATATTCAGCATGCCCTCACGGTGGAGGGCGTTATGAGATGGTATGCCAATGAATTAGGCTACGGTGATGAGGCGGACTACTGGGCGATTGCCGGTCTGTTACATGACATAGATTTTGAGATGTATCCGGACGAGCATTGCATAAAAGCCCCTTTGCTGCTTAAGGAAGCCGGCGTATCGGAGGATATGATTCATGCAGTCTGCTCCCACGGATATGGTCTTTGCTCTGATGTGAAGCCGGAACATGAGATGGAGAAGGTGCTTTTTGCAGTGGATGAGCTCACAGGTCTTATCGGCGCGGCGGCCCTGATGCGCCCTTCTAAGAGCGTGATGGATATGGAAGCTTCCAGCGTAAAGAAAAAATTTAAGGATAAAAGATTTGCAGCCGGATGTTCCCGCGATGTGATAAGCAAAGGAGCGGAAAGCTTAGGCTGGGAAATGAACGATTTATTTGAAAAGACAATTCTTGCAATGCGCTCCTGTGAAAAGCAGATTCAGGAAGAGATGGAACAGGCATAGCAGCATTATAAGGATATATCAGAACACACAAATCTGCGCCCGGCCCAAATTTGAGGGCTGTCGGCGGGAATGGGGGATCAGCATAGTGACAGGGCTTGGAACGATCATCAATACTGCAGCGGTAGCCGCAGGCGGATTGTTAGGTCTTAAGCTGAAAAACGGCATAAAGAAAAACATGCAGGATGTTATGATGCAGGCATGCGGCGTTGCCACTATTTTTATTGGTGGCAGCGGCGCCCTGTCAAAGATGCTTGTTTTTCAGGATGGCAGGTTTGAAACACAGGGAACAATGCTTCTTATCTTTTCTCTGGTGGCAGGCTCTCTTTTGGGAGAGTGGATTAACATTGAAAAGAAAATGGATGTTCTTGGGGAAAAAATTAAAAAAACAGTGAAAGCCGAAAATGACAACCTGTTTGTGGAAGGCTTTGTCAATGTATCCCTGATTATCTGTGTTGGGGCAATGGCTATTGTGGGCTCTATTCAGGATGGAATCAGCGGGGACTATTCCCTTCTTACTGCCAAGGCAATCCTGGATTTTGTGATAGTAGTGGTATTTGCCGCCGCTTTTTTGGAATCCTTTGTCAGCAATGTGATAGTGAGCGATTTGTCTTTTGTCGGATCCGTCCTTATTTTTTGCGTGGGAGTTAACATTGGATTCGGCAGGAAGTTCAAGGTAGGAAATATGCTCCCTGCCCTGATAGTGCCGATTATTTATAATCTTATATGGAAATAGAAAGACGCCGGAAAAGATAACTGCCGGTTAAAGAATGATTTCCATGCCAACCTTCTGAGGCTTCAATCCGCAGGATTGATAAAATTTCATGGCTGGTTCATTCAGACTCCATACATTTAATGTGACATTGTAACAGCCCTGTTCTTTTGCAAAGGCAAGCACGGATTCATAAAGGCGTCTGCCGATATGCCTGCCCCTTAATGTTTCATCCACACATAAGTCGTCAATATACAGGGTTTTAATATCTGTCAGAATATTATCGTCTAAATGCTGCTGGAAAATGCAAAAAGCATAGCCCAAAACTCTCTCATCCTCATCCACTGCGGTGAATACAGGCCGGTTATCATCATGGATGATATCTCTCAACTGGTCATCCGTGTATTTTTTTGCACCATACTTAAATAAGTCAGGACGGCCCTGGTGGTGCACCAGACATACCTGCATAAGTAAATTGTTGATTCCGTCCATATCCTTTTGGGTTGCACGTCTGATTTTCATGTTTACCTCCATTTCATAACATTTTGTTTCACGCAATTTTTATGCTGCCGGTTTATGTATAAAAGAACTTGCCGGCATAGCACAAACACATGCTTTTATGCCATAGTCATTTAAGAATAAGTATAAATTTTCTCTTATTCAGTATAATAATAAATTTTAATAGTGTCAAACAGCTATTTATGCCTAAATCATTTTTTTCCGGTTCCGGGTTACTTTTCACTGTTACGCCGGTTTCTAGCAATCATTTGAAATCTCTTGACATTAGTACCGTCAAATAATACAATTCATATTGAATAAGTCGGAATTAGGTAAACAGGGGGGTTATAGATGAAGGTTTCTACAAAAGGAAGGTATGCGCTGCGATTAATGTTGGATTTAGCTGTTTATAACACAGGTCGGCCAATCAGCTTAAAGGATGTGGCTAAGCGGCAGCAGATTTCTGAAAAATATCTGGAACAGATTATTTCACTGTTAAATAAAGCAGGGTTTGTGCGGAGCATCCGCGGGCCACAGGGGGGATACATGTTGACAAAGGCGCCCGGAGAATACACGGTAGGCAGAATTTTAAGGCTTACGGAAGGGGATTTGGCTCCGGTAAGCTGTGTGGAAAAGGACGGAATGGAGTGTGAGCGCAGGCAGGGGTGCGTAACAGTCCGGATATGGGAGCAGATCAATGAGGCGGTTAATAGTGTGGTGGACCACATTACCTTAGCGGATATGGTGGAGTGGCAGATGGAAAAAGCCGATCAATATGTAATTTAATGCTTACCATACGGATAAAGCTAAAGCATATATTTACAGCAATACTTAGAGCGTGTTTGAAAATTCATTCTCACAAACTGTGACATACAGCATAGAAGAAACAAATTTTCAAGCACGCTCCGGCTCATCCTCTGACAGATGTGCTCCTTTATACGGGCATAATTGCACATTTATCAGAGGATGGCCAAATCAGTACCATTTAGTTAACAGTGACATTGATGACTAAACTGTTCTACAATAGTTACTGACTGTTTTGCAGTCCTCTTGACTCATAAAGATTTGATACTTTTCGCACGCCTTCTAATTGACTGATTCGGTCGCGCACATCATCCGTATCAGCATCCAGTCTTATGGTGACACGGTAGCTGGCGGAATCCTTCAGCGGATTTTCCGTAAACTGTGCAGCAAAGCTTTCATCCAGATATTCCTGTTTAAAAGTATGCCACGCCTCATCTGCGCATACATAGCGCACAGAATAGATGCCGTCCATGGCGTCTAATTTCTCTCCGATAGTGGTAAGCTGCTTATCAGAGATATCTGCTTCAAAAAATACATCCACATTTTTAACCTGATAGAGATTGTATGCGGCATAGGATGTGGTGCTTACACCGGCCAGCAGGGCAATGGCAATAGCCGCTGCGGCTAACCTTGAGCGCATGAGCAGAGTGCTGCGGGCTGGTCTTGGTCGGGTACAGTTTGTTAATAATTCATCCCTCATTCGGGGTGGCATGGTTATATTTTTAACCTGTCTGGTCAATTCTTTTTCCGGCATAGTTATTCTCCTTCCTTTTGAAAATGATAAATTCTCATTCCCGGCTGTCAAATTTCATGTGTCATCTGCCAATTGTCTCCTTAATGCCTCGCGGCCCCGCTGCAGCCGTTTTTTTACCGCATTTTCCGAAAGTCCGGTGATACGGGCAATCTCTCCAATCTGATAACCCTCCACATAATGCAAAAGCAAAACGGTTTTGTATTTAAGGGGAAGGGCAAGAACATCCTTTAACAGATTTGTATCCGTTGGCACGGCACACATATTTTCCAGTTCTTCCAGATTACTACAGGTATGCCTTTTTTGAAAGCGCAGGCAGTCCTTACAGGTATTGACCGTAACTCTCAAAAGCCACGCTTTTTCGTGCTCCCTGTCGCGAAAAGAGGGCGCCTTTTCCATGTACTTAATAAACACTTCCTGCAAAATGTCCTGAACATCGTGGGGATTGCCAAGAAGTACATAGCCTGTGCGATAAAGCAGATCACCATAAGTTTGAATCACCTCTTTCATTTGTTCTTCTTTTTTGTGGTTCATTTTATTAACCATACTCCCTTCTCAACCTGTAAATTCCAGGCAGCAAAAAGCCTGCGGTACCGCCAATCATTTTTCTTTCCATCAGATATGCGCATTCTGAAAAAGCAACGGCCAGCACGCTGCGCGGGCCGGCTTATTGGATTAAGAGTGCAGTTTTCCTGCTCTCTGTTATATACACGTTTCACAGGTTGAAATGGTGACCGTAATAAATATATTTTTATTTAACAGATTGCATGCAGGGACTTAGAAGTCTGAACGATAACTTCCACATACCTTCTGACTGTCTCCTCCATTATTTTCCAGTCATGCTCCTTGACCAAAAGAGTTTCATTTCCTGCAGGTATATTTCGTACGGTAAGAAAGATACCTGTGTTCCACTCCGAATTGTAAGGGATTACCTTTAACCCCAGGGCCGCCAGTACAATGCTGATCGTGTCATGAACCATTATTTTGCAATCCCCGCGAGACCAGTTATCTCCCTTGTCATATGAAATAATACCTGCCAGCTTTCCGTGAAGTTCTGACTGACTATTATAGTCATCACCCCTTTGCCGGGAGGAAACCTGCTCCATTTTTTCAAACAGTATACACAGCTTTGCCGGTATAGTTATACTCTGGGGCGACACAAAAAAGAGATAGTCTGCAGAGCTTAGCTTCTCATATATCCGGTTAAACTCATTATCCTTTCCACATCCGTCTTCCACGCGGCACGCTCCGCAGCCGGTGCAGGGAGAAAGCACATAATTCCGCAGATTTAGTAATTCACAGGAAATTCCCTTTCTGTCTAATGCACCAAAGATCTTTTTACAAATATAGTAAGAAATACTTTTACCCTGATCCTCCTTTTTGTTTGATGCCAAAATACATATTGCCCGCTTATCCCCCATTTTTTTCCTCCGTTTTGAAATCCCTGTTTATCATTTGTTTCCGTATTTTTCTCAATAACCCAAATCCCTGTCAATGACCGTTCCATCCAAAGCGTTTATGGTAAGCCAGCTGGCATAGGATCCGCCATAGGTATAGCTTTCACTGCCATCCTTATAGACAATGTTTTCGCTTCCAAAAAAGTCCCAGACCGGTATCATCGTACCCTCCATAACGTTCCCCTTCTCCATAACCCGCATATATCCCAGACGCACCTCATTGATCTCAAAGGAAACCTCCGCATCGGAATTTTCAAAAAAATCGCCGTATTTTTTTAAAATCATTTCCTCAAAAATACTTTGGATATCGGAAAAAGGGATCAGAAACACCGTTTCATCAGACATTTTTTCTATATTGTAAGGATTTATCCACTTAAAATTTGCAATTCCTTCCCCATCATAAATAACATCAAGGGTTTCATAAGGCCATGAGCTGATGGCGCCGTCCTCTATAGAGGTTCCATTGCTGTATGTATAGGTCACAGGTATCCCGTCCAGCATTCTCGTAAAATGGATTCCATAACCGTCCCGGTTATCCTCTGACAGGGCATCCGTCTCCTCATTCCATGAGTAGGTCCGAAAATATTCCTCTCCCGCTGCTGTAAATTCCGTAAACCCCATATCAGCTATCATCTTTTCCGCTTCTTCCTTCAGCTCATCGGCAGGAAATTTATCTGCTTCCACGAAAGCCTCTTCTCCCTCTCCCAGGGGCATAAAGCTTGCATTTCCCCTGTCTGCAGTTATCTCAAAGGTAACCCAGCGCCAGTCTTCTTTTAAATTATTATCAACTGAAACAAAATAATCCTGTCCTTCCACTGTGGCATAGGCTGTCAGTAAATTTTCCTCATAATAATCTTCTCCCTCCGTATACGAGATAACTGCCGGAACTTCTTTTATGACAGGCTCCTCGGGCGCGTCTTCTATCAATGCCGCCCATTCTTCAATCATCTCATCATAGGTTTTCTCCTTTCCCATGTCCTCATACTTGCCACCTGCTGCCTTATTAGTTTCAAACCGTTCAATCCTTTCCTCAATTTCCTTTCTTGTAAATCCATGGGAATTTTCCATCTGCTCATGATCCCTCTCCCAAAGGGATGCCCCTTTAAGCAAAATCTGACTTACCTGGTCATAATCCTCCTGAGTATAAGTTCTGGCAGTAACCCGATAAGTTTTAAAGCCCTCCCCCTCAGGAACCATAACAGGCGCATTTACCTTAACGCTGATATTTTCGTTATTTCCTTCCCATTCATAGCTTTCCGGAGCCTGAACCTGTTTTGCAATGTCCTGCGCATCCGCGTTCCGGGCATCCGGTCTGCTTTCCTGCCCGCCTGATGCTTCCGCTCCCTGCCCTTCTTCCTCCTGTCTGGGCACGACAATTTCTTCATCTGTCTGCATACTGTCATTACATCCTGAGGCCAGCACAGCGACCATGATCCCAATGATAATTACTGCTATTTTCCTCGTTCTTACTTTTGCCTTCACTTTTGTTCTCACTTTCATCCTCTCCTTTTCCACCTGAAATTTTCATGAAATTATATTTTGTCGTTACCTGCCAAAGGTCAGTCGGAAACATGATTTCCTGCTGACAGCTGAAAAAGAATAACAACATTTCATAATTACCTGTTCGGATTGAAAGTATATCTCTTCTGTCTGTAAAAGGTATACAATAAATTGTAAACGTTTTGCAAACATCCTGTTCTTATGAGGTACACATTTCATATGCGCTCCTTATTTGTACATCAAATCTTAAAGTGCAATTGTAACGCTTGTACCTTTTCCCACTTCGCTTTCTATTAAAAGATCCGCTCCATGAAGCTGTGCAATCATGCTGCAAAGAGCAAGCCCAAGGCCGCACCCTCCGGCCTTCCGGCTTCTGGCCTTGTCCACCATGTAAAAAGCCTCCGTCACCCGCTTAATCTCGTCTGCCGGAATACCACAGCCCTGATCTCTTACCGTGATAACATTATCCTGTCCCATGAGGGAAATAACCGCTCCTTCTTCACTGGCCTTTATTGCATTGTCAATCAAATTAATCAGCAGACTTTCAAACAAATCCCTGTCAATCCTCCTGGTTCCCATGCTGCAGGAATACTCCAGTCTGATTTTCTTTTCTTTTAAATGATATTCTTCCAGGCTGACCACCTGTTCAAATAATTCCTGCATAGATACCTCCTCCATGCAGATGCTGTCATTGTCATATAAGCCCATCAGGCTCATCAGCTTACTGCTAAGCCGCTCTAACCGCCTGCATTCCTTGTAAATATGCCACAGAGCCCTCTCCTGCTGTTCCTTTTTTAAATTTACATTGAGAAGTGTATCCGAGTAGCCGATAATAGATGTCATGGGGGTCTTTAATTCATGGGTCAGACTTCCTAACATCTGTCTTCGTTTCTCCGATACCTGGGACAACTCCGTAACCTGATCCTCAATGCGGTCCGCCATGCTGTTAAAGGCCCCGGCCATCGCGCCGATTTCATCTCTTGTATGCACATCGGCCCTTCTTTTCAGGTTTCCCCCGCTGATTTCCTTCGCCGCTTTCTGCAATTCCTGAAGGGGACGGAGTATTCTTTTTGTCAGTAAAAAGATGAAAAAAACAGAAACCAAAGATGCGCTCAAAACAAATATCAGACTGAAATAAACCTGCTTGCGGATATCCCCATAAAGCTCCGATATATCCTGCACAAGCACCAGTTTATATTCCACATTCCCGGCCGAAGGCACCTTTTTACCCGAAATCAAAATATACTGCCCTCCCCTGTTTTGGATAAGGCTGTTAACCTCTGTTCCACTCCATCTCTCATCCTCCGGATTTACCAGCTCAAAGGGTGTCATGTTGCAGACCACACGGTTATTTTCAATCAAAATAAACTTTGAAGCATCATATTTTCTCATAACAAAATGAATATATGAATTCTTTGTAACCCCGCTGTAGCCCTGCAAAATACCATTTTCCAAATCTTTTGAAACCGCATAGGCAGTTGATTTGAGCTGCTGCTCACCGCTTTCTGCTGTTTTTTTCTGGTTGTATTCCATGGACCGGCAGATAACCGCAGCTCCCGACACCAGCGTTGCCGCCGACAATATGGTTACTGTTACTACAGATAGCTTTTTCCACAGCTTCATAGAGTTCCTCCCTGCAAGCCTTTTTCATAAACCTGTGTCCCTAACTGTTTCCTGCGCAGCCCCGGCATGGAGAAGGCACAACTAATCCAAATCCTCCAGTCGGTACCCTGTCTTGGAAATGGTGCGGATTACATCATAAAAATCCAGCTTTTTCCGAAGCTGGCCGATATGCACATCCACCGTCCTTGTCTCCCCCATATAATCGCATCCCCAAATCCGGTTTAACAGCTCTTCCCTGGAAAAAGCCACATTTTTGCTGCTTGCCAAAGTTACCAGAAGTTCGTATTCCATCGGTTTTAAGGATACCTTTTCACCGCCCTTGGTCACACTATGTTCTTTCAGGTCAATGATAACATCCCTGACCTGTATTCTGGTTCTGGCCCGTCCGGTTCTCTTAAGCACCTTTTCCATTCGGACCAAAAGCTCTAACACCTCAAAGGGCTTGACAATATAATCCTCCGCTCCCGCCTTTAGCCCGTGCACCTTGGAAATCACATCGTCCTTTGCTGTCAGATAAATAACCGGAATTTCCGCCTTCTGCAAATCTTCCATAAGCGAAAATCCATCTTTTCCCGGCAGCATCACATCCACCAGGGCCAGGGCAATTTCTTCCCGGCCTGTCTGTCTTAAAAATGCTTCCGCAGCATCTCCATCCATAATGGCTGTGGTTTTATACCCTGCCGCCTCAAGATTCATGCAAATCAGCTCCGATATGGAAGCATCGTCCTCTATGACCAGTATTTTTGCCGTTGCCTTGATAAAATCGTTTGTTTTCAAAATATATCTCCCCCATTTAACACCCATTTTATCACATAAAACATGCAAAAAAAGCATCAAAATGTAAACAAACAACAGATGGCTGGCAAATCCAGCCATCCTTATGTTTACAACAGTTGGGCAGCTTCTTATCTCTTATTTTAAATCCACACGAACTGAAAATACCGCATTCTCCGTCTGTTTGTCTGCATTTTCTCCTTTATACTCCAACCATGTTTCAAATTTCATCAGGCAGATGGTCACAGTATCCGTATTGCGCCCGTAGGTTGCATACTGCTCCACCGTGCCTCCATGGCTTTCCAAAGGCTTTCCATCAATATCCAGAATGGATACGATATAGTCCGCCTTATTTACTCCTTCCGGGAAAACAGGTTCGGCCGTAATCTCATAGGCAGACCTTACAACCTTAGAAATTCCAAATCCTTCCCCGTTTTTCTGATCTACAATAATTTCTTCCGTCTGGTCAGCGCTTTCTGCATCCAAAGCAAAGTTAAAACTCCATGATCCCTCATAGATCTTCATGTCATGTTCGGGTATCATAAAAGTTTCCGCTTCGCCTGCCACATGCCCCATGACTTCGTGGGTGCTGGTCAAAAATCCATAAAAGCTATGGAAAGTAAAATCAATTCCGGTGCTCCCTGCAAGATCGTCAAATTCCGCCATGGCAATCCCCACAAAGGTATGCTCATCCTGAAATTCCCCTTCAATATCATAAAGCGGAATGTTTCCCTCTCCTTCGCTATATGATGCATCTTCCTTCCCATCCCAGTGCACAACTGCGCTGCTATTACATTGCAAATGGCTTAGCTGCCCCTCCGGCCTCTTCTCCATGAAATCTTCCGGAAATCCTTCTTCATTGGTAATGCGAAGCGCCATATAGAGTTTACCGTTATCGCGGCTGAACTCTGTAACGGCAACGGTAATCCCGTTTTTGCTCTGGACAAATCCGTTCTCCCGCACATCATTTCCTGTTTCCGAATTATTTTCTGCTCCCTCATAAGTCTCCGAAACGTTTTCCTGGTCCTGGATTCCCACCGTAAATGCATTCTCACTGTAATTCCCGGGGTAAGAAACCTTTTCCTCCAGATATGCAAAAATCTTTCCTATAATTGGAATCTCCGCCGCCAAAGCCGGATTGGCCACTCCAACCCCGCCTAAAACTATGATCATAAGTCCTGCCGCTATTGCCGCCGGTTTAATAATCGAAAATCTGTTTGTCTTCATTTTTTTCCTTTCCCCCGCTTTCCTTTCTATTTCTGCCTTTTCGTAAATCTGCCTATAAGCCGTATTTAATTTCCCCCTGAGCAATTCTGATTCCGGCAGGTCCAAATTGCAGATTCTATGCAGTTCCTTATTTAATTGTACATCACCATCTAATTTTTTCATTAATTTACACCTCCATTTCCCAACTGCTGCGCAACTGATCCTTCCCACGGTGCAGCTTACTGCGGATTGTGCTCTCATTCATCTGTAAAAGCCTGCTGATCTCCTTTGTGGTAAACTGTTCCCCGTAAAACAATTGAAAAATCACCCTGCTGTCTGATGGCAAGACAGACAGCATCCTGAAAAAATCATTGTCCGATGGATAAAAATCTCTTTTTCCTTCTTCTTTTCCCGTCAATTCCTGTGGCTGGACTCTTTTCTGGCTATTGTATAGCCGTCTGCAGTTGTTAATCAAAATCCGCATCAGCCAGGATTTAAAATATTCCGTTTTTCTAACTTCTCTGATATGTTCAAAAGCTAAGAGCACAGTATCCTGTATCACATCCGCCACATCTTCTTCCTCATGAAAAAATCCATACGCAATTCTTTGCATGGAATTTTTATTTAATTCCATCAGGCGCACAAAGCTGTCCGGATCACCTTTCTGCGCCTTTTTCACCAATGTATCTTCCATTGCTATACCTCCGCACTCGTAAATAGTTAAAAGGAACTTCAAGCTTTTCTCTTCCTTTATATTTTTTTGCAATTGCACTTATTAGATATCCCCGGACACTGTTTTGTTGCAAATGTACTGCAGCTTTTTTCTTCAGGAAACGGACAGTACGCTCTGTCGGCCATCTTTATTTTAACAAACGCTGTCACGATTCGCGAATCGGCTTATTATAACAAACGACGACACGCTTCGCGAGTCGTCTTATTGTAAAAAAAGCCGCCTGCAAAAACAGGCGGCCCTTATCATAGCTGATTTGATATAATATGTATTTCAAAAAATTTTTTTCTTATTTAAAATAATTCTAATTTAAAAGTATTCCCGGGTTGCACATAATCCTGCAATTAAGCGCCTAAGCGTCTGGCAATCTGCTCAGGATGCTCCGAAAATCTTAAGGCGATCTCCCTGGAAATCTTTCCCTGCTGATATAATCCAAGGATTGACTGGTCCATTGAAATCATTCCTTCTCCTCCGCCTGCCGTAATCGCATTGTCGATCTGATGACTCTTGTTTTCACGGATCAGGCTGCGGATAGCATTGTTCATATGCATAATCTCGTAGGCCGGTACCAAATCTCCATCAATACCGGGTAAAAGCTGCTGGGACACTACGGTATGTAGTACCATACTCAGCTGAACGCGAACCTGCGCCTGTTGTCCTGCCGGGAATGTATCTACAATACGATCAATAGTATTTACCGCACCCTTTGTGTGCAGTGTAGCAATCAGAAGATGCCCTGTCTCAGATGCCGTAAGAGCTGTACGGATCGTTTCATGATCGCGCATCTCTCCCAGCAAAATCACATCAGGAGCCTGTCTTAAACAGGCGCGCAGCGCTGTCAGATAGTTCGCCGAGTCAATAGCAACTTCCCTCTGGCTGACAATACTTTTCTGATCTCTGTGAAGAAATTCAATGGGGTCCTCCAATGTGATAATGTGGCATCCTCTGGTACGGTTAATTCTGTCGATGATACATGCCTGGGTAGTAGATTTTCCGCTGCCTGCCGTACCGGTAACCAGCACCATTCCATGAGATACATCTGCCAGTTCCATAACCTGATCCGGAATATTTAATTGCCTGAAATCCGGAATTTCAAACACTACCACACGAATCACTACTGCCATAGAACCTCTCTGACGGTAGGCGTTTACCCTGAATCTGGCAAGTCCGGGCAGAGAAATGGAAAAGTCGTCATCCCCGCTCTGTAAAAAACCTTCTATAGGACGTTTTGCCCGCACATAAAGCTCCGTGATAAGCCGCTCTGTCTCCTGAGGCATCATATTGTTTTCACTGATTGGATACATGACATTATCCACTTTTTCCATGACCCGGCCTCCGGCCACAATAAACAAATCGGATGCCCCGTCATCCACCGCTCGCTTTAAATAATCTTCTAATTCAGCCATTTATAACCTCCAACCACTTTTTCAAATATATTCCCTGACCAAATTCAGACCCGGCATAAGGGTCAAAGTCACAGGCCCGGCAGGCTGCGCCGGGAATTGTTAACCTCTTTTTTCAGGACAGGAAAGCGCTCCTTAAAAATCCAGGCCGCCGTCCCACACATTCAGGCCATCCTCCAAAGTAACATCCTGATTGGAAACCGCCTGCCACCTTAAAATTGTATAATCTGCTCCCTGAAGGCGAACTTCAACCATCAAATCCTGCGTTCCGGAGATTGGACAGCTGTAGAAATACACATCTCCCGCCGTCTCAACGCCCTCCGGCACGGTTCCGCTGCGCAGCAAGGCCAGTATATCCATTGCCTCACAATCTGCCGCATAATAATCCGCCACCGCCTGAACGGATGCATCCATCAGACGACCGTTTGCCTGAACTGTGGCAAGGCTGAGCAACGCAAACACTGTCAGACAAAGGACAGCAAAAGATACAAGCAAAGAAATGCCTCCCGTTGCCGGTGGGAAAAATCTTCTTTTATTATTCATCTGCATCCTCCTCAATCCATGCCACTTCTATGGCAAACAGTGCTGCTGCCTCCTGACTGCCCTGTACAGCATCATTTTCAAACACCTGCACCGATGCCTTCTTAAGACCGGGTGTGTCCGTGGATACACCCATGGCTTCCAGATAAAACGCACCTTCTCCTTCCGTCATGTTCCAGTCCTCATCATAGGCAATCCTGAGTTTTCCCTCCTTCGGAACCACTCCCAGTAATTCACCTGCACCAGCTAAAGCATGTTCCAAATCTCCTCCGCAGTGCTGAATAGCCTCCGCCGTATTCTGGGCCGCTAAAGCCGCTTTACTTCTGTTTCCATTTTTTAAAGATATGGCATCCGACTTTACAAATGCCTGAAGACAAAGGGCGGATGCCAGGGCGAACACCAGCAGCATCACCATCTGCTCCATCAACGCCAAGGGCGCTTTGCTTCTCATGCAGCCACCTCCCCTTCGTCATACAAAGACAGCATCAGATCCTCCCCTGTGCCTTCCCTGTCCGTAATGGTAATAAGCAGCATTCCATCCTCAAGGGAGAGCTTAAGCCCGCCAGCCTCCATTACCTTTTCGCCGGCCTCCGGACCTAATGCGGAATTTTTTTCAGAATATAACTCCATAAGATATCCGTCATAATAGTAAACGCGGGTAACATATTCCCCCTCAGGGAATACCAATGCATCTCCTTCGCCAAAGCTTTCTATCTCTACTGCCCGTGGGTCATTCATCTGCCGCACCTTAACAGTCATATACTGCGCACATGTGCGGTTCTCATAAAACATATTGTTTCGAAAAGTAAGCCGCCGGTAGGCATTAGCGCCCGTAAACAGCACTGCCATCAGGCAGGCCGCAAAAACGCCAAACAGCAAAAGAGCTATTAACCCGTCTATATGATATTCCATTGTTCTTCTTTTCATGGTCATACCTCCGCATACCGCAGGCTTTACCTGCAGTACTGCTATCAAACGCTGTCACGCTCAGCGCAGAGCCTGCGCAGAGCTGCTATTCAGGTTTTATTTTTGTACTTTGTTCTCCAGTACTGTAATATCCGGCATTAAGTTCTGGGCAAAGAGGTTATAATAAACCGTATATTTTTCTTCATCCACATGAACGCCATAATGTTCCTTCAAATATTCCAGGTCCGAAGGATAAGTCCCCTCCGCGGCATAGCAGGCCACGCAGCTTCTGCGCAGAACATCTTCAAGCTGTGCCATCTCCTCCGACTCCCTTCCTGCCTCCAAACTGTTTAACGCCGCTGCAAAAAAAAGCAGGACAGCTATCACAATGCAGGGCAGGAGAAGCGCACGAAGAAGACTTCCTATTGTTGTTCTACTTTTTTTCATATTAATAATCATACCCTTTCCATAGCCTGCAAACTTTCATACATACACAGTATGTATTGCGCAGACACAATAATTGCAAAACGAACAAGTTCGTTTGTGAAAAATTTATTTTTCACACTATCCTCCATGCTTCCAACAACCCGCAAACCTGGGCGTCAGGCAAAATCCACTAGCCTATTGTCGCCATGATATGCATAAGGGGCAGCATTACAGACAGCAAAATCAGACCTACCAGTACGGAACATACCAATACCAGCGCAGGCTCCACACGGCCTACGGCATCTTCCAGAGCCGCCTCACTGTCCTCTGACATGTCTCTTGCTATCTTTTCCATAGCAGTGTCCCCGGCTCCGCTCTTAAATCCAAGCTCCAGCAACCGGCAGGAAGCTCCCGGTAATAATCCGCTTGCCTTTAAAGCACTGCCTAATTTTTCCCCCTGCTCAATCCGCTTTCTGCAGTCAGTGCAACGGTTCACCGCATCCGGAACATCCTCCATCAGTCTTGCCGCCAGAGAAACAGCTTCCTCCGTAGGCAGTCCGCTTGTCATGCCCATGGAAAGCGCCTGGGCCATGCGGGCCGTATTCATTTTTCTGGAAAGTCCCTTATCCCCATGCGCTTTACGCCACGTTCCCATCAGCTTTTCGCGGAAATTCTCTGAAATTGCAAGAGCTCCGCAAAATGCCACTACCAGTGCCATAAGCACCCACAGTACCGGCATAATCTTATCCAGCCAGCGGCCTAAAGCGAGAAGTCCGCCTGCAACACCTGAGAGCCTTCCTCCCAGTGATCTGTATACATCATCAAAAATTGGCAATACTTTTACCAGAAGCACCCCTATCACCAGCAGCATCAAAAGCAGCATAACTGCCGGATATAAAAGGGAACTGCGGATACGCCGGTCCAGACGCACTCTGTACTCATAATACCGTGAAAGAGCGCTGAGCGCTTCCACACTGCGGCCTGCCTGCTCCCCTACTTCCAAAAGTCCGGAAACATAAACCGGGAATCTGCCGGTGCTCTTAAAAGCCTTTGAAAGAGGAGCTCCCTGGTCAACCTCATCCGCCATGGCCTCCAACAGCTCCTTATACTCCGGATCGCTGTCCTCTAAAAGAAGGGCAAGCGCATCACCCGCTCCTACGCCTGCCTGAAGCAGCAAAGACAGCTCCAGACACAGGGAAGATATTCCCTCATGTGAAATCATTTTTTTCATTTTTATACCTCCTGCATACAATAGGCAGCAAATCCTATTGTCCTATATCGCAAGCTACGTTTGCGATACTGCTTTCATAAATAGTTTGGAAGTTTTTCCTGACCTTACCCATTTCCAGCGCCGCCTTTTGCCGGCCCGGCTTATGGGAGCCCGTAAAATATTTATATTTTAATACAAATATTTAACCGTATAATTGCTTCCGTCCCCGATATACTTCATAATCTCCGCACTTCCTCCGCTTGCTGACGCAAAGGTAGGATCCATCCGGTGCCAGGTGGTTCCGTCAAAGTAAATCACGTCATTCAGCCATCCGGCTTCTTCTGTCCACACGCTGATCCAGGCATGGTACGCTGTTCCTGCATAACC
The DNA here is from genome assembly GCA_003612395.1 of Parablautia intestinalis. GTDB lineage: Bacteria > Bacillota > Clostridia > Lachnospirales > Lachnospiraceae > Suilimivivens > Suilimivivens intestinalis. The sequence goes on from RAYQ01000010.1 coordinate 166,468, forward strand.
AACTACCAGCTTACAGGGAATACCCTGACTGCGAAGCATGCCTGTCATAAGGGCAGCATAGTCAAAACAGATCCCTTTTTTGGAAGAAAGTACACTGTCCAGTGCAGGGAGATAACCGCTTCGGACTGTGGAAGCTTTTTTTGTATCGTAAGTAAGATTTCCTGTCACATAATCGTAAACATTAACAATCTTCTTAAGAATGTCGCTTTCCCCTCCTATCAGCTCCGCTGCTTTCGCCACGGTAGCAGGCGCATTGGCATAATCCACGTATTGATTCGGACGCAGAAAAGGCGCAAATTCACTGCTTAACGCAACCTGGAAAGAACCGGAAAGCATAGTGGCATATTTTGAGCCTTCCACATTTTCAAAAACCGTTACCTTGTATCCACCGTTTCCATCTGACAATGGAAAAGTAGTCCACACTCCTGCCGGCAGATCATAAGTATAAGTGGTCTTTGGACCGGTTACCTGTACCTTCAAACGTTTGCTCGTGGAAGCGGTATAATCCACCATTATATACCCATCCGCCGTGTTTGAATAATCAATCACCGCATTATCATTTTTCGCTACCTGGGTGCCAGAAGCTGTAGGAAGCGCTGCCGCATAGGAAACAGCAGTATTCCCAAGCCCACCCATGTATGCACAGACCTGCCCAGTGTAGCTGTTCCACAGCAATGCAGATAACAAAAATGCGGTAACCCATCTTCTTTTTCTCATTCGTTTACACCTTCCTTTCTTTAGACGTTCAGGTATTTTAATTCACGCTCATTATAGCAAGATACTGCTCTATTTACAATATGATTTTACGAATTGATTTATCACAGCCTTATTATTCTATGCCTGCTTTAAAAGCTGGGTGAGTCTTTCTCTTACCTGCTCCATCATGCTGGTATATTTATCCAGCTTCGCCCGTTCTTCCGCTATCTTGGTTTCAGGCGCCTTTGACATGAATTTTTCATTGTTCAGCATGCCATTTACACGGGCAAGCTCTCCTGTAAGATGCTTCTCCTCTTTCTGTAAACGCTCCATTTCCTGTTTTATGTCAACCAATTCTGCAAAAGGAATATACAGGGCTGCGGCTGAAATCACCACCGACACCACATCCTCCCCAATGCCTGCCTTATCCTTTTGAATGGTTACCTCCGAAGCTCCGGCAAGAGATGCAAAGTACAGCTTTCCTTCCGAAAATGCCCTCAGGGCGTCCGCGTTTTCGCTTACCACAAACACCTGTGCCTTCCGGCCGGGCGCCACATTCATCTCCGTTCGCACGTTCCGAATGCCCCTTACCGCCTCTTTGATCATCTCAATGTCTTTTTCTTCCTGATCAAAGCGCCATTCTTCCTTATACTTTGGCCAGCGAGAAACCATAATGGACTCCTCCTCACACTGTAAGGTACAGAAAATTTCCTCCGTAATAAAAGGCATATAAGGGTGTAAAAGCTTTAAAGCGTCAATCAAAACTGTCTTTAATGTCCAAAGAGCCGCTTTCTTTGTTCCCTCATCCGTCCCGTAAAGACGGGATTTCACCATTTCAATATACCAGTCACAGAATTCGTCCCAGATAAAATCATACACCTTTGAAACGGCAATCCCAAGCTCAAAGCTTTCCATATTGCTGGTAACTTCCTGAATCAGGGTGTTCAGCTTTGAAAGAATCCACTTGTCAGCCGGCTCAAGCTCCGGCGCCTTGCTGTCTATTCCCTCCCCGGGCATATTCATCATGATAAATCGGGATGCATTCCAGATCTTGTTGGCAAAATTTCTGTTGGCCTCCACTTTTTCATAATAAAAACGCATATCGTTGCCCGGCGCATTTCCGGTAATCAGGGTAAGACGCAGGGCATCTGCGCCGTACTTATCAATAATTTCCAATGGATCAATACCGTTACCAAGAGACTTGCTCATCTTCCGGCCCTGGGAATCCCGGATAAGACCATGAAACAGTACTGTCTTAAAAGGCTTTTCTCCCATATTCTCAAAACCTGAAAAAATCATGCGGATTACCCAGAAAAAGATAATGTCATAGCCCGTTACCAGCACGTCCGTAGGATAAAAATACTTAAGATCCTCCGTCTCCTCTGGCCATCCCAGCGTTGAAAAAGGCCACAGAGCGGAAGAAAACCATGTATCTAAGGTATCCGGGTCCTGGGTAAAATGTTCGCATCCACACTTTGGACACTTTTCCGGCATCCCGCCGCTTACCACTATTTCACCACACTTATCACAGTAATAGGCCGGAATCCTGTGCCCCCACCAGAGCTGTCTGGAGATGCACCAGTCACGGATATTGTCTGTCCAGTTAAAATAGGTCTTTTCCATACGCTTTGGAATCAGCTGAATATCACCGCTTTTGACCGCCTCTACTGCCGGTTTAATCAGCTCGCTCATCTTTACAAACCACTGCTGCTTAATCATAGGCTCAATGGTGGTCTTACAGCGATCGTGGGTTCCTACATTATGGGAATAGTCCTCAATCTTAACCAAAAGCCCCATCTCATCTAATTCCTTCACGATGGCATCCCTGGCCTCATAACGGTCCATGCCGCAGAACTTTCCGCCCATTTCATTGATGGTTGCATCATCATTTAATATATTTACTTCCGGAAGGTTGTGGCGCTTTCCAACCTCAAAGTCATTGGGGTCGTGGGCAGGGGTAATTTTTACCACGCCGGTTCCAAATTCCATATCCACATAAGAATCTGCAACCACAGGGATTTCCCTGTTGATAATAGGAAGCATCAGCTTCTTCCCTATAATATCCTTATACCTGTCATCAGCCGGGTTAACCGCCACCGCAGTATCCCCCAACATGGTTTCCGGTCTGGTGGTTGCAAATTCCACAAACCTTGTAGTGCTTACGGTGCCATCCTCCTCAATCAGCGGATACTTAATATGCCAGAAGTGGCCCGCCTGCTCTGTATACTCCACCTCAGCATCGGAAATGGACGTGTTGCAGACAGGACACCAGTTGATAATCCGGCTGCCTTTATAAATCCAGCCTTTTTCATGCATCCTGCAAAAGACCTCGGTCACCGCTTTATTACATCCTTCATCCATGGTAAATCGCTCTCTGTCCCAATCACAGGAGGACCCCATTTTTTTCAGCTGGCTGATAATGCGTCCGCCGTACTCTCTTTTCCAGTCCCAGGCACGCTTAAGAAAACCCTCCCGTCCAAGGTCTTCCTTGCTTATCCCTTCTTCCTTCAGCTTTTCGATAATCTTTACCTCCGTTGCAATACTGGCATGGTCCGTGCCCGGCTGCCAGAGCGCATTGTAACCCTGCATTCTCTTAAACCGGATTAAAATATCCTGCATGGTGTTGTCAAGCGCATGTCCCATGTGCAGCTGCCCGGTGATATTTGGCGGCGGAATCACAATGGTAAAGGGAGTCTTGGAATGATCCACCTGCGCGTGAAAATATTTTTTGTCCATCCATTTCTGATAAATTCTGTCCTCAATTCCTTTAGGGTCGTAGGTCTTTGTCAATTCTCTGTTCATATTTTCCTCCATTCCGAAGCGTTTACGCAAAGAAGGCGGACGAAATTTCAGATTTCGCTCTGCCATCATGGAATTTGTGACGCTTCGGCACAAATTCTTTTACTATGCTGCGGCATTCCTGTCTGTTTCCTTATACGCCCCTGTGCATAACAACGGATGTCAGGCTTCGCCAGCCATCCTTATGTTAAAAAAAGCCCCTTACAGACAGCTTCTGCCTGTAAAGGGCGCATTCTCTCTAAGAGACTACACGGTACCACCTTTGTTTATCACTCTGCGGCTGCTGGCATTCACAAACTGCAGCCCCGCGCTAAGTTAGCCAAGCCGCTGTTGTTCTTTCCAAAAGCCCTATCCTGTAACGTGGATAAATACGTGAGAGCTTACTTGTATCCTGCCGTCCCGGCTTCCATACGCCTGGCGCGGCAAATATATCCAAACAGGTTCGGCTCTCCGGCTCCAAAGCTACCTTCCGCATCCCTTTCCTTGAAACCTCCCAGCACCGCAGAACAAATCACAGCCGTCCCACGGGGTTTCTTCTCTGACAGGCAGGAAATGCGTACTCCTCTTTATCATTGCCTTTGTTTTACTTTAATTATTTTTATCTTAGATGCAGTTATTCTGTTTGTCAAGCCCAATTTGGGTTTTCCATGTGGCTTATTGCCCTTTTTGTATCAAATCTATTGTCAGAATTCACAGGCCAAAGGATTCGGCCTTCCACACAAAACTGAGCCATTCCATTTTACCACCAGGAAAAAACCACTCCTGCAAGAGGCGACAGCACAATCATTATCATGGAGAAGGTAAAGGACTCAATGGAAATAAGCGTTGCCCTCTGCTTCGAGGGAAACATATCCTGTAAAATCGTGTTCGTCCTTACCTGAAGAGCATCATCGCTGAAGGCGGCAAGGAAACCGCCCAGCATCATGACCATATACACTCCTGAGTGCTCTAAAAGCACGCCAAGAAGCACAAAAAGTGCCGTGGCCGCAAACACATTTTTGTATCGCAGCTTCTTACATTTCAGTATCATCCTGGCTCCCAGGACACCACCCATTTCCATGAAAAACAGCGCAAAGCCAAGGGCCCCGTCCGGCACGCCGGCCTTAGGCAGCTTCGCCTGCAGGAAAAATAATAATAAGATATCCACAGCTCCCACCAGTGAGTTGGAGAGCATAAGGAGCATGGTTTTTCTTTCCTTTTTTATAAAAGAAAGGCTTTCTGCAAAGCATTTTACAAATTCCTTTCCGATAGAACCAATCAGATTGCCGGCTATATTTTTTCCGTTAGCTTTGCTGCCTTCACTTACATTGTTGCCATCACCTGCATATACTTCACGCAGTGGTAACAGCGTCCCTATCTGCACGGCGCACATAAGCACATCCGCCCCGTACGCCGCTTTATGCCCGATAAACAGCGCAAACCCTGCGCACAGGGTTGATACGCCTCCGCAAAACCGGTGAATAATCAGCTCATTTGACGCATATCTCTCATAATAAGCTTCTTTTCCGACCATTTTGAGGGAATCGTAGGCAAGGGCGTCCCCTGATCCTGAGGAAAAATTATAGCTCATGGCATAAAAAGAAAGCGCTGCACAGACCATAAATAAATTACAGGAAGTTATCATGATAATATTTCCGATGATTTTCATGACCGTGCTTACGATCAGCATGTTTTTCCGTCCAAACAGGTCTGCAAGAATGCCGGACGGAATCTCAAACAGTAAACTTGTTATGTGAAAAACCGTTTCGGCAAAGCCGATCTCTAAAAGGCTGTAGCCTCTGGCCGCCAGAATCGCCACCCACGCTCCGGTCAGTGATAAATTCCAGAGCGCGGAAGATACGTATAATCTTGTAATTTGCTTTTTTATATTCAACATAATAAAATCTCCTTAACTTTTGATTTGATAATCGTTAAGGAGATAATGCACCAATTCTATTAGATTTGCTAAAAGCTGTACACAGGCTTCACCAAATATACGTGTGAATAGACTGTAAACTGTCCGTTTTTTCAACAAATCTCCCTGAAAATGGGCGCACTATCCCCGTGAAGGGAAAAAATAGCACCTTTTTTCAGTTGCAGATTTGTCATTTTCCAGGACATGCTAATTCCTCATTCTGCCAGCAGCATGCAAATTTATGGCTAAACTGCCAGCCTTATATGGCTTACTTTATTATTTATTATAGGAAAGTTTCAGGGAAAAGTCAATTTCTTATTTCTTGAGTTCCCGCTGTTTAGGCAAAATGAACTGATTGAAATGATTTCTTAAATTTCCCCGAAAATTCAATTAGTAAAGAAAGGACAGATAAGATATGAGATTCATATATGTAGAATATAATATGTAACCACATTTAACGGATATCTTCTGCGGATTGACTGTAATGCATCGGAAGATGGATTGCGAACCACTCCCTGCTCTCAATGTGCGTTAGCTGCTTTGGCAATAGACGAACCGCTTGAATATGCACGCTTCTACCTTGAGAGAAATGTGCAGATGTGGGTTGACGCGGAAGATTCTTTAGAATTGTAGTAATTCCTGTTAAGAGAGGTTCAGTCTGTGCCTCTCTTTATTTTTGAATTATATTTCTTACATTCTAATTCTAATTTGGGAAAATTCAGACAACGGTTTCTGCCTGTAAATGGCTCTTTGGAGATGTATTTCTTATACAAGACATTTGCTTTATTACAGATTACTTCACTATTTTTCCGACACCATTCTAATTCCTGAACACACAATCGCTTATAATATTTAATGTTTTCCCTATCTCTCTTAAAAATGGTTGTATCAACAAGCTGTAATTGTTCTTCTTCAATAGGTATTCAGTTTAAAATTTAGGACGCCTAATAGCTTCCCATTTATTTCAATCTTTGAAAAATCCATAGAGTTCTTCATTTTTTTATGCTTTTCTTTTGGTGACGAAAGTGGTATACAATATTTATGAATACCACAAATAATAGCAATTCCAACAAAAACCCTGTTATCTTTTCCTGTCTGTGGTGAAACTGAAAGCACTTTATCATCTATATTATGTAAATTACGGATATATTTCATATCCACCTTGTATAAGTTAAAATCTGTCTGCATATTTCTCCTCGTAAAAAATAGCTATGCGTTTCCACATAGCCATTTGTGTAGTAACTCCATTAGAGTTGCTAACGCTTTTAGCAGTCCACTTTGCGGTAGGACTCACCTCTAATAGTATAATACCATTTTTCTGAAAATAGTCAATCTTTTTTGCACAAATACATAAAATCAATAAAATATATAATTTTTCTCAAAGCATTACTTAAATTAATCTACAAACCGGCATTTACACTTATGAATGTATTTTGTTTTTTATACGCAAACTTGCTTCTATATGCATAATCCAATGTCTTGAGAATGGCATTTGTATTAACCCACGAATATCTTTACCGCACCAGTAATCAATAAGCCAAATTGCATTTTCATCATTACTTACAACATTTAATAATTTTAAGTGTTCTTTTCTTTCTTCTGACACTTTCTTTTTCAATTGGTCATAGGATAAACTATTGATTATCTTTTCGGTGCTTTCTTTTACCTCAAAAATATAGGAATAAAGTTCCTTCATGTTAAGTTGTTTTGAAAAATCTGCAATCTGTTCTTTTACAAGTTCATTTCCTGTTGTAATTACAGGCGAATTGATACGTTTTTGATAATTGCCTGAAAAAAATACTTGCTCGTTTTCACTTATCAATGTGTGTGCAACTATATCTTCGATACGGAAAATATGCCAAATTGAATATGCAATTGTTTTACTATGATAACCGTCTGCGTTTATAAATGGAATTGCATTAAAGTCTTCTCTGCTTAGCTCCTCATTCAATGATGATAAAGTTTTCATTAACTGATTTCGCAGATCAAATAATGTGTCTATACCTGCTTCATAGGTATCTTTCTTTTTAATTTGCGTTTGCATTGTTTTATTTAATTCAGACCATAATTTATTCATAATCAATTATCCTTCAACAATTATGTATATTGGGCAGTAGTCACAGGCTTTTCATCCATAGCCGTTGGGATTCTTTCATGATTTACATCAGGCTATGCCCCCGTATCTTCACAGAGATGAAACCGTTTTATCAATTCTGCCGCGGTTTCTTCAGGCGTCCTCCCTGAAATATGAAATCTGTTTCTTATAACAGAATAAACCGATCCATACCATTCCAGGTCTGCCCGGATCTCTTCAAGATAGTGATCTTTGTGCAAGTTTTTATAATCATCATCATTGTACATAACGTCATTTTCATCGCTGAAAACCAGCCGGTCAAAAATATTTTCTGCTGAATCTGTCAGTTCGATGTTTATCACATCCGGGGAAGAAAAAAGATGTCTGATATCTTTGATGTAGGACAGGGGCGTAACTGCAATGACCTTATTCTCATTCCTGCAAACCAAATGATTAAGGATACGGCACCGTACTGCATCACGTTTCATAAGGGTTCCTGTCGAAACGAATTCTTCAAGGGTGGTATTCTGGTCCTTTTTGACTTCATCGTCAAGATCATAAAACGAATAGCCGAGCAGCCCGGCCAACAGCCTGCCGGTTACGGACTTGCCAACATTTGATACGCCAAACAAAAGGATATTCATGTTCGTCACCTCCAGGAAAGTAGATTATATATCATACCACGTTCCATTATGTTACGCTATAAAAATTAAATATTGACAAAAGTTTTCACATTTTATCAGGCTGAAATTTACGGCGGTGTTATGCTTATTACACACAATATTTCAATCAGTTTATTTTGCTTTTCTCAAGGCATCTCACAATGTCCCCCACTGTTCTTAATTCCATAATCATATCATCGGAAATTTCAATTCCAAATTCGTTCTCAAAGGCCAGCACGGCGTCTATCACATCCAGAGAGCTCAGCCCCAAATCCGCCACCAGCTCCATATCTTCCGTTATTTCCTGAATTTCCCTGTCCATACAGCTTTTTAAAATATGAATTACTCAAACTTCGCACATAAGTTTTAGCTATGCACCTTGAAAATTCAATATCTGGCAGTTATTCAGTTGTCAATGTTC